>NZ_JAVFJJ010000022.1 GCF_030908245.1 Sinomonas sp. ASV322
TTCGACTCACGCAAAGGTGCCTGCGATGTCTACCTCCGAAGCGGCCGTGGTGGCCGAGAAGAAGCCGAACGCGGTCTTCGCCACGCTCCAGCGGCTGGGCCGCACCCTGATGCTGCCGATCGCGGTGCTGCCCGCGGCCGGGATCCTGCTCCGGCTCGGGCAGGCGGACCTGCTCGGGGCGATCCCGGGGTTCTCGGCCGGGGCCGCGGTGATCTCCGCCGCCGGCAGCGCGGTCTTCTCCTGGCTGCCGCTGATCTTCGCCGTGGGCATCGCGATCGGCTGGGCGAAGAAGGCCGACGGCTCCACCGCCCTGGCCGCCGTGGTCGGCTACATGGTCATCGACGGGGTCTTCAAGGCCATGTCCCCCGTGGTCCTGGCCGGCCAGGTCGACCCGGCCGGCAAGCCCGCCGCGATCAACTACGGGGTCCTGGCCGGGATCATCGTGGGCCTGCTCTCGGCCGGGCTGTGGCAGCGGTTCTACCGCACCAAGCTCCCGGACTTCCTCGGCTTCTTCTCCGGCCGCCGCCTCGTGCCCATCCTGACCTCCGTCACCTCCCTCGTGGTCGGGGTCGTCCTGTCCTTCCTGTACCCGCTGTTCAACGCCGCCCTGTCCTGGGTCGGGACCGCCGTGGCGTCCAACACCGTCGTCGGCGGCGGGGTCTACGGCTTCGCCAACCGCATGCTCATCCCCGCGGGCCTGCACCACATCCTGAACTCCATGGTCTGGTTCCTCGTCGGGGACTACACCAACGCCGCCGGCACCCTCGTGCGCGGGGACCTGAACCGCTTCTTCGCCGGCGACCCGACCGCGGGGACCTTCATGACCGGCTTCTTCCCCATCATGATGTTCGGCCTGCCCGCCGCGGCCCTGGCCATCTGGCGCCACGCCAAGCCCTCCCAGCGCAAGATCGTCGGCGGCATCATGCTCTCCACCGCCCTGACCGCGTTCCTGACCGGCATCACCGAGCCGATCGAGTACTCCTTCATGTTCGTCGCGTTCCCCCTCTACATCATCCACGCCGCCCTCACCGGGACCTCCCTGGCCCTGGTGAACCTCCTGGGCATCCACGACGGCTTCACCTTCTCCGCCGGCCTGATCGACTTCATCCTGAACTTCGGCAAGGCCCACAACGCCTGGCTCCTGATCCCCATCGGCCTCGCCTACGCCGCCATCTACTACTTCCTCTTCTCCTTCGTCATCAAACGCTGGAACCTGCGCACCCCCGGCCGCGAAGACGACGAAGTCACCATCGAAACCCAAGCAGCCAAATAACCCCAACCCACCACAGAGACCACACCCACAGCGCAACCCCCCGGCGGGCCCCGACGGGCCCGCCGCCCGCCCGCACAGGAAGCCGCCACACCCCATGACGATCGATCTCGAACTCGCCGTCCAAGACCTCGACGGCGTCCTGACGGCGCGCGCCGTCGGCGCAACGCGGGTGGAGCTGTGCGCCGCGCTCGGCGCGACCGGCGGCATCACGCCGAGCCTCGGCACGATCCGTGTGGCGGTCGAGACCGGGCTCCCGGTCCACGTCCTCGTCCGTCCGCGCCCCGGATCCTTCGTCTACACGGAGGATGAGGCCGCCGTGGCCGAGGCCGACATCGAGGCGGCCCTGCGCGCGGGCGCGGCCGGCGTCGTCGTCGGGGCGCTGACCCCACACGGAACGATCGACGCGCGGGCGCTTGCGCGGTTCGTTGCCGCGGCCCGCGACGCAGCCCCGCACGCCGAGGTGACGTTCCACCGCGCGATTGATACCGCGATCGCGGGCGGCAACGATCCCGAGGGGCTGCTCGAGACACTGGGCCATGCAGGTGTCGACCGGATCCTCACGAGCGGCGGCGCGACGGACTGGCGTCATGGGCTGCCGGTCCTCCGCCGGCTGGTAGCCGCGGCGCATAGCCACGTTGACCGGGTCGAGGTCATGGCCGGCGGAGGCGTGCGCCTCGGCGACCTGCCGACGCTCCTTGACGCAGGCGTCGACGCAGTCCACGTTTCGGCCAAGCAGTCGGTCAACCCCAGCGGAGTGCGAGCGGCACCGGGCCAGGGCCTGCCCGACTACGAGTCGACTGACCGCGTCCTCGCGGGAAGGATCGCCGCCGCGCTCCCGCTCCGAACGCGCGCGTAGCCTCGCGTGCCGAGTGCCCTCGACGGGGCTCGTGCGCGACGAGCGGTTCAGTCGCGTCCGGCTTCGATGAGCTTCTCCGCAGTGTATGCGGGCCTCGTGAGCAGCACTTCGTGGCTGCCCTCCATGCCGACTAGCCGGAAGACGCCGAGCCGATTCGACAGCCGCGGGTGACGGCCCCATTCGCCTTGGGTGATGTCGTTGTCGTCGTACGGGTTCAGGTAGGTGAATGCCTGTGGAACATTCTCCCAGCCGGTCATGTCAGCCGGGTCGGTAAATGCTCCATACGGCTGAGGACGCAGAACGCGGTGGACGTCGCGGGCATGCTCCGCGCTGCCGTCGTTGAAGAAGCCGTCGCGCCAGACAGGGAAGGGAAGCACGACAGATCCGTCGCCCCGCTCGTCCGCACTGGCCTGGAGCGCAGCGCGCAGATGCGGAGGCACTTCGTCGACAAGCGCCTTGCCATGTTCGGGGACGAACGCCGCGAAATAGACGAGTCGACGGATACGATGGGGCAGTTCGATCGCCACACGGGAAATCAGGTAGCCGCCCCAACTGTGCCCGACCAGGACGATGTCATCGAGGTCGTGCGCCCGGATGTACTCGATGATGGGATTCGCCGCGCCGCGAAGGTCAACGTGCTTGTCATCGTCGGGGCCGAGGCCACCTGCCGTCGGCGTATGAACCTCGTGGCCGGCAGCCTCCAGATGAGCCCGTACGGGGTCCCAGAGCTCGCCGTAGTGCCACGCACCGTGCACAAGAACAAATTTCATGGGGTGCTCCCTCTATCTCAGACCACTTGGTCCAGACAGCGTGCCCCGGCGCATGACCTGTCAGCTATCGGAGAAGCGCACCGTCGATATCGGATTCGCGAACAAGGCCGCGCTAGCGCTTTCCCGCGAGCACCGCGGACGGCGCGACGCCGAAACGCGATTTGAACGCCGCCGAGAACTCCCCCAGATGAAAGAACCCGTACCGTAGCGCGACCTCGGTCACGGTGGTGTCCGGTTGAGCCGCCGACAGCAGATCGCCATAGGCACGCTCAAGACGCTGGACTCGAAGCCACGTACCGGGCGTCGCATCGAGTTCGCGGCGAAAGGCCATCTGAAGCGCACGCAGGCTCACACCGCAATGCCTCGCCACCGAGGCGAGACTGATCGGCTCGCCGAGATGCGCGAGCATATAACCTTGCGCGCTTCGGACATGGCGAGACGGGCACGACCGCGCGCGACCGCCGTCGTCCGATGCGATGCGAGCCGAATGCGGCAGCAGGAGGGTCTCGATAATCAGCTCTTCGAGGCGAGTCCCGAGCCGCGAATCACCCACTGACCCAACGAGCTGAGGCACGTTCGTTGCAGTCTCCAGAAGCCCCACGAGAAATGCGGTGGGCTCGCCAAGGGAGAGCGGAAGGTCAACGCGGACGGACGAGCCGGTTCCCCAGAGGTCGCGGGCAACCTCCTCGACCCTCTGGCGCCCGAGCCGGAGCACGAGCTGATCGAAGTCGCTGTCGATCTCAAAGCGGAACCGTTCGTAGGGCCCTACCACCACGCCCTGTCCCGGCCGGGCCTCTGCCGCAAGCGCTCCGTACGCAAAAATCGCGCGACCTGCGAGCGGGAGCGAGATGAGAAACGTGTCCTCTTCGGGTGCGGCCGGCTCAACCGCGACCTCCGCACCGTAGCGCAGCCGGTTGAGGGACATCGGACCTGCCTCGAGGTGCGCAAGACGCGTGGCAAGCCGCGCCCCGCGATCCCGGATGCGCAGGGCATGCGGCCTCAGGGTTCGAGTGCACGCTTCGACAACCTCATCGAGATCGCTGCACGAGGCGAGGATCTGCCGATCCGAGCCGTCGAGGCAATCGGCTATGCGTGTCAGGGTCATTCGCACCTCCCCATCACACCAACTGCGGCCACCTGTTTCCACCGCGAAAATTCTCCCCACGATCATAGACAATCTGTATACAGCTCGTCTACAGTGTGAATGCAGTCGCGATCCGCCCTCACGGGACCGCCAGCACAGGGATCGCCACCGCCGTCGATCACTGCCCTTCCTTCCTTTCCTTCCCCCAGCCTTCCGTCCGAGTCGGAGGAACCCATGACCAACCTGACCCAAGAGCACGTCGGCACCCGAAAGCACACGAGCATGCCCGCGGTCGCGGCGTCCAGCCTCGCCGGCACCGCCGTCGAGTGGTACGACTTCTTCCTCTACGGCACCGCCGCAGCGCTCGTCTTCAACAAGCTCTACTTCCCCGTCTCCGACTCGTTCGTGAGCACGATGCTTGCCCTCGGCACGTTCGCGGCCGGCTTCCTCGTCCGCCCGCTGGGCGCGCTCGTGCTGGGCCACTTCGGGGATCGGCGCGGCCGCAAGTCGACGCTCGTCGCAAGCCTCCTCCTCATGGGCATCGCGACCGCGCTCATCGCCGTCATCCCGCCCTACGCGGCGATCGGCATGGCGGCGCCGCTCATCCTCCTGTTCCTCCGCCTCGTCCAGGGCTTCGCCCTCGGCGGCGAATGGGGCGGGGCCGTCCTGCTCGTGTCCGAATACAGCGACACGAGCACGAAGCGGGCATTCTGGGCCTCGTGGCCCAACGTCGGGCCGCCACTCGGCAACCTCCTGGCCGCCGGCGTCCTTGCAGTGCTCTCCGCGACGATGCCGCAGGCCGCGTTCCTCGGGTGGGGATGGAGGATCGCCTTCGGCCTCTCCGCCGTCCTCGTCATCATCGGGCTCGTGCTGCGGCTCTACGTCCAGGAGACGCCGCTCTTCGCGGCGTCACAGGCAAAAGCACACAGCCAGCGGGCCCAGCATGCGCAGCAGGGCAAACTCCCGCTCGCCATCCTCTTCCGACGGAATTGGCGGGAAATCCTCATCGCGGCAGGCTGCCGAATGGGCGAGAACGCGGGTTTCTACATTTATTCGCTGTTCATCATCACCTACCTCGGCGAGGCCCTGAAGGTCGACAAGCAGCTGGGGCTCAACGCCGTCATGATCGGCCAAGGCGTGGCCGTCGTCGCAATCCCCGCGCTCGCGGTCCTCGCCGACAGGATCGGCCGGAAGCCGATCTATCTCGGCGCCTCGATCGCAACCGTCGTCTGGGCCTTCGCCTTCTTTGCGCTCCTCGACACGCGCCAGCCGGGCCTCATCGTGCTCGCGGCCGTCGGCGGGCTCCTCATCTTCGCCGCGTACAGCTCGGTGATCGGCGCCTTCTTCTCGGAGCTGTTCCCGACCGATGTCCGCTACAGCGGGACGTCGGTGGCCTACAACCTCGCCTCGCTCGTGGCCGGCTCGTTCGCCCCGCTCATCGCCCTTGCGCTCTATCACGCGTTCGGCACCGGAATGGCCATCGGCGTCTACCTCGCCGCCATGGGCGCCATCTCGATCGTCTCCGTGCTCTTCGCGAAGGAGACACGGGACGTGAAGCTGAGCGACCTCGACACGGCTCGCGTACCGTCGTGAGCCACAGGGTGCCCCGCCGCGGCGAGGCTGCGCCGGGCACCGCCAAGACCATCCAGGAGAACCGAGGACAACGATGAGCATCTTCCAGAAGCCCGCCCAGACGGCGCCGGAGACCGCCTACCTCTGGCTGAGGCAGGAGATCTCATCCCTTCCGTGGGATCAAGAGGCGTTCCTGAGCGAGAACTCGATCGCCGAAGCATCGGGCATCTCGCGCACCCCGGTCCGCGAGGCGCTCCTCCGCCTCGAGGCCGCGGGCCTCGTCCGCCGGGTTCCGCACAAGGGGGCCTTCGTTCCCGCGCTCACGGGCCAGGACATCGACGCCATGATGGAGGTCCGCCGCGTCATCGAGGACTGGGCGGCGCGCAAGGTCACCGCCGCAGGGCTGCCGGGACCGGAGCTTGAGGAGTTCCTCGAGCAGCAGGCCGCGGCGCTCGGCGATCCGGTCGCGTTCATCGAGCGCGACATCCGCTTCCACCAGTGCATCGTCGCGGCGGCGGGCAACCCGGTCTTCGAAGAGGTCTACGAGTCCCAGCGGTTCAAGCAGCTCCGTATGGGCGTGAAGGCCATCCTCGACAGCGACGGCCGGAGCGATCACGTGGTCGCAGAGCATCGCGCGATCGTCGAGGCGATCCGCAGCGGCGACCCCGAGCGCGCCTCGGCCGCGATCCGTGGCCACCTCGACACCACTCTCACGGTGCTCAAGGCCCCGCGCACCCCCAGTCCGACCCCACCGATCGCGGCGCCCTGACGGGCCGCGGAGACCAATCACCAAGGAGCAACGCATGGACATCTCCCTCGTCCAGCTGTCCAGCCCGGACAGCGAGACGCAGGCGGAGCGCATCGACCGCGCCGAAGCCATCCTGCGCGCCCAGGCCGGGGCGGACCTCATGGTCCTCCCCGAGTTGTGGAGCGCGGGCTACTTCCACTTCGACCAATACCCCGACCTCTCGGAGACCCTCGAGGGAGGCGCCACGGTGGCGATGTGCGCCGCCGTCGCCCGTGATCTTCGGGCCCACGTCCACGTGGGAAGCATCGTCGAGCGCGCGGCGCACGGCGCCCTCCGCAACACGTCCGTGCTCCTCGGTCCGGACGGCAGCGTTGTCCACGAGTACTCGAAGATCCACGTCTTCGGCTACCAGTCCCTCGAGGCCGGGCTCCTCACGCCCGGCGCGTCGCTCCCGGTCGCGGCTGCGCCGTTCGGCCGCGTTGCGGGAATCACGTGCTACGACCTCCGGTTCCCCGGGCTGTGGTCTGAGCTGAGCGTGCGCGGCGCAGAGATCGTCATCGTCCCCGCGGCGTGGCCGGCCGCGCGCCGCGAACACTGGCGGCTCCTGACGTCAGCTCGCGCCGTCGAACATCAGGTCTTTGTGCTCGCGTGCAATGCCGCGGGAGTCCAGGAGGGCGTTGAGCTTGGCGGCGCGAGCCGCGTCGTCGATCCCACCGGCCGCGTCCTCGCCGAAGCGGGCGACGGCGACGAGGTGCTCCGCGCGTCCATCGACCCGAGCCTTGTCCAGACCACGCGAGACGAGTTCCCGGTCATCGCGGACCGGCTCCCCGACTACGCGAGCCTCTCGCACTGATTCTCCTCACGACCACTTCAATGACGAACGGAGCCGCACGAGTGCAGACCGACATCCAGACCCTCGCGTTCACGATCGCGGGAACGGGCGAGACCATCGTTCTCGACGACTTCACCGCGATCGTCGCCGGGTACACAGGCAGGGACGCGGCCGCCGTCCAGCACCATATCGACGAACTCGCCGCGATCGGCGTCGCGCCGCCGCCCGAGGTCCCCATGTTCTACCCGGTCGAAAGCTCCTCGGTGAGCACGGCGCCGTCGTTCGCCGTTGCCGGAGCGGAGACCTCGGGCGAGATCGAGCCTCTCTACATCCGCCATGGCGGCCGTTACTACCTCGGCATCGCCTCGGACCATACGGATCGCCGGCTCGAGACCGTCGACATCGGCGACTCGAAGCGGGCCTGCCCCAAGCCGGCCTCGCGCGCCGTCGTCCCCGTGCCCGATCTCGACGCGCTCTCGCTCGACGGCGCGCGGGCACGCTCGTGGGTCGACGGGCGCCTCTACCAGGACGGCACGCTCGACGGCCTGCGGACGCCGGCCGACGTCGTCGAACGCTTCCTCGCGCGCACCGGCCTCGGTGACCGCGACTTCGTGTGCCTCGGCGGGACGCTCCCGCTCATCGGGGGCGAGTTCGCCTACGGGGCCGAATGGCGCCTCGAGCTCGCCCTCGCCGACGGCACGACCCTCGACCACACGTACACCATCACGAAGGGAAACCAGCCATGAGGACTGGCGATCAATACATCAAGACCCTCAACGACGGGCGCACCGTCCTGATCGACGGCGAGGCCGTTGAGAACGTCGCCGAGCACCCGGCCTTCCGCAACGTCGCGAACACCGTCGCCGAGCTCTTCGACATCGCTGCTGATCCCGCGAACGGAATGCAGTACGACAGCGAGGAGATCGGCGCGCCTGCCAACCTCGTCTTCAGCATCCCGCGCACCCCGGAGGAGCTGCGCCGGCGCCGCGCCGCCGTCGAGCGCTGGGCCAAGCACACGCACGGCTGGGTGGGGCGCAGCCCCGACCACGTCGGCACATTCTTCGCCGCGTTCGCCGCGCACCCGGAGGTGTTTGCGAACCCGAATGACCCCGAGGGCCTGACGCGTGATTTCGCGGGCAACCTCCGGCGCTACTACGAGCGCATCCTCCGCGAGGACCTCTACGTCTCCTATGCGATCATCCCGCCGCAGTATTCGCGGGCGACGACGGCGTCCGGCTGGGAGGGCGACTTCATCCAGGTCGGCGTCGTGGGCGAGACCGAGGAGGGCCTCATCGTGCGCGGCTCGCAGATGCTCGCTACGGGCGCGGCGATCGCCGACGAAGTCTTCGTGACGTGCATCAAGCCCCTCGGCCCGGACGACGTGGACTTCGCGATCAGCTTCGCGCTGCCGGCGGCGACGAAGGGCCTCAAGTTCCTGTGCCGCCGCCCGTACGGCCCCGAGACGTCGAGCGAGTTCGACTACCCGCTCACCACGCGCTACGACGAGCCGGACGCGCTCGTGATCTTCGACGACGTCCTCGTCCCGTGGGACCGCGTCTTCATCGACCGCGACACCGATGCGCTGCGCCGCCAGTTCTTCGACACGGGCGCGCACGCGCTCGGCAACTGGCAGGCCCAGACCCGCTTCACCGTGAAGCTCCAGTTCATCGCCGCCGTCGCCCGCAAGGTCACGCAGGTCAACGGCACGGACCGAATCCCCGGCGTGCAGGAGAAGCTCGGCGAGCTCGCGGCGATCGTCTCCTCCGTCGAGTCCGCGCTGCTCGCGGCCGAATACACCGCCGTCCCCGACTCGTCAGGGATGCTCGTGCCGGGCAAGCGTTCGCTCTACGGCGCGATGGGCCTCCAGTCCGAGACCTACCCGCGCGTCATCAATATCCTGCGCGACCTCGTGGGCGGCGGGGTGCTCCAGCTCCCCTCGGGTGTTGCGGACATGAAGAGCCCGACGACGGCGCCCGACGTCGAGCGCTACATCGCCTCGCCGGGCGTCCCGAGCGAGGAGCGCATCAAGCTCTTCCGGCTCGCGTGGGACATCATCGGCTCGGAATTCGCGGGCCGGCACCAGCAGTACGAGCTCTTCTACGCGGGCGCCCCGTTCGTGGTGAAGGGGGTCTACACGTACCGCCACTACGGCTACGAGGCCCAGGTCGCGGAGCTCGATGAATGGCTCGCAGGCTATTCGATCGACGGCCGCGCGTCGTCGTCCGACCGAGTCGGAGAGGCGAACTGACATGGCGAAGCCGGAATTCGAGTTCGGCCCGTCGACGGCGGTCGAGTTCACGCCGTGCAACCCGCCCATCGAGGGGCTTTCCGAGGCGATCCTCGCTCGGGACGATTCGAGCGATGCCGTGACGCGCATCCTCAGGTTCGAGCCCGGCACGGACACGTCCCCGAATGGGGCCTTACGCCACGACTTCTGGGAAGAGGTGTTCATCTTCGAAGGCTCGTTCGTGGACCTGCGGCTGAACAAGACGTTCCGTGCCGGGGACTGGGCCACGCGCCCGCCTGGCATGGAGCACGGCCCGTGGGTCTCCCGCGAGGGGGCCAAGATGTTCGAGGTCCGCTATTACCAGAACGGAGGCGAGTGAGGTGGCCGTCCCAGCGGTCTTCGTCGAGCCGGACGGAGCGGCGATGCGCCGTACGATGGGGCGCTTCCTCACGGGAGTCGCCGTCGTGACGGCCGAGCATGAGGGCGAGCAGGTGGGGATGACGATCAACTCCCTCACGTCGATCAGCCTCGAGCCGCCGATCCTCATGATCTCCCTGAACTTCGCCACGCGTACCGGGGATGCCGTCCTCGGAAGCGGGAAGTTCGCGATCTCGATTCTCGGGGTCAAGCAGGAGGCTGTCGCTCGGCAGTTCGCCGTGCGCGGCGGCGCGCGCTTCGAGGCCGGCGACTTCGACACCACCGACGGCGGGCTGCCCGTCATTGCGGGCGCGCTCTCCCAGGCGGAGTGCAAGGTCGTCAACCACTACACGATCGGCGACCACGAGGTCGTGTTCGGCCAGGTAGTCGCGAGCCGCTTTCGCGACGGGGATCCGCTCGCCTTCTACTCTGGGAAGTTCGGGGCCTTCCGCGACTTCAACCACGACGCCGTACCCTGGATGTTCTAGAACCGAGTGCCGCGTGCCCCCCAAATTGGCCCCGGGGCCCCCCCCCCAGGGGGGGGCACGCCGCACCGGTGGGGGAAGCGGCACCATTGCGAGTCGCGAGTCATCACACTTCCTCCGCGACCCTTTGTCGGACCTCCACAAAATAGGCCCCGCCCAGCGCGGATACCGTCAGGCATGACCCCCGGGCCAGCACGGCTGGCCTCCGGAGCGACAGACCTGGAGGTACCGAGATGACCACTGCTTCCGACGCTATCCTCAGCACGACGGCGGCAACGCAGGCAGCGCCGACTGCCGCCGCCGCATCCACCGGCCACGCCATTCTGGACACTGCCCGCGAACAGGTGCTGCGCCGCGGCAAAGGGCTGAGCGAGGCCCAGATCCTCGAGGTTCTTCGCCTCCCGGACGAGGCGATTTCCGCCGCGCTCCAGCTCGCGCACGAGGTCCGGATCGAGCACTGCGGCGAGGACGTCGAGGTCGAGGGCATCGTCTCGATCAAGACCGGCGGTTGCCCCGAGGACTGCCACTTCTGCAGCCAGTCCGGCCTGTTTGATTCGCCCGTGCGCGGCGTATGGCTCGACATCCCGGAGCTCGTGAAGGCCGCGAAGGAAACGGCTGCGACGGGCGCGACCGAGTTCTGCATCGTCGCCGCCGTCCGCGGACCGGACGTGAAGCTCATGAACCAGATCAAGTTCGCGATCGATCGCATCAACGCCGAGGTCGAGATCAACATCGCGTGTTCGCTCGGCATGCTCACGCAGCGGCAGGTCGACCAGCTCACGGAATGGGGCGTCCATCGCTACAACCACAACCTCGAGACCGCTCGCAGCTACTTCCCCGAGGTCGTCACGACGCACACGTACGAGGAGCGCCTCGATACGTGCGCCATGGTCAAAGAAGCGGGCATGGAGCTGTGCTGCGGTGCGCTCATCGGTATGGGCGAGAGCGTTGAGCAGCGCGCCGAGCTCGCCGCCCAGCTCGCGGCGCTCGAGCCGGATGAGGTCCCGCTCAACTTCCTCAACCCGCGCCCGGGAACCCCGCTCGAGAACCAGCCGATCATGGACGGCAAGGACGCCCTGCGCGCCATCGCGGCGTTCCGGCTCGCGATGCCCCGCACCGTGCTCCGCTACGCGGGCGGCCGCGAGCTGACGCTCGGCGATCTCGGCACTCGGGACGGGCTGCTCGGCGGGATCAACGCCGTGATCGTGGGCAACTACCTCACGACGCTCGGCCGGCCCGCGACCGCAGACCTCAACCTCCTTGTGGAGCTCAACATGCCCATCAGGGAACTCCAGAAGACCCTGTGATGTTGAGGTCACTCTGATGAACGCATTCTTCTGCGCCCACTGCGGCCAGCCCGCCGCGCACGAGCCCGCCCAAGCGGGCGGAAGCACGCCGTGGTCCGTTCACGCGCGCTGTGGGGAGCGCCTCGCGATGGAGCCGCCGCGCTACTGCGCCGAGTGCGGGCGCCGCATGAAGGTGCAGGTGACGCCGCTGGGCTGGAGCGCCGAATGCTCGCGGCACGGGAGCCTGACGCCATGAATCTGATCAACCGGGACCGCGCGTCCCTGTGGCACCCGTACGCGCCAGCCTCGCCGACGCTTCCGCTGTGGGAGGTCGAGGAGGCGAGCGGCGTGACGCTCCGCCTCAAGGACGACGACGGCGCGCGCCACGAGGTGGTCGACGCGATGTCCTCCTGGTGGTCGGCGATCCATGGCTACCGCCACCCCACGCTCGACGACGCCGCCCGGCGCCAGCTCTCCCGATTCAGCCACGTCATGTTCGGCGGGCTCACCCACGAGCCCGCGGTGGAGCTCGCCGAGCGCCTCCTTGCGATGGCCCCGGCGGATCCGTCGCACGCGCCGCTCGGCCGGGTCTTCCTGGCCGACTCCGGCTCGGTGTCTGTCGAGGTCGCGCTCAAGCTCGCCGTGCAGTACCAGTCGGCCGTCGGCAGACCGCGGCGACAGCGGATCCTGAGTATCCGGGGCGGCTACCACGGCGACACGACCGGCGCGATGTCCGTGTGCGACCCCTTGGACGGCATGCACGCGACGTTCGCCGGCCTGCTCTCGCACAACGTGTTCGCCCCGCGTCCGCCCGGCGCGGCCACCGCCACCCCGGAGGGCATCGGCGCGTGGCGCGATGCGGTCGACGGGCTCGCCCGGATCCACTCGGACGAGCTCGCGGCGATCATCGTAGAGCCCGTGCTGCAGGGCGCGGGCGGCATGTTCGTCTACCCGTCGGAGTGCGTCAGGGCCCTGCGGGAGATCGCGGACCGCCACGGGCTCCTGCTGATCCTCGACGAGATCGCGACAGGCTTCGGCCGCACGGGCGAGCTGTTCGCGGCGAACCACGCCGGGATCGTTCCGGACATCCTGTGCGTCGGCAAGGCCCTCACGGGCGGGTACCTCACGCTCGCCGCCATGCTGTGCAACGACGAGATCGCGCGCACTGTCTCCGCGGGCGGGGCCGGTGCGCTCCTGCACGGCCCGACCTTCATGGCCAACCCCCTCGCGTGCGCCATCGCTAACGCGAGCCTCGGGCTCATCGGTGACGGCGGGTGGCGGCACGACGTGCGGCGCATCGGTGCGGGGCTCGCAAACGGCCTCGCACGCGCCGCGGCGTACGACGGCGTGGCGGACGTGCGCACGATCGGTGCCGTCGGCGTCGTCGAACTTGAGCGCGCCGTCGACGTGCCCGCGCTCACGCGCGCCGCCATCCGCCGGGGCGTCTGGATCCGGCCGTTCCGCAACCTCGTCTACACAATGCCGCCGTACATCTGCACGGATGCGGACGTCGCGACGATCGCTGAAGGAATGCTCGGGGCCATTGCCGAAATGCACGCCGAGGTGCGCGCATGAGCCGCTCGATGACCCGCTGGCTCGAGCAGCAGGCGAGCGTCAGGGTACGCCGCGGACTGGTCCGCCGGCCGGTCGCGCGGAGGGCTGGGGAGCCGGGGATCGACCTCGCGAGCAATGACTACCTCGGCCTCGCGCGCGACCCGCGCCTCGCGGTGGCCGCCGCCGAGGCCGCGTGGGAGTGGGGAACCGGCGCCACCGCATCCCGCCTCGTGGCCGGGACCACGGAGCTCCACCTCGCACTCGAGGCCGAGCTCGCTTCCTTCGTCGGCATGAAGGCGGGCCTCGTGTTCTCCTCGGGCTACCTCGCCAACGTCGGCGTGATCACGGCGCTCGGCGGGCCCGGCACGCTCATCGTCGCGGACGACCAGTGCCACGCCTCGATCGTGGACGGCTGCCGCCTGAGCCGGTCCCGCGTCGAGACCTTCGTGCACCACGATATTGACGACGCCGCGCGCCTCCTCGCGGGGCGCAGCGAACCCCGGGCGATCATCGCCGTCGAGTCCATCTACAGCGTGGGCGGGGACGCGGCGCCTTTGGCAAGCCTGCTGGACCTCGCCGAGGAGCACGACGCCGTGCTGCTCGTCGACGAGGCGCACGGCCTCGGCGTCGCGGGCGTAGACGAGTTTGAGGGCCGCGGGGCAGTTGCCGGAACCGCGCTCGCGGGGAACCCGCACGTCGTCGTCACCGCGACGCTGTCCAAGGCACTCGGCAGCCAGGGCGGGGCGGTCCTCGGTTCGGCCGCCCTGCGTGAGCACCTCGTCAACCGCTCGCGCGGGTTCATCTTCGACACCGCGCTCGCCCCGACGTCCGCGGCCGCTGCTCTTGCGGCCCTCGGCATCGTGCGGGAGGAGCCGTGGCGGGCCGCACGCGTGCGCGCGAACGCCGCGGCCCTCCTCGCCGGCCTCGGGGCGGGGGCGGGAGCTGAGCCATCCGCCGCGGGCGCCGTGCAGTCCATCGCGATGCCCTCCGCGGACGCCGCCGTGGCCGCGGCCCGCGCTGCGGCACATGACGGGGTGAGGGTGGGCTGCTTCCGACCTCCTTCGGTCCCCGACGGCATCTCCCGGCTGCGGCTCACCGCCCACGCCGGCCTCGCGCCGTCGGACATCGGCCGCGCCATCGCCGTTCTGCGTGGCGTCCTCGAGGAGGCATCGTGAAACTGCCCGGAATCGTTGTGGTCACCGGGACGGACACCGGCGTCGGGAAGACCGTGACGACGGCGGCGCTCGCCGCGGCGCTGCGGCGGCGCGGCAGGACCGTCGCCGTGTACAAGCCCGTGCAGACCGGGAGCGTCCACGGCGATTCCGACATCTCCGAGGTCCGCCGACTGGCAGGCGCCGTGACGGCCGCCGCGGGGGCCGTGTTCAGCGAGCCGCTCGCGCCCCGCCCCGCCGCGGAGTTCGACGGCGCTGCCCTGCCGCACCTTTCCGAGCATGTGCGCCGGATTCGCGAACTCGCCGACGCGCACAATCACGTCGTGGTCGAGGGCGCGGGCGGCCTCCTCGTCGAGCTCGATGACGACGGCGCCACCGTTGCCGACCTCGCCCAAGCCGTGGACGACGCAGCGCACGACGGCGGTACCCGGCCCGGCGTCGTCGTCGTCACCCGGGCGGCGCTCGGCACGCTCAATCACACCGCACTCACCCTTGAGGCGCTCGAGCGGCGCGGACTGCGCGTTCTCGGGCTCGTCCTCGGCGTGCGCCCGCGGAAGCCGGGCCTTGCAGAACGGGACAACATGCTTCGGCTCGCGAGTGGCGACGTCCCGCTCGTTGGCGCCATCCCGGAAGGGGCGTCGGATTTGACGTCCGAGGAATTCAGCGAGCGGGCGGCCGTGTGGCTTGCGGGGCTGGTGCCGGCATGAGCGCCGTATCTCCCAGTGCCTCGTCCCCCCGCGCCGCATCCACCAGCGCTGCACGCCTCAGCCCTTTCCGCGTGGTGCGGGACCCCGGGCTCGTCCGGGACGTCCTGCACCGGCCGGGGGACTTCAGCCCGGCGAATGCGCTCGTCGCGGTCACGCCGCTCACGGGGTCATCGCTCCGTGTGCTGCAGCGCGCGCGCTTCGCGCTCCCGCCGATTCTGGCGAGCAACGACACCGACTCCCATGCGGGGGTCCGCAAGGTAGTCGCGGGCTTCTTCACCCCGGCGACCGTCGCGGCGATCGAGCCCCGGATCCGCGAGCTCGCCCGGGAGTCGGCGCGGACGGCGGCCGCGCGGCTGAGCCAGCCCGCCGGTGCCCTCGAAGGCCGCGTCGACCTCGTGGACACCGTCGCCGCGCTTCCGCCTGCCGTCCTCATGCTCGAACTGCTCGGGCTCGACGTCCCCGCCGACGAACTCGGGGCGCTCAAGGCGTGGAGTCGCGAATCCCTCGAGCTGTTCTGGGGTTGGCCGGACCCCGAGCGGCAGCTCGAGCTCGCCCGCAGCGCGGCAGCGTTCTATGACTGGCTCCGGGACCTCGTGCGTCGGTCGGTCGCGGCGCGCTCGCGGAACCTGTTCGCGGCCCTCGATGAGCACGGCCTCACGACACCGGAAATCTGCTCGCTCGGCTACTTCCTGCTCATCGCGGGGCAGGAAACCACCACGCAGCTCATCAGCTCCGTGCTGTTCCGGGCGCTGGAGGGATCGTGCCCGGTCACATGGGCGGAGGCATGTGATCCTGCGCGGGCGCGCGAGGCGGTGCGGCACGTCCTCGCGACCGAGTCTTCGGTGCCGACGTGGCGCCGAGTGACGCCTCGCGAGACGACGCTCGGCGGGGAGACGATCCCCGCCGGTGCAGAGATCCTGCTGGAGCTGACCGGCAACCACGGGGTGGGCGGCCCCGGCCGCCCGACGGACTACGGCCTCGCGTTCGGCTCGGGGATCCACCGCTGCCTCGGCGCGAAACTCGCGGAACTCGAGGCCGCCGTCGTCGTCCAGGAGACCGCCGCCGCACTCCCTCGCATCCGGCTCGCCGATGCCTCCCCCGAGTGGCTGCGGCTGCTCTCGTTCCAGGCGCCGCGGGCAGTCACGGTCAAAGGCCCTACGGGGGACTCATGATTCCCGACGACCCGGCATGACGCTCCGCACGGGAATACATGCGCGCGCATGTTGTTGTCTTCCATGCACGGTCATGCACACGCGAAATGCAGAGGAAGAGGAGTGGTCACGATGCAGTTCGGGGTTTTCTCGGTGGGCGACATCGCCCCCGATCCGATCACGGGATACACGTACAGCGAGGCCGAGAGAATCCAGAACATCATCAAGGTCGCGAAGCGCGCGGATGAGGTGGGGCTCGATGTCTTCGCCCTGGGCGAGCATCACAACCCGCCCTTCGTCCCGTCGTCGCCCACGACTCTCCTGGCCTTCATCGCGGCCGAGACACGGCGAATCGTGCTCAGCACATCAGTCACGCTCATGACCACCAACGATCCCGTGCGCATCGCGGAGGACTACGCGATGCTGCAGCATGTGGCCAAGGGCCGGCTCGATCTCATGGTCGGCCGCGGGAACACCGTGCCGGTCTACCCGTGGTTTGGCAAGGACATCCGCCAAGGGGTCGCGCTCGCGCTCGAGAACTACAACCTGCTCCACCGCCTGTGGCGCGAGGACGTGGTCGACTGGGAGGGCCGATTCCGCACTCCGCTCCAAGGCTTCACGTCCACTCCGCGGCCGCTCGACGATGTGCCGCCGTTCGTGTGGCACGGGTCCATCCGCACCCCCGAGATCGCCGAGCAGGCGGCCTATTACGGCAACGGCTTCTTCGCGAACCACATCCTCGCGCCGAACTTCGCGTTCAAGCCGCTCGTCGACCTCTACCGTCGCCGGTTCGAGCACTATGGGCACGGCACGGCAGATCAGGCGATCGTGGGCCTCGGCGGGATGTCGTTCATCGCGAGGCGCTCTCAGGACGCCGTCAACGCGTTCAGGCCCTATTACGAGAACTATCCGATCTTCCGGGGCTCGCGGCTCGAGGACCACATGGCGGCCACGCCGATCACGATCGGCAGTCCCCAGGAAGTCGTCGACAAGGTGCTGACGTTCCGGGAGGGCTTCGGCGACTACCAGCGCCAGCTCTTCGCCTTGGATGGGCTGGCCCTTCCCGTCGAGGTCGCGCTAGAGCAGGTCGAGCTGCTCGGTACAGAGGTTGTTCCGGTGCTCCGCAAAGAGATGGAGTCCCGCCGGGCGCCCGGGGTGCCCGACGCGCCCACCCATGCCTCCCTCGTGGCGGCCAAGTACGGCGACGCCGAACCGCGGCAGCCTCGCCCGAATCCGAACCGCGGCGACAACCTGTCGGGCACGTCTCCCTACCAGGACAGCGATCCGGCGATCGCCGCACACTTCCCGGAGGCCTTCTGATGGACAGGATCGATCGGCTCGCGAACGTCGCGTGGGAGTCCCTCTTCCGCGCGCAGGCGACCCTCGCGCGTGAGTTCGAGCACGCAGGCGACTGGGGCCAGCTCATTCCGCGCGAGTATGGCGTGCTGTATGCCTTGTCGAAGGCGCGCGCGGGGCTGCGCATCACTGAACTGGGCGACGACGCGCTGCTCTCCCAACCCGGTATCTCGCGGCTGGTCGCGCGGCTCGTGGGCCGGGGCCTGCTCGAGCGAATTGACGACGCCGACGACGCCCGCGCGTGCCGCGTCCGGCTCACCGCCGAGGGGCGCCGGGTTCAACGCGAGCTCGGCGCACGCCATGCACGGCAGGTGGCCGAGGCGATGACCCGGTCGCTCGGAGCTGCCGAGCTCGAAGCACTCACGAGGCTCACGGATGCCCTGCGCGAAGGACGCCCGCCCGTGACCTCGCCGCCACTGCGTTCCTCAGGAGGAGAGCGATGAACCAGCCTGATCCGATCGCCGGACACAGGGTCCCGGACATCGGACGCGCGCTCACGATTGTCGCCGTCAGCGCCGGCGTGAGCGACCCTTCCTCGACTCGTCTTCTTGCCGACCGGATCGCGCAGAAGTCGATCGATGCCCTCAACGCGGCAGGGCTCCGAGCGGTCGTGACGACCATCGAGCTCGGCCCGCTCGCCGTGGACATCGCGCGCTCGATCGTCACGGGGTATCCCAACGAAGCCGCCCAAGCGGCGATCGATCGACTTGCCGACGCCGACGCCATCATCGCGAGCACGCCCGTCTACAAGGCCGGCGTCAGCGGCCTGTTCAAGTCGTTCGCCGATCTCATCGACAACGACCTTCTGATCGCCAAACCCGTGGTCCTCGCGGCGACAGGAGGCACGTCGCGCCATGCCATGGTCGTCGACGATCAGCTGCGGCCCCTCTTCGCCTTCCTGCGCGCGCTGCCAGTTCCGACGTCGCTCTATGCGGCCCCCGAGGACTGGGGATCGCCCGAGCTCGGACGGCGCATCGAGCGGACGGCAGCCGAGCTCGCGCTCATCCTGCGCAGCGGCGTCGCGACGCAGATCGCCGAAGACAACTGGGCCGGGTATCAGCACCAGTTTGGCGGCAGCGCCACACGCGCCGAGCGTGGCATCGACGACGTCGACTTCGACAGCGACCTCATGCGGCTTGCGGCCGGCGGCAAGCCGGGTTCGCGGGCCGCGCTGCGCGATGCCGTCCGACTCGACGACCCGGCTTGACGCTCCGAGGTGATCCACCGCACACTAAGTGTATGGCTTTCACTAAAGAGGCCCCGGCAACGTCGCCGGCGGCCGCGACCGCTCCCGGCGGCTCCCCCAGTTCGTCCGAGGCGGCCCGCCGGAATCAGCAGGGCGGCCACCAGCCCGGCCTGAAGCGGGACGCGATCGGCACGCGGGACATCGTCTTCATGCTCGTCTCCGCGGCCGCGCCGCTCACGATCGTCGTGGGCATCGCCCCGCTCGCGCTCGCCGTCGGCGGCGTCGGCGCCCCCGCGATCTACGTGGTCGCCGCTCTCGGACTCGGCCTCTTCGCGCTCGGCTTCATGGCGCTCACGCGCCATGTGCTCTCCTACAGCGGCTTCTACGGCTACATCGTCAAGACGCTCGGCCGCGTGGTGGGCCTTGGCTCAGGCCTTACCGCATGGCTGAGCTACAACGGCCTCCAGATCGGCCTCTACGGGCTGCTGGGCATCCAGGCAAACCTGTGCGTGAAGTCGTTCACGGGCGTCGAGCTCCCGTGGTGGCTCTACGCGGTCGCCGCCGTCGGCGCGGTCTGGTTCCTCGGCTGGCGAGGGATCGACGTCGGGGCTCGCGTCGTCGCCATCCTGCTGACCCTCGAGACGGCCATCGTCGTCATCGTGGCCGTCGCCGTGCTCGCGCAGGGCGGAGCCCATGGGATCGGCTTCGAGTCGTTCAGCCCCCACGTCGTCTTCTCCCCCGCGTTCGCGGCCGTCCTCGGGCTCGGCTTCTCCGCCTTCATGGGCTTCGAGTCGGGCGCGCTCTACCGCGAAGAGGCGCGAAACCCCGATCGCACGGTGCCTCGCGCGACCTATATCTCGATCGCGTTCATCGGCGCGTTCTACGCGTTCGCCGTGTGGATCATCGTCCAGGCGTTCGGCCCCGCCGCGATCCAAGACTTCGCCGCCGGCCACCTCGACGCGGGCGACACCGCCTACGTCATGGCCGGCCAGTTTGCCGGGCCGTGGTGCGTCCAGGCCATGAGTGTCCTCATCGTGACGAGCATCTTCGCCGCGCAGCTCTCGTTCCACAACACGATCAACCGGTACACGCTCTCCCTCGGCCGCGAGGGGATCTTCCCCGCGTGGACCGCGAAAGTGAGCCCGCGCTTCTTCACGCCGTCGAACGCCGGGACGCTCCAGACGGTCCTCTCGCTCGCATTCGTCGGCGCCGCGGCCGCCCTCCAGCTCGATCCGTTCACGCAGTTCCTCATCTGGATGAACACGCCGGGCGTCTTCGGCGTACTCGCCCTGCAGGGGCTCACGAGCGTTGGCGTGGTCGTCTTCTTCGTCCGCCGGCGCGACCTTCGGCCCGCGTGGCACGTCGTGCCGTCGGCCATCGCGGCGGCACTCGTCATGGCCGCCGTCTCGGGCCTCACGATCGCCAACATCAACCTCCTCACGGGCGCCCCGGTCGGCGATCCGCTCAACACGGTGCTCATCGTCGTCGCACCAGCGGTCTTCGTGGGAGGCGCCGTCGTCGCGCTCCGGTTGCGGCGCCGTCGCCCGCTCGCCTACGCGCGCATCGGGAACCCCGCATGACTGGCTCGGCTGCGGAGGGCGCAGTGGACGCCGACGTCCACCGCCTCGGCCGCCCGCGCGTTCCGCGGCTCTCGCTCGAGCGGATCGGCCATGAGGCCCTCGCGCTGCTCGAGGAGGAGGGGACGCTTTCGCTCCCGCGGCTCGCCGAGCGGCTCGGTGTCCGGCAGTCCGCGTTCTACAAGCACGTCTCGGGACGCGCCGAGATCGTCGAGCTCGCACGGGGGGCCCTCGCCGAACGCGCGCCGGCATTTGAGCCCGCCGCCGACTTCGCGCAGCTCGTGCGGGGGACGTTCAACGCGCTGCGGAGCGCGTACGAGACCGTCCCCGCGCTCCTGCCGCTCATCCTCGTCCAGCCGGTGAGCAACCCGACGGCGCTCGCCATCTACGACCGGCTCGCCGCCGCCTTCGGCGAGGCAGGGGTTCCGCGGCATCTCGTCCTGCCGGCCATCGAGGCCATCGACAGTGCCGCGATCGGCGCCGCGCTCGACAGCCTCACGATCGAAACCGCATGGCAGGTGCCCGAACGCGACGCTGCCTCGTTCCCCCATCTCGTCGCGGCCCAGGAGGCCCTCGCTGCGCGGAGGGTCGATCGCTTCGCCTTCCTCGCAGACACGCTAGCGGCGGGCCTCGCGAGCGCGGCCTCCGCACCCGATTCGACCAGGGAGCACCCCCGTGGCTGACGCCGTCGACCTCGCGATCGTCTCGACGAGCATCCTCGCTGGCGCGTCGCTCGAGGCCGTGGCGGGCGTCGTAGCGGTCGACGGCGGGCGGATCGTCGCGGTGGGCGGCCCGGACGAGGTCGATGGATGGATCGCGCGCGCCCGGCGGGTGATCGACGTCGGCGACGCGACCATGTCCCCGGGCCTCGTGGACGCGCATATCCATCCGATCCTCGGTGGGGACATCGCCCGAGGCGTGGACCTCAGTGGGCTTGCGACACGCGCCGCCGTGCGCGGGGCGCTCGCGGCGCATGCGGCCACAACGCGCGACGACTGGATCTTCGGCTGGGGCCTGGACCCCTCGGCCTTCGAGGGCGAAGAGCCTAGCAACGCGCTCTTCGACGGCGTCCTCGACGGCGAGCGGGTCTTCGTCACGCTCTTCGATGGGCACGCGGCGCTTGTCTCCGCCGCAGGCCTCTCCGCCGCGGCCGTCACGGGGGCAGAACAGGTCCCCGGCTCGGGCTACGTCGGCGTGGATGCCACGGGCCGGCCCACGGGAATGCTCTTCGAGATGGCGGCGCAGGAGCTCGTCCGCCGAGTCCTTCCCGAGCGGAGCTTCGACGACCGCGTCGACGACCTCGATCGCCTTCTCCGAGACATGTCCGCGGCGGGCCTCGTCGCGGGCCAGATGCTTGACCTGGCCGTCCCCGAGTCGCTCGACGTGCTCGAAGCCCTCGAGGCGCGCGGCGACCTCGCGATCCGGCTCCGCATCTCGCCGTGGATCCTGCCGGGCGCGACGGCCACGGACCTGGACCGCGTCGTCGCCCTCCAAGGGCGGCGCGGCAGGCGGTGGGAGGTCTGCGGGGTCAAGCTCATGATGGACGGCACGATCGACAACGGCACGGCCTGGCTCGTCGAGCCCGACACGCACGGCGAATCCGTCGACCCCCTATGGAACGATCCCGGGGAGCTTGTCGCAGCGCTGCGCCACTTCCACGAGCGCGGGATTCCGACGGCGACGCACGCGATCGGGGACCGGGCCGTAGAGTACGTCGCTCGCGCGATCTCCGAGCTCGAGCCCAACGTGACCGTGCACCGGATCGAGCATATCGAGACGATCCCAGACGAAGTCCTCGCGCAGGTGGTCGCGTCTGGCGCGACGACGAGTCTCCAGCCGACCCATTGCGCCCATTACGTCAGGGCAGACCACGGCGACAACTGGTCGCAGCGCCTCGGCACGGAACGCGCGCAGCTCGCGTGGCGGACGGGCGATCTGCGGCGGGCCGGCGCCGTCGTCGCCCTCGGATCCGACTGGCCGATCGCGCCCTTCGATCCTCGCGGCATCATCGCCGCGGCCCAGACGCGGCGCCCCGCGTGGCGCCCCGACGTCGAGCCCGTCCAGCCGCGACAGGCGCTCTCCGCGCGCGCGGCACTCGAAGGCTACACGAGCGAATACTGGCGGTCGGTCGGCGAGGCCGGCGGCGTCATCGAGGCGGGTGCGCGCGCCGACCTCACGGTCTTCCGGGACAATCCACTGACGACGGCGCCGGACGACTTCGCGAAGTCGCCCGTCCTGCTCACGGTGGTCGACGGCGACGTCGTCGTGGACGCGACGCGCGACCCGGACGCCGCGGGCGCACTCGCACACCCCTAGCCGCGGGCGCACTCGCGGCACACCCCTAGCCCCGTCCTGTACGCGTACACGACGGAACCGAGGGGGTCCCGCTCGCAGGAATTTCTGCAATAGCAAGTGCAGCAGATCACATTTGCAGCTACACTTGCAGAAACCTTTGTGAACGGAGACACATGACCCAGGCCCAGCCCGCGCCGGCCCCCGCGCCGGAAGGCTCGTGGCTCGGCGATGCCCTCCCGCCAGTCAGGCTCACGAAGGCGCAGTCGCGCGTCGTCGACGCCCTCGTGCTCAACCCCAAGCTCGCGTCCTACGCGGACCTCTCCGAGATCGCGGCGAAGGCAGAGGTCAACGGATCCAGCGTCGTGCGGACGGCACAGGCGCTCGGCTACCGCGGGTGGCCTGACCTGCAGCGCGAGCTGCGCGCGCGGTATCTTGTGCACATCTCGGCCACCGCTCCGCTGACCCACCTGGTCGAGGTCCGCAGCCCCGTCCACGACTCGCTCCTGCACGACGTCGAGAACCTCCGCGAGGCTGTCGAGAGCATCGACCCCGAGGCGGCGCAGGCCGCGGTCGATGCGCTGTGCTCGGCGAAGCGGATCCTCGTCGTCGCCCAAGGCTCCTACGCGGCCCCCGCCGTCGTCCTCGCCCACCTCGCGGCGACGATGGGCTACCCGGCGACGTTCGAGGGCCGCTCGGGCGTTCACCTCGCCTCGGCCGTCTCGTCCCTCGGGCCTGGCGACGTGCTCGTCGTCGTCCATCTGTGGCGGTCGCTGCGCCAGCTCGTCACGGCCGCCCGGCGCGCGAAGGAGGCCGGCGCGACCGTCATCGCGATCACCGACCTCCGCTTCGGGCCCGTCGCCCGCGCGTCGGATCACGCGCTCATCGTGCCGTCCGAGGGCGTCTACGCATTCCAGTCCGCGACGGCGGCGACGTCTGTTGCGTATGGGCTGCTCGCCGGCATGGAGGCGAAGGAGCCGGAACGGGTACGCGAGGGCCTCGAGCGCACATCCTCCCTCTGGCGCGACTTCGACCTGTACGAGGCCTGAGCCTCCCCGCAGACCCGCAGACCCGCCGATCCGCCCCAAGCCCCCAGGAAACCCCGCCCGCCCAACCCCATGAAGGGAACCCCGTGACCACCTCCACACCCGCCGGAAGCCCAGAGCTCGCCCAGAAGATCGAAGAGCATCTCGGCAACTGGCGCCCGCGCGTGACCGACCTCGCCC
The DNA here is from genome assembly GCF_030908245.1 of Sinomonas sp. ASV322. Lineage (GTDB taxonomy): Bacteria > Actinomycetota > Actinomycetes > Actinomycetales > Micrococcaceae > Sinomonas. The sequence continues at coordinate 23,772 of NZ_JAVFJJ010000022.1, forward strand.
GCACCATTCACGCCAACCCCGAACTCTCATTCGAGGAGCACGCCGCGGCGGCATCGATCACCGCGCTCCTCGAGGAGGCGGGCTTCAGCGTCGAGCGTGGCACCGGCGGGCTCCCGACCGCGTTCACGGGGACCATCGGGAGCGGCGAGCTCACCGTGGCCGTGTGCATCGAGTACGACTCCCTCCCCGAGGTCGGCCATGCGTGCGGCCACAACCTCATCGCCGGATCGACCGTGGGCGCCGCGCTCGCGCTCGCCCCGCTCGCCGACGAGCTGGGCATCACCCTCAAGGCCATTGGCACCCCGGCCGAGGAGCACGGCGGCGGCAAGGTTCTCCTACTCGACGCGGGAGCGTTCGACGGCGTCGGGCTGGCTCTCATGGCCCACCCCGGCACCGAGGGCTACACGTCGAACCCCCTCGGGACGAGCTCGCAGGCCGTGGGCCGCTTCCGCGCGACGTTCGCGGGACAGGCCGCCCACGCCGCAGCGATGCCGCACCTCGGCGTCAACGCCGCGGATGCCGCCGTCCTGAGCCAGGTCGCCGTCGGCCTCCTCCGCCAGCAGACCCCCGACAACCAGCGCATCGCGCTCTTCGTCGCCGAGGCGGGCGTGGCGACGAACATCATCCCGGACCGCGCCGTCGTCGAATTCGAGTGCCGCGCGTTCACCCTCGGCGAGTACGAGGCGCTCCTCGGCCGCGTGAAGCGCTGCTTCGAAGGCGCCGCCCTCGCAACGGGCGCGGCCCTCACGATCGAGCCGACCGAGCCGCTCTACGAACCTCTCATCCAGGACGAAGAGCTCGCGGCCTATTGGAACACGGCCATGGGCTCCCGCGGGCGCGATGTCTCCGCGCCGCCGGCCGCCTACCGGGGCGGCGGCTCGACCGACATGGGCAACATCAGCCAGGTCATCCCGAGCATCCACCCCATGTTCGGTGTTCCGGGGGCAGACGCCCCCATCCACTCCGCCGGCTTCACCGCCGCCGCGGGAACCCTCGAAGCCTACGAGGTCATGTTCGACGCCGCCTTCTCGCTCGCCGCCACCGTGGCAGCGGCGGTGTCCGAGCCTGCCCGCAAGGCCAGGTTCACGGCCGCCGCCTACGAACCGGCGCGCGTCTGAGCCTCGGGGCCATTTCGCCCGACCCCACGCACCGCCCCCTTCCGCCCGACCCTTCCTTCCCACCCAGTCCCTCCGTCCCGCCCGACCCATCCTTCCCACCCAGTCCCTCCGTCCCGCCCGCCCACCCTCAGAAAGCACCCCCATGACCGCCACACCATCCCCCACCGCGGTCGGTCCCCGCACCGCCATCCCCCTGGGCGTCCTCGCCCTAGCGATCGCGATCGTCGCCCAGCTCATCGGCCAGTTCAAGATCAACGTCGGAATCGGCACCCTCGTCATCTTCCCGATGGTGTGGGGCCTCCTGATCGCGCTCGTGGCGACTGTCCAGAAGTTCAAGCCCGTCCCGGTCGCGGTCCAGCGCGCCGCGGCCGCCCTCTCGGGCATCGCCGTCCTCCTCCTCGTCGCACGGCTTTCGGTCGACATCGGACCGAGCATCCCCCAGCTGTTCAAGGCCGGGCCCGCGCTGCTCCTCCAGGAGGCGGGGCACATGCTCGGCACGATCGTGCTCGCACTCCCCGTTGCCGTGCTGCTCAGGATGGGCCGCGCGACCGTCGGCGCAACGTTCTCGCTCGACCGCGAGCCGGCGTTCGCCATGGTCTCCGCCCGCTTCGGCTCGAACTCGGACGAGTACCGCGGCGTCCTCGCGATGTACGTGTTCGGAACGATCTTCGGCGCCGTATACATCAGCCTCCTGACCTCGCTCATCGCGAACTGGAAGATCTTCGACCCGCTGGCCCTGGCGATGGGCGCCGGCGTCGGCTCGGGGTCGATGATGGCCGCGTCAGTCGCGAGCATCATCGGCGCGTACCCCGCGAGCGCTTCGTCGATCACGGGCATGGCCGCGGTGTCGAACCTCATCACGGGCCTCATCGGCACGTATGTGGGGATGTACGTCGCGCTCCCGCTTGCGGACCGCGTCTACCGGCTCCTGACCCGCACCCCGAAGCCGGCACTGTCGCCGGTCGGCGTGGGCGCCGGCTCGAGCGCGTCCCCCGAGGGGACGGCGCACGACGCCGAGAACGCCGCCTTCCGCGCCGAGGCCGCCGAGGCTCACCAGACCGCGAACGTCTCGCTCTGGATCTCGCTGCCGATCCTCACGGTTGTCGGGCTCGCGACGGCGTTCATCGCGAAGGGCTTCAGCTGGACTCCCGTGGGCGGCTACGCGATCATGCTCGCCATGATGCTCGTGGGCTTCGCCCTCGCACGGCTCACGCGCAACAAGGTGCCCGCCGTCATCTGGATCATGACAATCGGCGCGCTGCTCTCGAGCCCGTGGTCGCCGCTCGCGAAGACGATGGCCACGGTCGTCGGCGGCGTCGACTTCCTGTCGATCGCGACGATCGTCCTCACCGTGGCGGGTCTCTCGCTCGGCAAGGACGTGCACCTCCTGCGGCGCATCGGTTGGCGGATCATTCCCGTCGGGCTCGTCGCGGTCACCGCGACGTTCCTCCTCTCGTCCCTCGTCGCGGAGTTCGCCCTCGGCCTGTGGCACTGATCAAGGCCTCGCCTCTCACCTGTTGGTCAGCTCGGCCCCCGGCGGTTCGCCCCGGGGGCCGAGCCGTTCCCGGGTGCGCCGCACCGCATCGCCGCGCCGCACGCTCCACCGGCCCCCGCGCTCTGCGTAGACTGGCGCCAACCGCCAGCCGCACCACGACGTGAGGACCACGATGACCACGACCAGGCCACTCGCCGTGCTCGGAAGCATCAATCTCGATCTCATCGCGACGGCCCACCGGCTCCCCACGCCGGGCGAGACCATCGGCGGCGGCGTCCTCAGCCGTCAGCCGGGCGGCAAGGGCGCGAACCAGGCCGCGGCGGCGGCGAGGCTCGACGGCTCGGCGCGCATGATCGGCGCGGTGGGCGACGACGAGGCGGGCCGGGAGATGCTCGCCGCGCTTCGCGCGGCCGGGGTCGACACGCGCGACGTCACGGTCCGGGACACGCCTACCGGGACCGCCCTCATCGTCGTCGACGCCCACGGCGAGAACCAGATCGTCGTGTGCCCGGGCGCCAACGCGGAAGCCTCGGTCGACGGCGTCGACCTCCGCTCCGACGAAACCCTCCTGTGCCAGCTCGAGGTGGGGGTCGGCGTCGTCCTCGAGGCCGCTCGCCGGCACACGGGATTCTTCGCCCTCAATGCGGCGCCTGCCCAGAGCCTGCCGGGCAAGCTCGTCGAACGCTGTGATCTCGTGATCGTCAACGAGTTCGAATATGAGCAGCTTCCCGAGCTCGCCGACGCGCGGCTCGTCGCGGTCACGTACGGAAAGGACGGATCGGCGTTGCTCCGCGAGGGCAAGCTCGCCGCACGCGCGCCGGGGCGCCCGGCCGCCGTCGTCAACACCATCGGCGCGGGCGACGCGTTCTGCGCGGCCCTCGTCCTCGCGCTCCGCGACGGACTGCCGGACGCGCTGTCCCTCGCCGTCGCCAACGCTGTCGGTGCCGATGCGGTGGCCCAGGCGTCCTCTCAGCCGGAACTCGCACGCTTGAGCGACTACGTCGCGCGGGCCGAGGACTTCGTCAGCTGACTCATTCGCCCTTCGCCGCGTCCGCGGCATCCTCATGCGGAACGAAGACCCGATCGAGGCTCGTCAGCTTGAGCACGGCCCCGACGCGCTCGCCGACCTGGGCGAGCCGCAGATCGCCCCCGGCCTCCCTCGCCGCCTTGAGGCAGCCGACGAGCGCCCCGAGCCCGGACGAGTCCATGAATTCGGTCTTGCGCAGATTCATGACGAGGAGCCGATGACCCCCGGCAATCGCCTCTGCCACCTTGGCCCGCAGCTCGCCCGCGCCCGTGACGTTGAGTCGGCCCTCGACGACCACCTCCGCGAAGCCGTCGCGCTCCTCGATCCACACCTCAATCACGGCACTCCTTCCGACAGGGCCCCGATCGCCGCAGGCACAGCCGCTGTGTAGCCCGGTTGGGCTACGAGCCACTCACAGCCCCCAGTCAATCACAGCGGCGGGGCATGCCGCGGCCATTGGATCGCGCCGCGGGATGCACGAGGGGCACCGGCCGCGCGGCCGATGCCCCTCGCTATTCAATTGTTCTCCTGCACGATCAGCGGCTCATGCGCCGCCGAGCGAACAGGAGGAGCCCGGCGCCCACGAGGAGCAGCCCAATGCCCGCGATCGTGACGACGATCGGCAGGCCACCGCCCGTCATGGCGAGGGAGGCGGCAGACGCCGTCCCGGTGTACGTGTAGGCAGCCGGAGCCGAAGAGCCTCCGGGTCCCGTCACCACGACGTCTACGCTGCCCGCGGCGTGCGCGGGCATCGTGATTGAGATCGTGCCGTCATTGTTGACTGTGAACGGCACTTGCGTCCCATCCACGGTCACGCCGTTCGCGCCAGCAAGGTCCGAGCCGGAGATCACCGCGGTGTTTCCGCCGTCCGCCGGACCGGTATCAGGGTTGAGGCCCGTGATCGCCGGGGCCGCGACGTAGGCGTAGGCCGTCGCGGGCGACGTGCCGCCGGGCGTCGTGACCGTCACGTCAACCGATCCGACCGCGTGGGCCGGGCTGAACAACGTGATCGTCCCGTCCGGGTTCACCGTGAACTGCGTGGTGCCCGCCGCCGCGGCGCCCGGCGTGAACGTCGTGCCGCCGAAGTCGACCGACGTCGCGCCTCCGAAGTTGGAGCCGGCGACGACGACGGAGGTTCCGCCCGCCGTCGGCCCCTGGTTCGGGGTGAGCGACGCGACCACAGGTGCTGCGACGAACGTGTACGTCGCGGGACCGGTTGTGCCGCCGGGCGTGGTCACGGTCACGTTCGCTGCGCCGGCCGCGTGGGCCGGGGTGAAGAGCGTGATCGTCCCGTCCGAGTTCACCGTGAACTGCGTGGTGCCCGCCCCGGCGGTGCCCGGCGTGAACGTCACGCCGCCAAAGACGACCGACATCGCGGCCGCGAGGTTGGAGCCCGAGAGCGTCACCTGTTGGCCGCCGGCCGCCGGGCCCGCGTTCGGCGAGACGGCGAGGTTCGCCGGCGCCGCGACGTACGTGTACGGTGCGGGCGACGTGGTGCCGCCCGATGTCGTGACCGTTACGCTGATGCCGCCAGCCGCGTGGGCCGGGGTGAACAGCGTGATCGTCCCGTTCGGGTTGACCATGAACGAGGTGTTCCCCGCCGCGGCCGTGCCCGGCGTGAACGCCGTGCCGCCGAAGCTGACCGACGTCGCGCCCGCGAGGTTGTCACCCGAGAGCGTCACCTGCTGGCCGCCCGCGAGGGGGCCTGCATTCGGGTTGAGCGCGAGGTTCGCTGGGAGCGCCTCGTACGTGTAGGTCGCGGGTGCGCTCGTGCCACCAGGAGTCGTCACCGTCACCGGCGCGCCCCCGGCCGCGTGGGCCGGCGTGAACAAGGTGAGCGTCCCATCCGGGTTCGCCGTGAACGAGGTGTTGCCGGCCGCCGCGGCGCCCGGCGTGAACGTCACGCCGCCGAAGTCGACCGACGTCGCGCCCGCGAGGGCGGTGCCGGAGACGGTGACCTGTTGGCCGCCCGCGACCGGGCCGGCGTTCGGGGTGAGCCCGACGTTGGCCGGAGCGGCGACGTACGTGTACGGCGCAGGCGCGGTCGTTCCGCCCGGAGTGGTCACGGTCACGGGCACACCGGCGGCCGCGTGGGCCGGGGTGAAGAGCGTGATCGTCCCGTTCGGGTTCGCCGTGAACGAGGTGTTGCCGGCCGCCGCGGTGCCCGGCGTGAACGCCGTGCCGCCGAAGTCAACGGCCGTCGCGCCCGTGAGGCCCGTGCCCGAAAGCGTGACCTGCTGGCCGCCCGCCGTCGGACCCTCATTCGGGCTCAGCGTGAGGTTCGCCGGAGCTGCGACGTAGGTGAACACTCCCGGCCCGCTCGTGCCGCCCGGGGTCGTCACGGTCACGTTGACCGGTCCCGCGGCGTGCGTCGGGGTGGACACGGTGAGCGTTCCGTTGCCGTTGTCGACGAAGTGGGTCGCGTCCGCCGTCGCGCCCGGAGCCAAGGTCGCCCCGCCCCAGGCGATCGACGTCGCCCCTGCCAGGGCCGTGCCGGAGAGCGTCACCGATGTGCCGCCTGCCGTTGGGCCTGCATTCGGGCTCAGGGCAAGGTTCGCCGGAGCGGCGACATACGTGTACGGAAGGGGTGCGCTCGCACCACCCGGGTTCGTGACCGTGACGTTCACGCCACCGGCCGCGTTAGCCGGGGTGAAGAGCGTGAGCGTCCCGTTCGGGTTGACCGTGAACGAGGTATTCCCCGCCGCCGCCGCGCCCGGCGTGAACGTCGTGCCACCGAAGGCGAGCGACGTTGCCGACGCGAGATCCGAACCGGACACGGTCACCTGCTGGCCGCCGGCCACCGGGCCCGCATTCGGGCTCAGGGCGAGGCTCGCCGGAGCGGCGACATACGTGTACGTCGCGGGCGCCGAGCTGCCGTTCGCGTTGGTCACGACGACGCCGACGGGTCCCGCCGCGTGCGGGTCAGTGACGAGCGTGAGCGTGTTGTTGCCGTTGTCGACGAAATGCGTCGGGTCCGGGATCAGCCCCCGCGTGTAGGTCGCGCCGCCGAACGTCACCTGCGTTGCCCCGGTGACGTCTGTACCCGAGATGGTGACGGTCTGGCCGCCGCCGACCGGACCCGAGTTCGGCGCCAGCGAGAGATTCGCCGGGATCGGGAGGAAGGTGAAGGTCGCGGGAGCCGAGACGCCCTGCGGCGTCGTCACCGTGACGTTCACGGGCCCGCTCGCGTGGGCGGCCGTGACGAAGGTGATGGTCCCGTCGGGGTTGACGACGAACTGGCCCGCCGCGGGCGTTGGCCCGGCAGCCGGGGTGTACGAGGTTCCGGCCACGGTCACGGCAGTCGCGCCCGTGAGGTTGAAGCCCGTCATCGTCACGCTGGTTCCGCCGGCCTCAGGCCCCTGGATCGGGGACAGTCCCGAAATCTGGGGGACGAGACTCCGGACGTTCGGGCCGACTTGGGCCATGCCGAGATCGACCGTGCCGAGGCTTCCGCCGGATCCGAGGGTAGCCCGGACGGCGACTTCCTTGTACGTGTAGCCGCCCGTTCCGGGCTCCTGGACGTTGAGCACGACGTTCGCGAGGCTTCCGATGAGCTGCACGGCCGGCTGGAGCGTCGTGCCGAGACCCGTGATGAGCGGGTCGAGCGCACCGTTCACCGTCGTGACTGCGCTCGCGATGGCCGCTGGGAGCGAGGCCATGAGCAGGGGCTCGAGAAGAATGCCGATCGCCGGCCCGAGGGTAGAGAGCACCCCGCCGATCAACAACTGGCCATTTGCGTTGAGACCCGCGGTGTTGACGACGACGGGCGGCGTCACGCCAGCGGCGAGCGACGCGAGTGTGGTGCCGGCGCCTCCGATCGTGACCACTGAGGTGCCCAGCGGACCGTCAATGGGATCTGAGAGCGTGAGCGTGTCCGTGATCGTCACCGTTGCGCTGTTGATAGCCGCCTGGACCGCGTTGTTCACGTTGGTCTGGAGCTGGTTGAGGATGCTCGTGAGGGTGTTGCCGATGATCGTGATCGTCGCGGCGTCGAGGACGGGCGAGTTCGGCGCGCGGCCGTTGAGCGGGCCCGTGACCTGAGCGAGGTCCACCGTGACGGTACCGCTCGAGAGGTCGAGCGTCACGCCGTTCTGCGTGATAGGCACCGCTAGAACCGGCGCAAGCGCGGTCTGCAGGTTGAGCCCCAGATTCACGCTTATGCTCTGCGACACATTGACGCCCAAGTTGTTCACGATCGTCTGGTTGACCGCCGAGTTGACCGCGGCCGTGATCGTTCCCGTGAGATTGGTCGTGATCGTGCCCTGCGCCGTGTTGGCGGCCGAGTTGAGCGAGCCGACCAGTCCGCTGATGGCCGGAGAGTGCAGGTTGAGCATTGCACTCGCGACGTTGTAGCCGCGGCAGTTCACGGGCGCCGACAAGTTGGCACACGACGCGGCTGGCGGAGCGTTCGGTGCTGTCAGCGCAGCGACGCCGGTGATAGCGCCGAGATGGACGTTCGCGGTGTCGAAGACAGAGCTTCCGCCGAGCTGCGAGAGGAGCGGCGCGAGGTTGATCGAGGCGTCGGCCGGGAATCCTCCCGAGCCGTTGACGGACACGGCACCGGCGTTGGAGACCGCACCCGATGCGGACCTCGACACCCCGAGGTCGTCGCTCTCCGAATACTGGTTGACGGCGCCAATAGTCAGCAGACCGGTGTTGCCGAGCAGCGGAGCGTTGACACCTGCGGCAAGATTCACGGCGCTCAACGCCGTGAGGTCAAGCGGAACGCTCTGGATGACGGGTGTCGCCGAGCCAGTGTTGACGGTGGCCGCCCCGTTGAGGCTGGCGACGGAGTTGAGCGTGCCGGCGCTCGTGAGGAGCGTGCCGCTGAGGAATCTTCCGTTCGACGACGACGAGTCCAGCGGGCTGGCAATGGCCGCGACGCTCGATCCCGTCAGGAAGACGGCGGCCGCGGCGATCACGGCTGGCCAGCGCATCCCTCTCTGGGCCCATGGTTGGCCGTGTTGTCCTCGGGTCAGCCTCTCCCCTCGGGCCGAACCCTTCGTGCTTGACTCGGAGCCGACGTCGAGCCGATGTCGACGCGCTCGCGGCGCAGGCGCAAACCGCATACTTCCCCCTCTCAGGGCGGGGCTCCCCTTAAGCCCCGCACTGGCTTGGATAGTAGAGATATCTTCTGACATACACAACTCGGGCTCGGCCGCGTTTGTCGCATTGCGCCCTCAGGCGTCGGCTACGGCGCGCCCGCGAGGTAATGCTCGGAAACCTGCGCCGCGCTCAACGCCGAGCTGTACACAGCGGCGTACTGAAGCGAGCCAGTGAAGAAGTTCGGCAGCAGGAAGGACGTGAGCCCGTCCGCGGTGAGGAGATTCGACGTCGGCCCGCAGCCGATCTCCCAATAGCCCGTCGTGTTCTGCGCGGACGTGACGGCAGCGTTGGCACCGACGAGGGCGCCGTCCGCGTAGAGGTTCATCCCGACCACCGAGAGCGTTGCGACCACGTGGTGCCACTTGCCGTCGGCGTACGAGGTTCCCGCGGGACTCGAGGCGATCTGCTGGGTCCCGGGGTTGACGCCGAACACGAGGCGGCCCGAGGGGTCGATGTAGATGTGGCGGTCGGCTTGGGCTCCGCCGATGCCATGCGCGCTCGAGAAGCCGATGATCTTGCCGTTCGAGGCCGTCGTCGTCGTGAACCACGCCTCGATGCTGAAGACGGCGGGGTTGGTCTGCACCGAGCCGGCTGGGGTGTCGAGGCACAGGGGCAGGAGGCCCCCGAACGGGACTGACGCAGCTGGTGTGTCGCGCTGGCAGCCGTGGCTCGCCGTCGGCGTCACGCTCGTGGACACCGTGAGGAGCCCGGTGACCCATGTCGAGTAGGAGCCCGTGTAGGAGTGACCGGAAACATCACCCTCGATCGTCCCCGCGGTCCCCATCGCGTAGGCAGCGAACGGACTCGCGGTTCCCTGCGCCGCCGCACGGCATGTGAAGAACGTCCGCGATCCCGCCGAATTGACGCTGTCGGCGAGCGTCGCGCTGAACGTCGCCCGGCTTCCCTGCGTCGCGGATGCGAGGCACACCACGGCGGGCGCGAGCGCGAGGACGACGGCGGCGCTCATCGCGGCGGAGACCGGCACCGGCGCGACCGGGCCCCGAGCCGCCGTCGAACGGATAGCATCGCGGCCAGCCCACACGAGCATGAGGACCAGCGGAACGAGGACGACCGCCGCCTCAACCACCCAGCCGATCCAGTCCGGGCGAGGCGACGCCGAAAACGCGAAGCTTCCATCGGCGTGCCGCGCCGCCGAATGCACGGTTCCGACCTGGCCCGCGGCGAGGTCCACAAAGGTCCCGGACTCCGAGGAGACTCGGACCGGCAGGATTCCTGTCGAGACGAAGGTCATGGCGAGCCCGTTGTCTTCGGGCAGGCGCAGCAGTTCCTGGATTCCGGCAAGGGGCCGCAGCACGAGCAGCGTGGCGGCCACCGCGAACGACTCCCCCACGACCCAGCACGCGCGACGCGCGAGCCGGCCCCTCACGCGCCACGCGAAGAGGGCGACGACGGCGCTGGCCGCGGCAAGGAGTGGGAGGCCTCGGGCCACCCAGCCGCCGCCATACACCACGGCAACCTCGCGCCCCAGGATCTGTCCGAGTCTGATGGGCTGCGGGTCAGCGGCACCGTTGATGTCACCCCGAGTTCGGACCGATTCGGGTCCGAACTCAACCATGCGATGCGTGATCGCCCGGCCTGTGCCGGCCTCACGGTAGGCAATGACGTCGCCAACCCTCAGCTCGTCCAGTGCCGCGACCGGGCGGGTGAGCACGAGCGATCCGACGGGCGCGTGCTCACCCATCGAGGGAGTCGTGATGTCGAACCAGCGCCCGCCCCCGGCCCAGAAGCTGAGTGGCACGGCTGCGAGCACTGCGCACAGCACTCCGAGGCCAAGCAGAGGGGCGATCACTCGCCGCGGCAGGCACCGACGTCGTCGGCCCGGGATCCCCATCGGATCAGTTCGACGCCGACCACGTCATGGGCTGCGAGGCTTTGAGGCCTTGATAGGTGTTCCCCGCGGCGGAATCGAGGGTCACGGTGAACGTGTAGCTCTGAGTTCCTCCCGCCGCGAGCGGCGCGGCCAGAGAGATCGCGGGCGAGGCCGCGAACGAGGTCGCTGTGCCGGAGAACACCGTCGTGGCCCCGGACGCGATCGTGAGCTGCAGTTTCGAGCAGAGGTCGATGGCCGTGCCGTTCACGGTTCCGTTGGTGGATTGAGTGCAGGAACCAGGCGTGAGGGTGAAATTCTGAATCGGCGAGGTACCGGCATTGGTAAACGTCACGGTCGTCGTGACAGCCTGGCCCGGGACCATTGCAAGATTTCCGCCGTATTTGTTGATCGTCGTGCACGTCGCACTGTTGGTTGAAATGCTCCCGCCGTCCGTTGAATTGCACACTGTCGCCCCGGAGGTCTCCTGAAGGGAGACCGTGCCGGACCCGGCAGAATTTGAATTGGCGATCGACGCCGTGAAGGCTGCGACGGACGGATTGAACGATATGGCCAGTGCGAGCGATCCAAGAATGCCGGACAGAGCGGCGAAAATATGGCGACGGCCAAAAGAAATGACCACGGCATTCCCCCAATTAATCCCAGCGCAGTCCCCGAGCGACTGCCGTTGACGCGAAAGTCTGCTCAACTCCGTTGGACATGTCAAGAGGTGAGCGGACATCGACTTCAGGCCGGCTATCGTGACGTTGAACCTGCCGAGTTCGACGCCGATGATGGTGCTGGAAGGGCCCCACGGCAACAGTGCCCGCGTGTAGAAAATGAACTGAATTCATATAGACTGGCCGAAGAGCGATGAACGTGTCATAAGTCACATCGCCCTCGACCGAAACCCCGATCCCAAGGAGTCAGCCGTGACCACCGCCAGCACCGCCGCTGAACCCGGCTACCGCGTCCTCAACCCCGCAACTGGAGAGATCCTCGAGACCTTCCCGACTGCGACCGACGGGGAGATCGAATCCGCCATCGCGGCCGCCACGGAAGCCTACCCATCTTGGAAGGACACCCCGATCACGGAGCGGGCGAAGGTCGTCGCCCGGGTCGCGGAGCTGTTCACCGAACGCGCCGACGAGCTCGCCAAGATCATCACGACCGAGATGGGCAAGCCGCTCTCCCAGTCCAAGGGAGAGGCCGAGTTCTGCACCGACATCTTCAACTACTTCGCGACCGAGGGCCCCGCCCTCGCCGCGGACCAGGAGATCAAGACCTTCTCGGGCGGGCGCGCCGTCGTCCAGAGGCTCCCGATCGGCCCGCTGCTCGGGATCATGCCCTGGAACTACCCGTACTACCAGGTGGCCCGCTTCGCCGCGCCGAACCTCATGCTCGGCAACACGATCATCCTGAAGCATGCGGAGAACTGCCCGCGTTCCGCGCTCGCGATCCAGCAGATCATGGACGACGCCGGCGTGCCGACGGGCGCGTACGTGAACGTGTTCGCGAGCCACGCCCAGATCGCCACCCTCATCGCCGACCCCCGCATCCAGGGAGTCTCGCTCACGGGCTCCGAGCGTGCCGGCGCGATCATCGGCGAACTCGCGGGCAAGAACCTCAAGAAGGCCGTCCTCGAGCTCGGCGGCTCCGACCCGTACGTCGTCCTCGACTCGGAGGACGTCCCCGGCGCCGCCCAGACGGCATGGGCCACGCGCATGGAGAACACGGGCCAGGCGTGCAACTCGAACAAGCGCATGATCGTCCTCGAGGACGTCTTCGACGACTTCGTCGCCGAGCTCACCGCCCGCGCCGACGGCCTCACCCCCGGCGACCCGTCCGTCGAGGCCGAGGGCACGTTCGCACCGCTCTCCTCTCGCGCAGCGGCCGAGGCCCTCGCAGCCCAGGTCAAGGACGCCGTCGACAAGGGCGCGACGCTGCATGCCGGCGGCCAGCTGGCCGACGGCCCGGCCGCGTACTTCTCCCCCGCCGTGCTCACAGGCGTGACGCCGGAGATGCGCGCCTACCGCGAAGAGCTCTTCGGGCCTGTCGCCGTCGTCTACAAGGCATCGGACGACGACGACGCCCTCCGCCTCGCGAACGACACCCCCTACGGTCTCGGCGGAGCGGTCTTCTCGACAGACCCAGAGCGCGCAGCGCGGGTGGCCGCACGCCTCGAGGTCGGCATGTCCAACGTCAACATCCCGGCCGCCGAGGGCGCCGAGATGCCGTTCGGCGGGGTCAAGCGTTCGGGCTTCGGGCGCGAGCTCGGCCCGCTCGGCATGGAGGAGTTCGTCAACAAGCGGCTGTTCTTCATCGCCGAATAGCTCGCTCGAAGCGTGAGATCTCGTCGCCAAGCCGGCGCCTTTCCGACGAGATCTCGCGCTTCACTGCGAGTGGTGTCCCGTCCTGAACCAAGGGTCAGGTCCCGCCCGTCGACTCGCGCACGATGAGCCGCGGCGTGAAGACGCATTTGCGGGGGGCATCCTGGCTCGGCCCGCCGTGGTCGAGGAGGCGAATGGCCTCGCGGGCCATGGCTTCGACGGGCTGCCGCACCGACGTGAGCGTAGGCGAGGTGATGCGGCCCATCATCGAGTCGTCATAGCTCACGACCTTGACGTCGTCGGGCACTCGCACGCCGGCGTCCTTGAGCACCGTGAGGACGCCGACGGCGATGAGGTCGGCGCTGCACACAATCGCGTCCGGGAGCGGGCCGCCGTCGAGGAGCCGCCGTCCGGCCTCGAGCCCCCAGTCCACGTTGTACTCGCCGAGGAGTTCCCAGTGCTCGGGCCGCGCCGACGTCCCCACGAGGGAGCGGAAGGCGTCGAGGCGTTCGACGGCGGTGCTCGTCGTCGCGCGGGACCCCACGTACGCGAGGGTCTCGCCGCCGCGCGAGCGCACATGCTCGACCATCTGGCGCAGGCCGTCGCGGTTGTCCGTCCCGATGAAGTCCGTGCCCGCCTGCTCGACGTAACGGTCGAACTGCAGGACGGGACGCTGGGCGGATGCAGAGCGCAGGGCCGTCGCTGATTCCGTCGCGGAGACGGGGATGACGATGAGCCCGTCGACCATGCGGCCGAGGAGGAGGGCGATGCGGTCGGCCTCGACGGCGGCGCTGTCCCGCGCGTCGCACAGGATGAGCGACCGCTGCGTCTCCGCGAGGACGCCTTCGAGGGCCTCGACGACGCTGATGAAGTACGGGTTGCTGATCGAGGGCACGACGACGCCGATCGTCCCCGTGTGCTGGGTCCGAAGGGCGCGGGCCATCACGTTGGCCGTGTACCCGAGCTTGCGCGTGGCCTCGTGAACCTTCCGGGCGAGGGCCGGATCGACCGATTCGTTGCCCGCGAGCACGCGCGAGGCCGTGGCCTGCGAGACGCCCGCCTCGGCCGCCACATCCCGGACGGTGACTCGACGGTTCACCGCGGATCCTGCTCCTTCATCACGCTTGCCTTCCTCTCATGACCCGGTCACATGTCGCCCGCGCCACGCCGGGACTTGACGTAGATCACATTTTGGCCCCATCATCGCTGGAGTTCAAGAATACGTTTTCTGAGTATCAACGGAGATTCACGTATGTCCCCAGAGACTGGGCCAGAGATCGTCGTCATCGGCAGCGTCAATTTGGATCTCGTCGTCACGGTCCCGGCGTTGCCCCAGCCGGGCGAGACCGTCCTCGCGACGAGCTACGACGAGTTCGTCGGCGGGAAGGGTAGCAACCAGGCGATCGCCGCTGCGCGCCTCGGCCGGGACGTCGCGTTCGTCGGCCGGATCGGCGACGACGCGGCCGGGACCGCGGTCCGGGCCGCGCTCGCCGACGAGGGCGTGGACGTTGCGCGTCTGTCCCCCACGCCGGGCGAGAAGACCGGGCGCGCGTTCGTCCAGGTCGACGAGCGCGCCGAGAATTCGATCATCGTCGCGAGCGGCGCGAACTCGCGGCTGTCCGCGGACGACGTCGACGGCGCGGCCCCGTGCGTGCGGGACGCCGCCGTCGTCGTCGCCCAGCTCGAAGTACCCCTCGACGCGGTGCGCGCCGCGGCACGCCTCGCCCACGGCACGTTCGTGTTCAACCCGGCCCCAGCACGACGCCTCGACCCTGAGCTCTTGGGGCTCGTGGACGTGCTCGTCGTGAATCAGGGCGAGTTCGAGGTCGTCACGGGCGAGCCCGCGGCCGAGGACGCGGCCTCGATGCGCGTGGCCGTGGCCCGGACCGACCTGCCCGGCTCCGTCGTCGTCACCCTCGGAGCGCGCGGTGCCCTCGTCTGGCACGACGGCGAACTCCACTCCGTGCCGGCGCCGGTCGTCGAGGCCGTGGACACGACGGGAGCCGGCGACACGTTCGTCGGAGCCCTCGCCGACGCCCTCGCGCGCGGCGAGGCGCTGCTCGACGCCGCACGCTGGGCCGTGTGCGCGGCGTCGCTCTCGACCCTGTCCCTCGGCGCGACGACGGCGATGCCCCGCAGCGCCCAGGTGGCGGAGCTCCGCGCGCTTTCGGCGAGCTGAGCGCAGCGCCGCACCCGCCCCGGTCTTTCCCACACACAGTTTTCGTTCCATCCCCCATCACACAAGGAGCACATCCATGAAGCTCAAGGCACAGGCAGGCTTCGCGGCTCTCGCAGCGGCGTCCCTTCTGCTCACCGCGTGCGGCGGCTCGTCCGGCGCCGCCCAGTCGGCCGCGTCCGACGGCTCGAAGCGGCTGTCCGTCGCGAACGTCATCCCCGGCGCGCTCGGCGACCAGGGATTCTTCGACGACGCCGCCGGCGGCATCAAGAAGATCGAGTCGGCGGGCAGCAAGACCCAGAACATCCAGTCGGACGCGAGCAACCCAGCCCAGTGGAAGACCAACCTCGAATCGGTCTCGACGGGCAAGTGGGACGTCGTCGTGACCGGCACGTCCCAGATGCACGACATCCTCGACCAGACGGCCCAGAAGTACTCGAAGCAGCACTTCGTCACGTACGACGACGTTGTGAAGGAGCCGAACGTCGCGTCCATCGTCTACAAGCAGAACGAGGGCTCGTACCTCGCAGGCGTGCTCGCGGCGCTCGCCACGACGAACAAGGACAAGTTCCCGAAGGCGACCGGTTCCAAGGTCGTCGGGATCGTCGGCGGCATGGACATCCCCGTCATCAACGACTTCGTCGTCGGCTTCAAGAAGGGCGTCGAGACGGTCGACCCGTCGATCCAGGTCAAGGTCTCCTACGTGGGCGACTTCAAGGACTCGAACAAGGGCTTCGACCAGGCCAAGCTCATGTACAGCCAGGGCGCGGACGTCGTGTTCCAGGTCGCGGGCGGGGCGGGCATCGGTGTGCTCAAGGCCGCTGCCGCGGCAGGACGCTACGCGATCGGCGTCGACTCGAACCAGAACGCCATCCAGCCCGGCTTCGTCCTCGCCTCGATGCTCAAGCACGTCGGCGATTCGCTCAACTCCGCAGTGAGCGAGGCCGCCGCCGGCAAGCTCAAGTACGGCGAGACCACGAGCTACGGCCTCGCCAACAAGGGCGTGGGCCTCGAGTTCGCGAACAACGGCAGCTCGGTTCCGCAGGACATCCAGGCGAAGATCGACTCCTTCGCGCAGCAGGTCATCGACGGCAAGGTCCAGGTCCCCTCGGCCACGTCCTGACCCTGAGGCCGCGGTCCGGGGCGGCCTCGTCCCGGACCGCTGGCTCAACGAGCCCGCCCGCACCCTGACGAGCCCGCCCCGCCCACCCCACCGGGCCCGCCCCCACCACCCCACGAGCCCATCCCTCCAAGAGACAGACTGGCACATGTCAACACCACTGCTTGAGCTGCGGGAGCTGACGAAGGCGTTCGGCGCGAAGGTCGCCAACGACCGGATCTCCCTCACGGTCCAACCCGGCCGCGTCCACGCGCTGGTCGGCGAGAACGGGGCCGGCAAGACGACCCTCATGACGATGATCGCGGGCACCGCCCGGCCCGACGAGGGCACAATCCTCGTCGACGGCGTTCCCACCGAGATCGTCTCGCCCCAGAAGGCTTCCTCCCTCGGCATCGGGATGGTGCACCAGCATTTCAAGCTCGTGCCGTCTCTCACCGTCGCGGCCAACGTCTTCCTCGGCCACGAGCACCACACGCGATCCGGCCAGCTCGACACCGCGCGCATGGAAGCCGAAGTCGCCGCCCTCAGCGAGCGCTATGGGCTCGAGATCGACCCGAAGGCCCGGATCTCGACCCTCTCGGTCGGGCTGCGCCAGCGCGTCGAAGTCCTCAAGGCCCTGAGCCACGACACGCGGCTGCTCATCCTCGACGAGCCCACCGCTGTCCTCACGCCGAGCGAGAGCGACGACCTGTTCGAAGTCGTGCGCTCCCTCGCGGACAAGGGATGCGCCGTCCTGTTCATCTCCCACAAGCTCGGCGAGGTGCTCTCCATCGCGGACGAGGTCACCGTCATCCGCGACGGCCGCACGATCGTCACGGTGCCCGCCGCGGGCCTCTCCGAGGCAGACATCGCGCGCATGATGGTGGGCCGCGAAGTCCTCCTCCGCGTCAAGCACTCCCCCGCCGATCCCCAACACGAAGTCCTCGCGGTCCGCGGCCTCTCGGTCATGGACAGCCGTGGCGTGACGGCGGTGAACGACATCGACCTCTCCGTCCGGGCGGGCGAGATCGTGGGCATCGCGGGTGTCGAGGGCAATGGGCAGTCCGAGCTCGCCGCCGCGATCGCCGGCATGAAGGAGGCCGACGGCGGGCGCGTCCTCCTCAATGGGGACAACGTGACGACGGCGAGCGTCGCACGCCGCCGCGCGCTCGGCCTCGGCTACGTGCCCGAGGACCGCCACGACGAGGGCACCGCGCCGCAGCTGAGCGTCGCCGAGAACATCGCCGCGACGCACCTCGCCCCGCCCGTGGCGCGCGCGGGCTGGATCAGCGGCGCGGCCATGCGGGACCTCGCGGACCGGCTCATCGCGAAGTTCGACGTGCGCGGCGCCACCCCGGCGACCCCGGTCGGCTCGCTCTCGGGCGGCAACATGCAGAAGGTCGTCATCGCGCGCGAGCTCGAGTCCGAGCCGAAGCTGCTCATGGTGAGCCAGCCGACGCGCGGCGTCGACGTCGGCGCGATGGAGTTCGTGCACAACTCGCTCGTCGCGGCACGGGACAAGGGCGCCGCCGTGCTCGTGTTCTCGGCCGACCTCAACGAGGTCATGTCCCTCTCGGACCGGCTCCTCGTCATGTACCGCGGACGCGTCGTCGCCGAGTTCACCCAGGAGACCATGAGCGAGACCGCCGTCGGCCTCGCCATGGCGGGCATCACCCCAAACTCCGACGCCGTCGAGCTCGCGGAGGCCGCGCACCAGGAAGTCGCTGCGCACGTCGGAGCGCACATCTCCGCAGGAGGCATGACAGCCGACGACGTCGATGCCGCCGCGGTCGCGGAAGCGGCGGCGAGCGCCGTGGTCGCCACGCAGACGGCGGCCGCCCCTGCGAAGCAAAACGTGGCAGAGCCCGCCGCGCCGGGCCGCGCGTCCCAGCGGCCCGCCCGCGGACCCGCCGAGTGGCTCGGCGACGTCGCGAAGAACGTCTTCACGAGCTCCCTCCAGCCCATCGTCGCGATCGCGCTCTCGCTGCTCGTCGGCGTCGTCATCATCCTCGCCCTCGGCGACGACCCGCTCGACGCCTACAACCAGCTCTTCTTCTCCAACTACACCTCGCCCGAGGGGATCGGCGGCGTCGTCGCCCAGTTCATCCCGCTCCTCGTGCTCTCCTCGGCCGTCATCGTGAGCTTCCGCGCGGGGCTCTTCAACATCGGGGGCGAGGGCCAGCTCTACATCGGCGCGTTCGCCGGCGCCTGGGCGGGCTTCAGCTTCCCCGGGCTTCCGGGCCCGCTGCACGCGCTCCTCGTGCTCGCATGCTCGTTCGCGGGAGGCCTCGTGTGGGGCCTCATCCCGGGGGTGCTCCTCGCGCTGTGGCGGGTCGACATCATCGTCACGACCCTCATGATGAGCTCGATCGCCGTGCTCCTCACGGGCTACTTCGTGACGGGGCCGTTCAAGGACCCCGCCGCAGGCCTCGCGGGCTCCCCCAAGATAGCCGCCGACTCGCTCCTGCCGATGTTCAGCCAGGACTACGGCCTAGGCCTCGACCTCGTGCTCGCGCTCATCGCGGCGGTCGTCCTCGGCCTCGTCCTCACGCGCTCCGTCTGGGGCCTCAAGGTCCGCGAGCTGGGCCAGCTCAACCACTTCGCGGCCTACTCGGGCGTCAACACGAAGCGGCTCAGCATGGAGGTCATGGCGCTCTCCGGCGCGGTCTCCGGGCTCGCGGGCGGCATCCTCGTCCTCGGGCCGAACCTCGGCCGCTTCCTGCAGTCGTTCTCGCCGGGCTACGGCTTCCTCGGCATCACCGTCGCGCTGCTCGCACGGCTCAACCCGTGGGCGGCAATCATCTCGTCCCTGTTCTACGCGACGATGATGGCCGGCTCGAACTCGATGCAGATCAACACGAACGTGCCGTTCCCCCTCGTGAGCGTCCTCCAGGGCCTCATCATCCTGGCCATCACCGCGACGTTCGTGGTCAACCGCCGCAGGAAGCGCCGGCGCCCTGCCGACGCGACACCAGCGGGCGCCCCGGCCGCGGCCACGACCGAGGCTGCGTACGCCGCGGCCTCCGAAGGAGCGAAGTGATATGAACGACGTCCTGGGCCATCTCCTCACAGCGGGAACCCTCGCGGTGATCCTCATGAAGGTTGCCCCGATCCTCCTCGCGGCGATCGGGGGTGCCTTCACCCAGCAAGGGAACATCCTCAATATCGGGCTCGAAGGCATGATGCTCATCGGGGCCTTCGCGGCCATCTCGGTCGGCTCCCTCGCGGGCAACGCATTCGTCGGCGTCCTCGCCGCCGTCGTCGCGGCGGTGCTGCTTGCAGCCCTGTACGCGCTCGCGACGCTCTACTTCAAAGCCGACTTCATCGTCGTCGGCATCGGCATCAATCTGTTCGCGGCGGGCCTCACCGTGTTCCTCCTCCAGGTTGTCTACGGCAACGCAGGCGTCACGCCGCCCTCGGCGACGATCAACCTCCCCGGCATCCCGCTCGGGCCGATCGCGGACATCCCCGTCATCGGGCCGGCGATCACGAACCAGACCGCCCTCGTGTGGCTCGCGTTCCTGTGCGTCCCGCTCTACTCGTTCGTGCTCTACCGGACGAAGTTCGGCGTGCACCTTCGCGCAGTGGGCGAAGACGAGGGCGCCGCGGCCGCAGCCGGGATCGGCATCCGGAAGATGAAGTTCTCGAGCGTGCTCATCTCGGGCGCGCTGTGCGGCCTCGCGGGCGCTCAGCTCGCGATGGCGACGCTCGGCTCCTTCACGGCAGGCATGACGTCGGGGCGCGGCTTCATCGCCGTGGCCGCCCTCACGTTCGGCCTCGCGAAGCCGGTGCGGACGATGATCGCGTCGCTCATCTTCGGCGCGGCGGACGCGATCGCAGATCAGCTCGGCCTCGCGGGCGTCAACTCGAACCTCGCGCTCATGACGCCCTACATCATCACGATCCTCGCGCTCGTCCTCGCCGGATTCCGGCTGCGGGGAGCCTGGGCGAAGCGAACCACCACAAGGCGGACGGCGGAGGAGGCCCAGCCAGCATGAGCCGGCACAAGATCATCCTCGACTGCGATCCCGGCCACGACGACGCGATCGCGATCCTCCTCGCAGCGGGCGATCCGAGCATCGAGCTCCTCGCGATCACGACGTGCGCGGGGAACCAGACGCTCGAGAAGGTCACGCGCAACGCCCTCGCGGTATGCGCCGTCGCCGGCCTCGACGTCCCCGTCGCGGCCGGCGCAGCGGGCCCGCTCGTGCGCCAGCAGCTCGTCGCGCCGGACATCCACGGCGAATCGGGCCTCGACGGGCCCGTGCTCCCCGCGCCGACCCACGCCGCCGACCCGCGGCACGCCGTCGACCTCATCATCGACACGATCATGGCCCACGAGCCCGGAACCGTGAGCCTCGTCCCCACGGGCCCGCTCACGAACATCGCTCTCGCGATGCGCAAGGAACCGAGCATCATCGGGCGTGTCAAGGAGGTCGTGCTCATGGGCGGCTCCTACACGAGGGGCAACCGGACGCCCGCGGCCGAATTCAACATCGCCGCGGACCCGGAGGCGGCCGCGGCCGTGTTCGACGCCGAGTGGCCCGTCACCATGGTCGGCCTCGACCTGACCCATCAGGCGACGGCGGACGACGACGTCGTCGCACGCATCGCCGCCATCGGCTCGCCGCTCGCGGACTTCGTCGTCGAGGTGCTCACGTTCTTCGCCTCGACGTACCGCGAACGCCAGGGCTTCGACGCGCCGCCCGTGCACGACCCGTGCTGCGTCGCCGCGATCATCGACCCGTCCGTCATGGAGATCCGGAGCGCGTTTGTCGCCGTCGAACTCGCGGGAACATGGACGAGCGGCATGACCGTGACGGACTTCGGCGACGCCTACGGCCAACCCCACAACGCCCGGGTCGCCACGAAGCTCGACCGCGCGCGGTTCTGGGACCTCACGATCGAGGCCATCCGCCGCCTTTCAGAAGCATCCGCCACAGAAGCATCCGCCACAACGGAAGGGACGCCGCAGTGAAGCACCCGATCATCATGGACGTGGACACCGGCATCGACGATGCGATGGCGATCATGGTCGCCGCGCTGCACCCCGACGTCGAGCTCAAGGCCATCAGCTGCGTCTCGGGCAACGTGTCCGTGGACAAGGTCCTCGCGAACACGCTCAAAGTGCTCGACCTCGTGGGCGCGCCCGAGATCCCGGTGGCTGCGGGCGCCACGCGGCCACTCGTGGAGGAGCGGCGCGACGCGTCCCAGGTGCACGGCGCGTCCGGCCTCGGGGACCTCGAGCTCCCCGAGAGCGCGCGCCGGCCTGCCGAGGTCCACGCGGTCGAGCTCCTGCGCCGCGAGATCCTCGCTTCCGCCGAGCCGGTCACGCTCGTCGCCCTCGCGCCGATGACCAACCTCGCGCTCCTCCTCCGCACCCATCCCGAGGTGACGGAGAACCTCGGGCGCATCGTCTTCATGGGCGGCTCGGCGACCGTGGGCAACGCGACGGCCGTGGCCGAGTTCAACGTGTGGCACGACCCCGAGGCGGCCCACATCGTCCTCTCGAGCGGCGTTCCGCTCACGATGTACGGGCTAGACGTCTTCAACGAGGTCGCGGCCTCCGACCGGGCCGTCCGCGCCCTGCGCGCGTCCGAGAACAGCCTCGCGCGCGCCCTCGCGGACCTGCTCGGCTTCGAGATCCCGGGGCCGGACGGCAGCAGCCACGCCTACAACCTCATCGGCGATGCGGGCGCGGTCTGCGCGATTGTGGCCCCCGAGCTCTTCACGATCGAGCCGTGGCCCGTCCGCGTCGAGCTCGCGCCGAGCCTGAGCCGGGGCCAGACGCTCGTCGACCGCCGAGCGCGCCCGGGCGAGGACGCGATCCACGATCCGTCCCGCACCCCGTGGCCCGTCGCCGACGTCGTCCTCGCCGAACGCCGCCCCGGCTCGGTGATCGAGCTCTTCCTCCGTACGCTGGACGTCGAGGACGTGCTCACAAACGTGCCCTCCGCCTCTTAGCCTTTGTCCCCAACCGCCACCTCGGCGAACGCCAGAAAGCAGGACCCCGCCATGACCGACCGCCGCCCGCTCTATCTCGACTGCGATACGGGCATCGACGACTCCCTCGCCCTCGCGTACCTCCTCGCGGCTCCTGGAGCGGATCTCGTGGGCATCGGGACCGTGAGCGGGAACGTCGCGGCGGCGCTCGGGGCGGCCAACACGCTCGATCTCCTCGCCCTCGCGGGCCGCGAGGACATCCCGGTCGCCGTGGGAGAACACGACTTCCAAACGCGCGAGTTCGACGGCGGCGCTCCCCACGTGCACGGCGCGAACGGCGTGGGCGGGATCGACCTTCCGAGGACGACGACGGCGCCCGTCCCCGAGAGCGCGCCCGAGCTGCTCGTGCGCCTCGCGCGCGAGCACGCCGGGGAGCTTCGCGTCGTGGCGATCGGCCCACTCACGAACCTCGCGGCGGCCCTCCGCCTCGAGCCGCGTCTGCCCGAGCTCGTCGCCGAGGTCACCATCATGGGCGGCGCCGCGCTCGTCCCGGGCAACATCAGCCCCGTCGCGGAGGCGAACATCGGCAACGACCCCGAGGCGGCCCGCGAGGTGCTCGCGGCGCCGTGGGCCATCACGCTCGTTCCGCTCGACGTCACGATGGAGAATCTGCTCGAGGAGAGCCACCGGCAGGAACTCCTCGCGTCGGGGAATCCGCTCTCGCGCGCTCTAGGCGAGATGCTCGGCTACTACTACCGCTTCTATGAGGGCATCTTCGGCCGCCCGTGCTCGGCCATGCACGATCCGCTCGCCGCCGCGATTGCCGTCGGCGCCGTCGAGCTCCGCACGGCGCCCGTCGTGCACGTCGAAGTCGATGCGACACAGGGCCCTGGCCGAGGGCAGACGATCTGTGACCTGCGCGGCCGCTACCTCGGCTACCCCGAGCAGCCGGGCGCGCATTGCCGCGTGGTCCTCGAGCTGGCAGAGGACTTCGCGCCGCACCTCATGGACGCCCTCGAGGGCCGGCTCGCGGCGGAGCGCGTCTGATGGCGGCCTCGACGACGGCGGGCACGCTCCGTGGAATCCCGCTCTGGGACGGCCACACTGACCAGGGCGCGCGCGATCTCGCGTGGGACGGCGACCGGATCCTCGCGGTCGAGCCGTCCGCGCAGAAGCTCGACGGCTACTGCGTCATCCCGGGCCTCATCGACACGCACGTCCACCTCGGAGCGTATTCGGGCGCCGGGCGCGTCGATTGGACGTCGTGGCCCCTCATCACGCCGTGGGAGGAGCAGGTCTTCCACATCGCGGCCAACGCCCAGAAGGCGGCTCGCGCCGGGGTCACGACGCTGCGCGACCTCTCGGGCGACGAGCGCCAGCTCGCCGTCAAGCGCGTCTTCGACGCGGGCGTCCAGCCGGGCCCGCGCGTCCTCGTGCACGGCGCGGTGGGCATGACCGCGGGCCACGGCGACCTCTTCATCCCGCCCCACTACCCCTACCGGGGCCGCGTCGCCGACAGCCCCGACGAGTGCCGCAAGCTCGTCCGCGAATTCGCGCGCATGGGAGCCGACGGCATCAAGATCTTCACGAGCGGCGGCGTGCTCTCGATGGGCGACCGCGTCGGCTGGCGAAACCAGACGATGGACGAGCTTCGCGCGACACTCGACGAGGCGCACGCCCTCGGCATGAAGGTCGCGTCCCACACCCACACGACGGAGGGCATCGAAATCGCGCTCGAGGTCGGCGTCGACTCGCTCGAGCACGGTACGGGGCTCGCCCCCGAGCAGTGGGAGCGCGTCGTCGCCGGTCGGATCCCGGTCGCGCCGACCCTCATGATCAACGACGTGATCGCGGAGGGCCGTGCGGCGGTGAGCGAGGAGGCGCGCGAGAAGGCGGGCGACGTCGTCGCCCGCCGCAACGCGCTTTTCGGCGACGCGGGCCGCGCGGGCGTGCGCTTCGTCCTCGGCACCGACGCGAACGGCGTGTTCGTCCAGTTCGGCGATCAGATGGAGGAGGTCCGCCTCATGGCCTCGATGTTCGGCTGGTCCGCCGAGCGCGCGCTGGTCTCGGCGACGTCGGACGCTGCCGACGCGATCGGCCTCGCCGAGCGCGTCGGAACGCTCGCTCCCGGCTTCGGTGCGGACTTCGTCGTGCTCCGCGGCGCGCCGTGGGAGCGCATCGAGGACCTGCGGGTCGAGAACATCGCGGCTGTCGTCTCGCGCGGCCGGCTCGTCGAGGGTGAGCTGCCGACGGAATAGGAACTGTCAAATTGACGGTGCAACTGGTTTGTAGTCGTTAGGGCAGCGGAGAGCCAGCCATCGACCGCAACCTCGAAGGCGGTGAGGCGCCCTTTCATTGCTGAGTCCATCTGGCCCGGCTGTTGCCTGTCAGGCCAAAGACCATAATCGCGATAGACGTACTTGAGGGCCGCTTGCCGTTCATGCCTCTGACGTGGGCCTACGCGTTGTGAATGCGTCTTCGACGCAGCTGGCTGACGTGACCTGAGCTCGTCCGCCTGTGTCTCTGCCGCGAGGAAGCAAAGCTGCCCAGTCGCGCCCCCTGGGGTGCCACCCCCAAATTGAAGCCCACGGCACTCGTGCCCTTGAGAGCACCCCTTGGCTGGATAGATTACGGCTGCGCCCCCGAAGCCGGCAGTTCTCACGCTGGCGAAGAGGCAGCGGTAATTTGCGGACAGCATACATAATTTCGACTGCGTATTGCCGGGGGATCGTCGGCTCCCGGCGGATCCGGAATTGGCGCCCTGTGTGGCCCGGGTCGAAAGTGTTCTCTATTCGACTCTTGCGCCAACGGCGACAGCGGGTTTAGGGTGCACCCACCATTCGCTTTCGCGGTGCGCTGGGGTTCCGCCTGTAGGGGGAAGGCCGTTGTCATGGTCGCTCTGCAGCGGCGCGGTCCTGTCCATGGCCCGACAGGTCGGACTTAGTGAGCTAACAGTCGTCTGGCCTGGTGGAAGTACGGTGCTCGTCCCATGACAACGAACATCCTTACTTGGGACGAGGGCTACGACGAGCGCGAGCTGCATTCCCCGACCCCCGATGACGTCACAGGTCGGATCGCCGCGCTCGACGGTGTCGACCACACTCTCGTCACCGTCTACCGCAACGACGCTCACCTCGCGGTCGGCGGCTCAGCCAACGAGGGTCTTGTCGTGTACTGCACCTTCGATAGTGAGGTGTTCTGGCAGGTCGTTGTTGACGGCGATCCGGGAGCGTCGGTGACCTTGGTCGCTGGCGGCCAGGCTGGGGCCTACCCGGCCACGCACGTCACGACGCTCGGCGATGCCATTACAGCCGCAGTTGACTTCCTGGAGCGTGGTGAGCGCGCGCCCGGTCTCCATTGGGATGCCCAGTGACTCGACGCTTCGCGCGAGCGCCCGCCTCCGTCCTTGCGGTCCTGATGGTCTGGCTGGGCGTGACCCTTCCTGCCCATGCGACTACCGCGCCAGCGGCGACTCCTACACACACGTACACCGCCACCGACTTCGGCGACGATTCAACGCGGCCCGGTGCCGAGCGCGGGCCGCCCGGCTACGACTACGACGATGACAGACCGAGCGCCGTCGACCGAGATCTTCCCATTCGCAATCGAGGGCTGCTCGTCCTTTGTCGACCGCCACCGCCGCCTATGGGTCCATCGGCCTTCCCACCCAGACCGGCTACCCCGCCGCCGGGCCGCTGCCAGCCGAGGCCGTCACCTACTCCTGGGACGGACTCGACCACCCCGCCGGACTCCTGTCCCAGTACGACCAGACCCAATACGCGACCAACGTCACCTACAACAACATCAACGTCCTCGTCGGCTACCAGCAGGAGGACAACCACCTCTTCGCCTCCGGCGTGGACACCATGGGCATCAACGAGATCGCCTACACACTCGACCCGAGCACCTACCGGGTCACAGAGGTCAACGCGATCAACGACGACACCCCCGGGAACACCACCGGGCTCGGGATCACCGACTACACCTACGACCCCGCCGGAAAGCTCACCTCCCGCACGCTGACCGCCAACGGCCAGCCCAGCCCCGCCCCCGACCGGCAGTGCTACACCTACGACTGGGCCTACCGCCTCTCCCAGGCCTGGGCCACCAGCGCCGCAGACTGCACCGGCGGGTTCAACCCCGCCGCCCTCGGCGGGCCCGCCCCCTACGCCCAGACCACCACCTACACCCCCGGCGGAGACCGCGCCAGCCTCACCCGCTACAACCCCGATGGAACGGTGGCGGCCACCGAGACCAGCGCCTACGGCAACGGCGGCCCCCACCGCCTGACCAGCATCACCCGCACCGCCGGGACCACCACCACGGACACCCTCACCTACGACGCCGCCGGGAGGATGACCAGCCGCGGCGGGCAGACCCTGGCCTACACCCCCGACGGGAAGCTCGCCACCAGCACCGGAACCTCCACCATCCCACTGAACCCGAACCCCAACGCCGCCACAGGCGCCCCCAACGCCCCCGGCACCGCGCAGCCCGCCAACCGGTACTACACCGCCGACGGGACCCTCGTCGCCCATCGCAGACGGCACCGGCACCACCCTGCTCATCGGCGGCACCACAGTGTTCACGCCAGCCACCGGCCCCACCACCGGCGGCACCACAACCCCCATCAGCATCACCCGCCGCCACACCGACCCCAGCGGGCTCGCCCGCGGCCCGACCCTCACCACCACCGGCAACAACGCCTACACCACCGCACCCGCCACCGCCACCGGAATCGGGACCAACGGCGCGAACCCCACCGGGTTCTCCGCCGCCACCGGCTACATCGGCGGGACCGCCGACACCGCCAGCATCCTCACCCACCTCGGCGCCCGCGACTACGACCCCGCCCTCGGCGCCTTCACCACCCCCCGACCCCGTCCTCGACCCCGCCAGCCCCAACGACTACAGCCCCTACGCCTACGCCCAGAACGACCCCATCAACACCAGCGACCCATCAGGGCTCTGGCGCGTCGCCATCACCGACAGCGACGGCTCAAGCTGGCACTCATCACCCACCGCCGACATCACCCCGGCCGATGGGGCATCGCCCCCGAATACCTCAACCCCCTCAGGTCAGTCGACTCCCAGCTCGTCGCCCCCGGCACCTACGTCAACGGCGCCTACGCCGGCACCTACTACGAACCCGCCCCGGCGACGCCCGCACCAGCCCCGGGGGCCGCGTTTGCCCAACGGCCCCTTATCAGCGACACGATCCGGGACCACATCGGAGTGGGCGGAACGACCTGGGCCGACGACCTCCGGCAAGTCGGCATAAACGCATCCAGAATCGCCGGCGCCATCGCAGCCTTCGTCCCCGGGGTCGGCGGAATCGGCTACGTCGGCTTCAACCGGCTCGCCGGCGACATCGAAGGCCAAGACCCCATGCGCCCCCTCACCGCCGACGACGGCGCCATGATGGCCATCGGCTTCCTCCCAGGCGGCGACGACATCGAAGGCCTCGTCAAAGCCGCCGGTATAGGTGATGAAGTGGCTGGCGCCGCTAGCGTCGTCTCCAAGGGCGGTCGGCGGCCTACGACCGCGGTTCGACAGGCAGCGGATAAAACTGCGACGGACGCGAACGGTGTCCTAAGATGCCAGGCATGTGGCACCGAGTTGATCACTCGCTCGGGCGCAGCCAACTCGCGGGAGTTCGACCACATCTTCCCGTACTCAGGCGGCGGAGGTCGAGGCATCGACAATATCTGGGACCTCTGCCGAACGTGCAATCGTCAGAAAGGTGCCCAAACCCTCTACGAATGGGAAAGATAGCCGTGACCTCTAAGCCTTTGCCCCCCGAGATCCCATACGAGACGAAGTCGTATGTCTGCATCCACGTCTTCGACCGGAGCAGGC
Source organism: Sinomonas sp. ASV322 (assembly GCF_030908245.1). Classification (GTDB taxonomy): domain Bacteria; phylum Actinomycetota; class Actinomycetes; order Actinomycetales; family Micrococcaceae; genus Sinomonas. The sequence goes on from NZ_JAVFJJ010000022.1 coordinate 51,753, forward strand.
CAGTGCTCTACGTGACTCGCCCGGATGGTGATTGGTGTGCCCTGTGCGGGGATGAGCACCCGGACGACGCCAGCGCATACCGAGTCGTCGGCATCGGTCACGTGCTCGACTACGACCCCTCGGTCGCCGAGGTGCTTGACCTCCGACCAAATCAAGAGGCCGAACGTGAGGCCGTTGGAGAGCCTTGGATTCGAACCGACTTCTAGCGAAGCTGTCTCAGGGGAGGGTGATTGAGTTCTAACATGCGGCAGGGCGGCGGGCCGACCAACTTGAGCAATCCAGACGGTGGGCTTGCGGAAACCGCCAGCTCCAACGCAGCAGTTCACCGCATCGCGATCACCCAGACCAGGCTCGACGGACTCGGGAAGGCCTACTACGAGAAACGCCTCAACGCAGGCGACAGCAAGCCCGAAGCCCTCCGCTGCCTCAAACGCCGGCTCTCCCGCATCGTCTACCGGTGCCTCCAGACCGACCACACGGCCCGCGCCGGAACTTGCATCCAGGCCGCGGCTTGACATCCGCGGTATCACGGGAAAGCAGGCATGACCGAGGGGAAGTCCGGGCAATCTCGGCCCCTAGGCAATTCCGCTATCCTGCGGCGGCCTTCAGGTCCTTCAGGGTGAAGGGTGCGGTGGTGATAGAGCGAGGGACCGCCGAACCCACCTCGGCGCCCGCGACTACGACCCCGTACTCGCCGCCTTCACCACCCCCCGACCCCCTCCTCGACCCGAGCAGCCCCAACAGCTACAGCCCCTACGCCTACTCCCAGAACGACCCCATCAACACCAGCGACCCATCAGGGCTCTGGCGCGTCGCCATCACCGACAGCGACGGCTCAAGCTGGCACTCATCACCCACGGCCGACATCACCCCGGCCGATGGGGCATCGCCCCCGAATACCTCAACCCCCTCAGGTCAGTCGACTCCCAGCTCGTCGCCCCCGGCACCTACGTCAACGGCGCCTACGCCGGCACCTACTACGAACCCGCCCCGGCGACGCCCGCACCAGCCCCGGGGGCCGCGTTTGCCCAACGGCCCCTTATCAGCGACACGATCCGGGACCACATCGGAGTGGGCGGAACGACCTGGGCCGACGACCTCCGGCAAGTCGGCATAAACGCATCCAGAATCGCCGGCGCCATCGCAGCCTTCGTCCCCGGGGTCGGCGGAATCGGCTACGTCGGCTTCAACCGGCTCGCCGGCGACATCGAAGGCCAAGACCCCATGCGCCCCCTCACCGCCGACGACGGCGCCATGATGGCCATCGGCTTCCTCCCAGGCGG
>NZ_JAVFJJ010000023.1 GCF_030908245.1 Sinomonas sp. ASV322
CCCCCCCGCCCCCCCCCCCCCGCGACTCGCCACAGGCGAGAATCGCCCGCTGACGCTGTGGCCGCTCCACCGGACGCCAGCCACGACGATGACCCGGCGGGCCGCCTCTGCCGAGGTCTGTCACCGTGCGCCAGCGCTGCGCTGTTTGAGCGTGCGCGACGTCGCGGCCGTGCTCCGGCCGTTCTTCATCGCCGGATGGTGTGCCAGCGACGTCCTCCACGCCCTCGACTGGCGTCCTGACGGGACGCGCTGGCCCCACGACGGCGCGCCGACCTGGGCGGATACGAGCCGAGTGCGCGGCTGGCTCCGCTACCGCCTCGCCGGCTGGACCCGCGACGGCGAACCCGTACGCTCCCCCGAGCAACGCAGGCAGGCCGCCCGCACGGCCCAGGCCATCGAACGACGACGCGTGCTCGAGAAGCAAGCCGAGCACGCCGCCCGGCTCGACCAGGGCGACTCCCCGGAGAAGGTCCGCGCCCTGGCCACGATCCGGGCGATGTTCGCAGAAAGCCGCCGCAAGAAGACCGCCAAGCAAACCCCGGAAGTTTCCGCTGTTCGGGTTTGGACACCGTTGCATCAGCCAGCCCTGGAAGTGCGGCAGAGCTCGGGATACGAAGCACCCCTCGTTAACCGCAAGTGCAGCTGACACTTACCCCAAACTAGGCAGCGTTAATCTAACCGGCGCGATCATGATTGTGTCGCTAAGAAAGGCGAGTATTGGTCTAAACGAAGGAGGACCCGTTGCAGCGGGCCCTCCAACTCCGGCCAATGCCAGAAGCAGCGCTCCCTGTTGGAAGCGTGTCGTCGTTACAACGCCACGATACGGCGATCTCGGCACGATATCCAACACGCGGGGCGCGGTCGCGGCCTGAAAGGAGTAACCGTGCCACGACAACCTGAGCCGAAGTTTGCCGTCTGGCTCGCCGTTTTGCGGTTGGCCCGACTCGTCACCGAGCTCGTGATCGCCTTTGTAAACAGCAACTGAGAGGTGGCCTGTCCGACGTGTTCGGGCAGGCCACCAGTTCGCCTTGAGTATGCAACTCGAAGCCGCACCAACCTTAGCGCCAGACATTTCAGGAATTCACAAGCCGCCCCTAACAGCTGCAAGGTCCCCATGGTCCAGGCCTGAGCTGCCGGCCCACCCCGCCGTCGTGGTCGTCGTTCTTTGGCTTAAGACGAGGCACTGGGCGGGCGGTGCGTGTGGGCGCGAGCGAGGGAACCGGCGGCCGGTCCTCGCCTTCTAGGACGGCCTCATTCCGCGGACACCCGGACAGCTCACCACGCGGACGGACCTACCAAGATTCCCCGAAAAGCCCGGAAAATCAAGGAATCCAGTTTGCCCACCAACACCACTTATAGTACTATTAGTACTGAGCCCACCAAGAGAGGAAGACACAATGGAGCAGGCCCAGAGCGCATGGACCATCCGGACCGCGGCTGCGAACCTGACAGCCGGGACCCGGTTCGTCTTCGGCCCCGAACTCGGAGGCGAAGGCCAGACCCTCACCGTGGCCTCGGCCACGAGCCTCTTCGGCACTGTCGCCGTCGCCACCGAAGAACTCGACTTCGACGTCGAGCTGGCCGCCTCCCAGTGGGTCACCCTCTCCCCCGCCGAATGACCCGCACAAAAGACAACTAATAGTACTGTTACCACCATTGGAGGCAATAGAGATGGCACGCAAGGTCACCACCCGCAAGAGCCCCGAGGAGCGCCGGGCGCAGGCCGAGGCCCTGCAGGCATCGATCGCGGAGCAGGTCGAGGAGCTGCGCGGCTCGGAGCAGTGGCAGCTCTTCCTGGACTTCGCCCGCAGCTTCCACAGCTACAGCCTGAGCAACGTCCTCCTGATCCTCGCCCAGTGCCCCACTGCCACCCGCGTCGCAGGCTTCCGGCAGTGGCAGGAGAAGGGCCGACAGGTCCGCAAGGGCGAGAAGGCCATCCGGATCTTCGGCTTCCGCCAGAAGAAGGTCACCGACGAGGAGGCGCCCGAGGGAGAGGAGGACGCCGAGACGAACGAGAAGGGCGAGCGTGTGGTGACCTACTACCCCGTGCTGAGCGTGTTCGACATCTCCCAGACCGACCTCACCGACCCCGAGGCCGGCGACCCTTCCCAGATCGCCCGCCGCCTCGAGGGCGAGGAGCCCCGCGGCATCCTCGCCGCGGCCGCCGACTGGCTCACCGGGCAGGGCTGGAGCTTCGAGCGCGAGCAGATCCCCGGCAGCGTCAACGGCTACACCACCACCGACGGCACCCGGCGCGTCGTAGTCGACGCCGACCTCTCCCCCGCACAGGCCGCCAAGACCGCCCTCCACGAGGCCGCCCACGTCATCCTGCACGCCGAGGAGGACCACGCCGAGTACGTCCAGCACCGGGGCATCAAGGAGACCGAGGCAGAGAGCGTGGCCTACGTCGTCGCCGGCCTCCTCGGACTCGACACCACCGCCTACAGCATCGGCTACGTCGCCGGATGGAGCCAGGGCGAGGCAGAGGCCATCAAGGGAACCGCCGCCCGCGTACTGCGCGCAGCGCACACCCTCGCGGACGCCATCACCGCGCCCGCCGAGCCCGGCGAAGACGCAGCCTGACCAACCCTAATAGTACTATTGCCACCTTGACCTGAATGGGTGGCAATAGTACTATTAGTACTGAAAGAGGGAATCGAGGCCTTAGGCGCGAGAGCCCCGACGCCGAGCATCGAAGCCCCGAGCACTGAAGGCAGACCGCCAAAAAGCCACTAATAGTACTCTTACTACCAAGAGAGGTATTAACATGGCAATGCAGACAGTCGCCCCCAGCTCCCCGCTCAGCCGGTTCCTGGAAGCCTGGGGCCGCGACCTCGCCCTAGACCTCGCCCAGCAGCTCACCTGCACGGAGGCGGAGGCCATAGCCGAGCTCTTCGAGGCCTGCGGACACACCCACGAGGCCGCCGCATGGCTCGAGAACCACAGCCGCGCCGACGAGGAAGGAGACCGCCACCACCAAGGCGCCAGCGCCTAGAAACCACGTGGGGCCCCGCCCGGGGCCCCACAACCAGCACAAGGAAAGGCGAACCACCATGGCCGCAACGACCGACCTGCACATCGGACAAACCGTCGAGTGGTACGACATACCGATTGGAGGATGCGCCACGGGGACCATCGAGAGCGTCTCCCACCGGACGGGCTGGGTGACCGTGCGCCTGAACGCGCCGTACACGCTCGCCCCGCGCAACGACGGCTCCGGCGCCCTCGCCCACGAGGACGTAACCCACATCACCATGCGGGCGCGCGACCTTACGCCCCGCGACTAGGCCCAAGCGGGCCACGGGCACCACTAATAGTTCTCTTAGTACTAAGAGTCCCAGTACTCTTAGTACTAAGAGAACTGAAAGGACCAGCGAATGCAGACCATCACCGTCCACCGGCTCGCAGACCTCCGCAGGGGAGACCGGATCATCGGCTACGACGGGCACGTGTACGTCGGCCCCCGGACCGTCGCGAGCCCGCTCGGCCCCATCGAGCCCGGATCCCCCGTACACGGCGTGAGGCTCGAGGCACCCGGCGGACAGGGCGTCATCGAGCGGGTGCTTTACCCCTCCCAGATGGACGGCCGCCCCATCGAGGTGGTCAGGCCCTAGGGCCTTGCGCCACCATTCCCAGCATCAGTACTAATAGAGTCAGATGCGACACAGGGCGACCGGCCAGCCCGCCCAGGCCGGGCGTGGCGCGGCCCTGATCGACAGCGCCGCGCCACCAACAGTACTGTTACCAGCAATGGAGGCATCATGACAGCTCGAATCTTCGCCCTGTGCAACCAGAAGGGCGGCGTCGGCAAGAGCACCACGGGTTTCCAGCTCGCCCGCGCGGCCGTGCGGCGCGGCTCCCGCGTGCTCGTGGTCGACCTCGACCCCCAGGGCAACATCACCTCCACGGCTGCCGCCGAGGACGTGCCCGACGACCAGGCCGGCCTTGCCGATGCACTCAGCGCTCGCGCCGACGAGACGCTGCGCGACGTCATCGTGCCCGGCGTCTGGGCCGGCCTGGAAGTCGTGCCAACCAGCGGGGAGACGCTGGGCTTCGTGCGCGACGAGCTCGTCATCGCAGGGGCCGGCCGCGAGGGCAGGCTGCGCGAGGCCCTGGCCAGCGTCATCGAGGACTACGACCTGATCCTGATCGACTGCGCCCCCAGCCTGGACCAGCTCACCATCAACGGCCTGACGGCCGCCCACGGCGTGGTCATCGTGACCCACTCGAAGCAGTGGAGCCTGTCCGGGCTCGCGCAGCTCCTGAAGACGATCGACAGCGTGCGCCAGTACTACAACCCCCTGCTGCGGATCTGCGGCGTCATCGTCAACCAGCACGAGGAGCAGACCATCGGCGGCAAGTACTGGCTGGACGAGCTGAACGCCGCCGCCAAGGAGCGGGGCCTGAGCGTCCTCGCCCCGCCCATCCCCAAGCGCGTCGCCATCGCGGACGCCACCGAGGCAGCCCGCGGCCTCGACGAATGGGGGACCGCCGACGCCGCCGCGCTCGGCGCGATCTATGCCGAGCACCTCGCAACACTGGAAGGAGCAAACGCCTCATGAGCGCCCGCCCCGCACCCCGCAGGTCGAGCCTGGCCGGGTCGAGCCCCATCGCCCCGCCAGCCGCACCGCAGCCAGTGGCCGAGCCGCCCACGCCTACGGCCGCGGCCTCCGAGCCAGCCGACCCCGGGCGGCAGTCGGCCCGGGCCAAGACGAAGTACCCGCCCAAGACCAGCTTCTACCAGGAACCCGAGGACACCGACCGCATGCGCGCCGCCCTCCTCCACACGCTTGTCACCGAAGGGTCGCGATCGCTCTCGAAGTTCATCAACGACGCCGTCATGGCAGAAGTCGAACGCCTCGAGCGCAAGTACAACCACGGCAAGCCGTTCCCCCCGGTCAAGGCCCGCGAACTGCCCCAGGGCCGGCCGATGGGGGAGTGAAGACAAGGGACGGCCTTGACAAGCCCACCGCATGGGAATGGCGTCCCTCTGCCTCTCTTAGTACTAAGAGTACTAAGAGAGGCAGAGGGACGCCTTCCCCCCCGACCTGATCAAGCCGTACGGCGCGCACCGCCATGGAAGGATCGGAGCCATGCGCCTCCTTGCCGACGTCATCGCCGCGGCCGCCGACGCCAGGCACTCGACCCCGGCCCAGATCGACTACGCCCTCGCCAGCGGCGCGAGCGACGCCGAAGTGCGCGCGATGCTCGTCTCCGGGGCGACCCACCTCGCCATGCAGGAGATGCCAGGGAACCACCCCGAAGGACTCACCCTGGCCCTCGTCGGCCGCCGCGAGGAGATCCTGGCCGCCGCGATGGGCGGGCTCGAGCTGCGCCGCCTCGAGGCCTCCGTGCTCGGCTACCGCGTCCTGGACGAGGGCGACGACGAGACGCCCGCGGCCGTCGTGTACGCGGACTCTGGATCGACCGGAGCCGACTGGGCCGACACCCTCCTCTGACACCCCGTCCGCGGCCCCCTCTCAGTGGATACTTGCTGTCACCGACCGAAGATGAGGGGACAGATCATGAGCGAAAGCGAGCGGGGCATACGCACAGAACTACGGCGTTCCTCGGAAGAGGGGCACGCCGGCTTCGGGGCAGGGTCCGGGGACACAGAGCGGTACGAGTATGCCTGCCCTTGCGGGAAGGGCTCGGTCGTCGAGGAACACGACAACATCCCCGGCTTCCGGCAGCACGACGTGAATCTCTACTGCGCGTCTTGCAGGGATGAGGGATGGGACTTCGTCCCCGGCCGGGGCGTCCGCGGTTGGCGGCTGGAGCAGCGGACGGGTGCGCCCGAGGCGTGAGGCGGGTACCTATAGAATGTCTGTTCACACGATATCCACACATGTGAACAGACGTTCTATCTTTGGTGTATGTCCACCCCGCGGCGCGACCGGCTGTACCCGCGTCCGCACAAGACAAGGCACGCATGGTTCCTCGAAAACGACGAGCCCGGAACCCAGCCGCGCCAAGCCCTCATCGTGTCCTGGCGACGCCACAGCTACCAGTGGCACGCGCGGATCCTGTACTGCGTCGACGTCGAAGGGGAGCCCGACCCAGCCGTGATCGAGCGCTGGGTGCCGAGGGAGGCGCTGCGACCGGTACGGGCCGACCCCAATGCAGCCTTCGGGCTCCGATGAGCGCCGACTTCGTGCTGCGGTGGCTCGGCCGCTCGGCCTGATCCCACAGCGAGGACGGGGGCTTCCGGGTCCACACTGGTGGTGGAGGCTGAAATGTCCGGTGACATCGACGATCTGAACAGGCGCGTGCGCGACGAGCTCCGCGGGACCGAGGCGGGCCAGGATCCCTGGGCAGGCATCCGTCTCATGCGCCTCAACGAGGAGCGCGAGTTCCGCAGAGGAGAGGACGAGAAGCCGTCTGTGCCCGAAGCGGCCAGCGATGACGGCCGGACGGGCTGAGGCGCTCGGCGGGGCCTTCGACCTCGCCCTGGCCAGGGCCATACCCGCGATCCCCGACGCGCCGGGCCTGCAATTCGAGCCCAAATGGGACGGCGTAAGGGCCGCTGTCGTGATCGCGGACGGACGCACCCGGATCTTTTCCCGGAACGGCGCGGACCTCACCGCATCGTTTCCTGAGCTCGAGCAAGCCGCCGTCGCCCAGATCCCGGACTCGACGGTCGTCGACGGCGAGATCGTCTCCTGGGGCGACGGGCGCCTGGACTTCGACGCGGTGCTGCACCGCCTTTCCGCCGGCCCGCTTCTGGCCCGCCGTCTCGCGGCCGCGCACCCGGTGAACTTCGTCGCGTTCGATGTCCTGGCCGTGCTCGGCCGCGACGTGCGCCAGCTCCGCATGTCCGACCGGCGCCGGCTCCTCGAGGGGCTCGCCGCGGGGTTTGCCCCGCCGATGCAGATCTCACCGGCGACCCTGGACCGTGAGCTCGCCCTCCAATGGTGGGACGAGCTCGCCTGCACAGGCGTGGAAGGCATCGTCTCGAAGGCCGACCAGCCCTATCGGACCGGCCGTTCCTGGCTCAAGACCAAGAAGTACACTCCGTCCGATGCGGTCGCGGCGGCCGTGCTCGGGCCACGGCCGAGGCCGCGCCAGCTCGTCCTCGGCCTGTACGACGGCACGGGCAGGCTCAGGGTGGCCGGAAGAACCGGGCCGCTCACGGCCGCGCAGGCGGCCGCGATCGCGCCGTTCCTGCACACGCCGGTCGGCGGCCACCCGTGGCCGGAAGTAGTTCCCCCAGGCTGGTTCGGCCGCTTCGCGCGCGACACCGGCCCAGTACACCTGACGCTCGTGACGCCGCTGGCCGTGGAAGTGTCCGCGGACGCCGCGAGGACCGGGACCGCGTATCGGCATCTCGTCCGCTTCATCAGGCCGAGGCCAGACACTGACCCCGTGACGCTCCGGACAGGCTAGCTCCCGTCCTGTCGGCGCAGCCGGCGCTCCCTCGACCTCCGGCTCTTTCATCGAAGAGCGTCCTTGCCGGAGCCCGTATCGGCGAGGCGTCCCGACTCGAGCGCCCACTCGCGCCGGCCGCCGTGGTCCCCTAGCTGTGGCCAGGGGAGAAGCGGGCTCAGACGAAGGTGAAGTGCCCCGGCCGGAGGACTTGGGGGGTGTCTCAGACGGCCGGGGTCACGCAAGGCACACTAGCAGCCGCTTATACCACGTAGAGACCAGGACGTTTCCCATGGTCCAGGCCTGAGCCGCCCGCCCCACCGAACCGCCGCGCTCACCGCTCTTGGGCTTAAGACGAGGCACTGGGAACACGTCGTGCGGCTGCCGCTGGCAGTAACCAAGGACCGGGGTCGGGTCCAGAGGCGGCTCTATTCCGAGGACCAGGTGCGGGTGGCTATTCGCCGGAAGCTGACGGGCCAACCACGCGCGAAGATCACCGAAAATCATATGAATAAATCCCGGAAAACCCTTACATAATCATATGATTATCGGTAGACTGGACACATTAGGACGGGACGAAGGGGGCGGGGAAATGAGCAAGATCCTCGACAGCAAGGCAGCGATGTGGATCGTCTTCGGGATCGCGATCGCGGCGAACGCTGCGGCCGGGATCCTCAAGGTCATCGAAGCCTTCGCCCGCTGACCCGAGACAGATTGAACCCTTACTAAAACCGACACGAAACTCAAGGATCTGATCCCGATGACCATCACCATCTACACCAAGCCCGGATGCTTCGGCTGCACCAAGACCGAGGAGAAGTTCCGCGAGGCCGGCATGACGCCCGGTGTGGACTTCCAGGTGATCGACCTGACCCAGACCCCCGAGGCCATCGAGTACGTCACCAACGACCTCGGGTACTCCCAGGCCCCCATCGTCGTGGTCGACGAGCACGACCACTGGGCCGGCCTGAACCCTGTGCGCATCAAGGCCGTCACCGACGCCTTCAAGACCGACAACTGAATACCGCAGTACCGACCCGGCAACACCAAAACCAACACGAAAAGAGGGCAGCCGAAATGGCTGGAGACACCACCATCACCGTGATCGGGAACCTGACGAACGACCCCGAGCTGAGGTTCACTCCCAGCGGGTCCGCCGTCGCGAACTTCACCGTCGCGTCGACGCCGCGCACCTTCGACCGCCAGGCCAACGAGTGGAAGGACGGGGAGACCCTGTTCCTGCGCGGGCAGGTCTGGCGTGAGTCGGCCGAGAACGTGGCCGAGTCCCTGACCAAGGGTATGCGCGTGATCGTTTCCGGACGCCTCAAGAGCCGGTCCTACGAGACCAAGGAAGGCGAGAAGCGCACCGTGATCGAGCTCGAGGTGGACGAGATCGGCCCGAGCCTCCGCTACGCCACAGCCAAGGTCAACCGCGTCCAGCGCGGCAACGGCCAGGGCAGCCAAGGGCAGACACCCGCACGCCAGGGCGCCGGACGCCAGGCCGCACCCCAGGACGACCCGTGGGCGACACCCCACCAGGAGCCAGCCGGTAGCTGGGGCAGCGGCCCGGACACCGAGCCGCCGTTCTGATCAACCAGGCTGGGGCGCCGGCTCGGCGCCCCAGCCCCCTCAGTGTCAGATGACAGCCCTAGAATCCGGCCCAAGATCGCCTTGAATGAGGAGAACCAACATGAGCGAAGAAACCCCTGCCGTCGTCCAGGAGGCCGACGCGATCTATGAATCTGTCCGCGCGATCTGCCATGACAGCCGCACCCACCCGGCGCCCACGGTGTACCGGGTCTTGGGGAACCTGAAGGGTGCCTCCGGGCACATGCTGGCCCAGGCGCTGCGCCAGCTCGCCGCGGGCCTGGAGCGGTCCCTGAATGAGTACGACGTCTACGAGGACGACGGCCGGAACCCGGCCGAGTCGGTGGCCACGGCCGCCGAACACATGCGCGCGGCCGCCACCCTGGCCTCACAGCTGGGGGAACACCTGGCCGAGGCGCAGAACGCGATCGCGGGGCAGGGGTACCGGACGGCCGAGGAAGAGTGAGCAAGGAGAAGCCGGCGTCGTTCTCTCCGTACTTCCGCGTCGAGGACGCAGACCAGGTACGAGCGGCATTCGAGGCCGTGGGGGAGCAGGAGAAGCACAGCTCGATCTCGGAGCTGATTGAGGCGGCAACGTTGCGTGAGCTGAAGCGGCTGCAGCGCAAGTACAACGCTGGCAAGCCCTGGCCCGGAGTGCCTGCGAGCCCCGGCCGGGCAGGGCGGCCGCGCAAGATCTAACCCGAGGACATGCGCGCTGATCCGGAAGCGGTCAAGGCCGTGGACCGTGTGGTCCGGCAGGGCCGCGCCGACGAGGACCGCCAGCACCGGGACCGGCAGGAAAATGGAGACGTGCGATGAGTGCATCGATTCTGGAGACGCCGGCGCCACCTACCACTGCTTGCCCTGTGGCCGATGGTGGGGTTATTTGTTGGCAGCGCCCGACCCTGGCAGGGCGAGACCCTGCCAGGACAGGGGCTCGGCGCCGAGCCTGGACAAGGCCCTAAGTGTTCAGGCGTCGACAATTTCAGCTTGTGTGAAGATGAAGTCCTCGTCTGGGTGGATCCTGCATGCGAACTCTCCAATGACACGGTGCCCGTTGACTTCTCTCACGCTCCACACCTCTTCTGGAACGGCGAAGATGTTCTTCCCGTCGTTACACGCCCTGCACCCCAAGTCCATGATTGCCATGCTGTCGACAATACGCCCCCAAAGCGCCCACGTTGCTTAATCAGGCCACCGTAAGCCCTAGAATTGTGAGAAGAGCTGGGGATTCTTAGGATCGCAAATTAGTCGTGTAGTAGGCCGCCGATCCGGTCGAGCAAGGCGAGTATTTCCTCTGCTGCCGAGGGAGCGACTTTGTTCACATGGCGCGAGAGCGCATCTTGAAGTGCCTCCTGAATTTCCTCCGGGACGGCGTTGTCGCTGTGCCTACGCAAGAACAGGATCCAAGCCTTTACCGGAATCCCAAGGATTTCATGTTGCTCCGCGCGAGCGATAAAGTCGTCCATCAGCGGTTTGGCGCGTGGAAGGCGCCCATAGTTGCCGCCGCCATCGTAGTTCGGCACAGCCAGAACCAGGTCAGCCTTCCCGGGGTACGGTCCTGCGTTTGGTGGATACACGATCCCCGTGTCGCTTGACGTATCACGGACATGCTGCCACCAGAAGTCCCGGTACTCGGCCGCGTACCGGGCGCTTTCCACCCACGGTTCCGTTACCTGAGCGACACCGGCAACCGCGTTGCTCAGATGCCACGGAACCACGCAAAGCAAGTCGTGCGGAGCGCAGGCGGCTGGGGTTACCTGATATCGGAGGCTCGGCACGCCTTCCTTTGAGAGTAGCCACCAACCCTTAAGCTCGATGCCGAGTGCTATATCGGGCTCCCCGACATCTCTACGGACGAGGCGTACGTCCGGGAACGATTGGCTTGAACGTTCGAAACGGTAGCCGAGCCACTCGTTTTCCGGGTCCCACATGTCTCGCAAGCTATTGAGAGTTCGAACAACCTCAACTTCTATGCCGGCGCCGAGGAGAGTATTTAGGTTGAAGAGATCTGTTGCGTTTACCCCGGAGATTGGATTGTCGAACGAGAAATCGCCGGGCAGCGCCAACAAAGCGCTCCTGACCCGCTCTTGGAGGACTGTCTTCGGATCCGATGGGTCGAGTTCAAGTCGTTCCGGTTTTACGCTTCTTGCCACTCGCTCCCATTCTTCTAGGCTCACGCGCTCACCTCGGTGCTGTTAGCGGTGCGACCGACCGCCTCTTCGAGGCGGGACTTAGCGATGTCCTGGAACGTTGGATTTAACTCGGCGACATAGGCGCGGCGGCCAAGTTCGACGGCGGCGACTGATGCGGACGCGAGGCCGCCAAAAGGTTCCCACACGACATCGCCTCGCGTCGTGACGGCCTGGACTTGGCGGCGCATGAACTCCAAAGGCTTCTGATTCAGATGCGACGCAGACTGCACGGAGGGGTTGTGCACTCGAGGTGCCGAACGCTCCAGGGTGCCTTTGAAGCGCTCACTGCCGTGCAGCGGCGGTCTCTGCCACACGTTGGTCAGCCCGTGGACATGGCTCCATTGGTATCGAAGAACGTCCCATTCTTCGGCCGTCACGGAACGCTCGCCGTCGACCGAATAGTAGGGTCTACCGGCTCGAATTCCATGTTCGTTCGCGTAGGCAGCAAGCCGCTCGACCATTTCTCCTGGAGGCCAGTACCAGAGCCAATCTTGAGTCAGGTATTTTCGAGTGGCGGCGTTTTTAACTCCGCACGCCTCATTGGCTTTGTACAGCGGGATGCCTGCCCGCTGCCATTCGTATCTGAGCCAGGGTTTGACGTCCATTGCACCGTCGACCGTGTCGATCATGAACCGACGCTGGTACAGCACTGAGACTTCCGACACCACTGGAAACCTTCGGATTGTCCGACCATTCACGTTTCCAGCAACATGGGCGATGCCTTTGTCCCAGGTCACCGTCTGGACGTAATCCCAACCATGGGCCTCCAGAAGGGGATGGACAGTCGCCCAGCCGATTTCAGTGTTCCAGAACCAGAGTGTGGTTCCCGGCAGTGCTGCGCGATCCCAGGCAGCGACGTGCGGCCGGTACCAGTCCACCAGACCCTCGACCCCCGTCGTATCTCCGTGGAACCCACGGACGCCGTAGGCGCCGTCGGAGATGATCGTGTTCGGTGCAGGCCACTTCCCGTAGGCCTTGAGCACGTTCCCCTTGTGCAAGGTGAACGGCGCTCGGATCGGCGTCACTGTCATACCGGCAGATTATCGGTTGTGATCGTTCGTCCTTGCCTCCTTGGCCAGAAGGTTCCGGGTGTGTTCGTAGGTTCTGTGGTTGCCACCGGGCCCGGGTGATCTGGCAGTAGTCGTTCGGACCGTAAACGGCCGTTACCTGTGGATTTGATCGCTCGGTGGCGGTGTTCTGTGATCGGTTTGTGGCGGTGTGCCGTGGGATCAATCCAGGGGCGTGGGACTGCCTGGGTCCTCGGCTAGCGCTGCTTCGTAGTCCTCCCGCGACTGGAGAATGCAGAAGTGGTTGCCGCCCGGATCGGCCATGACGGTCCAGCTTTCCTGTCCGGACTGACCGATGTGGGCGATGGAGGCTCCGAGCTCGAGTGCGCGGTCGATGCAGGCGCGCTGGTCTTCGGGGCGGAGGTCCAGATGGATCGCGCTGGCCGAGGGCGGGCTCGTCGATGGCTGGATCAGGAGTGTCGGGCCGCCGTCCCCGACGAGCATCACGGAGTCGCTGTTGTTAGGCGCGACCCGGTAGCCGAGCAAGTCGCGCCAGAACCGGGCAACATCCTTGGGGCGGTCGGTCTTGAGCGTGACCGTCGCGATGCTTATTGCGATCATGGGACGATTCTTCCGGGAGCGACGCCGCGAATGCCACCACGATGTAGCTGCGGACTACCCGCAGCTAGTTGCCGATGACGAGGATGCTGGCGGCAGCTTCGATGACGTCGTCGGTGATGGTTTCGAGCTGGTTGATCTTGAGTACTCGTTGAATCTGCGGGAAGAGGCGCTCGAGGAGGCGGAAGTTGCCGCGGGTGATCCGTTCGATTGCGGCGATGGCTTGTGCGTCGGTGAAGTCTTCGGGGTCGAGGGTGCGTCCGAGGCGTTTCCAGTGGCGGTCGAGGACGAAGAGGAGTTCGTCTCGGCCGAGTGCGCGGTAGCGATGGGAGAAGCCGAGGCGGCTGTAGAGCTGGGGGTAGTGGCGGAAGCGTTGGTCTATGCCGGGCATGCCGATCAGGATGATGGCCAGGTGATGGCGGTCGTGCTTGTCTCGGAGGAGTTCGAGCGCAGTTGGTGTGAGGCGTTCGGCTTCGTCGATGATGAGCAGTTCGACCCACTTGCCGGTGTTGATGGTGGGGCCTCCGGTGACCTTGCCGATGAGGCGCTGGTGCTCGTCGATGCAGATCCCGATCCTGGTTTGCAGTTGGTCGATTTCGCGCATGAGGTCTTTGGGCCTGGGTATCACTTCGGGGGTGTAAACGACGGTGCGGGAGCGGTTGGCGGCCGCGTAGTGCTTGGGGTCTGCCTCTTCGCTGCGTGGTCCCCATCGGGTGACGAAGAGCTCGAGGGTGTCCCAGTGTGCATAGCGGCGTGCCGATTGGGTCTTGCCTACGCCTGCGTCGCCGTGGCAGATGCCGATGGTGCCCTCCTTGCGCACGGCGTTGGCGAACTCGGTGAAGCGGCGGTGTTCCTTGGTGACGATGAAGTCGTTGCTCATTGCTCGTCCTCTTCGTAGGTTCGCAGCTTCACGCGGCGTGCCACGGGTGCGGCCCTGGGGGCGGTGGGCTCTTCGTGGGCCGCGGCGCGTGGGATGCGGTCATTGATCTCCTTGCGCAGCTGGCGGCGTCTGGCCCGGCGGGCGGTCTCGATCTCGCGCAGGCTCAGGCGCTGGTTCGGGTGGGTCTCGTCGATGGCGGCGCAGATGAAGGTGTCGTGGTCGTAGACGCGGATCTCGGAGAGGTCGCGGGGGTCGTACCGGATGGTCACCGGCTTGCGGACGAACGGCGCCAGGGTTGGCGAGTGGTAGCGCTGGCCTTGGAAGTGGATGCCGTCGCGCTGCACGGTGCGGTGCTTGGGGACGGTCAGGAGCAGTCCGTCGAGCTCCTCGAGGGTCTCGGGCATGCGCGGCAGCCAGCCGTCGGCGGTCCATGCCTTCTTCGGGCTGGTCCCGAGCTCCCGGTGGGGGCGCTCGTTGTATACAGAGATGAAGTCGGCCATAGCCGCGTCGAGGGCAGCCAGGTCCAGGACCGGTTTCGGCGCCCTCGCTCCGGGGGCGAGTTGCCCGGGGAGGGCAGCGAGGAGCTCGGTGTTGACGGTGCCGAAGAAGCGCTCGACCTTCCCACGCCCCTGGGGCCGGCCGATCGTGGAGTAGATGAGGCGAATCTTCAGCGCGACCGCGGTGTACTCGAGGTGGTGGCTGGTGAAGTCGCTGCCGTGGTCGACGTGCAGCACATCCGGGACGCCGCACATCGCCCAGGACGGGTCGGTCTTGCGCCAGATCGCCTGCCGCAGCGCCAGGGCGGTGTTCATCGCCGACGGCGCGCCGGTGAAGACCGTGTACCCGCACACCGCTCGTGCGTAGTCGTCGATCACGACCGTCAGCCACGGCCGCTCCGGCTTGCCGTCGGCGCCGACGATGAGGATGTCGAGCTCGGTGTGGTCGGCCTGCCACGCGGCGTTCGGCCTCTCGGCCCGGCGACGGAACACCAGCTCGTGCCGATCGCGGTAGGCCGTAGGCCCCTCCAGCGCCAGCGTCACCAGCGCGGGGTCGAGGCCGCGGACGATCGCGCGTACGGTTGCGTAGCTCGGGCGCGGAACCTGAAGCCGGTCCGCCTCCGCCATTGCGAGGCGGTGCAGCGTGGCGATGCCGGGGCGCGGCCTTGTCAACGCAAGGCCCTCGACGAACGTCACCAAGTCCCCGGCCGTGCGTCGGGTCCCGGAATCAACCCGCACCCGGGTTTGGAGTGCGTCGATGCCGCCGGCCTTGTAGAACTGGTGCCAGCGCTGGAGGGTGCGCAGCCCGATGCCTGCGTCCCGTGCCAGGGCCGTGAGCGGGATGCCGTCCTCGACGTGGAGCCGGAGGATGTGCCACCGCTGCAGCCCACCCATGTCAGGCCCGTTCGGCCCCGGCAACACGTGAACGTTCTGCGAGCTGGTGGCGGTACAGCGTCGCCCTCGACCAGCCGACCAGCTTCGCGGCGTCCTCTGCTGTGCGGCCCTTCGACCTGGCGTCGGCGACGATCGCGAGCTTCTCCGCCACCACATCAGGATTCAGCGGCGGCCGCCCGAACCGGGTGCCATTCTGCTTCGCAGCCGCGATGCCCGCGTTGACACGCTCGGCAATCAGCTCGCGCTCGTACTCGGCCAGGGTTGCGAGCATTCCCAGCATCATCCGTCCTGACGAGGTCTCCGGGTCGATCCCGTCCGAGACCGACTGGATCTTCATCCCGCTTTCGCGCAGCAGGTTCACGGTGTTCAGGACATCGATCAGGGAGCGGCCGAGACGGTCGATGCGCCAGACCACCACGGTGTCCCCGGGCTCGGCGTAGTCCAGCAGTCGCTTCATCCCCGGTCGCTGCACCGCAGTCCGGCTGCCCGAGGTTACGTCGGAGAAAACGTCCCTCGGCTCTACCCCGACGCCCCGCAGCGCATCGAGCTGCAGCCGTGCGTCCTGGCCGACGGTGCTCACCCGCGTGTACCCCAGAAGCCTCACCCGCCCAGTGTGCCCCACAAACCCCCGAAAACACCGCACCTGAGGCAGATTTCGACGAGACGTGTTTCCAAGACATCAGAGGCCTTGAAAAGCCGGCATACGCCCGAGGGGAGAGCCATGATCATGCGGCGTCTCGTCAAGCTGTAGATTTCCAAGGCACGGTTCTTGGTCGTCGCGGCCGCGATGACCGTAGGCGTTCAGGCCGGTGTGCCCGTCATGGGGCCGAGGTCGCCCAGCCCTGGGAGGTCGGCTCCGGGGCGGGAGCAGGTGAGTGCGGCCGCGTTGGTGGCGTACTCGATAAGGGCCGCGAGACTCTCATGGTCGAGGCGGCGGAGCTGGTCCCTCTTGGAGGCGCCGAGCAGGTCGAGCTGGGCCAAGCCTGCGATGAGGGCCGCCATGAAGGAGTCGCCCGCGCCGACGGTGTCGGCGACGGTGACCGCCCGCGCGGGCATTTCGACCCTTGCGGTCCGGGTCAGGGCGATGGGGCCGAGTGCTCCCCGGGTGACGGCGATGAGCGCGGGCCCGGCGTCGAGCCACGCCGCCAGAGTCTCGTCGAGGGTCCGGTTCGGGTAGAGCCAGAGGAGGTCTTCGTCGCTGGCTTTGACGATGTCGCTGCTTTGGACGAAGACCTCGGCCTGACGGCGGGCGATGGTGTTGTCCCCGACGATGGATGGCCGGCAGTTCGGGTCGTAGCTTATCGTCGCGTTCCGTTGGGCGGCCTGCACGAGGGAATGGACGGTCTGGTCTCCGGGCGGGAGCATCGTGGCGATCGATCCGGTGTGGACGTGGGCGGAGTCCTCCGTGCTCGCGAGGGCTGCGAGGGCGGCGTCGGCGATCTCCCACGTGAGCGAGAAGGTGTACGTGGCGGCCCGGTCTGCACCGAGGGTTGCGGTCGCTGTCGAGGTGGGGCCGACCCCGCCGTTGACGGCCTCCACGCCGTTGGCGGCGAGGTGCTCGGCGATCGAACGCCCATGGGCGTCCTCGCCGAAGTGGGTGACGAGGCGCGTGGCCAGTCCGAGGCGCGCGCAGCCTATGGCGACATTCAGGGGGCTTCCCCCGACGTGTTCGGACACGCGCGGGCTCCCGCCGTCCGCGCCGTCCGCGTGGATGATGTCCATGAGTGCCTCGCCGATCACGCTGATGCGGGCGGGAGCGCCGCCGGGCGAGTGGGCGTGCGGTGTGTTCACGGGAGTCATTTGCCGGGGTAGACGACGGCCTTGAGCTGGCCGGGCTGCCTGCCGGCGTTGAGCGCGTCCTCGGCCTGGTCGAGGGCGAAGCGGCCGGTGACGAGGACGTCCAGGTCGACCTTGCCGTCGGCGACCAGCTGGATGGCCAGCGGCCAGGTGTTCGTGTACCTGAAGACGCCGGAGAGCCAGATCTCCCGGTTCTGGATGAAGGACACGGGGAGCTCGACGTCGTCGGCCCCGAGGCCCACGAGGATGACCTTTCCCGCGGGGGCGACGGCCTTGATACCGGTGCGGACGGCGGGGGCCGCGCCGGAGGCGTCGATGAACGCGTCGACGTCGAGGCCTTCGACGCTGTCGGCCTTCGGGTTCAGGGCGTGGGTCGCGCCGTGCTGGAGCGCGAAGGCCAGGCGGTCCTCCGCGATGTCCGTGACATATACCTCGGCCGCGCCGAAGGCGCGGGCGGCCTGGGCGGCGATGATGCCGATGGGACCGGCGCCGGCGATGAGGACGCGGCTGCCGGGGCGGATCCCGGCGCGTTCGCAGGCCCAGATCCCCACGGAGAGCGGCTCGATGAGCGCGGCGGCTTCGTCGCTGACGCTGTCGGGGATGGCGTAGGCGAAGTCGCTCTGGATCTTCACGTATTCGGCGAAGGCTCCGTCGATGGGCGGGGTGGCGTAGAACTCGACGTCCGGGCAGAGGTTGTACCGGCCGGCCTTGCACTGGGCGCAGGTGCGGCACGGGCGCTGGGGTTCGACGGCGACCCGCTGTCCGATGCGGGAGGGGTCCACGTCCTTGCCGACGGCGGCGATCCGGCCGGAGAGCTCGTGGCCGAGGATCAGCGGGTGGTCCACGATGTAGGGGCCGATCCGGCCGTGCTCGTAGTAGTGCACGTCGCTGCCGCAGACGCCGACGGCCGCGACCTGGACCAGGACCTGATCGTCGTCGGGGGCCGGGACGTCGAGGGTTTCGAGGGCGATTTCGCCCTGACGCCTGAGCACGGACGCGCGCATGGTCGTGGGAGGTGCCGAGAGGGCGGTGGTGGTCATGAAGAGATCCTTTTGCGAGTTACTTGACGGCGCCGAGCGAGAGGCCTTGGACGAGCTTGTCCTGGGCGGCGAATCCGGCGACGAGGACGGGAAGGGATACGGCCACTGCGGCGGCGCAGACCTTGGCCAGGAACAGGCCCTGGCTGGTGACGAAGCTGGTCAGGAATACCGGGGAGGTGTAGGCGGCGGTGCTGGTGAGCACGTTGGCGAACAGGAGCTCGTTCCAGCTGAAGATGAAGCAGATCAGCGCTGTCGCGGCGATCCCGGGCCCGGAGACGGGGATGATGATGCGCCGGAAGATCGTCAGGAGCCCGGCGCCGTCGATGGAGGCGGCCTCGAGGATCTCGACCGGGACCTCGGAGAGGAACGAGCGCATCATCCACACGGCGATGGGCAGGTTCATCGAGGTGTACAGGATGACGAGCAGCAGGACGCTGTCCAGGAGCCCGGTGGACTTGGCGATCAGGTAGATCGGCAGCAGTCCGGCCACGACGGGGAGCATCTTGGTAGAGAGGAAGAAGAACATCACATCCGACCACTTCTTCACCGGCCGGATCGAGAGGGCGTACGCGGCCGGGATGGACAGGGCCAGGACGAGGAGGGTGGAGATGACGCTGGCCATGGCCGAGTTAAGCAGCGGCGGGATCGGGGAGGCGCCGCTGCTGGCGCCGAAGAACTCCGCGTAGCCGTCCAGCGTCAGGGGCGCGAGCAGCGATGGCGGGTTGGTCGCGGCGTCGGTCTCGGCGTGCAGGGAGGTCAGGACCATCCACGCCGCGGGGGCGACGAAGAGCAGGCCCACGGCCCAGGCCAGCAGCCCGAGCAGGAGCGTGGCCGACTTCCGTCTCCGTGCGGTCCGGGAAATGGACACGCTGGACGTTGACCTGGCGTGCGTTGCGGTGGTGCTCATCGGGTTTCCTCCTTCAGGAGCGTGGAAACGGTCCGCAGTGCGAAGGTGGCCAGCAGCAGGGAGCCGATGACGATGACGACGCCGGCCGCGGAGGCGGCGCCGTAGTCGTGGGCCAGGAAGAACGTCTGGTAGATGCTGTACGGGAGGTTGGCGGTGCCCAGGCCCCCGGAGGTGATGGTGAAGACGGCGTCGAAGTTCTGCACGATGTAGATCGAGCCCAGCAGCGCGGCGAGCTCGAGGTACCGGCGCAGGTGCGGCAGGGTCATGAACCGGAAGAGCTGCCACGTGCTGGCCCCGTCGATCCGGGCCGCCTCGATCACGTCCAGCGGCCTGGACTGCAGGCCGGCGAGCAGGATGAGCATCATGAACGGGGTCCACTGCCAGACCAGGTCGACCTCGATCGCGCCGAGCGGCTGCATGGAGATCCAGTCGGGCTGCGGCGCCTGGAACCCGAAGACGCCGCCGACCCAGTTCAGGATGCCGTTGAGCAGCCCGTACGAGGGGTTGAACAGAGCGTGCTTCCACAGCAGGGCCGATGCCACCGGCACGATCAGGAACGGGGTGATCAGGATCGTGCGCACAATGCCGCGTCCCCAGAAGTGCCGGTCCAGCAGCAGCGCGATGCCCAGGCCGAGCACGAGGCTGACCAGGACCACGACGACGGTGAGCACGATCGTGGTGAGCACCGAGTTGCGCAGCGATTCGTCGGTGAAGACGCTCACGTAGTTGTCGAACCAGCCGAACTTCACGTCGTTGGGGTAGAGGGCGTTCCAGTCGAAGAAGGAGATGACGACGGTGACCACGAACGGCAGCTGTGTCACCGCGATCATGAAGACCAGGGCCGGCAGCAGCGGTGCCCGGCGCGCCCACGCCGCAGCCCTTTCGAAGCCCGCCTTCCTGCCCGGGGCGGGCGTCGAATTCCGCCGGCCGGTCTTGACGGTCGATGCGATGGCCATGGTGCACTCCAATGTCTCTGTCCCGCTGATGTCCAGTCCCCCTCGATGTGCCCCGAAGCGGACGGTCAGGGGACGGGAGGTGCGGCGGCGGGCGGCGGCCAGAAGGCTTCGGCGCGCCCGCCGCAGCAGGGGCTACTTCTTGTACTTGTCCGCGACCTTCTGGGCCAGGGACTGGGCCTTGTCGAGGGCCTGCCGGACACTCTCCTGCCCGGCGATCGCCGAGGAGATCTCCTGGGAGACCTGGGTGCCAAGGTCTGCGAACTCGGGGATCGCGACGAACTGGATCCCCGGGGCCGGGCGGGGCTGGACGCCCGGGTTGGCCGGGTCGGCCGAGTTGATCGCGTCCTGGGTCGGCTTGTAGAAGGCCGCCGCGGCCTTCTGATAGTCAGCGTTCTCGAACGTCGAGGTCCGCTTCCCTGCCGGAACCCGGCTCCAGCCCAGCTGCTGGCCGACCAGGTTCTCGTACTGCTTGCCCGAGGCCCACTCGATGAACTTCACCGCGGCGTCCTGGTGCTTGGCGGCCTTCTCGATGCCCCATGCCCAGGAGTACAGCCACCCCGAGCTCTTCGTCTGGTCCACCGGCGCCGCGACATAGCCGAGCTTGCCAGCCACGGGCGAATCCTTGGCTTCGAGGGAGCCGGCGGCGGCCGTAGAGTCGTACCACATGGCCACCTTGCCCTGCTGCAGGTTGTTCAGGCACTCGGTGTAGCCGGCCTGCGGCGCGCCGTTCTCGCCATGTTGGCGGACCAGGTCCGTGTAGAACTGGGTGGCCTTGACGAACTCGGGCGCGTTGACCTGGGCGCTCCAGTCCTTGTCGAACCACGTCCCGCCGAAGGTATTCACCACAGTGTCCAACGGGGCCAGCACCTGCCCCCACCCGGGCTGGCCGCGCAGGCAGATACCCTTCATCCCGGGCTGCGCGCCGTCGGCCTTCGCAGCCAGGTCCGCCACCTGCTGCCACGTCGGGTGATCCGGCATGGCCAGGCCCTTGGCCGCGAAGACATCCTTGCGGTACATCAGGAACGAGGACTCCCCGTAGAAGGGCTCCGCGTACAGCTTCCCGTCCGCCCCGGTCAGGGACTTCGTCATCGGAGCAAGGATGTCCGACTGGTCGAAGTCCGCAGACTTGGCCACGGAGTCATCCAAGGAGGATAGCCAGCCGTTCTTGGAGTAGAACGGGACCTCATAGTTGCTGATCGAGGCCACGTCATACTGCCCGGCCTGGCTCGAGAACTCCTGGCTGATCTTGGCCCGCACGTCGTTCTCCGGCAGGACCGTGAAGTTGACCTTGATGCCCGTCTGCTTCGTGAAGTTGTCCGCCGTCAGCTTCTGCAGGTCGACCATCTGCGGATTGTTCACCATGAGCACGTTCACCTCCTTGTCGGAGGCGCTCGACCCACCTGCACCCCCGCAGGCAGAAGCGGAGAGGGCGATACAGAGGGCACCGGCAGCGAGCGAGGCTGCGCGCATACTCTGGCGCATAAAAGGACTCCTTTGTTCTTTCGAGGGCACGCCGCAGCGCATCGGCTGGGGACGGGCTTGTCGGCCTGGGGCGGATCGGTTCCGGCTCTGCAGCCCCTCGGCCCCTTGGCGTTCCTCAACAGTAGGCTTCGGACCCAGACACAACTAGCGCTACAGTTGCCAAGGTCTGATACTTATTTTCCAAGCGATGGGGCTGGCGAAGATACGCTGACCGTCCGCGACGACGTGCTCCCGGAACGGTGGAAAGAGGGTCCGATGGCAGACTCAGGGGATGAGCTGGCAACGGCGAGG
Source organism: Sinomonas sp. ASV322 (assembly GCF_030908245.1). Classification (GTDB taxonomy): domain Bacteria; phylum Actinomycetota; class Actinomycetes; order Actinomycetales; family Micrococcaceae; genus Sinomonas. The sequence continues at coordinate 21,517 of NZ_JAVFJJ010000023.1, forward strand.
ATCGCCGAGCGCCTGCTCGGGATGCGCGCCAACCGAGAGGTCATCCCGCAGGACCCGAACCACAGCGTCCGATGGCACGAGCACGACTATCCGAGCCCCATAGCCAGATGGAACTACCATCCCGAGCACGAGATCCACCTGATCCGCAAGGGAACGGGGAAGTTCATCGTCGGGGACCACATCGGGACCTTCGAGGCCGGTCAGGTGTCCCTCATCGGTTCGGGCCTGCCCCACGACTGGGTCAGCGACCTGGCGCCGGGAGAAGTGCTGGAAAACAGGGACGCCGTCATCCAGTTCGACGGCAAGTGGCTCGAACAGTGTGCCGGGCTCATCCCCGAGCTCTCCGAGATGGCCCCGTTGCTCGAGGAGTCCTCCCGCGGCATCGAGTTCCTCGGCCAGTCCGCAGCAAACGCGGCCGACCAGATCGAGGCCATGGGCGCCAGCCGCGGCATGCAGCGGCTCCATCACCTCTTCGAGCTCTTCACCATCCTCGCAAGAGCCCCACAAGAGGACCGCCGATACCTCGCGGACGCGTGGTTCAAGCCTGAACTCGACAGCGAGGCCGCCGCCGTCGTGGACATCGCGCTGGAGTACCTGTTCAGCCATCACTCCGGCACCGCGCGCATGTCCGAGGCCGCCCAGCTCGTGGGCATGAGCGAGCCGACCTTCTCGAAGTACTTCAAGCGCTCAACCGGCCAGAACTTCAGCGACCTGCTCAGGAAACTCCGTGTCGCGCACGCCCGCCGGCTCCTGGAACAAACCGAAAAGCCCATCTCCGAGGTGTGCTACGAGGTCGGCTTCTCCAACCTGTCGAACTTCAACAGGCACTTCCTCAAAGACACGGGCCAGACGCCCCGCGAATACCGACGACACTCCCCGGATCTCCCGCCCCCCGTACGAACCTAGCTTCGCCACCTCAAGACTGCACCAGGCCTGCCTGGACAGACACTGTTTGGCCGACGCCCCGAGACCGCGACCCACCCCGGGCGAATGGGATCCCCGTTCAATGCCCACGGGGTGGCTGCATCCGCACGGTCCCAACAAGGGATGGCCCGCCATTTACCACTGACAGAAGCCCGCCACATAGCCCTGACATCCACAGCCGTTACCGGCACGCTTTCGGCGACACGCCCGGCAAGCACGACACGCCGAACCGAAAACCATGCACCGAAACCCCCTCGGCCGAAACCGGGATCCCACCGTTTCTGGGCGGCGCCGCTTAGGCTGCCCCTTGGGATAGGAAGGAAGGGATGCGGACGTGGCTGTCATCGGCTATGCCAGGACCTCGACCCGCGAGCAGAACCCCGAAGCCCAGGAGGTGGAGCTCCGCGCTGCGGGTGCGGTGAAGGTGTTCACCGACCACGGCGAGTCGAGCCGGGTAGCCTCGCGTCCGCTGTGGCGCGAGTGCCTCGGCTACCTCCGGGATGGGGATACCCTCGTCGTGCGCAGGCTAGACCGGCTCGCCGGAAGCGAGCGGATGGCGATCGAGACCATCAACGACCTGAACGCCCGCGGCGTGCAGATCAAGAGCCTCACCGAGCCCGACATCGACACCACCACGCCGATGGGCCGAGCCCTGTTCGGGATCGTGGCCGTGTTCGCCCAGCTGCGCGTGGATACGATCCGGGAGAACACCCGCCGCGGCCTCGCCCACGCCCGCGCCCAGGGCCGCATCGGCGGCCGACCCACCGTGATGACCCCAGATCGCCTCGCCGAGGCGCAGCGCATGCGGGCCGAAGGCAGGAGCATCGCACACATCGCGCGTGTTCTCGGGGTGGGAGCATCGAGTGTGAACCGAGCGCTGGCAGGGGGCAGGAGCAACGGATGAGTTCTCCTGACGAGCCCAAGCGGACCAGGGCGAACTTCCCATGGATCTTTGGGACTCTCGTGGTTGGGGGTGTGATCTTGTTGCTCACGATCGTGACCGCGGACAGTTCTGCCAGGCTCGGTCTCTGGCAGTCGTTCCTGATCAATGTCGGATCCGCTGTAGCCCTCGCGAGCCTCCTCGGGTTCGTCGAGCCGCGTCTGCGGAAGAACTATATCGAGGCGACGACGAGGAAGATCGAGGCAGCGACTGAGAGAGTCGAGGCCCGCGTCGAGGCCCGTGTCGAGGAGCTCGAGGAACGCGTCGAGAGCGCACGGACGCTCTTCGAGAACTATCTGGCCGCCGAGGACAATGCCGTGGCCGCTGCGGCCGACCGCCCCGACTTCTACACGATCGCCGACGCCCTTGTTGCAGCGAACAACGCGCACGCGATCGACCAGTTCCGCGGTGTCGCGGTTCCGGCGTCCGAGGGCATCCCCGCTGTCGTTATCGGGTTCCATTACGCGACACCGGTGCACAACGGCCGTCGCGACGTCCTCCTGGTTTCTCCGTCCATCCTCGAAGACCCGCCCCCGAACGGATTCTGGGCGCCGATGCAGTACTCGTGGCAGCCCGGGGCTCCGTCAGAGGAATTCGGCGCCTTCATCATGACCGAGCTCCGCAACTCAAGGTTGAAGGACGTGGCTGCGAAAGTGCACTGGGCGGAGACGATCGACCGGCTGGTCGAGGCACTGGCCCTGGCACTGGAATCCTCGACGAGCGATGGCAAGCTCACAGGCTGGCTGATCGAGAAGGGTCCCGGCGGCTGGGCCCTGACCAATGCCGGCATCGAGTACGTTGGGCGCGGTGTCATCGCGCCCGCCGGCTCCTTCCCCGGTCCCATCATCAGCGCGCTTGGGGCCGCCGCTCGCCAGCGCCGGGGCGAAGAAGTCCGCGAGCCGTGGATGGACCTTGAACGGCCCGAATGGGCCGAACCTGACGAATGGGAGTACATGGTCTCCCGCGCCCGCACGATGCTCCCCGGCGCCAACCTCCCGGTTCTCATGCAGCCGCCCTACGTCGCTTCGAGCAACGTGCCGAAGAGGCCCACCCCAAGGCCACCCCTACCGCCGGCCCTGCGTTAGCACGCCGGGTGCGCCGTTGAAGGGTCGGTCGAGGAGAGGTTCCGGTCCAAGGTCATCCGCGGGCCGCGCCCCGACGACTGCTTGGCTGTGGACGGCCGCCGTCGCCGTCAGAACAACCGTTCCTGATCCGGCGAGTACCCGGCGAGCAGTGCGGGGAACGCGGCGTCCCATCCGTGCTCGAGGAGATGGTCGCGGATCTCGCGAGAGAGCGCGGCCTGGTCGCGGCGGCGCCCTCCCGAGCGCCGCAGGCTGTACATGTTCGCGTGCCGACCGGCGCGCGAACGGTCGAGGTTGTTCTCCGCCACCGAGCCTAGGAGCAGATGCGAGTCGGCCCCGTGCGCGACATGGACGCACAGCGGCACGTCGCAGCTTTCATGGCGGACCGTCTCGTGCTCGCCCAGCTCGCCACCTCCGAAGACCAGGGCGACGGCGAAGCGGTGAGCACGCCACATGCGCTGCCCGCCGGGGACATGCTGCCAATACCGGCCGTAGCCGTCGTCACCGATCGCGCCCGTCCAGATCCAGCAGTCCGAAGGGCGCGGCCCGCGGATGACCTTGGACCAGAACCGGACGGAGTCCGAGGCCGCGTTCAGGTCTTCGGCATCACCCATCTGTCATCACGCGGCGTGGCCGTCGTGCTGCTCTCCGCCGTGCTGTTCGGGGGCGTCCGCGTGCTCGCCGTCCTGGTCCGCCGGCTCAGCCTCCCGGTGCTCGGCCTTCGCTGCCTCGCTGGCCTCCTTCACGGCGGCGCGGACCACGGCGGCCTTCACGTCCAGGCGCGAGGCGACGTCGGCGACCGAAGCTCCGGTGGCGACCATCTGGGCGATGAACTGCCGGGCGTCATTCTCCTTGCCGGCAGACTTCACCCGCGCCTCGTCAACGAGCGCACGCCCCTTGGCTACGGCGTCCTCCATGAGCTTCTCGGCCGCATCCTCCGCAGCGGCGACCACGGCCTCAGCTTCACCGTTCGCGACGAAATACGACTCCGCGAGGTCGATCAGCTTCTCGTGCCGCTCCTGCTGAGCGGTCGCCAGCTCGCGCGCCTTCCGGCGGGCTTCTACGAGCTTCGAATTGTGAGCCTTGGCCATGAGATCCATCCCCCTCGGGAACCTAGCGGCCACACGAGGCGGGCCGCGCCTTGTTGTTCGCCTCCACCCTACCGTGAGGGTCGGGAATCGGACCTCGCTGGCGCTCGGGCTCTTTGTGCGCCTGGCGGCGCGGGCCGCCGCGCTGACCACACGTGGACACGCGAGATTCTTCCTTCGGTCTCGCTGATGTGCCCACCTGTGGACAGCGCGGCACGGGCGATTGAACACAGTCGAGCCTTCGGTTCTCGTGTGCACAATCGCATCGAAGAATCGATGGAACCAGACCGTGTGCCGAATCCAAAGCGTCTTCCACCAGCTCCCCCGCAAGCTCCTCCGCTGCCTCCAGACTGGATTCAACCCCCAATCTGGTTCACACCTCTGGCATTCTGAATAAGTGAGGCTGTCTCCCACGCTATGCTTGGGGCGTGCTGTCCCTGAAAGTCATCTCGGCGGGCACTGGCTACGAGTACTACACCTCGGAGATGGTCAGTGGCGACGAGCTGCGCGCGGACGGCTACGAGCTGGGCGACTACTACCACGCCAGGGGCCTCCCTCCCGGGCAGTGGATCGGCGACGGGTGCGCGACCCTTGGCGTTTCCGGGAATGTCTCCAAAGAGCAGATGGCCAACCTGATGGGCATGGGAATCCACCCCGACGCCGAGCGGATCAGGGCCGAGGCCATCGCCGAGGGCAAGACCCCGAAGCAGGCCGAAGCGGAGACTCTGCTGGGCCGGAAGTACTACGAGTACGAGGCCAAGACAGGGGAGCTGGCAACCCGCATCAAGACCGCCGAGGACGACTTCAAGCGGCTGAACCAGCGCGAACCGCGCGACGCCGAGAAGCGGAAGATCCACCGCAAGGAAGGCGCGAAGCTCTTCCGCGAACGCCACGGCCGAGGCCCCGACGACAACGAGGAGCTGGCCAAGTTCATCACCGGACAGCTGCGTCCACAGCAGTCGGCCGTCGCAGGATTCGACATGACCATGACCCCCGTGAAGAGCGTCAGCGTCCTATGGGCAGTCGGCGGAGACGACGCCCGCAAGCTCGTCGAACGCGCCCAGCACGAGGCCGTGAAGGACACCGTTTCCTGGCTCCAGGAGCACGCCGTCCGGACCCGGACCGGTGCAAACGGCGTCGCCCAGGAAGACGTCCCCGGTGGCATCGTCGCCCAGGTCTTCCGCCACTACGACTCCCGCGAAGGCGACCCGAACCTCCACGACCACCTCGTGATCTCCAACAAGGTCCAAACAGCCGACGGCAAGTGGAAGACCATCGACTCGCGCCTGCTGCACAAGATGAGCGTGTCCGCGTCCGAGCACTACAACGCCCGCATACAGGCACACCTTGCCGCCCGCGGCGTACAGTTCGAGGCCCGCGGCATGGGCCCAGGGAAGCAGCCGGTCATGGAGGTCAAAGGCATCTCCGCCGAGCTGCTGGAGGAGTTCTCCACGCGCCGCGCAACCATCCGCGAGGAGCTTGACCGGCTTGCCGACGAGTACGCGGCGAAGTTCGGCCACGCCCCCGGCAAAGAAGCCATGCTCAAGCTTGCCCAGCAGGCCACCCTGGAGACCCGCGCGGCGAAGAAGAGCGGTCGGAGCCTGGAAGAACTGGTGACCGAGTGGCGTTCCCGCGCCGCATCGGTCGTCGGCGAACGCACCCTCGGCCGACTCGCCGAGCGCGTCATAGGCGCCCGCGAGGCACGCCAGGCCGCACAGGTCGACGTCGCTGCCGCCGCCCGCGAACTTGTCGCCGTGGTCGAAGCAGAGCGCGCCGTGTGGGGACAGAACCACCTCGAAGCCGCCGCCCAGCGGTGGGCGAAGGAATACTCGCTCGAGAACGGCAGCGTCGCCTCCGAGACCGTCCGGGAGATCATCGGTCACGCCCTCACACACGAGGCCCAGCGCGTCACACCGGAACGAGCCCACGCCACTTTCGAACCGCTGACCCGCGCCGACGGGTCCAGCGTGTTCGAGCACAAGGGCTCCATCCTCTACGCCTCGGAAGGCCTGATCCGGGCGGAGAACTACCTGCTGCGAGCAGGGCAGCGGGAAGTCATCCCGGTGGCCTCACCGGACGTGTTCCACGCCGTCATCGCAGAGCGCAACGCCCGCGTCGCAGCCGGGGAAGCCTTCCCCCTCAGCCCCGCGCAGATGAGCATGGCGTTCGAGTTCACCGTCTCGGACAAGCTCGTCAGCGTCGGCAAGGGCCCGGCCGGAACCGGCAAGTCCACCGCCATGGAAGTAGTCCGCGACGTCGTCCAGCGCTCCGGCGGCAACGTCATCGCCCTCGCCCCGCAGGCCGTCGCCGCGACCCTCCTGGGCGACAAACTCGGCATCCGCGGCATGACAGCCGACGCGTTCGCCATCGGATCCGGGACCGTCGCACCCGGTGACCTCGTCATCCTTGACGAGGCCGGCATGTGCGGGACCAAGCTGCTCGCCGACGTCGTCGAACGCGCCGAAACGGCCGGGGCCCGCATCGCCCTGCTCGGCGACGATGCACAGATCGGCGCCGTCGCCGCGGGCGGCGCATTCGGGATGCTCGCCGCCGAACTCGGAGCCGTCGAGCTGGACACGATCCACCGCTTCGAAGACCCCGAAGAGGCCCAGGCATCCCTCGCCCTCCGCCGCCGCGGCGAGGGCGAGACGGACCCCTTCGCCTGGTACAGGGAGCACGGCAGGGTTCAGGCCGGCGACGGAGCCATGGTGGAGGCCCTGGCGTTCCGGCGATGGCAGGAAGCCCACCAGAAGGGCACCCCCGCCGTGGTCATGGCCGCCACCAACGAACAGGCCCAGCGGCTCTCCGAGCGCGCCCAGGCGGCCCTGGAGATCCTCGGAGAGATCGACACCTCCCGGGACGGGCGGACCCTCCGGGACGGGTCCAAGGCATGGGCCGGGGACACGATCGTCACGCGCCGGAACGAATGGATCGAGACGAAGTCCGACCGCGTCCGCGTCCACAACGGCGACCTCTGGAGGGTGGAAAAGGTCAACCGGGACGGCACGCTCACCGTCCGCCACCAGGGCGACGGGAAGCGCACCACCCTCCCCGGGGACTACATCGAGCAGAACGTCCACCTCGGCTACGCCTACACCACCCACCGGGCCCAGGGCATGACCGTCACCGCAGGCATCCCCATCGTCTCGGCCTCAACGGCACGGAACCTCGTGTACGTGGCGATGACCCGCGGCGAGGTCACCAACCAGCTGTACGTGCAGCTCGAGGACGGCCAGACCCTCGAGGAGGTGCTGGGCCGGATCGCCGCGAACGAGGGCATCGAGCGCAGCGTCCACCAGGCCATGGCCGACGAGCACACGCGCATCGACTCGACCGATCAGCTCGCGGCCGAGTACCGGCACGTGAGCGGGCTCGCCGACGAGCTGCGCTTCAAGGGCATGGCCCATCAGGCCCTCGGGCCGATGGCCACGATGTTCACCGCCTCTGACGCATGGGGGGCCGTGTCCACCCACCTCGCCGTCGCGGAGGCCGACGGCTTCGACCCCCGCGCCCTGCTGGTGGAAGCCGTGAACATGCGCTCCTTCGAAGGCGCCGAGGACGCAGCGGCCGTGCTCGCCTGGCGCATCGAAGGACTCCTCGCCAAGGCACCGGAGAACGCCACGCCAAAGCACGCATCCCTGGCCACGCAGAGCGAGGAGAGCCTGTACAAGGCGCTCAAGGTCGCCGAGGACCGCGAAGCCAAGGCACTCGCACACCGGCAGTCCGCCATCGCCGCCCAGCACGGACCCTGGCCCAAGGAGCACTGGACGAACCGCCCCTTCGGGCACCTGACCGAAGCGGCCATCGAGTCCCGCATCAGGGCTGACCGCCTGCTGGCCCGCACGGACGCGACCCTGCTCACCAAGGAACAGCGGGAACGCCTCGGAGTCGAGGTCCCGGCCAAGGACGCCCGCAAGCTCTCGTGGGAGATCCGCGCCCTCCAGGACGAGCTGCGCCACCGCAAGGGCCTCGACCCCGCCCAGGACGTCGCCGAGCTGGCCGAACGCGGCCACGCCAACCGCAAGGCCGCAGGGGCCGGGCACTTCGAGCGCCACCGGCAGTCCCACGAGATCGCCGCGGCCATCCGCGACGAGCTGCGCCGCCGCCAGCTCGTGCCCGACCCGGCCAAGGCCGCCCAAGCCGCGCCAGACAGGCTCCCCGAATGGGCCGCCCCGCACCAGGCCGCGGCGGACGAGTTCACCCCGGCGAACTGGCGCAGCGAGCTGAACGAGCGCCGCGCCGTCCTCACGGCCCGGTTCGAGGAGACCGGGCACCTCATCGCCGCCGAGCCCCCCGCCTGGGCCGCCGGCCTCGGGCCCGTCCCCGCCGACCCCGAGCGGGCCCAACGCTGGCGCGAGACCGCCGCCGAGGTCGCCGCGTTCCGGGACCGCTACAAGATCCCCGCGGCCGAGACAGCCCCGATCCCCGAACGGTTCCGGGACCACCCAACCGGCGCGGAGCTCCACACACGCACCGTCAGCCTCGCCCGCGGCACCAACTCAGCACCGGCACCAGCAGAGGAGACCACCATGGCCGCACAGAAGGCCGTCGAGCGCGCGGCCGCGACCCACGCCCCCAAGGCCCAGGCACAGCGCACCTCAGACAAGGACCGCACCGCCAACGGGCAGGACGCCACCAGCGTCACCGCCACCCAACGGGCCAAGGACTCCCTGGCCGCGCTCAACAGGCTCCGCGACCAGCAGGAGGCCCTGCGCCGCGCCGAACAGAAGCCCCGCCGCAAGGACACCCCCGGCGGGAACGACAGCGGACGCAGCGACGAACGCAACCGCGACCGCGGCCGCAGCCTCTGACCTTCCGCCCCCGCGAGTCGGGCGCGCGACGATGATCGGTGACTGTCGGTCGGGCGAAGTAGCTTTCTGTCATCTGTCGAGAAGGGGACGTCGAAGGTGGGCATCGTCAACAATCCCTACGGTGTCCTGGCCGAGCTTTCCCTGCGTCACCTCGCGGCGCTGGCCGTCGAGTTCGAGCTCATCCACCACGGAGACGACGAGATCCCGGCAGCCGTCGTGTACGCAGCCCCCCGCTCGACCGGCGCGGACTGGGCCGACGCCCTCCTGTGACGTCTGTCCTGTCCGCTCGCTGATACTTGCTGCTGTCTTAACCCATTGGACGCGTCTACCGGGGAACGTAACGGCGGCATAACATCCTCTCAGCACAACAAGGTTGGGGGAGAAGACGATGAGTCAGAACGGGCGCACGATCGTGCGCTATTGGCCTGCGCCCGCTTTACTGCTCATAGTTGCGGCCACCGCACTGACAGCCTGTGGCAACGGACAAACTTCCACGGCCAGCACGAGCAGCCAGAGCACGGCAATCGCTGGAACGGCCACCGGAGCACAACCAAGCTCGCCAGTGCAGGTGCCGGGCACGGTCGGCTACCTCAACACGGGACCGGGTGCGATCACGTACCTCCAGTGGCAGTCAGACGGCAGCGGGCGCTTCAACGGGACCGCGATAGAAGCAGCCATAAACGGCGCGCCTCCAAATGAGACCGTCAGCCCGAAAACGACCTCGATCTACGGCCAAGTCAACGGGACCGCGTTCACGCTCGACATCAATGGACACACCGACCAGGGCGTCCTCTCTGGTGACACCCTCACGCTCAACGTGATCCAGAACGATGGCAGTATCCGCGCCATTGCCTACCGTCAGGCGACAGCCGCCGACTACAACAGCGCCCTGGCCAAACTTCAGCAGACGGCACAGAACGCGGACACCCAAGAACAGCAACGGCAGTCCCAAGCCAACCTCCAAACGACCGCTCAAAACGCCCTGAAAGCCATCCAATCGGACAACAACAACTTCACAAACGCCAAGACCGTCCGCAACGACCTCGCTCGGACGGACAACGACCTGCAGAAAGAACGGCAGGATGCCGCAAACGGCAACGGCAACAACTGCTACAACGTCGATTCGGTGGTCGCCTACGACGCGACTTCGGTTGTCAGCTATGACGTGACGTCGAGCGCCTCATACGACGTGAACCAGGAACAGAAAGCCATAAACGGAGTGCGGTCCGACATACAAGCCGTTCAGAGCGCCGAGGACGCCTTGAAGACCGCCGGACTACCAGCAACGCCCGGGGCAAGCGATGCAATCGCAACAGCCCAGCAACACGTGGCCGAGGCCGTCGCCACGACGAACAACGCCATCGACGGCCTCAACGCGGACCTCACAACCGCCTACAGCGTCGCGAACGCGGCCGGCACCGGGTCTTGCGCCGGCCACGGACCGGGCAGCCCACCGGCCGGCCTCTCGCACATCTCGTGACCGGCCGCCGCATCAAGATCAACAGGGGCGCCCTCGACGCACTCCACCGAAGCCCCAAAGCCTGACGTCCCGATAGAACAGGTATTTTGGGTATCAGCTTGGCTGAAGTACCTAGTCCACAAATTTCGAATTCCTGCGCTGCGTACAGTTTCGGGTCTGCTCTGCCCAAAAATGGGCGAGGATACCGTTCCCTTTCTGCTCGGGATCTTCGGTGTTACGTTGTCCGAAGCGGCAGCTTGGCAAAGGGGGGCACAGTGCGATCGGCGAGCGTGTTGGCTTGTGTTCTCGGCCTGGCATTCTGTTTGGCCGGCTGCGCTCAATCCACGGACAGCACAGCGGAGTCGACGCTGACATCGTCGCCCACCCGACCGGTCTCGTCCGCGAGCGCCTCTCCGCCGTCTCCGGCCGATCCCATCCCAAGCACGAGCGTGGCATTACCACCTGAGGCGCCCACTCCTTCAAAGGTGACAGCTTCCGATTTCGGGCAGACCCCAAAGACGTCAGCTCCAGCGATACGTTCGGCGTCCGATCAGGCGTTTCTCGCGAAGATCCACCAGGGCAGCCCAGAACTGGCCAGTGTCTCCGACGCCACCCTGATTGCCGTTGGAACCACCTTCTGCGCGAGGCTTCGCGAGGGCATCCCCGCGCGGCTCGAGATGGAGAACGAGGTCAGAAAGATCTCATCCATGTGGATGAACGGAGAGATCTCTACAGATCAGGAGACCAAACTGACGCTCGGAATCGCTGACATCGAGGCGAGCGCTTCGATCAACTACTGCAGCGAACAGTATCTGTCTGTCATGCGTGCGTTCGCCCAGATGGCAAGCGGCAACTGACAGGTGGGGCTAGGTCCCTCGTGGCCACCCCAGAACGCCATGAGTCACCAACACCAAGTTGGGCTCCGCTGAGCCTTGTAGGTTTCCGACAGGCCGGCAGCTAGTCGACGCCGCGGCAATCGCGAACTGAAATTCCCGGAATCATGCGGATCTCTACTCAAGACCGGAAATCGGCTCTTGTAGGAGTCCCACAAATACCGATGCCCAGCACCAAGACGGTGCCGGGCATCGTTCTCCGACAGGGTCTCCTGTCAGCCTTTGTGGGGGGACTACCGCAGCGGCAGGATGGGCCGGCGTGTGTAGCTCAGGAGCTGCCGCCGTCCGAGGACGGCCGTCGGGGTGCGTCCGAGAAGCTCGGCCGCCTGCTCCGCGCTAAGGTCTTCGCGCATTACGGTCTCCTCGTCCTCGGCGCTCCAAGGCATTCGCGGCTCCCGCCTGCGCCATGCTCGGCTCGTGTCCTCGGCCATGGCGCTCAGGCCTCGCCTTCGGCATCGGCCAGCAGGCTCCGGCGCTGCTCCGCCAGACGGTGCTCGATGCCGGCGGTGAGCTGTTCGTATTCCGTCCAGGCACGCCAGAGCGTGTACTTCTGTACGGCCCAGAAGAGCGCGATCAGGCCGAGGTAGATACCCCCGGCCCACCTCACTCCCTGCTCCATTGACTGGCTATATGCAACCTGGGGGATCTGCAGGGCGGCCAGTACGAACACCGCCCCGACGAGACCGGCAAAGAGGCCGAAGAAGCCCAGGACTCCAACGAAGACGGCAACGCCCCAGGCGGGCCACAGACGCGGTGCCGTGGGGACGCCGCCCCGCCGCTCCCGGGCCTCTTCTGCCGCCCGCTCGACCCTGGCCGCGATCCCGCCCGCCACGAAGCACAGGGCGCATACGGCCAGCGCCCATCCGCAGGCGTCCAGGAGCATCCGGAAGGCTCCGCTGGTTGCGCCGCCGGTGAACAGCGAACCGGCCACAGCGAAGGCCATCGCCACGACGAAGGCCTTCAACCCCGTGGACCTGAGACGGTCTGAGACTGAAACGTCCTCGAACCCGTGCCAGGTGCGCAGGACCCACCATCCCCCCAGACCGGTCAAGACGACCAGCACAGTGATTCCCAGTGCCGTTTCCATCACGCTTCCTCCTGCTCTTTCTGCTGGACACGTTCGGGGTAGGGAAGCCACTTGTCCGGGACCGCCTCATAAGCGAGCCATCCCCGCTCCTGGGCCTTGATGTGGCGGCCGCCGGGGCACTGTTTGAACACGCCTTCGTGGCCGAAGAGGAAGGCGTAGTGCCGGTCCCAGTGGTTGACCCACCAGCCGGACAGCTCGCCCTCGGCCTCAGCCGCGATGTACGCCAGCCAGAGGGCGTGAAGCCGGTCGACGGCCTCGGGGTGGTCCCACCACACCGGGCACCACGAGTTGTCGCCCTCGTTCACGGACTCCAGGCGGGACAGCCGGCCTTGGATCCAGCGGACGAAGGCGCTGCGGGACTTCTCGGCCTCTTCGACGAGGTCGACCGCCGCGGCCGGTTCGGCCTCGGCCTCAAGGACCGCGTCGGCCCAGGCCCGCAGCTCGGTCATGGACCACTTCGCGGTTCCGCCCGCCGTCTCTGCCGGGGCCGGGGCCTCGCGGTCGATGACCAGCTGCCGGAAGGACGCCGTGGAGAGCCGGCGTCCGAAGGCCTCGGAGAGGAACCCTGCCGCATCGCGGGCCGCAAGGAGGAAGTCGACGCTGCTTCCCTCGCCCTCACCGGCCGCGGCCGCGACGTCGGGCACGTCCTCGGTGACCTCCGGCTCCTCGCTCACTTCCGCTCCTTCCCTGCGTCGAGGGCCGCCTGGATCGGGCCGCGGAGCTCGTCGTCCTGGAACCAGGGCACAATCCGCACCACCGTCTTCGCCCCGCTGCCGGAGTCATGGACGATGGCGTGCCACTCCGGCAGGCTGAACAGCTCGTCGGCGCCGAAGATCTCCTCGCGCCGTGTGCTGATGTTCCGTGACGCCGGGCCGCGCTCATTCGAGGTGTAGGAGGCCACGCACTCGTCGTGCTTGCCGAGCAGCTTCGACAGGCTCGTCAGGTAGGCCTCGTCCCGAACGCCGCCGCCGAACACCCAGATGCCCGCGGCATCGCGCAAGGTGTCCCACCCGGCCTCGCCCAGGACCTTCTTCCCGAAGGCCTCCGACTGGATGAACACGCGCACGAGCATCCCCATCGATCCGAAGTAGGTGAACCAGTCCGGCATCTTCGGCAGGACCACCGTGTTGCCGAACTCGTCCAGGTCGAACGTCGCCGGGGTCTTCAGCCGGCCCCCGTTCGCCTCTGCGAGACGCTCGCCCGTGGCGAAGATCGATTCCCAGAACGCGGTCATCAGGCCCGTGACGACCTTCGATGAGCCCTTCGACAGGGCGATGAGCGTGTCACGGGAGGTCAGATACTTCGACGGGTCGAACTCCGGAACCCCGTCTGCGGGGCGGATCCACGCCAGCAGGTGGTCGTGGGTCAGGGAGGACGCCATGCGCTGCGCGGACGCGGCCACGCTGCCCTTGGTCTCGGCCGGCTGCCGCGACATTCCGAACAGCTGGTCAGCCTGCCGGCTGAAGGACACGCCGGCCTCGGGGTTCCGGGACGGTGCCTCAAGGAGCACCCTGCGCGGGGAGAGGAAGTCGGCGTTGGCGACCCACTCGTGCACCCCCTCCATGGTCCCGCCCTCTAGGGCCTGGGCCAGGATGCACGCTGCCAGGAACGAGCGCCCCTGCTCATCGAACTGTGCGTCGCCGTTCTTGTCACCGCCGGCCAGCGTTGCCGCCTCCAGCACGGCGGCCAGGTTCGTGGCCTGCTCGGAGTCCTTGATGCCCAGCAGCGGGTTAAACGTGAACGCTGGCCTGGGACTCTTGCGGAACACCTGCTGCATGTCCATCATCCAGACCCGCCCGCCGGGGTGCCAGATCGCCCGTGCCGCGAGGATCTCGGCGACGCCGTCGACCTTGTTCCCGGCCATCCCATAGGGCCCCGATGCGTAGCGGGCGGCCCGCACCAGCAGGCCCCTCGTCTTCCCCCGGCCCGGACCCATCACGTAGAGCGCGCACTGGCGCAGGCCCTGGAACAGCCAGTCCGCGCCTCCCAGCACCCACCGCCCGATGTGCAGCCCCGGGAACACGTCCGGGTCGTCCGGGTGCATCCTCTTGGCCTCGACCGCACGGGCCGGGAAGGTCAACGGCGCGAGGTCGGCGGCCGAGGCCAGAAGCTCGGCCTTGGCCCGGATCTTCTTGACCGGGGAAACTCTGCCTCGGCCCCTCAGAACCCTGACGAGAGCCCACAGCCAGGCCGCGACGAGGACGACGAGCAGGGCCACGGACGCGGGCGGAATCCGCGTCCCCGTGGCCCACAGCAGCAGCACGGACAGCGGGTTGAACCCCCAGTCCGTGCCTGTGGGGGTCAGCCACTCCCCCAGCCAGGCGGAGACGTCGACCGCGGCCGCGGCCGCCACAATCAGCACCACGGGCATCCACGTGCCGGACCAGCTGCCCGGCCGCGCGCCCCTGATCGTCGCGGAGCTCATGCCGCCGCCCCTTCCCCGCGGGCCGCGGCGATCGCGTTGGCCCAGGCAGCGTTGGTATCGTGGACCTCCTTCTCCCGCCTCGTCAGCTCGACCCGGAACGGAATGCCAGGCGCGTCCGAGGTCTTCAGCAGGAACCGGCCACGGCCCGGCGGCGGGTTCATCTCGCCTGTGGCCGGGTTCACCGTGCCCTCGGCCGACCACTCGACCAGCTGCTGTATCTCGCGGTCGGAGAAGCGCCGGATGCGCCGCAGGTCTTCCTGCTCGTTCTCCGCCAGGCCGCCCAGGAACACCATCGAGGACCGCTCCACGAAGCCGAACGCCATCTTGGTCCGCTCGGTCGTGGACAGCTCCAGGTCCTTCATCGAGTGCGTGATCATGATCTGCCCCAGGCCCTTCTGCCGGTTGACCTTCGTGATCGTGTTGATCCGGTACACCGAGCCCTCCCACGCCTGGAGGATCTGCCACAGCTCGTCCATGACGTTCAGGTGGTGCACCTCGGGCCCCAGACGGCGCTGCGGGTCCTCGGGGTCGGGCTCGTTGGCCAGGGTCTGGGCTGCCAGGGCCCCGGCCTGCCCGTACGACCAGATCACCAGCTGCGCGGCCGCCCGCAAGTCGGCCTCGCCCTCGTCGATGCTGGAGACGTCGAACACGACCGGCTTATACATATCCATCTCCACCGTGGTCTGCCCCCAGAACATGCCCCCGAACACGCCTTCCGGGCCTAGCGCCGTGATGCCCTTCACCAAGGACTTCACCTCGGCGTCGTACTCGGCCTCGCTCATGTCCAGGATCGCCTCCCGGATGCGCGGGTGCCGGGCCACGATCACCCGGCGGACGTCCGCCAGCTCCGGCTGCCGGCCCTCCTGGGCGGCCTCCTCGGCGGCCACCCGGATGGCCGTGGAAAGGACCATGTGCTCGGACTGCTCCTCGCTGAGGCGGCGGCGGAGCATCATCTCGATGAGACCGGCCACGGTGTTCACCCTGCGGCCGTGGATCTGCCCCTCTACCTCGGTGCGGGTCTGGGGCGAAAGCCGGTGAAGCCACTTGGCGATCGGGCCCGCGTCGAGCGCGTTGACGCGGCCGACGCCGCCCAAGCCCAGCCGGATATGCTGCCCGCCGACAGCCTTCACCAGGCCGACGTAGTCCGGCTTGAGGTCCCCTAGGAACAGGGGGATGAAGCCGAGGTCCATGACGCCCAGGCAGATCCGCACCACCAGCGACGACTTGCCGCGCCCGTTCAGGGCCAGGATGAACGCGCTCGGTGCGCTCATGATCCCGTACAGGAACAGGCTCAGCGGGTCGCCCAGCAACGGCTGCCCCGTGGTCTGGTCCCGGCCCAGCGGGGCCCCGATCAGCGGCGAGGAAGTGCCGTTGCTGAACGGCCACAGCCCGGCGACCTGCGTGGACATGCCCTGGAACTGGATAGGGGCGTCCACATGGAGGTGGGCGCCGCCCCCCGGGGCCACGAAGCCCCGGGTGGTCAGGCCGGGTAGGGACTCATAGGCCGCGACGACCGCGGGCATCTCTTTGCGCAGCAGCCGGTACCACTTGCGCATCGTCCAATCGGCAGTGTCGTCAATCCAACCCATCAGGTGCTCCTGTCTCGCTCAGAGGGACTTGCGCATGGCCGCGCTGACGGTGGCGTGCGTTGCGGGCACGAGGCCCAGGCCCAGGCCGATGGCGTGCCCCGAGTCGTGGGCCCCATCCGAGGGACGGATGCTCATCTGCACCCCGGTGCTGCACGCCCGGCGCAGCGCCGCGCCGGCCTTGTCCAGGCGGATCTTCTGATCCGGGCCCTTCGGGACGGTGCTCGTCATCACGAACGAGAACCGGACCACGGCCGCGCCGTGGGCCTGCTCGTCCGCCCCGTCGACGGCGCTGCCCAGATCCCGGCCCGCGGCCGCCGTCGCGGCCTTGCCGCCCTGGTTGATCTCGAACAGCCGGTTCGTCTTGTCTCCCTCAAGGGCTGCGATCGACTCCTCCGGGCCCAGCACCCGGTACAGCATCGTCACGCGCTTCTGCTCCGAGACGCCGTCCGGAAGCAGCAGCGCCGTGAGGGAATCGTCCATGAAGAACCCCGCCGGAGGCTTCCACACCGTCATCGTCCGGGACACGTACCCCGAGTGCTCCCAGTGCTCCAGACCGGCCTCGGCGGCCGCCGGGCCGACCTCGAACCACGACAGGTTCGTCCCGCCGTTCAGCCGGGCCCGCTCAACCGCAAGCGCCCGGTCCGGGTTGTAGGCCACGAACGCATAGTCGACGATGTCAGCGATTTTCATCCGCGAGACCGTGAGCGCGCCCGCACCCGTGAGCAGCTCCGCGAGAGCGGGCATCTGGATGGCCAGATCGGCCAGCATGTCCTCCGCCTGCCGCGCCACCGTCCCCTCGCTGGCGATCTCCGCCCCCGAGAACGTCAGCGCCACATGCTGCGAGATCCTCGGCATGTTCCAGTTGATGGTCTGGACGATCTCATCGACCGTGCCGCGAACGAACGACCCTGCCTCCCCCAGCGAGACAGGGTCCGCGGTGCCGTGATTCACGCGGGCCCCCGCGACGGCCGCGGGCAGCCGCTCGCCCGGGTCCCGGGTCGCCTGTGTCGTGACCGCGATCTGCACCAGGTCAGCGACAAGGCCCGCCTGGGCAAGGAACCCCGACCAGCCGTCCACCAGCAGGTCGATGCTCGACTGGTCCGACAGCCCACGGCCCTGCCCCGCGCAGGAGAAGAACACCGTGGCCGTGCGGTCACGGGGATTCCACAGCATCCCGAACTCCTGGCCGAACGCGTCCGTCCCCTCGTACGGGATTGTCCCGGCCAGCAGGCCCGGGGCCCGGGAGGCTCCGTCAGGAATCCTCGATGCCGGGCCCGAGACATACTTCACCGTGCCCTTGCGCTGCGCCTTCCGGAACCTGCGCGCGTTCATCCGCCGCTCGAGCGACGAACGGCCCTGCCGCTTCCCCCTGGCCATCCACACCACCGCCCAGATCCCGACGACCAGGACGACGCCAGCCGGGATCAGCCAGCCGACCATCAGCAAGACGGCCGCGACCGCGATCGAAGCGAAGGCCACCGCGGCAGCGGCCATCCCGAGGCCGAGGAAGCCCGCTGCGCGCGGCGTGGTGATGTTCCCATATGCTGGTCGGCTCATGACGACTCTCCCCCTTCGACTGCGTCTTCAACTCTGTGCAACTGCTGCGTCAGATGGTCGCCAGCCGATCCCATCCGCCGACGCCCGGCCCCCGTGCCCGGCCGCGGCGCTGCGGGACGGGGAGCAACAGGCTGGCCCGGCCCCTGACCACCGGGCCGCGGGCCGCTCTGCGGCCTGCCCAGTTCGCTGGGCTTCACCGGCGGTGCCTGCGGAGGCCCCGAGTGCTGCCCCTGCGGCTGGGGCCGTGGCGGCTGCGGCGGGTTCGAGTAGCCGTGACGGGCCGGATTCACCAGGCCCCGGTTCACCGGCTCAGGAGACGGCCCGCCGAGGTTCCCAGGGCCGCCGCCCATCATAGGAGCGCCCATCCGGCCGCCCGCGGCGAGGGCCTGGGCACGGGACCCGCCGAACTTCGCCATGAGCGAGGCACCGCCCATGACTGCACCGGCCGCCAGCGTCGCGCCCGCCATCACGAGCCCGCCGGCCCCCACGCCGCGTGAAGCCGCGGCCATCGTCGGCACGATCAGGCGCACCAGGGCCGGAAGGACGAGCCCCGCGGCGCCGATCACCATGAAGCCGGAGATGGTCTGCAACGCGAGCTGATCGCTGCCCAGCTTCGAGCCGTCCGAGGACGTCAGGAGCCTCACCATCGCGATGCCGCCGCCGTAGACGATCCCGGCAACCGGCTTGAACAAGCACGTCGCCAACGTCCACCCGATCACCTTGTAGAACGCGGCCGCGCCGCGCTCCGTCACCGAGCCCGCCGCGAGGACCGGGATCATCCCGGCCACAATCGGCAGCATCGCGTACGTGAACAGCATGAAGAACAGGTTCGCCAGCGACCCGATGAGGGCCAGGAGGAACACGATGATCAGGATCAGCGTCAGGCCAGAGTTGTCCAGGATGGCCATGACGTCCTTCTGGTTCCCCGAAAGGCCCGTCATCGCCTTGGTGAAGTCCGTCTCCCCGCCGATCGTCTTCACGAACCACGGCGCGGACTGATCGCCGAACGCGAGCAGCCCCATCACGACCGAGAGCGTCAGCCCCGAGAAAACCACCACCCGGCCAATGGCCCAGCCCAGCTCCTCGCCCTTGTGATTGCCCTTGCGCATCGCGTACTGCACCACCACGAACACCGTGCTGATGAACCCCACAACACCGACCAAGGCCCGCGTGTACAGCATCACTTTCTGCGCCGGAGAATCCCCGCCATCAGTCATCAACTGCGGAGCCGGGATATTCAGCCACCACGTCGAAAGCCACTGCAAAGCCGCAACAACACCCTCATAGAGCTTCCCCGCCAACTGCGACCAAGCATCCGAAGCGGCCTTACCAATGACGTCGCCGACGGCACCGCCGAGCCAGTCTCCAATTCCTTCAGCGGGCCGCATTGCTGGCCTCCGCGGAGAAGAGAACGTATTGGCTGAGGTCACTCACCTTCGTACCGTGCGCGAAGTCGTCTGGTCCGACAGGAACGATCTTCCAATCGCTACTTTCCCATCGCAGGGTGAAACGAGTTGTGCCGTTGATCTTGTCGGTTCCGACCTGCGAAACGAACCCCAGGTCAATCAAGGCGACATCTCCCTGGAGCTGGATTCGATATCCGGCCAGGTGGGTGATGCTCCTGTAGTCAGTGCCCGGGGATTGGGCCCCGGACAAAATGCGCTTTGCCTGTACTTCCAAGGCGTCGCGGTCAGATCCTGCGACTGTTACGGCCCGGATCGCCTCAGGAGTTCCGCTATTGACCGAGCCGCTGGCCAGCTCCCAGAACCAGTGCGCTGCGGCTGAGAGCGCGCCAGTCTGGGTCTTGGCGAATCCAGTATCTACGCCGCTGACGGGCTTCCCACACGGGCCCGCGCCCTTGATAACGGGCACCTGCCCGGAGGCTTGAGCTACCCATTGCTGGACGGTGGGGGCGGTGGTGGTGATGTCTTTGGGGGTGTTGTCGAGGCAGCCGCCGGCCCCGGCGGTGTCGTCAGTGCTTGGGCTGTAGCTGATGGTGGGCACCGGGGCGGGCCCGGCGCCCTTCTGCCCCTGCGGCTGGTTGGTTAGGACCGCGAGGATGACCGCGCCCGCGACTAGGACGACGCCGAGGACCACCAGAGCCCAGCGGGTACGGGAGAGCTGGCCGCCGTCCATCTTCTCGGGATGGGCGACGGCGTCGTACTGGCTTCGGGAGAAGCTCTTGAGACCCATGTGTTCACTTCCTCTCTACAGGAATTCAGTAGTTACGGACTTCAGTGCTTCAGTGGCTTCTCTGCTCAGCGGGAGTTGGCGTGCATGATGGCGATCTGGATGCAGATCGCGACGATGGAGAGGACCGCTCCGAGGAGCAGCAGCCCGAAGACCGCTCGACATCCCACGGTCGCCTCCTAGCCCGGGACGATGACGCGCCAGATGGTTCCGGCCGCGCCGAGGACGACGGCCCAGACCAGCGGCCACATGGGCGCTTCGGCGTCCACCTGGCCCTGCTGGTGCCGGGCGCGGGCGGCCTTGACGATGCCGCTGATGAACAGGGCGAACAGGGCCACCCCCGCGATCCAGAGAAGCCAGCTGACGATCGTGGCCAGCGACCCCATGCCCGGGGGCATGACGGGCTTGGCGTTGACGGGGTCCCCGTCCATCGCCACATAGAGCTTCGTGGCGGCAAGGGCAATGGTGTTCATGACTTGTCCTCCTTGGTGTGAGTGAGCTTGGCCAGTGATCGGATGAGGGTCTTCGTGTTGTGCCGGTGGGGCACCGGCTCCGCCCCGGGCTCCCGCCATGCCGCCTCGTACGGCATGGACCAGAACCGCGGGAACATCGCCCCGATGCGCCTGCACTCCCGGCCAGTGGCGTCGGAGAGATTGGGCCGGTCATGCACCCAGACGAGGCCGACGACGTCGTACGTCAGCTCGCCCCTTGCCTTGGCCAGGGCAAGTCGCTCGGCCCCGGCTAGCCCTGCCGGGTGCGTCGGAGCGACGACCAAGGCCCGGCCCGACCAGATCGGGGCCTGCTCTGTCGCGTCCAGGACGTGCTCCCCGAGCAGCTCGGCCAGCGTGCTCACCCCTGCGCCGCCGCACGCCGGGACCAGCCACAGCGTGCGCTGGCTGATCCTCGCCGCGGCCCGCGCCGGGGCGGGCTCCGGAATGCGCAGCTCGGCGGCCAGGGCCGCCGAGGAGTCCTGCACGCCAGGCAGGAACTCCTTCTCCCCCACGATCACGTCGAACTCCCGCACGTCCGCCTCTTCCGCCGCAGGGGCCGGCGGCGGAAGGAAGCGCGACGCCCAGGAGGACTGCTCGAGATCCTGGGCCATCACAGGCCCCTCGCGATCGACGCCGTCGCCGCCAGCCACGCGCGCTGCGTGACGGGGCGGAGCGCGCCGAAGTGGATCATGCCGTCCTTGAGCGCCGGGTCGAACGGGATCACGTGGACCGCGCGCACGTACGGGCGAAACTTCTCCGCGTGCAGCTGCGCGAGCTTCTCGTGCCCGGGCTGCTCCTGGGAGACGATCACGACGGCCTCGGAGGCGAGGCGCGCGGTCCGCTCGTTGCGGCCGGCGAGGCCCTGGAGGGTAAGGCGCGCGCCCTCCACCCGGTCCTCCACCGTCGTGGTAGAGACCACGAGCTGGTCCGTGTGCCCGATCATCCGCCGCCAGTTCGCTGCCCGGTGGTTGTTGCCGGAGTCCATCAGGATCACGTTGAAGTACTTCGACGCCACCGCGTGCAGGACGTCCACCTCGGCCGCGGAGATCTCGTGCTCGCCGTCGATGTCCTGGTCCGAGAACAGGGCGTCGTACTTGTCCGCCGTCTGCCGGTGCACGAAGGCGTTGATGTCCGCCGCGCGGGCGGTGTCGGAGAGCAGGTGCGGGGACCGTTCCAGCACGTTCAGGGCGGAGCTGGCGTGGTCGCCGCGCTCCACCCTCCACGGCAGCGAGCCCGTGGTCTCGTTGTTGTCCCACGCGAGCACGGACCCGCCCGCGCGGCCGAACACGGCCGCGAGGCAGATGGTCGTCGGGGTCTTGGATGCCCCGCCCTTCTGGTTCACCACCGCGATGGTGCGTGGTCCCGAGTAGATCCGGGCCACCAGGTGCTCGTCCTCGCGCTCCGCGAGCTCCACAGCTCCCGGAGCCAGCGAGAACCCGAAGGCGTTCAGCCTGCCCTGCCAGCCCTTTCGGGCGGGCTCGATGTTGGTCTGCACCGCCAGGAACGACTGCGAGTCCCGCAGCGACTTCCGCGACGGCAGCTCCTCCGGGGCCTGCATCGGCACGGTGGCCTCCGCGGGCACCATCTCTGCGGCCGCGCGGACCGACTCGGCCTCCGGCCACGGGGCGACCTCGACGGCCTCCGGCGCCGCCTCGGCGGGCTCCGTCTCCCCTGCTGGCTCCGGCGCGGCCGCGGCGGGTTCGGCTGCCTGCGCCGCTGCGGGCGCGGGAGCCTGAACCGGGGCCGGCTGGAACCGGGAGGCAGCATTGTCGGCACGGGGCCTCGCGGGCAGGGCTCCGTCGACCAGCTCCGTGTCCCCGTCGGCGTGGACGAGGAGGGCGTGCACGCCCGAGGGGTCGGTGATCTCCAGCTGCACGGGACCCCCGTGCTCGGCCGCGTGCTTCGCCGCAGCCTCCCGCACTGCCCGACGGGCGGCGGGCAGATCCGGGAACGCCCGCTCGTGGGACTGGCCGTCGGGATCGGTGACGTTCGTCTGGCCGGTCGAGTCGAGGAACGCGGTGATCTTGGGCTGGCTCATTTCTTCTCTCCTTCAGGGGCGAGGGCATAGAGGCTTTGGTCGGTCCCGGCCTCGACCAGGACGCGGTGATCGGGAAGTGCGAACAGGGGCACCGGAGCAGCGGACGGGGAGTTCACAGTGTCCCCGGCCGTACCGACACGTACCGTGGCCTGGTCCTTGGCTCCCCACCAGAACCCGGCCCCGAGCTTGCCCGACGCGCCGGGCACCTCGAGGGCCGTGTGCGCGGCGGTGTCGATGAAGACCCGGTTCACCAGGACGGTCCCGGCGTAGCGGTCCACCACTACCGCCGACGTCGACGACGCCGCCGACGACGACGCCACCTCCTTCACGACCGTGGGGGCCCCGAGCTGCGGGAAGACCGGCACGAGCGCGACGACGGACCGGTCCTTCGCAGCCCCGTCCCAGACCGTCACGAGCGAGCCGTCAGCGGCCGTGTACACGGCCGTGAGCTTCTTCGCGCCCTGCGGTGCCGGGATCGTCGACGGTGCTGGGAACTGGACCGCGTCGGAGCCGATGCGCCACAGCCTCGCGGTGGAAACCTCAACGGCGAGCAGCGTCCCGCGGTCCACGCCGACGGCCACGGCCCCGGCCGGGATGCGGCGCAGGGACATGCCCCCGTGCGTGAAGACCATGGCCCGCTGGTCCGGGAGGGAGAAGAAGGCCTCCCGTCCGGTGTCCACGACCGGGCGCGCGGTCGCGTCCCCGGCCTCGAACACCGGCCCCGGGGCCCCGTCGAGCCCGAACGTGCGGACCTTGCTTCCGTCGGCCACCACGACCTTCTGCTCGCCGTCCACGGCCATCACGCGCAGGGACGATACGGAGCCCTCCAGCGCCGTCGACCAGACAAGGGCGCCGGTCCGGGCGTCGAGGGCTTCCAGGCGGCCGCTGCTTACCGTGATGACCCGGTTCCCGTCCGGGGACAGGACCGGGGCCACGTTCGTCCGCGACACGGGGACCGTCCAGGACGCGAAGGTCCCCCACCCCGCCGGGGCGTACACCGGGAGCTGCCCGGCAGGGGCCGGAGCCGCCGCCTGGGCGCTCTGGGTGGCCGGGGCAAGCCAGCCGGCCTGCCGCGCCCCCACCACTCCCGCCGTCGCGGCAGCGCAGGCCACCACCACGGCGGCCGTGAGCGCCCGGCGGCCCTTCCGGGTCCTCGCCCACGCCGTCCCGGCGGCCGCCCGGGCGCCGAGCCGCCCGGTGAGCCTCGCTCCAAGGGACGCCGCGGCGAGGCCCGGGACGAGGACACGGGAGAACCGGCTGTGCTCGGCGCGGCCGCGGGCGTCCTCGAGCGCGCTGTGGGCGCGGTCGATGGCAGGGGCCGGGGCCGACGGCGCGAGCGCCTCGGTCAGGGTTCCCTCCCGTGCGTCGACGATCAGGGACACGACGTCGTCGCCGTCGACGCCCTGGACCCGCGCCCGCTCCATCCCCAAGGCCGTGCACGCCTTCACGGCGGCGCGGCGGGACGTCTCGAACGGGTCCTCGCCCGGAATGGGCAGCACCCGGCGAGGGTCCAGGGCGGCGTCGGAGTCGGACACGACGAGGATCTCGCCCTCCCACCGCAGAGAGATGATCGGCCAGGCCGGAACAGCGCTCATCAGTGCCCCTGCCTCACCGGCGGCTGGATCGAGGCCACTCGCCACGACCCGTCAGGCTGGCGGTGCACCCCCAGCTGCCACGGCCCCTCGCTCGTGCCGACCGTGACCACCCCGTTGTACGGGTTGGAATCGTCGGCCGTCAGGGTGCCCGTCGCGGCCGGGGCCGAGGTCGTCAGGTACTTGGTGTCTGCCTGCCGGAACGTCGCCATCAGCTCCATGGACGCGTACGGGGCCAAGGCGTCCGCCCAGGCAGGCTGGGCGGTCCCGGGCCGGGCGTAAGCGGACATGAACTTCACTGCGACGGACGTCGCCGCGGCGCGGGACTCGGCCGACCAGGCCACCGCCGTCGGCTTGGGCGCGTTCGGGTCCTCCGGTGCCTGCGGCCCGGTTCCCCACGTGGGCGGCAGGGAATCCGCCGTCGCCGTCATGGTCGGCGCGGCCGAGCTGCCCGACGTCGGCGACGCGGACGCGCACCCCGCGCACGCGGCGACGAGGGCGAGGCCCGCTGCAAGCTTGATCAAACGGTGGGTCATGGTCATCCCTTCGGCACGTACAGGAAAGCGGTCGGGACCGAGCTGCGGACGGTCCGGGTGTAGTACTGGTGGTCGTTCGGGGCAGGGTTGCCGTTGTAGCCCTCTTCCACATAAGTCCCGTCGGCGGCCACGGACTTCACCACGGCCACATGGCCGTAAGTGGCATCGGCTCCACCGACGCCGGGCCCGTAGAACACCACGGCCCCCGGCTTCGGCTCCGTGCCCGTCGACCAGCCCTTGACCTGCCAGCCCGTCAGCCAGGACTGCGCCCCCGGGGTGTTGGCACTGCCCAGCAGGACACCGTCGCCGCGGAAGCTGCTGTTGGCGACCTTCCACGGCTGCCCGGAGCTCCACCCCAGCTCCTGGTTCACGCGGAAGAGCGCGAAGTCGACGCACTCGCGGTTGAAGAAGCCCAGAGGCGATCGTGCGGCCGGGTTGTCCACAC
The DNA here is from genome assembly GCF_030908245.1 of Sinomonas sp. ASV322. Classification (GTDB taxonomy): domain Bacteria; phylum Actinomycetota; class Actinomycetes; order Actinomycetales; family Micrococcaceae; genus Sinomonas. The sequence continues at coordinate 46,664 of NZ_JAVFJJ010000023.1, forward strand.
CGACCTGGACCCACGTCGGGGCGTTCTTCCACGGAAGGTCATCGCCGTCACCGGCAGCGCCGGCCTGCGAGCACGCCGCAGCGGCCGAGTCACCGGCCCCCGTGTACTTCTTCGCGGAATCGAGGATCTTGGCGACGTAGTCCTGCGTCTCCCCGTAGGGCGGGACGCCGTGGAACTGCTCCACCGCGCCCCAGCCCGCGTTGTACCCCGCCAGCGCCAGCGACACCGGATCAAGGCTCGAACCCTTAGCCACCGCCTGCGCGCGCCGGTACAGATCCCCCATGAACCGCCCCTGTGCGCCGATCGCGGCCACAGGATCGAGCACGTCTCCCCCGTTGCCCCACGTCTTCCACGTCTCCGGCATGAACTGCGCCAGGCCCATCGCCCCGGCCGGGGACGTCGCCTTCGGATTCCAGCCGGACTCCGCCGCGAGCTGCGCCGCCAGCACAGAGGAAGGAAGGCCGGCCGTCTTCGCCGCGGCGTCAACCGCCGGCCCCCAGCCGTTCGGAACGCCCTGGGCGCTCCCGCCGGGAACGCACGCGGCAGACGCCGACTGAGGATCCGGAGACCCGCTCATCATCATCACGACGAACACGAGCAGCGCCAGGAGCCCCCCGATCGCACCGCCTACAGCCTTCATCCCTGGGACTCCCCCTCGTCACCAAACACGCGCGCGGCCGTTGACGCGGCCCGGGCGCATTTTTCCATCCCCTGTACAAAAATCTCCAGTCAAGTTAAGCCCGGCTCCCGGCTCTATGACGGCCGTTGTAACGACTCGCGCACAGCTAGTCATGGACCCATGCTATCTCGAATCTGAAGAAATATCTCTATGATAGAGACTCGTCGGGCATGCATTGATGCTTCTGATTGAGCTGGAGGAGATCTATATGACAATGGTCTGGTGCCCAAACGTCGGTATGAGCCCCCCACCAAGCCGCCTCCTGCGGTGGAGGAGGCGCTTCAAGTGATCAACATGACGCCGCTGCGCGAGGAGATCCTGCGCGACTTGGCGCTGCACGCGAAGTCAACAACCAGCGACGTCGCCAAGCGCATCGACGGCGACTACAAGACTGTCTGGGCTCACATGAAGCTGCTCAGGGCCAAAGGCCTGGTGATTGCCGAGCTGTCTCAGGAGACGAGCCACGTCAGCCCGCTCTTCACTCTGGACAAGGACGCCCTTCGCGAGCATTTCGCCGTCGCCCTGGCCTACGCCCTCGGCGAATAGGTGTCGGAACCGGAACCTAGACTTCCCGCATGACGACGATGGACGGCTATTCGCTCCGAGACGAGCGGCTGAAAAAGGTCTACGCCACCTCGAGCGGGCCCGTGGCGTTCATCGACGAGTCCTACCGGGCTCCCGGCTTCGTCGGCCACAGAGGACCCGAGCGGCCCTTCTACGTCCTCTCCGCCGTCGTCGTCGAGCGCGACCAGGCCACCTACGTCCGCGAGGCCCTGACCGACATTCCCGGCAGCCTCTTCTGGCACACCAAAGACCTCGTCAAAGACCCCGTGGGCCAGCAGTACATGCGCGAGATGCTCAACTACCTCGCCTCATCGGAAATGCTCTCCATCGTCACCGTGCAGACAGACATCAGGATCGGCGACGACAAGCAGATGAACTACGCCCGCGCCGAATGCCTCAGCACCCTGACTGCGGAACTCACCCGCGGCACCGGGGAGAACGCCGTCCGCCTCATCGTCATGGACTCCCGAGAACCGAAGATTCCCCACGCCAACAAGATCGACCAGGACACCATCCACCGGCTCCGCAGCACGGGGATCATCGACGAGAACGTCCAGCTCCATCACTCCGGGCCCGGCAAGGAACCCCTGCTGTGGACCCCAGACCTCGCCGCCTGGAGCTACCGGCGCGAGCTGGCGATCGGGGACGGCAGCTGGTTCAACCACATCCGCGAGACAACGATCCAGCTCCACGCCCACGGGACGAACCTTGCCGTTAAACGAAACAGCCCCCATCTGCCGCAGCAAGGTCCGGGGGCCCTCTCCGCGAGCTACGAGAACCAGCGGCGAGTTGTTTCGCAGCAAAGCCTAGTCCACCAAGGAGCCGAAAGCCAACAGCTCGCAGCCGCCCGGCAGGCGTCCGCGCGCCAACAGCCCAAATTCTCCAACGAAGTCACCCGGGCTGTAGGCGCCAGCGGCGCTCCCCGCGTCGAGGCCCTCCAGCGCCAGGTCAAGGCAGCGCCCGTCAGCGACGGACAGCAGAAAGCCATCAAAGACCTCGACAAGATCCTCAAAGCCCTCACCCCCACCCCCAAGGCGAAAGAATCCAAGGCCGCCAGCTCCCGGACTGCCGGACCAGACGGGGATCAGCTGGGCCGGGGCCGCGCCCGATAAGAGAAGGGGACACGCCGGGGCTGAAATACGCCCGTATGCATGCGTGGCGTGACAGGTTAAATCCATGAGTACACAACCAGGACGTGTCCGTCAGCCTGACGGCATCCACCTCGTGCTCTTGCAGGGCAGGGTGAGGCCCGAACGTCGACAGGCAGTCAACAACGCAGCCGAGAGCTCCGGCCGTTCCCTTGGCCTCTACCTCGATGACCTTGTGCGTTATCTGGAGGAGAACGGCGGACTGCCCGTGTTCGCCAAGCCAAAGCGCCAATCTGAGGAGCTGCCTATTCCGGCCGCTTAACGACTGAGGGCCCGCACTAGGCGGGCCCTTCAAACGTCTCCCGTCACTGCCTTGTTTGGCGACGTGTCAGTGACGGCATCGAAACCCTCCCTCTCGGGTGGGTCCCCGTTGCATGCCCCTCTCATCGAGAAAGGCTCACATCGCAATGGTAGCTGAGGCTGCCCTTTTGTCACTTCCTTCTGCCCAAAAATCGGGCGTGTCAAAGTCGACATGCTCCGTGCGGCTTTTGCGGCGACGTCGGGTGAGCCGGCGGCGCGAGACGCACCGAGACGTGGTGCTCGCGGCAGTCCCATGCGGCTCCGTGCGCGCCGCACACGGCCATCAGACCATCGCAGCGCTCCGCGCACGCCCGGAATGGGCCCGATGCACCGCAGGTCGCCGCACGCGGCTACTGGCCTGCCTCCAGGCCGTCATCGATCGCGCCGACTACGAGACGATGACCAGCCGGCCGACGTGGGCCGCCCTCGCCGAGCGCGTCGGCGTCTCCCGGGCCAGCGTCGCCCGCTACCTCCGCACACTCCGCGAATGGGGCCTCCTCGGCATCGTCGCGTCCGGCCGCACCGCCCCCTACGCCTCCCTGCCCGAGGACGGCTCCGAGCGCACCAACGAGGCCGCCGTCTACGTCGTGTGCGCACCGGCCCCCCTCGCCGTCGTAGACGCGGCCGCGGACGCTGTGGACAAGAATGAGACCCCTCCCGCCCTAGGCGGTTCTCACCTTAAGAGAGAAAAGAACCCCCCGCACACGCGCGAGGAAAAAGCCCCGAAGGACGCGGCTACGCCGCGAGCTCCCTCCTGTGGCGAGGCCC
>NZ_JAVFJJ010000024.1 GCF_030908245.1 Sinomonas sp. ASV322
TGTGTCAGGACATCGGTGACAGTTTCGTCGGTGCGGGGCCTTGTGCCGACGGGGCGGCCGTTGCTGACGTAGGTGATTCCTTTGGCCGGCCATAGGTGCTCGATCAGTAGCGTGCCCTGGTGGTCGAAGAACGCGATCCCTTCGGGATCCCAGACGATGTGGACTTGGAGTCCGGTCCTGGCGCTGCCGATCTGGAACTTCACGCCGCGGATCGTGATGCCGCCGTTGGCGGGCACGACGCGGGTGGCCGTCCCTTCCACTCCCGGGCGGATGCGTGTTGCCGCGGCGGCGCCGCGTCCCGGGACTGTGGGCTCGGGCGGTGCGGGCCTCGGCCTGGGCGGTTCGGCCTTCGGGGTCGCTTCCCAGGCCTGCAGGGGGGTGATCCTGCCGGGCAGGCCCTGATGCGGGCGCTGGGTGTTGTAGATGATGTCGAACGCGTCGACCTGTTCCTGGAGCTGGTCGATCGTCTCGGCGAGGGGCTGCTTGTCCAGCCAGCGGAAGAGGGTCTGGTGGAAGCGTTCGTTCTTGCCCTGGGTGGTGGGCTTGTTGGGCCTGCCCGTGATCGGCTCGACTCCGAGGGAGGTCACATAGATGACCAGCTGGCCGATCACGCCCCGGCGGATCGGGTTCAGCGCACTGCCGTTGTCGGTCAGGAGCCGCTGCGGCACCCCGTGGGCGGCTATCCCCTTCCTTGTCACGGCGATGGCCGCCTCCGCCGTCTCCGACCGGGCCACGTGCGATGAGACCGCGTAGCGGGAGTGGTCGTCGATGAGCTGGAAGATCACGCACTTGCGCCCGCCGGCGAGCACGTACTCCGTCGCGTCCAGCTGCCAGCACGCGTTCGGCGCCGGATACACGAACCGGCGGAACGCGGCCCGCGGCTTCTTCCTCGGCTCGGCCCGAGCGACCCCTGCCTGGCGGAACATGCGTGCCAGCGACGCCGGCGAGGGCACCGATGCCAGGCCCATGGAACGCATCTTCTCGTGCACGCTGATCGGACCGTGGTCCAGCCCGGAGCGCTCCAGCGCCGCCCGCACCCCGATGGCCTGCTGCCTCACATCGTCCGAGAGCCTGGCCGGGCTGTTCTTCGGGCGCCGCGACCTGGGCTCCAGCGCCGCGGCCGGCCCGTCCGCGGCGACCCGGGCGCGGATCGCATAGAACGTCTTCCGCGAGATCCCATGCTCGGCGCAGAACGTCGTCACCGCACCCCGAGGCGCGTTCTCCGGCCACTGAGAGATCGCGAGACGGATACGAGGATCGACAGTGGAGTTCTTCTTCACCAGCCCATCAGAGCGAAAGAAGTGTCACCACCAAGAACCCCGGAACCGTCACCGATGTCCTGAGGCAGAACTGTCACCGATGTCTTGAGACATAACAGTTGGGGAGGCCGGCGCAAGAGTTGGGGAGGCTGGCGCAAGAGTTGGGGAGTTCGGGGCAAGACATGGGGACGGCGGCGACGCCGAGGTGTGCACCGGTTCTTTCACTTCTGGCGGGCCGGAGTAGGCTCGGGAACGTGACTCAGAACACCCAAGAGACCCTAGCCCCCACGCGCCGCGAGCCGACCGCCGTCGACGCCGTCGCCGAGGCCTTCACCGACCGGCTCCTCGCGCTCAACCCGTCGCTCGCGACCGAACTCGGCTTCCCGGGACACGAGACCGAGTACCCGGACTACTCGCCCGCGGGCCACGAGGCCCGCCTCGCCCTCGCGCGGGCGACCCTCGCGGAGCTCGACGGCGTCGATCCCGCCGACGAGATCGACGATGTGACGCTCGACGCGATGCGCGAGCGGCTCGGCCTCGAAGTCGAAGAGCACGAGACCGGCTGGACCGTCGGCGAGCTCAACAACATCGACTCGCCCGCCCAGCACATTCGCGCGGTCTTCGACCTCATGCCGTCGGACACGGCCGAACAGTGGGCCCACATCGCCGGTCGCGCAGCGAACGTGCCAGCAGCGATTGACGGCTATGTCGCCTCGCTCCGGGCAGCCGCCACGGACGGAAAGGTCGCCGCCGCACGCCAGGTGCGCGCCGTCGTCGGCCAAGCCCGCGGCTACGGCGCGGCGGGCACGGGCTTCTTCGCCCAGCTCGCCGCGAACGCAACGCTCGACGGCGGAGCAGCCCTCCCTGCGGACGTCGCCGGGGCGCTCGCGGAGGGGTGCGCGGCGGCGTCGGCGGCGTACGCGAAGCTCGCGGACTTCCTCGAGGGAGAGCTCCTCGCGCAGGCACCCGAGAAGGACGCCGTGGGACGCGAGCGGTATGCGCTCGCGTCCCGCCGCTTCCTCGGCGCGACGGTTGACCTCGAGGAGACGTACGCGTGGGGCGTGGCGGAGCTAGACCGCATCATCGCCGAGCAGGAGGCCGTCGCCGAGCAGCTCAAGCCCGGCGCGACGATCGCGGAAGCCAAGGAGATCCTCGACGCCGACCCCGCCCGGCAGCTCAAGGGCACCGACGCCCTGCGCGCGTGGATGCAGGGGCTCTCGGACCGCGCCGTCGCGGACCTCGCCGGAACGCATTTCGAGATTGCCGAGCCCATGCTCAAGCTCGAGTGCATGATCGCCCCGACCCAGGACGGCGGCATCTACTACACGGCGCCGTCCGACGACTTCTCCCGCCCGGGCCGCATGTGGTGGTCCGTGCCGGCGGGCGAGGACTCGTTCACGACCTGGTCCGAGACGACGACGGTTTACCACGAAGGCGTGCCGGGTCACCATCTGCAGTGCGCGACGGCGGTCTACCGCCGAGAGCTGCTCAACCGCTGGCGGCGGCTCATCTGCTGGGTCTCGGGCCATGGCGAAGGCTGGGCCCTCTACGCCGAGCGGCTCATGGACGAGCTCGGCTACCTCTCCGACCCGGGCGACCGCATGGGCATGCTTGACGCGCAGCGCATGCGCGCGGCGCGGGTCGTGTTCGACATCGGCGTGCACCTTGAGCTCGAGATCCCCGAGCGCTGGGGATCGGGCCCGTGGACGCCCGAGAAGGGGTACGCCTTCCTGCGCGAGAACCTCGCGATCTCGGACGGGCAGCTCGACTTCGAGTTCCACCGTTACCTCGGCTGGCCCGGGCAGGCGCCGGCCTACAAGGTCGGCCAGCGCCTGTGGGAGCAGACCCGCGCCGAGCTCGCGGAGCGCGCCGAGGCCGACGGGCGCGAGTTCGACCTCAAGGACTTCCACACGCGGGCGCTCAACCTGGGATCCGTGGGACTCGACACGCTCCGCCGCGCCCTGCTCGCGTGAGAGAAGTTTCACCACCCATCGGGGAATAGCCGGACTCATCGGCGGTTTGGCGCGGCACTCTCACGATTTGAGGGTGCCGCGCCGAGCTCACGGGCGGATTGTGCCGTCATCCGGCGAAACACTAGTTAGATGGGCCACGCCACGCGGACATACGTTTCTCCGGTGAGCACATCATCCAGCACCCGCGCGCGCCGACTCCCGGCGTGGGCCACGTCGTTCGGCACGCAGATCATCGCTGCGCTCGTCGTCGGCCTCGTCCTCGGTCTCGTCGCCAAGTACACCGGCAGCACGGCCGCCAAGCCGAACGCCCTTGGAGCGACCCTTTCGACGATCGGCAGCAGCTATGTCGCCCTGCTGCAGACCGCCGTCGTCCCCCTCATCTTCACCGCGGTCGTGAGCTCGATCGCTAACCTCCGCCAGGTCTCCAACGCGGCCAAGCTCGCGTGGAACACGCTCCTGTGGTTCGCGATCACTGCGCTCATCGCGGTTCTCATCGGCATCGGCCTCGGCGTCGCGTTCCAGCCCGGCGCCAACACGGGCATCACGCAGCAGGCCAAGTACGCAGGCAAGACCGGCGATTGGTGGGCCTTCCTCACGGGCCTCTTCCCGCACAACTTCCTCGGCCTGAGCGCAAGCTCGACCGTGGCCGACGGCGGGGCCGTCACCACAAGCGTGAGCTTCAACGTCCTCCAGATCCTCGTCATCGCGATCGCCGTCGGCATCGCCGTGCTCAAGGTCGGCGCCAAGGCCGATCCGTTCCTCTCCTTCACACGCTCGGCCCTCGAGGTCATCCAGAAGGTCCTGTGGTGGATCATCCGCGTGGCCCCGCTCGGCACGATCGGCCTCATCGGCAACGCCGTGGCCGTGTACGGCTGGGACACGATCGGTGCGCTCGGCAAGTTCGCGATCGCGATCTATGTGGGCCTCGTGCTGGTCCTGTTCGTCGTGTACCCGATCCTCGTCAAGAGCCACGGGCTCTCGGTCAAGCAGTACTTCTCCGGCGTGTGGCCGGCGGTTCAGCTCGCCTTCGTGTCCCGTTCCTCGATCGGCACGCTTCCGCTCACGCAGCGCGTCGCCGAGCGGAACCTCGGCGTCCCGCGGGGCTACGCGTCCTTCGCGGTGCCGCTCGGCGCCACGACGAAGATGGACGGCTGCGCGGCGATCTACCCCGCCGTCGCGGCGATCTTCGTGGCCCAGTTCTTCGGCATCAATCTCGACTTCAGCCAGTACCTGCTCATCGTGATCGTGTCCGTGCTCGGCTCGGCGGCGACTGCGGGGACGACGGGTGCCGTCGTCATGCTCACCCTCACGCTCTCGACCCTCGGCCTGCCGCTCGCCGGAGTCGGCCTCCTCCTCGCGATCGACCCGATCCTCGACATGGGCCGCACCGCCGTGAACGTGGCCGGCCAGGCGCTCGTCCCGACGATCGTCTCGAAGCGGCAGGGCATCCTCGACCTCGGGCTCTACAACGCCAAGCGCTCCGGCGACGCGTTCGCGGACGAGGCGGAGCGCGGTTCGGCGGGCACGGCGACAGACGGCGGAACGAACGACGGCGAGCTGGTCGCCGCCCGCTGAACAACCCGCGGCCGCATCCCACCCAACCCGCGGCCGCATCCCACCCAACCCGCGGCCACATCCCACCCAACCCGCGGCCACATCCCACCCAACCCGCGGCCGCATCCTACCCAACCCGTGGCCACCCGCCATTGATCTCGGGCCGTTCCCCTGCCACAAGCCGGGGAACGGCCCGATGTCGTCTCCCCGAAGAGGGCCACGTGTCAGGCGAGAGATGGCCACGGGTCGGAAGCTGAGAGCCTTCCTCTCAAGTTTGCACCAAGTGCAAAGTTGCACTTAGTGTAATGACGTGACTGCTTCCTCCGAGACGCCGACCCGCCGCGAGCTGAACAAGGCCGCGACGCGACAGTCGATCGTCCTCGCCGCCGTCGACCTCGCCGGCGAGCGCGGTCTCGGCAACTTCACCGCCGAGGACATCGCCGAAGCGGCCGGCGTATCCCGCCGGACGTTCTTCAACTACTTCTCGAGCGCCGACGAGGCCATCGCGGCTCCGACCTTCGGCTTCCTCGACGCCGCCCTCGACCGCTTCCGCGAACGCCCTCACGGCGAACCGCTCCTCGAGTCCGCAATCAATGCACTGCTCGGCCTCGCGGACCACGAGCTCATGGCCCCCATGGCCCAATCCTTCATCGTCGCGCACGGGCACGACCCGGTGACGCGCTTCCAGCTGCAGGCGTTCGACGAGTGCAGCGAAAAGATCGTCACGGCGATCCGCGAGCGCGAGGGCGATTCCCTCGACGAGCTCTATGTCCAGGCCCTCGCCGGGAGCGTCATGGCCTGCGGCAAGGCCTCCCTGCACGTCTGGTTCGCCGAGCGCGGTGGCGACCTCTCACCGTCGTCGATCGATCGTCTCCGCGAGCTGCTCATGTCCGCCATCGAGCACCTCAAGAGCGGCTTCGCGGCCGACTGACCCCGCTTCCTCACCCACCCGCTTCCTCACCCACCCCATTCCTCTCCCACCCACCCTCCCTAGGAGGCACCCATGGCCACCCTCCTCTACCGCCTCGGCCGGTTCGCCTACGACCGTCGCTGGCTCGTCCTGTCCCTCTGGATCGTGGCCCTCCTCGCAGTCGGCGGGTCCGCGGCCGCGTTCCACGGGACCCTCTCCAACACGTTCCAGATCCCGGGCACCGAGACGCAGCGCATGCTGGACAAGCTCAAGTCCGACCTCCCGTCCGCCGCCGGCGGCAGCGCGAGCATCGTCTTCGAGTCCGCCGGCGCGGCGCTCACCGCGAACCAGAAGCAGGGCATCAGTGACGCCCTCGCCCGCATCAAGGGCCTCGACGGGGTCCAGAACGTCACCGACCCGTTCGCGACGCAGTCCCAGCTCGACGGCGCGGACGCCCAGCTCGCAGACGGCGAGAAGCAGCTCGCGGCCGCGGAGGCGCAGCTCGCCGCGGGACAGCAGCAGCTCGCGGCGTCGGCGCAGCAGCTGTCTGCGTCGAAGGCACAGCTCGACGCCGGCCAGGCCCAGCTCGCGCAGAAGAAGGCCGACCTTGCGCTCGGAGAGCGTCAGGCGAAGGCCTCGCAGGGACTCCGATTCGTTTCCACCGACGGCAAGGCCGCGATCGCGACGGTCCAGTTCACGAAATCAACCGATGCTCTTCCGGGCGATCTCCGCCAGAAAGTCCAGGACCTCGCAGCCGAGGTCCCCGGCGTGCACTCGTACGCAAGCAAGGAACTCACGCAGGACATCTCGCAGCTGTTCGGGCCTTCGGAGGCCACCGGCGTGATCATCGCCGCGATCGTGCTGCTCATCATGCTCGGCACGTTTGTCGCAGCAGGCCTCCCTCTGCTCATGGCGCTCGTGGGCGTCGCGATCGGCGTCGGCGGCACGTTCGCCCTCACCGGCGCCATCCAGATGAGCTCGACGACGCCCATGCTCGGGCTCATGCTCGGCCTCGCGGTGGGCATCGATTACTCCCTCTTCATCGTCAACCGCCACCGCACGCAGCTTCTGCACGGGATGAATCCGCGCGAGTCGGTGGCGCTCTCGATCGGCACGTCCGGCAACGCCGTGCTGTTCGCGGGCCTCACGGTCATCATCGCGCTCGCGGCCCTCGTGGTTCCTGGCCTGCCGTTCCTCGCGGTCATGGGCGTCGCGGCGGCCGCAACGGTCGCCGTCTCCGTCCTCGTGGCGATCACGCTCCTGCCGGCCATCCTCGGCTTCGCGGGCAAGCGCATCATCTCCAAGCGCCGTTGGAAGAAGGCCGCGGCGCAGAACGCCCAGGCCGGCCACGAGGAGGCGGAGGCCCGCGAGGATCTCGCGAAGGCCGAGCGCGGGTGGGGCGCGTGGGTCACGCGGCACCCGTGGCTCGCCCTCGTCGCGTCGGTCGCGCTCCTCGGGGCGCTCGCCCTCCCGGCAGCCCAGCTGCGCCTCGCGCTTCCCGACGGCGGTTCCGAACCGGTCGAGTCGAGTGCGTTCAAGGCCTACGACGCCACGGGGACGTATTTCGGCCAGGGCATGACGGGCCCCATCGTCGCGGTCGGCGAGCTCCCGGCGGGCCTCGACGCGAACGCCGCGAAGGCCAAGCAGTTCGACGTCGCGGACGAGCTCCGTGCGGTCCCCGGCGTCACGGCCGCCGTCCCGGTCGCCCTGAGCGACGACCGCCGCACGGCCGTGTTCCAGGTCATCCCGTCGGACGGCCCGGCGAGCGCAAGCACGGTCCAGGTGGTCCACGACCTGCGGGCCAAGGGCGCGCAGATTCAGGCGGACACGGGCGTGACCATTGGCCTCACGGGCCAGACGGCCGCGAACGTCGATGTCTCGTCCAAGCTCGCCGACGCGCTCCCGCCGTACCTCGCGATCGTCGTCGGCCTCTCGCTCGTGCTCCTGCTGCTCGTGTTCCGCTCGCTCCTCGTGCCTCTCCTCGCGACCGGCGGGTTCCTGCTCTCGCTCGGCGCGGCGTTCGGCTCGGTGGTTGCGGTGTACCAGTGGGGCTGGCTCGGACCGGTGTTCGACGTCACCCATCCGGGCGCCGTGCTGAGCTTCCTGCCGATCCTGCTCATCGGCATCCTGTTCGGCCTCGCGATGGACTACCAGGTGTTCATCACGTCCGGGATTCGCGAGGCGTACGTACACGGCCAGGAGGCGCGCCTCGCGGTCAAGACTGGCTTCCGCCACGCGGCCCGCGTGGTCACGGCCGCGGCGATCATCATGGTGAGCGTCTTCGCGGGCTTCATCTTCAGCCACGTGACGATGATCAGGCCGCTGGGCTTCGCCCTGGCCCTCGGCGTCCTGCTCGACGCGTTCGTGGTCCGCATGACACTCGTCCCCGCCGTCATGCGTCTCATCGGCCGCGGCGCGTGGTGGCTCCCGCGCTGGCTCGCGCGCGTGCTGCCGGACCTCGACATCGAAGGCGCGAAGCTCGAACGGACGACGGCGGAGCCCACCCGGGTGCCCGAGCACGCCGCGGGCTAACCGGCCAGCGGCCGCCCGCGCCTGCCCGCGACCGGGCAGGCGCCGGGCGCGCCCGTCCAGACGAGTGAGGACCCCACGGTCGGGCAGTCGGCGGCAAGCCCGTCGACGGCTTCGACGGCATGGGCGGGGCTGTGGTGTGGGCACGACCGCCGGGGCGCCAGCGGGTGAGAGGGCAGGGCCGCGCCCCGCCCTCTCATGCGTCAGCCCTCCTGGAAGGCTTCCCGACGGCGCAGCTCGAGCGTCTCGGTCACCCGCGCCACATCCCGCGGATAGACCTTGTACAGTCCGGTGAGCACCGCCGCGTTGACGAGCATGAGGACCACCATGATCCAGAAGAACACCGTCTGAATGCCGAGGCTCGTGGCGAGCGCCCCGGCGCCGAGGGAGAAGAGAGCCCAGCCGATGGTCTCGAAGATGCTCAAGAAGATCGCGAACGCCTGGCCGCGCAGCTCCGGCAGGATGACGGCGGCGACGATCGAGCGGTTCACCGAGGGGTTGAGGCCCTGCCCGAAGCCCATGAGGCCCCAGAAGATCGCGTAGACGCCGATGCCCTCGTAGTGGAACTGCGTTCCGAAGAAGGCCACGGCGGCGAAGAAGACCTGGGCGCCCTGGATGTAGGCGACGCGCCCGCGGTGCGGGATCACGCGGTCGAGAAGAGCAAGGAACCACCCGCCGCCGACGGTCCCGGCGAAGTACGCGAGCCCGAACGGGACGAGCACGGTGGCGGCGACGGCATTCGTGAAATGACGCTCGGTCACGAGGAACTGGATGCCGAAGATCGAGATGAGCAGATGGCCCGAGAGGAGGCGGGACACCATCATGAGGGAGAACGAGGGCACCTTCATGATCGAGAGCGCGGAGGAGAGCGTCGCGCGGGAGAGGTTGCGCTTGGACTCGGACAGGTCGGCGAGCTGCTTCTCGGCTGCCCCGACGCCGGGATCCTTGTAGAGCGCTGCGACGATCAGGCCGGCCACGACGCAGATGCCGCCGATGGTCCACATGCCGTACCGCCAGCCGTCCGTGAGTCCCGTGAACAGGGCGATGAGCGGCCCCACGAACGAGCTGACGAGGCTGATGAAGCCGTAGAAGTAGCCGACCGCCTTGCCGCGGTTCGCGTCGTCGAACGAGTCGGCGAGGATCGCGTTCGAGATCGGCACGCCCCCGACCATGGCGGCGGACATGAGCGCGTTGAAGATCAGGAGCTGGGTGAAGTCGTGGGCAAAGCCCGCGACCGCGCCAAAGACACCGCCGACGAGCGTGATGAGGACCAGCGTGTTGCGGCGTCCGATGCGCCACGCGAGCCACGTCCAGGCAGGTCCCGCGGGCACGGCGACGACCTTCCCAAGCGCCGCAAGCAGTCCGAGGTGGCTGCTCTGCAGCCTGAGGGCCGCCGCGATCGACGGGAAGATCGTCGATGTGAGGCCGGCTTCCGTGTTGTCGACGATGCTCACGCCCGTGAGGACGACGAGGTTCCGCCAGCGGTGCGGAACGCGCCGGGCTTGAGCCTCTCCCTCGGCGGGAACAGTCTTCGCGGTTCGAGTTTCCATGGGGTGTCCTGTCTACGTTGGCAGGTGGCTGCGGGTGGGTGCGGGCGGCGGCAGGTGGGTGCGGGTCGGGGGGTGGGCTAGGAGATGGGGGCCGGCGCGAGCTCTTTGGCGAGGAGCTCGAGGGTCCCGACGGGAAGGGGGATGACCTTCGCGAGCTGATAGATCGTGAGCTGGGGCGAGATGCTGACCAGCTCCGTGGCTACGAGCTGTGGCACGTGCTGTCCGAGCACGTCCCGGCACTGCGGGTCCTGGAGGAGCTCGAGAATCGGGGTTTCGAGCGCGGCCCCGTCGGCCTGAAAGTGGGCCAGCGGCGGGAGCGGTTCGAGGGCGGCCGCTGCGCGTTCGGCCTGACGGCGCACGAGGAGATGTTCCTCCGTGGGCGGCGTGTCGAACGGGATTCCGAGCCGTTCGAACTGACTGCGAGGGGCGTCCGAGGCGTGCATGAGCTCGGCGAGCAGGCGCAGCATGCGGAGCTCGACATCGTCGTCCTCCATCGGGCGTTCTTGACCCGGGTCCGCCTCAATGTCGTAGAGAAGCGTCCCGTGCACCCACGGATTCATGAGCGACGGCGCGTCCACCTTGATGGTCCGGAGCCCCTTCGTGAAGGAGAACGGCTCCGCGGGCTCCCACGCGGCAAGCTCTCGGGGTGCGAACCGCGAACGCATGTGCGTCGGCATGAGGGTGAAGTCCTCAAGCGGCGCGTTGGAGGGGTCCGCGGACGCGCGCATGTAGACGTACTTGCCGTCGGTGACGTTGACGTGCCCGCCGTGGATTCCGAACAGGGCGGCTTCACGCACCTGGGTGTCATCCTCGAGGACGACGGCGAGGTCCCGGCCCTGCATGTCCGGCGTCGGCTCGAGTCCGAAGTACCGGAGCATCGTCGGGGCGATGTCGATGGTCTGGGCGAGGGCCCCGCGACGCGTGTCACGGCCCGCCGTGCGGGGGTCCCACAGGAACATCGGCAGATGGACGAGTTCGTTGAACCACGGCTGCACCGACTTGGCCCACCAGCCGTGCTCGCCGAGCAGGAAGCCGTGGTCGGTGTTGACCAAGAGGAGCGTGTCGTCCCACAGCTCGTGCTTGTCCATCGCGTCGAGGACGCGGCCGAGGGACTTGTCGCACATCGAGACGAGCGCCGCGTACTCGTAGCGCGCGTGCTCGACCTGGTCTTCGGGCTCGGTGACCTTCTGGTACGAGGGCCAGTCGAACTCGGGCCCGTCGTAGCGGTGCGGGTACATGGCCTTGTAGGCGTCGTGCGTGAAGAACGGCTCGTGGGGGTCGAAGAGCTCGATCTGCAGCATCCATTGGTCGGCGGCGTGATTCGTGTCGATGAAGTGGATGCCGGCGTCGACCGTGCGCGTCTGGGAGTGCTCGGCCTCCGTGGGCATGTAGCTGCGGTTGATGAGATCCTGGCGCTTCATGCCGGCGCGCCAATCGCCGCCGGCGGCCCCGCCGTCGTTCGCTGACGGGGCCACGACGCCCTTCCACGGATCGCCCTCCTGGCCCCGGAAGAACTCCCACGTGGTGTACCGGGGGTGGTAGGTCGCGCCGCCGTCCTCCCAATAGTGGGGGTGATCGGACGCTAGGTGCGTGTGGACGCCCGCGTTTTTGAGCAACTCGGGCATCGAGTCGTCGAACGGCTCGAGCGGGCCCCACGAACGGTGGAGGAAGTTGTAGCGGCCCGTGTGCATTTCGCGCCGGGCAGGCATGCACGGCATCGAGCCGGCATAGAAGTTCTCGAACGTGACCGCCCGCGACGCGAGGCGGGCGAAGTTCGGCGCGTCCACGATCGTGTCCGCATAGGGGGCGAGCATGTGCCTGTTCAGGCTGTCGAACATGAGGATGATGGCCCTCATCGTGGTCCTTCCAAGGGCTGTGGGCGGGTCGGGTGCAGGCGGACGGGCTGACGGCCCGTCACTCGACCTCGCGGGCTACGAGGGACTCGGGGACGGCGGTCAGCGAGCGGGACGAGAGCTTCCCGTCGAGGATGTCCTTGCGGAGCTCGATCATGGCCGCGACATGGGCGTCGATCGCTGCGGCGCCCATGAAGTGGAGCCGCTCGCCGAGCGATTCGGCGAGTTCGGCGTCGAACGGAATGGTGGCCGCCCAGTTCTCGCGCCGGTCCCGGAACCGGTACCGCGCGATTTCCTCCTGCCGCGTGTGGATTTCCGTGTCGAGGAGGCGCAAGACCTGCTCGGCGCTCATGAAGCCAGCGAAGCTCAGGCGCGCCCCCAGCTCAGGGTCTTGGAAGCGCGACGGCGGCTGGTACGGGCCTGTGAGCCAGTCGAGGAAGATGGTGGCCCCCTCATCGGTCACG
Organism: Sinomonas sp. ASV322; assembly: GCF_030908245.1. GTDB lineage: Bacteria > Actinomycetota > Actinomycetes > Actinomycetales > Micrococcaceae > Sinomonas. Next base: position 12,093 of record NZ_JAVFJJ010000024.1, read on the forward strand.
CGGTACGTCTTGGCGTCCTGCGCCCCGGGCCGGGGGTCGACGGTGTGGGCGACCCAGCCCTGCTTCTCCATGCTCGCAAGGGACCGGTAGACCTGGCTCATCTGGGTGTTGGAGCGCAGGAAGCGGCCGTGGGTGTCGAGGTACTTCTTGAGGTCATAGCCGGTGCTCGGGTGCGAGGCCAGTACGCCGAGGAGGATGTGTTCCAGCTTCACTGCTTCAGGTCTCCTTCGTGAGGTACGTCACTTGAGGATGGCACAAGTAGAATGCATCGTCAATGACACAAATGGAATGCTGTGCTCGAGCCGCCCGGTGATAGATTCGAGAGCACGTGCGATGACGCTTGAGAAGGAACCATGGACGCCACGACAGATTCGAGCCACGCCGCGAGCTGCTGCTCGCCGGGGCGCGCGAGAGGAGCAGGAGCCCCTCGCACCACGGCTGCGCCCTCGGCCGCGGAAGCGTCCCCCCGCACCGCGCACCACGACGATGTCGTCCTTGTCGGCGGCGCGTTCCAGATGGGCGATCAGTTCGGCGAGGGCTACCCCTCCGACGGAGAGACCCCCGTCCACGAAGTCGAGCTTTCCGCCTTCCGGATCGACTCAACGGCGGTAACGAACAGCATGTTCGCCGCCTTCGCGGAGGCAACCGGCTACCGCACCGAGGCCGAGCGATACGCCACGAGCGCCGTCTTCCATCTTCTGGTCAAGGCGAACGACGACGACGTTCTCGGCGCCGCTGCTGGCGCCCCGTGGTGGCTCAACGTCCGCGGGGCAGACTGGGCCCACCCCGCCGGCCCCCTCTCGGACTGGACTCAGGTACCTGATCACCCGGCCGTCCACGTCTCGTGGAACGACGCCGTGGCATACTGCGCCTGGGCTGAACGCCGCCTGCCCACCGAGGCCGAATGGGAGTACGCCGCCCGCGGGGGCCTGGCCGCCAGGCGCTACGCGTGGGGAGACGACCTCACGCCCGACGGCGAGCACCGCGCCAACATCTGGCAGGGCACCTTCCCCACCCTCAACACCCAGGACGACGGGTTCCTGGGCACCGCCCCCGTCAGATCCTTCCCACCGAACGGCTACGGGCTGTACGAAACGGCTGGGAACGTGTGGGAGTGGTGCAACGACTGGTTCCTGCCCAAGTACTATCGGTCGTCACCCCGACAGAACCCCAGGGGGCCGTCAATCGGCGCCGGACGGGTCATGCGCGGGGGCTCCTACCTGTGCCACGAGTCCTACTGCAGCCGCTATCGCGTCGCCGCACGCACCTCCAACACACCCGACTCGTCCAGCGGCAACTGCGGCTTCCGCACTGTCGCGCTCGAGACGCGGGCCATCCATCGACCGTGAGGACCGCATGAAGCTCAAGGAACCGCAGTGGCGCCGCGAGGGCGAGATGCCGGACTACCGGTTCTCGATGGCGAACGAACGCACGTTCCTCGCATGGATCCGTACGTCCATGGCCATCCTGGCCGGGTCGATCGCGATCGACCAGCTCACGCCGGACATCGCGCCCGCCCCGATCCGCATCTCCCTGTGCCTGGCCCTGGCCGCGATCGGGGCGCTCCTGGCGTTCGAGGCGTACCGCCGCTGGTCCCTGCAGGAACAGGCCATGCGCAACAAGCGCGAGCTCCCCCACGCGTGGCTGCTCGTGGCCATGACCCTCGTCGTCGCCATGGCAGCGCTGGTCTTCGCGGCGCTGATCCTCTTCTCGCGGTGACACCCGAGACGCGCGCGCACGACGGGGACCGCGACCCCGGGCTCCAGCCGGAACGCACCTCGCTCGCCTGGGGCCGCACGCTCCTGGCTCTGCTCGTCTCGGATCTGCTCATCTGGCGTTCGTGGGCCCATTCCCTGAACCGTCACGAGGGAAGCATCGAGGGCAGTACGGACGCCTTGGGGATCGCCGCCGCCGTCGCGGCCGCAGCCACCGCAGTCATTGCGCTCTGCGTCCTCTACCGCGGCCGCGCCCTGAGAAGGGGGCACGCGGCGCCCTCCCCCGCGCTCATGCGGACCGCAACGTTATCCCTCCTCGCCCTCGCGGCCGCGACCACGGTGTCGATTCTCCTCACGAAATAACGACCGCTGCGAAGCCCCGCGGGCCGGGCCGGACCGGGACCCCGTGGCGATAGGCTGGGCGGCGTGACTGCCACGCCACCCAGCCTTCCGTCGTCGGGCGCCCTCGCACCGCTCGTCCTCGCCTCGAAGTCCCCCGCGCGGACCAAGCTCCTCGCGGAGGCCGGGATCCCGCACCGGATCGTGGTTTCGGCCGTGGACGAGGACGCCGTCGTGGCGGGCCACCCCGACGCGAGCCCCGCCGACATGGCGCTCCTCCTCGCACGCGCCAAGGCCGAGGCCGTGGCGTCGCTCCCCGAGGTGGAGGGCGCGCTCGTGCTGGGCTGCGATTCGGTGTTCGAGTTCGACGGCGAGGCTCTCGGCAAGCCGTACACCGTCGAGGTCGCCACTGAGCGGCTGCGCGCCATGAGCGGGCGGTCGGGAATCCTCCACACGGGGCACTGGCTCGTGGACTGTCGGGACGGCATCGTGTCGAGCTCAGGCGAGCTCTGCTCGGCAGAGGTCGAGTTCACCGAGATGTCCGACGACGACATCGCCGCCTACGTCGCAACCGGCGAGCCGCTCCACTGCGCCGGCTCGTTCACCATCGACGGCCTCGGCGGCGCCTTCCTGGCCCGCGTCGACGGCGACCCTCACGCCGTCGTCGGCCTCTCGATCTCGACGCTGCGCACGCTCCTCTCACGCGCCAACGTACGCCTCACCGATTTCTGGGCCGCCGCCGTCGTCCGCTGAGCAGACCGGCCAACGTGCGCCTCACCGACTTCTGGGCCGCCGCCGTCGCCCGCTGAGCTGCCGCGTGCGCGGCGAGGAGGCCTCTTTGTAGAACCCCAACAAAGGATCCACCGCTCCCCCGCCGAATCCGCCATCAATATGGGCGAATCCACCAAAGGAGCGCTAGGCTCTCCGCAGTACAGAACGGAGAAGCCTTGTCCCTCACCGCCGGAAGCAAGCCCATGACGAAGGTCCTCATCGCCAACCGCGGCGAGATCGCAGTGCGCGTCATCCGCGCCGCCCGCGACGAGGGCATCGCGTCCGTTGCCGTCTACGCCGAGCCGGACCGAGACGCGCTGCACGTTCGCCTCGCCGACGAGGCGTTTGCGCTGGGCGGGACGACGGCGGCCGAGTCATATCTCGTGATGGACAAGATCCTCGATGCCGCCCGCGTCTCGGGCGCCGACGCGATCCACCCCGGCTACGGCTTCCTCTCCGAGAATGCGGAGTTCGCGCAGCGCGTGCTCGACGCGGGCCTGACGTGGATCGGCCCGTCCCCCGAGTCCATCGCCGCGCTCGGCGACAAGGTGCGCGCGCGGCACATCGCCGAGAAGGTCGGCGCCCCGCTCGTCCCGGGCACGAAGGACCCGGTCGAATCGGCCGATGAGGTGCTCGCGTTTGCGCGCGAATTCGGTCTGCCGGTCGCGATCAAGGCCGCGTACGGCGGCGGCGGGCGCGGCATCAAGGTCGCGCGCACCCTCGAGGAGATCCCTGAGCTCTACGAATCGGCCGTCCGCGAAGCGACGGCGGCCTTCGGCCGGGGCGAGTGCTTCATCGAGCGGTTCCTCGACTCGCCGCGCCACGTCGAGACGCAGTGCCTTGCGGACGCGCACGGGAACGTCGTCGTCGTCTCGACGCGCGACTGCTCGCTCCAGCGCCGCAACCAGAAGCTCGTCGAGGAGGCGCCGGCGCCGTTCCTCACGGAGGAGCAGAACAAGCGCCTGTACGAGTCCTCGAAGGCGATCCTCAAGGAGGCCCACTACCTCGGTGCCGGCACGTGCGAGTTCCTCGTGGGCCAGGACGGGACGATCAGCTTCCTCGAGGTGAACACGCGGCTCCAGGTCGAGCACTGCGTGTCCGAGGAGGTCACGGGGATCGACCTCGTACGCGAGCAGTTCCGCCTCGCGCGCGGTGAGGCGCTCGGCTACGAGGACCCCGAGGTCCGCGGTCACTCCTTTGAATTCCGGATCAACGGCGAGGACCCGGGCCGCAACTTCATGCCGGCCCCCGGAACGGTCGAGACGCTCAAGTACCCGACTGGACCCGGCATCCGCGTCGATTCGGGCATCGAGGCCGGCGAGGTCATCAGCGGCAACTTCGACTCGATGCTCGCGAAGCTCATCGTGACGGGCGCGACCCGCCGGCAGGCCCTCGAACGCTCCCGCCGCGCGCTCGACGAGATCGAGATCACGGGCATGCCCACCGTCATCCCGTTCCACGCGACCGTCGTGCGGGACGCCGCATTCGCTCCAGCGTCGGGCCCGTTCGAGGTACACACGCGCTGGATCGAGACGGAGTTCGAGAACGACATCCCGGCGTGGTCCGGGGTCCCCGCGACAGCGGGCGACGACGCCGGGGAACGCCAGAGCGTCGTCGTCGAGGTGGGCGGCAAGCGCCTTGAGGTGACGATCCCCGCGGGGCTCGGCGGCATCGCGAAGGCCGGCAAGGCGAAGGCGAAGAAGCCGCGCTCGGCTCGTGGCGGTGCGGCCGCTGCCGTCGTGGGCGGCGACGCGCTCACGGCGCCCATGCAGGGCACGATCGTCAAGGTTGCCGTCGCGAACGGCGAGCAGGTCGAGGAAGGCGATCTCGTCGTCGTGCTCGAGGCCATGAAGATGGAGCAGCCGATCACGGCCCACCGCTCCGGCACCGTCCACGGGCTCACGGCCGAGCCCGGCCAGACGGTCACGGCCGGCGCGGTGATCGCGACGATCGAGGACTGACCCGGATCGAACGACAACGGAGGGCCGGCGCGGTGCGCCGGCCCTCCGTTCGTGTTCCGATCTCCCCTGCTTCTGGCCCGACCTCCCCAACCACCCCGCCGGGTTCCCCAACTTCACGATTCAATCCGCGGCGTTTCGCACCGAATCGCCGGTGCGGCACGCCGGAGCGGCCCAAGTCTTGGGGCGGCCGGCCGTGAACGTGGGGAGCTCGGCGGAGGTTCTGGGGCGCTTGGCTCCGGTCACGGGGACGGGGCCTCACGCCGCGATGTTGTCCTCGAACTTCCGGTCGCGCGTCTCGCGGGTCACGAACAGCGCGACGAACGTGAGCGCCGCGGCGACTGCCAGGTACACGCCGACCCACACGGTGCTGCCGCCGCCGGCCTTCCAGAGGGCTGTCGCGACGAAGGACGCCGGGGCGGCTCCGATCACCGAGGACAGGTTGTACGCGACCGCCGAGCCCGTGTACCGCACGTTCGAGGGGAAGAGCTCGGGCAGGATCGCGGCCATCGGCCCGAACGTCGAACCCATGAGCGTGAAGCCCACGATGAGCCCCACCATGGCGGCGGCCTTGCCCGGGCCGAACATGAGGCCCCACGCGAGGCCGAACACGAGGATCCCGGAGGTCACCCAGAGCAGGAATCGGCGGCGTCCGAACTTCTCGGCGAGCGGGCCCGAAACGACCGTGAACACGGCGAAGAAGACGACGCCGATGATCTGCATCCACAGGAACTCCGGCTGCGGGATGCCGAGGCCGGGCACGAAGTCGGCCGCATTGAACGCCTTGCCCGCCTTCGCGGCGGCCGCCTTGGCCGCCTCGACGCTGGCCGGGGCGATGCCGTAGCTGAGGGTGAACGTGGTGGTGAGGTAGAAGAGGACGTAGGTCGCGAGCATGATGAACGTGCCGGCGACGACGGCGCGCCAGTGGTGCTTGAACGTCGCCGCGATCGGAACCTTGGCGATCTTCTCGGCCTTGACGACCTTCTGGAATGACGTGCTCTCGACGAGCTTGAGCCGCACGTAGAGGCCGACGGCGACCATCACGATGCTCGCGAGGAACGGGATGCGCCAGCCGAAGTCGGCGAACTGCTGCGCGGTGAGGGTCCCCTGGAGGACCACGAACAGGATGTTCGCGAGGATGAAGCCGATCGGGGCGCCGAGCTGCGGGAACGTGCCCCACACGGCGCGCTTGCCAGCGGGGGCGTTCTCGGTCGCGAGCAGCGCCGCGCCGGACCACTCGCCGCCGAGCGCAACGCCCTGGGCGAAGCGGAGGACGACGAGGAACAGCGGGGCGAGGACGATCCACCCGGGCGTCGTGGCGGGCGGGAGGGCGCCCACGAGGAACGTCGAGAGGCCCATCGTGAGCAGCGACGCGACGAGCGTGCCCTTGCGTCCGAGCTTGTCGCCGAAGTGGCCGAACAGGACCGAGCCGACCGGCCGCGCGACGAATGCGACGCCGAACACCGCGAAGGAGCTCAGGAGCGCGTTGAGGTCGCTCGCGTTCGGGAAGAAGAGCTTCGGGAAGACGAGGACGGACGCCGTCGCGTACGCGTAGAAGTCGAAGAATTCGATCGTCGTGCCGATGAGGCTCGAGAAGATCACTCGCCCGCGAGTGTTCGCTGTCTCCTCGGCCGAAGATCGGGCGACCGCTGGTGAAGCCATAGCTGCAACGCGCCTTTCGCATGCCGGACTGCCCGTTGACACGGGTGCACAGGGTGTGTATGCGCCATCCTAGACAGGCTGTCCACGACTCGGACACTCGGTCCGCATTCCGAGACTGACCTCACGGCTCACCCGCGAACCGCGTGAGAGGAGAGGTCGATGTCACGGCCTGTTTACACCCGGCGACGCTGGCCGAAACGCGCGCTTCTTAGCGTTGAAAGCAGAACCGATCCACTCAGTTCCCCGAGCACCCCAGGAGAACCCATGAGCACTGAACCCAGCGCAGCAGCCCCAGCTGTAGGACAGCGGACGACGGCGGCCCCCACCGGAGGCCTCCGTCTCGACTTCCGTGCGGGCCGCTGGATCGAGCACTGGAACCCCGAGGACACCGCCCAGTGGGAGGGCGAGGGCCGCGCGATCGCGCGCCGGAACCTCGCGTGGTCCATCTTTGCCGAGTTCCTCGGCTTCGTCATATGGCAGCTGTGGTCGATCGTCGTCGTCTCGCTCCCCGCGGCTGGCTTCAAGTTCGACACGAGCCAGACGTTCTGGCTCATCTCGATGCCGAGCCTCGTCGGCGCGACCCTGCGCATCCCCTACACGTTCATGGTGTCCCGCTTCGGCGGCCGCAACTGGACGATCTTCTCCGCCCTGCTGCTCCTCATCCCGGCTCTCGGCCTCGCGGCGTGCGTCTCGAACCCGTCCACGCCATTCTGGGTCATGCTCCTCGCGGCCGGACTCGCGGGCTTCGGCGGCGGCAACTTCGCGAGCTCGATGGCCAACATCACGTTCTTCTACCCGGCCAAGGAGAAGGGCTGGGCGCTCGGCCTCAACGCGGCGGGCGGCAACCTCGGCGCGGCGGTCTCTCAGCTCGCGGTGCCGATCGCGGTGAGCCTCACGGCCGTCGTCGTGACCGGTGTCACGGGCACCAAGAACGGCGGTGCGACGCTCGCGATGGCCGGACTCATGTGGGTTCCCCTCATCCTCATCGCAGCCTTCGGCGCGTGGCGGAACATGCACAACCTCTCGAACGCGAAGGGCGATGTCGCGGGCTCCCTCGCAGCCCTCAAGGAACCACACCTCTGGATCGTCGCGTTCCTCTACATCGGCACATTCGGCTCGTTCATCGGCTTCAGCGGCGTGTTCCCCAAGCTCATCAAGGACCTGTTCCCGACCTACTCCACCTTCGCCGTCGGCGCTGCCGCGCTCTCGCTCGCGTTCCTCGGCCCGCTCGTCGGGTCTCTCGCCCGCCCCTACGGCGGCAAGCTCGCGGACCGCTTCGGCGGCGCGCGCATCACGGTCGGTTCGTTCGCGGTCATGGCGGTCGTGACGCTCGGGCTCATCGCAACGCTCCCCCTCAAGAACTTCTGGCTCTTCCTCGTCCTCTTCCTCACCTTGTTCGCCGCGAGCGGCATCGGCAACGGCTCGACGTACCGCATGATCCCGGTGATCTTCGCCCGGGCAAGCCGTGCCGCGAAGGCCGGGGCGGCGCCGTCGTACACCGCCCGGCTCTCCTCGGCGGCCCTCGGCCTCATCTCGGCGATCGGCGCGTACGGAGGGTTCGCGATCCCGCAGCTCCTCGGCGCGTCGAGCAGCGCGACCGGCTCGTACGTCCCCGCGTTCTTCGGCTTCGTCGGCGCGTACGCCCTCATGCTCGTCGTCTCATGGGCGTGCTACCTGCGCCGCGGAAGCGCCGTGGCACGGACCGGAGCCTGACGTGACGAAGCCGGCGGATCCCGCCCGGATCGCCCCGCCCACCCAACCCACGGCTACCGCGACCCACTGCCCCTACTGCGCGCTGCAGTGCGGGATGTCGCTCACGCCGCTCGAGGGAGGCGAGGCTCCCGTCGAGGTGACCGGCCGCGACTTCCCCACCAACCGCGGCGGCCTGTGCCGCAAGGGCTGGACGGCGGCCGAGCTCCTTCAGCACCCTGAGCGGATCACCGAGCCCCTCGTCCGCGACGCCGACGGCGCGCTGCGTCCCGCGACGTGGGACGAGGCACTCGAGCGGGTCGCAAACGAGCTCCGCCGCATCCAGGCCGAGCATGGGAAGGACGCCGTCGGAATCTTCGGCGGCGGAGGCCTCACGAACGAGAAGGCGTACCTTCTGGGCAAGTTCGCGCGCGTCGCGCTCGGCACGTCCCGCATCGACTACAACGGCCGGTTCTGCATGTCCTCGGCCGCCGCGGCCGGCAATCGCGCCTTCGGGATCGACCGCGGCCTCCCGTTCCCGCTCACGGACGTCGACACAGCGGACACGATCCTCATGCTCGGCTCGAACGTCGCCGAGACGATGCCGCCGTTCGTCCAGCACCTCGCCGGGGCGCGCGCGGCGGGCGGGCTCGTCGTCGTCGACCCGCGACGCTCGGCGACCGCCCAGCTGACGGACGACGGCGCCGGAACTCACCTCGCGCCGGCCCCGCACACGGACCTCGTCCTTCTTCTGGGCCTGGCGCACGTCGTGATCAACGATGGGCTCCTGGATTCGCGGTACCTCGCGGAGCGGACCGAGGGACTCGAGTCGGTGATCCGGTCCGTCGCGCCGTGGTGGCCCGAGCGGGTCCAGGCGACCACCGGCGTCCCCGCGGACCTCATCCGCTCGACCGCGCGCCGCCTCGCGGAATCCGCTCGCACCGGCTCGTGCTACATCCTTACGGGCCGCGGCATCGAGCAGCACGCCGACGGCACCGACACCGTCACGGCCGCGATCAACCTCGCGCTCCTCCTCGGCCTCCCGGGCTCGCCGCGCGGCGGCTACGGCACACTGACCGGCCAGGGCAACGGGCAGGGCGGGCGCGAGCACGGACAGAAGGCCGACCAGCTCCCCGGCTACCGCAAGATCACCGACCCCGACGCCCGCGCGCACATGGCCCGGGTCTGGGGCGTGCCCGAGGCGAGCATCCCCGGCCCGGGGCTCCCCGCCGTCGAGCTTCTGCGCACCCTCGGAACGGACGACGGCGTGCGCGCGCTCCTCGTGCACGGCGCCAACGTGGTGGTCTCCGCGCCGGACGTGTCCGCGGTCCGCGACGGCCTGCGCCGGCTTGACCTCCTCGTGGTGTCTGACTTCTTCCTCTCCGAGACCGCGCGCGAGGCCGACGTCGTGCTCCCGGTCCTGCAGTGGGCCGAGGAGGAGGGCACGATGACGAACCTCGAGGGCCGAGTGCTCCGGCGCCGACGCGCGGTCGAGGCCCCCGAGGGCGCGCGCTCCGAGCTGTGGATCATGAACCGCCTCGCGGAGCTGCTCGACGCCCCGTCGGCCTTCCCGACTGAGCCCGAGGTGGTCTTCGAGGAGCTGCGGAGCGCCTCGCGGGGTGGTCTCGCGGACTACTCGGGCGTCTCGTACGAGCTCCTCGACACGGGGGCCGAGGTGTACTGGCCGTATCCTGCCGGCTCGAGCGGGACCCCGCGCCTCTTCGCCGAGCGTTTCGCGCACGACGACGGCCGGGCTCGGCTCGTCGCCGTGCGGGCCGCGACGCCTTCGTGGTCGCCATCCCGCCCGGCCCCCGAGGAGTTCCACCTCGCGACGGGGCGCCTCCTCGAGCATTACCAGTCGGGGGCCCAGACCCGCCGTGTGGCGGCCCTCAGCACCGCGCAGCCCGAGCCGCGGCTCCAGCTCCACCCCGCCGCGGCCGCACGCCTGCGGGTCGCCGACAAGGCATGGGTACGGGTGACGCGTCTCGGGGAGCGCGCAACCCAGGACGCGGCGCCGTCGTCCTCCGGTTCGGCCGCCGCCGGACGCGAGGTCCTCTGCCGCGTCGAGCTCACGCTCGACATCCGCCCGGACACCGTGTTCCTCCCGTTTCATTTCCCGGGGCTGGCCGCCGCGAACCAAGTCACCGAGTCCCGCACCGACCCCATCTCGGGAATGCCCGAGTTCAAGACCACCCGCGTCCTCGTCCAGCCGGCAGACTTTCCTCCCGCCGGCGACCCCGACGCCGACCTCATCTGTGCAAGTCAGCATGAAGGCCGGTCCTCGTGAGGACCGACCCGCGTGAGGAGCGCCCGTGACCTTCATCCCTGACCACGCCGGCCCGGAGCGGGGCAGCGCGCCCGAGCGCATCGTCGTCGTCGGCTTCGGCCCCGTCGCGGCGCGCTTTGTCGAGGAGCTCCGGCCCGCCGTCGTCGCGGGCGCCGCCCAGCTCACGATCGTCGGCGAAGAGGAACAGGCCGCCTACAACCGCGTGCTCGTCGCGGACCTCGGCGTGGGGCGGACGTCGCTTGCGTCGATGCAGCTTGCGGACGCGCACGAGCTCGCGGCCGACGGCGTACACGTCGTCCTCGGTGCCCGCGTCCAGCGCATCGATCGGAGCCGCCGGAACGTCCACCTCGCGGACGGCACGGCATTCCCCTACGACCGGCTCGTCCTCGCGACGGGCGCCCGCGCGGCAATCCCGAACCTCACGGGCCTCAACCCCGACCCGCAGCACCCCGTGCTCCCCGACGGCGTGACGGCGCTACGCGATCTCGCGGACGCCGAACGCCTCGCCGAGGCCGTGCGGGGCCGGAAGCGCGTCGTCGTGCTCGGCGGCGGCGTGCTCGGGCTTGAGGCCGCGCTCGCGGCGTCCGAGGAGGGCGCGAGCGTCACGGTCGTACACCACGGCGAGAGGCCGCTCGGGCGGCAGATCGACGCAGCGGGCGGCGGGACGCTCTCGTCGATCCTGCGGCACCAGGGACTGTGCCTCGCGCGGAACGCCCGCGCGACCGGCATCGCGACCGGCCCCGACGGCGCCTTCCGGGCGCTCCTCCTCGACGACGGAACCGCGGTCGAGGGCGATCTCCTCGTGCTCGCCTGCGGCGCCCGGCCCCGCAAGGAGCTCGCCGAGGGGGCTGGCCTGGCGGTCGGCCACGGCGTCCTCGTCGACCACCGCCTCGGGGCGCTGCACACGGAGCACGTCTTCGCGATCGGCGACTGCGCCGAGGTGCGCTGCGCGGACCACTTGTGCGCCGCGTGCGAGCGCAGCTCGGGACCGAGCGGGCTCATCGCCCCTGGCTGGCGGCAGGCCGACTGGCTTGCGGCCTCCTTCCGCGCACGGCTCCTCGGCGAGCCGGCACCGGGGCCTCTGCCCGAGGAGCGGCCGGGCGTTATCCTCCTCAAAGCGCGCGGCGTGAACCTCGCGCTGGCCGGCGGCGTCCAGGCAGACCCGTGGGACGCCGAAGCCTGGGAGGCCGACGCGGCCGCCGGACGCGCCCCGCTCGAGGTCTCGCTCTGGGCGGACGCCGCGCATGGCCGCTACGTCAAAATGTGCACGCGTGACGGGGTACTCGAGGGCTTCGTCGCACTCGGGATGCCGCGCGCGGCCGCCGAGCTCACGCTCCTCTTCGGAAGCGGTGCCGAGCTCCCCGCCGACCGCTCGGTCATCCTGCGGCTCGACGGTCCCGAGAGCTCGCTCGGCCGGCCGGGCACGGCCGCGGGCCCCGAGTCGACCCTGTGTCGGTGCGCGGGCGTGAGCCGGGGCACGGTCCAGGAGGCCGTCGTGGGCGGATGCTCGACCGTCGAGGAGGTCTCGAAGGCGACCCGCGCGGGGACCGGCTGCGGAGGCTGCAAGGACAGCGTCCGCGAGCTCATCGAACAGCACTTCGCCGTCGTCGCCGCTTAGGGGCAGGGCGACGGCGGCGAGGCAGGAGCGCTTGAAAAATACACCTCGTAGAGGCGTAACTTATTGGGCAGTGTGAGCGATGACATAGTGGGAAGCCGGAGCGGAACTGTCCACCGTGCCGGCTTTGCTCTGTCCCAGCAGCTGGGCCGGGCTGGAACCTTCCCCCAGTACGTTCCAGCCCGGCCAGGTCCCTGCGGCAACGCCATCACACGTCGTAGAACACCCGGCTGACGACTCCGGGCCGGCAGTTACCTTCTCGCAGCCGGCAGTTACCTTAATGCGGAATAAGTCCTATTGAAGGTGACTTTTCGGGCGTGAAGGTAACTGCGCAGGGCAAGAAGGTGACTTGCCGGCTTGCCCGCCTAAGCCTCTGTGACGTCCTCGAGAGTCCCGACGGCCTCCGCGAGGCTCAGGCCCGGGCTAGCGGCGATGAAGGGCAGCAGGAGGCGCTCCTCCTTCCCTATGTGCAGCGCGAGGACGCGTGCGATCACGAGGCCGAGGGCCGCGGGGCGGGCCCCGCCATCGACTCGGCGGAGCTCGTCGACGAGGCCCACGAGGGTCTGATGCTCCTGCAGGAGCCCCTCAACGAGCAGTCCGGCCTCGGCGGTCGCGTGCGCCCCGCCGTAGAGCGGTCCCTCCTCGGCGACCAGATGCGGGATGAGCTCGTCCTCGCACCACGAGACCAGGTTGGCCTTCTCATCGTGGGCGGTGACTGTGTCGCCGGCTTCGACGGCATCGAGGAGGGCGCCCGAAAGCGCCCGCACGCGTTCCAGAAGGCGGTCGTGGCGGTGGCCGATGGCCGCCGCTGCCTCCCCGACCGTCGGGTGCGAACTTTTCATGGCGCCATGATCCGCTTCAGCGTCGTGGCCGCTCAAGGGGCGAAGCCGCGTTCACTCGGCGGCGAGGAAGTCGAGCGCGATCTGCACCTCGAGCCGGGCGCCGTCGATGAGCGCGGACTCCTTGACGTTGAACTTGGGATGGTGGTTCTGGAACGGGAAGCCTTCGGACTCGTCCCCGCCGCCGAAGAAGATGAAGCAGCCGGGCACGCGGGCCGCGTAGACGGAGAAGTCCTCGCTCGCGCTCGTACCCGGGCCCCACGCGACCCGGTCCTCTCCGAGGGCCGTCGCCGCGGCGCCGAACGCGAGCTCGGCCGCGCCGTCGTCCTGCTGGATGGCCTCGTAGCCGGGCTCCCAATCGAGCGTGTAGGTGGCGCCGTGCACGGCGCACACGCCCGCTATGATCTCGCGCACGCGGCGCCCCACGGTCTCGCGGTCCTCGGGATTGGTCGTGCGGACGGATAGTGCGAGATGAGCCGTGTCCGGGATGATGTTGGGCGCCTCACCCGAGTTGAAGCTCCCGACCGTCACGACCGCGAAATGGTCCGGCGCGATGGACCGCGACACGACCGTCTGGAGTGCGAGGACGATCTCGGAACCGACCACCACGGGATCGATGCCGTGCTGGGGCATCGATCCGTGCGAGCCCCTGCCCTGGATGGTGAGCATCCCGCCGTCGTACGCCGTCGAGGCGGCCCCGCGCGCAATGGTGACCGTCCCGGCCTTCTGGTTCATGACGTGGAGCCCGAACACGCCGTCGACGCCGCCAAGTGCGCCCGCCGCGACGATTTCGACCGCGCCGCCGGGCGGATGCTCCTCGGCGTGCTGGAAGAGGAACGTTACGTTCCCCGCGAGCTCGTCGCGCAGGCCCGCGAGCGTCTTCGCGGCGGCGAGCAGCATGGCCGTGTGCGTGTCGTGCCCGCACGCGTGCATGACGCCGGGGACCTTCGACGAGAAGGGCTCCCCCGTCTCCTCCTCCACGGGAAGCGCGTCCATGTCGGCGCGCAGCGCCACCGTCCGCCCGGGCCGAGCGCCGCGAAGGAGGCCGACCACGCTCGTGGGCGTGGGCCGGGTCACCTCGATCCCGTAGCCCTCGAGGAGCTCCGCGACGAGGCCCGACGTGCGGGTCTCGTGGAAGCCCAGCTCGGGGTTGGCGTGGATGTCTCGCCGCCAGGCGATGAGGGCGTCTTCGTCGATCTCCCAGTTCACGCACCCCAACCTACGCCCGAACGCGCTACATGTGGACGTGCAGCCTCCGCGCGGCCTCCGAGATCGAGCCGGAGAGCGAGGGGTAGACCGCGTACGTCGCGGCGACGTCGTCGACGTGGAGGCTCTGCTCGACCGCGATGGCGAGGCCGAAGATGAGCTCCGACGCGTTCGAGCCCATGACGACGGCGCCGATCACCGTGCCGGTGCCCTTGCGCGCGATGATCTTGACGAAGCCGTCCGTCGTGTTGCGCATCTTGGCGCGCGCGTTGCTCTTGAGGCGCAGCGTCACGATGTCGCCCGCGACCTTTCCGCTCGTCACGTCCGACTCCGAGACGCCCACCGAGGCGATCTCCGGTGACGTGAAGATGTTCGAGGCGACGTGGTTGAGGTTGAGCGGCAGGACGCGGTCGCCGAGGAAGTGGGCGACGGCGATGCGCCCCTGCATCGCAGCGACCGACGCGAGCGCGAGGACGCCGGTGCAGTCCCCCGCGGCGTAGACGTTGATCGCGGTCGTGCGGGAGACGCCGTCGACCTTGATGTGCCCGCTCTCGGAGAGCGCGATGCCGGCCTCCTCGAGCCCGATCCCCTCCGTGTTCGGGATCGAGCCGACGCACACGAGGCAGTGCGAGCCCGTCACCTTGGTGCCGTCGCCGAGGACGACGGCGACGCCGTCGCCCGTGCGCTCGACGGCGGCCGCGCGCGAGCGCGAGAGGACGTTGACGCCGCGCCGCGCGAAGACCTTCTCGAGCAGCTCGGCGCCGTCCTCGTCCGAGCCCGGCAGGACGCGGTCGCGCGAGGACACGAGCGTGACCTTGGCGCCGAGGCCGTTGTACGCGGACGCGAATTCGGCGCCCGTGACGCCCGAGCCGACGACGATGAGGTGCTCGGGGAGCTCGTCGAGCGAGTAGATCTGGGTCCAGTTGAGGATGCGCTCGCCGTCGAACTTGGCGGTCGGCAGCTCGCGCGGGTGGGCACCCACGGCGAGGATCACGGCGTCGGCCTCGATGGTCTCGACCCCCGAATCGGTCGTCGCCTCGATCGTGTGGGGGGCCACGAGGCGGCCGCTCCCGTCGACGATGCGCACCCCGAGGTGCTCGAGCCCGGCCCGGATGTCCTGCGACTGCTGGCGCGCGAGGCCGAGGAGGCGCCCGTTGATCGAGCGGAGGTCGGCGTGCTTGATGAGTGCGCCGTCGGTGTGGCCGAGGTGGATGCCGAGCGCGGCGGCCTCCTCGACGCGGGTCATGAGGTCCGAGGACGCGATGAGGGTCTTCGACGGGACGACGTCGGTGAGGACGGCCGAGCCGCCGAGGCCGGCTCGCTCGACGATCGTCACGCGCGCGCCCAAGGACGCCGCGACGGACGCGGCTTCGTAACCGCCCGGCCCGCCGCCGAGGATCGCGATGTGGGGCACGCTGAAATCGGGATTCATCGTCACGGACACCCATTCTGCCCCGCCGGGTGGCCCCGCCACCACTGCGTGGGTCACTCGCCCCCGTGATCTGCGGCACCGACGTGTGCGAGGCGTGCCACGGCGGGCCCCGATTGATAGGTTCTATCCTGTGACGACTTCCGAGGTGACGACTTCCGATCCCTTCGTGCTCGCCCAGGCGGCGGCCGACCACATCGCGCAGGCCACCGGCGTGGCGTCGCACGACATCGCCCTCGTGCTCGGCTCCGGCTGGGGCGCGGCGGCCGACCTCATCGGTGAGGTCACCGCCACGCTGCCCGCGAACGAGGTTCCCGGCTTCTCCTCCCCTGCCGTGGAAGGCCATGTCGGCACGATCCGCTCGGTCCTCACGCGGGAGGGCAAGCGCGCGCTCGTGCTCGGGGCCCGCACCCACTACTACGAGGGCAAGGGCGTGCGTGCCGTCGTGCACGGCGTCCGCACCGCTGCGGCGGCAGGGTGCCGCGTCCTCGTGCTCACGAACGGCTGCGGCGGGCTCAACCCCGCGTGGACGCCGGGCACGCCGGTGCTCATCCGCGACCACATCAACCTCACGGCCACGTCCCCGCTCGAGGGCCCGACGTTCGTGGACCTCACGGACCTCTACTCGAGCCGCCTGCGGGGCCTGGCCCGCGAGGTCGACCCGACGCTCGACGAGGGCGTGTACGCCCAGTTCACGGGCCCGCACTACGAGACGCCCGCCGAGGTGCAGTACGCGAAGCGGATCGGCGCCGATCTTGTGGGCATGTCGACCGCGCTCGAGGCGATCGCCGCGCGCCACGCGGGCCTCGAGGTGTTCGGAATCTCGCTCGTGACGAACCTCGCGGCGGGGATCAGCCCCACGCCGCTGAGCCACGAAGAGGTCATCGAGGCCGGACGCGCCGCGGGTCCGCGGATCTCGCGCCTGCTCGCCGATGTCATCGCGAAGATCTGAGGCCGATCACGTGATGAGCTCGCTTCCCGATGGCTTCGAGGACCTGCGCGCGAGCGCAGAGGCCTGGGCGGATGCCGACCCGGATCCGGAGACCGCCGAACAGCTCCGCGGCCTCCTCGCCCAGGCGGGCGAGGGCCACGCCGCGGCGCTCCAGGAACTCGCCGATGCGTTCGCCGGGTCTCTCCAGTTCGGCACCGCGGGGCTCCGCGCTGCGCTGGGTCCGGGGCCGAACCGCATGAACCGAGTCGTCGTGCGCCGGGCGGCGGCGGGCCTCGCCGCGTTCCTCGCGCAGCGCGTGGGTGGGCCTGCGCAGGGCGCGGGCACGCCGGCGCGTAGCGCGGGCGAAGCCGAAAACACTCGGCGGCCGCGCGCCGTCGTCGGCTTCGACGCGCGCAAGAACTCGGACGTCTTCGCCCTCGACACGGCCGCAATCTTCACGGCCGCGGGCATCGAGACCTTCCTCATGCCGGCACCGCTGCCGACGCCCGTCCTCGCCTACGCGCTGCGGGCGCTCGGCTGCGATGCCGGCGTCATGGTGACGGCGAGCCACAATCCGCCGCAGGACAACGGCTACAAGGTCTACCTCGGCGGGCGGGCGGCCGACGACGCCGGACGCGGCGCGCAGATCGTCTCGCCGGTCGACGGCGAGATCGCCGCGCTCATCGGCGCCGTCGGACCCATCGCCGGCGTCCCGCTCGCCGAGTCGGGGTGGACCGTGCTCTCGCCGGACATCGCCGCGGACTACCGCTCCGCCGTCGTCGGCCTCGCGCGCCCGGACCTCTTCCCGGCCCGCAACCTCCGAATCGTGCTCACGCCGCTGCACGGGGTCGGCGGGTCGACGGCGCTCGACGTCCTGCGCGAGGCGGGCTTCACGGATGTCACGCTCGTCGCCGAGCAGGCCGAGCCGGACCCCGCGTTCCCGACCGTCGCGTTCCCGAATCCCGAGGAGCCCGGGGCGCTCGACCTCGCGCTCGAGACCGCCCGCGAGCTCGGAGCGGACCTCGTGCTCGCGAACGATCCCGACGCGGACCGCTGCGCCGTCGCCGCCCTCGACCCCGAGACCGGGGAATGGCGCATGCTCCGCGGCGACGAGGTCGGCGCCCTCTTGGGCGCGCACATCGTGCGCCGCCTCGAGGCGGAGGGCAGCGCGAGCGATACGGCGGTCTTCGCGAACTCGATCGTCTCGTCGCGGCTCCTGGGCGACATCGCGAGGGCAGCGGGCCTGGCCCACCGCGAGACGCTCACGGGCTTCAAGTGGATCTCGCGCGTCCCGGGCCTCGCGTACGGCTACGAGGAGGCACTCGGGTACTGCGTCGCGCCGGAGCTCGTCAAGGACAAGGACGGCATCTCGGCCGCGCTCCTCGTCGCCGAGCTCGCTGCGGACGCGAAGGCGCAGGGCCAGAGCCTCTTCGGCCGGCTCGACGCCCTCCACGTCCTCCACGGCGTGCACATCACAGACCAGCTGAGCGTGCGCGTCGCCGACCTCGGGCTGCTCGACGCCATGATGGTGCGGCTGCGCCAGGACCCGCCGGCAGCATTCGCCGACTCCCCTGTCGAAACAGCGGTGGACCTCTCGATCGGCTCGGACGATCTACCGCCGACCGAGGGTCTCCTGTGGGTCACGCGGGACGCGACTCGCGTCATCGTGCGCCCGAGCGGCACCGAGCCGAAGCTCAAGTGCTATCTCGAGGTCATTCGGCCGGTCGACTCGTCCGCAGAGCTCGCCGCGGAGCGGCAGGCCGCGCGCCAGACGATGGACGCTGCACTCGAGGACGTCCGCGAGGCGCTCGGACTCTAGCGCCACGCGAATCGGGGCCGCCCGGGCAATCGCGCCGGTTGGCCGCAAAGGCGCCGGTTGACCGCAGATCCGCCGGTTATGCCCGGCGGATCTGCGTTTCGTCGGCGACGATGCGGCAAACCGGCGGAACTGTGCCGCGGCGGCCTGGGCGGCGAAGCTCAGGCGGCGATCTGGACGATCCCGTCCACGACGCGGGCAGGGAACGCCGCAAGCGGCGCGCCCTCGCCGTCGAGCCGCTCGCCCGTGCGCAGGTCGTAGACCTGCTTGTGGAGCGGCGAGGCGATGGTCGGGCGGTCTCCGCGCGAGCCGACGATTCCGCGGGCCATGACGTGGGCCTCGGTGGCGGGATCGCGCTGGTCGACGGCGAAGACCTCGCCCGTGGAGAGCCGGAACAACGCGATCTGACGCCCGTCCAGCAACGCTGCTTCGCCCCATTCGGGCTCGAGGTCGCTCAGATTGCACACGCTGCGCCACGTCGGCAGGACTCGCACTGCCGAGGCTTCGAGACCGTCGAGGTCATTGAGCGCCGGGGAGCCGACTGGTGAAGGAGCTGTGATCGACATGCTTCAACGCTACGGAGGAACGCGTTTCACCCGGGTTGACCTTGTGTCACGCGAAAGTAAAACCGGCCTCACCGATCACGAAACACGTCCGTGACCGTGAAGTTAATCGGCCGTTACACCGGGGCAACTGAGGTGAAATCGCGCATTCCTACGCTGGAATGAGTCCCCCGCCGCCACGCTCGGCGCCTCTTCGACGGAAGGTCTCCCCCGTGAGCACTCCCAGCATCAGCGAGCACCGCCCGGCACGCGGCACGCGACGCATCGTCGTCGTCGGCGGCGGCCCCGCCGCGCATCGCTTTGCCGAAGCCATGGCGGCGCGCGGCCTCGACGGCATCGAGCTCACCGTCCTCTCCGAGGAGGCGCACCTCCCCTACGACCGCGTCTCGCTCGGCAAGGCGCTCACGGGCGACGTCGACCTCACGCTCGGCGACACCGACTTCTGGGGCACCCCCGGGGTGACGCTGCGGAGCGGCGCGAAGGCCGTCCGCCTCGACGCGCGCGAGCACGTGATTCACACGTCCGACGGCGGTCGGCACCCCTACGACGAGATCGTCCTCGCGACCGGTTCCGATGCCGCGCAGCTTCCCTTCCCGGGGGCCGAGGCCGCGCACGTGTACCGGACGCTCGACGACGTGTGGCTTCTCCGCCGCGAGATCGCGCGCCTCACCCATGTGCTGGGCCGCCGGCCGAAGGTCGTCGTGATCGGCGGCGGCCTCCTCGGGATCGAGGCCGCGGCCGGCGCACAGGAGCTCGGCGGGGACGCGGCCGTCGTCAACCGCAGCCGTTGGCTCATGAACGCCCAGCTCGACGAGGGCGCCGGCCAGGCCCTCGGCCGGCTCATCGCTGCGAAGGGCTTCGAAGTCCACACGGGCGTCGCCCCCGCGGAGGTGCTCGTCGACCAGACAGGAGGGGACGACGCCGGGACGGTCATCGGGGTCCGCATGGCGGACGAGCGAGTCCTGCCTGCCGACCTCGTGGTCGCCGCCGTCGGAATCACGCCGCGCGACGAGCTCCTCCGTCTCGCGAACGACGACGCCATCGCCGCCGGGCTCGAGGCGCCGTTCGCGCTGGGCCGCCGAGGAGGCGTCGTCATCGACGCGAGCTGCTCGACCGGAGTCGACGGCGTGTGGGCGATCGGCGAGGTCGCGAACTTCGAGGGAGAATGCGTTGGGCTCGTGGCCCCCGCCAACACGATGGCGGAGATCGTCGCGGACCGGCTGCACGGCGGCGAGGCGACGTTCCCGGGCTTCGACACCGCGACGAAGCTCAAGCTCTCCGGCGTCGACGTCGCAAGCTTCGGCGACGCGTTCGCGCAGGAGCCCGGCGCACTCGAGATCGTCTACGCGGACCCGGCCCGCGGCGTCTACCAGAAGATCGTCACGACGGACGACGCGCGGACCCTCCTCGGCGGCATCTTCGTCGGCGACGCCGCGCCGTACCAGAGCCTCCGTCCCCTCCTGGGCCGCGAGCTCCCGGCCGAGCCCGGCGCGTTCCTCTCGGCCGCGGGCGGCGGCGAGGCGCCCGAGACCGAGCTTCCCGACGACGCAATCCTGTGCTCGTGCAACAACGTGAGCGCGGGCAGCATCCGGGATGCGGTGAACGGCTGCGGCACGTGCGACGGCGCAGAGCCGGTCCGCGAACTTCCCGCCCTCAAGGCCTGCACGCGCGCCGGGACGCAGTGCGGCTCGTGCGTGCCGATGCTCAAGAAGCTCCTGGAGAAGGAGCTCACGAAGGCCGGCGTCACGGTCTCGAAGGCCCTGTGCGAGCACATCGAGCTGTCGCGCCAGGAGCTCTTCGACGCGATCCGGGTCCTCCAGCTGACGTCCTTCGAGGACATCATGGCCCGGTACGGCAAGGGCGCGGGCTGCGACATCTGCAAGCCGACGATCGCGTCCATCCTCGCCTCGCAGCACAACGCGTACGTCCTCGACGCGGGCCGCGGAACCCTCCAGGACACGAACGACCGCGCGCTCGCAAACATGCAGAAGGACGGCACATACTCCGTCGTGCCGCGCATCCCGGGCGGCGAGATCACGCCGGACAAGCTCGCGGTCATCGCCGCCGTCGCCAAGAAATACGGGCTGTACACGAAGATCACGGGCGGCCAGCGCATCGATCTGTTCGGCGCGCGGCTCGAGCAGCTCCCCGAGATCTGGAAGGAGCTCATCGACGCGGGCATGGAGTCCGGCCAGGCGTACGGCAAGAGCCTCCGGACCGTGAAGAGCTGCGTCGGCTCGACGTGGTGCCGCTACGGCGTCCAGGACTCGGTCGGGATGGCGATCAAGCTCGAGCTCCGCTACCGCGGCCTCCGCAGCCCGCACAAGCTCAAGCTCGGCGTCTCCGGCTGCGCCCGCGAATGCGCCGAGGCCCGCGGCAAGGACGTCGGCGTGATCGCCACGGCCGACGGCTGGAACCTCTACGTCGGCGGGAACGGCGGCGCGACCCCCGCGCATGCGCAGCTCCTCGCGAAGGATCTGGACGACGAGACGCTCGTGAAGTACATCGACCGCTACTTCATGTACTACATCCGCACCGCGGACCGCCTCCAGCGCACGGCCCGCTGGCAGGAGGAGCTCGACGGCGGGCTCGAGCACGTGCGGCGGGTCGTCGTCGAGGACTCGCTCGGTATCGCCGAGGAGCTCGAGGCGGCCATGGCCCGTCACGTCGATTCCTACGAGGACGAATGGGCCGCAACGCTCAAGGACCCCGAGCGCCTGCGCCGCTTCCGCTCATTCGTCAACGCGCCGGACGCGATCGACGAGTCGATCGTCCACGTCGCCGAACGCGATCAGGTCCGGCCCGCGACTCCCGCAGAGCGGGAGGAAATCGAACGGGTCTCCCTCGGCGCCACGATCCCCGTCCGTACCCGAACCGAGGAGGCCTGACATGCAGCTGGAGATGAGTCTCGAAGGCATCGCCGTCGTTCTCCTGGGCGAGGCGGACGCGTCCCGTCAGGCGGTCCTGCGCTACCGCCGCGCGGGCGCGGCGCTCGCCCACTTCGACTCGCCCGGCGCCTTCATGGCGGCCGTGGCGCTGCCCGCCCGCCCGGGGCTCGTCGCCGTCGTCGGCTGCCTCTCCTCTTCCGGGAAGAAGGCCGACGACGGCGACTGGGCGCCCGTGCTCGACCATTACCGCAGCGCGGGCGTGCCGATCGTGCGGGAGCCGGCCGCTGGCCCGCGCGGACACGTCACGCTCGCGGGCGGCGGTCCCGGCTCGCGCGGCCTCCTCACCGTGGACGCCGTCGAGGCGCTGCGCGATGCGGACGTCGTCCTGTTCGACCGGCTCGCGCCGTGGCGCGAACTCGAGCGGCTCACGACGGCGCAGCTCATCGACGTCGGCAAGCTCCCCGGGCACCACAAAGTCCCGCAGACCGAGATCAATCGGCTCCTGGTCGAGCACGCCCGGGCCGGCGCCAATGTGGTGCGGCTCAAGGGCGGCGACCCGTTCGTGTTCGGGCGCGGGGGCGAGGAAGCCGCGGCCTGCGCCGAGGCCGGCGTGCCGGTGCGAATCGTCTCGGGGATCTCGAGCTCGATCGCGGTTCCGGCGGCCGCAGGCATCCCCGTGACCCACCGCGAGGTGAGCCACTGCTTCACGGTGATCTCGGGCCACGCGCCGCTCACGCCCGCCGAGCACGAGCATCTCGCGGGGCTCGGCGCGGCGGGCGGGACCCTTGTTGTCCTCATGGGCGTCGCGAACCTCCCGCACCTCGCGTCGGGCCTGCGCAGGGCGGGCCTGCCGCTCGACACGCCGCTCGCCGTCGTCGAACGCGGACACCAGGCCGGCCAGCGCACCACGGTGACGGAGCTCGGCCGGGCTGAGGCGGACACGGCGGCGTGCGGGAATCCCGCGGTCATCGTGATCGGCGAGGTCGTGCGGCTCGCCGGCTTGGGAAGCCACGCGGCCGAGCGCAGCGAGCTCCGGGATCTCGCGGCCTCGCTGCTCGATGCGTGACGCCGCGCGATGACGGAGCCGACGGCGACTGGGACGATAGGAAGGGCGGGGACACGGATGAACGGAGCGACGGCGATCATGGCAAATGAGGCGGCGCCGGACACAGCTGCGCCGGGCAAGGCCGCGGCCGGAGCCGAACTCGAGACGGTCCTCAAGGGATTCCGAGTCGGCGTCACGTCGCATCGCCGGGCCGAGGACCTCATCGAGGCCCTCGAACGGCGCGGAGCCGAGGTGCTCCACGCGCCCGTCCTCACGATCGCGCCGGTCGGCCAGGACCTCGGCGTCATCGACGATACGCGCCGCACCCTTGCGGCGCGGCCGGACATCTGCATCGTCACGACCGCGTACGGGATGCGGCGCTGGCTCGAGGTCGCGGACGCGTCCGGGCTCGGCGAGGAGCTCGTCGAAGTCCTCGCCGACGCGGCCCTGTACGTGAGGGGACCCAAGGCCCGCGGCGCCGTGCGCGCGGCCGGGCTCGCCGACGTCGGCATCTCGAACGACGAGACGACGGCGACGCTCGTCGACCTCGTCCTGCGCGACGCGGGCGGGCGGCTGGACGGGAAGAGCGTCGTCATGCAGCTCCACGGCTACACGGACGCCGCCCAGCTCGAGCGTCTGCGCGCGGCCGGCGCCCAGCTCATCACGGTCACGCCCTACCGCTGGGTGCGGCCGGAGGGCGAGGACCGCCTCGAATCCCTCATCGCCGCGGTGTGCGCGGGCGAGCTCGACGTCGTGACGTTCACGAGCGCCCCGGCCGTCGACGCCCTGTTCAGCGCGGCCCACGAGCTCGGGATGCACGCCCAGCTCATCGCGGCGTTCCGGCAGCGTGTCGCGACGGCCGCCGTCGGGCCCGTCACGGCGGCTCCCCTCGAAGCCGCGGGCCTCCGGCCGTGGGTGCCCGACCGCTTCCGTATGGGCGCGCTCATCAAGCTCGTGACCGACAACCTCTCGCGCCGCCAGACGCGACGCCTCGAGACCCCTGCGGGGCCCGTCGAGCTGCGGGGGCGGACGATGACCGTTGCGGGCGACGAGCTCGTGCTCGCGCCCGCGGCCATGCTGCTCTTCCGGGCGCTCTTCGACGCCGGAGGGGCCGTCGTGCCGCGCGACGCGCTCGCGCGGCTCCTGACGCAGACCGGATCGAGCCACGCGCTCGACATGGCGGTCAACCGCCTGCGCAACGCCCTTCCGTCTCCGGACTTGATTCAGACGGTGGTGAAACGCGGCTATCGGCTCCGGGTGGAACGAAGCCCTCGTTCATAGCCTGCCGGGCTCCTGATCGCCCGCCTCGTCGCCGAGGGCCTGTCGATGGTCCCTCGGCGGATATGCCACGATGGGGTCAACCGATCGAAAGGACCTCGCCGTGTCTTCCGAGTCTGCGTCTTCCGGGCCTGCGGCCCTTAGCCCCGCCGACATCGCCGGCTTCATCGACCACACACTGCTCAAGCCGACGGCGAGCGAGGCGGAGATCCTCAAGCTCTGCAGCGAGGCCATCGAGCACGGCTTCAAATCGGTGTGCGTCAATCCGCGCTGGGTCAAGACCGCGGCGAAGGCGCTTCGCGGCAGCAAGGTCCTCACGTGTTCTGTCGCCGCGTTCCCGCTCGGTGCGACGCCGACCGATGTGAAGGTCTACGAGGCGCGCGGCGCGACGCTTGACGGCGCCGACGAGGTCGACATGGTCATCGACATCGCCGCGGCGCAGGCCCTCGACCGAGGGGCCCTCGTCGACGACATCCAGGCGGTCGCGGAGGCCGTCCACGGGAGCTCGTCGATCCTCAAGGTCATCATCGAGACCGCGCTCCTCACCGACGAGCAGAAGGTGCTCGCGTGCCAGGCGGCGGCCGAAGCCGGCGCGGACTTCGTCAAGACGTCGACGGGGTTCAACGGCGGCGGGGCCACCGTCGAGGACGTCGCGCTCATGCGGCGCACCGTGGGGCCGCACATCGGTGTCAAGGCGTCCGGTGGCGTGCGAACCCTCGAGGACGCGCGGGCTATGATTGCTGCTGGTGCCAACCGGATCGGCGCAAGCTCCGGCGTGGCCATTGTCACCGGCGGCTCCGGCACCGGAACGTACTAGCACGGCAAGGGAGACAGCATGGCCGAGAACGCCACCAGCCAGCCGATCGAGAGGGAGAACCCGCTCGCTGGCACCATCATCATCTTCGTGGTCCTGATGGCACTGTTCATCGGGGGCCTTGTGCTCGTCTCCTGGCTCGACCTCACGACCACGTGGCCCATGGCCGCCCTCATCGTGGGCTTCGTCGCGGCGTTCTTCATCCCGATGGCGTTCCTCGGCCGCTCGGACTCGGGCAGCGAACACCGCAACTGATATGGAGTAGTCCGCTGTCAAGTGGGCATGGCGAGGCGCCGCCGGGAGGGAGTCCTGGCGGCGCCTCTGTGCTTCGCGTGGCGGGCGCCGGCGAGCGTGTCGTTGGGCGACGCGCGGTCAGGCTGATATGCGCGGGTTGGCTACCGCAGGGCGGTGGTTCGGCTGGAGTCGGTCCGCGTGTCTAGGAGCGAACGTTGGCCCCAGGAGGGGGTCTGTTCATAGTTGCGCCGCGGGTGGCTCCACGCGCTGCCGCCGGCACCTTGCGCCGTGGCGAAGCGGCCTTCGGGAGTCAGTCGTCGTCCATGACTGCCAGGGACCAGCACCAGCCGGCCAGCTCGCGGGCGACGGCGACGTTGGCCACGGTCGGGCGCTTGCGCCGCTCGAGGAACCGCACCCACCGGGCGTGCAGGCGCTGGTTGCCCTCGTCGCCGCGGGCCCGTGCCGCGGCCGGGGCGAGCTCCCACCGGTCCCGAAGGGTCTTCCCGACCGCGTAGCGGGCACGGTGGTGCCAGGCGGCCTCGACCAGGAGGCGGCGGACGTGGGCGTTGCCGGTCTTGGTGATCGGCCCCTGCGCCCGGGACGCGCCCGAGGAATGCTCGGACGGGGTCAGCCCGACGAAGGAGCCGATGGTGGCCCCGGTGAACCGGTGCCAGTCTCCGATCTCTACCGCGAGGGCGAACCCGGTCAGCGTGCTGACCCCGCGCAGGCAGCCCAGGCGGTGTACGGCCGGGGCGAACTCGCTGCCCGCAGCGAGCTCCTCGATCGCGCGGTCGAGCCGGTCGCGGCGGGCTTTGACCGTCAGCACGGCCTCGTAGTCGGAGTCGAACGCCATCCGGGTCGCCCTCGAGCCCAGCGCCGGGGCCGCGTCCCTGCGCAGCCACGTGTCATGGGCCCCGGTCCAGGCATCGCCTCCGTCGTAGACGATCCCGTGCCGCAGCAGCAGCTTCGAGAGCCGGTGCCGGGCCCGCATCAGGTCCCCGCGGCAGTCCTCCCGCGCCCGCACCAGGTCACGCGCGGACTCCTGCTCCACGGTCGGGACCGCCACCGGGGTGACCTCGTCCAGGCGCAGCAGCCTCGCCAGGTGCACCGCGTCCCGGGCATCGGTCTTCACCCGGTCCCCCGACGGGCGCTGGAGCCGGGACGGGGCCGCAACCACGCACCTGACCCCCCGTGAGGTCAAGGCCCGCCAAAGCCCGAACCCCGTCGGGCCGGCCTCATAGACCACGGCGACCGGGCCTGGCAAGCAGGCCAGCCATGACCTGATCGCCTGCTCCGACGGGGCAAGCCTGGCCTGCACCAGCTCGCCGGTCACGCCGTCGATCGCCGCCGCGGCAACCGAACGGGCGTGCACATCCAGCCCAACACTCGTACGCTCAATGAACACCGGGGCCTCCCACGCATGTCGGATAGGCCGGGCAGGGGACTCTGC
>NZ_JAVFJJ010000025.1 GCF_030908245.1 Sinomonas sp. ASV322
ACACGCGCACCCGACCCCCCAGGGGGCCCGGACGCACCGCAACCCAGACATCCCACCCCCACCACAAAACCGGGGGCAGCGGAGAACAGGTTACGGCGGCCATAGCGTGGGGGAAACGCCCGGACCCATCCCGAACCCGGAAGCTAAGCCCCACAGCGCCGATGGTACTGCACCCGCCAGGGTGTGGGAGAGTAGGACACCGCCGGACAACACCACCCGAGGGCCCCACAACGACGTGGGGCCCTCACCCACTTAACCACGCACTTCAAGAACTCCTGGAGGCAGTGTCGGATCCGGGCGGTCGTGTTCGTAGCAGGGGTGAGGCCACCCACAGGGTGGCGGCGCCCGCACCTATGAGCTGTTCGCCGGCTCCTGGGGGCAGCGATCGAGTCTCGAGTCGACTCGAAGGGCGTCATGATCCACGCCTACCGGCCGGCCGGGCGTCCGCGGTACGCAACGCCCTGAAGTCCCCGATCACCGATCAGTGGATCGAGGTCCAGCGCAGCGCCCGAGGACACGCGGTCAGCGCGGAGCCTGCCGTTCCGCGCGGACTGTGCGGCTAGAGGCGGCTGGAGGATTCGCGTGAGGCGTCAGCCGGCCGAACGCAGCTGCGTCACGAACTGCTGAGCCACGGAGTCCAAAGGGGCGGTGCTCCTCTGGGCTCGGCACATCACTACGGCACCTTCGCTGACGGCGATGAGCGTGGTCGCGTACGTCTTGGCCGCCTCCCGGGAGAGGCCTCCGTGTTCGAAGAGATCCGCGAGCCGCCTCTGCCACACGTCGAACGTGTGGGCCGACCGGTCGAGGAGTTCCGGCGAGTCGGCGGCGACTGTCACGGCCAAGACCGAGCAGCCAGAACGGTATTGGGTGCGGACCAGCAGTTCGCGCCAGGAAGCAAAAAAGCGTTCGGCCACGTCTGCCGGCGGACGGCCGTCGAACCCGTCGAGCTGTTCGAGGGAGCGCCGGCCCGCCAATTCGACCGCCGCGGTGATCAGCTCGTCCTTCCCGCCAGGGAAGTGGTGGTAGACCGAGCCGCGCGGTGCGTTAGCCAGCTCCAGAATGTCCGCGAGGGACGCCCCCTGCAGCCCCCTCGTCGCCAGCAGGCGAACCGCTGCGGCGATCATCCGATCCTTGGTGCCCTTGGCCATTGCTCCCAGCTCCCGACAGCGTTCTATGCACCAATCATAGTTTCCAGATCGGGGCCGATTTGCCGCTCACTCCTTGACGGCCGCGGGTGACTGGGAAGCCCGCCTTGTCAGTTGCCCTGGAGCTTGGCGATCTCGGCCCGCGCCGCGGCCACGAGCTCCGCATTAAGGTGTGCGTGCCCCCACAGGCCCCATCCGCCTTCGGGCGCTTCGGTGAGCAGGACCCAGGTGCGCTCGCTCAAGGCGGCGTCGGCGGCGGCGGCCGCGACGAGGTCAGTGAGCTGGCGGACGACGGCGAGCTGCTTTTCGCGATCGAGGGCGCCCGAATTGGTGAGCACCTGAACGCGCACGTAATTGCTCTCGCCGTCGACGTTCGCGATCGCCCCGGCTGGCAGCTCGTGCACGAAAGCCGCGGTGTTCGACCGGAACATGGGGATGTTCGGCACCTTCTCGATCTCCATGAGCGTCGCGGCCGCGTCCCGGGCGAGCTTGGCGGTGTCGGCGAAGGTTCCGGCGGTTGCGTAGATGTCGATCATAGGCATGGCGAGTCTCCTGTCAGCGGACTATGCCGATCGTCACAGTTCGTGCGACAGCGTACAGCGAGGATGGCCTGTTGGGAATATGACGGACGGCATAAAGTGTGTCCATGGTCGACTGGATCGAAGACCCGATGGCTGGCGCGGGCTTGGCCGCCGGGACGCTGCCGGAGCCTTCGGGCTCAGGGTGCGTCGAATGCGATGAGGCCGGCGGTTGGTGGTTCCATCTGCGTCGATGCGTCAACTGCGGGCATGTCGGATGCTGCGACGACTCCCTCGCCCGCCATGCCCGCCGCCATTTCGAAGCCACCGGGCACCGGTACATCCAAAGCTTCGAGCCCGGCGAGGACTGGTTCTGGGACTACCTCGACGAGCGGGCGGTGCACGGGCCGCTGCTTCCGCCGCCGCGGCACCATCCCACCGCGCAGCCCGCGCCAGGGCCCGAGGGCCGCGTCCCGTCCGACTGGCGGAAACAGCTCGCCAGCTCGCGATGAGTGCCGGCCCGGACACAAGGATGCCCCGGAGCGACGATTGGGGGGTGCGCGCTCCGGGGCGGTCTTGGGAGGCCTTCAGGCCTGCGCACAAGCTTAGAGAGAGGGCGCCCGATTGGCCAGCACATTCTGTCAAGAATTTGGGAGCTACCTCCCGGGGGCGTCGGCGCGCGCGGCCTCGTTGGCGGCGAAGCCTTGTCGGCGCGCTCCGGCGCGTGCTCGGATAGGCACATGGAAACCCCTGCGTATCTCTTGGCCATCGGCACCAAGAAGGGCCTGTGGCTTGCCACGAGCACCGACCGTCGCTCGTGGAACGTCTCACAACCGCATTTCCTCATGCAGGAGATCCCGTCGATCGGGATCGACACGCGTGGCAACCGGACCCGACTTCTCGTCGGCGTCCGCTCCGAGCACTTCGGCCCGACCGTCGTGCACTCGGACGATCTCGGCTCGTCTTGGAACGAGCCGGACCGCGCGTCGATTGCGTTCGACGAAGGCGACGGCGCCGCCGTCGAACGCATCTGGCAGATCCTCCCGGACGTCCCGGATCGTCCCGGCGTCGTCTGGGCGGGCGCGCAGCCCATCTCTGTGTGGAAGTCGACCGACAGCGGTGAGAGCTTCGAGCTCAACCGCGGGCTCTGGGAGCACCCCGACAAGAGCGAATGGGGAGCCGGCTATGGCGGCGCGGCCGCGCATTCGATCGTGCCGGATCCACGGGATCCGGGGCTCGTGCACATCGCCATGAGCACGGGTGGCGTGTACCGCTCCCGGGACGGCGGGGCGAACTGGGAGCGGGCGAGCAAGGGCATCTCGGCATACTTCCTTCCGGACCCCGAGCCCGAGATCGGCCAGTGCGTGCACAAGATCGCGGCGGACGCGGACGGCCGCCTCTACGCGCAGAACCACCGCGGCGTGTTCCGGAGCGACAATCAAGGCGAGCAGTGGGTCTCGATCGCCGAGGGCCTGCCCGCCGACTTCGGCTTCGTCATGCTCACGCATCCGCGGCGCAGCGGCACCGCGTGGGTCATCCCGCTCGTCTCGGACTACGAGCGCATCGCCCCGGGCGGTCACCTTGCGGTGCATCGCACGGACGACGCCGGCGAGACGTGGCGGGCGTTCGACGGCGGTCTGCCTGCGGTCGATTTCAACACCGTGCTCCGCGATGCCGCGTGCGTCGACGCGAGCGACCCCGTGGGCGTCTACTTCGGGACGCGCGGCGGGACGGTGTTCGCGAGCTCGGACGAGGGGGAGTCGTTCGTCGAGGTCGCGACGGGCCTTCCGGACGTTCTGTGTGTGCGCGCCGCGGTGCTCGACGGCGGACTCACGCCAAGGGGGGCGGCCGCCGAGGCGGAGCGGACGACGGCGGGCTGACGCATGGCTGCGAATGTGAGCGTCGTGCTGCCGCAGATCCTCGCGGATGTCGCGGGCGGGCGCACGGAGTTCTCCCTGACGGGAGTGGACTCCGTACGCGCCGTCCTCGACAGCTTGGCCGGCCCGTATCCGATCCTCGCGCGGAGGCTCCGGGATGAGACCGGCCGGCTTCGGCGCTACGTGAACGTCTACGTGGACGGGGAGGACGTGCGGCGCCGAGAGGGTCTCGACACCGCAGTGGCGGACGGGCAGGAAGTCATCGTCATCCAGTCCGTTGCGGGCGGCTGAATCGGCGCGTGGGCGGGTCTAAGCCACGAGGTCCCGGCCCTTGAACGTGACATCCGCTTGGACCTGCCAGAGCGAGAAGTCTTCCTCTTGGATCGCGCGGCGGTAGTGGGTGTCCTCGTCCCGAATCCAGACGAGGCCGATGCCTGGCGCGGTGTCGTAGACGGTCCCCCGGAGGACAGTGACGCCGCTGCGGGCCTCGATGAGGTCCCCGCGGCGGAGTTCGCTGAGCTTCCGGATGCGGCGGTGGGTCTCGCTGGTCATCGGTGCTCCTTCATGCGTCAGTGGTGTTCCGACCTCACCCAGTCTTCTCCGCCCCTGTTACCAGTCGGTTTCGTTCGCATGAGGGAGCGGTAAGGAGTGCGCGGCGACGGCGTTTCCGCAGGTCGGTTGAGTAATCCACGTCACAACCGGCTCCCGTTACACCACGCGAAGGTCCGACACGCCGCGCCCGGTGTAAACAACTTATAAAGTTGGCATTCACAATGCGCAAAATTCTCATTCGGGGCCGGAGTACCCGTCGGTAAGGGTTTCGCCGCCCCGTTTGCCCCTGTAGCGTCGAAGGACGTCGGCACGATCTGCCGGCCCAACAAAATCCACACGGTCGGCAAAGGGGCATACACGGTGGCAGCACGATTCGAAGTCCTCAAGGATGGGGCCCGCCTCTACCGAGTCCAGCTCCGTTCGGCCGAAGGCGCGGTCATCGCGGTCGCGCAGGGTCTTCAGTCCCTCGACGCCGTCAAGCGCGTCATCGCCGCCGTACGCGAGTGCGCGTCCATGGGCCTCGTCGTGGATCTCACCAAGACCGTGTGACCCGTTCAGAGCTGGGTTGCAACGTCGGTGCAACCTTTGGCCCCGATGGCCCGCGAGGGTGACGCGTACACTGTGGTGCACGGCACACATAAGGGAGTGGGTGGACGTGCGGGCAGAGCAGCTCACGGCCGCGAGGCGAGGATCGCGGCGCGCTGTGGTTGAAGACTCCTGGCGGCGGTCGTTCGAGGCACACCCGCGTCGCGAGGATGCGGCCGTTACGAGCGTGCTCGCCGCGGACGAATTGCGCGGCTATCGTGACGCCCACCGCCTCGCGGCCGTCACGCCGCTCATCCGGGAACTCCTGGTCCAGCCCGCGGCGGAGGCGGGGACCGTCGTGGCGATCGGAGACGAGGCCGGACGGCTCCTCTGGATCGACGGCGACCCCGCCGTCCGCCGACGCGCCGAAGGCATGGCGTTCCTCGAGGGCGCCGACTGGTCCGAGGCGAGCATGGGGACGAGCGCGCCCGGCACCGCGCTCGCGACCGACGCACCCGTCCAGATCGCCGGCGCCGAGCACTTCAGCCCGCTCGTCGAGGCCTTCTCCTGCACGGCCGTTCCGATCCGGGACCCCCTCTCGCGCGAGCCGATCGGCGTCGTCGACATCACGGGCGGCGACGAAGCCGTCTCCGGGTACGCCCTCCCGCTCGTCCGTGCGGCCGTCACCGCCGCCGAGGAGCGTCTCCGCGCGCTCGCGGTCGCATCCCGCCCACGCCGCCGCGCGCCTTCGTCCGCGGGGCCCGGGGTGCTTTCCGTCACGGGCCGCGACCACGGCGTGCTGCGCTGCGGCGACCGGACGCTGAGCCTCTCGATGCGGCATTCCGAAATCCTCGTGCTCCTCGCGAGCAATCCGCGCGGCCTCACCGCCGAGGAACTTGCCGACCGGCTCTACGAGCAGGCCGTCCCGGCCGTGACCCTTCGGGCCGAGCTCGTCCGTCTGCGCAAGGTGCTCGACGCGTTCGGCGCGGGCGTGCGGCTCGAATCGCGGCCGTATCGGGTCGAGGGGCTCGAGGTCGACTCGATGCATGCTCTCGCGCAGCTTGAGCGCGGCTCACACCGCCTGGCGCTCAATGCCTACGGTGGCCAGATCCTGCCGCGTTCCGACGCGCCCGCGATCGCCGAACTGCGCGACGAGCTCTCCGCGACGCTGCGCGAGGCCGTCGTCGGGAGCGCGGGAGTCGACGTCCTCATGAGCTACCTGCAGCTTCCCGAGGCAGAGAACGACGCCGAAGCCTGGCAGACCGCGCTGCGCCTCCTTCCGCCGCGCTCGCCGAGGCGGGCCGCCGTCGTCGCCCATCTCGAACGGCTCCTCATCGCCTGATCGCGCCCCTGCCGGCGCGCGCTACTCGAAGCGCACGGCGTTCCACTCGAGGATGCGCGGCTCGGCCAGCCCTTCGGCGACGAACGGGTCGTCCGCGATGAAGCGCTCGGCGTCCTCGCGCGACGTGAAGATCCCCATCGAGCTCACGGAGGGGTCGGGGGTCTGGAACGCCCCGAGCGCGACGAGCCCCCCGCCGCCGGCGCGGAACGCCTCGTAGAAGGCCTTGTGCCGGGGGAACACCTCGAGGGCGCGCGAACGGTCGACGCCCTCGCGCAGGCTGTACATGACAACGAATTCCATGGTCGGATCCTACGCGGGGCGGCGGCGAGTCCTTGGGCTTCTGTGACTTGCTAAAGTGTGAAATTGCGATTGTCCTCAAGGAGGTGGGCGTGACGAGACCGCTGTACCAGGTCAAGGCCGAGTTCTTCAGGACACTGGGGCATCCGGCGAGAATCCGAGTCCTCGAACTGCTGTCTGTGCGGGAGCATGCCGTGGCCGAGATGCTTCCCGAGGTCGGCATCGAGCCGGCCAACCTTTCGCAGCATCTTGCGGTGCTCCGCCGCGCGGGCCTTGTCGCCACGCGCAAAGAGGGCTCGTCGGTCTACTACTCGGTCACAAGCCCCGACGTCGCCGAGCTCATGCGCGTGGCAAGGCTGATCCTCACGAGCGTTCTCACGGGGCAGGCGGAGCTTCTCGATGACCTGCGCGCCCCGGTCGCGGGGGCGTGAGATTGCCGTGCTGAAGCTATGGCGACGAATCCGTCGGATCGGCCGGATCGCGGAGCCCGCTCCGGAGCAGCCGGTCGCGGACCCGGCTGCGGTCGCGGCAGGGCTGGGTGGCTCGATCCAGATCCGGCATGTCGATGCGGGATCGTGCAACGCGTGCGAGATCGAGGTTGCGGCCGCGTTCGGCGCGGTGTACGACGCCGAACGCTACGGCGCCCGCCACGTTGCCTCGCCGCGGCACGCCGATGCCCTTATGGTCACGGGGCCCGTGACGCGCAACATGGTGGTGCCGCTGCGCCGTACGTACGAAGCGGTCCCGGCGCCGAAGCTTGTCGTGGCCGTCGGCGACTGCGCCCGTAACTGCGGGGTCTTCGCGAAGGCCTACGGCGTCGCGGGGGCGGTCGGGGACTTCGTCCCGGTCGACGTGGAGGTGGCCGGCTGCCCGCCGCGTCCCGAGGCGATCGTGGACGCGGTGAGGAAGCTCACCGGCCGATGAACCTCGTTGCCGTGGGGCTCGCCGTCGCCACCGCTGCCGGCGTCGTGACGGCGGTGCTCGCCGTCGTCGTCCCCTCTCGCTTCCACGCCGCCGTCTCGGGAATCGGCACGGCCCTCGTGGGCGCGGCCGGGGCCGCAGCGGGGGCCGCCGCCGTGCTCGGCCAGCCGTTCGCGCTGTCGCTGCCGTGGGTGCTGCCGCTCTTCGGGGTCTCCCTCGAGGCGGATCCCCTCGGCGGGCTGTTCGTCGCCGTCGCGGGCGGCGCGGCCGCGACGGCGGGCGTGTACGGGATCCGGCCCGCGCGACGGGACAGCGGGGTGCGCGCCACGAGCGTCGTCATGCCCCTCTTTGCGTTCTCGCTCCTCCTCGTCCCCGTGGCGTCCGGGGTGGGTTCGTTCCTCGCGCTCTGGGAGCTCATGGCCCTCACGTCGCTCGTGCTCGTGCTCACGGGCCGCCGCCGCGCGGAGGCTGTCGAGGCGGGCCGCTGGTACGCGGTGATGACGCACCTCGGGCTCGTCGCGATCATGATCGGGCTCATGATCCTCGTGGCCCACGCAGGCGGCGACTCCTTCGCCGCGCTGCGCGCCGCGGCCGGGAGCGTCCCACCCGCCATTGCGGGCACGGTGTTCGTGCTCGCGGTCCTGGGCTTCGGCTCGAAGTCGGGAATCCTGCCCCTGCACGCGTGGATGTCCCGCGCCTATTCGGCAGCCCCCGGCCACGCCGCGGTCCTCATGTCCGCCGCCATGGCGAACCTCGGGGTATACGGGATCGTGCGGGTCGGCTTCGACTTCCTCGACGGCGCCCGGTCCGACACGGCGCGCTGGTGGTGGATCGGCGCCCTCCTCCTCGGTGCCGCATCCGCCGTCTACGGGATCCTGCAAGCCGCGATGAGCTCGGACCTGCTGCGCCTGCTGAGCTTCTCCTCGACGGAGAACATGGGGCTCATCCTCGCGGGCGTCGGGGCCGCTGGGCTGTTCGCGTCGTCCGGGAGCGGTGCCCTCGCCGGCCTGGCCCTCGTCGCGGCGCTCCTCCACACGCTCAACCATTCGGCGTTCAAGGCGCTCCTGTTCCAGGCTGCGGGATCCACGGTCGAGGCGACCGGAAGCCGGGACCTCGATGAGCTGGGCGGCCTGCGGCCCAGAATGCCGGGGACGACGGCGGCATTCGGCTGGGGTGCCCTGGCTGCCTCGGCGCTGCCTCCGGGCACGGCGTTCGTCTCGGAGTGGCTGCTCATCCAGGCCCTCATCCATGGGCTCGGGGCCTCCGGCGTGGCGAGCTCCGTCGTCCTGCCCGTCGCGGTGGGCGCGGTCGCGCTCACGGCCGGCCTCTCGGTGGCCACGTTCGTCAAGGCCTTCGGGGTCGGGTTCCTCGCGAGGCCTCGCAGTGACGCCGCGAGCCAGGCGACCGAGGCCCCCGCGACGGCGCTCGTGGCGATGGGCCTCACGGGCGCGGCGTGCGCGATCCTCGCCGTCCTCCCCTCCCTCGTGCTTCCGGGGCTCGGGCGCGTCGCCGGCTCGCTGACCGGCGCCGCGGGGACGACGGTCGACGGCGCCGTGACCCTCGAGCTCTCGGGCGTCGCCGGATCGCTCTCGCCGCTCGTCGTCGGCGTCGGCCTCCTCGTCGCCGTCGTGCTCGCGGCCGGAGCCGTCCGGGCGCTGGCCGTCCGCCGCGCCCGGCGCGCCGCGAGGCTGTGGGACTGCGGCGCGGGTCCGCTCACGCCCCGCATGGAGTACACCGCGACCTCGTTCGCCGAACCGCTCCAGCGCGTGTTCGACAACGTCGTCGCCCCCGAAACCGGCGTTGACGTGACTCATCCCGAGGAGTCCAACTACCTCGTGGAGCTCGTCGAGTACCGGCGGACGGTGCCCGACCGCATCGAGCGCCGCCTCTACCGCCCGGTCCTCGCGCTCGTCTCGGCGTGGGGGAGCGTCGGACGCCGGCTCGCGAGCGGGAGCATCCACCAGTACCTCGCGTACGGCTTCTTCGTGCTCATCGGCCTGCTCGTGGCGCTCGCGGTGACCCGGTGAGCGCGCTCGGCATCGTCGGCGGCGTGCTTCAGGCCGCGCTCGTCGTCGCGGGTTCGCCGCTTCTCGTCGGATGGATGCGGCAGATCAGGGCCCGGCTCGAGGGGCGCGTCGGCGCCGGCGTCGTCCAGCCGTGGCGGGACCTGCGCAAGCTCTTCCGAAAGGAGGCGATCGCCCCGGCCGGAACGAGCGAGGTCTTCAGATTCACTCCGCTCGTGCTCGTCGGGTCGACCCTCGTTGTAGCCGCGGCGATCCCCTTCGTCACGGACGCGTCGGCCCTCGGCCCCGGAGCCGACCTCTTCGCCGTCGTCGCCCTCCTGGCCATGGGGACGGCGACGCTCGCGCTCGCGGGCCTCGACACGGGGACGGCCTTCGGGGGCATGGGCGCGAGCCGGGCGACGACGATCATCGCCCTCGTCGAGCCCAGCCTCCTCATGGCGATCTTCGCCCTGTCCGTCCCGGTCGGGTCCACGAACCTCGCCTCGATCGTCCACTCGGCCCTCCGCAATCCGGCGCAGGTGCTCTCGCCCGCGAGCCTCCTCGCGGCCGTGGCCCTGCTCATGGTCACCGTCGCGGAGACGGGCCGGCTTCCCGTCGACAACCCCTCGACCCATCTCGAGCTCACGATGATCCACGAGGCCATGGTCCTCGAGTACTCGGGGCCGGACCTCGCGCTCGTCGAGCTGTCTGCATCCATGCGGCTCAGTGTGTTCCTCGGCCTGCTCGCGAGCCTTTTCGCACCATGGGGCATCGCGACGTCGCTCGACCCCGTGCCGCTCGGCGTCGGCGTCGTCGTGTTCGCGGCCAAGGTCCTCGTGCTCGGCACGGCGGTGGCCGTGGGCGAGGTGTTCGTCGCGAAGCTGCGCCTCTTCCGGGTTCCCGAGCTTTTGGCGGGATCCTTCCTGCTCGGGCTGCTTGCGGTCGCGGCATCGTTCTTCCTGTCGAGGCAGCCATGAGCGAGGCCCTGTACGTCCAGCTGCTCGACCTCGCGGGCGGAGCGCTGCTCCTGACCGCCGTCGTGATCCTCTGGCGCCGAAAGCTCACGGCGATCGTGCGGGTCTTCGCCGTGCAGGGGTTCGCGCTCTCGCTGCTCGTCGCCGTCCTGGCCGCCCACGAGAACGACCCCACGCTCGGCGGGATCGCCGTCGGCCTCCTCGTGCTGCGCGCGGGCGTCCTGCCCTGGCTCCTCCGCCGCGCCCTCGCGGCCGCGGGGGAGGAGCAGCACGAGACACGTCCGCTCGTGAACGTCGCGGCCTCGCTCCTCGCGGCGGCCGTCCTCGTGCTCATCGCCTACGCCGTCTCGCAGCCCCTCGTGGAGCTCTTCCCCTCGGCGGCGAGCACCGCGATCCCCGTCGGCATGGCCGTGGTGCTCATCGGCTTCTTCGCGCTCGTCACGCGCCGCCATGCCCTCTCCCAGCTCGTCGGGTTCCTGCTCATGGACAACGGCATCACGGCGGTGGGCTTCCTCGCGACGACCGGGGTGGCCTTCGTCGTCGAGCTTGGCATCTCGCTCGACGTCCTCATGGCGGTGCTCGTGCTCTACGTCCTCGCGAGCCGCATGCGCGAGGCCTTCGGCACGACCGATCTGGACGACCTCCGGGAGCTCCACGACTGATGAACGACGTGATCCTGCTCGTACCTGTCCTCGCGCCGCTCGCCGGCGCCGTTGTCTACGTGGCCTTCGGCTGGCGGCCGGCGACGTCATGGGCCGCTGCCGTGAGCGCGGCCCTCGTGCTGGCCTCCGGCGCCGTCCTCGCGGCGGACGTGCTGCAGCACGGCGCGCGGACCGGCCTCTTCGGACTCGTCCGCGTCGACGCGCTCGCTGCCTTCATGCTCGTCGTGGTGGGCGCCGTCGCGCTCCTCGCGGCGGGAGCGACGCCGTCGTGGCTCCGCGGCGAGATCGCCGCGGGACGGGCCGAGCCCCGTACCGCGACCCGCCACAGCCTGCTCGTGCAGCTGTTCCTCGCGGCCATGGCGTGGGCCGTGATGGCCGCCAACGTGGGGATGGTGTGGGTGTCGATCGAGGCCACGACGATCGTGACGGCGTTCCTCGTCGGGCAGCGGCGGAGCCGGGCGGCGGTCGAGGCGGCGTGGAAGTACGTCGTGATCTGCTCGACAGGCATTGCCGTCGCGCTCCTGGGCATCCTCCTGCTCGACGCCGCCGCGAGCCACGTTCCCGGCCATGTTGGGCTCGACTGGGTGGAGCTCGTGTCCGCGGCCCCGCATCTCGACCCCGGGGTGACCCGCATCGCCGTCGCCCTCATGGTCGTCGGGTTCGGCACGAAGGCAGGCCTCGCCCCGCTGCACTCGTGGCTGCCCGACGCCCACGGCCAGGCGCCAGCCCCGGTCTCGGCCCTCATGTCCGGGGTGCTGCTCGCGGTCGCCTTCTCGGTGGTTCTCCGGGTCAAGGCGATCTCCGACGCCGCGCTTGGCCTCGGCTTCGCCCGGACCCTGCTCGTCGCGATTGCGCTCGCGACGCTCGCAGTCTCCGCTTCGCTCATGATCCGGCAGCGGGACTACAAGCGCATGCTCGCGTATTCGAGCATGGAACACCTCGGGATCATCGCGTTCGGCGCCGCCGCGGGCGGGCCGCTCGCGACGGCCGCGGTCCTCCTGCACGTCCTCGGGCACGGACTGGTCAAGGGCGTCCTCTTCCTGGGCGCCGGCCAGATCCTGCACGCGACCGGGTCCAGCCGCATCGACGCCGTCCGGGACCTCGTGGGACGCGTGCCCGTGTTGGCAGGCTGCGTCGGGGTCGGGGTGCTCGCCCTGATCGGGTTCCCGCCGTTCTCGGTCTTCGCGAGCGAGCTGGGCATCGTGCGGGCGGGCTTCGGCGCTGGGCTTGGGTGGGCCACTGCGCTCGCGCTCGTTCTCGTCCTGGTCATCGCAGCGGCCCTCGTGGTCCATACGAGCCGCATGCTGTTTGCACGCCCCGGCGCGGCGGCGGAGCCCGCCGACGAGCCCAGCGCGGCCAGTCCGACCAGCCCTGACAGCCCCGGCCTCCCGGCCGCGCCTGACAGCCCGGCCAGCCCTGCCAGCCCCGGCCTCACGACCAGCCCTGCCAGCCCCACCGCGGAACCCGCCCTCCCGCGTCGGCGCGCGGCCATGCCGCTCCTCCTCGGCCTCCTCGCGTGCTCCGCGCTGGGCGTGACCGCGGGCCCCCTCGCCGCCGTCCTCGATGCCGCCGCCCAGAGTCTGACGGGAGCGCCATGAACCCCGAGCACACCCCCGAACCGGCCTCTGCCGAGCCGCAGCCCGGCGAGCCCATCGGGTACCGCCGCACCGGCGTCGTCGTCGGGCCGGAGCAGCTCGCGGGCCAGGCCGCGGGCCTCCTCGGCGAGGGCTACCGCGTCGCGCTCGTCGCCGGGCACGACGACGGCCCGGCCGGTGGGCTGCGCGCCGTCTACCTCTTCACCGCTCCGGGACCGGACCGCCGCGTCGAGCTGTCCGTGCACCTGGACCGCGACCGCCCCCTCGTGCCCAGCCTCGCGGGCGTCTCGTTCACGGCAGGGCGTTTCGAGCGCGAGATGCGCGATCTCTACGGGATCGTCCCCGACGGGCATCCGCTTCCGCGGCGAATGGTCCTGCACGCGCACTGGCCGAAGGGCTGGTACCCGATGCGCAGCGATTCGGGGGATCCCTCGGAGTTTCCCGTCGTCGCAGACCCGTACCCGTTCCGCACGGTCGAGGGCCCCGGGGTCTACGAGATCCCGGTGGGCCCAGTGCACGCCGGCATGATCGAGCCGGGCCATTTCCGGTTCTCGGTCGTGGGCGAGACGGTGCTCAACCTCAAGGCCAGGCTCTGGTTCGTGCATCGTGGCATCGAGAAGCTGTTCGAGGGGCTCCCGCCGCACGACGGCGTTGAACTCGCTGAGCGCGTGAGCGGGGACACCGCCGTCGGGCACACGATCGCGTATTGCACCGCCGTCGAGGACGCTCTCGGCATGCCGGTGCGGACTGAGGACCGCCTCCTCCGCGCGCTCCTCCTCGAGCTCGAGCGCATCCACAATCACGTCGCCGACCTCGGAGCCCTGTGCAACGACGTGGGCTACGCGATCCTGAACGCCCACGCCCAGCGTCTCCGCGAGCGGCTGCTCCGGCTCAACGACCGCTTGACGGGGCATCGCCTCCTGCGCGGGGGAGTCCACCCGGGCGGCGCGATGGTCCGTGAGCTCCCCGACGTGGACGAGCTCGCAGCCATCGGCGAGGACGCCGCGGAGATCGCGGGCCTTGCGCTCGGGCAGAGCATCGTCGTCGACCGTTTCACGGGCACGGCGGTGCTCACGAACGAGCAGGCGCGGGACCTCGGCACCCTCGGCTATGTCGCCCGGGCCAGCGGGCTCGACGTCGACGCGCGCCACGGGCACCCCGTCCCCGGGGTGGTCCTTCCGCGAACCCAGCACGCGCATACCGGCGGGGACGTGCTCGCGCGCTTCAGCGTGCGCGCCGAGGAGGTCGCCGCGTCCGTTCAGTTCGCCATCGAATCAGTGCGCGCCCTTGACGGGCACCTCGGGGCGCCCGGGCGCCCGCTCCCGGCCGCTGTGCTTGTGCCTTCGGGGACGCGCTCCGGCGTGGGCATCGTCGAGGGATGGCGCGGCACGATCGTGCATCGTGTCGAGATTGCGCCCGACGACGGCGGGGCGCGCACCTCGCGCGTCAAGATCGTGGATCCGAGCTTCATGAACTGGCCCGCCCTGCCGGTGGCCATGGCAGACACGATCGTCCCGGACTTCCCCCTCGCCAACAAGAGCTTCAACCTCTCCTACGCGGGAAACGACCTGTAGGACTGGGAGTGCTTGCCTGCCCATCCATTCTCTGACTATGGTCAGAGAATGGATGGGCAGATCGAGGCGGTTCGGCGGTTCAATCGGGTCATCACTCAGCGCGTCGGCGCGCTCCAGGACGCGTATCTCTCGCGAGAGCGTTCGCTGGGGCTTTCGAGGATCCTGTGGGAGATCGGTCCCGAAGGTGCGGAAATCCGTGTGCTGCGCGCGCGGCTCGGCTTGGATTCCGGCTACGTGAGCCGTCAGCTCCGTGTCCTGGAATCGCAGGGACTCGCCGTCAGCGACGCCGGCGATCGAGATGGGCGAGTCAGAACTGTCAGGCTCACGGCCGCTGGCCTCGCCGAGCGTGCGCTGCTGGATCGTTCCTCCGACGAACTCGCGGCGTCGATGCTCGAGCCGCTCACGGCGGCACAGCGGGAACGATTGGTTGCGGCGATGGCAGAGGTCGAGAAGCTGGTCATCGCCTCTCTCGTGCGCGTCGAGATCACTGATCCGCGCAGTCCTGACGCGCGCTATTGCCTGCGGTCCTACTTCGACGAGTTGGGCCGTCGCTTCGATGCGGGCTTCGATCCGTCCCGGAGCATCTCCGCGAGCGACGACGAGA
Source organism: Sinomonas sp. ASV322 (assembly GCF_030908245.1). GTDB lineage: Bacteria > Actinomycetota > Actinomycetes > Actinomycetales > Micrococcaceae > Sinomonas. Next base: position 14,590 of record NZ_JAVFJJ010000025.1, read on the forward strand.
TGACGCTCCCTGATGGGCTGCTGTTGGTCGCAACGCTCTCGGGCTCGCCCGTGGGGTGCGGCGCCCTCAAACTCCACGCCGAAACGCGGATCGCCGAGGTCAAGCGCATGTGGGTGTCCCCGGGCGTCCGCGGACTCGGTCTGGGGCGGCGGCTGCTTGAATGCCTTGCGGGGGAAGCATCGTCGCGGGGAATGCGGACGCTGCGGCTGGAGACGAACCAAGCCCTCGCCGAGGCACGTCGGCTCTACGAGACGGCTGGTTTCGTGGAGGTCAGCGCCTTCAATGACGACCCGTATGCGCACCACTGGTTCGAACGCGCCTTGCCCTGAGGCCGACGGCGGAGCCCGCCTCCCGCCGTCGGCCGCTGCTTCTCGCAGGGTTGGGCGGGACGTGGCCACGGGTTGGGCGAGAGGTGGCCGCGGGTGCCCGGGGAAAGCGATCCTTCCGGACTCTGGTGTTCTGTCGGTCCCCGAACGTAGGCTCCGAGTGAGTCGGAGATCCCGGCGTTACCAATCGAGCAGGAGGGAACCACTATGCCCACGATTCTGAATCCGTACATCAGCTTCAAGGACAACGCCCGCGAGGCGATGGAGTTCTACCAGTCGGTGCTCGGCGGCGAGCTGACCGTCTCCACGTTCGACGATCTTCAGGCCGCGCAGGATCCGGCCGAGGGCTCGCTCGTCATGCACTCGCAGCTGAACTCTCCGAGCGGCCTGACCCTCATGGGGTCCGACACGCCGTCCCGCATGGAGTACCAGCCCGGCACGAACTTCTCGATCTCCCTGAGCGGCGACGACGAGGCCGAGCTCCGTGGCTACTGGGACAAGCTCACCGACGGCGCGACGGTCACCATGCCGCTTGAAAAGGCGATCTGGGGCGACACGTTCGGCATGCTCGTCGACAAGTTCGGCGTTGCGTGGCTCGTCAACATCACGGGCCAGCCGGCTGAGGGCGCACCTCAGGCCTGACCTGGCGCGAAGGCTCACTCGGCGTCGTGGGCCTCCCGCGACTGCCGGGTGAGTGTCTCGTCGATGATGTCCCTGATCTCCCGCAGCGTCTCGGGGGAGAGGTCGCTCGTCAGGGTTCGCGCGGCGAAGCTCCGGACCTCCGCTTCGCGCATGGCGCGGAGCAGGTCGAGCTGCGCGGCCACGCGTTCCGGCGTCTTGGCGTCCGCGTCGGTGAGGAACGCCGCAGGGACCCCGAAGAAGTCGGCGAGGGCCTCAAGGAGGTTCGTGTCCGGCGTCATCGGGCCCGTTCCGGCCCGCATGTAGTGCCACCGCTGCCGTGAGATGTGAAGGCCGCGATCCTCGACGGCCTTCTTGATGTCCGGAAATGTGTAGCGTTGACCGCCTTCGGCTTCGACGACATCCAAGAGCGTGTTGAGACGCTCTGCCAGGATGAGTTCGGGCCTCTGGGGCGACTGGTCAGGCATAGAGTGCTCCCTCCGACTTCTTGACAAGCTTTGAATCCGACGAATTCAGCAGAGTTCCCCCGGCAGCGAGGTCGCTGTCCAAGATCTCCACGAGAGCCCGGTGCAGCCGCGCCCGGGGATTCCTGCTGATCACTCCCTTGAGAGGTATGGACACCGAGTCTATGACGACGTTTGCGAGCACCGTTCGCCGCCACAGCCGGTGCAGGCGCAGGAGGCGGTAGCGCTCGTACACCTGCCACGCGGTCACGCGGCCCGACATGGCGGGCAACATGAGGCCGAAGGCGATGAACAGGGCGGCGAGGGCCTGAAGGGCGTCAAACGTGCTCTGCAAGAGGGACTCATAGTCAAGACCGACGTAGGTCAGGACGATGACCTGCCGCACGAGCTTCGCGGCGAGGGCCACGACCGCGATGCCGCAGCCGACCGCGACAGCCCCGAACCCCACCCGGAAGAGCGCCGAAGTCATGCGCGGGAGGTACTTCACGCATACGAGCGCGACTTCGGTCGAGGCGGCGATCATGTAGACGCACATCGTTGCCATGAAGACGAAGACGCCGACGTCGCTCTGCGAGGCGGGGTCGACCGAGACATGGTCTGGCGAGAGCGAGGCCGTGACGGCCCCGGCGATCGCCGCGCAGCCGAACGCGACGCAGTAGACGGTGATGGCCGCCGTCGTCTGCAGGAGGCCGCGCCGCAGCACGGGCTCCTGCTTGTCCGCGGCCACGACCGCCTTGACGATCGCCGAGCGGAAGAGGCCGAACGCGAGCATGATGAGCGTCCCGCTCAGGAGGCTCGAGATGCCGGCGAAGCCCACGGCGGCGTCGATGGCGCGCGAGACCGCGGGATGGTTGACCGTCGCGGCGAGGGCCGCGGGGAGAGCCACGAAGAACACGAGGTCTCCGCGATGCCGCAGGCACGGGCCCAAGCGCGAGAGCACGAGGAGCCACACGGCGAGGATCGAGGCCACGAGAACGGTCATCCGAAGACTCCGCGGAAGTTGAGCGGTTCGACGCGCCCGGCGAGCCGGGTGCGGGCCAAGGCATCCGCGAAGAGGTCGGCGAGCGATTCGGCGACGATCTCAGGCTCGCTCTGCCGCTGGCAGCGGGCGAGGCAGCGGCTCACCATGCTCGGGTTCAGATCCGGCAGGAGCGACGCGAGATGCGATTCGTCGCCCATGAGGCGTTCGTGATCGAGCACCATGTGCGCGAATTCGTGGAGGATGATCTGCTCGCGATACAGGGGCGAGGCGGTATCGGCGTGGAGGACGAGGTCCGCGTCCGGGAGGGAGAACCAGAGCCCGGAGATCTTGTCCCGCCCGAGCCTTTCGACCGGGCGGATGATGATTTCCTTGCCGCGGTCCTCTTCGAGAAGATTCCGGAGAGACTCGAGAGTGAGTTCTTCCGGGACGTCGAGAGCGCGGAACGCAGCAGCGGCCTGACCCCGCAGCTCCTCCATGTCCATGACGCCGTCCTTGGGTTTCGCCGGTGGACTTCCTGCCTAGGATATCAGGCATTTAGACATGTCAATTTGTTGAACATTTGACATGGATATTCCGCGGGATTTCGGGGGTTGGATAGGGATAGACAGTCACAAACGTTGCTAAGTAGAGTTCTCGCTTGACGGCTGTTCGGCCGTTTGGACTTCGCGCGCACTCAAGGCTGAACAGTGATCAAACGGTTGTGGCAGTTCCCGGCTGTCATCGGTGGCACTGCCGTGCTCACCTTCTGCGGAGTGAGCGCCCTTCAGGCGAGCATCAACGGCCCCCTGCATTCATACGGCGTCGCGGTCGAGGCTGCGCGGTCGAGCGCCTCGGCGAGTGCCGCAATCGTCGCGCTCGCGGCTGCGACCCCGTCGGTCCGCCCGAACGACGACGGCGCCGCGGCACCTCAGGGACTGCAGGCCGCCATGGCGACCCAGACGTCCGCTGCGTGTACGGGGGCCGGGTGCGTCCCCGCCGTCGACGGTCGGCCCCAGCCTGCGCCGAGCCCCGCAGAAGCCGACGGCGCGCGGCCCCAAGGCGCCAACCGTGGCGACGCTGCTGCGGCCGCGGCGGCAGGCTCGGGCCAGCAGGGCGACGACGACCAGTCCGGCGCGGGGCAGGGCACGCCGCCGGGACAGCAGCAGGCGGGCAACTCGGGACGCGGGGCTGCTGCGTACGCTCCGGGCCACTCGGCGGCAGGTGCGCGCGGCGGCGGCCAGGGCGGCTCACAGGGCGGTGGCCAGCAGGGAAGCGGGGTGCTCGGCGGAGTCGGCACGCTCGCGAATTCCGCCGTCGGGGCCACGACGGACGCCACGAGCACGCTCGCGCGAGAGGTGAGCCAATGGCTCGGCCTCCCGAAGTCGCTCGTCACGGCGCCGTCCGGGATCGCCGCGAAGGCGCACGGGAACGGCAACGGCCACTAGCCGGACCCGCGCAGTCAGGTAGAGGGGCCCGGTGAAGTCCGGCCGTTCCCGCCTCTTCCGCTGGTCGGTGGCGCGGCGTAGCGTGTGACTCGGTCTCGGGAGTGTCAACCATCCCGCGGGTGTTTCGGCCCCCGCTACCCTCCACGAGGAGGAGGCGAAAATGCCAATCGTCGATGAGAGCATCGTGATCCCGGCGCCGCCTGAGGCAGTCTTCGACTACCTCGACGACCCCGCCAACATCACGTCGTTCCAAGCAACCGTCATGAGCGCTGAACTCGAAGGCGAGGGCCCGGTCAGCGTCGGGTCCCGGGTCAAAGGCACGAGCAAGGTTCTCGGCCGGACCTTCGACTGGAGCGCCGAGGTCACCGAGCACGACCGGCCTCGCCGGTGGGCCAGCAAGACCGTCGAAGGGAAAATCCCGTTCACCCTCGTCTACACGTGTGAGGCCGAGGACGAGGGAACCCGCCTCCGGTACCACCTCGAGGCCCCTGCCGGCCTCGGCGGGGTGTTCGGCCGCCTCGCCGACGCGCTCGTCAACAAGGCCTACACCCGCCAGGTCCGCGCGGATCTCGCGACGCTCGCCGAGATCCTCACCGAGCACGGCGACGGGTAGCCAGACCTCCGACGGCCAGCGCTAGATGCCGAGTGTCGCGCGGAGCGGCCACCCCTGATCGTCCAGGATCGCCTGGATCCCGCGGTTGGATGCCTCGTTGATCACGAGCGGGGCCATGAGATTGACCGTGGTTCCCCTGGCGCCGGGGGTGGCGACGACGAGGATGCGCGCGCCCGTGGCGTCCTCGAGGCCGACGGCGCGGCACGGGGCCGCAATCTCTGGGGCGTAGTCGGGAACATAGACGGCCGCGTCGACGGCGAAGAGGCGTACGTCCGGCCTCTCCGCGGGACGCAGGCTGAAGAGCCCGGCCGCCCCTTCGACGGCGACGAGCGAGTACTCGGTGTAGGGGGCGAGGCCCGGCAGGGGCTCGACGAGCGTGAGGGGCGCGCTCATTTGAGGAAGTCCATGAGGCTCGGGGGCAGGGTGCGGGCCGTGACCGCGAGGGCGGCCTGATACGCGGTCTGCTGCAGCTGCAGGTCGAGGGCCGCCTTCCCGAGGTCCACGTCCTCGATGCCCGAGCGCTGTGCCTCGAGCGCTGTCTGCTGTGTCATGAGATCCGATCCTGCCCGCTCGAGCTGCGCGAGGCGAGTCCCGACGTCGGCGCGCCCGCTCACGACGGCGCGGAAGCCGCCGTCGAGCGCTTGAAGCCGCGACGTCGGATCGCCGCCGCCGCGCAGATCCGCGGCGATGCCGTCGAGCACCGAGAAGACCGACGCCGCGCCCGTCCCGAACACCGCCGCGCCGTCGGCGTCCACCCGTACGGACCGATCCGGCCCGAGCCTGCGCTGCACGGATCCGCCGGGGGCGCCGTTGAACACGGGCGGGGCGCCGTCCGTGAACGCCGCCGGCGCGTCCGGCGTTCCCGCGAAGACGTTCCGGCCGAGGTACTGCGTATTCGCGGCCGCGAGGAGGTCCTTGCGCACGGCGTCGACCTGGTCCGCGAGGGCGTTCTTCCCGTCCTGATTCAAGGCACCGTTGCCGCCCTGGACTGCGAGGTCGCGGGCCCGGCGCAGGAGCGCGGTCGCGCCGCCGAGGGCCGAGTCGAGCGTCGTGAGCCAGGCCGTGCCGTTGTCGATGTTCCGCTTGTACTGCGCCGCCGCCGCGATCTCCCCGTGCACGCGCAGCGCATCCGCGGTGCCGAGGGGATCGTCGGACGGGCGCGCGATCCGGCTGCCCGAGCTCGCCCGCTCCTGCGCGGCCGCGAGCCGCGCCTGTCCCGCGCCGAGGCTGCGCTCGGCCGCCATCATCATGGTCTGATTGGTCACGCGGAGCATGTCAGAGTCCTACCGTTCCCGTGTGGTTGATGAGGGTATCGAGAGCCTGGTCGATCGCGCTCATGACGCGGGCCGCGGCCTGATAGGCGTGCTGCCCCGCGACGAGGCCAAGGTTCTCCTCATCGAGGCTCACGGATGCGCTTGACGCTTGGGCTGTCTTCGCGGTCGACGCCGCCGTGGACGAGAGGGCTTCCCCCTGCTGGGCGGCCTTCGACGAGCTCCCGAGAGCGGTGACAAACGTAGCCCAGCCGCTGTCCGGGGAGCCGTTGGAGGCACCGAGCTGGGCGATGGCGTCCGCCGTCGTCCCGTCGTAGGCGCCGGCCCCTGCGGCGGCTGCCGCGACGCCGCTCGCGTCCGCCGGCACGACGGAGAGGCCCTCGGCCGGCGGGAGGCTTGGGTCGAGGGCGAAGAACGCAAGACCCGTGGCGCCGCCGGTCGTCCGGCCCGACGTGTGGACCGCATTGACGGCGGCCGCGAGGGACGTCGCGAGCGCGTTGTAGCCGGCGGCGGCCTCGGCGATCGGCCCGCCTGTGCCGTGGCCGTCCGCGGGGGCGAGGACCGAGAGGGCCCCGGCGAGCGAGCCGCCGTCGAGGCTCGCGGGAACGGACGGCCGGTCCGCCCAGACGAGAGAGGGCCCGGGGGACGTGCCCATTGTCGCGGCTCCCGCGAGCCCGATGGCGCGCGCGGCGTCGCCGTCGACGAGCGCGTTCCCGCCGACGAGCACCGTGACCGTCCCGTCCGCCTGCTCGCGCACGGTGCCGCCCGCGAGCGAGGCGACCGTCTCGGTGAGGCGGCTCCGCGCGTCCACGAGCTCGTTCGCGGTGCCTCCCGCCGCGAGGGCCGACCGGATTCGCACGTTGAGCGCGGCGATCTGCCGGGCGGCGTCGTTGACGGTCGTCACCATCGTCGCGGCGTCGGCGCGGGTCGCCGACCACTGCCCCGCGAGGGTCGCGTAGCCGCCCGAGAGCCTCGCCGCGAGCTGCTTGCCGCTATCGATGAGGACCGACGCCGGTGCCGGCTCGCCGGGCTGATTGGCCACGTCGTGCCACGCGGCCCAGAACGAATGGAGCTGGGCCGAGACGCCGCTGCTCCCCGGCTCTTGGAGGGCGGACTCGATGCCCTGATACGCGGCCGAACGCTGCGCCGCATAGCCCGCCGCCGCCGTCGTACTGCGCACGCTCGCGTCGAGCAAGGCGTTCCCGAGGCGCTCGATGCGCTGCACCGCGACGCCCTCGCCCACGCGGGGGCCCGCGGCCGATGAGAGGCCCGCGGGCCCGGCGGGCCCGAGCGCCGCCTGGTCGACGCGCTGCCGCGTGTAGCCGTCCGTCCCCGCGTTCGCGACGTTCTGCCCTGCCACGTCGAGTGCCTGCTGGGCGGCGACGAGGCCGCTGTACGCCGTCGAGAGGGCGCCGAATGTGCTCATGGAGGTCCTTCGTTCAGAGGTCCCGGTCGACGAGGCGCGCGCTGTTCGCGCTCGCGGCCCGTCCCCGCGCGTCGTACGTCTTCGCGGCCGGCTGCCCGTCGGCGAGGGTCTCCTGCGCCGAGCGCGACGCCGCCCGCAGGAACTGGGCGTTCGCGTCGCGGAGCTGCCGGATCGCCGTCGTCTGCTCGGTTATCGCTGTGAGGTGGGCCGCAAGGATGTCGCCCCACGGGCCGTCCGGGGCGCCCGCCGCGAGCTCCCGGAGTGTCGCCGCTTCCGGTAGTCCCCATTCGCGGGCGACGACGGCGGCCGTCACCGCGCGCGCGAGGCCCGCCGCGCCGAGGCGTTCGAGGACCTGCTCGACCTCGCGCGTCGCGTGCGAGAGCCATCTGGTCTTGCCCGCCGTGAGGAGGAGCTGCTCCTCCTCGAGCTTGAAGGTCAGCAGGTCCAGCAGTTCGCGCTCGTGCCAGAGCTGCGCCGAGAGGTCCTGGATCGCCATTCCGTGGCCAACTCCCCGTCCATGAGGCTGTGCTGTGCTGCCGTGGTGTGCCGCGCTGGGCTGTGCTGCGCTGTGTTGTGCTACGCGCTGTGTGACTCGCACTATCGGCTGGGGCGGCGGATCGGTAAGGGGGTCCGCGGTCTGGGGCAGCGTGTGCGATCCCTCATCGCTCGAGCTGCGGCGTGAGCCCGAAGTCGCGGAAGACGTCGTCGTCCTGGAAGACCGACAGCCGGCGAATCCCTTCGGGCGACATCGTGAAGACCTGGAGCGTATGGAGTCGATAGCCGTCCTCTCGCGCAACGTACGCGGCGAAGGCGGGCTGTCCATTGGCCCCGACGGGCTCAAGGCGCCAATCGTTGCCGTTGACCTCGAATACCCAGTCCATGAAGGTGGCGTAGTTCTCCCGGCCGGTGAACCAGTTCAGCATGGGCGGCATTTCCATGAGCACGTCGTGGGCGAGCAGCCGCTTGATTCCCTCGACGTCAGCTGCCATGAATGCGCTCATGTAGCGCTCGAGGCACGCGCGCTGTTCTGACCTGTCCGGCTCGCTCACCTGAGCGGGGTCGATCTTGGTCACGGTTGCCCGCGCGCGGCGCAGCGAACTGTTGACCGAGGTGACGGTGCTGCCGATGATGTCCGCGGTCTCGGCGGCCGAGAAGTCGAGGACATCGCGAAGTATCAGCGCCGCGCGCTGACGCGCGGACAGGTGTTGAAGTGCCGCGACGAAGGCGAGCCGCACGGTTCCGCGATCGATCCCGACCGTGCGCGCATCGGGGATCGGCTGCAGCCACGCATGCTCACCGCGCACGAACGGCGCGCGCGGATCCGTTTCCGCGACGAACCCGGCGGGCAGCGGTCGGCGGCTCCTGGTCTCGAGCGCGGTGAGGCATGCGTTGGTGGCGATGCGGTACATCCAGGTTCGCAGCGAGCTGCGCGTCTCGTCGTACCGCTCGCGGGCCCGCCAGGCGCGAAGGTAGGTCTCCTGAACGACGTCCTCGGCGTCGCACACGGAGCCCAGCATCCGATAGCAGTGCGCGACAAGCTCACTGCGGTACGGCGCGATCCGCAATTCGAAGCTCGCATGGTCCTGAACTCTGGTCACCGCGTTCCGCCCCTTCTTGCGCCGCCCGGATCGGCCCGATCAGCCCCGCACCTGGGAGGGGCTGTTGTGATAGGCGGCTATCATCCAACGGCCGTCGCGCTTTTCAAAGACCCAGGTCGCGTTGACCTTGCGCTCGGCGGGCACCTCAGCCTCGCCGGGGAACAGGATGCCGGCTTCGCTCACGGCGATTGCCGCGTCCCGCCCGACGAAGCGCAGGCTGACTCGCTGGTCGACACTCGTGCTGCCCTTGAGCGGGCCCGCGAACCCGGCCGCCATCGAGTCGCGGATCGCCTCACGGCTGCCGCGCACCGAGCCGGGCAGGATAGCGGTGGCGTCCTCGGTGTAGAGCGCCACGAAACGGTCGGCGTCGTTCGCCTCCCACCCCTTGTACGTTTCTGCGAGCAAGGCGTCGATCGCGATCTCGTCATTCTTGCGGTCCATGACTGTCTCCTTCGTCGGCGGGCCGGATTTCGAACCCGCCATATGTACCGCGCGGGGAGCCGAAACTCGCCGGGTGCCCAGAACTTTCTCTAACGCGCGGGCCGCGTGTGCCGATAAGTGACCGTGAGGGCCCACGGACGGGCCCGGAGCACTACCCCACATCTAGTTCACGGAGGAATGAGTCATGGCACTCACCATCAACACCAACCTCTCGGCCATGCAGGCCTACCTCAACCTCAGCAAGACGTCCAACGACATGTCGATCTCGATGGGCAAGCTCTCGAGCGGTCTTCGGATCAACACGGCAGCCGACGACGCCGCGGGCCTCTCAATCTCGGAGGGCCTCAAGTCCCAGGTCAACGGCTTCAACATCGCCGCCCGCAACGGTCAGGACGGCATCAGCCTGATCCAGACCGCCGACGGCGCGCTCGGCGAGGTCCACTCGATCCTCCAGCGCATGCGTGATCTTGCGGTCCAGGCCGGAAACGACTCGAACAACACGGCATCGCGTTCCGCCATTTCGTCGGAAGCCACGAACCTCGTGAGCGAGCTCGGCCGCATCTCGGGCGCGACGAACTTCAACGGGATCAAGCTCCTCAACGGCTCCGCGACCAACCTGAACTTCCAGATCGGTTCGGACGGCAGCACGAACAGCCAGATCGGCCTCAACCTCGCGAACGCCAACGTAAGCAACATCGCCTCCGCCCTCGGCGTCGGCAACACGGGTGCCACGTTTGCCCTGACCGACGCGGGCGCGGCGACCGTCGCCGGCGCGCAGAAGTTCACCGTGACCGACGGCACGACGACGAGCGCCGTGACCGTCACGCTGGGTGCGGCCGGCACGTACAAGACGGCGGCGGACGTCGCCAACGCCCTCAACGCCGACTCCGGCTTCGCCAGCAAGATGGTGGCGACCGTGGTTCGGGACGCCACTGGTGCGGCCACCGGCCTCAACATCAAGGCGATCTCGGGCGGAAAGGTGGATCCCACGGTTGCTCCGGGCACGGGCTTCGCGGCCGGCGCCGCGGGGGCGACCGGGGCCCTCGACTTCACGTCGGCGTCCGGCGCGCAGGCTGCCATCACGCTCATCGACGCGCAGATCGCGACCGTTTCGGGCGCCCGCGCGATGCTCGGTGCTGCGCAGAACCGCCTCACGCACGCGATCAACATCGCGAACGTTTCCTCGCAGAACCTGACGGCGGCCAACTCGCACATCACCGACACGGACATGGCCCAGGAGATGGTCGCCTACACAAAGGACAGCATCCTCTCGCAGGCCGGCACGGCGATGCTCGCGCAGGCCAACCAGTCCAGCCAGAGCATCCTCAAGCTCCTCGGCTGAGCCAAGCTCCTCGGCTAAGCACTGGGTCCGGCAACGGAACCACCGCCGCCGGCGGCCAAGGGGCACCGACCCGTTGGCCGCCGTCGGCCTCTCCTCTGGATGGGCAGGCCTGGACGGGCTGGCCCTGACGGGCACCCAGCAGGCGACGCGACCTAAGGAGCACGCACGTGGCTATCTCGATCAACGGGCTCGGCAGCGGGCTCGACCTCACCTCGATCATCAACTCGCTCATGGCCGTCGAGGCCCTGCCGCAGCAGCAGCTCCGGCAGACGCAGGCCACCGATCAGGGCGTCATCGGCGTCCTCCAGACGCTCAACGGCAAGGCCTCCGCGCTCAGCGCCCTTGCGGCCAAGTCCTCCGCACCCGGTGCGCTCAACCTGTTCACGGCGACGACGAGCAGCAGCGCGGTAACCGCAACGGCGGGTTCGACGGCCACCGCGGGCACGTTCAGCCTCACGTTCAACCAGCTCGCCCAGACCCAGGTCGACGTGACCGCCTCGATGAGCGCGTGGCCCACCGACTCGACGGGGGCGCCGGCGGCTCTGACCCTCGTGGACTCCACGGGCAAGCAGACCCAGGTGACGCCCGCGAGCACGTCGCTCGACGACGTCGTGAGCGCGATCAACGCGGCCGGTGGTCCGGCCAAGGCCTTGAAAGTCGCGGCAGGGACGGATGCGAGCGGGAACCCGCTCTATCGGCTCCAGCTGACGGCGACCAAGTCCGGGGCCGCGGGGGCGTTCAAGGTCTACCAGGGCACGGCGGCCCAGGTGACCGGGGGCACCGCGACGGACCTCATGACCAAGCCGGGCGCCGCCGTCGTCACCGCGGCCCAGGACGCGTCGGCGACCCTCTACGCGGGGACCGCGGCGGCGCAGACCATCACGTCCTCGACGAACGCGTTCACGAACATCGTGTCGGGGGTCAACGTCACGGCGGCAACCGGCGCGGTGGGCGGCAGCGTCACCGTCACGGTCGCCGCGGACAGCGCCGGAATCACCAAGCAGGCGAGCGATCTCGTCTCCGCCGTGAACGACCTGCTGAGCAACATCTCGAGCAACACGAAGGTCACGACCTCGATCAGCCCCACGGGCGGATCGAGCGCCTCGGGCGGCGTCTTCACGGGGGATTCCACCATCAACGGCCTTGCCGACTCGATCACGAACGCCCTCTACCTGCCGACGAGCAATGGGCACTCGCCGTCGGACCTCGGAATCAGCATCCAGCAGGACGGCAGCTTCACGTTCGACTCCTCGAAGTTCAGCGCCGCACTCGCCGCGGACCCCGCGGGAACCGAATCGACGCTGCAGGAGATTGCGGGCCGCGTCGCGACCGCGGCGAAGAACGCCTCCGACCCTGTCTCCGGATCGATCACCGCGCTTGTCTCGGGCAGGCAGTCCGAGGTGGCCGACCTCGCCAGCCAGATCAGCGACTGGGACGCGCGCCTCGCGGAGCGCAAGGCCGCCCTGACGGCCCTCTACACCGCGATGGACACGTCCCTCGGCGCGCTCAAGTCGCAGCAGTCATGGCTCACGAGCCAGATCGCCGGGCTCCCCGGGGCGCCGTCGCCATCAACCTCGAGTTCGAAGTGAGGATGCAACCGTGACCCTCCCGGCAACCCGCGCTCGCCAGCAGTACAGCCGCGACGCGATCCTCTCGGCCAGCCCAATCCGGCTCCTGACGATGCTCTACGACCGGCTCCTCCTCGACCTCCGGCGCGCCGAGGCCGCGCAGGAGTCGGGCGAGTGGCTCACTGCGAGCGACAACCTCCTCCACGCGCAGGACATCGTCGCCGAGCTCACCGCGACGCTCAGGCCGGGCGCGTGGGACGGCGCGGATCGGCTGCGCGGCATCTACGACTATGTGCGGACGGCCCTCGTTCACGCCAACATCCACCGGGACGTCGCGCGGACCCGCGAGGCGGCGGCGCTGCTCGAGCCGCTTCGGCAGGCATGGCACGCGGCCGCGGCGTCGCTGCCCGCGGAGCCCGTTGCAGGCCTCGGAGGCGTTGCCGTTGGCTGAGCCGTGGGAGAACGTGCTCGGGCGGCTCGAGGCCGATCTCGACGCGGTGGACCGGCACCTTGCCGCCGCGGGAGGGCCGGGCGCGGGAAGGCCGGGCGCGGGAGAGTCGGCCGCCGCGGGAGGGCCGGGCGCGGGATGGCCCGCCGCCGGACGGCCAGCCGCCGCGGGAGAGTCGGCCGCCGCGGGGTGGGCGCCGCCGTCGTCCGTGGGGCCGATCCCAGAGCGGCTCGTCGGGCGCGCGCTCGCGGTGCAGGAGCGGCAGGGGACGCTCGCCGCCCGTCTCGCCGAGGCGAAGGACGACGCCGCGCGGCACCTCGCTGCGGTGAGTTCCGTGCCGCTCGGGCGGCGTGAGGGCGCCCTGTACCTCGACGTCGAGGGGTGACCTTAGCGGTGTCCCGCCGCGCTCCGGCCCGGTTGTAACTTCCCAATCACTCGCACCGCGGCGCGTCGCGGCGAGACATGGTGTTCGCGCCGGAAGAAGCGGGCCGGAGCGCGGCGGGCCGGAGCGCGCCGCCAAATGCGGGCCCGCGCCCCCCGCCTGAGGCGGCGATCGATGAGCGAGGCAACGGCACTGGCCGCCGTGAGCACGACCGCGAGCGTGAGGGCCGCGTGCGGCGCAGTCGCCGTGATCGTGCCCGCGAGGGCGGTTCCAGCCGATCCCGCGGTGATCTTGAGGGCGCCAACCCACACGAAGACCTGAGCCCTTGCCTCCGCGGGCGAGTATTCGCTGCGCGCCGCGAGGGTCGATGCGAAGAAGCACGAATTGAGGATTCCCGCGGCGGCGTAGGCGGCCACGGCGAAGGCGAAGCCTGGCGCGAGGGCCGCGGCGGCGAGGGCTGCCGCGACGCACAGGGCGAGGCGGGTCGTGAGCTCGTCCGCCTGGCCGCGGAGAGGCCAGATCATGACGGCGGCCGAGCCCGCGAGGCTTCCCAGACCGTACGCGGCCGTGAGCGCGGCCGCGGCGGCCGGCACGACGTGGAGCAGGCCCGTGGATGCGACCGCTGTCACGGGCAGCGCCGCGACGGAGAGGGCGACGACGACGGTCAGGTAGAGCGTCCGGCGCAGCGGGCCCGAGCGGAGCATGAGCCCGAGGGTCGTGCCGGGGCGCGGGACGTCGGCCGCTTCCGCCGCGGGCGCCCCGTATGGCAGGAGGCGCACGAGGGCGGCGGCGACGGCGGTCCCGGCCGCGAGGATAAGGCCGGCGACGGCGGCGTTGGCCCAGGCAGCGGAGACCGCGACCACGGTGGGCCCGATCGTGCCCCCGATCCCGTAGGTCGCGACGTCCCAGCCCTGTGCGCGCCGCTGGCTCACGCGGTCCGGCCCCGCGATGGCCGGGAGCCGGCTGCTGATTCCGCCTGTCAGGAGCGGGCCGACGACGCCGGACGCGACGAGCGGGACCGCCGTCACGCCGGGCCACACGACGGGGTAGAGCAGCACGGCCGCCGCGAGCGTGGCCCCGTGGACCAGGCACGCCGCGGCGATGACGGACCGGCCGTCGCGGGCCGTGTCGAGCCTCCGCGCGACGAACGGTCCGAGCAGGTGCGGCGCCGTGATGGACGCGCCGAGGAGCCCCGCGAGCCATCCGGGCGAGCCGCTTGAGGCGGCGAGGAGGACGACGGCGACGACCGCCCCGCCGTCGGCCGTCCTGGCGAGTGTCGCGGCGGCGACGTATCGCGCGAGCCCGCCGGTCCCGGCCCCGCGCGTGGGCTCCGACTCGGCTTCTGCTGTGGGCCTTTGCGGGTGGCGTCTCGGCGAGGGCGGTCTCATCGGGTGCCGTCTCAAGGCGCGCCGTCACGGCTGGAGGCCGGTCGCGAGCAGCGCAGCTTCGACGTCTGCGCGGGCGCCCGCGTCGAGGCCGAGGAGCGGGCGCGGGAGCCAGGGGCGTTCGGCGAGGCCGAGGAGTTCCGCGATCGCGGCGACGACCCGGAGGCTTCCGTGCGTCCTGAACAGGTTCCAGAGCGGGTCGAGGCGGGCGGACAGCGCAAGGGCGGCGTCGCGGTCGCCCGCTTTCGCGGCGTCCACGATCGCCATCGCCGCGAGCGGGAAGACGCCGGCGAGGACCGAGTACCACGCGTCGAAGCCGTCTGCGAGGGCCTCAGCCGCGGCCCAGTCGCCGCTGATGCCGATCGAGAATCCGTTGGGCAGGACGGCCCGGAGCTCGGCGGCGCGGGCGGCCGCCGTGCCCGCCGGGGTCGGCGGGTTCTTGACGGCGGCGACGTGCGGGAGCTCGGCAAGGCGCGCGTAGAGCCGCTCGGTGAAGGCGAAGCCCGTCGTTCCGGGGTTGTCGTAGATGACAATCGGCACGGAGGCGGCCGCGGAGAGGTCGGCGTAGAGGCCGAACACCTCGTCGTCGCGGAGCTGGTGATACGAGACGGGCGCGACGAGGAGGGCCGAGGCGCCGGCCGCCTGAGCGTCGTCGGCGTAGAGGAGGACGTCGCTCGTGCGGAGGGCGCCCACGCCGGCGACGACGGGGACGCCGCCGGCCGCGTCGACCGCGGCGGTGAGGGCCGCGCGTCGTTCGTCTCGGCTCAGGTACGGATACACGCCCGTCGAGCCGAGGACGCCCAGTGACCCGACGCCCGCCGCGGCGAGCCGCGAGACGAGGGCGGCGAGGGCGTCGTCGTCGACCGTGTCGTCCGCGAGGGGGGTCAGGGGGAAGGCGCACAGGCCGTCGAACATGCTTCCTCGTTTCATCGGGCCGCGATCGCGGCCTCCGAGGATCCATGCTGTCAACGGGATTGGATCTAGCATAGGTCCAAGAATCGCCACTCTGAGAGGACCAAGATGGCCGAGGCTGAACTGCCGATCGTGCTCGATCCTGCGAGCCGCGTGCCCCTCGCGGCCCAGCTCGCGGCGCGGCTCCGGGGCTCGATCCTCGACGGGACACTGCGGGCCGAGGACACGCTCCCGTCGTCGCGCCGGCTCGCGGACCAGCTCGGGGTCTCGCGGGGCGTCGTCGTGCGCGCGTTCGAGCAGCTCGCGGGCGAGGGCTACCTCGACGCTCAGGGTGCTGGCGGGACCCGCGTCGCGGTCCGGCCCGACCTGGGCGGGGCCCGGGAACCCTCGCCTGGGCCGAGGCCCGCCGAGCAGCAGGCGCCCGTGATCGACCTGAGCCCCGGCCGCCCGTCAGCGGCCGCCTTCCGGAATCCCGAGTGGCGCGCGGCCTGGCGCATGGCCGTCGCGGAATCGGACTGGTCGAGCCTCCCGCCCCCGCTCGGCACGCCGGCGTTCCGTGCCGCCATCGCGAAGCACCTCGCGACGTCGAGGGGCGTCGCCGCCGACCCCGACGATGTCATCGTGACGGCCGGAACGAGCGACGCGCTCCAGCTCGTCGTCGCCGCGCTGCGCCGCCGCTCTCCCGCGCCACGGGTCCTCGTCGAGGACCCCGGCTACCCGACGGGACGCCGGGTCCTCGCCGCGTCGGGCGCCGCCGTCGAGACGATCCCCGTCGGGCCCGACGGCGCGACCGTTTCGGGCCTGCGTGCCCTTCCGGCGCCGCCAGACGCCATCCTCGTCACGCCGAGCCACCAATACCCTCTCGGCGGCCGCATGCCGGTGAGCGAGCGGCTCGGCCTGCTCGCGTGGGCGGCCGAGCACGGCGTCCTCGTCCTCGAGGACGATTACGACAGCGAGTTCCGCCACACGCGCATGCCGCTCCCCGCCGTCGCATCGCTGCCCTCCGTGGCGGATGTCGTGCTCATCGGCACCTTCTCGAAAGTCCTCAGCCCGTGGCTGCGCTGCGGCTACCTCGTGGTGCGCGGCGAGCCGGGTGAGTGGCTCAAGGAGACGCGCCGGGCGCTCGACACCCCCGTCTCCGGAACCATGCAGGCCGCCCTCGCGCTTTTCCTCGAGGGGGGAGGGCTCGCGCGCCACGTGATGCGTGCTCGCCGCGAGTACGCGCACCGGCGCGGGCTCCTGCTCGAACGGCTCGGGCGGCGCGACGACGTCGAGCTCTCCGCGGTCGACGGCGGCCTTCACGCCGTCCTTCGGCTCGCCGACGGCGTCAGCGCGGCCGGCGTCGCCGAGGAGGCGCTTCAGGCGGGCGTCCAGGTGGCGCTCCTGGCCGCGTACCACGCTGGGTGGGCTCCTGCTGGGCTGGCGTCGGTTGGCTTGGGGGTCATTGGCTCGGCGTCTGTTGGCTCGGCGTCCGCGGGGGCCGCCTACGTTGGCTCGGCGTCCGCGGGGGCCGCCTACGTTGGCTCGGCGTCCGCGCGGGGAGCCTACATTGGCTCGGCGTCCGCGCGGGGAGCCTTCGTTGACCCGGCGTCCGTGGGGGGAGCCTTCGTTGACCCGGCGGCGATTGGCTCCGCGTCCGTTGGCTCGGGGGCGGCCAACGGGCTCGTGATCGGCTACGGCGCGCCGACGGACCTCGAGCTCGCGCGCGCCCTCGACATCCTCGCGGGGATCCTGGACCGGAGGCGGTGACAGGCGAAGCCTCGTTAGATTGTCGGACCCCTCGGGGAGACTGATTCCATGGTCGTTGAGGAGGTCCTGAACCCAGCCCACGGGGACACCGGGGGCTGGGACATCACGGGCTGGCTTCCTTTCGGCCGGGATCCGCTGTGCCCGGGGGGCGGGGACTCGCTGGGCTCGGCGGGGTGGGACTTCCATGGGGACGCCCTGGCGCGGGTCGTGGTGCCCCCAGCCGTGGACCCGTCGGTCTTCGAGGCCTTCGACGGGCTGGGCGCCGAGGCCTGCGAGATCGAGGCCCTGTGGGAGGCGGCGCTTCCGGCGAGGGCGCTCATGGCTCGGGCGCGGGCCGAACGGGCCGAGGAGCTCGTCGCGGAGCTGGAGCGCATCGATGCGGCGCAGGCGCGGCTCGAGGCGCGCAAGGCGATCACCCTCGCAGCGCTCGCCGCCGCCGTGGGAGGGTCCTCGGAGAACCCTGCCCACCGGCTGGACGCCCCCGCCGTGGCCGCGTCGGAGCTGGCCGCGGCCCTGCGGATCTCCCAGCGCACGGCCTCCGCCGCCGTCGCCGAGGCCCTCACCATCACGAACCGCCCCTGGGCGCCGGTGCTCGAGGGCATGTTGTCCGGTGCCCTGCCCCGCCGGCGTGCCGCCGCGATCCTGGACGCCGCCGTGCCCGTCCCCGTGGAACGGCTCGAATTGTTCGCCTCCGAGGCGGTGGCCATCGCCAGCCCGCCCGACCCGGAGGCCATTCCCACCCAGGGGGCACTCAGGCGCCGCTTGCGCCGCCTGGCCGAGAAGCACGCCGAGGAGCCGCTGGAGGTCCGGAAGGAGCGGGCGGGCGCCCACCGGCGGGTCGAGCTCGAGCCGGACCAGGACGGGATGTGCTGGCTGAGCGCCTACCTGCCGCTCGAGGTCGGGGCCGCGATCGACACCCGGCTGCAGGCCATCGCCCGGTCCCTGCAGAGCCCCGAGGAGGAGCGCACAGTCAACCAGCTGCGGGCCGACGCCCTCGCGGACCTCCTCACCGGCCACGGCCATTCCCCGCTCGGAGGGGTGCGCACCGAGCTGATCGTCACCGTCCCGGCCCGCACCCTCGCACGTGGGGCCGCCCCACCGGGGGAGGACGCGCCGGGGGAGGACACACCGGGGGAGGACGCACCGGGGGAGGACGCCCCGGGGGAGATTGTCGGCTACGGGCCGATCGACGCCGACGCGGTCAGGCTCCTCGCCGCCGAGGCCGCGACGTGGTCCCGGCTCTACGTCGAGCCGGGCACCGGCACGCCGCTCGCCCTCGGCAGGCGGCGCTACACGCCCACCCCCGCGATGCGCCGCTTCCTCGGGGCCCGCGACCGGACCTGCCGGTTCCCCGGCTGCGACAAGCCGGCGGCCGCGACGGAAGCTGACCACACCCGGGAATGGTCCGACGGCGGCGC
>NZ_JAVFJJ010000026.1 GCF_030908245.1 Sinomonas sp. ASV322
AATGTGAAACAGAAGAAAACCAGGGCCACCGCGGAAAAACGGGGCCCGGCAATCCGATCCCAGCCGAAAAAAACCATCCCAACACACGGGGGTGCATCAGGACAGCAACAATCGGCCATCAAAAAAAATGGCATCGATCGAACATGGCACACTATTGAGTTCTCAAACAACAAGCCCCCCGAGTACATCTCCGGACCGATCGGCCGGTTATCTCCTCGCTGGAACGAAGTTCAACCTTACCGGAATCGCCATCCCGCCGCAAATCAGCATTTCCGCCGATTGGGACATTCTTGCGATATCCGCCATCCGAAAATCAGCTCTCCCGGCCGGGCACATGGCCCAGCGCGGCGAATATGCCGTTCGGATTTCTAAGGGGTTTTGTTGCTCGCTCTCGGCGGCAACCTGATCAACAGTACACGGCCGTTCGTACGCCCGCAACTCGGTGGCGGGCTAGCCGCGCGGCACCCCCGAGGTCAGTTCCCGCAGGCGCCCGTGTCCGGGGCAGAACCACCGCGCCCCGAGCCCCTCGATGAGCCGTTCGGAGGCGAGTGCCTGATCGCGATCGCTCGTGAGGAATCCCGGGAGCTGCCGGAATCCGCGCGGGGTGCCGAGCACGGCGTCGCCCGCGAACACGACCTCCCGGAACACGAAAGCCATGTGCCCCGGCGTATGCCCGGGAGTGGCCAATGCCTTGATCCCCGGAAATGGCTCTTCGCCACCGTCGAGGAGCGTGAGCCCGTGCTCAAACGGGCTCACGGGCCAGAAGGCGAGGAGGCGTCGGAACCCGGTGGCCGCGCGTCGGGTCCCGTCGAGGAGGCCTGCGTCGTCACGGCCCAGCCACACCCGGGCCCCGGTCGCCGCCTGGAGAGCGGGTGCCGCCCCAATGTGGTCGACATCGGAATGCGTCACGAGGACGTCGGTGACCTTGTCGAGAAGCGCGGCGCTGCGGAGTTCCCGCAGCACGGCGTCGGCCCCGAACGGAAGGCCTGGATCGATGACGGCGACCCGTCCGCCGTCGAGCACGACATAGCCGTTGGATCCGGCGCTGTGCTGAAGCCGGTAGACAGACGGGTAGATGCTCTCCATGCGTCCATGCTCGGGCCAACGCAAGGCGCAGCGGAAGCCCCCCGGCCGCAGGAAGCCGCGAGGGACGCACAGACGCCGCAGGGGCGGCACCCGTGATGGGTGCCGCCCCTGCGGACGGTGGCGTGCTCAGCGCGTGAGGACGCTGTGGCTTACCAGGACGACTTCGTGACGCCCGGGAGCTCACCGCGGTGAGCCATCTCGCGGAAGCGGACGCGCGAGATGCCGAACTTCTGGAACGTGCCGCGGGGGCGGCCGTCGATCTGGTCGCGGTTGCGGAGGCGCACCGGCGAAGCGTCGCGGGGAAGCTTCTGGAGGCCGAGGCGGGCGGCCTCGCGGGCCTCATCCGTCGCGTTCTCGTCGACGAGCGTCTTCTTGAGCTCGGCGCGCTTCGCAGCGTAGCGCTCGACGATGACCTTGCGCTGCTCGTTGCGGGCAATCTTGGACTTCTTGGCCATGGTTTAGCGCTCCTCTCGGAACTCGACGTGCTTGCGGACGACCGGATCGTACTTCCTCATGACGAGGCGATCGGGGTCGTTCCGGCGGTTCTTGCGGGTCACGTACGTGTACCCGGTGCCCGCGGTGGACTTGAGCTTGATGATGGGACGTGCGTCCTTGTCCTTCTTGGCCATCAGAGCTTCACACCCTTCGCAAGAAGCTCGGCGACGACGGAGTCAATGCCGCGCACGTCGATGGTCTTGATGCCGCGGGCCGAGACCGTGAGGGTCACGTTGCGGCGAAGGGACGGCACCCAGTAGCGCTTCTTCTGGATGTTCGGGTCGAACCGACGCTTGGTGCGGCGGTGCGAGTACGAGATCGAGTGACCGAATGCGGGCTTGGCCCCGGTCACCTGGCAATGTGCTGCCACAGTTCGCTCCTCCAAAGTTGTAGTCAACAGTTGCAGTAAATGGCGGTCCGCAGACAGCGTCCCGCCACCTTGATGCACCGTAGTTCTGCAGCTTTCCGGAGGTTAACCAGGCGGGGTGAGAGCCAGCCGAAGTCCCTCGCCGCGTGTTGGACGGTGTCTTCAGTGCCGAGAGTGGAATCCACTGCATACGACAGCGTTAAATAGTAGGCCCCACGCGGGAGGCCCGCAAATCAGGCCGCCGCGCCGGCCACTTCCGCGAGACGGCGGAACATGTGCCCGCCCCACCCGCCGCCCATGATCTTGCGCGCCATCTGGTCGCCCGGGTGATCCAGACGGAAGCCCTCCTGCACCAGGCTCAGCCGAGTTCCGCCGTCGTGCGCCTCGAGACGGAAGGCGACGGTCGTCTTCATGTCATTCTCCGGCGACTCATCCTCCCACGAGATCACGAGCAGCTCGGGCTCGCGCAGCTCGAGGACCTCGCACGCGATGACGCCGGAAAAGCGCGTCGCGGGGATCGGATCGGTGCGGAACGTGAAGCGGTGGCCCACGACCGGCGCGAAGTCGTTCGGCATGAGCCACTGGGCGAGGAGCTCGGGGGTCGTGAGGGCACGCCAGACGACGGCGGGCTCGTGCGGGAGGAAGTCGACGACGCGGATCGCGGTGAGGTCTTCGGTCTGAGTCACGAAAGGGGTTCCTTCTCTAGCAACGAGGCGAGCCGGGACATCCGGCCGCGCCAGAACTGTTCGTAGGGTTCGAGCCATGCGCGCAGTAGGGCGAGCGGCTCCGGGGTCAGCGAGTAGTACCGGTTCCGGCCCGCTGGACGCTCGGACACGAGGCCGACGCCGCGCAGCACCTTGAGATGCTCGGCGACGCTCGGGCGCGCCATCTCGTAACGGTCGGCGAGGGACTGCGCCGTCTCGGGGCCGTCGAGCAGCGCGGCGAGCAGATCCCGGCGGACCGGATGCGCGAGCGCCGCGAACACGTGGTCCGTGGGCGTCTCCTTGCTCTGGCGCGGCATGCCTCGATAATACGTAGGATATTTCCTACGCGTCAACTCGGGAGCGGTCCAGCTTTAGGCTGGGCCCATGGCCGACGCGAGCCTTCCCGAGATCGTCCTGATCCACGGCTGGGCGTGCCCGGCGTCGTACTGGAACCCCCTGCTCGCAGAGCTCGCGCGGCGGGGTGTCCGGGCGCGGGCCGTGACGCTGCCCGGGTACGACGGCGACTGGTCGGGTGCCGCCGCACAGTGGACGACGGCGCGGGCCGCCAACGCGGTGGCCCGCCTTCTGGAACCCCCGCCTGGGTCCACGGCCCCGCCGCGCCCCGCCGTCGTCGTCGGCCATTCGCTCGGCGGCACCGTTGCCGCACAGCTCGCGGCGACCCGCCCGGAACTCGTCGCCGGCCTCGTGCTCGTGGGCATGGTGCCGGTGCCGCCCGCCGAGGCGACGCGACGGCGTCTCACCGGGCTCTTCGGCGGGCTCGGGCTCGTTCCGCCCGTGCCTCCCACGCGCGAGGCGGTCGCGGCGTGCATCGCAGGCTGGTACGGAGAGCCGCCGGCGGATCCGGCATTCCGCGCCGACGTCGAGGCCGCCTTCGCCCTCCCGCCCGCCGTCCTGCACGGATCCCTCCTCGCGGCGCTCGACGGCGTCGCGCCCGAGGTGCCGGGCCGGATCGCGGCGCAGGCCGCCGTCGTCCTCGGAGCGCGTGACCGCACGCGGGACCCCCGGGCGATCGCCGCCTTCGTGCGCGAGCAGGCCGCGTGGCGGCTCCACTCCGTCGACGGCGCGGGACACATGGTGCATTGGGAGCGGCCCGAGGCCTGCGCGGACGTCATCGCGCGGCTCGCGCGCGATGCCGCGGGCCGGACTTCCGCCCTCCCGGATGCCCCTACCCGCGAGTAATACTCGGGCGTAGCATGGGATGACAGCTGAAAGGGTCACCGGCCCGCGGCGGCCCCGGGATCAAGGGGGCTGCCATGACCACGGAGACGACATCCGGAACCGCGTCGACGACCCGCGACCCCGACTGGGACGAATCCCGCGCCGTCGCCGAAGCCGGCCGCGAAACGGAATGGACCCGACCAAGCTTCGCGAAATCCCTCTACCTCGGCGACTTCCAATGGGGCCTCATCTATCCGCCGCCCGCCCCGGCTCCCCAAGCCGTCGACGACGGCGAGGAGTTCCTGCGCCGCCTCACGGCACTCGCGCGCACGCTCGACGGCGCGCGGATTGAAACCGAGGACCGCGTCCCCGACGACTACCTCCGCTCACTCGCCGAACTGGGGGTGTTCGGCATGAAGATCCCGAAGGAGTATGGCGGCCTGGGACTCTCGCTCGCGTACTACGGGCGTGCCCTCATGCTGCTCGGCTCCGTGCACCCGAGCCTCGGGGCGCTGCTCTCGGCACATCAGTCGATCGGCGTGCCGGAGCCCGTCAAGTTGTTCGGCACCGACGCCCAGAAGCGCGAATTCCTGCCGCGCTGTGCCGCGGGCGCCGTGACGGCGTTCCTTCTCACGGAGCCCGACGTCGGCTCCGATCCCGCGCGGCTCACGACGACGGCGCAGCTCGCCGAGGACGGGCAGAGCTACGTGCTCGACGGCTCGAAGCTGTGGACGACCAACGGGGTCATCGCGGAGCTCGTCGTCATCATGGCGAAGGTCCTCCCCCACGACTCCGCGGGCGACGTGCCCGCGGGCACGGGTGGAATCACCGCCTTCGTCGTCGAGATGGCCTCCCCGGGCATCACGGTCGAAAACCGCAACTCCTTCATGGGACTCAAGGGACTCGAGAACGGCGTGACCCGATTCGACGGCGTGCGGGTGCCGGCCGCGAACCGGGTCGGCCGTGAGGGTCAGGGGCTCAAAATCGCGCTCACGACCCTCAACACAGGCCGCCTCTCGATCCCGGCCCTGTGCGCGGGCGCCGCGAAGTGGTCGCTCAAGATCGCGCGGGAATGGTCTCGGGCGCGGGTCCAGTGGGGCCGGCCGATCGGGCAGCACGAGGCCGTCGGGAAGAAGATCGCGTTCATCGCGTCGACGGCATTCGCGCTCGAGTCGGTCTTCGAACTCTCGGCGGCACTCGCGGACGCCGGGATGAAGGACGTGCGCATCGAGGCGGCGCTCGCGAAGCTGTGGTCGAGCGAGATGGCGTCCCAGGTCGCGGACGAGCTCCTTCAGATCCGGGGCGGACGCGGCTACGAGACGGCGGAATCCCTCCGCGCGCGCGGCGAGCGGGCGGTCCCCGCCGAGCAGCTCGTGCGGGATCTGCGCATCAATCGGATCTTCGAGGGATCGACCGAGATCATGCAGCTGCTCATCGCGCGCGAGGCCGTCGACGCGCACCTCGCCGCCGCGGGCAGCCTCGCGCGCGCCGACGCGACACTCGCTGAGAAGGCCCGCGCCGCCAAGGAGGCCTCCGGCTTCTACGCGCGCTGGCTCCCCGGGCTGTTCGCCGGGCCGGGCATGGACCCCCGGGCGTTCCGGGAGTTCGGGCCGCTCGCGAGGCATCTGCGGTACGTCGAGCGGACCTCGCGGCGCCTCGCGCGCCACACGTTCGCCGGCATGGGCCGTTGGCAAGCGGGGCTCGAGCACCGGCAGGCGTTCCTCGGGCGCGTCGTGGACATCGGCGCCGAGCTCTTCGCGATGGCCGCCTCGTGCAGCTGGGCCGAGCACCTCCGCGCGTCCGGCGCGCCAGGCGGCTCGAACGCGCGCGACCTCGCCGATGCGTTCTGCGAACAGTCGCGGCTACGCGTCGAGGCCCTTTTCGACGCGCTCTGGGTCAACACGGATCCCGGCGACCACGGGCTCACGAAGCGCGTCCTCGCGGGCGACTTCGCGTGGCTCGAGGCCGGCGTGCTCGATCAGTCCGAAGGCACGGGGCCGTGGATTGCCGAACGGACCGACGGCCCGAGCACCAAGGCGGACGTGCGGCGGACCGTGCGGGGGTAGCCGGCTGGGGCCTGGGGCGTCGCCCGCGCGGCCGCCTGCGCAGGTGCCCGCCGTCCTGGCGGCTCAAGACATCGAGCACCGTGTACTCGACGTCGGGCTAGGAGGCCATGTGGCCTTCAACGCTGGAGGGACTCGATGCGGCTCTCCTCGACGTGGGCAAATGACAACGCCGCAGCCAGATCTGCCTGGCCTCGGCTGATGGCTCGGACTATGCCCATGTGCTCGTGGTAGATCTCGTGCCGATCTCGGTCTTGGGCGATGTGGAACAACCGACGGAC
The DNA here is from genome assembly GCF_030908245.1 of Sinomonas sp. ASV322. GTDB lineage: Bacteria > Actinomycetota > Actinomycetes > Actinomycetales > Micrococcaceae > Sinomonas. Next base: position 6,176 of record NZ_JAVFJJ010000026.1, read on the forward strand.
GTGGCCGTTCATGGGAGCCATGATCTTCTGGAGCAGCCGGTTGCCGGCCAGCTCGACGATCCCCTCGTGGAGGCGAGAATTGAGCTCGGCAATCTGATTCTCGTCGCCCGCCTCCGTCGCTGCATGGGCGCGGCCGAGGAGCCCCTCGAGGACCGCAGCCGAGGCCCCCGCAGCGCATGCCTGCGCGGCGATGCGGGCCGCGAGCACCTCCAAAGTTGACCGCACGTCGAAGAGTCCGCCGACGGCTTGCGGGGTCATAGGGGCGACGACGGCGCCTCGGCGCGGAACCCTCTCGACGTAGCCTTCACGGACGAGCTGCGGGAGCGCCTCGCGAACCGGGACTCGGGATACCCGCAGCACCTCCGCTATGTCGCGTTCGCGGATGCGCGCGCCGGCCGGCAGGCTTCCGTCGATGATTCGTTCCCTGAGCCACTCGTACACCCTGTTGGCCAGTGATCCCGCAGCCGGGCCAACCTCGTCGAGTGGTTCTGCCGGCATCGCCCCTCCTTCCACGGTGTTGGGTGCGGACGAGGCGATCGTCCGCAGGCACGTACTCCATCGCTGTAGACGGACCCGATGGTGTGTTGGGGCCGGGCACTCGCATCTGCGAGGGCTTCGGTGCTCACGGCCGGAGGCATGTCATTCTGCCGCCCCCGGCCATGAGCACCCGCGTGCCGGGACCCGATCGACTGAGGCGGCCGGGTCGGTGACGAACGGCAGGGGTCAGACCAGCACCTGCCCGTCGCGTGAGACCACCCGGCCGCCGGAGATCACGAGCTCGCGTCGCGGGCCGCGAACGAGGACGTCGGGCAGGTTCTCGGCGTCCACGAGCACGACGTCGGCGCGTGATCCCGGGGCCAGGTCGTGCTGGGCCCGGCCCACGAACGTGGCACCCCCACTGGTGGCGAGCTCGACCGCCGCGGCCAGGGGTTCGTCGTGACGGAGGCCGTGCAGGCGCGCGAACTGGTGAGCGACCCGCAGCAGATCACCGTCTCCGAACGGCGACCACAGGTCGCGGATGCCGTCGGTGCCGAGGCCGAGCGGAACGCCGCGCTCCCGCATCCGTTTCCACGGCAGCGGAGCGGTTCCGCCCATCGCCACCGTCGTCCACGATATGCCGGCCCCCGCGAGCCCCTCGACGATCTCCTCCTGGCGCGCCTGCGGCAGGCTGCCGAGCGCGAATCCGTGCGAGATGTTCACTCGCCCCTGCAGGCCAGCATCGATCGTGCGCGTGATGATCCGCTGGTACTCGTACGCTCCGAGCGAGCCGAAGTCGTGCAGGTGCAAGTCGAGCCCCACCCCACGGTCGACCGCGATCGCGAAGAGCCCGTCCAGCTGCCCTTCGACATCGCCGTCGATCGTGCCCGGGTCGAGGCCGCCGATGCTGTCGGCGCCGGCCTGCGCCGCCTCGTCGAGGAGCTGCAGGACTCCGGGGCGCCGCAGCACGCCGTCCTGCGGAAATGCCACCGTGTGCACCTGGATGGCATCGCCGAGCTCGGCGGACGCCGCAGCCACAGACTCGAGCCCGCGCAGGCCGACGCCCAGGTCGACGTCGACGTGCGTGCGCGTGGCGGTGGTCCCGTGCCGGATGAACTCGCGCAGCACGGCCGCCGCCGAATTCGCGTTCGGGATGTCATGCGCGCCGCGCTCGGCGCGCTCGTTGGCGATCCAGCCCTCGACGGTTGGATGCTCGGAGTAGGTGTAGGAGACCCACGGGCGCCCCCACCAGCTCTTGTCGACATGCGCATGCGTGTTGATGAAGCCCGGGAGCGCCAACCTCCCCCCGCCGTCGACGTCGCCGACCGCCACCGACCCGTCGGCCGGCCGCACCTCGACGATCCGGCCCCCGTCGATGAACACGTCAGCGGCGGCGTCGCCCCACGGGCGCACGTTCCTGAGCGCGAACGTCTGGTCTGTCATCGGATGTTCCTCCCTTGCGTCTCGTTTCGTTTGATCGGCGCACTGCCAGGCGGCGGACGCGTCGGCCGCCTGGCAGTGCTGCATCCGGGTGCTTCTCAGGGGCGCGGAGGCCCGCGCCCGGCTACCGCACCCTTCGCAGGAAAGTGGCCGTGCGCTCGTGGCGCGGGTCGTCGAGGACCTCGCGGGCCGGGCCGTCCTCCAGCACCCGTCCCTGATCCATGAACACGACCCGGTCCGCGACCTCGCGGGCGAAGCCGATCTCGTGGGTGACGACGACCATCGTCATCCCCTCCTCGGCGACCTGCCGCATGGTGGCGAGCACTTCGCCCACGAGCTCGGGGTCGAGCGCACTCGTCGGCTCGTCGAACATCATGAGGCGAGGCTCCATGGCCAGCGCCCGCGCGATCGCCACGCGCTGCTGCTGTCCGCCGGACAGCTGGCTGGGATAGGCCTCGGCCCGATCGGCCATGCCGACCTTCGCCAGGAGCTCGCGCGCCGTGGCGAGCACCTGCTTCCGCGGCCGGCCGAGGATCTTCGCCGGCCCGTACGTGACGTTCTCGAGCGCGGTCATGTGGCCGAAAAGATTGAAGTGCTGGAACACCATGCCGATCTGCTGGCGCGCCTTGGCGACCTGCCGCTCTCGCTGCTCGTAGAGGTGCCCTGAGCGCGTCTCGTATCCGACTCGCTCGCCCGCGATCTCGATGGTGCCGCCGTCGACGGGATCGAGGTGGTTGATGCAGCGGAGCAACGTGCTCTTGCCCGAGCCCGACGGCCCGAGGATGCACACGATCTCGCCCGTGCGGACCTCGATGTCGACGCCCTTCAAGACGTGATTGTCGCCCAGCCATTTGTGCACGCCGTCGATGCGGAGCATCGTGTCGGCCTTCGTGATCACCGGCGCTGTCGCTTCCACAGCGCACCTCCCGTCATCGAACGGATCGCCGTCGTAGTGGTTCCGGGCGTTCCGGCGCCCTTGCGCGCCTGCCGGGACCCGGGTTGCGAGTTGTTGAACCGCTTCTCGAGGAAGTACTGGCCGATGCTCGCGATGGTGACCAGGACCAGATACCAGAGCACCGCCACCACGAGCAGCGGCAGGATCTTGAAGTTCTGGCCGTAGATCAGTTGGGCCCGGGTGAGCAGATCGCTGCCGCCGATCACCGAGACGAGCGAGGTCGCCTTGAGCATCCCGATGAACTGGTTGCCCGTCGGCGGGATAATCACCCGGATGCTCTGCGGCAGGACGATGCGTCGAAGGGCCTGGCCGCGAGTGAGGCCGAGGCTCACCCCCGCGTCGGTCTGGCCCGCCGGGACCGAGAGGATGCCGCCGCGGATGATCTCGGCCATGTACCCCGACTCGGCGAGGGAGAGCGCGAACAGGCCTGCGGTGAATCCCGAGATGAGGGTGTTCGTGTCGCGCCCGAGGATCGTGGGGAACAGCACCGCGAGGTTGTACCAGAGCAGCACCTGCACCAGCATCGGAACACCGCGGAAGAACCAGACGTACGCGCGTCCGAGTGCGCTGGCGACTTTGTTGGTGCTCTGGATCGCCACGGCGACGCCGAAGGCGAGCACAATCGAGATCAACATCGCCAGAACAGCGAGCTGAATGGTAACGGCCACCCCGTTGAGGATCAGCGGATGGAACAAGTATTCCCCGGTTACGTTCCAGTCCATGTTCGGGTTCCCTGCCTGAGAGCGGACAAAGATCCCGAACGCGACCAGGGCCGCGATCAGCGCGAGTATCTGGCCGTACCCGAGGCGGTGCCGGGCCCTCAGAGGCGCTTCCTGCATCGCGGGCTCGTCGCCGGCCCGACGCACATAGTGCGAGCCGACCCCGAGAGCAGCCGGCTGGCTTTGCCCGGCGGAATGGACTTCGGTCATCATGCTCACTTCACCGCCAGATTGATGCCGGGCGTCGGCAGGTCGATGACCCCGACCTTCCACTTCTTGAGGATCGCCGCGTAGGTGCCGTCCTCGTGAATGGCCTTCAGCGCCTTCAGGAACGCGTCGCGCAGGCCTGTCTCCTGCTTGTTGAACGTCATGCCGAGGTAGACCTTCTCTTCGAAGTCGACCGGGAGGGAATCAAGCTTGTCCCCCGTCTCGCGCTCGATGACCGAAACGGCCAGATCCGGCCAGAACATGGCGTCGACACGGCCCGAGGTAAGCGCAAGGTTCTTGTCACTGCTGCTCGGGAACGAGACGAGCTCTGTCGGGGGCTTGCCCTCCTTGACACACGCCGCGGCCATCTGATCGACGAGACGATTGGCGTCGCTGCCCTTGACGTCGCCGATCTTGATGCCGCACCCGCCATTGACCGCGCTGGTGATCCCCTTGGGGTTGCCCTTCGCGACCATGAAGACGGTTCCGGCCCACTGGTAGTCGATGAAGTCGACCTGCTCCTGCCGCTGCTTGCGGTCGGTCATGCCTGCTATCGCAGCATCGAACTTCTTGCTCTGCATGCCGATGAGCAGCTGATCGAAGGGAACCTTCTGCCAGGTCACCGGGATACCAAGCTTCTTCGCCATCGCCTCCATCAGATCGACGTTGTAGCCCTTGATGTTGGTCTCGCCCACCGGGGTGAAATTGGCCGGCTCGAAATCGGGCTGGGTGCCGATGACCAGCTGCCCCTTGTCCTTGTAGGCCTGCGGGAGCAGGTTGAACAGCGGTGCACTCGGATTGACCTTGCCATCAGCCGACGCGGATGCCGTCGAGGCGGCCGGATCGGAGACACCGCATCCGGTGAAGCCGAGCACGGCGAGGCTGCCGACGGCGGCGATGGCGAAGAGTCGGCACAATGGGGTACGGGAACGGAACGACATTGTCAGATTGCCTTTCGGCTATGGGTCCGCGGGTGCGGGACCGGGTGGAGGGGAAGCGGGGCGGAGAGGTCGACGAATTGGTTCGTGTTCTTGACGCCTGCTCAGAGCGCGTCTGCGAAAGCCTCGTCGGCTACAACACGACCGTCTCGAGCGACGACGACGCCCCGCTTGAGGACGAGTCGCCGAGTTGGCCTTGCGGCGACGGCTTCACCGATCGTCGCGGCGTCGACGAGGAAGAGGTCCGCGGGTGCACCTACCTCGATGCGGGCGGGCTCTCGGCCGAGCGCGATGGCTCCGCCGCTCACCGCCACGTCGAACGCGCTCGCGATCCGCTCGTCCGTGCGGAAGCCACTCCGATAGGCGAGATGGAACGTACGGTCCAGCATGTCTCCGCTGCCGTAGGGCCCCCAGAGATCGCGCACGCCATCATTGCCCGCGCCCACATTCACACCCTGGCGCTCCAGATCGAGGATGGGGAGCACGGGGGTGTTGTAGACGGTCGCAGTCGTCAGGGAGATCCGCAGCTCTGCGAGGCCGGCGGCGATGCGCTCGGCCTGAAGCCGATCGACTTCTGTGATCGCGACAGCATGGGAGAGCACGACCCTGCCCTGGAGGCCGTAGCTGCGGGTTCGGTCGATCACGAGCTCCATCGTGTGCGCGCCCAGCGTGCCCCGCTCATGGAGGTGGACGTCGATCTTGGCGCCGTAGGTCGCGGCCAGGTCGAAGACGAGATCAAGGTGACGCGCCGAGTCGCGTTCGAGTGCGGCGGGATCGATGCCTCCCACGCACTGAACCATGCCGCGCTGCAAGGCCTCTTCGATAAGCTCCGCAGTGCCGGGCCGTGTCAGCAGTCCGCCCTGGGGGAAGGCGACCTGTTCCACGTCGATCACGCCTTTCAGCTCTGTCGTGGCCGCGGCAACGCGCTCGATGCCCGCGAGTCCGATCTCCGGATCGACATCTGTGTGCGTGCGTGCGAGCGTTGTGCCGCTCGCCGCCATCTGTCGCAACAGCGCCCGCATCGCACCACCGTCTGGCAGCCCGAGCTCGTCCCTCCTCCGCTCGCCGTTCGCGATGCGGTCGGCCAGCACGGCCCCGGCCGAATGCGGCACCCAGGCCCGGCCCCACAAGGTCTTGTCGATGTGGCAATGCGCATCGACCATGCCCGGGAGGGCCAGGGCGCCAGCCCCGTCCTCGACGATCGCCTGCCCGGGAGCGGCGAGCGTGCCCGTCGGCGCGATCTCGGCGATCCGACCCTCGCGGATCAGCAGGTCGCTCTCGGACCGCCCGTCCGGCATCCGCACACGGGAGACGAGCACTGCATGTGCCTCCATCGGCCACCCCTTACGCTCTTGTGACGATCGTCACGATTGCTCGACATGGACGAGCGTAGGTCCTTTGGTATCCCATTGCAAGACCCAGTCCAACAACCGAAAACCTCGCTCCGTCGGCGCGTCACAGTGGCGCGCGCATTTCCTGACTCATATCGTTTCTATGACGCTCGCCACAAAATAGTGATATCGTGCGAGGCGTTAGCCGCGTAAACACGCGGATCGGACCCCGTCTTTCGCACAGGAACCCGACCCACATGCAAGGAGGAGCCATGACTCAGCCGTCGTCCGGGCTGATGCAGCTCGCCCACCAGCTCGACGCCGCCGATCCGCTCAGCGAGCATCGAGCAGCGTTCGCCCCGGCTCCCGGGGTATCGGTATACCTAGACGGGAACTCGCTCGGCCGCCCGCTGCGGACCACGCCGGATCGCATCGCAGACTTCGTCCGCCACGACTGGGGCACCCGGCTGATCCGATCCTGGGACGAGCAGTGGATGGATCTGCCCGCCGCGCTGGGCGACCGCATCGCCCGAATCGCGCTCGGCGCCGACACCGGGCAGACGATCGTCGCCGACTCCACCACAGTGCTGATCTACAAGCTGATCCGGGCCGCCGTCGACGTCGACCGCTCGCGGCGCGAGCTCGTCATCGAGGCCGGCAACTTCCCCACCGACCGCTTCGTCGCCGAGGGCATCGCGGCGGAGTGCGGGCTCACCATTCGCTGGCTCACGCCGGACGAGGTCCACGGAGTGACCGTGGACGAGGTCGCGGCCGCAGTCTCGGAGCAGACCGCACTCGTCGCACTCAGCCACGTCGATTACCGTTCCGGCGCCCTCGCCGACATGCCGGCGATTACCGACGTCGTGAAGCGATCGGGTGCCCTGATGTTCTGGGATCTCTGCCACTCGGTCGGGGTGATCCCGCTGCAACTCGACGAGTGGGGCGTCGACCTCGCCGTCGGATGCACGTACAAGTACCTGAACGGCGGCCCAGGGTCGCCTGCGTTCGCCTACGTGCGGTCGGGCCTCCAGCCGGCCATCCGCCAACCGATCCAGGGCTGGATGGGTGCGGGCGACGTGTTCGCAATGGCGCCCGCCTATGCTCCCGCGGCGGGCATCCGGCAACTGCTGAGCGGCACCCCGCCGGTGCTCGGCATGGTCGCCATGGGCGGCATGCTGGACCTCATCGAAGCGGCTGGCATCGACCGCATCCGGGCGAAGTCGCATTCGCTCACCGGCCTGGTGGTGCGCGCCTACGACGACGAGCTCGCCCCGCTCGGGGTGCGGCTGCTGAGCCCCCGCGACGCCGATCGCCGAGGCAGTCACGTCTCGGTCGGGCATGAGCACTTCGCCGAGGTCACGCATCAGCTGTGGCAAAGTGGCGTGATCCCCGACTTCAGGTTCCCCGACGGCATCCGGATCGGCCTGTCGCCTCTGAGCACGTCGCACACCGAGGCCCTTGAGGGCGTGCTCGCCATCCGCGACGCGCTCCGGACGCACGCGGGCTGAGTGCGCCTGCGGTCAGCGACGCATGGCCTTCTTCCGCCACCAAGACGAGAAGGCGGATCGGTCATGACCGAGGGCGAGCAGCAGACCCGCGCAGCAGCCGCTCCTCGTGCCGCCTCGGCGCGAGGGCCGGCGGCCCAGGCGATCGGTGGGCGTCAGGCGCGCGACGCGAACGCCGCCTCGACCTCGGCCGGATCCACGTCCTCGAGCCGCGCGGGCTTCCACGCGGGGGCGCCGTCCTTCTCGATGAGGAGCGCACGGACGCCCTCGCGGAAGTCGCTGCGCGCGATGAGAGCGGCGCCCAAGGCGAGGTCCTGAGCGAGGACCGCCTCGAGCGAGCCGAGCTTGGGCGCACTGCGCAGGGCCGCGAGGGTCACGGCCACGGAGAACGGGCAGACGGACCTGAGCTCGGCGAGCGCAGCGCCCGCGGGCCCGGCGGCAGGGCCGTCCCCGGCGGAGAGCTCCTCGAGCCGGGCGACCACAGCGAGCGCCGAATCGCCTGCATAGGCCTCGTCGATCCACGCCCGCTGCTCGGCGAGCGCCGCGTGTGGAGGCTCGACGGCGAAGGCGGCGACGACGTCGTACGCCGCCGCAGGTTCCCACGACGCCGCCGAGTCCGCGTCCGCGAGCGCTCCCACGAGCTCGTCGAGCCGCTGGGATGGGATCATGACATCCGCCCAGCCGAGATAGATCGCATCCGCTCCCCCGGCTTGTCCCGACGTGAGGCACAGGTGGGTGCCGAGCTCGCCCGGCGCGTTGGCGAGGAGGAGTGGCATGCCGACGTCGGGCGTGAACCCGATGCGGGTCTCCGGCATGGCGACGACCGTCCGCTCCGTGACCACGCGGACCGAACCCGACGCGCTGGGCGCATGGGCCGAGATCCCGAGGCCGCCGCCCATCGTGATGCCGTCCATGAGCGGGATGTACGGCTTCGGATAGCTTCCGATGAGCGCGTTGAGGCGGTATTCGTCGGCCCAGAAGCGGATCGCGTCCTCGTCCGTCCCGGTGTAGAGGGAGCGCACGTCGCCGCCCGCGCACAGGCCGCGCGGCCCGCCGCGGACGACGACGGCACGCACCTCGGGCGCGTCCGCCCAGTCGCGGAGGACGCGCTCCATCGCGCGGACCATGCCGTCGTCGAGCGAGTTGAGGGCCCGCGGACGATCGAGCGTGAGGATTCCGAGGCCGCCGCGGACCTCACAAAGGATATGGTTGCTCATCGGCGAGCCTCCTCCGCGGCCGGCTGTGCGCGGTCTCCCGCGCGTGCGCGGATCGATACATCGCTCATCGGAGAGCCTCCTCCGCGGCCGGCTGCGCGCGGTCTCCCGCGCGTGCGCGGATCGATGCATCGCTCATCGGAGAGCCTCCTCCGCCGGCTGTGCGCGGTCTCCCGCGCGTGCGCGGCACGCCTCGGCAAACGCGCCCACGATCGCGTCGAGCTGGCCCGGCTGCGTCTGTGCATCCTCAGGGTGCCACTGGACGGCGACGAGCCAGTGGGCCGGATCCGCGGCCTCGACGCCTTCGACGATCCCGTCCGGAGCCGTCGCCGTGACGTACAGGCTCGGCGCGATGCGCGCGGCCGCCTGATGGTGCCCTGAGACGACCGTAGCCCGCTCCCCCAAGGCATCGGCGAGGCGCGAGCCGGGCGCGATGTCGACGTCGTGCACCACCATGAGGCGGGCCGGATCTTCGTGATTGCGGTGGCGCGTCGAGCCCGGCTCGGGTGCGCCGAGGTCCTCGCGAAGGCTCCCGCCGAGCGCGACGTTGATGATCTGGAGCCCGCGGCAGATCCCGAGGACCGGCCGGCCCGTCGCGACGGCCTGGACGACGGCCGAGGCCTCGAACGCGTCGGCGTTTGCGTCGACGCCCTCAATGGTGGGGACGTCCGGATCGCCGTCATACAGGACGGGGTCGACGTCGCCGCCGCCCATCACGAGCAGGCCGTCCCAGGCGAGGTCGCCGGCGAGGAGGACTCCCGCGAGCTTCGGGTCGGCGGCGTCGAGCACGACGGCGGTGCCTCCTGAGCGCTCGACGGCGGCGGCCGCCCTCCGCGTCAGGGCGTCGAGCTCGGCATGGAACCAGTCTTCGTGCGAGGGGGCCGTGGCCGCCCACGTGACCGCGATGCGCGGCGAGGGGCGCTCGATCCCGGCCAGCGTCGTCGTCGTGCTCTGATCCTCGATGTAGCGGGTGCCGCGCTCCGTCGCCATGGGTTCAGCCTAGCGGGGCTGACGTGTCCGTGGCCTCGTCCCGTCGGGTCCCACCTGAAGCTCCTGCGTACCGGCAGGTAGCGGACCCTGCCCGAATCGGGTACCCGCCACTGGGGCGCGCTGCCGTGGCGCCACAGCAGACTGGTCGTGTCGCACACCGATGACAGGGGGCCTCAGTGAACTCACAGGCGGCGATTCTCGCCGATGCCATCAAAGTGCTCCGCGATCGCGGGCTGATCGCGGACAGTGATCCTCAATCGAAACGGGACGAAGCGCGGCGGGAGTCGCAGCTCGTGCAGGCGGTCGGCGACGCCATCGAAAGCCTCGCCCCAGAGACGTGGGGTGCTCTCACCCACCAGCAGCGCCAGATCCTCCTCATCGCGCAGGCCACGGTCAGGCATCATCCGTCAGCACCGGAGTCGGCGCGCGCCTGGTGGTGATCGTCGGCGGCGCGGAGCGATGCCGGCGAATGCTGTGGGCATCCACAGGCAACTCCCACCGCCGTCACACGCCACGGAAAGTCCATCGAAAGCTTCAGGACTGACGCTGAAACTGCATCGGTCGGCGAAACCCGCCCGCCCGAAACGACAGGAGATCAGCATGAAGCTCAACAAGCGCATCGGCTACGCGGCCGCCTCGGCGGTCGCTGCGGCGGCCCTCATCGGAGGCGGAGCCGCCGTCGCCAATGCCGCGACGACGCCGAGCCCATCAGCGACCGGCGGCACGGGCGGCAGCACGGGGACCAGCCAGGCGCGCGGCCAGCACACCGCCGCGTCGGCGGACGAGACGGCCAAGGTGACCGCGGCGGTCAAGGCCAAGGACGCGGGCGCGACCGTCACGAAGGTCGAGAAGGACTCGGACGGCTCGTTCGACGCGACCGCGACGTCGAACGGCTCGACGGTCCGCTACGAGGTCAGCGCGGACTACGCGACGGTCACCGTGAGCAACCACGGCGGCAAGGGCGGGGGTCAGCGCACGCCGCTCTCGAGCGACGAGCTGGCCAAGGTCACCGCGGCCATCAAGGCCAAAGACGCCAACGCGACGGTCAAGGACTCGTGGAAGGACGCGGACGGCTCGTTCGACGTCGTCGTCACGTCCGGCAGCACCACGACGAAGTACGACGTGAGCGCCGACTATTCGAGTGTCACCGCCGATTCGGGCTTCGGCCAGGGCGGCGGCCATCGGGCGCACGACGGCGCCGGGTCGGGTTCGGCGTCCAGCAGCCCCTCGGGCGCGACGCAGGGCTGAAGCGCCGGCAGTCCATCCCGCGGGGATTCCCTGTCCCGAGGTCTCGCCTCGGGGCAGGGAACCGCCGACGTCAGACCCCCGCCGGGGCGGCCGCGCGGATGAGCCCGAACAGGTCCTTGGGATCCTCGGGGGCGGCCACGAGGTCGATCTCCTCGTAGAGGTCCGTGCCGTCGACGGCGTCGCGGACGAAGCGCAGGGCCGAGAAGTCCTCGACGGCGAACCCGACCGAGTCGAAGATCGTCACCTGCTCTGCGGACTGGCGCCCTGGGGCGCGGCCCGCGAGCACCTCCCAGAACTCGGTCACGGGGAAATCGGCGGGCATCTGCTGGATCTCGCCCTCGATCCGCGTCTGCGGGGTGTATTCGACGAAGACGTCGCCGAGGGCCAGGATCTCGGACTCGAGTTCGGTCTTGCCCGGGCAGTCGCCGCCAATCGCGTTGAGGTGCACCCCGGGCCGGATGAGGTCGGCCGTGAGGATGGTCGCGTACGCCTTGTCCGCGGTGCACGTCGTGATGATGTCCGCCTCCGTGACGCACTCCGCCGCGGAGGACGCCACGGCGACGTCGAAGCCCAGCGGAATCAGGTTGCGGGCAAGCTTCTCCATGGCGGCGGGATCGGTGTCCCACACGCGGACGACGTCGATGCCGAGCGCCGCGCGGAACGCGAGGGCCTGGAACTCGGCCTGGGTTCCGCAGCCGATCATGGCCAGGGTCCGTGAGTCCTGGCGGGCGAGGCGCTTCGCGACCATGGCCGAGGTCGCCGCTGTGCGCAGCGCCGTGAGCACGGTCATCTCGGCGAGGAACGTCGGGTAGCCGTTGTGGACGTCCGCGAGGACGCCGAACGCGGTGACCGTCTGGTAGCCGCGGGCCGGGTTGGACGGATGGCCGTTGACGTACTTGAACCCGTAGGTCTCGTCGGTGCTCGTCGGCATGAGCTCGATGACGCCGAACGCCGTGTGGCTCGCGACCCGAGGCGTCTTGTCGAAGGACTCCCAGCGGCGGAAGTCCTCCTCGAGGTAGGCGATCATGCCGGACATGATGTCCTCGACGCCGCGGCTGGCGGCCCAGCGGACCATATTGCGGACATCGACGAAACGTGCCATCTGACGGTACTCCTTCGGTGGATCACAGGGTCCCGTCCACACTACGAACCGACGATATGCACCAACAATTGCCGAACAGCGCGACTTTCGTCAGGATTCCGAGCAGATCGTCGGGTCAACTTGGCCATTCTGCCAAGTCAGCGGAGCACCGAGCTGAGGAGAAGGCTCGTCTCGCTGTTCACGACCCCGTCGATCCCGCGGACCCGGCCCAGCACGCCGTCGAACGCGCTGAGGCTCTCGGTGCGCAGCTCGGCCACGAGGTCCCAGCGACCGTTGGTCGTGTGCAGCGCGATGATCTCGGGGAACCCGCGCAGCCTCGCGATGACCTTGTCCGCGGACTTCCCCTCGACCTCGATGAGCGCGATGGCATGGATCGCGAGCGGATCCGCCTCGTCGCGCACCCGCGCGGTGAAGCCGATGATGACGCCCGAGGAGACCAACCGGTCGATACGGCTGCTCACCGTCGCCCGCGCCACGCCGAGCCGCCGCGCAAGGCTCGCCACGGACTCGCGTCCGTCCTCGCGCAGGGCGGACAGGAGCTGCCGGTCGATGTCGCTGAGGCTCGCCATGGACCCAATGTAATGCTCGGGCCGCGCGCGTCCGCGACCGCCGACTGTGGACTTGATCAAGTGGCCGCTCGGCGTTTCCAGCCGGCCACGTTACGTCAGCTTGTTCCATCCGCTCCAGGGGCCCGCGTGGGGGACGGTCTGCCAGATGTTGTAGAGCTCCCGATCGCCGCCGATGCCGAATACCTCGAGCCGGCCGTCGGAGTTGAGCGCGGCCGAGATGTGGGAGACCCAGCCGCCGAGGCGATTCCAATTGCTCCACGGGCCCGCGTGGGGGACGGTCTGCCACATGTTGTAGAGGGCGCCGTCTCCGCCGATGCCGAACACCTCGAGCCGCCCGTCCGAATTCAGCGCGGGCACGATCTGGGAGACCCAGCCGCCGAGCCGATTCCAATTGCTCCAAGGGCCCGCGTGCGGGACGGTCTGCCACATGTTGTACAGGGCGCCGTCGCCGCCGATGCCGAACACCTCAAGCCGCCCGTCTGAATTGATGGATGCGGCAATCTGGGAGACCCAGCCGCCGAGCCGATTCCAATTGCTCCAGGGCCCCGCGTGCGGGACGGTCTGCCACATGTTGTAGAGCGCGCCGTCGCCGCCGATCCCAAAGACCTCGAGCCGTCCGTCGCTGTTGTCGATGGCACTGATCTCCTTCACCCAGCCGCCGAGGCGGTTCCATCCGCTCCACGGACCCGAGTGCGGTGCGGTCTGCCACATGTTGTAGAGCGCGCCGTCGCCGCCGATCCCGAAGAGCTCGAGCCGGCCGTCGCTGTTGAGGGCGACAGCAAGTCGCGAGACCCACCCGCCGAGCCGGTTCCATCCGCTCCACGGTCCGGCATGAGGCGCCATCTGCCACATGTTGTAGGCGGCGTGATCCGTGCCGATCCCGAAGATCTCGAGGCGGCCGTCGGTGTTGAGGGCGGCTTGCACGGGGGTGATCACGATGCCCCCGAGCAAATTCGTCCAGCTCCACGGCCCCGAGTGCGGCACGGTCTGCCAAATGTTCCACACTCCGCCGTTGACGTCCCGGAGGAACGTTTCGAGTCGGCCGTCGCTGTTGATTGCGGCCGTAGAATCCGTGAACTCGGCGCGCGTCGAGTAGTAAAGCTCCACCGCCCCGCCGGGGTTTGCATTGCTCACGACGTGGGCGCTTTGCCCGCAGTCAGTCACCGCGTTGACCGGGGACCACGTGATGGCGGGACGTCCCGCGGTGGTGCTCAGGTCAATGCCCCACATGGACGTGAACATCGCGGCAGGGTAGTCCGAGCACTGCTGGAGCCCATACGCCTCCAACGTTTCGACGCTCCATGTGAGCTCTTGAACGTTGGTGATCGGCAGGCTCGTATTGGCGATGCCGATGAACTCGCAGTTGTAGCTGAAGGACGCGCCGCTCTGACCCGTCAGCGTGATGACGCCCGTGATGACCTGCCCCGAACTGACCGGGGCAAGGCTGCTATGGAACGCCGGCCCGCCCTGCCCGTCGGCGTACCAGCTCGCCACGTTCCAGGAGCTGCCTCCGCCCGCTGGAGAAGGCCCCCATTGCAGCACCGGCTGGTAGATCATCGTGGAGTTCTGGATGCCGTTGAAGAGGTAGATCGTCTGGCTGTGGTTGGTCGAAGGCGCGGGCGGCACGACCCAGCTCGTGGCGAATCTCGTGATGGGATTGCCCGTGGTGTTCGACCAGTCGGCGTAGGCGATCCACCCGGTTGCCAGTCCCGGTACGATTCCCGGGCGGAGAGCAACGTTGTCGGGCATGAGTCGCCTGCCCACGTCGCGCTGTTCAATCGGCCCGAAATCCGCGACCTCCCGCCCCGAAATGTGCATCTGCTTGACGGTTCCGGTGGAAAGGTCCAGAACGTGGTCGGGGCCGATCTCGTGGACGAGCGACCTCTTCCGGTAGCCGCCGGGAGTGACTACCAATTCTTCGTCGGCCTCGGCTGGCATTCCGCCCGTCGACGTCGATTCCGCTGCTCCGCCCGGCCGCATCCCTACAGGCTCGGCTGGTCGCGCCGCCGGTTCGGCTGCAGGAGTGGCCTCGAGGCTCTCCTTCTGCACAACCTCTTGACTTGGCGCCATTCCGGCCGGGATCGCCGCTTCCCCGGCCGCCGCAACCACGAGGCCTTCTCCGGTGACCACCTCGCCCGGCCTGACCTCGTGAACGGCCGATTTTGGACGCATCCCTCCAGGAGTGATGACCATCTCTTCGTCGCCATTGCCGCCCATCGTCGGTACCCCCTCCCTCAGCGGGCCCCCGTGGTCTTGGCCCCGCCCCGGGTCGACCCGCTTCTCAGAAGACACCCGCGCGCGCGAGACGTGCAAGGCCGCACGCGGCGCTCTTTTACACGTACTTTCGTGGAGGTTCGCCTGGCCCGTTCGGATCGCGGGCAGCCCCTCCATGCCCAGCGTGTCGGTGCCCTCCGATAGCCTGTGAGCACCTCGGCGCGTTCGGGCTGAGGCCCGGGTTACCAGCGCAGTCACCGGCGCACTGGCCGGCACGGTCGCCGGCGGAGCCACCCAGCGAAGAGAAGGAGCCAGGACCATGGACTTCGGCAGCTACGAGACCCTCATCGTCGAGGCCTCGGACGGCGTCGCGACCGTCACGATCAATCGGCCCGAAGCCCTCAACGCCCTCTCGGGCCAGGTCGTCGGCGAGCTCGCGAAGGTCTGCGCCCTCTTCGCTGGGCTGGGCGACGCGCGGGGCGCGGGCGCCGAAGGCGCGGGCGCGGGCGCGTCCCGGGACACTGGGGGTGCGGGCGCCGAAGGCGCGGGCGGCTCGCGGGACACCGAGGGCTCGGGCGCCGAAGGCGCGGGCGCGTCCCGGGACACCGGCGGCATCGAAAGCACAGCCGACGACGGCGCGTGGCCCGTTCGCGGCGTCATCCTCACCGGTGCGCCGGGGAAGGCTTTCGTCGCGGGGGCCGACATCCGCGAGATGACCTCGATGTCGCCCGACGAGGCCGAGGCCTACGCGCGGTCGATGCATTCCGTGACGCTCGCGCTCGAAGCGCTCCCCGTGCCGGTCATCGCCTGCGTCGACGGCTATGCGCTCGGCGGCGGATGCGAGCTGGCCCTCGCGGCGGACTTCATCTACGCGAGCGAGAGCGCCCAGTTCGGCCAGCCCGAAGTCAACCTCGGCCTCGTCCCGGGCTTCGGCGGCTCCGTGCGGCTCCCGCAGCGCGTCGGCCTCGGCATGGCACGCGAGCTCATCTACACGGCCCGGCGCCTCAACGCCCACGAGGCCTATTCGCTCGGCCTCGTCAACGGCGTCTTCTCGACGCGCGAGCAGCTCCTCGAGACCGCCGCCGCGACGATCCGCGAGATCGCCACGAAGTCCCCCACCGCCGTCGCCTATGCGAAGCGCTCGATCAACGAGGCCGTCGGGCTGCCCACGGCGGAAGGGCTCGAGGTCGAAGCGAAGGCCTTCCGCGCGGCGTTTCAGACGGAAGACGGGAGGGAGGGAACCGAGGCGTTCCTCGCCAAACGCCCGGCCGCCTTCCCCGGGCGGTAACGGCCCCCGGCACCAACCCACATTCGCCCGCAAGCGCTGTCACAGGAGAACCAAAGGACCGGTCGCGAGAGTTGAGGGCATGACGACAGCCCTCCGCTCCTCCCATCGGCCGTCGCGGCCGCCGGGCCATGGCCCCGGCGCCGCCCTCGCCGAGACGCTCCGCGACCGCGGCCGCCGTCGTCTGTTCCGGCAGGACGCGCTCACGGTGCTCGCGTGGGCTTCCGGGGCTGCCGCTGTCGCCCTCTACCTGGCCGACGGCGGCGCGGCCCAGTTCCACAGCCTCAGCCCCGCTCTCACGGCCATCGGCGTCGTCGCGGGCCTCATCGGTACCGATCTGGTGCTCGCGATGCTCCTGCTCGCGGCGCGCATCACGCTCATCGACCGCGCGATCGGCCACGACCGCGCGATGGCCGTTCACGGGAAGCTCGGGAAGCCCGCGCTGTACCTCATCCTCGCGCACATGGTCTTCCTGCTCCTGGGCTACGGAGTCGCGGACGGGCTCAACCCGATCGCCGAGGGCGTCTCGATGTGGGTCAATCTGCCCGACATGTGGCTCGCGTTCATCTCGATCGTGCTGTTCCTCGCCGTCGTCGTGACGAGTCTCGTCGCGGTGCGGCGGCGCTTCCCGTACGAGTTCTGGTACGTCGTGCACCTCCTCACCTACGCCGCGGTGCTCACGGCGCTCCCGCACCAGTTCAGCGTCGGCGGCCTGTTCGCGGACGGGCAGTGGCAGCGCTGGTACTGGATCGCGTTCTACGTCCTCGTCCTCGCGGCCCTGCTCCGCTACCGCATCTGGGCACCCCTCGCGCTCACCTTCCGTCACCAGCTCACCGTCCGGCGCGTGGTCCCAGCGGGCGACGGCGCCGTCAACGTCGAGCTCACAGGCCTGCGCCTCGAGGAGCTGGCCGGCTCGGGCGGGCGGTTCTTCATCTGGCGCTTCCTCGCGCCGGGCCTGTGGTGGCACCACCACCCCTTCAGCCTCTCCGCGGACCCCGCCGCCGGGCGCCTGCGGATCACTGTGCGGAACCTCGGCAAGGGCAGCGCGTCCCTCATGGCCGTGAAGCCCGGCACGAAGGTCTCGGTCTCCGGCCCCTACGGCCTCTTCGGACATGCCGCGCGGACGCGGCCGGGACTCGTGCTCGTGGGCTCGGGTATCGGGATCACTCCCTTGCGCGCGATCCTCGAACGCGCCGAGTTCAGCCCGGGCCACGCGACCGTCATCCTGCGCGCCTCGACCCCGGGAACCCTCTACCTCCGCGACGAAATCGCAGAACTCTGCCGGCTGAGAGGAGCGACCTTGTATGAACTCGTGGGCCATCGGGCCCGAAGCGGCAATGCGTGGCTCCCCCGGCATCAATCAGGACTCGGGCTCACAGACTACGTCGGGGACCTCGTCGATTCCGATCTGTACGTCTGCGGTCCAACCGCGTGGGCGGAGTCCGTCCTCGCCGATGCGAAGGCCTCGGGGCTCTCCGGCGAGCAGCTTCATCGCGAAAGGTTCGACTGGTGAGGGCCCGAGCAGCTGCAGCGGCCGCGCTCGCGTCCGTCGGGATCCTCGCGGCCGGGTGGCAGGCGGGCACGCACGTCGTCGAGGCGGCCAGCGTCACGACGGGGGCGGCGGGAACGACAGGGGCCTCCGGCACGACGGGGGCCTCCGGCGCCTCTGGGACCGGCGCCTCGGGGTCCGGACCCGGTACCTCGGGAAGCACCTCAGGCTCGGCCGGCTCGTCCTCGGGAAGCCAGGGGTCGGCGTCGTCCGGCGCCCTCAAGAACGGAACGTTCACGGGCGCGGCCGAGGAGACCCGCTTCGGCGAGGTGCAAGTGCAGATCGTCGTGGCCGGAGGGAAGGTCACGGACGTCAAGGCGCTGCATCTCACGGACGCCGAGCGCCGCTCGGCGATGATCAGCGCAACGGCGGCCCCCATCCTGCGGTCCGAGGTACTCCAGGCCCAGTCCGCGAATGTCGACACCGTCAGCGGCGCGACCGTGACGTCCGGCGCGTATCTCACATCGCTCCAGGCGGCCCTCGATGCAGCCCGGGCCTGAGCCGCAGCCCGCGCACGCGGCGCTTGCGACTGGCGCGCCGCCCCTCCTGGCCCGCACGTTCCTCGCCATGGGGACCGTCGTGAGCCTCACCGTGGCGTTCCCGCCGGGCGCGGAGCGCGGGGAGGCCGCGGACCGTCTCGAGGCCGCGTCCCGCGTCATCGAGGGCGACTTCGAGGCCCTCGAGCAGCGCTTCAGCCTCTACCGGGACGACTCCGAGGCGAGCGCCCTCGCTCGCGGCGTGCTCCGCCTGGCCCACGCGAGCCCCGAGATGCGGGCGTGCTACGTCGAGGCCGTCGACTGGCGGCGTCTCACGCACGGCGCCTTCACGGCCGAGCGCCCCGACGGCGTGCTCGACCTGAGCGGGCTCGTCAAGGGTCGTGCGATCGCCGCGGCTGGCCGTTCGCTGGCCGCGCTCGGCCTGCACGACTGGTGCCTCAACGCGGGCGGCGACGTGCTGGTCTCGGGCACGCCGTCGCCGTCGTCCGCAGCCCTGGCAAGCGCTCCGAGAGGCGAGCGCCCATGGCTCGCGGGGATCGCCGACCCGGCGGACCGGCGCACGCTGCTGGGCGCCTATCCGCTGGGCGGCGCGCCCCCGTCCTCGGACCCTTCCGGAAGCAGACGACCCGCGACGGCGGGGCCCCGCCTCGCGCTCGCAACCTCCGGGAGTGCCGAGCGCGGCGACCATATCTGGGCCGTCGGCGGAGGCAAGCCCGAGTTCGCCCAGGCGAGCGTTGCGGGGCCCGACATGGTGACGGCAGACGTCCTCGCGACCGCGATCGTCGCGGGCGGTCGCGACATGCTCAATCTCGCCGTCGCACATTGGGACGTCGACGTGCTCGCCGTGACCCACGATGGCGAGCTGCTCGCGACGCGCGGCTTCCGGGCTCCGCGCGCGGCGTAGTCCCCGCGCGCGGCTGCGCCGGCCTCCCCACCTTCCGCGCCGGCCTCCCCACCATCCGCGCCGGCCTCCCCACCATCCGCGCCGGCCTCCCCACCATCCGCGCCGGCCTCCCCACCTTCTGCCGCACGACGGCGGCACTCACCGCTTGAGTTCGCCGGCGGTTCTCGGCGACCCGCCTCGCATCGCGCACAGGAGCTGGGGAAGTTGGCTCCGAAGAGTGGGGAGATCGGTTTTGAACGTGGGGAATCTGGCGGCGGCCGCGGCGCTCCGGACCCGGCGGATGGCCGCCGAGGTCGCGGCGTCAGCTTGCGGCGGGCACCCGGCCTGTGAACGCGACGAGACGGTCGAGGGCATGGGCCGATTCGTCGACGACCGTCTCCTCCGCGAACGATCCGCCCGCGCGGACCTGGTCCGAGATCGTGTCCTTGGCAAGGCCGAGCACGTACTCCGAGAGCTCGGGCGAGACCTCGAGCGTGCGGCCGAGGGCCGTCGCGTAGTCCCACGCGTGGACGAGGAACTCGAGGTTCAGGATGTTCCCCACGAGCGCGGCCGGGAGGACGGCGAAGCCCATGTCGATCTCGCCGTCGAGGCCCCGACCGCCGAAGGCCTCGAGCGTCGGCTGCACGACGGCGGCGATGCGCACCTCGGCGGGGGCGTCGGCGTCGTCCTCGGGAAGAGCGGCGCCGATCGCCTTGCCGATGCCCACGATGCTCCGGCGAAGGTGATCGGTGAGGGCTGCGACGTCGAAGTCCTCGCACGGCGTGCGGAGGCCGGCAGCCTCCGGGCCGACGGCGGCGAGCACGCGGGTGAGCGCCGCGTAGCCGGCCTCGGCACCCGTGAGCTGGTTGAGCTCGGCGGGAGCGGCGGCCCACTCGTCGAGGCCCGCGTCGCCGGTCTCGGCGAGAACGACGAGGCGGCCCAGGAAGTGGTTCCAGCCCTCGGCGTGGCTCGCGGCCTGCTCGGCATTGAGCCCCTCGTGCACGAACGTGAGGCTCGTGCCGCCCTCGGCCGGCGTCAGCGTGATCGACACATTCGAGGCGCCCGGCGGGAGCTCTTCCGAACCCTCCCAGCCCCACGTGAACGCGAGCCGGCGCCCGGGCTCGACCTCGGTGAACGTGCCGGCCGCGTGGTGCCCGGGGACGATGGTCCAGCGGTATTCGCCGCCCGCGTGCAGGTCGACGCGGGCAGTCACCGTCTGCCAGCGGCGAAGGCGCTCGGGCTGAGTGATGAGCTCGAATGCCTCGGCGGGCTCGACGGGCAGGAAGACGGTCTTGGTGAACGACATGGCGGTTCCTTCAGTCAGGGTCAGTCAGGCGGCTGGGACGTGGGGTTGAACGTGCGAGGGCTTCGGCGTCGGCCACCAGGAGGTCGAGCTCCTGGGTCCAGAACACGGCGACCTGCTCGCGCAGGCGGGCCATGCCTCCGGGCGAGAGCCGGTAGAGGCGGTTCCTGCCGTCCCTGCGGACCTCAACGAGGCCCACGTCGGCGAGCAGGAGCAGGTGCTGCGAAATGGCCGAACGCGAAACGCTGAAGTGATCGGCGAGCGACGTCACCGAGCGCTCCCCTGCCGCGAGCAGCTGGAGGAGCTTGCGGCGGTTCGGCTCCGCAGCGACTTCCAGGAGATCGGGCATGGCTGATACGTTAGTAAAGGCTAACGTTTTACGCAAGGCACTCGCCGCGCTCCCCAGCTTCCGTTCCGCGCTCCCCAGCTTCCGGGCGTACGACGACGGTGTTATGTCTCGGGACATTGGTGACAGTTCTGCCTCAGGACATCGGTGACGGTTCCGGGGTTCTTGGTGGTGACACTTCTTTCGCTCTGATGGGCTGGTGAAGAAGAACTCCACTGTCGATCCTCGTATCCGTCTCGCGATCTCTCAGTGGCCGGAGAACGCGCCTCGGGGTGCGGTGACGACGTTCTGCGCCGAGCATGGGATCTCGCGGAAGACGTTCTATGCGATCCGCGCCCGGGTCGCCGCGGACGGGCCGGCCGCGGCGCTGGAGCCCAGGTCGCGGCGCCCGAAGAACAGCCCGGCCAGGCTCTCGGACGATGTGAGGCAGCAGGCCATCGGGGTGCGGGCGGCGCTGGAGCGCTCCGGGCTGGACCACGGTCCGATCAGCGTGCACGAGAAGATGCGTTCCATGGGCCTGGCATCGGTGCCCTCGCCGGCGTCGCTGGCACGCATGTTCCGCCAGGCAGGGGTCGCTCGGGCCGAGCCGAGGAAGAAGCCGCGGGCCGCGTTCCGCCGGTTCGTGTATCCGGCGCCGAACGCGTGCTGGCAGCTGGACGCGACGGAGTACGTGCTCGCCGGCGGGCGCAAGTGCGTGATCTTCCAGCTCATCGACGACCACTCCCGCTACGCGGTCTCATCGCACGTGGCCCGGTCGGAGACGGCGGAGGCGGCCATCGCCGTGACAAGGAAGGGGATAGCCGCCCACGGGGTGCCGCAGCGGCTCCTGACCGACAACGGCAGTGCGCTGAACCCGATCCGCCGGGGCGTGATCGGCCAGCTGGTCATCTATGTGACCTCCCTCGGAGTCGAGCCGATCACGGGCAGGCCCAACAAGCCCACCACCCAGGGCAAGAACGAACGCTTCCACCAGACCCTCTTCCGCTGGCTGGACAAGCAGCCCCTCGCCGAGACGATCGACCAGCTCCAGGAACAGGTCGACGCGTTCGACATCATCTACAACACCCAGCGCCCGCATCAGGGCCTGCCCGGCAGGATCACCCCCCTGCAGGCCTGGGAAGCGACCCCGAAGGCCGAACCGCCCAGGCCGAGGCCCGCACCGCCCGAGCCCACAGTCCCGGGACGCGGCGCCGCCGCGGCAACACGCATCCGCCCGGGAGTGGAAGGGACGGCCACCCGCGTCGTGCCCGCCAACGGCGGCATCACGATCCGCGGCGTGAAGTTCCAGATCGGCAGCGCCAGGACCGGACTCCAAGTCCACATCGTCTGGGATCCCGAAGGGATCGCGTTCTTCGACCACCAGGGCACGCTACTGATCGAGCACCTATGGCCGGCCAAAGGAATCACCTACGTCAGCAACGGCCGCCCCGTCGGCACAAGGCCCCGCACCGACGAAACTGTCACCGATGTCCTGACACA
>NZ_JAVFJJ010000027.1 GCF_030908245.1 Sinomonas sp. ASV322
TGTGTCAGGACATCGGTGACAGTTTCGTCGGTGCGGGGCCTTGTGCCGACGGGGCGGCCGTTGCTGACGTAGGTGATTCCTTTGGCCGGCCATAGGTGCTCGATCAGTAGCGTGCCCTGGTGGTCGAAGAACGCGATCCCTTCGGGATCCCAGACGATGTGGACTTGGAGTCCGGTCCTGGCGCTGCCGATCTGGAACTTCACGCCGCGGATCGTGATGCCGCCGTTGGCGGGCACGACGCGGGTGGCCGTCCCTTCCACTCCCGGGCGGATGCGTGTTGCCGCGGCGGCGCCGCGTCCCGGGACTGTGGGCTCGGGCGGTGCGGGCCTCGGCCTGGGCGGTTCGGCCTTCGGGGTCGCTTCCCAGGCCTGCAGGGGGGTGATCCTGCCGGGCAGGCCCTGATGCGGGCGCTGGGTGTTGTAGATGATGTCGAACGCGTCGACCTGTTCCTGGAGCTGGTCGATCGTCTCGGCGAGGGGCTGCTTGTCCAGCCAGCGGAAGAGGGTCTGGTGGAAGCGTTCGTTCTTGCCCTGGGTGGTGGGCTTGTTGGGCCTGCCCGTGATCGGCTCGACTCCGAGGGAGGTCACATAGATGACCAGCTGGCCGATCACGCCCCGGCGGATCGGGTTCAGCGCACTGCCGTTGTCGGTCAGGAGCCGCTGCGGCACCCCGTGGGCGGCTATCCCCTTCCTTGTCACGGCGATGGCCGCCTCCGCCGTCTCCGACCGGGCCACGTGCGATGAGACCGCGTAGCGGGAGTGGTCGTCGATGAGCTGGAAGATCACGCACTTGCGCCCGCCGGCGAGCACGTACTCCGTCGCGTCCAGCTGCCAGCACGCGTTCGGCGCCGGATACACGAACCGGCGGAACGCGGCCCGCGGCTTCTTCCTCGGCTCGGCCCGAGCGACCCCTGCCTGGCGGAACATGCGTGCCAGCGACGCCGGCGAGGGCACCGATGCCAGGCCCATGGAACGCATCTTCTCGTGCACGCTGATCGGACCGTGGTCCAGCCCGGAGCGCTCCAGCGCCGCCCGCACCCCGATGGCCTGCTGCCTCACATCGTCCGAGAGCCTGGCCGGGCTGTTCTTCGGGCGCCGCGACCTGGGCTCCAGCGCCGCGGCCGGCCCGTCCGCGGCGACCCGGGCGCGGATCGCATAGAACGTCTTCCGCGAGATCCCATGCTCGGCGCAGAACGTCGTCACCGCACCCCGAGGCGCGTTCTCCGGCCACTGAGAGATCGCGAGACGGATACGAGGATCGACAGTGGAGTTCTTCTTCACCAGCCCATCAGAGCGAAAGAAGTGTCACCACCAAGAACCCCGGAACCGTCACCGATGTCCTGAGGCAGAACTGTCACCGATGTCTTGAGACATAACAATCACCGATGTGCTCCTCTCTCCCCAAACGCGAGCCCGGGATCCAGAGGCCGTCCGATACGTGATGGGATGCCTCGTGGAGTCTGACCCGCGGCTCCTCGGCAACGCGATCACTTCGCTTGCGCTCGCCCGCAAGGATCTGAGCGGCGTCCTTCCCTCGATCCTTGCGCCGACGCTCTTCGCGACCGGCGAGGACCACAGTGAGTGGACCCCCGCCGAGGCCGCCGCAGCGGCGAGGCTCACCCCCCGGGGCACGTCCGCGAGCGTTCCCGGGGCGGCCTACCTCTTGCCGCTTGAAGCACCAGTCGAGACGGCCCACCTCGTCACAGCCCACTGGCGAACCAGTGAGGGCGAGTCATGAGCGGCCGCCGCTCTGGTCCTCGCGCGCGCGTCCGACCCGACCGGCCGGCACGGGTGATCCCCCTCGGGGAGCTGAAGGGCGACGTCCTTGCCGGCGCAGCTGCCTACGCCGCTGCCGGACTGGGCGCAGCCGGAGTGGCAAGCCTCGCGGCAATGTACGCCGTTGAGGTTCCCCGCGGCGGGCCGTTCGTGTTCGGGGCGATCAACGATTTTGTCGGCGGAATGTTCTACGTGGCCGCGCTCCCCGCCATCATCCAGATCCACCGGCGCCTCGACGGCGGGCCGTGGAGCCGAGCCGGTCTTGCGGCGGTCGCCGCCGCCAGTGGCGCCGCCGGGGCGAGCGGTGTGCTGCTCTCCCTCCAGGTGGTCCCCATTGCGCCGTCGACCGCGGTGTCCATCGGGGGAATCGTTGCGCAGGCTGGCTGGGCAGCCGTCGTCAACCACCACCTCCTTCACCGGACCGGGTACCCTCGTCGGCTCGCACTCTCGGGACGGGCAATCGGCGTCGGAATGCTAGCGGCACTTCCCCTCGCGACGGCGGGCTACGCCCTGCCCGGCGCTCCGGCCCTCCAGAGAATCCTCTACGCCTGCGCCGGAACGATCGGCATCGCGGCCTACATCGGATGGCCCATCTGGCTGTTCGCCACAGGACGTCGCCTTCGCACTCCCCTGCGGATCATGAACGAACCCGGCATGGGGAGGGTGAACTCGTCTGGGCGCTCACGGCGACCCTCATTTGCCACTCGGCGCACCTCACAGCGGGGCGACTCGTGCTAGCGCCAGGCGGCGAGCGGTCGCCCTTCAGCGCCTCAGATGCGCGAGCGCGCGCTCTGCCGCGTGGAAGCCCGCCATGCCATGCGTGCCGCCGCCAGGAGGGGTCGAGGCCGAACACAGAAAGACGCCGGGGATGCCCGTCGCATACGGATCTGCGGCCGCGCGTGGCCGGAACACGAGCTGGCGCGCGACGTTGGCCCCGCCCGCGACGTCTCCGCCGACGCAGTTCGCGTTGTGTGCCTCCGCCTGGGCCACCGTGCGCACGGAGACAGCGCGGATCCGGCTGCGGAAGCCCGGCGCGAAGCGTTCGATCTGCGCCGTCACCGCCTCTGTCGCATCCCCCGCATAGCCGTTCGGGACGTGGGCGTAGGCCCACAGCGGGTTGAGCCCCCCTGATGAGCGCTGCGGATCGGCAACGAACTGCTGGCCGACGAGCACGAACGGCCTCGCGGACATGCGGCCCCGCACTGCCTGCTCCTCGGACTGCGCGATCTCGTCGAACGTGCCGCCCACGTGGACGGTGCCCGCGCGTCGCACGTCGGGGGCTGCCCACGGCACCTCGCCCTCGATCGCGTAGTCCACCTTGAAGGCGGCGGGACCGTGGCGATAGCGGCTATAGGAGCGGGCGACGGCGGTCGGGAGCCGGCCCGCGAGAATCCGCGCGGCGGCGCCCGGCGCGACGCACAGGAGAAGGAGGTCGGCGTGCCCGACGTCCTCGGCCCGATCGACCCGAACGCCCGTCTCGACGCTGCCGCCGAGCTCGACCAGCCGCGCGACGAGGGCGTCCGCGATCTTCTGGCTCCCGCCCTCGGCGACGGGCCATCCCACCGCGTGGGCAGCGGCGCCGAGCACGAGCCCGACGGCGCTCGAGAAGGGGGCGTCGAGCCGCGCGAAGGCGTGTGCCGCGATGCCCGCGAACAGGGCGCGGGCCGGCTCATCCTTCCACGCGCGGGTGAGGGTCGTGGCCGGGAGGGCCGCGAGTGCGCCGAATCGCGCGAACGCGGCCGGGCGGCGGGGAACGTGCACCACAGGACCGAGAAGATCGGGGACCAGTTCGTCGAAGCGCCGGGCGGTCGCCCCGACCGTCGCCGACCAGGAGCGGCCACCGGCACCGAACCCGCTCGCGGTCTCGCCGAGATCCCGACGCAGGATCGCGGCCCGCCCGCCGTCCAGCGGGTGCGCGAGCTCGACCTCAGGCCATCGCCAGCGGAGGCCATGCCGTTCGAGGCCCAGGCTTGAGAGGAATGGCGACGCGACGGCCATGGGATGGAACGCCGAGCACTCGTCGTGCACCAAGCCCGGGAGCGTGAGAGCCGACGAGCGCGAGCCGCCGCCGATCCTCGGCTCGGCTTCGAGGACGCGGACCGAGATTCCCTCCTGCGCAAGGCGCACGGCGGCCGCCAGCCCGTTGGGGCCGCTCCCGACGACGACGGCGCTGGTCATGCCTCCATCCTGCCACTCACCTCGGCGGCCCTGGGTCTGGTGCCGGCCGAGCGGGGGCGACATCATCGCAGCATGAGCTGGGTCCGGGGATACGATCGACGATGGATCGGGCGCGATCTCCTGGCGGGAGCGGCCCTCGTCGGGATGCTCATTCCTGCCGGGATGGCCTACGCGCAGGCCGCGTCGCTCCCACCCGCGGCGGGGCTCTACGCGACGATTGTGCCGCTGCTCGTCTACGCGGCCCTCGGCCCGTCGCGGATCCTCATCCTCGGGCCAGACTCGGCGCTCGCGCCCATGATCTCCGCGGCGGTGCTCCCGCTCGCGGCGGCCGGGAGCGCGCGTGCCGTGGCCCTCGCGGGCCTCCTGGCGGTGTTCATCGGGGCGTACCTCCTCGTTGCGGCGCTGTCCCGGCTCGGCGCGCTCACGGGACTGCTCTCCGGTCCCATTCGGCTCGGCTACCTCGCCGGGATCGCCCTCACGGTCGGCGCGAACCAGCTGCCGACGCTCCTCGGCGTCGTCGCCCCGGGAGACATCCCCTGGGAGCGCCTCGTTGCCACCGCGGGCGTGGCCGTGAGCCACGGGGTGAACGTGGCCGCCTTCATCCTCGGGCTCGCGTCACTCGTGCTGATTGCGGTACCCCGGCTCCTGCGCTGGAAGGTGCCGGGTGCCCTGTTCGCCGTCGTCGGCTCGATGCTCGCCGTCTGGATCGCGGGGCTCGGGGACCGCGTCGCCGTCGTCGGCCGGCTTCCCCAAGGGCTCCCCGTTCCCGAGCTTGGGGGTGTCACGCTGCCGGACGCCCTCGCCCTCGTCGCGCCCGCGGCGGGGATCGCGCTCATGGTCTTCGCGGACACGAGCGTCCTCTCGCAGAGCCTCGCGTCCCGCGAGGGGCTCTCGGTCTCGGGCACGCGGGAGATGGCGACGCTCGGCGCGGCCAACTTCGCGACCGGCCTGCTCGGCGGGTTCCCGGTGTCGGTCAGCTCATCGCGCACGCCGGTCGCGATGGAGGCCGGGGGCAGGACCCAGCTGACCGGGGTCGTGGCGGCACTCCTCGTCGCCGTCTTCATGGGGGTCGTTCCCGGGCTCACGGCCTATCTGCCCACGGCG
The DNA here is from genome assembly GCF_030908245.1 of Sinomonas sp. ASV322. Lineage (GTDB taxonomy): Bacteria > Actinomycetota > Actinomycetes > Actinomycetales > Micrococcaceae > Sinomonas. The sequence goes on from NZ_JAVFJJ010000027.1 coordinate 5,058, forward strand.
ACGCTCGCCGCCGTCGTCATCGCCGCAGCGTTCGCGCTCGTCGACCCGCGCGCAATCACGAGGCTCTGGCGCATCAGCCGCCGCGAGTCGCTCCTCATGCTGGCGACGTTCGCCGGGGTGACGACCATTGGGGTGCTCCAGGGGATCGTCATCGCGGTCGTGCTTTCGCTCCTCGACTTCATCCGCCAGGCCTGGAACCCGTACCGCGCCGAACTCGGCGACCGCCCCGACGTGCCCGGCTACCACGACATGACGCGCCATCCCGAGGCGCAGCGGGTTCCAGGGCTCATCCTCGCGAGATTCGACGCGCCCCTCTTCTTCGCGAACGGTCCCGTGTTCGCGGCATTCATCCGCGGGCTCGTCGACGCGGAGGAACGCGCCGTCACCCACGTCGTCGTCGCGGCCGAGCCCATTACCGGCATCGACACGACCGCACTCGACCAGGTCGTGCTCCTCGACGACTGGCTCGACGCCCACGGGATCGGGCTCGTGTTCGCCGAGCTCAAAGGACCGGTCAAGGACAGGCTGCTCCAATTCGGCACGGTCGAACGCTTCGGCCCGGACCACTTCTACCCGACCGTGAGCGCCGCAGTGCGGAACCTGCGGTCGGAGGACAGCACGGACGACGGCGGCTCCCGCCCTTGAGGTGGGAGCCGCCGCCTTCAGTTCCTCTAGGGGTGCACGGCGGTGAACACCGCGTCCGTGCGGTTCGCGGTGTTGCCGTCATTGGCGCGGACCGAGAGCGAGGCGAAGCTCCCTCCCGAGGCCGCCAGGCCTTCGTAGTCGCCCACGAAGAACCCGCGCGCGTTCGGTGCCGTGAGCATGTCGAACGGGCCGTAGAGATGCGTCTCGTTGCCGAACGCCGCCCCGCCCGCAGGCGAGGACGTGAACCAGTAGTCGGTCGGCAGGGTCGTCGTGTTGCCGGCTCCGAGGCTCCGGAAGTCGTAGTACGTGACTGCCACCGTGCCGCCGCTGTTCACGCGCACGCTCGGGGTGAACGCCGGGCGTCCGGTGTCGGTGCTCACGCGATGCGGAGCCGACCACGTTGCACCCCCATCCGGGGACGACGAGAGCGCGACCTCGTCGAACACGCCGCCGCTGAACCGGGCGTCCTGCCAGACGACGTAGAGCTGGCCCGACGCGGGGTCGATAGCCGGCTCGGGGATGATGTCTCCCGTGCGGATCGGCGCGCCCGTGTTCGGGTCCGTCACCCCGACGGTCCCGAGCTTCGCGACGACCTGCGGGGCCGTCCACGTCACGCCGCCGTCTGTGGACTTGACGAAGGCGACGTTGTTCCCGTGGAGATCCCCCGCCCCGTTCGGTCCGCTGCTGAGAATCAGGTTGAAGAAGTCGTACAGCGTGCCAGTTCGCGGGTCGACGACGATCTGGTTGCCGATCGTCTGCTGGTGCTCGGCCGTCGGGACGATGATCTGCGTCGAGCCCCAGGTCTTGCCCCCGTCAGTCGTCTTGGCGAACCACGCTGGTCCTGTGAAGGCGTGCGTGTGCGCGTCGGCGCGCGGGTTGCCGTTCGGCGCGACGAGCCGATCCCACACTGCGTACGCCGTGCCGGCATGGACCGGGTCCGCCGTCACGGATTCTTTGTCATTGAAGAACTGGAAGGTCGTGTCCTCCTTGAGAATGTTGAGGTTGCCCCACGTCTTGCCGCCGTCGGTCGACGTCGCCGCGGCCACCCCGTTGTCGGCGCCCACCCCTTGGAACGAGATGGACACCGAATAGGCGGTGCCGTCGGGGCCGAACGAGACCCACGGGTCGGACGCCCGGTCGAACCGGGCCGGACCGCCCGCGGCGCAAGCGCTGAAGGGCTGGGCCGACTCGCGCCAGGAGGCTCCGCCGTCGTTCGAATAGCCGGCGACGAGACCGTGGGCCCCGCCGTCGGACCAGCGGTCCTGCTGCCAGACGCCCACGACGTTCAGCGGATTCTTCGGATTGACGGCCACCCACGGCTCGACTTCGGCGTTGGGGTAGTTGACGGCGCCGGGCGCGCCGCCGACCGTGCACGAGGCATACGGGCTCGGGTCGCTCGCGACGACAGGAGGCGTGAAGGTCGCCGCCGACGCGGCGCCTCCCAGATTGAGAAGCAGCGCTGCAGGAATGAGAGCAAGCAGCGCTGCGCGACGAGTGTGCAGACGGGTTGGTGTGGAAGATTTCAGATTCATGGCTTCCCCTTTGGGGCGATGGTTCTCATCGACGCGTCCCAGCGCACCACCGGGCCGCGATGCCGTGCAAGATCCGGAGGAGCCGAGTTCAGCCGTTCCCGCGCACGAACGCGGCCGTCGGCGCGGCGAGCGACGCCCCGAGCGCATACGGCGTCCGCTTGACGCCTTTCACCGCGAAGGAATGATCGGCGTCGTCGAACCACGTCAGCGTCGCCGTGGGGAGCTTGGCGACGACGACGTCGAGAAGTTCGCGCGTCGCAAGGGTGTCCCTCGTGCCCTGGAGGAACAGCATGGGGAGGCTGAGGCCGTACAGGTGCTCGTCGCGGACCTTCTCGGGCTTCCCCGCCGGGTGGAGGGGATAGCCCATGAAGACGAGCCCCGCCGTCGTCATGGCGCCCTCGGCGCACGCCATGGACGCCATGCGGCCCCCGAACGACTTCCCCGCCGCCCATACTGGCTCCCCCGATGAGCGGCGGCGCGCCTCCTCGATCGCCGCCGCCCACACCGAGATGGCCTTGGGCGGGCGGTCGGGGAGGCGGCTCCCCGCCTCCGTGTACGCGAAGTTGAAGCGGAGCGTCGCGATGCCGAGGCCGTTGAGCGCGTCGCAGTAGCCGACCATGAAGGGGTGGTCCATGCCGGCGCCGGCGCCGTGGGCGACGACGACGGTCGCGTCGGCCCCGTCGGGGCGCGCGTAGACGCCTGATACGGTGCCCGCGGGCGTGGGGAGGTGGAAGCGCTCGCCGTGGTCGGTCATGGGACTATCTTGCCCGGACACCGTCCACATAGGTCGCCACGACGTCAACGCGCGCCGCGTCGTCCGGATCGAGCTCGAGGATGTCTCCCCCGAAGACCGTGAGATGCGCCGGCGCGCCCGGGGTGATCCGGCCCGGGCCCTGGCTGCCGCCGATCGACAGCGCCGCGTGGGTCGTGTAGCCCTCAAGGGCCATGAGCGCCGTGAGCGCCTGATCGGGCTGAACCGGTGTCACCTCGGGGCGGCCTGCCGGGCGACGGAGCCGTGCGTCGGCCATGAGAGCGCGCGCATCGTAGGGGGTGATCGGCCAGTCCGTCCCGAGGGCCAGGACGGCCCCCGCCTCCCGGAGGTCACGGCAGCGCCAGCCACGCTGGGTGCGCTCGAGTCCCACGCGCACCGACCAGTTGTCGGTCTGGTCGGCGCGCGTGTGGTGCGTTGCGTGCACGGGCTGCATGCTGGCTGCCACGCCGAGGCGCGCAAAGCGCGGAACGAGATCGTCCGGGAGCGTCTCGATGTGCTCGATGCGGTGGGGCCCGGCTGAACCCGATCGCTCGATCGCGTCGAGGACGCGACGCACCCCGCCGTCGCCGATCGCGTGGGTCGTGGTCCAGAGGCCCGCGCGGATGAAGCGGTGGAGCGTCCGCTCGTAGTCCTCGGGAGAGTGCCACACGGAGGCGGCGTTCTCGCCGTAGACATCCGGCTCGTCGAGCCACGCCGTGCCGTTGTCCACCGTGCCGTCGATGAAGAGCTTGACGCCCTCGACGCACCAGCGCCGCCCGCCCGACCCCTGGAGCGCGATGATCCGCTCGATCTCGTCGTCGCCCGCCCCAGGCCAGCAGATCGGCGAGATGCGCAGCCGCACGGGGAGTTCCGCACGCTCCTCGGCCCGCCGGAGCAGCTCTCCCGTGCCGTCGCCGAAGTCAAGCGCGTGGGCGCTCGTGATGCCCGTCGCAGCCATGCCCTCGAGGACGGCGAGAAGCCCGTCCAGCTCCTCGTCCGGCGACGGCGCGGGGGCTGCGCCCGTGACGAGGTCCATCGCTGCGGCCTCAAGGAGGTACCCCGTGGGCGACCCGGCCGCGTCGACGACGACGCTCGCCGTGCCCGGAAGGCGCTCGCGGCCCGTGACCCCCGCAGCCGCGAGCGCGGCGGCGTTGGCGACGGCGGAGTGCCCGTCCCGCATGCGCGCGGCCACCGGGCGGGAGAACCCGTCGAAGAGGCGGCCGCTGATCTCACCCGCGGTGAACACATTCGGGTCGAGCCCCCAACCGAGCAGCCACTCCCCCGGCCCGAGTGCGACTTCGGCCTCGCGCAGCAGCCCGAGCACGCCGTTTCGGTCCCGGTCCGTGAGGTCTACGCCGCGCACGAGGTCGAGTCCCATGAGGACGTGGACATGGCAGTCCGTCAGGCCGGGCACGATCGTGCTGCCGGGGTGCTCGGCACGCCGGGTCTTGGGACCGGCCCACTGCTCCGTTTCGGCCGGCGAGCCGACGGCGACGATCACGCCGCCGCGGATCGCGATCGACTCGGCGACGGGGCGCTCGTCGTCGAGCGTGTGGATGGTCCCGGCGCTCACGATGAGATCGGCTGGCCCGGTCCTCGGAGCGGGATCCGTGGGCGCAGGCCCGGCGGATTCGGGCTGGACGAGGGAAGGGGCGGCGGTCTGGCCGTTCACGCGGGCACTCCTTGGGGTGGGTCAGGGCGGTGGGGTGGGTCAGGGTGGTGGGGTGGGTCAGGGTGGTGGGGTGGGTCAGGGTGGTGGGGGTTGCAGGGCGGGTCAGTCGAACGCCGGCTCGACGAGCGGACGACGACGAGGCACCCGGAGGCGGTCGAAGAGTCCGTCGATGCGGGCACGCTCCTCGGCGCTGCCGGGGAAGGCGTAGGCGCAGACGATGTACACCGCGGCGTTGAGGACCAGGGCTGCCGCACCCGAGGTGAGGCCGCCGAGCCACGGGATCGAGAGCGGGTAGGACATCTGCAGGACGGCCGCTGCGGTGAGGCCGACGATCATCGACGCGACGGCGCCGATCGCGTTTCCGCGCTGCCAGAAGATCCCGAAGAAGAGCGTGGGCGCGAGCTGGCAGATCCCCTGGTACGAGATCATCGCGAGGACGAAGAGCCCGGCTTGAGCGCCCGCGAGGGCAAGCGCGCAGCCAGCCGCGGCGACGGTGAACACGGCGACGGCGATCCGCCCCGCGCGGGGCGTCTCGACCTTCTCACCACGGGCGACGCCAAGGATGTCGTTGACCGTCTGGGTGCCGAGTGCCTGGAGATTGGCGCTCACGTTGCCCATCGTGGCCATGACGACGCAGATGCCTGCGAGGGTGAGGGCCACGGGGCCGAGGTGGCGGGCGACGAGGAACCACACGTGGTCGGGGGCGCTCGCGACGTCGGGCATTGACGAGGCGAGAAGGGTCATGACGGTCAGGGCGCCGCTGAAGACGAGCAGCGCGGGTGCGGCCTGGACGGCGGAGCGCTGGATCGTCGCGGTGCTGCGCGCCGTGAAGAGCCGCACGAAGATGTCCGGCCAGCACCAGCCGCCGAGCGTTCCCGTGAGGACGAGCGAGAAGACGTAGAGGCCGCCGGCGGCGCTGTCCGGTCCGGGGAGCCCGTAGAGCGCGGGCTGGACCGCCCCAAAGCCGTGGCCGTTGGTGACGAGCCACGTCCCGAAGCCCAGCACGAGCACGAAGCCGAGGCCGTACGCGAGGAGGCCTTGGACCATGTCGCTGATCATGACGCCGCGCATCCCGAAGCGCATCGTCCAGATCTGGCGGACCGCGACCACGAGGATTCCGACGACGACCGCGCCGATCGCGTCGACGGCGCCGAACGAGAGGTATTCGAAGACGAGCGTGAGCGACTGCATTCCCATGACGAGCCACGGGAACGACGCGGCGATGCCGATGACCGCGGAGACCACGCGCACGGCGCGCGAGTTGTACCGCAGGCCGAGCAGATCGGCCTGAGTGCGGAGATCGAAGGCTCGGCCCCATTCGTGGACGGGCCTCGCGAGCAGGAACATGAGGATCACGGCCAGAAGCGAATAGAACAGGCCCTGGAACCCCAGGAGGCCCGCGGAAACGGTGAGCCCGCCGAACGCGACGAAGACCGCGCCGGGGAGCCACGTGTTGAGGAACGCCATGGTCGCGAAGAACGGGCCGAACGACCGGCCGCCCGTCGCATAGTCGCTGAACGATGCCGTCTTGCGCTTGGAGAGCTCCATGGCGAGCACGACGACGGCGAGGGCCGCGATCACACCGCCATAGCCCACGATCATCGAGTTCACTGGACCTCCTCCGCGCGCTGGGTCGTGTACAGGAGGACAAGGGAGACGACGGCGACGAGAGGGGCGCCGAGCGCGTACGCGAGGGCCCCGACGGGGCCGAGTCCCGCGATCGCCCAATGGATGGGCGGGAAGAGCATGAGGACGGCGTTGAGGATGAGGACCGCGGCGACAGTGGCGCGGTGGCCCCTCCCCGGGGCTGAGGAGAGCTTCATGGTGCTTCCTTGGGGGCGGTTGGATTCTGGGGATTGGATTTTCGGAACGTTCCGAATAATTCGACTGTACTGTGTTGCGCGTCACGGGTCAATGGTTCGGATCCGTTGTCGGGGAGCTCGGCTACCATGGCTCGCATGGCCCCGCCCGTGACCCTCCTCGACCTCGCGCGGGAACTCGGCCTCTCCAAGTCGACCGTCTCCGAGGCGCTCCAGGAGTCGAGCCGTGTTGCCCCCGCGACGCGCGAACGGGTGCGCGAGGCCGCGGCACGCCTGGGATACACAACCAATCGCGCGGCACGGAGTCTGCGGCGGAGCTCGACAGGGGCGCTGGGCCTCTACATCCCCCAGGGGCTGCGCTCGTCGGTGCACTTCTACATGGAGTTCGCGTTCGGGGTCGCCGACGAGGCGGCCGCCCAAGGCTATGACCTGACGCTCTTCGCGTCATCGCCCGAGCGGGCCGCGTCCCACGGCTTCCAGGTCGACGGCGCGATCATCGTCGACGTGCTCGGCGACGACCTGGGCGCGCGGCGGCTCGTCCGGACAGACATTCCGATCGTCTCGGCCGGGCGTCCCGTCGACGAGTTCGCGGAGCGGATCGCCGCGGACGTCAGCATCGACCATGCGGCCGGGGCTCGCCGGATCCTCGATGCCATGGCCTCGTCCGGCGCGGGCCGGCCGGCCCTCATCACGTCGGGGCCGGAATTCCAGCCCACGTGGGTCGTCGACGTCGAACGCGCCTACACCGCATGGTGCGCCGAGCACGGGATCCCCGAAGCCCAGCTCTCGGTCACGATCGCGCCAGCCGAGCACGAGCTGCGCACCGCCGTCGAACGCGCCCTCGCCCTGCCCGGCCTGGGTGGCATCGTGTGCGCCGAGCAGGGGCTCGCGGGGCGGTGCATCGGCCTCCTCGAGCAGCTCGGCAGGGCGCCCGGGCGGGATCTCCAGCTCGCCTCGCTCGCGGGAGATCCGACGACCGAGCTCCCCGACGCGAGGATCTGGGCCATGGATCTCAGACCGCGCGAATTCGGTGCGGAAGCGGTCCGGCTGCTGCTCGACGTCATCGCGGCCCCCGCGCTCCGGGGCTCGCACCGGACGCACGCCGCCGAGCTCGTTGCGGCCGGCGCACCGAGTCGCGGCTGACGGCGCCTCAGCCGATCGGAGTACCCGCGAAGAGCTCTTCCTCGAGGGCGTCGAGCTCGGCGACGAAACGCTCGCGCAGGCGGGCCTTGGCCTCTTCCCGCAGCCAGCACGCGTCGACGCCGTTGAGCGCGAGCTGACGCATGGCGGCGGGGCCCAGCCCGAGCTCGAAGCCCGCGATCCGGTACTCGGCCGCGAGCGTCGTTGGGAACATGCCCGGATCGTCGGACGCGATGACCATCTTGAGCCCCGCATCATGCATCGCCTTGAACGACGCGCGGCGCCACGGCCGCCACGAGCGGCGCGACGTCGTGAAGATCCCCGTGAAGGCGACCTGTTCCTCGCGGAGGCGGGCGACGACGTCGTCGTCCTCGAGCACGAAGTACCCGTGGTCAATCCGATCGCACCCGAGGAGGTCGAGGCACGTGATTGTGTTCTGCGCAACGGGGGCATGCTCGGACGAATGCGCGGTCCGCTTGAGCCCGTGCTCCCCCGCGAGCCGATACGCGGCCTCGAAGCGCTCCGGCGGGCCCGAGGTCTCGAGGTTGTCGAGGCCGATGCCCACGACGTCGGGATGCGGGTTGTCGACGAGCGTCTGGACGAGCGCGAGCGCGTGCTCGCCGCTCTTGCTCCGGTCGACGCCCGCGATGAGGAGCCCCGTCATGCCGAACTCGGTCTCCGCCCGCCGGATGCCCACGGCCATGGCCTCGACGTACCCCGCGTAGCCGAGGTGCGCGAGACTCGGCGGAAGCTCGTCGAAGAAGAGCTCAAGGTGGCGGGTCGCGCTCGCGTGCGCGTCCTCGAAGGCCTCGAACACGATCCGCGTCACGTCGTCGGCGGACCGCAGGCAGTCGAGCACCCACGTCGAGGCCTGGAAGAGCGAATACGAGACCTCGGGCTCGTCCGCCGAGGGCCCCTGCGGGACGGGGATCCGCGTGGACCGGTACAGCGCGGGATCCGGTGGACGCGAATTGATGTTCTTGAACACCGTGAGGGGGTCCTCGGGCAGCACGAGGCCCTCCCGACGGGCAAGCTCGGCGAACGTCGAGGCCCTCACGGTCCCTGTGAGGTGGACGTGGAGGTCCGCCTTCGGCATCCGGTCGAGGTAGGCGCCGTAGGCACGGCTGTCAGTCATAGGAGTTCTCCTCCGCCCCCAGTGGGGCGCATTTCGGTCGGAACGGTGGGACGGCAGGGGCGCTAAAGCGCCGTCACTCGCTCGACGAGCAGGTGCATGAATCGCTCGGACGCAACGGCGGTCCCGTAGCGGACGTTCGCCGCGCGGCCCGAGACGCCGCGCACATCGGCGACGACCGCGCCCCGCGTGAGCGTCCCGTCGACCTCGACGGTCGCCGCGGCGTCGGCCCATTCGACGAGGCCCGGGTCGAGCACGGCCGCGACGGCGAGCGCGTCGTGCATGACGGCCACGTCGGGCCGCCCGCGAGCGGCCATCGCGTCGCACATGCCCACGAGCATGCGCCCGACCGTTCCGGCGGGCGTGGGCAGCTCGGCAAGCCCGGCCGCCGTGGCCCGATCGATGACGGCCTCGCGGGTGACGTCGAGCGGGACAAGCTCGATGGGCCGCGCGGCCCCGAGGACGGCAGCGGCCGCCTCGGGGTCCGCAAAGAAGTTGAATTCGGCCGCCAGTGTGACGTTGCCCTGGGCGAAGACGGCGCCGCCCATGATCACGAGCCGATCGAGCGCGCCGACCGTCCGGGGGTGCTCGGCGAAGAGGCGGGCGACGTCGGTGAGGGGGCCAAGCGCGACGAGGGTCACCTCCCCAGGGCGGCCGAGGATAGTCCTCGCGAGGTGCTCGACGGCGTCGTGCTCGATCCGGCGGGACGACGGCGGGAGCCGCACCCCGCCCAAGCCGCCCGCGCCGTGCACCGGCTCGTCGGGAACGCGCTCCCCGCGGAGCGGTCCCGACGCCCCGGAATGCACGGCCAGCTCAGCTGGCGCGCCGAAGAGGTCGAGCAGGGCCGCGGCGTTGGCGGACGACGTCTCGACGGAGACGTTGCCCGCCGTCGCCGCCACAGCGAGCACGTCGAGCTCGGGCGAGGCGAAGGCCAGCGCGAGCGCGACGGCGTCGTCGACTCCCGGGTCGCAGCTGATGACGACCGGGCGGGTCACTTCGAGGTGACCTCGCGGGCGTAGCGCTCGACCCACGCGGCTCGGTTCTGCACGATCGGATCCATGTCGAGCACCGTGAAGCCGGCGGCGATCGGATCCTTCGCCGCAGGGCCCGAGACCTTCGTGAGGAGGTCGGGGAGCTTCGCGTCCGGGTTGACCGGCTTGTCGCCGTAGGCCGCGGCCGCGGCGGACTGGGCCTCGGCGGAGAGCAGGTAGTCGATGAACTTGGCGGAATTGCCAGGGTGCTCGGTGCCCTTGACGATCATCGCGCGGTTCGTCGACATGTACTTGCCCGTCTCGGCCGGCGTCCACGCGACCGGGGCGCCCGAGGAGACGAGGCTGCTCGCGAAGCCGTCGAGGGCGGGGGCGAGCACGATCTCTTTCTGCTGGATGAGGTTCGTGACCTCGGTCGAGGAGCTGTAGAACTTGAGGGTCGACGGCGCGAGCTTGCCGAGCTTCGCGAGGCCCTTGTCGACGTCGAACGGCCCCGAACCGTACGCCGTGGAGATCCCCGAGAGCGTGAGCTGGCCCGATGTGGCGGCGTAGTCCGGGAGCGCGATCTTGTGCGCGTTCGCGGGATCGGCCAGCGTGTCCCACTTCGCGGCCTTCGCCGCGTCCATGACATCCGTGCGGTACATCAGGCCGTTGAGCTGGAACGTGTATGCGGGGCCGTTGAGAGAGCCGTCCGTCGCGAACTTGGAAACCTTCGCCATGTTCGGCACCTTGGCCGGATCGACCTTGTCGAAGAGGCCCTTGGACTGGCCCACGGCCGCGTAGAAGTCCGAGATGAGCATGACGTCCACGCCCGAGTTCTTGTTGACCCCGAGCTTCGAGATGCGATCGGCGTTCGATCCCGTCTCGACCTCGACCTCGATGCCCGTGGCCTTCGTGAACGGCTCGACGACGGCCTTCTTGAACGCGTCGACGCCGAACGGGAACGTGCTCACGACGAGCTTCTTCTCCTCCGGGTCGCCGGTCTGGGCGGACTGGGCGCTCCCTTCGCAGGCGGTGAGGGCGAGTGTCGCGGTGAGGAGGGCGGCGCCGAGGGCGAGGCCCTTCCGGGCGGTGATCTTCATGGGCTCTGCTTTCGTTGCTCAGGGTGGGTGGGGTGGGGGTAAGGGAGGGTGAAGGGCGGGGGCGGAGGGGGGTGGAAGAGGTGCGGGGGTTAGCCCGCGAGCGGAACGAGGTCCGCGGGGCGGATCCCGGCCGTCACGCGGGCGCCCGGCTCGAGCCGAGTCCCGGAATCCGCACGCACGGCCGCGACGAGCTCGACGTCCTCGCCCGCGGCGTCCGTTGCGTTGGCTCGGACGATGAGGTCGACTCCGCGGTACGCCACCTGGGTGACGACAGCCGGGAAGCCGTGGCCGCCGTCGTCGGGCGCCGCGCCGTGGCCAAGGAGTCGGAGGTTCTCGGGACGCACGGTCGCCGCGGGGTGCTCGCGGGTCGCGAAGAAGTTCTCGTAGCCCATGAACTCGGCCACGAAGCGGTTGGCCGGCCGCTCGAAGACCTCTTGCGGGGTGCCCTTCTGCATGATCTTCCCGCTGCGCATGAGGACCATGACGTCGCTCATCTCGAGCGCCTCCTCCTGGTCGTGCGTCACGAGGACGACCGTGAGGCCCGTCTCCTGCTGGATGCGGCGGATCTCGGAGCGCATCTGGATGCGCAGCCGCGCGTCGAGGTTGGAGAGCGGCTCGTCGAGGAGCAGGATCTCGGGCCGGATCGCGATCGCGCGGGCGAGGGCGACGCGCTGCTGCTGCCCGCCCGAAAGCGCCTTGGGCTTGCGGTCGGCGAGACGCCCGAGGCCGACCATGTCGAGCGCCTCGGCGACGCGCCGCCGTCGTTCGGGTGCCGCGACCTTGCGGAGCTTGAGCCCGTACGCGACGTTCTCCCCCACACTCAGGTGCGGGAAGAGCGCGTAGCTCTGGAAGACCATGCCGAGGTTGCGCTTCTCGGGCGGGAGGGCCGTCGCGTCGCGCCCACCGATCTCGATGCGGCCCGAGGTGGGCCGCGCGTAGCCGGCGAGCATGCGCAGGGTCGTCGTCTTGCCGCAGCCGCTCGGGCCGAGGAGCGTCGTGAGCTTCCCGGCCTCGATGTCCAGGTCCAGGCGGTCGACGGCGGTGAAGTCACCGAAGACCTGGCTCACCTCGGTGAGCCTCGCTGCAGGGTTCATCTGTTGATACCTCCGAAGATCTTGGCGAAGCCGACGGCCCGCTCGGCGAGCATGGCGACGAGGACGGTGGCCGCCAGGATGAGGGTGGACATGGAGGCGATCATGGGGTCGTACGACTGCTGGACGTAATCGAGCATGGTCACGGGAAGGGTCGCGAACTTGCGTCCCTGCAGGAGCAGCGAGAGCGGGACGTTGTTGAATGACGTCACGAACCCCAAGAGCGACGCCGAGACGATGCCCGGCCGCAGGAGCGGCAGGGTGACCGAGGTGAAGACCTTGAGCGGCCCCGCGCCGAGGCCGCGCGCGGCCTCCTCGACGAATGGATCGGCGAGGGCCAGCGAGGCGCCCGTGACGCGCACGGCGTACGGGATGAGCAGGGCCGTGTGGCCTACGAGCAGTGCGGCGAAGCTCGAGACGCCGAGCGCCGCGATGAGCTGCTGGTAGAGCGCAAGGCCGACGACGAGCTCGGGAACGATGAGCGGCGAGAGGAAGAGGCCCTGCACCCAGGCCTTTCCGCGCAGGCGCCCGCGTTCGAGCGCGAGGGCGGCGGGCACTCCGAGGACGAGGGCGAGGAGGGTCGCGAGGGCCGCGAGCTCGGTACTCTGCAGGAGCGAAGCCATGAATGGCTTGTAGGCCGCCGCGGCGACGAACCACTTGAGGGAGAAGCTGTCCGGCGGGAACTTGAGGCTGTCGCCTCCCGAGAACGCCGCGGCGACGACGAACAGGATGGGCACGATCATGACGATGTAGCCCAGTACGGCGAACGCTCCGAGGACGGGGCGGCGTTCGACGGCGGGGCGACGCGCGGGCCGCGCGCTTCGCGGGGCGCGCGAGGCGGTCGTCTCGGGTGCGCGGGTATCGAGGCTCATGCGACGCTCCCCTTCCGTCCGGCGAGGGCGGCCGACGCGGCCGAGACGAGGAACACGAGGGCGGTCATGATGATCGCGACGGCGGAGGCTCCGGCCCAGTCGATGCTCACCGACGAGTAGTTGAAGAGCTGGGTCGCGAGCATGCGCTGGTTGCTTCCGCCGAGCAGGTAGGGCGTCGTGTACGCCGTCGTTGAGCCCGCGAAGACGAGCGTCGCGGCGACGACGACCCCTGGCAGCGACAGCGGGAGCGTCACGGTCCACAACGCCCGGGTCCGCGACGCGCCGAGACCTCGCGCGGCGTCCTCGAGACCGCCGTCAACCTGCGCGACCGCCGAATAGCACGAGATGATCGCGAGCGGGAGGAACAGCTGGAGGAGGCCCAGCACGATGGCCGTCTCGGTGTAGAGGAGCTGTGGGGCCGGGAGCCCCAGGGCCGTGGCGATCTGGCCGATCACGCCGTTCTTGCCCAAGAGCACGAGCCACCCGTACGTGCGGACGACGTTGCTCAACAGCAGGGGGAAGATCGCGAGCGCGAGGAGCAGGCCGGCCCAGCGCGAGGTCGAGCGGGCCAGGAGCAGCGCGATCGGGAAGCCGAACGCGACACTCAGGACCGTGACGAGCAGGCCGAGGCCCACCGTGCGCCAGATGATCGCGAGGTCGTAGGGGTCCTGGAGCATGCGCCCGAGGCGCGCGATCACATCCCCTGCCGTGACGCCCGGCGGAGCGAACAGGAGCATGAGAGCCGGGACGCAGAAGCCGAGGACGATGAAGACGACCCCTGGCGCAAGCAGCATGAGCGCGGACTTCTTGGACAGCACCCGACGGGACTCCGATCCGAGGTAGCGTTGAAGGTGGGGATGAATCCGGTTCCACAACCGGTTTCATATGCCCTGTAGGCTACACACAAATGAAACCCAGTGGGAAGGCCGGGCGAAGATGACGTTGGCGGATGTCGCCGCGCTCGCGGGCGTCTCGAAGGCCACGGCCTCGCGAGCGATGAACCAGCCGCAGCTCGTCGCGCCCGCAACGCGCCGACGCGTCGAGGAGGCCGCCGCCACGCTCGGCTTCTCGGTCAACCGCGCCGCCCGCGCGCTCGCAAAGGGCTCGACCGGCCTCGTCTCGATCGTCGTCCCGACACTCGAGAACACGTTCTTCACGCCGATCATCCAGGGCGCCCAACGCGCGGCCGAGGCGGGCGACCTCCACGCGACCGTCGCCGTGCTGCCGGGCGAGACGGAGGCGGAGCGGGAGCGCCTCATGCGGCTCGCCGACCAGGTGGACGGCTTCGTCCTCGCGTCGCCGCGATCGTCCGGCACCTTCCTCAGGTCGCTCGCGGAGCGCAAGCCCCTCGTGACGGTCGATCGGCAGATCGAGGGGCTGCCCTCGGTGATCGCCGATACGCCCAAGGCCCTCTCGGGCCTCGTCTCCGGGCTCGTCGCGGCCGGGCACACGAGGATCGCGTACGTGGGCGGCCCCGAGGGATCCTGGATGGACGGGCGCCGTTTCCGCGCGATCGAGGCAGCGGCAGGCGACTCGTGCGACGTCGTCGTGCTCGGCCCCGTGCCCCCGGTGTTCCGCTCCGGCGTCGCCCTTGCCCGCGAGCTAGCGGCGACGCGCGCGACGGCGGTGATCGTCTACGCGAGCGCGATCGCCCTCGGGCTCCTGTTCGCGCTCGAGCGCGAGGGGGTCGCCGTTCCCGGAGACCTCACGGTCGCGAGTGCCGACGACCTCGCCGTCGGGCTGCTCGAAGGCCTCGGAGTGACGGCCCTCCACGTCGACGCCGACCGCGTCGGAGAGACCGCCATGTCGACCCTCCTCGCGATGCTCAGCACGGGCTCTGCGCCCGCGCCGCTTCACCAGCGGGTCGCCGTACCCCTTCATTGGCCGCACGCGGAACCCGCGCCATAGGCTCGACCTCCCGCGCCTGATGGTCTGTACTGGTACTATCCAATTCATTCCTCCAGGAAAGGCGAGCCATGGCGATCAGCAGCACGGCGGAGAAGCGTCTTGGCCCCGCCGCCATCGAGAACAGCCAGATCCCCAAGCATGAGCAGCTCCACGCAATCCTCCTGAGGATGGCCAAGGACGAGCTGGGGCCGGGCGAGCGCGTGCCGAGCGAACGCACGCTCATGGACCAGTTCGGGGTCAGCCGCATCACGGTGCGGGCGGCGATTGGCCGCCTCGTGAATGAGGGGCATCTCGTGAGGGTTCCCGGCAAGGGCACGTTCATTTCCGAAGGAGCCGTCCAGTCGACGCTCCACCTTGCGTCCTTCACGCAGGAGATGGAGGCCCAGGGGCACAAGCCGAGCACGATTGTGCTCGAGGCCGCGCAGCTCCTCCCGCCGCCCGCGACGGCGAAGGCACTCGGCCTCGTCCGCGCACAAGAGGCGTACCACATCCGGCGGCTCCGCCTCGCGGACGGCCGACCCGTGAGCGTCGACGATGCGTGGTACAACGCGAGCCTTGTCGAAGGGCTTCTGGACATCGACCTCACGGGCTCGGTCTATCGAGCGCTCGCCGCCGACTTCGGCCACCAGATCGATCGTGCGCGCCAGTCCGTGCGCGCCGAGGGAGCGCCGTCAGACATCGCCGTGCTCCTCGGCGCGGAGCCGGGCGCGCCCGTGCTGTTCTTCGACCGCGTCTCCTTCTCGGGCGAGCAGGCCATCGAGCACGCGCGCTCGTGGTACCGCTCCGACCGCTACGCGCTGACGATGGAAGTCCACCTCTGAGACTGGCGCACATGGCTCGGCGCCCGGCGTGACATCACGCCGGGCGCCGCACGGAGAGTCGTTCAGGCCGGGCGCGCCCAGCTGAAGAGCTGCTCCCCCGCCGCCACGGAGCCTTCGGCAAGCAACGTCGCCGAATCGGCCTTCGAATCGAGGACGACGACGGGGCTCACGAGCGAGTAGCCCGCAGCGATCGCAGGCTGCGGGTCGACGCGCATGATGGTCGCACCGGCGGCGACCTCGTCGCCCTTCGCGGCCAGGATCGTGAACCCCTCGCCCTGAAGCTTCACGGTGTCTATGCCGACATGCGTGAGCACACCGCGCCCGCCCGCGTCGACGACGACGAAGGCGTGGGGAAGGAGCTTGACGATCTTGCCCGCGACCGGGGAGACGACGTCGAACTCCTCGGGTGCCGGCTCGACGCCCGCGCCAGAGCCGACCATCTGGCGTGAAAACACGGGATCGGGAACCTCGGTGATCGGGATGACGCGCCCGCTCAACGGCGAGAGGACGACGAACGGCTCGTCTGACACGGGAAGTCCTCGGCTCACAGAAGGTCCTCGATGTCCTCGGCGAGGGTGTCCGCCTCGGGACCGACGATGACCTGGACCGCGGAGCCCGCCGCAAGCACGCCGTGAGCGCCGGCGGCCTTGAGCACGTCTTCCTTGACGAGCGAGGCGTCCCTCACTTCGGTGCGGAGGCGCGTGATGCACGCCTCGATCTCCACGATGTTGGCGGCTCCGCCGAGCCCCTCGATGATCTTCTCCGCCTTGGACATGGCTTTCCTCTCTGCTGGAACAACGAGACCAGTGTGTCTCCGATTCGCTCGAGCGTCACGCTTGACATCGTGAGCTGCGACACTCGAAACTGAACTGGTCATAACCGGACAGTACCTGTAAGAGACCACTCTTCACAAGACCCGGTTCCCTGTTCGACTCACGCAAAGGTGCCTGCGATGTCTACCTCCGAAGCGGCCGTGGTGGCCGAGAAGAAGCCGAACGCGGTCTTCGCCACGCTCCAGCGGCTGGGCCGCACCCTGATGCTGCCGATCGCGGTGCTGCCCGCGGCCGGGATCCTGCTCCGGCTCGGGCAGGCGGACCTGCTCGGGGCGATCCCGGGGTTCTCGGCCGGGGCCGCGGTGATCTCCGCCGCCGGCAGCGCGGTCTTCTCCTGGCTGCCGCTGATCTTCGCCGTGGGCATCGCGATCGGCTGGGCGAAGAAGGCCGACGGCTCCACCGCCCTGGCCGCCGTGGTCGGCTACATGGTCATCGACGGGGTCTTCAAGGCCATGTCCCCCGTGGTCCTGGCCGGCCAGGTCGACCCGGCCGGCAAGCCCGCCGCGATCAACTACGGGGTCCTGGCCGGGATCATCGTGGGCCTGCTCTCGGCCGGGCTGTGGCAGCGGTTCTACCGCACCAAGCTCCCGGACTTCCTCGGCTTCTTCTCCGGCCGCCGCCTCGTGCCCATCCTGACCTCCGTCACCTCCCTCGTGGTCGGGGTCGTCCTGTCCTTCCTGTACCCGCTGTTCAACGCCGCCCTGTCCTGGGTCGGGACCGCCGTGGCGTCCAACACCGTCGTCGGCGGCGGGGTCTACGGCTTCGCCAACCGCATGCTCATCCCCGCGGGCCTGCACCACATCCTGAACTCCATGGTCTGGTTCCTCGTCGGGGACTACACCAACGCCGCCGGCACCCTCGTGCGCGGGGACCTGAACCGCTTCTTCGCCGGCGACCCGACCGCGGGGACCTTCATGACCGGCTTCTTCCCCATCATGATGTTCGGCCTGCCCGCCGCGGCCCTGGCCATCTGGCGCCACGCCAAGCCCTCCCAGCGCAAGATCGTCGGCGGCATCATGCTCTCCACCGCCCTGACCGCGTTCCTGACCGGCATCACCGAGCCGATCGAGTACTCCTTCATGTTCGTCGCGTTCCCCCTCTACATCATCCACGCCGCCCTCACCGGGACCTCCCTGGCCCTGGTGAACCTCCTGGGCATCCACGACGGCTTCACCTTCTCCGCCGGCCTGATCGACTTCATCCTGAACTTCGGCAAGGCCCACAACGCCTGGCTCCTGATCCCCATCGGCCTCGCCTACGCCGCCATCTACTACTTCCTCTTCTCCTTCGTCATCAAACGCTGGAACCTGCGCACCCCCGGCCGCGAAGACGACGAAGTCACCATCGAAACCCAAGCAGCCAAATAACCCCAACCC
>NZ_JAVFJJ010000028.1 GCF_030908245.1 Sinomonas sp. ASV322
GGTGACAGTTCTGCCTCAGGACATCGGTGACGGTTCCGGGGTTCTTGGTGGTGACACTTCTTTCGCTCTGATGGGCTGGTGAAGAAGAACTCCACTGTCGATCCTCGTATCCGTCTCGCGATCTCTCAGTGGCCGGAGAACGCGCCTCGGGGTGCGGTGACGACGTTCTGCGCCGAGCATGGGATCTCGCGGAAGACGTTCTATGCGATCCGCGCCCGGGTCGCCGCGGACGGGCCGGCCGCGGCGCTGGAGCCCAGGTCGCGGCGCCCGAAGAACAGCCCGGCCAGGCTCTCGGACGATGTGAGGCAGCAGGCCATCGGGGTGCGGGCGGCGCTGGAGCGCTCCGGGCTGGACCACGGTCCGATCAGCGTGCACGAGAAGATGCGTTCCATGGGCCTGGCATCGGTGCCCTCGCCGGCGTCGCTGGCACGCATGTTCCGCCAGGCAGGGGTCGCTCGGGCCGAGCCGAGGAAGAAGCCGCGGGCCGCGTTCCGCCGGTTCGTGTATCCGGCGCCGAACGCGTGCTGGCAGCTGGACGCGACGGAGTACGTGCTCGCCGGCGGGCGCAAGTGCGTGATCTTCCAGCTCATCGACGACCACTCCCGCTACGCGGTCTCATCGCACGTGGCCCGGTCGGAGACGGCGGAGGCGGCCATCGCCGTGACAAGGAAGGGGATAGCCGCCCACGGGGTGCCGCAGCGGCTCCTGACCGACAACGGCAGTGCGCTGAACCCGATCCGCCGGGGCGTGATCGGCCAGCTGGTCATCTATGTGACCTCCCTCGGAGTCGAGCCGATCACGGGCAGGCCCAACAAGCCCACCACCCAGGGCAAGAACGAACGCTTCCACCAGACCCTCTTCCGCTGGCTGGACAAGCAGCCCCTCGCCGAGACGATCGACCAGCTCCAGGAACAGGTCGACGCGTTCGACATCATCTACAACACCCAGCGCCCGCATCAGGGCCTGCCCGGCAGGATCACCCCCCTGCAGGCCTGGGAAGCGACCCCGAAGGCCGAACCGCCCAGGCCGAGGCCCGCACCGCCCGAGCCCACAGTCCCGGGACGCGGCGCCGCCGCGGCAACACGCATCCGCCCGGGAGTGGAAGGGACGGCCACCCGCGTCGTGCCCGCCAACGGCGGCATCACGATCCGCGGCGTGAAGTTCCAGATCGGCAGCGCCAGGACCGGACTCCAAGTCCACATCGTCTGGGATCCCGAAGGGATCGCGTTCTTCGACCACCAGGGCACGCTACTGATCGAGCACCTATGGCCGGCCAAAGGAATCACCTACGTCAGCAACGGCCGCCCCGTCGGCACAAGGCCCCGCACCGACGAAACTGTCACCGATGTCCTGACACAGCAACTGTCACCGATGTCCTGAGGCAGAACTGTCACCCATCTCCCGAGACATCACAGAGCACATCGGTGATCGTGCCCCCCACCCAGCTGTTCATGCCGAACACGGCCCGCGCCGGGCCGATCGCCCATTCCTGAAGCCGCTGCCACGCCGAGGGCCGG
This sequence comes from Sinomonas sp. ASV322, assembly GCF_030908245.1. Lineage (GTDB taxonomy): Bacteria > Actinomycetota > Actinomycetes > Actinomycetales > Micrococcaceae > Sinomonas. Next base: position 1,518 of record NZ_JAVFJJ010000028.1, read on the forward strand.
TGCACGGGCGCGCCAAGGGCCACGAGGGAGCGGCAGCGGTCCGGGTGCGAGGCGGCGAACAGGATGCCTGCGTGGCCGCCGAGGGCGTTGCCGACCCAGTCCACTGGGTCAGTGATGCCGAGGCTGTCGAGGACGGACACCGCGGCGTCGGCCACGTCGCCGATCGAATAGCGGCGGCCGGGGTCGCCGCTACGACCGTGCCCGGGGGCGGTGATGATAATCAGTCGGCGGTCCTCGGCGAGGCGCGCGCGTATCCGGTCCCATGATCTCGAGTCGACGAACAGGCTGTGCATGAGGACCGCAGGCGCCCCGCGGCCGTCGATGGCAATCTCGAGCGGGCCCGCCTGGGTGGAGATGATGTGAGTTGACATGGCCTCTCCTTGACACTGTCAACCTCGGCTGTGCCTACAATGATCCACCGGCAGATTGACAGTGTCAACCGCAGAAAGGGGTGAATCTGTGCAGGATGGGACTGGAACCGGGGATCTGAGGTCACGCCTGGTCTCTGTGGCGCTCGCATTCCTCGAGCACACACCGCCGGAGCGTCTGAGCATCCGGGAAGTAGCGCGGGCCGCCGGGGTGAGCCATCAGGCGCCGTACGTGCACTTCGGCGGCAAGCGTGGATTCCTCGCGGCGGTTGCCGGAGTCGGCCTTGAAGCCGCTGCCCAACGGGCCGGAGCCGCCGTCGAGGTGGCGGGGCCCGACCCCGATGCGCGCATCCACGCCCTCGTGGACGCCTACCACGGGTTCGCGACCCAGCAGCCCAACCTCCACGACCTGGCCTTCGGCCCACTCGTCGCGAAGGCGGACCATCCGGATCTCCAGCGGGCAGCCGCCCATTATTGGCGCGTGCTCCAGGGGGTCGTGGAGGCAAACCAGCCGGCCGGAGTTCGGCCGGGCGAGGTCCTCAATCGGTGCAGCGCGTGCTGGGGACTCATCCACGGTCTCGGCCGCCTGAGCTCGATGGGCCAGATACCGCAGATCGTGCCCGGCGACCTCCACACACTCATGCACGCGGGGATCGAGACTCTCCTCCGCGGCTGGAACGCATGACCAACGGGTGGCGCATAGAGTTGACGGGTGCACGACGACACCGCTGCTACGCGGGAGTTTCCCTACGAAAGCCTCCGCCGCTTCCCCGACGTCGAGGCTCCTAATCTGCAGGCCTGGGACGCCACGGACGAGCTCTTGGCCGAACGCGGCATCGCCGAGGCCGCCGAGCGTTCGCTCACAGGGAGCGAGATTGCGGTCATCGGGGATGCCTACGGCGCGATCTCGCTGCGCCTCGCGGCGGCCGGGCTCACGGGCGTGCGAGTCCACGAAGACCTCGTGACGGGCCGCGAGGCCTTTGCCCGCAATGCGGCAGCCCTGGGCCTCGGCGGCCTGCAACTTCCGTGCGAGCTCGACCGCGAGCTGCTCGACGGCGCGCGGCTCGTGCTCCTCCAGCTCCCGCGGGGACTGGCCGAGCTCGAGGAGATCGCGGACGCCGTCGCGCGGTGGGCGGCGCACGACGTCGTCGTCGTCGCCGGCGGGCGCGTCAAGCACATGACACTTGCGATGAACGACGTCCTTGGCGCGTGCTTCGGCGACGTCCGCGCCGAGCTAGCCGTGCGGAAGTCGCGCCTCATCGTCGCCGGGGGACCGCTGCCCGTCCCGGATCGCCCTCCGTTCCCCGTGGCTCAAGCGCACGACGACGTCGGCCTCACCCTGTGCGCCCACGGCGGCGCGTTCGCTGGCGCCCGCCTCGACCTCGGGACGCGCTTCCTGCTGGGCTTCCTCGACCGCATTCCGGCCGGTGCCGCCGTCGACCTCGGCTGTGGGACGGGCGCGCTCGCGGCCGCCTACGCCCGCGCGCATCCGGGCGCCGCGGTCATCGCGACGGATCGCTCGGCGTCCGCCGTCCGCTCGGCCAGGGCGACGATGGAGGCGAACGGCATCGCGGATCGAGTCGCCGTCGAGCACGACGACGCCGCCTCCTCGCGCGCGGAGGGCTCGGCCGACGTCGTGCTCCTCAATCCTCCGTTCCACCTAGGGGCGAGCGTGCACGCGGGTGCCGCCCTCAAGCTCGTCGACGCGGCCGCGCGGCTCCTGCGGCCCGGCGGCGAGCTGTGGACCGTCTACAACTCGCACCTCGACTATCGTCGGCAGCTCGAGGACGCGGTCGGGCGGACCTCGGTCGAGGGGCGGTCGCGCAAGTTCACGGTCACGCGTTCGGTCAGGCGTCCTCCGCAGGCGTGACGCGGTCCGCGGACCTGGCACCGGAGAATTCTGCGAGCAGTTCCCGGAGCGTGAAGTCGCCGTTCGTCGCGAAGGCCGGGTCGTTGCCCGCGATGGCGACGCTCAGGAGCCCGAAGTTGAGCGCCCACGCGGCGGCACGCTCCCACGTGGCCGCGTCGCGCGGGCGGGCCTTGTGGACGGCGGCGACGAACTCGCGCCGCCGCGGCGCAGGATAGAGCTGCCACGCGACCGCGAGATCCACGGCGGGGTCACCCGCGCAGAGGTCCCCGAAGTCGATGACGCCCGCGAGCGAGCCGTCGAGCGCGAACAGGAGATTGCCCGGGTGGAGGTCGCCGTGGACCCAGACGGGCGGTCCATCGTACGCCGGGGCCGCGGAAAGCCTGTCCCACAGGGCCACGAGCCGTGCATGGTCCGGCCGGTGCTCGACGAGGTCGAGCCGCTCGCGCACCCGCCCGTCGAGCGCGCCGATGTGGAGGCCGCGGAACGGGTTCTCGGGCGCCTCCGGGGGAGCGGCGGTGTGCAGGACTCCGAGGAATCCGGCGAGCTCGCCGACGCCGCCGCGTTCGGGCGCGGGAACCTCGAGGCCGGGCGTGCCCTCGGTCCACCGGTAGACGCTCCAGTCCCATGGGTAGCCCCGGCCAGGACGCCCGCGGCGCACCGGGACGGGCAGCGCTACATTCGTCCGCTCGGCGATCGAACCCACGAAGCGCAGCTCTGAGAGGACGAGCCCAGCCGCGAGTTCGCGCCGGGGGAGGCGCACCGCAAGCTCGTCGCCGAGCCGGAAGACGACGTTGTCCCAGCCCTCGGCGGCCGGAACGAGGGGGAGCGTCGCGAGATCGGGGTGCTGCTCGTGCAGGAGGCCGCGAACCAGCTCGGCGGTGATGATTGCTTCTGCCTCGGGCACGCGCGACATGCGATCTCCTCAGCATCTGCTCAGCCTCGGTTGCGTCCAAACAGGGTAACGTAAACGAAAGGATTATTTATGTCTCGGCCGAGAGAGGACCCTGTGACGGAGCAGCCACGTCAGCCAGCGCCGCGGCGCGGCACCAATCTGCCGCGCATGGGAGACTTCAACCTGACGGTCATCCTCGATGCGATCCGGCGTTCGGAAGCCGGAATGAGCCGAGTCGAGCTCGCGCAGCTCGTCGGCCTCTCGCCCCAGACGATTTCCAATATCTCCCGCCGCCTGCTCGACCAGAAGCTCATCGTCGAGGCGGGGAAAGAGGGCTCGGGGCCGGGCAAACCACGCACGATCCTCCGTCTCAACCCCTCGGGCATGTACGCGGTCGGGGTGCACCTCGATCCCGCGCTCATCACGGTCGTGCTCCTCGACCTCGTGGGATCCGTCGTCGAGAAGCGCACCTTCGTGACCCCGCAGAGCCACGAGCCGGCCGAGATCGTCGCGGCAATCGCCGAATGCGTCGAAGAGCTCATCTCGCGCTCGGGCGTGAGCCGCTCGCTTATCGCGGGCCTCGGCGTCGCCGCCCCGGGCCCGATCGACCTCGACCGCGGCGCCGTCGTCGGGCCGCCCCTGCTCCGCGGCTGGGTCGACGTCAGGCTCCAGGACATGGTCCAAGCGGCGACGGGCCTCCCGACGACCGTCGACAAGGATGTCACGGGTGCGGCCGTCGCGGAGATCTGGGCCGGCGGCCCCGGCGGCTCGGGAAACTTCGTCTTCTTCTACCTTGGAACCGGGCTCGGCTGCGGGCTCGTCCTCAACGGCGAGGTCTACCGCGGAAGCTCGGGCAACGCGGGGGAGATCGGGCACATCATCGTCGACCCGGACGGCCCTGTATGCAGCGACGGCTGCGGCATGCGCGGAACCATCGGAACCGTCCTCGAGCCTCAAATGCTCGTGAGCCAGGCCGTCGTCGCCGGCATCCTGCCCATGCTCCCCGCGAATCCGACGGCGCGCGAGTTCCAGGCGGCGTTCGCCCGCCTCTCCGAGCTCGTGCGTGAGGGCAACGAAACGGCGATCGGCATCATGAGCACCGCGGCCCGAAGCCTCGCGTGGGGCGCCTCGGTCGTCGGCAACCTCGTCGACGTCGAGCGCCTCGTCTTCGGCGGGCCGTTCTGGCAGCCGGTCGCCGACTTCGTCTTGGACGTGCTCCCCGACATGGTCAACAACCTCCTCGCGACCCGCGGCATCCACCGTGTGGACCTCGCGGGAACACGCTTGGGTGAGGATGTCGGCGCCGTCGGCGCGGCATGCCTCGTGCTCGAGCGGGCCCTCGCGCCGCGAGCGGAGCGTCTGCTCCTCGAGGGCTGATCTGAAGGGCGGCTCGCAAGCCGCAGGAGCACTTTCGGCGCGTTGCGCGTCACGCGGCGTCATGCTCGGCCGCGCATGTAGCAATTGGCCACATTCGACGCCATGAGCGCCAGCGGCTTGAAGCACGAGCGCCGTCTCTCTAGTCTCGTAACCAGTTGCCTCCGCAACGTGTCAGCGATCCCCGCCTCACGGGGATGTGGGTGCCCCCGTGTGGGTCTGACATTTGCCGCAGGAGACTGACATCTAGGGGCCCCGCCGCGGCGGTGCCTGAAGGTCAGTGCGCCCTGCGTTCCTGAATACCCTTCACTCGGCGCCGGATCATGTCCGGCGTCGGCACGCATCGGATCCTAGGAAAGCAAGTGTCCCCACCTACCCTCATCGACGCTCCGTCGACCCCGACGGAAACACCCGTCGCCCTCTCGTACGAGCTCTTCCCTCCACGCAGTGACGCGGCCTCCGCGACGCTGTGGAAGACTATCCGCGAGCTCGAAGGCACCGCGCCCGACTACGTCTCCGTGACGTACGGGGCGAGCGGCTCCAACCATGACACGGCCCTCGATCTCGTCGATCGGCTTCAGCTCGAGACGACCCTGCGCCCACTAGCGCACCTCACGTGCGTCGGCGGCACGCCCGAAGAGCTCAGCACGACAGTCAACGCGCTCGTCGACCGCGGCGTGCGAGGCATCCTCGCGCTCCGCGGAGACAAGCCCCGCGATGGGCACGTTCCGGCGGGCAGCCTGCGCTACGCCCAGGACCTCATCGAGCTCATCCGCCGGGTCGAGCTCCGCCGCTCGGCGCAGTTCGCGGCGGGGAAGGTTGCGATCGGCGTCGCCGCGTATCCGACGAAGCATCCCGAGTCGCCGAGCGAGGCCCACGACATCGAGGTGCTCCTCGCCAAGCAGCGTTCGGGCGCGGACTTCGCGATCACGCAGGTCTTCTTCCATGCCGAGCAGTACGCGTCCCTCGTGCACCGGGCTCGACGCGCGGGGGTCACGATCCCGATCATCCCGGGCATCATGCCGCTCACGAGCCTGCGGCGCATCCTCAAGCTCTCCGAGCTGAGCGGTGTCGCACCGGACGCCGCGCTCGTCGACCGGATGCACGCAGTGGGCGACGACAGCGGCCTGGCCCGCCAGATCGGTGTCGAGGCGAGCGTGGCTCTCGCCGAAGCCGCGCTCGACGCCGGCGCCCCCGGCCTGCACCTGTACACGTTCAACGAGCACGAGAGCGCCCTCGAGGTGCTCGCACGGCTCGACCTCCCGCGGCCTTCAAGGCCGTCCCTGGCCCGCCGCCAGGCAAACTGACCCCCTGACTGACCTGTCACCGACGAAGGACTCACGATGACCTCATCTACCCTCCCCACCGCCCACAAGAAGTTCCCGACCGCCACCATCCTCGGCTACCCGCGCATCGGGCGCCGGCGCGAGCTCAAGAAGGCCGTCGAGGCCTACTGGGCCGGCAAGAGCAGCGCTGCCGAGCTCGAGGCCGCCGCCGAGGGCATCCAGCTCGCGACACTGCGCCGCCTCGCGGAGCTCGGCCTGACCGAGCCGTCCGCGATCCCGGGCACGTTCTCCTACTACGACCAGGTCCTCGACACCGCCGTCGCCCTGGGTGCCGTCCCCGCGCGTTTCGGCTCGCTGCACGACGGCGAGGGCCGACTCGGCCTCGACGCGTACTTCACGCTCGCCCGCGGCAACGCCGAGCAGCAGCCGCTCGAGATGACCAAGTGGTTCGACTCGAACTACCACTACCTCGTCCCAGAGATCGGCCCGGAGACGAGCTTCTCGCTCTCCTCCGAGCGCGTCGTCGACGAGTTCCGCTTCGCGAAGGCGAATGGCGTCGTGACCCGCCCGTACCTTGTGGGTCCCGTGACGTTCCTCCTCCTGAGCAAGCCGTCCGACGGGGCTCCCGCGGACTTCGATCCGCTCTCGCGCCTCGAGGACGTCCTTCCCGTCTACGCCGAGCTCCTGGCCCGCCTGGGCGAGGCCGGTGCCGAGTGGGTCCAGCTCGACGAGCCGGCCCTCGTCGCGGACCTCGACACCCCGGCGCTCGAAGTGAGCGACGCCGTCGAGCGCGCGTACTCCGTTCTTGCCGCTTCGCACGCAGCGGTTGCCGGCCGCCCGCAGATCCTGCTCTCCGCCCCGTACGGCGGGCTCGGCGCGCAGACCGCCGTGGTCGCCGCGACCGGTGTCGAGGCCGTCGCCCTCGACCTCTTCAAGGGCGCCGTGCCGTCGGCCGCGGACCTCGCTGCCTTCGCGGGCAAGACCGTGGTCGCCGGCGTCGTCGACGGCCACAACATCTGGCGCAACGACCTCGCGGCCTCGGCCGCCAAGCTCGACGCCCTTCGTTCCGCTGGTGCCCATGTCGCGGTCAGCACGTCGACGTCGGCCTTCCATGTCCCGCACGACGTCGAGGAGGAGACCCAGCTCGACGCCGGCCTCCGCAGCTGGCTCGCGTTCGCCGACCAGAAGGTCGCCGAGGTCGCGACGCTCGCCGCCTACCTCGCCGACCCCGCGTCGGCCCAGGCAGCCATCGACGAGGCGAGCCGCGTCATCGCGTCCCGCGCCGCAGCGCCGGGCGTGCGCCGCCCCGAGGTGCGCGAGCGCACGGCGGCCCTCACAGACGCCGACTTCTCGCGGTCCGACTACGCGGTCCGCGCCGCGGCCCAGGACGTCGAGCTGAACCTCCCGGCGCTCCCGACGACGACGATCGGCTCGTTCCCGCAGACCTCCGAGGTCCGCGGCGCGCGTGCCCGCCTCAACAAGGGCGCGATCGACGCCGCCGAGTACGAGCGGCTCATGAAGGACGAGATCAAGCGCGTCGTCGACCTGCAGGAGGAGCTCGGCTTCGACGTCCTCGTGCACGGCGAGCCCGAGCGCAACGACATGGTCCAGTACTTCGCCGAGAACCTCGACGGCTTCGACGTCACGGTCCACGGCTGGGTGCAGTCCTATGGCTCGCGCTGCACGCGCCCGTCGATCCTGTGGGGCGACGTCTCCCGTCCGGCCCCGATCACGGTCCCGTGGGCCGAGTACGCGCAGTCGCTCACGGAGAAGCCCATGAAGGGCATGCTGACGGGCCCCGTCACGATCCTCGCGTGGTCGTTCGTGCGCGACGACCAGCCGCTGGGCGAGACCGCGAACCAGGTCGGCCTGGCCCTCCGCGACGAGATCGCGGACCTCGAGGCCGCGGGCATCAAGGTCATCCAGGTCGACGAGCCGGCCCTCCGCGAGCTGCTCCCGCTCCGCCGCGCCGACCAGCCCGCGTACCTCGACTGGTCGGTCAAGTCGTTCCGGCTCGCGACCTCGGGCGTGGTGGACGCCACGCAGATCCACACGCACCTGTGCTACTCCGAGTTCGGCGTGATCATCGACGCGATCGACGGCCTCGACGCCGACGTGACGTCGATCGAGGCGGCCCGCTCGCGCATGGAGGTCGTCCACGACCTCGAGTCCCACGGCTTCGGCCGCGGCGTCGGTCCGGGCGTCTACGACATCCACTCGCCGCGCGTCCCGTCGCAGGCCGAGATCGAGGAGCTCCTCAAGACCGCCGTCGCGCACGTCCCGTCGCGTCAGCTCTGGGTCAACCCGGACTGCGGCCTCAAGACCCGCGGCTACGCGGAGACGGAGGAGTCGCTGCGCAACCTCGTCGAGGCCACGAAGGCAGCTCGCGAGGTCATCTCAGCCAACGCGTGAGCGTGGCCACCGGCCGGTGAGGAGCTGGCCACTCGTTAGCCAAGAGCTGGCCACTCGTCGAGAGGACGACGAGTGGCCAGCTCTTGCGCGTCGATTGGCCAGGTCCGCCTGACGAGTGGCCAACTCACTAGTCCCAGTTGACCTCGTCATCCACGACGCCGTCTTCGTCGGCCGCCGCGACGAGGACCTCGTCCGTGAAGCCCTGGCCGAGCGTGAAGTCGAGCACGAAGTAGCGCTCGGGCTGTCCCGGGAAGATCCCGACGCGGGAGAGCCGCAGGGCGCGGACGAAGTGGTCGTCGTCGACCTCGTCAGACCGTTCGACGCCGAACAGCTCGCGGATCTTCCCGTCCTCGAGGTTCTGGCAGTGGAAGTGCCGGTATTCGACCACGGAGGAATCCTCGTCTTCGAGGTCCTGGGCGATGCGCTCTCGCGCCGCCTCGATGAGCTCGGGCAGGAAACGGAGGCGGTAGTCGACCTTGTGGACTTCGGCCTCGTCGAGCCGCTCGTGCTCGCCGATGCTCAAGTCCAAGTCGATCGGCACGCCGTCGTGCTCATACCGGCCCGAGATGATCCGTTGCCCCGCCGGCGTGAGGGCGATTTCCCCGAAATGCCGGCTGACTGCCGTCTCCATGACTAAAAGATAGTCCTCGCCCACCCCGCAGACCAGCGTGTCGGGCCGGTGCGGGATACCGAATGCGGTGTTACGCGAGGGGGGCGCGACGGCTCTACCGGCGCCCCGCGCCGGGGCTGCGAGCCTGGATCGACTTGAGCGTCTCGGAGACGAGGTCGAGGAAGAGTCCCGTCTGCGTGTCGGTGGAACCGCCGGGGCGCAGCGCGAAGATGTTGCGAGCGAGCCGGATCTCGGGGACGTCGACGACGACGACGCCGTCCGGCCGGGTCTGCAGCGCGAGTTCCGGGACGAGCGTCGCGCCGAGGCCCGACGAGGCGAGGCCGAGGCTCGCGTTGAAGTCGTCGCAGTAGCCGACGACGCGCGGTTCGAGGCCGCAGCTCGCAAAGAGCCGATCGATGACCGTCGCGTCGCTCGTGCCCGGATGATGGACGATCCACGGCATGCCGCCGAGCTGGCGCGCGGTGACCTGGGCGCCGTCGGCGATGCCCCACGAGGCGGGCAGCACGACGCAGAAGGGATCGTCGCCGATCCATTGCCGCTCCATCGTGTGCGGCCAGGCGAGTCCGCTCTGACCCACCTGGTAGACGAGGACGACGTCGAGCTCGCCTCCCGTGCGGAGCCCCCGGATCGTGTCGCCGGGCTCGGCGATCGAAACGTGGAGGTCGAGCCCGAGGTGCCGCCAGCGCTCGTTGCGCAGCACGGAGGGGAGGACGTAGGTCGCGAGGCTTGGGAAGATCCCGAGTCGCAGGCCTCTTCCGGCGGCCTCGGCCGCCCGGGCGGTCGCCGCCTTGAGCGCGTCGATGTCCGTGAGCACCTTGGTCGCGTGGCGCGTCATGACGACGGCGGCCTCGGTGGGGGTCACGCTCTTGGCGGAGCGGACGAAGAGCTGCACGCCGGTCTCCCGCTCGAGCGCGGCCATCTGCTGAGAGACGGCCGATGCCGTATAGCCGAGCTGCTGGGCCGCGGCCGCGAAGGAACCCTGGCGGACGACCTCGAGGAGTGTCTGAAGGTGGACGGGGTTCACCATCTCGGACCTCCTGGGGTCACACCTGCGGAATGTGGAGAAAACGGGGCCCGGCGCGGTGGCCGGACCTCTTGATCAGAGTACGGCACAAGGTGAGGTGCGCCACGCCGTCCGCGACACGCCGACGGCGAACGACACGAAAGATTTTTTCTGTGTGCAGACGGCGTTTCCACAGCTTGTGGATGGCGGCCCGAGAAGGCCGGAAAATCGCGGGTTTGGGTGTGGGTTTACTGTGCAGTAAGTGTGGACTCATGGCGTGATGAATGACATACTTGTAAGACATCATCTTGGGGTACACAACGGCGCCGACCACTACATGTAGTGTGGTGACACGCCAAGGCAGTCCGATCTTCGGGAAGGCTGCCGGCCAGTCGGGCGACCTCACGGGGCCGCAGCCAGCTCAAGTCTTCCAGGAGGGAAGGAACCATGAACGTCACGGTCTACACGAAGCCTGCTTGCGTGCAGTGCAACGCCACTTACCGTGCCCTCGACAAGAAGGGCATCGCCTACCAGAGCGTCGACGTCACCCAGGACCCGGAGGCCCTCGATCGGCTCAAGGCCATGGGCTACATGCAGGCGCCCGTCGTGGTCACCGATGGCGGCCACTGGTCGGGCTTCCGCCCCGACAAGATCGAGGAGCTCGCGCAGGCGGGGACCTCGTCCGCGTCGGTGGCCTGACGCCGTCGTACGTTTCGCTCGCAGGGGGTGCTGAGATGACCACCTCGATGGTCATGCCCACGTCGGGTGCGCATGCATCCGACGTGCAGGCCGAGCCCCGCCTCGTGTCGAGCCGACTCATCTACTTCTCGTCTGTCTCCGGCAACACGCATCGCTTCGTGGCCAAGCTCGGCCTCGACGCGGAGCGCATCCCGCTCCATCAGCACGATCAGGCCATCCGCGCCACGGAACCGTTCGTGCTGATCGTCCCGACCTACGGTGGGACCGGGGGGGCGGGATCCGTGCCGAAGCAGGTCATCAGATTCCTCAACGACCCGCAGAACCGATCCCTCATCCGAGGGGTCATCGGTGCGGGGAACACAAACTTCGGGGACAACTACTGCGCCGCGGGCGACGTGATCGCTGTCAAGTGCAAGGTCCCTCACCTCTACCGTTTCGAGCTCATGGGCACGCCCGACGACGTCGCCCGGGTCACCGAAGGATTGGACGCATTTTGGACACGACTGTCGCAGAACCCGCAGTAGCGGCTGCTGTTGACCCCAAGGAACTGCCGGCGAAGTACAAGGGCCTGGGCTATCACGAGCTCAACGCGATGCTGAACCTGTACGGCGAGGACGGCAAGATCCAGTTCGACGCCGACCGGTACGCGGCGCGCCAGTACTTCCTCGACCATGTCAACACCAACACGGTGTTCTTCCATGACCTGGACGAGAAGCTCGAGTACCTCCTCAAGAAGGACTACTACGAGCGGGAGACGCTCGACCAGTACACGATGAACTTCATCCGCGAGCTGTTCAGCCGCGCGTACAAGAAGAAGTTCCGGTTCGAGACGTTCCTCGGCGCGTTCAAGTTCTACACGTCGTACACGCTCAAGACTTTCGACGGCAAGCGCTACCTTGAGCGCTACGAGGACCGCGTGTGCATGGTCGCGCTCCACCTCGCGCGCGGCGACGAGCAGCTCGCGACCCAGCTCGTCGACGAGATCATCGCAGGCCGTTTCCAGCCCGCCACCCCGACGTTCCTCAACGCGGGCAAGAAGCAGCGCGGCGAGCTCGTCTCGTGCTTCCTCCTGCGCATCGAGGACAACATGGAGTCGATCGCGCGCGGCATCAACTCGGCCCTCCAGCTTTCGAAGCGCGGCGGCGGCGTGGCACTCTCGCTCACGAACATCCGCGAGCACGGTGCTCCGATCAAGCAGATCGAGAACCAGTCCTCGGGCGTCATCCCCGTCATGAAGCTCCTCGAGGACTCGTTCTCCTACGCCAACCAGCTCGGCGCACGCCAGGGCGCCGGCGCCGTGTACCTGCACGCCCATCACCCGGACATCTACCGCTTCCTCGACACGAAGCGAGAGAACGCGGACGAGAAGATCCGCATCAAGACGCTCTCCCTCGGCGTCGTGATCCCGGACATCACGTTCGAGCTCGCGAAGCGCAACGAGGACATGTACCTGTTCTCGCCGTACGACGTCGAGCGCGTGTACGGCGTGCCGTTCTCCGATGTCTCGGTCACCGAGAAGTACTACGAGATGGTCGATGACGCGCGGATCAAGAAGACGAAGATCAGCGCGCGCGAGTTCTTCCAGACCCTCGCGGAGATCCAGTTCGAGTCGGGCTACCCGTACATCATGTTCGAGGACACGGTGAACCGGGCCAACCCGATCGCCGGCAAGGTGACCATGAGCAACCTGTGCTCGGAGATCCTGCAGGTGTCCTCGCCGTCGATCTACCACGAGGACCTCACGTACGCCCAGGTGGGCAAGGACATCTCGTGCAACCTCGGCTCGATGAACATCGCGAAGACGATGGACTCGTCCGACTTCGGGCTCTCCATCGAAACGGCGATCCGCGCACTCTCCGCGGTGTCCGACATGAGCGACATCCAGTCAGTGCCGTCCGTCGCTGAGGGCAACGCGAAGTCGCACGCCATCGGGCTCGGCCAGATGAACCTCCACGGCTACCTCGCCCGCGAGCGGGTCCACTACGGCTCCGAAGAGGGGCTCGACTTCACGAACATCTACTTCTACACGGTGCTGTTCCACGCGCTGCGGGCCTCAAACCTGCTCGCGCAGGAGCACGGGGCTCCGTTCGGCGGGTTCGAGAACTCGAAGTACGCGTCGGGGGAGTTCTTCGACAAGTACACCGAGCAGGAGTGGGCGCCGACCACGGATCGCGTTCGCGAGATCTTCGCCGAGGCGAACGTCCACATCCCGACGCAGGACGACTGGCTCGCGCTCAAGGCCTCCGTCATGGAGCACGGCATCTACAACCAGAACCTCCAGGCGGTCCCGCCGACGGGCTCGATCAGCTACATCAACAACTCGACGTCGTCGATCCACCCCGTCGCGTCGAAGATCGAGATCCGCAAGGAAGGCAAGATCGGCCGCGTCTACTACCCGGCCCCGTACCTCACGAACGACAACCTGGAGTACTACCAGGACGCGTACGAGATCGGCTACGAGAAGATCATCGACACGTACGCCGCCGCGACCCAGCACGTGGACCAGGGCCTCTCGCTCACGCTGTTCTTCAAGGACACCGCGACGACGCGTGACATCAACAAGGCCCAGATCTACGCGTGGCGCAAGGGCATCAAGACGCTCTACTACATCCGGATCCGCCAGCTCGCCCTCGAGGGGACTGAGGTGGAGGGTTGCGTCAGCTGTGCGCTTTGATAGTTGACTCTCGTTTCGCTCGAAAGGACCTCCCATGACTCCCGAGAAGCTCAAGCTCCTCGACCACGTCCAGGCGATCAACTGGAACCGCATCCAGGACGAGAAGGACGTCGAGGTGTGGAACCGCCTCGTGAACAACTTCTGGCTGCCCGAGAAGGTGCCGCTCTCCAACGACGTGCCGTCGTGGGCGACGCTCACCCCGCAGGAGCAGCAGCTCACCATGCGCGTGTTCACGGGCCTCACGCTCCTTGACACGATCCAGGGCACCGTCGGCGCTGTGAGCCTCATCCCGGACGCGATCACGCCGCACGAGGAAGCGGTCTACACGAATATCGCGTTCATGGAGTCGGTCCACGCGAAGAGCTATTCGTCGATCTTCTCGACGCTGTGCTCGACGAAGGAAATCGACGACGCGTTCCGGTGGAGCCTCGAGAACGAGAACCTCCAGCGCAAGGCGCACATCGTCATGGACTACTACCGTGGCGACGAGCCGCTCAAGCGCAAGGTCGCCTCGACCCTGCTCGAGAGCTTCCTGTTCTACTCGGGCTTCTACCTGCCCATGTACTGGTCATCGCGGGCGAAGCTCACGAACACGGCGGACCTCATCCGGCTCATCATCCGGGACGAGGCCGTGCACGGCTACTACATCGGCTACAAGTTCCAGCGGGGGCTCGAGAGGGTCTCCGAGGAGAAGCGCCAGGAGATCAAGGACTACACGTTCGAGCTCCTGTTCGAGCTCTACGAGAACGAGGTCCAGTACACGCACGATCTCTACGACCCCGTCGGCCTGTCCGAGGACGTCAAGAAGTTCCTGCACTACAACGCCAACAAGGCACTCATGAACCTCGGCTATGAGGCCATGTTCCCGTCCTCCGTCACGGACGTGAACCCCGCCATCCTCTCGGCGCTTTCGCCGAATGCCGATGAGAACCACGACTTCTTCTCGGGGTCCGGTTCGAGCTACGTGATTGGCAAGGCCGTGAATACCGAGGATGAGGACTGGGACTTCTAGTCTTCTCTTCGCAGAGTGTGAGATAGAGGTCTAGTTGCAAGCTTGGGCCTCTATCTGCAAGAAATGGGCGGCCTATCTGCAAGAACTTGCAGATAGGCCGCTCATTTTCACTATTCAGAACTGGCGTGCCGGCGTTGCGACCACTGTTTGAACCCGCCGACTAGCCGTGTTGGTCGAGCGCAGCGAGCAGGCGCTTTACCGATCCGCCGAGGTTCCACGCCGAGGCGAGCCGTTCGAGCTCGAGGCGGGGGCCGTCGTCGACCGCGCGGAGCCGTGCCCCGGCGGCGTCGAGCGCGGGGAGGTCGAGGTCGCGGACCACTTTCACCACTGCGGGAGCCACCTCGAGGTAATCGGCGGCTGCGTTGAGCTTGGCCCGCATCGGGGCCGGCAGTCCACTGTCGGGATCCTCGGCCGCTTCGAGGAGGCCCTCGAGCGTGCCGAAGCGCCCGAGCAGGGTAGCGGCGGACTTCTCGCCGATGCCCGCCACGCCGGGGAGCCCGTCCGAGGCGTCGCCACGGAGCACCGCGTAGTCGGCGTACTGCTCGGGCAGCACGCGGTACTTGCCCACTACGACGGCTTCGGTGACGGTCTCGAGGTTCTTCATGCCGCGCGCGGTGTAGACGATCCGCACGTCGCGGGCGTCGTCGACCACCTGGAAGAGGTCGCGGTCGCCGGTCACGACATCTACTGGGAGCGTGGCATGCTCGGCATAGCTGCCGATGACGTCGTCTGCCTCGTGCTCCGGGGCGCCGACGACGGCGATCCCGGCGAGGCCCAGCACGTGGCGGATCAGCGGGATTTGGGCGACGAGGCCTGCAGGGACGGCCTCGACGTCGGAGCCGTCCGCGACGTTCCGCTCGACGCGGTGGGCCTTATAGGAGGGAATGAGGTCCACGCGCCAACGCGGGCGCCAGTCGTCGTCCCAACACGCGACGAGGTGGGTGGCGCCGAAGTCCACGGTGAGCCGGGCGATCATGTCCAGCAGTCCACGGACGGCGTTGACCGGCGTCCCGTCCTCCCGCCGGATCGACTCGGGCACCCCGTGGAAGGCGCGGAAGTACAACGAGGCGGTGTCGAGGAGCATGAGGCGCTCGGTCATAGCCCATCCTGACATGGTCGCCGCGTGGGCAGGATGGTCAACGGCTCTTGGTGCGACCTGCACATCGTCATCTGGGGCCCGGTGGATGCGACAACCTCCCGGGCGATCCTTACGATCCTCGCTGCCTGAGGCGCTTCCCCTGGTCACCTCCGACAAGCGTGGCCATCGTCGACGGAATGCACGAACTGCGGAGCTGCCGACGGAGGGGCGCAGATCGCCGTGGCCATCGGTGGCGATTCGGCGTAGCGTCCGCTGGATACCGGGCCGTCGAGCGCTGCCGCTGAGCGTGATGCCACCGGGATCATGCGGTGTTCAGCCATCCACACGCGGGAGCATGCCAGCGATGAGGTTGCGAGCGGTGATGCCGGTACGCGTCGCGGGGACCAGCAACGCGGCGGCCAAGGCAAAGCCCCGCTGGCGCGGGCCGCTCGCCTTGCGGTGGCGGGTCTCATAGGCGCGGAACGCGGCGGCGTGGTCGTTGGGCGTGGCGGCCAGAGACTCGGCGAAGGTTGCTGCTCCGATCATGGCCAGGCTGGACCCGTCTCCGAAAAGGGACACGCAGGAGGCCGCATCCCCGAGGAGTGCCACCCGGCCGCGCGACCAGACCGGCAGCCGAACCCGGCTGATCGAGTCGAAGTACAGGTCCTGAACGGCGCGCAGGCGGTCCAGGAGGTCCGGGATGTCAGGCGGATGCCAGCTGTCGTCGGCGTAGGCGTCGAGGACGACCCGCTTGTGGGCTTCGGTGTCGCGATGGCCAAGGTCGGGGATGGCCGGCCTGCGGAAGATGAAGCCGACTCCTGCTTCGCCGCGCACCGGGTGCACGGTCAGAGAACGACCCGGCGCGTTGTACATGAGGACGGTGGTCGGGTCGGCGGCGGGGCGATCGAGCGGCAGGGTGGCGATGTACAGGCCGAGGTGGTGGACGAATTCCTCCTCAGGGCCGAACACCAACGCACGCACGCTCGAGTGCAGTCCGTCGGCGCCGACGATCAGGTCGAATCGGCGCGGGGCGGTGCGGCGGAAGGTGACCTCAACCCCGCCGGCGTCCTGGCGCAGCGCGGTGATCGAGTCGCCGAACAAGAACTCGGTGTCGTCGCGAGCGGCGTCGCTGATGATGGCTGCGAGGTCGTTTCTTGGCACCTCGACTTCGTCACTGCGTGGCCGGCCCAGCCGCAGCGGACCAATCGGGCGGCCGCTGTCGGTGACGAAGGCAAAACCGGTCGCGAAGGTGGCGGCTTCGCGCAGGCCCGGCATGATTCCCATCCTGCTGGCAATCTGGGCGGCCTCGCCGCGGACGTCGACGGGGTTGCCGCTCGAACGCAGATCCTCGGCACGCTCCACAACCGTCGGGTGGAACCCATATCGCGCCAGCCAGTACGCCAGAGTCGGTCCAGCGATACCGGCACCGCAGATCAACACCGAGGACCGATGCATGCCCGCGATCCTACTCCCGCTCGCGGCCAAACCCTGCTGGCGCGGTCCTCTCCGAGATGGGCAACTTGCCCAGCGGCGCTTCGTCGTCGTTCGGCACGGCAAAACCTCTACGACAAGAGACCGCGTACTTGAGGATCAGACGTGCAACAACGCCGGAATCGCGCTCCGCGCACCCTCCGCGAGCGCCGCCTCCCACTCCTCGCGGTCCAGAGTCCCTTTCAGCGCCGCGCGGGCCTCGTCTAGTTCCGGGATGGCATCTCGGCGCGCGTCGTCGAGGCGGACGGCTGCGGCCTCGGCGGCGCCAAGAAGCACCGCTGCCGCGCGGGGGCCCTTCCGTGTCAGCGCGCACGTGGCCAGCAGCGCCAGCGCGGTGGTTAACTCGTAGGCGTCCGTGGTGGTGGCAGCGATCCCTGCGCTCTCGATCAGCAGCCCGACCGCCGCACTCGAGTCTCCGCGCAGCGCGGCCGTTTGGCCTAGGCCCAGCAAGCAGCGGGCGGCGCATCGCCGGTCCCCAATGCGCCGGAACCCACCAAGAAGCAGCCCGAAGCCGGCTGCCGCCGCCACCCGGTTGCCAGTTCTGAGGTCGAGCCGCGCTCGGAAAAGGTCTGAGTGCAGCAGCTCGTGCTCGTTGCCGGTGGCCAGCGCGAGCGCACGGGCCTCCTCGAGCCAAGCACTCGCCTCGTCCAGCCGTATCCCGGCGTCCACGCAGCGATGAGCCATCTGGTTCAGGCAGTTGGCCCGCTTGACCTGATCGCCGTGCTCTCCGAATAGCGCTGCAGCCCTGAGGAGGGTCGCCACTGAGCGGGGTGTCGCTTCCTCGCCGAGGCCAAGGCCCTCGAGTGCGAGCGCTTGGTGCCAGCGGTCGCCGAACGCGGCGAAGTTCTGTTCCGCGGCCTCGAGTTCGGACTGACCAGACCCCGAACCTTCGTGGTACCCCAGAGCCCAGCCCAGAGCCAGCTGCGTCAGTGCCGCGGTGGCGCTGTCGCCGTCGGCGGCCAGCACAGCCCCCTGGCGGGCCCTGTCCAGCGCCGCTCCCGTGTCCTGGCAACAGAGGACGACGGCGGCGGCGGCGCAGGCGCCCGCGTTCAGTGCCGCCGGTGGCGGCGACTTCTCCAATTGGTCGAGCCAGTCGAAGATCTCTCGCCTGACCCCGAGGGTCTCCCAGCCCATCCCGATGCCAGCCAGGAACGCCCAAGCATCCGCGGTCCGGCCGCCGTCGAGCGTCCAAGACATCGCGGTGCGCAGATCCGGCCACCTTTGCTCGAACCAGGAGAGTGCCCGGGGCTGGTCCGGGCCACGGAGCCCCTCCGCCAGCTCGAGAGCATGGTCCAAGTGGTACCGGGCATGGCGCCCGGCCAGCAGCTCTGACTCGCCGCGCTCCGCCAGCCGGGCGGCGGCCGCGTGCCGCACGCTGTCCAGCATCCTGAAGACCGTGATGCCGCCGACCGTTCGCGCCGAGACGAGGGAATGGTCTACGAGCTGGGGCAGCAACCGGCGCACGTCGGGGCCGGTGAGCGGAGGGGTGGCTAGGACCTGTTCCGCGGTGTCGTAGTCGAAGTCCGCCGGGAATACCGAGCATCGTTCGAAGAGGAACAGCTCTTCGTCGGAGAGGAGCTCAAGGCTCCACTGGAGGGCGGCTTCCAGGGTGCTGTGCCGCGTGATGGCACCGCCGGGTCCTGCAATGAGAAGTGCCTCGTCGAGGTGGGCAAGCAGTTCCTGGGGCGTGAGCGCACGAAGGCGGGCCGCTGCGAGCTCCAGCGCGAGCGGGAGACCGTCGAGATGTTGGCACAGGGCCGCCACGGCGCCGGCATTCTCGGGGTTGACGGAGAAGCTGGCCAACGAGCTCGCGCCCCGCTCGGCGAACAGCCGGCCTGCCGACGATGCCAGCACCTCGGCCGGGTCGTCGGTCTCGGACGGCACGGAAAGCGGGCCCAACTCGTACAGGGCCTCGCCCTCGACGCGAAGCGGCCGCCGGCTCGTTGTCAGGACTCGCAGGGCCGGGCAGTGCGGCATCCACTCGCGGAGCAGCTCGGCGAGGGCTTCGACGACGTGTTCGCAATTGTCCGCCAGGATCCACGTCTCGCTCTCCCGGAGGGCCTCGGTGAGGCGGTCCGGGAGGCTGCCGCCTCCATGCTCGAGTCCGAGCGAGTCCGCGACGAGGCCCGCAACGTCCCCCTCTGGCGGCAGCGAGGCGAGGTCGATGAGAAGCGGAATCCCGCGCTCTGAGCCGGCGGCCACCTCGAGAGCCAGACGGGTCTTGCCCGTGCCAGCGGGTCCGGTGACGGTCACGAGTCGGTGGAGCGTCAGGAGCTCCGACAGCCTCGCCATCTCCTCCTCGCGCCCGATGAATGAGGTCAGCTGGCGCGGAAGCGTCCACGCTGGGACCCCAGCACGGTTCAAGAGCTCGGCTGCGGCAGCTAGGGAGAGCCGATCGCTCCCGCCTAGCTTGCGAAGCAAGGCCGAGACGTGGCTCTCTACGGTGCGCTCTGACACGAATAGTTGTGCGGCAATCTCGCTATTGCGCAGCCGCAGCCCCACCAGACGGAGCACGTCCAGTTCTCGCTGCGTGACGCCAGCGTGCCGCAGAGTCGCAGGAACCTCGCCCACGCTCATGGATTCATGATGGCACATGCGGGCTTCGGAAATCCGTACTGAACACGGATGTGGGTGGTCCCCACACGCGGTCGAATAAAGGAACAGGGAACACCATTTCAGAGAAAGGCACGACGATGACCGCCATCGCGCAGCTTCAGAGGACCCTCAGTGTCAGCGGGCTTCGCATCGAGCATGTCGGCGCGCTGCTGATCCGGGATATCGAGGCCGGCATCGAGCGACTCCGCGACAGCCTGCGGCGGTCCTGGGCGGCGGCTGCCGAGATCGACCAGTCCTTCGACCGTCGCAATGAGGACCTGCGCCAGCTCATGGCCGTGGGCGCGCCGCGGCTGCCTTAGGACCCCATCCTCCAGAAGAACACGTATTCCTTAGGGATCGGCGTTTGGAACAGCACCGGCCAACGCGCTGGGGCTGTTCTGCGTTCTCGTGCTTTGGAATCGGGGTTATAGGACAAAACGTGGGGATGGGATTGGCCTGGATCCCAGTGCTGGCGCGGGAAAATCGGGGTCGTCTTACTCTGTGACCCTTAGGCGTGAGGGTTGCTTCCAATTCGACGTCCTGCCGGGTATGCGGGTCCGTCCTGGTAAAGAACGGGCGGACCGCCGCGGGGACGCAGCGGTGGAGGTGCGTCTCGTGCCGGGCCGGGACCACTCGTCGGCGCCCCGACCTGTCCCGCAGGCACGAGCTCGAGGCCTTCCTCGGCTGGCTGCTGGGAAAGGACACGCAGGCCGAGGCCGGCCTGGGCCCCGACCGCTCGTTCCGGCGCGTCACGGCGTGGTGCTGGAAC
>NZ_JAVFJJ010000029.1 GCF_030908245.1 Sinomonas sp. ASV322
GGTGACAGTTCTGCCTCAGGACATCGGTGACGGTTCCGGGGTTCTTGGTGGTGACACTTCTTTCGCTCTGATGGGCTGGTGAAGAAGAACTCCACTGTCGATCCTCGTATCCGTCTCGCGATCTCTCAGTGGCCGGAGAACGCGCCTCGGGGTGCGGTGACGACGTTCTGCGCCGAGCATGGGATCTCGCGGAAGACGTTCTATGCGATCCGCGCCCGGGTCGCCGCGGACGGGCCGGCCGCGGCGCTGGAGCCCAGGTCGCGGCGCCCGAAGAACAGCCCGGCCAGGCTCTCGGACGATGTGAGGCAGCAGGCCATCGGGGTGCGGGCGGCGCTGGAGCGCTCCGGGCTGGACCACGGTCCGATCAGCGTGCACGAGAAGATGCGTTCCATGGGCCTGGCATCGGTGCCCTCGCCGGCGTCGCTGGCACGCATGTTCCGCCAGGCAGGGGTCGCTCGGGCCGAGCCGAGGAAGAAGCCGCGGGCCGCGTTCCGCCGGTTCGTGTATCCGGCGCCGAACGCGTGCTGGCAGCTGGACGCGACGGAGTACGTGCTCGCCGGCGGGCGCAAGTGCGTGATCTTCCAGCTCATCGACGACCACTCCCGCTACGCGGTCTCATCGCACGTGGCCCGGTCGGAGACGGCGGAGGCGGCCATCGCCGTGACAAGGAAGGGGATAGCCGCCCACGGGGTGCCGCAGCGGCTCCTGACCGACAACGGCAGTGCGCTGAACCCGATCCGCCGGGGCGTGATCGGCCAGCTGGTCATCTATGTGACCTCCCTCGGAGTCGAGCCGATCACGGGCAGGCCCAACAAGCCCACCACCCAGGGCAAGAACGAACGCTTCCACCAGACCCTCTTCCGCTGGCTGGACAAGCAGCCCCTCGCCGAGACGATCGACCAGCTCCAGGAACAGGTCGACGCGTTCGACATCATCTACAACACCCAGCGCCCGCATCAGGGCCTGCCCGGCAGGATCACCCCCCTGCAGGCCTGGGAAGCGACCCCGAAGGCCGAACCGCCCAGGCCGAGGCCCGCACCGCCCGAGCCCACAGTCCCGGGACGCGGCGCCGCCGCGGCAACACGCATCCGCCCGGGAGTGGAAGGGACGGCCACCCGCGTCGTGCCCGCCAACGGCGGCATCACGATCCGCGGCGTGAAGTTCCAGATCGGCAGCGCCAGGACCGGACTCCAAGTCCACATCGTCTGGGATCCCGAAGGGATCGCGTTCTTCGACCACCAGGGCACGCTACTGATCGAGCACCTATGGCCGGCCAAAGGAATCACCTACGTCAGCAACGGCCGCCCCGTCGGCACAAGGCCCCGCACCGACGAAACTGTCACCGATGTCCTGACACACGAACCGTCACCGATGTCCTGAGGCAGAACCGTCACCCATGTCCTGAGACATCACACTCCTCCGCCCGCCGACCACCCCAGCTTCAAGCTTCAACCCGGGGCGTGTTGCCCGATCGGCCGGCGAGTCGGGGGCTGCTGCGCTCAGACGATGGGGAGATTGGAACATGGGGAATCCGGAACCTGGGGAATCCGGAACCTGGGGAATCCGGAAGGGGAATCCGGCACCGGCGGGGCCATGTCGCAACGGCCGTGTCGCAACGGGAGTGCGCGGTTTGCGAGGCGCCCGCCGGCATAGCAGAATTGGGCTGTGCGGAACCCCCGCGCGCCATAACTGAACATGCCTCTGATCTGCGGCGGGAGAGTCCTGCGAGCAAGAGCAAGCAGGCGCCGTAGGAGCAACACCTCCCCAGGAATCTCTCAGGCACCTGTACCGCTGCGGCAAGGCGCCTCTGGAAAGCAGCCCTCGCGGGCTCACCGACGGTGCAAGCCGGCCACGTGGCCGGCGGAATCTCTCAGGTCCCATACAGAGCGGGGAGGAGCGCAATCCATGCCGCACCCGCGGCCAGAGTATTGGAGTTCCCCCGTGACGGACCACGCAGTTCCCGCAGCCTTCGTCGATCGGCACATCGGTGCCCGTCGCGACGAGGACATCAAGCACATGCTCAACGCCGTTGGCTATGACAGCGCCGACGCGCTTGCCGCTACCGCGGTTCCCGATGCCATCAAGCAGTCCTCGCCGCTGACCCTCGGCCCCGCGCTGAGCGAGACCGAGGTCCTCGCGGAACTCCGCCGCCTCGCGGGCAAGAACAAGCCGCGCGTCCAGATGATCGGCCAGGGCTACTACGACACGGTCACGCCCGCCGTCATCCGCCGCAACATCGTCGAAAACCCCGCCTGGTATACGGCGTACACGCCGTACCAGCCCGAGATCTCGCAGGGTCGCCTCGAGGCACTCCTCAACTTCCAGACCGCGGTCGAGGACCTCACGGGCCTCGAGATCGCGAACGCGTCCCTGCTCGACGAGGCGACGGCGGTCATGGAGGCGGTGCTGCTCATGCGCCGGGCGAACAAGAACAAGGAAGCCGCGGCCGGCAGGACGGTCCTCGACTCCGAGCTGTTCCCGCAGTCCATCGCGATCGTCACGGGCCGCGCCCGGGCGCTCGGCTTCGAGGTCGAGGTCGCGGATCTGTCCCAGGGCCTCCCCGAGGGCCCGATCAACGGCGTCGTCATCCAGCAGCCGGGCGCCTCTGGCCTTGTCGCGGACGCGAGCGGGCTCATCGCCGCGGCGAAGGAGCGCGGCGCGATGGTCACGGTTGCCGCTGACCTCCTCGCGCTGACCCTCATCAAGTCCCCTGGCGAGCAGGGCGCCGACATCGCCGTCGGCTCCGCCCAGCGCTTCGGCGTCCCGCTCTTCTACGGGGGCCCGCACGCGGCCTTCATGTCGGTGCACAAGGGCCTCGAGCGCCAGCTCCCGGGTCGCCTCGTGGGCGTTTCGAAGGACGACGCCGGCCGCCCCGCCTACCGCCTGGCCCTCCAGACCCGCGAGCAGCACATCCGCCGCGAGAAGGCCACCTCGAACATCTGCACGGCGCAGGCGCTCCTCGCCATCGTCGCCTCGATGTACGCGGTGTACCACGGCCCCGAGGGCCTCAAGGCGATCGCCGAGCGCACCCACCGCCACGCCCGCACGCTCGCCACGGCGCTCGAGTCCGCTGGCGTCGAGATCGCGCACCGCAGCTTCTTCGACACCGTCACGGCCCGCGTTCCGGGCCGTGCCGTCGCGCTCGTCGCGGCCGCCGAGGCGAAGGGTGTCAACGTCCGCCTCGTCGACGCGGACACCGTCGGCATCTCGTGCGACGAGACGACGACGCCGGAGGTCGTGCGCGTCGTCGCGAATATCTTCGGCGTGGGCCCCGCAGGCGACGGCGCCGACATCGCCGGAGGCGCGCAGTTCGCGCTCGACGCCGCGACCCACCGCACGAGCCTCTACCTCCAGCACCCGGTCTTCCACACGCACCGCTCCGAGACCCAGCTCATGCGCTACCTGCGCCGCCTCTCGGACCGCGACCTCGCGCTCGACCGGACGATGATCCCGCTCGGTTCGTGCACCATGAAGCTCAACGCGGCGGTCGAGATGGAGGCCATCACGTGGCCCGAGTTCGCGGGCATCCACCCGTTCGCGCCGGACGCGCAGACCGAGGGTTGGCGCGAGCTCATCGCGGGCCTCGAGGCGGACCTCGCGACGATCACGGGCTACGACCAGGTCTCCATCCAGCCGAACGCCGGCTCGCAGGGCGAGCTCGCGGGCCTGCTCGCGATCCGCGGCTACCACCACTCGCGCGGCGAGGGCCAGCGCGACGTGTGCCTCATCCCGGCGTCGGCGCATGGCACGAACGCGGCCTCGGCCGTGCTCGCGGGCATGAAGGTCGTCGTCGTCGCGACGGCGGCGGACGGCACGATCGACCACGCCGACCTCGCCGCGAAGATCGAGGCGAACGCGGGCCGGGTCGCGGCCATCATGATCACCTACCCGTCCACGCACGGCGTGTACGACGCCGACGTCCGCGAGGTGTGCGACGCGGTCCACGCCGCGGGCGGCCAGGTCTACATCGACGGCGCGAACATGAACGCGCTCGTGGGCCTCGCGCAGCCGGGCAAGTTCGGCGGCGACGTCTCCCACCTCAACCTGCACAAGACGTTCTGCATCCCGCACGGCGGCGGCGGCCCGGGCGTGGGCCCGGTCGCGGCCCGCGCGCACCTCGCGCCGTTCATGCCGGGGGACGCCGCGCACTGGACCGGCCGAACGGACGACGGCGGCGAGGACCCCGCGCTTCCCGTGTCCGCCTCTCGCTTCGGCTCGGCCGGTGTTCTGCCGATCTCGTGGGCGTACGTCAAGCTCATGGGCGGCGCTGGCCTGACCGAGGCGACGAAGTCCGCGCTTCTTGCCGCGAACTACATCGCGAAGCGCCTCGACGCGCACTTCCCGGTCCTCTACACGGGCGAGGGCGGGCTCGTCGCGCACGAGTGCATCCTCGACCTCCGCGAGCTCACGGCCAAGACCGGCGTGACCGCCGAGGACGTCGCGAAGCGCCTCATCGACTACGGCTTCCACGCGCCGACCCTTGCGTTCCCGGTTGCGGGCACGCTCATGGTCGAGCCGACGGAGTCGGAGGACCTCGGCGAGATCGAGCGGTTCATCGACGCGATGATCGCGATCCGCGGCGAGATCGACCAGGTCGCGCACGGCGACTTCGCCGTCGTCGACTCTCCACTGCGCCGTGCGCCGCACACGGCCGCCGCGGTCGTGAGCAGCGAGTGGGATCGCCCGTATACGCGCGAGCAGGGCGCGTTCCCCGGGAAGACCCCGAGCCAGGACAAGTACTTCGCCCCCGTGGGCCGCATCGACGGGGCGGCGGGCGACCGCCACCTCGTGTGCGCGTGCCCTCCCCTCGAGGCGTTCGAGGACAACACTGCAGCCTTCGAAGAGAACTGAGACGTCATGACGACTGGTATTTCAACCGAGAAGCGCACGGCCCTCTACGACCAGCACGCTGCCCTCGGCGCGAGCTTCACCGACTTCGGCGGCTGGCAGATGCCGCTCAAGTACGGTTCGGAGCTCGCCGAGCATCGCGCCGTCCGCGAGACGGCGGGCCTCTTCGACCTTTCGCACATGGGCGAGGTCTGGGTTACCGGCCCAGACGCGGGTGCGCTCCTCGACTACGCGCTCGTCGGCAAGCTGTCGGCGATCGCCGTCGGGAAGGCCAAGTACTCGCTCATCTGCGCCGAGGACGGCGGCATCATCGACGACCTCATCGTGTACCGCGTCGCCGAGGACGAGTACCTCGTGGTCCCCAACGCGGGCAACGCCCCGACCGTCGCGGCCGAGTTCGAGGCGCGCCGCGCTCTGTTCATTGCCGCGGGCGGCGGCGAGGGAGTGACCCTGCGCGACGCAAGCGCCGAGACCTCGCTCATCGCCGTGCAGGGCCCGAACGCGCAGGACATCGTGCTCGCGCTCGTTCCCGCCGGGCAGGCCGAGGCCGTCACGGAGCTCAAGTACTACGCCGCCGTCGGGGTCGAAGCGGCCGGAATCCCGGTCCTCCTAGCACGCACGGGCTACACGGGCGAGGACGGCTTCGAGCTCTTCGTCCCGAACGAGCGCGCGGCCGAGCTCTGGGCGGCCATCCGCGCGGCGGGGGAGGGCCGCGAGCTCGTGCCGTGCGGCCTTGCCTCGCGCGACTCGCTGCGCCTCGAGGCCGGCATGCCGCTCTACGGCAATGAGCTTTCACGCGAGGTGACGCCCTTCGAGGCGGGCCTCGGTGGCGTCGTCGCCCTCAAGTCCAAGGAAGGCGACTTCGTGGGCCGCGCCGCGCTGCAGGCAAAGAAGGACGACGGCGCCGGCACCACGAGCGGCCAGCGCCTCGTCGGGCTTCGCGGGCTCGGGCGACGCGCCGGGCGCTCGCACTATCCGGTCCTCAAGGACGGCCAGCGGGTCGGCGAGGTGACCTCGGGCCAGCCGAGCCCGACGCTCGGCTACCCGGTCGCGCTCGCGTATGTCGCCGTCGAACTCTCCGAACCGGGCACCCAGCTCGACGTCGACCTCCGCGGCAAGGCCGAGCCGTTCGAGGTTGTAGCACTCCCGTTCTACAAGCGCCAGAAGTAGCGTTGCGCCGTCAGCTCCCGCGGGTCTCGACCCGCAGAAGCTGACGGCGCAACGTGAACCCGCCTGAGCCCACCCCACACCGAAGCCTGCGGCACAGTTGCCGCATGACTGAGAGGAACCACATGAGCAAGGTCCAGAATGGCCTCCGCTACTCGGAGGAGCACGAGTGGCTCGACGTCGCGCAGAGCCCCGCGCGGGTCGGCGTCTCCGCCGTCGCGGCGGACGCGCTCGGCGACGTCGTCTACCTCGACCTGCCCGAGGTCGGCACCGAGGTCACCGCCGGCGCGACGTGCGGCGAGATCGAGTCGACGAAGAGCGTCTCCGACCTGTATGCCCCCGTGACCGGCACCGTCGTCGAGGTCAACCAGGAGGCCATCGACAACCCCGCGCTCGTCAACGAGGACCCGTACGGGGCCGGGTGGCTCTTCACGGTCGAAGTCTCGGCTGAGGGCCCCCTGCTCTCCGCGGAGGAGTACGCGTCGAAGAACGGCGGCGAGCTGTGAGCGGCGGAGCTGCGGCTCAGCCCCAGCAGGCAGCCAAGTTCGAGCAGGTCCGCTCCGCGTCCCTCGACGCGGACATCGCCGAGCTCGACCCGGAGATCGCCGCGAGCATCGACGCCGAGCTTGCGCGCCAGCGCGGCGGCCTCGAGATGATCGCGTCGGAGAACCACACGGCGTTCGCCGTCATGCAGGCCCAGGGCTCGGTGCTCACGAACAAGTACGCCGAGGGCTACCCGGGCCGCCGCTACTACGGCGGCTGCGAGCACGTCGACGTCATCGAGCGGCTCGCGATCGAGCGCGTCAAGGCGCTCTTCGGCGCCGAGTTCGCCAATGTGCAGCCGCATTCAGGGGCGCAGGCGAACGCCTCCGTCATGCACGCGCTCCTCAAGCCGGGCGACACCATCATGGGCCTCAACCTCGCCCACGGCGGCCACCTCACGCACGGCATGAAGATCAACTTCTCCGGCAAGCTCTACAACGTCATCCCGTACCAGGTCCGCGAGGACGACCACCGGATCGACATGGCCGAGGTCGAGCGGCTCGCGCTCGAGCACCGACCGCAGCTCATCGTCGCGGGCTGGTCCGCGTACGCCCGCGAGCTCGACTTCGCCGAGTTCCGCCGCATCGCGGACGAGGTCGGCGCGTATCTCATGGTTGACATGGCCCACTTCGCGGGCCTCGTCGCCGCGGGCCTGCACGCGAGCCCGGTCCCGCACGCCCACGTCACGACGTCGACGACGCACAAGACCCTCGCGGGACCGCGCGGCGGCATCATCCTCACGAACGACGCCGACATCGCCAAGAAGATCAACTCGGCCGTGTTCCCGGGCCAGCAGGGCGGCCCGCTCGAGCACGTGATCGCGGGCAAGGCGATCGCGTTCAAGATCGCGGCCTCGCCCGAGTTCCGCGAGCGGATGGAGCGCGTCCTCGCGGGCGCCAAGATCATCGCCGAGCGGCTCACGGCCGAGGACGTCAAGGCCAAGGGCATCGGCGTCGTCTCGGGCGGCACGGATGTGCACCTCGTGCTCGTCGACCTGCGCAACGCGGACCTCGACGGCCAGCAGGCCGAGGACCGCCTCGCGGCGATCGACATCACCGTCAACCGCAACGCCGTCCCGTTCGACCCCCGCCCGCCCATGGTCACCTCGGGCCTGCGGATCGGCACCCCGGCGCTCGCGACGCGCGGCTTCGGCGAGGCGGCGTTCCGCGAGGTTGCCGACGTCATTGCCGAGGCCCTTATCGCGGGCCCCGACGACGATCTCGCCCCGCTCAAGGACCGCGTCGACGCCCTCGCCGCGGCCCACCCGCTCTACCCCGGGGTCGCGAACCTCGCGTAGCGCCATGTCCGCGTGCCCCGCACGGGCAGGCGCCCGAGTGGGGCACGCGGACGATAATTGACTAGGGAAGGAATCCGGCATGGCCGTCGGCGTCTTCGAACTGTTCTCGGTGGGCATCGGCCCGTCGAGCTCCCACACCGTGGGCCCGATGCGGGCTGGCGCGGTCTTCGCGCGCGAGCTGCGCGAGCGGGGCCTCGTCGATACCGTCGCGGAGCTGCGCGTGGACCTCTATGGTTCGCTCGCCGCGACGGGTCGCGGCCACGGGACGTTCACAGCGGTCCTTCTCGGGCTTGAAGGCTTCGAGCCCGAGGAGATCCTTCCCGAACAGGTCGAGGAGCGCTTGGCCTCGATCGCCGAGACGGGGCGGCTCAACCTCGCGGGCGCGCGCGAGCTCGAGTACGGGGTCGACGACATGGTCCTGCACCCGCTCACCGTCCTGCCGCGGCACACGAACGGCATGAAGTTCCAGGTCTTCGGCTCGCCCGAGCCGAGCGAGGCAGAAGCGGACGACGCCGGTGCCGGCCTGAGAGGGGCAGGCACCCTCGTCGGGTCGCCCCTTCTGCACGAAGCGACCTTCTTCTCCGTCGGCGGCGGCTTCATCGTCCGCGAGGGCGAGGAGGCGGCCGCCCAGCAGGAGCTCGACGAGTCCAAGAAGGAGCTCCCGCTCCCGTTCCGCACGGCGGCCGAGCTCCTGGGCCGCTGCGCCTCGAAGGGCCTTTCGATCAGCGACATCATGCTCATCAACGAGAAGGCCTCGCGCACCGAGGACGAGATCCGCGAGGGGCTCCTGCACATCTGGCGTGTCATGGAGGCCTGCGTCGAAACCAGCCTCAAGCGCGAGGGGCTCCTGCCCGGCGGACTCAAGGTCCGCCGTCGTGCGCCGGACTGGCACGAGCGCCTCCTCAAGGAGGACAAGGACCGCGACCCGAAATACTGGCAGGAATGGGTCAACCTCATCGCGCTCGCCGTCAACGAGGAGAACGCCTCGGGCGGGCGCGTCGTGACGGCGCCCACGAACGGCGCGGCCGGGATCATCCCTGCCGTCCTGTACTACGCGCTCAACTACGCGCCCGGCATGGACAGCGCGACGCAGAGGGACAAGGACGACGTCGTCGTGAAGTTCCTGCTCGCGGCCGGTGCCGTGGGGGTGCTCTACAAGGAGCAGGCCTCGATCTCCGGCGCCGAGGTGGGCTGCCAGGGAGAGGTCGGGTCGGCGTCGTCCATGGCTGCGGCGGGCCTCGCCGAGGTCATGGGCGGGACGCCGGGGCAGGTCGAGAACGCGGCCGAGATTGCGATGGAGCACAACCTCGGCCTCACGTGCGATCCCATTGGCGGGCTCGTGCAGGTGCCGTGCATCGAGCGCAACGCGATCGCCGCGGCGAAGGCCATCAACGCCGCCAAGATGGCGCTGTGGGGCGACGGCTCCCACCGCGTCTCCCTCGACGAGGTCATTGTGACGATGCGCGAGACCGGCAAGGACATGAGCAGCAAGTACAAGGAGACCGCGATGGGCGGCCTCGCCGTCAACGTCGTCGAGTGCTGACTAAACTGGGCTAGGCCCCCGACCCTGACCGAAGGGATGCAGCCCTCTTGAGCAGCTCCACGCGATTCACTGCCCGGTTCCGTGCCCGCTTCGCTACCCCGGAAGAGATCGAGCACTGGGACGAGCACGTCACCGCGAATCCGAACGGCGGGAATCTGCTCCAATCCGCGGCGTTCGCGGCCGTCAAGCGAAACTTCGGCTGGGACATCCGCTACCTTGTGCTGGAAGCGGACGGGACAAGCAGCTACAACCTCGTGCTCGAGAAGTCGTTCCCCATGCTCGGGCGCCTCTGGTACCTCATCAAGGGGCCCGACGTGGCCTCGGTCGAGGACATCCCGCCGGCCCTCGAGGCCGTCAAGGAGTTCGCGGCCCGCGAGAAGCTCCGCGTGTTCGCCGTCAAAATCGAGCCGGACATCGTCGATTCCGACGAGGCCCGCGCCGTCCTGGGTGGCGCCGGCCTTGTGAAGTCGTTCAACCTCCAGCCGAACGATTCGACCGCGCTCCTCGACATCAGCCCCGAGCCGAACCAGCTCCTGCGCAATCTGCATTCGCGCGGGCGCAACGCGGTGCGGCGCGCGCAGCGCGAGGGCGTCGAGGTCGAGGAGGCGGAGCCGACGCTCGAGAACTACCGCACGATGCACTCGCTCATGACCGGCACGCTCAACACCAAGTCCCGCAACGGCGCGCAGGTCCGCAGCTTCGAGTACTACCGCCAGTTCTGGACCGAGTTCACGTCCCGTGGCCAGGGACGCCTGTACTTCGTCTACGAGAACGGGCGGCCCTCCGTTGGGGCATTCGTGATCAACTACGGCCGCAAGGGCACGTACAAGGACGGCGGCTCGCTCCAGAAGCGCGGCCAGTACGGCGACTCGCATCTCGTCCAGTGGACGGCGATCCAGGACATGAAGGACCTCGGCTGCACCGAGTACGACTTCTGCGGCACCCCGCCCGCCGACCAGCTCAAGGACACGTCCCACCCGTTCCATGGGCTTGGCCTCTTCAAGACGTCGTTCTCCAAGACCGTGACCGACTTCGTCGGCGTGTGGGACTACCCGATCGATGCGGCGCGCTACACCGCGTGGACGACGGCGGGGGAGCGGGTCGCCCGGCAGCTGCACACGCGGCGCACAGGCCAGCAGTTCTACTGATCCACCCGCGGCGAGCGTAAGGAGACTGGCGATGAGCGAGCCGGGATCCGCAAAGGTCCCCGAGCGCGACGACGAGCGGACGACGGCGGGCGGCGCCCCGCCGTCGTCGGGCACGCCTGCCGGCACGCCGTCGCCTGTCCCGCCGTCGTCCGCGGGCCCCGACGAGCCCCGCACGCTCGGCGGGCCCGACACCCAGCCGACCCTCCCGCTTCCCGCCGAGGCCGTCCGCGCCGCCGAGGCTGGCACGGCGGGCGGCCCCGTCACGCCCGCTCAGGCGCGCGCGAACGCCGCCGCCTTCCGCATCCTGCGGCGGCTCGTCACGGCCGAGAACCCGCCGACGGCGCCGCTCTCGATCGTCGACCGGCTCGCCGGGAGCCCCTACGCGAACCCCACCATTCAGGTGGGCGGCGTGGACGAGTCGGACCGCCGGATCCTCGACTTCGCCCTCCTGCTCGCCGAGACGATGTTCCGCTACGGCGCGGGTGCGCTCGAGGTCGAGGCCTCGATGATCGCTGTGACGGCCGCCCTCGGCCTCAAGCACGTCGAGGTCGACATCACGAACCAGTCCGTCTCGATCAACTACGCGCCGCGCGACCAGACGCCCATCACGCTCCTGCGCGTCGTCCGTTCGTGGACGAGCAACTACGCGGGGCTCGTCCTCGTGCATCGGCTCGTGAGCGAGATCGCCACGGGCGGGGTGGGTCGGGACGAGGCCATGCGGCGCCTCCAGGGGATCACGAAGCGCGCCAAGCCGTTCCCGAAATGGGCGGTCACCACCGCGTACTCGCTCTTCGCGGCCCTCTTCGTGGGGGTGCTCGGCGGTGGGCTCATGGCGTCGCTCATCGCGTTCCTGAGCAACTTCGCGGTGTCCCTCGTCTTCCGGATCCTCGGGGGATGGCGGGTACCGGACTTCTTCTCGACCCTTGCGGGCGCCTTTCTCGTCACGCTCAGCGCGCTGCTCGTGTACTGGGCGTCGGTGCCGATTGCGCCCGCGATCGTCGTTGTCGGAGGGATTCTCCCGCTCCTGCCGACGCAGCGCCTCGTCTCGGCGACCCAGGACGCGATCAACGGCTTTCCCGTCACCGCAGCCGGTCGATACCTCTCGGCGTTCCTGACGTTCGCGGCGCTCGTCGCGGGCATCGCGGTCGCGTTCCTCGCGGGCGAGCTCCTCGGCGTCGCGCGGATCGACGTGACCCAGACCTATCCGGCCGCGTACCCGTATTGGGCCCAGGTCCTGCTCATCGGCTTCTCCATCGCCGCGATCGCGGTGACCGAGCAGACGGCGCGCCGGCTCGTGGTGCCCACGGCGCTCGTCGGCGTCGCCGGCTATCTCGCCCTCACAGGCGTCCAGCTCGTCGGCGTCGGCGACCGGATCGCGCCGGCCGCGAGCGCCGTCGTCATCGGCTTCCTCGCCCGGATCGTCGCGCTGCGCATGGGAGCGCCCCAGCTCGTCGTCGCGGTGCCCGCGGCGCTCATCCTCCTGCCAGGCCTCACGATCTTCCGCTCGATGTACGTCGCGACGCTCGACGCCGCGCAGATCACCCAGGGCGCGGGCGGGATGCTCACCGCGATGGCGATCATTCTCGGCGCCGCGGCCGGGATCGTGCTCGGGGACAATCTCGCGCGGCCGTTCACGCGCGGCGGCGCGGCGGTCGAGCGGCGGCGACGCAACGTGCGCCGGTGACCCGTTCGCATAATTCGCTCGGGGAGAGACGCCTTGCGGCGGATAAGACGCACTCAGGACGTCTTATCCGCCGCACGGCGTCTTCCCGGCAACCCCGGTCAGGCCCGGCAACCCCGGGCCAGGCCCGGCAACCCCGGTCAGGCCCGGCAACCCCGGCCAGGCCCGGCAACCCCGGTCAGGCCCGGCAACCCCGGCCAGGCCCGGCAACCCCGGCCAGGCCGGGCTCACGAGGCTCGGAGCCCGCCGTCCTCCCCGACATCGGCGCCCCACGCCGCCGGATGGGCCCCGGCGACGGTGGGAATCCGGCGGCGGGCCGGGAGGCGCCGTCTTCCGTCCGCGAGGATCCGCTCGGTCACAAGGTAGCCCGAACCACCGCCGAGTCCGGGGCCGGGGTGGCTTGCGGCGCCGATGAGCCACAGGCCCTCGGGCCCTGCGCGGTGCCCTGCCCCGGCGGGGAAAGGCCGCCACAGAAGATTCTGGTACAGCTCGGCCGAGCCGCCGTAGGGATCGCCGCCAACGGCGTTGCAGTTCGCCGCGAGCAGGTCGGTGGGGGAGATGACCGTCATCCCCACAACCGACGAGCGCAGCCCGGGCGCGAAGTCCTCGACCCTGCCGAGGACGCGCTGGGCGTATCCGTGGGCGAGCTCCTCGGTCCACCCGCGGCTCACGTCGAGCTCGCCGGCCGCGTCGCCGCGCGGATGGAACGGAAGCTCCTGCAGCTGAAGCCAGAGCGTCGCCTTGCCCTCCGGTGCCCGGGACGGGTCCAGGAGGCACTGCTGGCCGACGACGACGGTGGGCGAGGCGGGCAGGAGGCCCGCCTCCGCTTCGGCGCAGGCAATCCCCGTGCGGCCCGAGCCGTTCGAGATGTGCACCAGCGGAACCTCGGCGAGCCGCGCGTCGCTCCACGCCGGCGGGGAGTCGAGGGCCACGTGGATCTGCATCGCGGCCCGCCCCGGCCGGTGGGAGACGGCCTGATCGCGCACCCTGGCAGGGACGACGTCGGCGGGCAGGAGAGACGTGTAGAGGGCCTGGGGCGAGGTCGAGGCGAGGATGCCCCGACGAGCCTCGAACCTCCCATGGGCGGTTTCGACGGCTACGGCTCGGCCCGCGGCCACCTCGATCCCCTCCACAGGACACCCCAACTCCACGCGAACGCCCCGTTCGGCGAGAAGGCCCGCGAAGGCCGCGACGAACCGGCCCGCGCCGCCCTCCACGACCGGGAGGCCGAAGCGGTGCATCGTGAGCGCCATGAGGGGCAGCATCGCGCCGCCCGTCGCATGGTCGGGGCCCAGGCCGGCGTGCAGGAGCCAGGGCGTCCACAGCTGGTCGGCTTCCCAGCCGGTGAAGCGCTGGCCCGTGAAGTTGCGCCCGCTCATGAGGCTGTCGCGCGCGAACTGCTCCGCGGCCTCGAGTCCGGGTCGGAGGGCCGAGAGCAGCAGCTTGAACGACTTCGCAGACCGGAGTTCGGAACCGAGCGCGCCGAAGATCGTCCCCGAGCGCTCGCCGAGCTCCTCGAGCATCCGCGCATAGGCTGCCCGGTCAGCAGGCTCGCGGAAGGCCGCCGTCGTCCGTTCGGGATCCCGGTAGGCGATCACCGCCCGCTCTTCCCCCTCGGGGGAATAGTCGATGCTCGCGGTGACCGCGTCGAGGCCTGCGTCCTCAGTGTTGCGGTAGGTGAGCCCGTGCCGATGCAGGTCCGCACCGAGGTCCGCGTAGGCGGCACCGGCCACGAACAGGGGATGCCAGGACGAGAAGGTGTCGTGGACGAAGCCCGGCACTGTGAGCTCGCTCGAGTCCACGAAGCCGCCCAGCCGATCCCGGGCCTCGATCAGGGTGACGGAGTGCCCCGCCCCCGCCAGTCGGGCTGCCGCGACCAGACCGTTGATCCCGGCGCCGATGACGACGTAGTCGGCGGTCATTTCGCGAACTCCGGGTGCCGCACGGTCGCGTGGTAGCTTCCGGCGTGGAAGACGAGCGGCTCGCCGCCGTTGTTGGCGTATTCCTCGACCTGGCCGATGTAGACCACGTGGTCGCCCGCGTCGTGGCGGGCCACGGTGCGGCATTGGAAGGTCGCGACGGCGCCGTCGATGAGCGGCACTCCCGAGACGCCGTCCTCGCAGCGGACGCCGGCGAACTTGTCGTCGGCCGGGGTGGCGAACTGGCGCGAGAGGACGTGCTGATCGGAGGCGAGGATGTTGATGGCGAAATGTGTCGAGGCCTCGAAGTCGGCCAGGCTCGGTGCCCGCTTGCTGGGGCACCACAGCACGAGGGGCGGTTCCATGGAGACCGAGGTGAAGGAGTTCGCCGTCATCCCGACGCGCGAGCCGTCCGCCGAGCGCGTCGTGACGACCGTGACGCCTGTTGCGAACTGCCCGAGCGCCGACCGGAAGTCGCGGGTGTCGAACCCGTTGCGTTCCTGATGCGACGCCCAGTCGAGCATGGCGCGAGCCTCGTCCTCGTCCCGCCACCACGGAAACATCGTTCGCGGATCGTCGAAGCCGTTCGCGATGGACGACGCGAGCACTGGATGATCCTGAGCGGCCGCGAGCAGGTCGAGTTGGAATCCGCGGAGCGGGCGGAGCAGGGACGTCGTCCAGCTGGTGGACCACTGCGCCCAGCCGCGCCAGAATTCGTCGAAGGTCTCCCGCATCCAGGCCTGGTCGAAGGGCTGGTCGCCGCGGCGCCGAATCGAGTCGGCGGTGTAGTGCGCGGCGAGGGTCGCGTTGTTGGATCCCTGCCCCGTGAGCGGGTCGTTGAGGACGACGGCGTCCGCGAGTCCCAGCACCGCCGCACCGTTGGGGAGGCTGCCGACCGCCTCGCGGACTGTGGGGGTCAGGCGGCCGCGGAGGACCGCGCCTTCGTCGGTCAGCTCGGCGTCCGCGAATGCCTCGGCCTCGTGCGGGAAGTGCTCTTTGAGGAGCCGCTTTGTCACGGCGAGATGCTCTTCGGGCGTCTGCACAGCATCCCAAACGTCCATAGGACCACCGGGTACGCCCTCGAACACCATCATCTGGCACGGCCCCGAGACCGTCAGACCCGGGAAGGTGAAGAATTCGCCGACGCCTGGGACGAGGGACATGCGCAAGGTGCCTGTGCCCCGCGAGTCCGTGCCGCCGTTGTCCGTATTGCCCTCGCCAGCGGCGGGACGCACATAGGCGACGGCGGTGACCCGCTGGGGCCTGTCGAAGCTCGAGCGCTTGCGGTCTCGGGCGAAGATCTGCCCCAGTTCGCCCTTGCCCGTGCACACGAGGACGAGGTCGCTGCGGGTGGCATAGTCCTCGAGCATCCGGACCGAGACCTTCTCGATCCGGAAGTCGCCGCCAAGGGCCACGAAGTCTTCGATCCATTGGGCGCACTTGACGCGCTGGTCGATCGAGAGGGCTGGCCGGTCGAGCGGCGCGGTCCACGCGATCGGGTCGCGCCCCGAGGCACCGGCTACGCTGAGCTCAAGGGCTCCGATGCCGACGGCGCCGCGCTGGGCCGCATCGACTCGCACCTCGCGCTGGACGTCGAGGGCGCCGGAGAAGACGCATTGGCTCGAGGTAATGGAACCGGTGCGGATCTGCTCGGCCGAGCGATCGGAGATGAGGGTCACGGCGTAGCCGAGCTCCTGGAGCGCGAGGGCGGTCTGGGCGCCGGCCTCGCCGGCCCCGACGATGGTGATGCTGCGCATTGGCGTTTTTCTTTCTTGTTCACGCGTGGGGCAGGGCGGCGCTCTGAAGGCTGTTCAGATACCGGGCCGCGGAATCGGGGTCCATGAACCACTCGTAGAAGTCCGGCGGGAAGTCGAAGCCGTTGACGAAGCGGCGGGCAATGTCCGGGAAGCTGCCTGCGGCTCCGAGGAGATTGAGAACATGCTCGGGCGGAGGCGCGAGCAGGGCATTCGTCCAGCCCGCGACGAATTGGGCGTAATCCCAATAGCGCTCGAACACGGACTGCTGGAACTCGCGGGTAAAGGGCAGATCCCCGTGAGCGACGATCGAATTCAGGTACGACGCCGCGCACTTCGAGGCGTTGTTCGAGCCCTGCCCCGTGATCGGGTCGTTGAGGACGACGACGTCGGCCATCCCGAGCACCGTCCGGCCGGAGGGGAGCGTGGCGACCGGGCGGCGGATGGTCGGCGCAAAGCGTCCCTGGAGGACGCCGAGCTCGTCGGTCAGTCTGACGCCCGAGCTGCGTTCGGCCTCCCACGGCAGGTAGGCGTTGAGGATGTCGAGGGAGTTTCCGAGGTGCTGCTCGGGCGTGAGGCCCTGCCACGAGTCCATCGGTCCGCCGGGGATGCCCTCAAAGACCATGATGTCGCACGGCCCCGAGACGGTGAGCGCGGGGAAGGTGAAGTATTCGCCGATTCCGGGGATGAGATTGAAGGTGACGGCGGGGTATTCGTCCCGCGGGCGCATGCCGTTCACGTAGGTGAGGGCGAGCGCGCGCTGGGGCGCCTCGTACGTGCTGCGTTCGGCATCGCGCTCGAAGAGCCGCGCGATCTCGCCCTTTCCAGCAGCCACGAGCACGAGCTCGCTCTCCTGCGTGTAGCGCTCGAGCTCCTCGACGCCCGCGTCCTCGAACACGAGCTCCCCGCCGCGCCGGACGAAGGCCTCCATGAACGCGGGGAACTTCACCCGCTGATCGATCGACTGGGCAGGCCGGTCGAGTCGGTGGGCCCAGTCGATCGCCTTCACCCCGGGCGCTTCCGCCGGGGCCACGGTGAAGCCGATCCCGTCGACGGCGGGTGCGTCCGGCCAGAGGTCGAGACCGAGCTGTGCTTCGTGGGCCAGGGCCTGCCCGAACATGCATTGGCTCGAGGAGACGCGCCCGCCGGCAATCTCCTCGGGGGTGCGATTGCTGACGATCCGGACGTGATAGCCAGCGTCGAGCAGACCGACGCCCAGCTGGAGGCCGGACTGGCCGGCGCCGACGATGGTGATGGAGCGTTGTGCCATGGGGAATCCTCGTGGTCGTTGGGTCGTGGTGTGAGGCTCGTGGAGTTTAGCGGGCGTGGGTTTTAGCGACTCGTGGGCTTCTGTGATTCTTGTGCGGAGGAAGCGGCGGCTTCGCGCTCGCGGTACTCCACCCAATGCTGGTGTGCGAGACGACGGGACATCAAGGGACTCACCTCCCTTCTGCGGGAACGGCCTGCGCCGCATCTTTGACGAGGAGGGGGATCGCGGGTTCGTTGCGTTCCGGGCCGAGGGCCGAGTACCCGCCGTCGGCCGCCCAATCGGCACCAGTGACGACGGACGCGGCATCCGAGGCCAGGAAGGCGACGACGGCGCCGACCTCGCTCGGGCGGCCAACGCGGCCGAGCAGGTGGAACGGGGCCGCGACTGCGTCGACGTGGGCGGCGTCGCCACCGCTGAGGGTGTCCATGACTTTGGACCACGTCCAGCCGGGGCTGACCGAGTTGACCCGGATGCCGTCGGCGGCGAAGTCGGCGGCCATGCTCCGCGTGATCTGCACGAGGGCGGCCTTGCTCGCGGGGTAGAGCCAGCGGCCGGTCTGGGCCACGGAACTCGAGATGGACGTGAAGTTGACGATCGAGCCGTGGCCCGATTCCGCGAGGAGGCCTCGCACCGCACGCGCCATCATGACGGCGCTGACGATGTTGACGTTCAGTGAGCCGAGCCAGTCTGCCCGATCAGAGTTCGCGCCGTTGTCCAGATACGAGCACGCGAGGTTCACGAGAATGTCGAGGCGTCCGTAATCCCGCCGGAGGGCTTCAGCGAGCGCCGCCACGGCGCCGTCGTCCGTGATGTCGGTGAGACGGAATTCAACCGACGGATGGAGCGCGGCCTCGGCGCCGCCTTCTGCGTCGATGTCGGCAATCACGACCCGCGACCCCTCCGCGACGAGAGCGTCGACGACGCCACGACCCACCAGCGTGGACCCGCCGGTGACGAGGGCTACGCGGCCTTCCAGAGTTCCCATCTCAACCTTCCTGCCATGTGATCTGTGCCATACTTGGCCTAGTCACGACGCTACGTGCGCGCAGTCAGGCGCTCTATCCGAACCACGCAGGGGCTGTCCGATTCGCGCAGGCCGGCCGATTCGCGCAGACTGGCCGATTCGCGCAAGTGGCAGCACGCTTGGAGGCCGTCCATGCTTTCCCCTACGCTCCGGCTGCCCCGTCCGGACCAGGTGCTGGACCGGCGATCGACCCTCGCCACCGTCGACGCCGACGAGGCGCAGAAGACGATCGAAGAGCTGTTCTGCGCCCATCGCCTCACGCCGCTCGACCCCGGCGGGCGGGTGGATCTCACGCTCCGATCCGCGACCACCGCGAACGTCGGTGTGCACCTGCTCGACTACGGGGCCGACGTACGTATCAGCCCACGCGCCCTTGAGGACTTCTTCCTCGTGCAGATGCCTCTCCAGGGCAGGGCGACGATGGACTGCGGGAACGAAATCATCAAGTCCGATGCGCGCCTCGCGACCCTTCCGCCGATCGACCGCGACTTCTCCATGGTGTGGGAGGCGGGAACGCCGCAGCTGATCCTGTACGCGTCGCTCCCGGCCATGGAGGAGGCTGCGCGGAGGCTGTTCGGCACCGACGTGAGCGCCGGGCTCCGACTCGGCCATTCGTTGGACCTCAAGAGCCCGGCCGGGCAGGCCCTCCTCCGGGCCGCCTTCGAGTTCCACGATGCGCTCAACAGTGCCGATTCTGCGGCCGCGCCCTACGCACTGAAACTTCTCGAGGAAGCCGTGCTGCACCGCTGGCTGCTTGCGGTCCCGAACAATATTTCACTCGCCCTTGGCCAATGGGACAGCGGGAACGGGACGACGGCGGTCGGCGCTTCGTCGTCGAATGTCGCGACCGCACGGCTCGTCAAGCGCTTCACCGAGCTGCTCGAACGGCATTCGGCCGAGGACGTCATGGCGTCGGAACTCGCCGAGGCCCTCGGGGTGCCGCTCCGTACGCTCCAGGCCGCCGTCTCGGCCGAGACGGGGTCCACGCCGATGGCGCTCCTCCGGACGTCACGGCTTCTGCGAGCTCGCAGGATGCTGCAGGAATGCGAGCCGAACGAGCA
The DNA here is from genome assembly GCF_030908245.1 of Sinomonas sp. ASV322. Lineage (GTDB taxonomy): Bacteria > Actinomycetota > Actinomycetes > Actinomycetales > Micrococcaceae > Sinomonas. The sequence continues at coordinate 19,256 of NZ_JAVFJJ010000029.1, forward strand.
GAGCGTCACGATGATTGCGCAGGATTGCGGATTCGCGCATTTGGGTCGCTTCGCCCAGGCCTACTATGCGGCCTTCGGCGAACTGCCGTCGGCGACGCTGCGGGGCTAGGCAGGCGAACTGCGCGTCGAATCAGCTGGACGGGGACGTTGCTGAGACGCTGAATAGCTGCCTTGTGATCGCGCGGCTTCGGGAATCCGTTCGGGGCGCGCGGAATCGAAGACTTCCGTGGGCCGTGTTTGGCCAGAGTGGATGCCGCAGGCCTGATCCCGGACGGGACGCTTAGTTTGTCGGACCCCTCGGGGAGACTGATTCCATGGTCGTTGAGGAGGTCCTGAGCCCAGCCCACGGGGACACCGGGGGCTGGGAGCGGGTATGCGCGGATCCGTCGCGCGCGGACCCTTGGGGCGCGGAGCCGTGGGGCGCGGACCCGTGGGGCGGGGACTCGCTGGGTTCGGCGGGGTGGGACTTCTATGGGGACGCCGTGGCGCGGGTCGTGGTGCCCCCAGCCGTGGACCCGTCGGTCTTCGAGGCCTTCGACGGGCTGGGCGCCGAGGCCTGCGAGATCGAGGCCCTGTGGGAGGCGGCGCTTCCGGCGAGGGCGCTCATGGCTCGGGCGCGGGCCGAACGGGCCGAGGAGCTCGTCGCGGAGCTGGAGCGCATCGATGCGGCGCAGGCGCGGCTCGAGGCGCGCAAGGCGATCACCCTCGCAGCGCTCGCCGCCGCCGTGGGAGGGTCCTCGGAGAACCCTGCCCACCGGCTGGACGCCCCCGCCGTGGCCGCGTCGGAGCTGGCCGCGGCCCTGCGGATCTCCCAGCGCACGGCCTCCGCCGCCGTCGCCGAGGCCCTCACCATCACGAACCGCCCCTGGGCGCCGGTGCTCGAGGGCATGTTGTCCGGTGCCCTGCCCCGCCGGCGTGCCGCCGCGATCCTGGACGCCGCCGTGCCCGTCCCCGTGGAACGGCTCGAATTGTTCGCCTCCGAGGCGGTGGCCATCGCCAGCCCGCCCGACCCGGAGGCCATTCCCACCCAGGGGGCACTCAGGCGCCGCTTGCGCCGCCTGGCCGAGAAGCACGCCGAGGAGCCGCTGGAGGTCCGGAAGGAGCGGGCGGGCGCCCACCGGCGGGTCGAGCTCGAGCCGGACCAGGACGGGATGTGCTGGCTGAGCGCCTACCTGCCGCTCGAGGTCGGGGCCGCGATCGACACCCGGCTGCAGGCCATCGCCCGGTCCCTGCAGAGCCCCGAGGAGGAGCGCACAGTCAACCAGCTGCGGGCCGACGCCCTCGCGGACCTCCTCACCGGCCACGGCCATTCCCCGCTCGGAGGGGTGCGCACCGAGCTGATCGTCACCGTCCCGGCCCGCACCCTCGCACGTGGGGCCGCCCCACCGGGGGAGGACGCGCCGGGGGAGGACACACCGGGGGAGGACGCACCGGGGGAGGACGCCCCGGGGGAGATTGTCGGCTACGGGCCGATCGACGCCGACGCGGTCAGGCTCCTCGCCGCCGAGGCCGCGACGTGGTCCCGGCTCTACGTCGAGCCGGGCACCGGCACGCCGCTCGCCCTCGGCAGGCGGCGCTACACGCCCACCCCCGCGATGCGCCGCTTCCTCGGGGCCCGCGACCGGACCTGCCGGTTCCCCGGCTGCGACAAGCCGGCGGCCGCGACGGAAGCTGACCACACCCGGGAATGGTCCGACGGCGGCGC
>NZ_JAVFJJ010000003.1:0-407006 GCF_030908245.1 Sinomonas sp. ASV322
GCAGAGTCCCCTGCCCGGCCTATCCGACATGCGTGGGAGGCCCCGGTGTTCATTGAGCGTACGAGTGTTGGGCTGGATGTGCACGCCCGTTCGGTTGCCGCGGCGGCGATCGACGGCGTGACCGGCGAGCTGGTGCAGGCCAGGCTTGCCCCGTCGGAGCAGGCGATCAGGTCATGGCTGGCCTGCTTGCCAGGCCCGGTCGCCGTGGTCTATGAGGCCGGCCCGACGGGGTTCGGGCTTTGGCGGGCCTTGACCTCACGGGGGGTCAGGTGCGTGGTTGCGGCCCCGTCCCGGCTCCAGCGCCCGTCGGGGGACCGGGTGAAGACCGATGCCCGGGACGCGGTGCACCTGGCGAGGCTGCTGCGCCTGGACGAGGTCACCCCGGTGGCGGTCCCGACCGTGGAGCAGGAGTCCGCGCGTGACCTGGTGCGGGCGCGGGAGGACTGCCGCGGGGACCTGATGCGGGCCCGGCACCGGCTCTCGAAGCTGCTGCTGCGGCACGGGATCGTCTACGACGGAGGCGATGCCTGGACCGGGGCCCATGACACGTGGCTGCGCAGGGACGCGGCCCCGGCGCTGGGCTCGAGGGCGACCCGGATGGCGTTCGACTCCGACTACGAGGCCGTGCTGACGGTCAAAGCCCGCCGCGACCGGCTCGACCGCGCGATCGAGGAGCTCGCTGCGGGCAGCGAGTTCGCCCCGGCCGTACACCGCCTGGGCTGCCTGCGCGGGGTCAGCACGCTGACCGGGTTCGCCCTCGCGGTAGAGATCGGAGACTGGCACCGGTTCACCGGGGCCACCATCGGCTCCTTCGTCGGGCTGACCCCGTCCGAGCATTCCTCGGGCGCGTCCCGGGCGCAGGGGCCGATCACCAAGACCGGCAACGCCCACGTCCGCCGCCTCCTGGTCGAGGCCGCCTGGCACCACCGTGCCCGCTACGCGGTCGGGAAGACCCTTCGGGACCGGTGGGAGCTCGCCCCGGCCGCGGCACGGGCCCGCGGCGACGAGGGCAACCAGCGCCTGCACGCCCGGTGGGTGCGGTTCCTCGAGCGGCGCAAGCGCCCGACCGTGGCCAACGTCGCCGTCGCCCGCGAGCTGGCCGGCTGGTGCTGGTCCCTGGCAGTCATGGACGACGACTGACTCCCGAAGGCCGCTTCGCCACGGCGCAAGGTGCCGGCGGCAGCGCGTGGAGCCACCCGCGGCGCAACTATGAACAGACCCCCTCCTGGGGCCAACGTTCGCTCCTAGACACGCGGACCGACTCCAGCCGAACCACCGCCCTGCGGTAGCCAACCCGCGCATATCAGCCTGACCGCGCGTCGCCCAACGACACGCTCGCCGGCGCCCGCCACGCGAAGCACAGAGGCGCCGCCAGGACTCCCTCCCGGCGGCGCCTCGCCATGCCCACTTGACAGCGGACTACTCCATATCAGTTGCTCGTCAGGTCCTGTTCTTGAAATGCCGGAAGAGGTGGCTTTCTCGCACGGTCACCGTCGCGCCGACGGCGCCCATGATCGCGGCGGATGCGCCGGCGGCGCACGTGAGCCCGGCCATCACAAGTGCGGTGTCGAGGGTGGACCGGAAGAGAACGACGCCGGCAACAGCGATCGCGCAGAAAGCGCCCGCCGCGGCCAAAGTGGCCCACATCGCCGATTCCGCCCCGAGGATGACGGCGAGGTGTCCCGGCCTGACGCCCGAGTGGAGGGCCGCGGCGAATTCGAGCCGTCGGCGGACGGTGGATCCCGCGCCGAGCACGGCTCCGAGGATCGCCGCCGCGATCGGGGCGAAGCGCGTGACGCGGGCTTCGAAGTCTGCCGAACCCTCCCAGTTCCGTCCGAAGCTCTCGTTGAGGAGGGAGATCGAGGCACCTCCGGGCCTGCCGTCGACGCCGTCCGCCGTCCCGCGCAGGAGGCCGTCGCGCGAGGACGTGCTCGGCCATACTTCCGCGAGGCACGCATCGAAAGGCCCGGACGCGAGCGTCGGCACAAGGACGGCGTTGGCAAAGCGCGGATCGCGCCCGTCGCGCTCGGTGTAGGGGAATACGCCCGCGATGGTGAGGTAGCCGCGATCCGTGGAGAGGGTGTCTCCCGCCTCGACGCTCCAGCGGGCGGCGAGCGTGCTCGAGACGAAGGCCCCCGGCACATCGGCGTGGCTTGCGCCGAGGACCGTGGGGAGGCCCTGCGTGACGTCGAACACCGGGATCGTCAGGCCGCCGAGGGCGTCGAGCGAAAGGGGCGCGGAGTCCCGGAAGGCGCCTGAAGCTGTGATTCCGTCGACGGCAGCGAGTGCTTCGCACGCGTCGGGGTTGATGGAATGCGGGGCGGACGCCGCCCGGATCGCGGCGCCGGAGGCGCGGTACGCCTGGGCTTGGGAGTCGAGGCGGCCGACGGCAGTGGCGTCGCCGAAGGACGCTGCCGCGAGGAGAAGCCCGAGCGCCACGGCCAGGAATGCTGCCCGGCTCGTGCCCGTCGCGAGGTTGCGCCAGCTTTCCCGGAGGCACTCACGGATGAGCATGACCGGCCTCCGAAGGTCCCGGCGCGTGGGCGCGCGCGGAGAGGTCGACGACGGCGCCGCACGCCGCGAGCGTCTCGCCGTCGTGGCTTGCGACGACGACGGCGGACCCCCGCGCGGCGAGCGACGCGAGCACTGAGTTCACTGTCGCCGCATTGGCGCGGTCCAGCTGCGCGGTCGGCTCGTCGACGAGGATGAGGTCGGGGTGGCCGGCCACGGCGCGGGCCAGCATGAGCCTCTGGGCCTCGCCTCCCGAGAGGGCAGAGAACGGCATGTCCACGTTTCCTGCGAGGCCGAAATCGCCGAGGAGCGCCGCGGCTTCCCGCGTGGCGGACGCCCGGTCGAGTCCGTGGGCGAGGAATGCGAGGGCGACGTGGTCGAGCGCCGTGCGGCGGGGCACACCGAAGGGATTCTGGAAGACCCAGCGCGTGGTCGTTCCGCGGGCGACGACGACGCGGCCCCGGCGCGGCTTCTCCCATCTCGCGATGATCGAGAGCAGGGTTGACTTCCCCGAGCCCGACGGGCCGGAGATGCCCGTGACGACGCCGCTCGAAAACGTCGCGGTGAGGCCCTCGAAGAGCCATTGATCCGGTTTGAAGCCGTGGCTGACGTCATGGAGCAAGACGACGGGTTCGCGCTTCAGCTCGTCGCGCACGAGGCCTCAGTCCACGACCAGCCCAGGCGCGCCGTGCGCGGGGCTGGGCCCTCGAATATGCCCAGCACGGCGCCTCCGCTCGATCCGACGACGCGGAGCCGATGGTCGGCGTCGTCATCCCCTCGGACGCACGCCGCTGAACCCTTGGGCGGGGAGACAGCGGAGATCGGCAGGCGCGCCACACGCAGCGGCGTGGTCAGGGCGACCCTGAGGCTTACGGGCTTGGGAGCGGACCCCTGGGCGCGGGCCGCCGTGTATTCCGTGCTGCTCGAGACAGCCCGGAGGAAAGCGGCGTCCGTGATGACGCCGTCGTCTCCTACGGCTGACGACGCCGAGCCGAACTGGGCCGTGCGCGCCCCCGGAGTCCACGACGACCCGTCCGGCGCGGCGACCCGGAGGCTCTGGAGAGCCCCAGCTGCCGTAAGGAAGGGCGAGCCGGGGGAGTAGGCCGAGCCGACGAGCGCATCGCACGAGAGGACCTCGGTCGACGCCGCCGGGAGCCACATGATGTCGCGCAGCGAGAGGCTGCCGTCGCGCTGCTCGAGGCCGTGCTTGATCTGGATGGCGCGGACCGCACGCGCGACCGCAGCGTCGTACGCGCCCTTCTCGGCGACCTCGTGGCCCATGTCCCGGAGCGCCGCCCGGAGGGCGTCGACGTCGGGACCCGACGTTCCCGCCCGGAGGTCCCGGAAGAACGGGACGGCCGTCGCGAGACTGAGGACGGGGTGCCCGTCGACCGACGCGACGATGCGGCCGGACTCGATCGAGGCGCCGCCGACGCACTCGGTCGACGTGACGATGCCTCCGCGCCCGAGGGATACGGCCGCCGGCTTCGACGTCGTGACCGTTGCGCCTGCCGACCTCTCGTCCCGATGTTCGACGTAGACGACGGGGACGGTGCGCGGAGCCGAGGGTTCGGACAGATTCGGCGGAGGCGCGGCCCACAGGGCGGCGCAGACCGCGGCAGCCGAGCCGGCACCGATGAGGAGGGCGACGGCGGCGATGACGAGGCGGCTTTGAAACCGATCCTCGGTCACAGGACTGCCAGGGCAATGCCTGCACCGACGAGGCAGGCTTGAACGTCATCGGACTTGAAGTCGAAGGGCATGTCCTTGAGGCGGCTCCCGCCGCCTGCTTTCGGTTCGTTCATGGATCTTGTGAACTGTTGGAGCGAGTACCCGTCAGGAACAAGTCCTGAGCGTTCGAGGCAACGATAGGCAGCTTCGTCCGGATCTCTTAGTAGCTCAGGATTTCCCTGTTGGAATGCGAACATCTCGGGAAGGTAGCCGGTGGTAATCTTCTGACACGCGGACACGATGTCCATGGCCTGCTCAAGTGATTGGCCGGGCTTGAGAGGGGCTGCCTTCTCGTAGTAGAGCCCGTTCGGCAGCTTTTTGAGCGCTACTGGCTCGCCTCTTTCGGACATGCACGCGGAGTATCGGGAGTATGCCTCGTCGTAGTCAGCCTGAGCGATTCGCCCCTTCTCCTTGGCGCGCCGATACACCTCGCGTTCGAAGTCGTTGAGATTCGGCTGTGCGAGCTTCAGGTCGAGCAACTCGGCGAAGCTCCCTGCAATCTTGCTGCCAGCTTCTGAATGTGGCTGATCCGCGGCGCAGCCTGCAAGTGCGATGGTGGCGATCAGAGCGCATGCCGCCCACGTATGCTTCAGCATGCTCGCTGGTAGGCCTCGTGCGTCCAGCTGTACCCGGAGGCATCGGCCTTGCTGCGCCAGTTGGATGGCCACCCATAATTCCAGTAGCTGCCGATGCGCGCGACCGGCAACGTTGATCATTTGATCCCCCAAGAATCGTTTGGATTATACGTTTTTATTGAACGGCCACCGACATGTTCGCCCCGACGAGACATGCCTGGACCTCATCGGACTTGAAGTCGAACGGCATATCGGCGAGTGAACTCCCACCGCCTACTTTGGGCTCGCGGAACCCCTTCCGGAACTGTTCGAGCGAATAACCATCCCGCACGAGGTCTGAGCGTTCGAGGCAGCGATAGGCCACCTCGTAGGGGTCACCCGCAAGTTCCCGGTTCTCCTGCTGAATCCCGAACGCCTCGGGGATGAAGCCCTTGGCCGTTTGAGCGCAGCTGAGTGCGAGAGCTTCAACCTGCTCGGACGATTCGCCCGCATTCACCCTCACGTTTCCCTCCCAGTAGAGACCATTCGGGAGCCTGCGGAGGGTAATCGGCTTTCCGCCGTCTGCCATGCACTGGGAATAGCGGGAGAAGGCTTCGTCATAGTCCGCCTGATCGATGCGTCCCGTGGCTCTGGCTCGTTCGAATACCTCGCGTTCGAAATCATTGGAGGAGGGACGCGAGAGATAGTCCTCGATCAATTCGGTGAAGCTTCCAGCGAGCTTGCGAGGAGCGGAGTTCGAGTGCTCGGGGGCGCAGCTCGCGATGGCGAGGACGGACAATCCGAGTAGAACCGCCGAAACGCGCTTCAGCATCCGCGCTGGAAGGCCTCGTGGGTGAAGTTGAAGCCGTTCACCTGCGCGAGGCTGTACCTGCGCGACGGCTCCCCAAAGCGACGATCATCACCGAGCCTTGCCACCGATTGGCGGCAAATCGATGGATTGTAGATGGAGATCTCGGCGTGGGCTTCCCACCAGTTCGACCAGTTCGACCAGTTCCAGTACATCCCGTCGACGGCTGCGTGGGAAGCGGTTGGAACCGCCGTGAGAAGCCCCGCGCTCAGTGCGCCGGCAGCGAGGACTTTTGCGAGGCGAGAAGTGGCAACTTTGACCATTTGATCCCCCATAGATCATGTGAGCCAGGTTCGGCTGACCGGTGCGGTTGATGGCTCGAACGTAGCATCATCAATCGGAGGACGCAAGCAGTGGGAATTCACGTCTGAGGGAGCGCGAAGCAATTCTTGGGCAATTCTTGGGCGCATTTTCAGAGCGATCCGCGGAATGGCGCGGAAGGACCTAAGAATTTCTTAGGCAATTGTTGGGCGTCAGCCGAGCACGTGATTCCCAAAGGTTCCCCGGCGGCTGTCGCATGTGAGACCGCGGCATGATTCGCTGGAGAGTGCTCCGTGAGGCCACCGTGGCCTCTGAGGCTTCGGGCACATCGCGGCCCCTCCCGGCGAGGGCGGCAATGACCGGCTGCAGCTCGCGGCCCTGATCTGTCAGCGTGTACTCGACCTGGGCGGCGCCTCACCATCCTATGGCCCCAGGCCGTTTCAGCCCTTAAGCTTCGAGCACCCGGGCCGCGATCGGTCTGCGGGAGAAGGGGTGCAAATTGGGGGATACGAAGTCCATGACGACACCATCGACCTGCCCGAGACCGGGCGGGCACGCCTGGCTGGGCCAGGACACGATCAACTACGGCTTCGGATGGACACGGGCCGACGGGTTCCCTGATCTGCAGCTGGATCAGGAGCACCTGGACGACAACGCTCTCCAGGCTCTGGCGGATAGGGCCAAGCTGGCGGCCAACGACAGCCGCATGGCCGCCATGCAGTGCCTCGCGGTCCTGTTCGCCCGCGATGTCTATGCGCGGCAGCCGGAAGCGGACGCCGGCTACCTTGAAGTCAAAGACGGCGTCCGCGGTTATGCCCAGCTCGTGGGCGTGTCCGTGCGCCGTGGGGACGATAGCGTGATCGAACACATCGACAGGGAAGGTCACGTCTTCTCCCCGGACGGGAAGCTGGCCCTCCCCGCAGACCGGCGGAGGGCAGAGCTCCTCCACGCCCTTCAGATCGAGTTCTACCAACCGCGGTGGACAGCAGAATGGTCGCCGAGCAGCGAGGCCGGCAAGCAGACACGCTTCGAGTACGAGGACTGAGCCGCGGTTCGCGTGGAAGACTCCAGGGAATTGACCGATGCATGGAATCGGCTTCGTCCGGCCCTCAGGCCCGGGGAACGCCTCCTCTGGTAGGGGCAGCCCGATCCGCAGGTGCTGTTCTCGGCAGCGGACCTCTTCCTGGTGCCGTTCAGCATCATGTGGGCAGGGTTCGTGGTGTTCTGGGAGTTCACAGCGGTCGCCAGCCGGGCTCCCGTCTTCTTCGACCTCTGGGGCATTCCGTTCATCCTCGTAGGCCTCTACAGCACTGCGGGCCGCTTCGTCTTCAAGAGGCGGCGAAAGCTCGCGACCGTCTACGGGCTCACCGACTCGCGGGCGATCGTGCTGTCAGGCGAACGATCGGTTGCCGACGCACCCGTCAAGGGCATGCCAATGCGCATCAGGCGCTCCCGGGACGGACGGCACGTGAACGTGATCTTCGGCGGCGGTGCCCGCTGGCTCGCCTATCAGAACACCGGACTGGACTTTTTCGGCTTCGGCCAGGATCAAGGACTCGCCTTCTTCGACGTGGCCGACCCCGACGGTCTTATCCGTGTCTTGGATAGCGTGCGATAACATCAGGCTGTCCCGGGGAAACCAGACGTAGCGGCTCGTCTCAGTCGCGGTAGACCCAGTCAACGGGTAGTCACCCCGCCATGAGGCGAAGGCTCTCGTCACACGTAGTGACGTCACTTATGTTGACAGAAAACTTCTCAGCCGATGTTGTGTGAAACCGAAAGATCAGACACCCTAGGGTGCCGCCGTCTGCGCTGCGAATACGGACTTGCTGAGGATTGCTGTTCGAATCAACGTCAAGCAGTGTGCTACGGCCCGGGGACAGATGCCGGGCTTTGTGCAGGTCGAGCGTTATCTCGCCATTGGTGTTGTTTGTGATCGTGACTCCCGCCCATTGATCACCATCGATGTAGCTGCCGCAAGCGGCCGCGGCGAGCACCAGCCCCACACATAGGAGAGATCCTGCGACCCGCTCCGCTGGCGTTGCGAGCCGAGCAGATTCAGGCCGGTCAGCATCAGATGTTTCGTGCACCCGGTCGGTCCCCCAATCCAGCCTCCCAGCCATAGTTGTTCGGCCCAAGCTCTCTGTGGCCGTCCTCGTCGATCCCGGGTAAATGGGTGTGGAGTGGACCACCGGGATTCGCGTCGATTCGGGGGATGTGCTTGATTAGCACCTCGCCCTTTCCGCCTTCGTCGTTGTACGGTTCGCTCGCTCCGAGAACGGTCGTTACGACGTCAAGGAACTTGTCGATGTCGAGCATCTGGTTTTCGAACCTTGTCGCTCCATTATTGGCCCAAGTGGGTAGCCGGTCACTGAGGCTCCCCTGCATCCGGTAGGTACGTAATACGCCGCGTACGGGGCGAAGGCAACCGCGCCCACCGCTTGTCGCATAGCCTCGCAGAGCCCATCTAGAAGTCGACACGGACCGGGGCCGAGCGGATCGATTGCGTTCAGCGGGTCGTTGCCGGTGTAGCCATACTCGGAGCGAGCGACCGCAGCCAGCAGGTGGCAGTGAGGCGACTGGGCGCCGCGCCGTCCTCCTGGACTACTCAGGCGCCCAGCACTCGATCCAGAGCGGACCGCCCGCCGTCGCGGCGCGGGACACCCGGGCAAGGGATCCGTCGGCCCCGATCCGGTACGCCGTCACGTGATCGGAGCGCTCGCCGCACGCGAGGAGATACCGGCCCGATGGGTCGATCGCAATGCCACGCGGCTGCGCTTCGGTCGGCGTACGGCGGACGAATTCGAGAAGGCCCTCGTCCCGAACGGCGAAGATGGCGAGCGTGCTCGTGGACCGCTCGGCGGCCACGAGGAAGCGGCCGTCGGGCGTGAGCCGGAGGTCCGAGCACCACACGACACCGAGCCCCGGGTCCGCCGTGCTCGGCGAGCGGACGGGACCGGGCGCAAGCTCGAGCCCCTCGATCGCGGAGGCGCGCTGCAGCAGAGCGAGCTGCCCAGTCGACGCCTCGCGCTCGTAGACGGCCACGTCGCCCGAGAGTTCGTGGAGCACGTAGGCGCGGTCGCCGGAGGCGTTGAAGCGCAGGTGCCGCGGACCCGAACCCTGCCTGGCGGCGACGTGCCCGCTCGGGGCGACGGCGTCGTCGTCATTTGTTTTGGCCGCGCCTGCATCCGAGCCGCTGCCCGCCGCGTCGAGGGCGAACCAGCTCACGCGGTCGTCGCCGAGCGAGGCCGTGTAGACAAAGCGCCCGTCAGGGCTCACGACGGCGCAATGCGTATTCGCGCCCGAACGGAACGTCTCGACGCGGCCCGCGTCGCCGGGGACCGGGAATCGGATGAGCCGGCCCTCATGATACGAGGCGCCGAAGAGCTCGCGCCGGTCGGGCGTAAGGGAGATGTAGCACGTCGTGACAGGGAGTTCGCGCACCGGCCCCGCGGCTGCCGCGCCGCTGCGTTCCGAGAGGGGCAGGGCGACGACGCGCGGCGGCACGTCCGGGAACGGTCGGTCGACGTTGCAGGCGGCATAGAGCGTGCCAGACGGATCGAGCGCGAGCGACGAGACGTGCTCGAGTCCCTCCATGCGTCCGCTCGGCTCGAGCGTCCCCGATTCGGGGTCGAGGGCCAGGACGTCGACGGTGCCGCCTGACGCACACGCGATGTACACGAAAGTCCGGGACACGCTCACTCCTTGCCGTCGGGGGTTGGGCCGTCGTCGAGCCAACCCGCCGCGCGGAACATGCGCTCGTAGATGGCCCGGATCGTCGGTTCCTTGTGCCGGTTGTAGTTCATCACAAGCTGCTCGCCCGTGGCGCTCGCGGCGGCGAGTTTCGCGTCGCGGTATTCGCTCCGGTCCTCCGGATGGGTGCGGAGCCAATCGCGGAACATGCGGTGCCGCACTGTTTCGGGGCAGCCTGGGCCGAACACGTGGAGGTTGACCTGGGGCACGTCCGCGGCGTCTCGGCGCACGAGGGCCCGATGTTCATGCCAGCCGGGCTCGCGGAGCCGCAGCATGTAGCCCACAGTCTCGAGCGCGGGCACGTACGCCGCCTCGACTGCCGGGTCGCGCACCGTGAGGTCGACGTCGATGACGGGCTTTGCGGGCAGGCCCGGCACCGAGGTCGAACCGACATGCTCGACGGCGAGGGCCGAACCACCCAGCGCGGCGCGGATCCCGGTGGCGACGCGCTCGAACTGGCTCGGCCACGCGTCGTCGTACGGGACGACTCGGACCGGAGCCGGCACGGGCGCGCCGCCGACCCACTCGAGCCGGCCATCGGCCGCATCGTGGAAGGCCATGACGGCCTCGCGCCAGAGCCGCGTGGCCTCTCGGGAATTCGTGTCCACGATAGGCCACGCTAGCAGCGGCGAATTGTCGGGTTGTGCTGGGTGTTGGCGGTGGTCACCCTGCGCCGCCCGACAATTCGCGGCGCCGGGAGGTTGCGGGGGTGTTATTCGGCGTCGTGGTCGGTTTCGAGGATGGTGACGAGGTGGTCGAGGGCGGTTTCGGCGTTGGGGTGGTCGGCGCGGAGGATGACCTTCTGGCTGTATTCGGCGCCGAGGCTCATGAGGGAGAGGATGCTGGAGGCGTCGAGGGCCTCGTCGGCGGGCTCGCCTTCTTTGGCGATGGTGACTTCGAAGTCGTATTCGCCGGCGGCCTCGGCGAAGATCGCGGCGGGGCGGGCGTGGAGCCCGACGCGGGAGCCGATGGTGGCGGTGCGTTCTGCCATGGGGGTTCCTTCTCTAGGGGCGGGTGGGTGGGTCAGAGGCCGAGCTTGTCGAGGATGGGCAGGTGGGCGCGGGCGGTGTCGCGGGCGGCCTGTGCTGACGGGGCCGCGAGGGCCTGGGCGGCGAGGCGCTGGGCGTCCGCGACGGTGACGGTGGCCAGGACGGCGGCGACGCCGGCGAGGGCGCGGGGGCTCATGGACAGGGTCGTGACGCCGAGGCCGACGAGGACGACGGCCAGGGCGGGGTCGGCGGCGGCCTCGCCGCAGACCCCGACAGGCTTCGCGGTGCCCGTCGCGAGCGCGGCCTCGTCGGCGCCGTCGCACGTGGCCTTGATGAGCTTGAGGACGGCGGGCTGCCAGGGGTCGTTCAGGGCCGCGAGAGGCCCGAGCATACGGTCGGCGGCCATGGCGTACTGGGTGAGGTCGTTCGTGCCGAGGGAGGCGAAATCCGCGTGCGCGAGGACGTGGGAGGCGGTCAGCGCCGCGGAGGGGACCTCGACCATGACCCCGGCGGTCTTGAGCCCCGCGTCGCGGGCCATCTCGGTGAAGGCCGCGGCCTCCTCGGCGGTGGCGATCATGGGGGCCATGACCCAGACGTCGGCGTCGTGTTCGGCCTCGGCGGCGGCGATCGCCTCCAGCTGGCGGGCCAGGACCCCCGGGGTGGTGCGGTCTGTGCGGTAGCCGCGCACGCCGAGGGCCGGGTTGGGCTCGTCGGCATTGGTCAGGAACGGCAGGGGCTTGTCCGCGCCGGCGTCGAGGGTCCGGATGACGACCTTCTTGTGTGGGAACTGGGCGAACACGGCCCCGTAGGCTTCGACCTGCTCGGCAATCGTGGGCTCGGTGTCCCGGTCCAGGAAGCAGAACTCTGTGCGCAGCAGGCCCACGCCCTCGGCCCCGGCTGCGGCGGCCGCGGCGGCGTCCTTGCCGGTGCCGACGTTTGCCAGCAGCGGCACGGGGTGCCCGTCGGCGAGCCGGCTGTCCCCGGCGAACTGGGCCAGGGTCGCGGACTGGGTGGCCCAGGCCCGGGCTGCGTCGGCCTCGGCAGGGCCGGGCTCGGTGGTGACCCGGCCCGCGGCGCCGTCGACGTAGACCTCGGTCCCGTCCTCGATGCGGTCCACGCCCTCGGCCGCGACCACGGCCGGCAGGCCCAGGGCCCGGGCCAGGATCGCGGTGTGGGACTGCGGCCCGCCGCCGGAGGTGATCAGGGCGATCACCCTGGCCGGGTCCAGGGTCGCGGTGTCCGCCGGGGCGAGGTCCTCGGCGGCCAGGATGAACGGGGTGTCCGAGACCGGGATGCCCGGGGCCGGCAGGCCGCGCAGCTCGGCCACGATCCGGGAGCGGACGTCCAGGACGTCCGCGGCCCGCTCGGCCATGTACCCGCCCAGGCCCCTGAGCCTCTCCGCGACCGCGGCCCCGGACTCCCACACCGCCCGTTCGGCGGTGCGGGGACCGCCGTCCCCGGCCGGGTCCAGCAGCTTCACGGCGCCCTTGACCAGCATCGGGTCCGCGGCCATGAGTGCGGTCGCCTCCAGAACGCCCCTCGCGTCCCCGGCCGTGGCCGCGGCCCGGGCCTTCAGCTCGGCCTGGACCGCCTTCGACGCGGCCCGGATCCGCTCCGCCTCGGACTCCGCCGTGACCCCCGCCGGGATGTCCACCTGAGCATGCGGCTCCCACACCGGGGCCGGCATCTGTCGCACCCGCCCCACCACACGCCCAGGCGTCACACCGACACCGTGAAACTGCTGGCTCATAGGGAGTTCCTTTCGGCAGGCTCGGCGTGGCGGTGCCCTCTTCTGCGGGGGTCGCGCGCCGTCGTTCTCTTGTTTGGGGGCTCGCACAGTTCTGGTTCGCGCGAGCGATCTGTGCGGTCTCAGCTCGGTGCCGCCCCGCCGTCGTCGGCGGAGGGTATCCGCTACCTTAGCGTCTATAGCGTTGCTATACAAGGAGGTTTCGTGATCCTCACCACGCACTCCGCCCATGTGACGCAGTTCACTCTCGGGCCTTGTATAGCGTTGCTATAGCGGTTAGGCTAGCGATCATGCGTGATACGGACATGGGCGTCGCCGACGACGCCCAGGGCGGAGATTCAGCTAAATCTTCGCCCCGTGAGCGGCTTATCGCAGCCGCCACGGAACTGCTTGCACGGTCGGACGGCAAGCCGGTGTCCACCCGCCAAATCACGGATCTCGCTGGAGTGACGGCGCCAACGCTGTACCACCACTTCGGCGACAAAGACGGGCTCATGGAAGCTGTCGTGGCGAGAGGCTTCGAGGAGTTCGTCCAGCGCGAAGGGATGATCGAGCGATCGGCAAGCCCGATCCGAGACGTCCAACGGCTGTGGGACATCCACGTCCACTTCGGGCTGACGCACGTGCAGCTGTACACCCTCATGTTCGGCAACACCGGCCCAGGCCGCCGCCCGGTTCTCGTCGAGGAGGCTGAGCACCTCCTCGAACAAGAGCTCGGGCGCGTGGCCGCGGCCGGTCAGCTCGCTGTGCCGCCTGCTCAGGCGGCGCGAGCCGTCATTGCCGCCAACATCGGAGTCACCCTCATGCTGTTGGCGGACGAACCCGACCAACCACTCTCAGCGGATGACATCGCGAGCCTGCCCCTTTCGGTGCAGACCCGTGATGCCGTCCTCCGCTCCGTCGTCTCGGATGCGTCCGTTGTGGACGATCCGGATCGCGGGGTGCCCGCTGGGGGCCAGCCGTCCTATGTCGCGGCGGCCATCGCCCTCAATGCCACGCTCGAGTCCTCGCATCCGGAGCAGCTTTCCGGGACCGAGATGCGGCTCTTCCTCGAATGGCTCCACCGGCTCTCCAAGGGCTCGAACGGCGGAGACTGACCGCACAGGGAAAGCCAGCCCCACATCCTCCGGCGGCCCGCAAGGCTGCCTCCTGACACGAAAGCAGGGAACCATGTCGATCACCGCTGCCCCAAACAGGCTTCATGCCGCGCGGGCCGGGGTGCAGAAATTCGGCACCTTCCTCTCCGGGATGATCATGCCGAACATCGGCGCCTTCATCGCCTGGGGTCTCATCACCGCGCTCTTCATCAAGACCGGCTGGCTCCCGGTCCCGGCCCTGGGCGGGTTCGGGAACGATCCTTCGGGCCAGCCGTACACGGGCCTCGTCGGCCCCATGATCACGTACATGCTCCCGCTCCTGATCGCCTACACGGGCGGCAAGGCGGTCTACGACGTGCGAGGCGGCGTCGTCGGCGCGATCGCCACGATGGGCGTCATCATCGGCGCCGGCATCCCGATGTTCATCGGCGCGATGATCATGGGCCCGCTCGGCGGCTGGACCATGAAGAAGATCGACGCCATCTGGGACGGCAAGATCCGGCCCGGCTTCGAGATGCTCGTCAACAACTTCTCGGCAGGCATCTGGGGAGCGCTCCTCGCGTTGTTCGGGTTTTTCGCGATCAGCCCAGTCGTGGCGGGCATCAGCAACTTCGCAGGGGGCGTCGTCCAGTTCATGGTCAACGCCGGGATCCTGCCGCTCACCTCGATTTTCATCGAGCCGGCCAAGGTCCTCTTCCTCAACAATGCGGTCAACCACGGCGTCCTCACGCCGCTCGGCATCCAGCAGGCCGCGTCGCAGGGCAAGTCGATCCTGTTCCTGCTCGAGGCGAACCCCGGCCCGGGCCTCGGCGTCCTTCTTGCCTACATGTTCTTCGGCAAGGGCGCGGCGAAGGCGTCGGCTCCGGGTGCTGCGCTCATCCACTTCATCGGCGGCATCCACGAGATCTACTTCCCGTACGTCCTCATGCGGCCGCTCCTCATCCTCGCCACCATCGGCGGTGGCATGACCGGCATCGCGACCCTCGCGATCACCCATGCCGGCCTCGTGGCGCCGTCCGCGCCGGGTTCGATCATCGCGGTCCTGGCCCAGACCTCCCGCGACAGCTACGTCGGCGTCATCCTGTCCGTGATCCTCGCGTGCACGGTGTCCTTCATCATCGCGTCGATCATCCTCAGGGCATCGAGGAACAGGGAAGAGGGAGACCTCGCGGCGGCGACTGCGCACATGGAGGAGATGAAGGGCCGGAGGTCCATGGCCTCGACGCTGCTGCGCGGCGCGGGGGGCGTCGCGACGGCGACCGAGATCAAGAACATCGTCTTCGCGTGCGACGCCGGCATGGGCTCGAGCGCGATGGGCGCCTCGGTACTGCGCAACAAGATCCGGGCCGCCGGTCACCGGCACGTCACGGTCACGAACCAGTCGATCGCGAACCTCACGGACACGTATGACCTCGTCGTCGTCCATCAAGACCTCGCCCTTCGGGCTGGCGAGAAGACCCCGAGCGCGCAGCTCGTCACAGTCGACAACTTCATGGGCAGTCCGAAGTACGACGAGATCGTCGACCTGCTCAACGAGCAGGCCGAGACCGAGGCCGTCCCCTTCCCGGGCGTGGCCGGGAAGGCTGAGCCAGCCTCCGAGGCCGAGGCTGCCGCGGCCCACGTCGCGGTGCCCCATCACCACGCGGAGACGAAGCACGTCCTGCGGCGTGAATCGGTCGTCCTGTCCGGCTCTGCCTCGGACATGGCGGGCGCGATCGACGAGGCGGGTCGCCTCCTCAAGGCGGCAGGCGCGGTGGACGACGCCTACGTCGCCGCGATGCATGAGCGCGAGAGCTCCGTCTCGACGTTCATGGGCAACGGCCTCGCGATCCCGCACGGCACCAACGAGGCCAAGCCGCACATCGCCGCCTCGGCCGTGACCTTCGTCCGCTACTCCGAGCCGATCAACTGGCAGGGCCAGGCCGTGAAGTTCGTGGTCGGCATCGCGGGGAAGGACAAGGAGCACCTCGGAATCCTCGCGAAGATCGCCAAGGTCTTCGGGGACCGCGAGCAGGTGGCGCGGCTCGAGGCGGCCCAGAGCGTCGACGAGGTGCTCGACATCTTCGGAAGGGTCAACGCGTGAGCGCACAGCCGGAGGCGACCGACCCGAGCACACAGCCGGAGGCGCCAGGCACGGGTTCGGACTCGAAGTCGGCAGTCCATTTCGGGGCGGGCAACATCGGGCGCGGCTTCGTGGGGCTTCTCCTCCACGAAGCGGGCTACGATCTCGTCTTCGCCGACGTCGCGGCACCGCTCATCGACGCCCTGAAGGCCACGCCGTCGTACACCGTGCACGAGGTGGGGGAGGGCGGCCGGGACCACGTGGTGGATCGGTACGCCGCCGTCAACTCGGCCACGGACGAAGCCGAGCTCGTCGAGCGGATCGCCCGCGCCGACGTCGTGACGACGGCGGTGGGTCCGAACATCCTCAAGTTCGTGGCCCCTGTCATCGCCCGCGGCGTCGCGGCCCGGCCCGAGGCCGCCCCGCGCCTCGCCGTCATGGCGTGCGAGAACGCGATCAACGCGACGGACCTCCTTGAGACGGAGGTCCGTGCGGCAGCCCGTGCCGAGGGAACCTCGGACGCGGACGTCGATGCGAAGGCGCTCTTCGCCAACACGGCCGTGGACCGGATCGTCCCGGCCCAGGCGCCGGGCGGCGGCCTCGACGTCCGTGTCGAGCCCTACTTCGAATGGGCCATCGAACGCGGTCCGTTCGGCGGCGAGGCCCCGGAGATCCCCGGTGTCACGTGGGTCGAATCCCTCGGGCCATACATCGAGCGGAAGCTCTTCACGGTCAACACGGGCCATGCCTCCGCAGCGTACTTCGGGCGTGGCGCGGGGAAGGAGAAGATCGCCGACGCGATCGCGGACCCCGAGATCCGGGCCAAGGTCGAGGCGGTGCTCGCGGAGACGAAGGCGCTCCTTGTCGCGAAGTACGGCTTCTCGCCTGAGGACCAGGAGTCCTACATCCGCAAGATCCTCGGCCGTTTCGCGAACGCCGAGCTGCCGGACACCGTGGATCGCGTGGGCCGTGCGCCCCTGCGCAAGCTGAGCCGCCACGAGCGCTTCGTGGGCCCCGCGGCGGAGCTCGCCGAGCGGGGCCTCGCGGCGGACGCGCTGCTCGAGGCGATGGGTGCGGCCCTTCGCTTCGACGCAGCCGACGACGACGAAGCCCAGCGTCTCCAGGCCACCCTCGCCGGGGATGGCGCGGACGCCGCCGTCGCCGAGGAGCTCACGGGGCTCGAACCGGGGCACCCGCTGTACGGCGCCGTCGTCGGCCTTGTCGCGGACGCGCGGCAGGGGCGCGGCTGACGTCACCGTTCAAGGGTCAGCTCCCGTGGGTGTCCCACCCACGGGAGCTGACCCTTGAACGCGATCAGAGCTCGACGCGCAGGATCCGCGATCCGGCGTCCGCGTTCGTCGCGAGCCACAGCTCGTTCCGCCCGGGCACCGCGACCGCGTCCCGCAGCCGCCCATATTCGTTCCGGAAGTGCTCGGTCGCGCCGGGAAGGCTTCCGCTCCCATCGGGAACGTATCCGGGGCCCGGGAGGGGAAAGCGCCAGAGCCGCTGCCCTCGGAGGCACGCGACGTACGCGACATCGCCGACGACCACGAGTCCGCTCGGCGACGCGTTCGCCGTCGAGGGCCACACGAAGGCAGCCGGGACGCTCGAGCCGCTGCGGGCCCCGCCCGTCACGGCCGGCCACCCGTAGTCGCCGCCTGCCACGATGAGGTTGAGCTCGTCGTTCCTCTCGGGGCCGAATTCGCTCGCCCAGAGGCGCCCCCGCGAATCCCACGCGAGCCCTTGGACGTTGCGATGTCCCCACGTGTAGACGCGGGTTCCGTGCGGATTCCCGGGCGCGGGCGAACCGTCCGGCGTGACCCTCAGGATCTTCCCGCCGAGGCTCCCGAGATCGGGGCTCAGGGTCCGCGTGTTCGCGTCGCCCGTGCCGATGTAGAGGAGGCCGTCGGGGCCGAACCGGAGCCGCCCGCCGTTGTGGACCACAGCTGCCGGAATCCCGTCGACGATGATGCGCTCGCCGCCCAGCGACGTGCCGTCCCACGTGAGCGTCACGACGCGGTTCGCACCCGCGGCCGTGTAATAGGCGTAGAGAAGGCCGTCCTTCGCGAACGTCGGAGAGACCTCGAGGCCGAGCAGGCCGCCTTCGCGCGTACCCTTTCGCGCGGTGACTTTCCCCGCTTCTCGCGGGGCACCGCCGTCGCCCGCGAGGCGGAGGATGCGGCCGGTGTCCCGTTCGGACACGAACGCCATGCCGTCGGGGGCGAAGGCGATCGACCACGGGGTGCGGAGGCCTTCCGCGATGGTTCCCGTCACCCGGGGAGCGGACGACGGCGCCGCGCCTCCCGCCCCCGTGCCACCTGACGCCGTGCCGCCTGACGCCGTGCTTCCTGCCGCGGTGCCACCTGACGCCGCGCTTCCTGACGATCCTCCCGACGACGACGGCGCGGGTCCGCTCGAGCGTGTCGGGCCCGGAGCGGGCGACGGTGTGCAGGCGGCGAGCCCTCCAGCCGCGGCGAGCCCTCCAGCCGCACCGAGCCCTCCAGCCGCTCTGAGCACGGCGGCCGCGCTCAGCCTGAGCGCGGCCCGGCGGGTCATCGGAGGCAATGGCATACTGCCACCCTGTCAGGCAGCCAGCCCGCAGGACAAGACGCCGCACAGGGTGCGAGGGCATAGAAAAACCTGCATCGCGCCATTGAGATGCAGGTCACACAAGAAAGTGTAGGTGCTCGGGGCTGCGAGAGTTCGCGTTGTGACCAAAACGTTGCCGGAACGTTGCCTATCGCTCACGGACTGTCGCCTAGCACGGCGATGCCCCGGGTTTCGGACTCCTGCCCCGCGCCGAAGCACGCGGCGAAACCCGAAACCCGGGGCACTCATGAACCCTCGCTACCGGCAGGAACCGCCCTCGCCGAGGTGCTGGCCGTCGTTGCCCGAGCAGTACGCGGCCTGGACGACCGAGCCGTTGGCGGGGTCGAGGATCAGGCCGTCGTGGCGCACGTGGGTGAAATCGAACATGTTCCCCAGCGAGCCGGCAAGGGCGTCGAACGAGCCGTCGCCGAGGCGGCCGACGCCCCAGTTGTCCTCGATGAAGCGCAGGATCGAGGACTGCTGCGTGAAGGTGTGGTCCACGAAATTGCGCTTCGCGAACGGGGAGACCACGAGCAGCGGGAGGCGCGGGCCGGGGCCGCAGCGGTCCTGGTAGCCGCCGAGGATGGGCGTGCCGGCCGTCGCGGCGTTGAGGCAGATCGACGCGTCTTCCTTCGGATCGTTGGACGCGTTCAGGATCTTGTGGGCGACGTGGTCGTACCAGCCGTCCGAGTCGTCGTACGCGAGGACGATCGCCGTCGAATCCCAGTTCTTCGACTTCTGGATCGCGTTGATCTCGTTGACCACGAACGTCTGCTCGTCGATCGGGTCGGAGTATGAGGCGTGCCCGTCCTGGTAGTTCGGCGCCTTGAGGAACGAGACGGCCGGCATGTTGTCCGTGTCGAGGACCTTGGTGAAGTCCGTCAGGTCGTACTGGTGGTTCGCCTGCCCGGTGTGGCCGATCTCGGCCTCGCTGGCCGGCGGCAGGTGATGCGGGTTCGACGTCGACTTGTAGTACTGGAACGGCTGATGATGCGGGTTGTAGTCCGTGCGGGACCCCCCGACGATGTTCTTGTGCGCCGTCGTGCACTGCGCGTAGTCGACGCCGTTGATCTTCTTGGTGCCGTTCGGCGTGAAGCCGCCCTCGAACCAGCCCCACGAGACATTCTTCTCGTTGAGGAGGTCGCCGACGTTCTTGCCCTGCATTGCCGCGAGCTTGTACGGCTTGCCGTTGTGGCTGTTGTTCGAGCAGTCGTCGAAGGCCGGGTCGGGGTCCTCCGTGACCGTGCCCACGCCCTGGGCGTTCGGGGACTTGACCGTGAAGTCGTCCGGCGTCGCGGTCTGCTGGCCCGTGAACGGGTCCACGCTGATGACGCCGTGGGTCTGGCCCGCCACGAGGTTGAGCGCGCCCGGCGTGGACGGGCCGAACTCATCGCCGAAGCTGTTGTCGCTCATCGCGAAGTGCTGCGCGTAGTTCCAGAGGCCCGTGACGGTGTTGCCGTCGTAGTAGCCCATCGTGAGGCCCTTGGTCTGATACCGCGGGTCGCCCGGCTTGCCGCACACGTCCGTGCTCGTGAACTCCACGAACTTGTCCATGAGCCCGTTGTCGAAGGCCTGCTGCTCGGGCTTGTAGTCGTGGTCCTGGTCGCACGTGACGGCCTGGCCCGGCGTGAGGCGCATCGGCTGGACCGAGTTCGGGTTGTTCGGCGCGAGCAGGTCCGCGTTCGCGAGCGTGTCGATGTCCTTGGGCGTGTTGTGCGCGGCCGTGAAGGACGACGCCGGGGCGCCCGTTCCCTGGACCGTCTCGCCTGAGGTGTTGGCGGCCTTGGGGTAGGTCGCGAAGTAATGGTCGAACGAGACGTTCTCGCCGAAGATGACGACGACGTGCTTGATCGGCGTGGTGGTGGTGGCGGGTGAAGCCTGGGCAGGCAATGCGGCGGTGATGGCTCCGCCGGCAGCAACAACGAGCCCGAGAGCGCTCGTCGCGGCCGCTGCGCGGACGCTGAACTTCGGCATCTGGTAGTCCTTCTCGAGAGAGCGGTCATACTCGTCCCCCGCCAAGACCCTAGACCCGCCGGTTATCCCCGAAGGAGGGGGAGGCGATCAATTCAGCAAGAGTTCATTCTTGAACATGCCCGCCTCGCGGAGCCAGCCCCGGC
This sequence comes from Sinomonas sp. ASV322, assembly GCF_030908245.1. Classification (GTDB taxonomy): domain Bacteria; phylum Actinomycetota; class Actinomycetes; order Actinomycetales; family Micrococcaceae; genus Sinomonas. The sequence continues at coordinate 20,280 of NZ_JAVFJJ010000003.1, forward strand.
GCCTCCCTCGCGGAGCCCGCCCCCGGCGTCAGTCCGCTCGCAGCCCATCGAAGAGGACCGCGACCACGTCGTCCGCGAGTTTCGCCGGGGTGAGGGAGCCTCCGGGCCGGTACCACTCGACGATCGAGTTGATCGTGCCGAACAGGAGGCGCGAGACGGTGCGCGGGTCGATGTCGCTCCGCACCGTTCCCTCCTCGCGGGCCTCCTCGATGAGCTCCGCGACCTTGCGGTCGAAGCCGCGTCGGCGCTCCATGGCCTTCCGCTCGGTCTCGGTATTGCCGCGCAGCCGGAGGAGGAGCGTCACGAACGGGAGCCGTTCGGTGAGGACCCGAACCGTTGAGCGGACGACGAACTCGAGCCGCTGCTCGGCGGTTCCGTGCTGTGTCTCGGGCGACTCCCACACGGATTCGAGCCCGCCGAGGGCCTGCTCGAGCGCGAGGGAGAGCAGGTCCTCCTTCGAGGGCACGTGGTGGTAGATCGCGGACTTCGAGATGCCGAGGTTCTCGGCGAGGATCCCCATGGACGTCGCGTCATAGCCGTGCCGGTTGAACACCTCGGCGGCGACGTTCAGCACCGACTGCTGATCGTAGCCGGGCCGGCCGCGCCGTCCGGTGGGCGCTGGCCCTGTGGGGCCGGGTCCGGGTGTCTCAGTTGCGGCGGCGGATGGCATGGGTTCAAGTCTATTCGGGTGGGTGGGTGGGTCTGGCTAGGCGCGGGTTTGGCTGGGCGCGGGTTCGGCTAGGCCTTGGTGCGCAGGTCGTAGATGCGGCGCAGCTTGCCGTTCGAGCGCTCAAGCGAGCCGGGTTCGACGACGTCGATGCGGCACGACGATCCGATGTGGATCTTGATCTGCTGGCGCAGGGCCGCGCCCGCGGCGGTGCGCTGCTCCGCCGTCGTGCCCTCTCGGGGCTCGATCTTGACGGTGAGCTCGTCCATCCGGTGCGGGCGGGTGATCTCGAGCTGGAAATGCGGGCTCAGCTCGGGGATGCGGAGCGCGATCTCCTCGATCTGGGACGGAAACAGGTTGACGCCGCGCAGGATGATCATGTCGTCGCTGCGGCCCGAGATGCGGCCCATGCGGCGATGGCCGGGGCGCGCCGTGCCGGGGTGCAGGGCCGTGAGGTCCTTCGTGCGGTAGCGGATGATCGGGAGGGCCTGCTTCGTGAGCGACGTGAACACGAGCTCGCCGGTCTGGCCGTCCTCCATCGCGGTGCCCAGGTCGAAGGGATCGACGATTTCCGGGCGGAAGTGGTCCTCCCAGATGTGGCTCCCGTCCTGCGTCTCGACCGACTCGCCGGCCACGCCGGGGCCCATGACCTCGGAGAGGCCGTAGATGTCGCACGCCTTGATGTCGAACATCTCCTCGAGCTCGTGGCGCATCTCCTGCGTCCACGGCTCGGCGCCGAGCACCGCGTACTTGAGCGATGTGGCTCGGGGGTCGAGGCCCTTGTGCATCATGGCGTCGCCGATGGTCAGGAGGTACGTCGGCGTGCAGAGGATCGCGTCCGGCGCGAAGTCGCCGATGAGCTGGATCTGCTTCTCGGTCTGGCCGCCTGACATCGGGATGACCGTCGCGCCGAGCTTCTCCGCGCCCGCATGGGCGCCGAGTCCGCCCGTGAAGAGCCCGTAGCCGTATGCGTTGTGCACCTTCATACCGGGGCGGACGCCCGAGGCCCGGAGGCAGCGGGCGACGAGCGTGGCCCAGTTGTCGAGGTCCTGCTTCGTGTAGCCGACGACGGTCGGGCGGCCCGTCGTGCCGGAGCTCGCGTGGATGCGGGCCACTTGGTCCATCGGGACGGCGAACATGCCGAACGGGTACTCCTGGCGGAGGTCCTCCTTCGTGGTGAAGGGGAACTTCACGAGGTCGGAGAGCTCCTTGATGTCGCTCGGGTGCACGCCGGCCTCGTCGAACTTTCGCGTGTAGAGGGGGACGCGGTTGTACGCGTACTGGAGCGTTTCCCGGAGGCGGGCGAGCTGGAGGTGTTCGATCTGGTCCCGCGACATGGTCTCCTCAACGTCGAGGACGGCGGGTCCGAAGGGCGAGGCTCCAGGGGCGGGGTGGGCGGGGGCGGAAGCGGTCACGGTGTCTCTCTTGGGTCGTGGATCTTGAGTCTTGGGGGCGTGAGGGCGGGAGAGGGGAGGGAGGCTCGTTGCTCAGCGCTTGGGGATGGTGCGGGAGCGCCCGCGGAACTCGGCGATGAGCCGCGGCGCGGGAGCGCCGGCTGGGGTCGCGCGGGCCGGGGACGCGCCGTCGCCCGATGCCGATGCCGATGCCGGTGGCGTCCCCTCCGGCCCGCTGTGCGGCGCGGCGGTGCTGTGCGGCGCGGCGGTGCTGTGCGGCGGGGCTGTGCTGTGCGGCGGAGCCGCGAAGACCTGGACGTCGTAGAGGCCGCTGCGCCCGGTCTGGGCGCGGCGTTCGGCGACGGCGGTGATGCGCTCGCCCACGTGGGCCGGGGCGAGGAAATTGACGTCGACGCCGGCAGCGACGGTGATCGTGTTGTCGTCGTCGTCAGGGGAGTGGGGGTTGCACGCGAGGGCGAACGCCGAGTCCGCGATGGCGAAGATCATCCCGCCGTGGGCGATCCCGAAGCCGTTGAGCATCTCGCGGCGGACGGTCGTGGCGACCGTTGCGCTGCCCTCTCCCAGCGCGAGGACCTCGAGGCCCATCCATTCGGTCGCGTAGTCGTCGGTCAGGATGGGGTGGGCGAGCCGAGAGAGCGTTTCCGGTTGAGCAGCGTCGCTCATAGAGATACCTCGCATTTCTTTACCGAATGTTCATTAGGTAATCCCATGCGCGCGGATGTGTCAAGGCACACAGCTGTCATCTGGCACCTCGGGGCGCAGTCGAGACCCCAGGCATGGCGGACCCCGCGAAGGCGCACACGCCCGCAAGGGCGCGCCTCGTCCGCAAGGGCGCGCCGGGCCCGCCGCGCTTTTGCGGCTAAGGCGCGCGCATGCGTTTCGCGTCCGGATCTACGCGAGCAGCTCCCGAGCCCCGAGGGCGTCCGCGATGAACGCGTAGTCCCAGGCGCGGTCCTTCCACGCTTCGTACCGGCCGGAGGCGCCGCCGTGGCCGGCGTCCATCTCGGTCTTGAGGACGATCGGCCGGCTGCTCGTCGAGGCCTCGCGCAGCACCTGGACCCATTTCGCGGGCTCTACGTACAGCACGCGCGTGTCGTTGAACGAGGTCACGGCTGCGACGGCGGGGTAACCGGCCGGGCGGACGTTCTCGTACGGCGTGTAGGACTTCATGTACGCGTACACGTCGGCGTCCTCGATCGGATTGCCCCATTCCTCCCACTCGAGGGCCGAGAGCGGGAGCTCGGGGTCGAGGATGGTCGTGAGCGCGTCGACGAACGGGACCTGGGCGACGGCGGCGGCGAACCTCTCCGGCGCGAGATTGAGCACGGCACCGATGAGGAGGCCCCCCGCGGAGCCGCCCATGCACGCAAGGCGAGACGGATCGCCCCAGCCTGAGGCCGCAACCCAGTCCGCGGCCGCGACGAAGTCCGTGAACGTGTTCTTCTTGCGGAGCTTCTTGCCGTCTTCGTACCAGCGGCGGCCGAGTTCCCCGCCGCCGCGGATGTGCGCGACGACGAAGACGACGCCGCGGTCGAGGAGGCTTAGGCGCGGGATCGCGAAGCCCGGGTCCATGCTGACCTCGTACGAGCCGTATCCGTAGACGAGGGCGGGGTTCGTCCCGTCGGGCAGCACCGACGCCCGCCGCAGGACGGACAGCGGAACCCGGGTGCCGTCGTCGGCCGTTGCCCACGCGCGCTCGGCGACGTAGTCCGCGGGGTCGTAGCCGCCCAGCACGGGCGTCTCCTTGCGCAGGATCAGCTCGCCGGTCGCTAGGACGTAGTCGTAGACGCGCGGCGGCGTGAAATAGGACGTGTAGGAGAGCCGTGCGACCGGAGCGCGGTAGTCAGAGACGCTGGCCCCGGCCGTGTAGAGCTCCTCGCCGAATGCGGGCTCTGCGAACGACGGCGCGGGGTGGCCATCGGCCGCAGAATCCAGCGCGGCGAGGGCTTCCGCGAGGGGTGCGAAGCGGACGGTTTCGATGGTGTCTCGGCGGAGCGAGACGACGAGGTGGCTTGAGGTGACCTCCGCGCTTTCGATCTTGACGGCATCGTCGTGGGCGACGATGGTCAGCCACTGCTGATCGGCGAGCGGCTTCGCGAACTCGGCGAGCCGCGCGACGGAGACCATGCTGTTGACCGCTTTTGCGCCCTGCGGGTCACGGTTGTGGGCGAGCAGGACGTGGGCGGCGCCGTCGTGCTCGAAGATGTCCGCGGCGTGGAGGATGCGCTCGCCGCGGCCGATCAGGAGCTCGAGCCGCGCATCGGGGTCTTCGAGATCGAGGTATCGGGTCTCGCTGTACTCCGAGTTCCCGATGCTCACGAGGAGCCACCGGCGGTCGCTCGAGAGGTCGAGCGAGGTCCACTGGGCTACGTCGCGCTCTTCAAACAACACCTCGTCCTGCTCCGCCGGCGTGCCCAGGGTGTGGACACGGATCTGATGTGGGCGCCACGATTCGTCCGCCACGACGTAGTAGAGCCGTCGCCCGTCCGTAGAGAATTCGAGCCCGTAGAAGACGTGCTCGATGACGTCCGGGAGCTGCTGTCCGACGCCGAGGTCTTTGATGCGGAGAGCGAAGCTCTCGTCTCCTGTGTTGTCCACGGTGTACGCGTACAGAATGCCGTCGCGGCTCACGGTCGCGCCGCCGAGCGCGAAGAACGGCTTGCCCTCGGCTTCCGCGTTCCCGTCGAGCAGCACCTGCTCGCCCGGTACCGCCGCACCCGCGACGACGGTGGGCGGCGTCCACGATTCGAGGGCCGCGCCTGACTGCGCGCCGGCGGGGGCGCCCTCCGCCGCGACGCGGCAGTAGACCGGGTACTGTTTGTCCTCGATCGTGCGCGAGTAGTACCACCAGTCGCCGAGGCGGCTTGGAACCGAGAGGTCGGTCTCCTGGGTGCGGCCCTTGATTTCGGCGAAGATCGCGTCCCGGAGCGGCTGCTGATCGGCCGTCACGGCTTCCGTGTAGGCGTTCTCGGCCTCGAGGTGCGCCACGACCTCGGGGCTCTCCTTGTCCCGCAGCCACTCGTATTGGTCCGCGAACGTGTCTCCGTGGTGCTCGCGGAAGGTCGGCACCTTCTTGGCGACGGGCGGGACTGCTGCGGCCTGGCCGGCCGGCGCCGGAGCGAGGGCTTCGTTCATAGGCCCCACCTTAGTGGGGAGCGACGAGTTCGCCGTCGGTGGCCCTAGGACCCGTTCTGCACCGGGCTAGTTCCCGTTTTGGAGCTTGTTGTCCGCCACGTATTTGGACATTGTCCCCTTTGCCATCGCGTCGGCGAGCGCACTCGTTGCGGGCTGGTTGAAAATAACAATCGACTGCTGGCCGTCAGGCGACCAGCCCGTCCCATTTGTTGGCACCGTAAATGACACAATGTCGCTGGGTTTGACGCCCGTCAGTTCGAGGCCGAGGGACACCACCGCCCCTGAGTTGAAGCCAGAATCAACGGCGAGGTACGGCGAGAACTGATTCACGACATTTGCGAGCGTCACCGGATTCGCAAGTGTCTGGGGCGTCGCGAGCTTCGCGACGAGGGCCTTGATGAAAATCTGCTGATCGCGCACGCGCTGGTAGTCACCGTCGGGGAAGGCGTAGCGCTCGCGGACGAACGCGAGGGCCTGGTCGCCGTTCAGGGTCTGTGTGCCGGCGTCGAAGTGGTAGTTCGAGGTCTGCCTCGCATCGAAGGTCTTCGGAACGTTGACGGTCACCCCGCCCACGGCGTCCGTGACGCTCTTGAAACCCTCCATGTCCATGAACACGACGTGGTCGAGGCGCTGGCCGAGGACTGACTCGACGGTCTGGACCATGAGCGGGACGCCGCCGAAGGCGAGGGCAGCGTTGATCTTCGCGCTGCCGTAGCCCGGAATCGGAACCCAGAGGTCGCGCATGATCGAGATGAGGTACACGTTCTTCCGGTCAGCCGGGATGTGGACGAGCAGCATCGTGTCCGAGCGCTGGTCGGACGGCGTCCCGGACTCGGCTTGGGTGATCGTCGCCGCGCGGCTGTCCGAGCCGACGAGCAAGATGTTCATGGCCGTCTTGCCGTCCGCGGCGGGAGCCGAGGCCTGCGGCCGGACCGATTCGCTCGGGAATACGGCCGGGAGCTTCTTCGTCTGCGAGTCAAAGCTCCGCGAGAGGCTGCCGAGGTAGATGAGGGCCGCAACCGCAGCCAGCACGACGACGAGCAGGGCGCTCAGGAGGACGTACAACGTCGTGCGATTCCTCTTTTTGCGGGCCACGATCTGGTCGGTCACGATCCCTCTTCTCTTGTCAGGAGCTGCGGTTAGTATCAGTGTGCCCCGGAGCTTGCCGTTGCCAAGACCCGGGATGCACATGGGGGAGGAAAAGTGATGTCAATCTGGCGCAAAAGTGCCCTTGTCGCCGAAGTCGCGGCCGAGGATGAAGGGCGAGTGGCTCTGCTCAATCTGCAGGCGGAGAAACCTGTTGTCCTGACTGGGTCCGCAGCTATCATTTGGGGTCTTATTGACGGGGTGCGCACTGAGGCGGACATTCTCGTCGAACTCAGAGACATCTTTGTCTACACAGCCGGTGCGGAGCCCCGAGGTGCCGAGTCCCAGGTCACCGAGCCCCAAGGGGTCGCGACCGACGACGGCGCGGATGACAACGGCCCCGCTGACAACGGCCCGAGTGACAACAGCGCGTCCGACGACTGCGCGGATGACAACGGCCCCGCTGACAAGGGCCCGAGTGACAACAGCGCGTCCGACGACGGCGCGGATGACAACGGCCCCGCTGACAACGGCCCGAGTGACAACAGCGCAGCCGACGACGGCGCGGCCGCGATGGCGCGCCAGCTGGCCGAATTCCTCGCTCAGCTCGAGTGCCAGGGCCTCGCCGAGGCGATCGGATGACGCCAGATGGCCTCAGGCTCCGCGTGCTGGGGGTCGCCGTGGAGGTCGCCTTCGAGGAGGGATTCGCGCCCGAGCTCGCAGCAGCGCTGCGCCGTGCCTGGTCGAGGTGCCTCGACGTCGAGGAAGCTGTCCGTCCGAGCGCGCCGCGACCTCCGCGATTCAACGGTGGCCCGTCCGACGGTGGCCGGTCCGACGGGGCCCCGTCCGACGGTGGCCGGTCCGACGGAGGCCCGTCCGCGACGCACCGGGCCCCCAGCGGACCCCTTCGGGCGAGCGTGCGCACGGAGCGCGGGGTGGCCTCAATCGAGGGGGAATCGCCCGAGCGCTTCGCGTCCGAGCTCACGAGCGCCGTCACGCTCAGCGCGATCGAGGCACGCGCCGGGGAGCTGCTTATGCTGCACGCGGCGGCCCTCGCAGATCCGGCCACGGGGCGTTCGGCCGCCCTCGTTGGGCCCTCGGGCATGGGCAAGACCACCGCGACAAGGGTGCTCGGCCGCGAATGGGGCTACGTGACGGACGAGACCGTCGCGCTCGACCGCTCGGGCTTCCTCGAGCTGTACGCGAAGCCGCTTTCGGTGGTCGCCAGCGGATCTCGCCGGCCGAAGCACCAAGTCGGCCCGGATGAGGCCGGCCTGCGCGTCGCACCGCGTGCGGCGACGCTCGGCGCCGTCGTCCTCCTCGACCGCCGCCCGGAAGGCGACGGATCCCCGGACGCCGCCGGGGACTGGCCGCGCGTCGTGCCCTTGAGCCACGCTGAAGCACTCATCGAGCTCGCTCCGCATACCTCGTCGCTGGCCCGCATCGACCGGCCGCTCGAGTGGCTGTGCTCGACTCTTGATGCGTGCGGTGGTGCGGTGCGCGTCGAGTATCGCGACGCGCTGGACCTCGCGGCGCTCCTGCCGGCACTTCTTGATCGCGCGCCCCTCGCTCGCGAATGGGCGTCTGCGCTACACGACGGCGCCGTTCTTGACGACGGCGCCGCACCAAGCGACGGCGCGGTCCTCGACGACCCTGCAGTCCTCGACGACCCTGCGGTCCTCGACGACGGCGCCGTTCGCGACGACGGCGATCGTCGGCTCCACGACAAAGGCGCCTGGCTAAATGGCGGTTTTGTGCGTCGGGCCGAGGTCGTGGATGCCGTGAGCATCCCTCGCGACGACGGAGCTGAGGAACTGCTCGCGATGGTGGGTCACCACGTGATCCGGCTGAGCGGGATCGGGCCCCTGATCTGGGAGGCATTGGGCACTCCGCTCACGCTCGCCGGCATCGCCGAGCGAATCGCGCCCGAGGTCGGCCTTCCGGATGGTTACGAGGCAAGCCTCGCCGCAGCCGTCGCCGAGCTCGAGGCCCACGGCGTCGTCTCACGGTTCGGACAAGACGGCCCGTAACCGGTCGCTACAATCGCTGGGACGTTGCCGCAACTATGGGGGAGGACGGCACAGGTGGCTCTTGACGCACCGGCAGAAGAGCGGGGGCTTTCGCTCGCGGACTATCTCACGGTCATCCGCTCGTACTGGCTTGGCATTCTGCTGTTTACGGCGGTGGCCACGGCTGGCGCGTTCGGTTGGTACCTCGTGCAGCCTCGGGTCTATGCCGCTGATTCCACCGGCCTCGTGGTGACCGCCGGCGCCGAGAACCTCAACTTCTCCCTCGCGGGGGACACCCTCGCCAAGTCGAAGGCCAAGAGCTACAAGTCGGTCGGCGAGTCGGTCCTGGTCGCCGACCGCGTCATCAAGGCCCTTGGCCTCGACGTGAGCGCCCAGTCGTTCGACGGCCGCGTGACGGTGGCCGTCCTTCCGGACACGGCCGAGATCAAGGTGACCGTGCGGTCCTCGGATCCTCGCGAGGCCCAGACCGTTGCCGACGCGTGGGTGACCGCTCTCGCCGCGCAGGTCTACAGCATGGAGAAAGCCAATACGACGGCCGGTATGGAGCCGGCATCGAAGGTCGTAGCCCTTGCCAAGGCGACCGTTCCCACGGCTCCCGTCTCGCCGAACCTCCGGCTTGCGCTCGGAATCGGCGCCGCGGGGGGCCTTCTTGCGGGGTTTGCGTATGCCTTCGTCCGCAACCACTTGGACCGGCGCATCCGCGCTGGTGGCGAGATCGAGCGGCGATTCCGGGTTCCCGTCGTCGGGACGCTTCCCCTTGACAAGCGCCTCTCCGGGGCGACTCGCGTACTCGACGACGTTGCCGGGTCGGGGTCGAACCGCGGGGCGCACGCGATGGCCGAGGCCCTGCGCGAACTCCGCACCAATCTCTCCTTCGTCGACGTCGACAATCCGCCCCGCATCCTGCTCGTGACGAGTTCGCTCCCCTCCGAGGGCAAATCCACGGTGATCGGGAACCTCGCGGCGACCATCGCGGCGGCGGGGGAAGAGGTCATCGTCGTGGACGGTGACCTCCGCCGGCCCACGGTGCACAAGGTTTTCGACATTGTTGGGGACGTTGGCGTCACGGATGTCCTGACAGGCCGGGCCGCGATCGACGAAGTGCTCCAGTCATGGGGGCCCATGCCCCATCTGCGAATCCTTGCCGCGGGGCGGATCCCGCCGAATCCCTCCGAGCTCTTGGGCTCGCGCGCGATGGGCCACCTCCTCGAAAGCCTGTCCCAGCGGGCGGTCGTGCTCGTCGACACGCCTCCCCTTCTCCCTGTCACCGACGCGGCCGTCCTCTCGCGGGTCGCGGATGGCACCCTCGTCGTCGCGAGGGCCCGCAAGACGACGACGGACAGCCTCGACCGCGCCCTGCGCAACCTCGCCCGGGTGCGGGGTCGCATGCTCGGCGTGATCCTCAATTGCGTCGCGACCAAGGGGCCGGACAACTACAGCTACGGCTATTACGGCACCTACACGAGCGGGCGTGGCGGCAAGGGCAAGGCGCGTCGTGGAACGGCTGCGTCTGCTCCCGCGCGTGTGACCCCAGCCGCACCCGCGTTCGACCATGCCGCCGGCCCCGAAACGATCGAAGGCATCGTTGCCACCGAGCCCGTGCTTGCCCGCGCCGCGGCCCAGCTCATGCCAGCGGAGCCCGTGCCGACGCAGCAGGTGCAAGCATGGCCCGTGCTGACCGAGCCCGCTCCCCAGCCCATGCCAGGGGAGCCCGTGCCGACGGGGCGGACCGCTTATCGGGGACGGCGCTCGGCGGGCTGAATCTCTGTGGGCCCGCGCCGCTCGGCTGCCCGGACGGCGGCGCGGCTCCCCGCCTGGACCGTTCGGCGCCCGCGCTTTCGGGGCACCGCGGCCGTGATGAGGGCGCTCACGGCAGGAACCAGCTCGTCGGCCATGCGTTCGTAGGCGGATGGCCCGAGGCCGTAGGGGTCTGACACATCGTTGAGCGCGGGATCCGAGACCCGGACCCGATGCCGTTCCGCGTTTCCGTTGGCCACCAGCCGCGCCCACGCCTCGCTCGCCGTCTCACGCGACGTGGGGCCGGGCAAGAGATCGACGATGCGCGCGAACTCGCGGAGGGTGAAGGTCCGGCGCAGCGCCGCGGGCGAGGCGGACAGGACAGCCGCGCGATGCGTTTCGGCGAGAATGAGCACGAGATCCGCCCCCGTGACGAGGGCCTCCGTGAGCTGGCGCGCCCGGAAGCCATCAAGGGTCGAGCCGAGCCGATCGGCAATCTCCGCCGACAACGGCTGCGCTGGGTCCCCGACGAGGGCCCTTGTTCCCGCGCTCGACACGGCGAACTCGCCCGGCGCGACCTCGTCGAGGCCGGACTGCAGCAGGCGCTCTGCAAGAGGCGACCTGCACACGTTGCCGGTGCACACCGCCAAGATGCGAAAGGGGGTCCTGACGCTCATCGTGTCAACGTTAACATCGGCGGTGGCGCCGGATCACGCGGTTTGCCTTCCCGTCTTGACTGCTACGTGACCGGCCCGAAGCGGTCGAGGGGCCAGATCCGCGCGTCAACTCGGCCCACGATCTCGCCGAGCGAGACAGTCCGAACGCATGATTCGGGCGACGGCGCGACGTCTGCCGGCCGGCTCGCGCGGCACGCGATGAGCGAGTCCGCAGACGCCGAACGGTGGTCGCCGAGGAGCACGAACTCTCCGTCCGGCACAGCGAAGGGGCTGAAACAGCGGGGGGAGCGCGGCGTCGTCGTACAGTCGTGCTGCCCGCGCACGAACGGGAGGTCTTCGAAGACGTAAGGCTCGTCGACCCCCTGCCCATTCCGCTCGAGGCGGCCCTCCGCGTCGCAGCACGCAATGGTCTGGCCCCCGCGGGCGACGACCCGCTTGACGAGGTAATCCCCGTTGGACGGTCCGATGCCCGTGAGGTCGCCGAAGGCGCGGACGACGGCGGCGATCCCGTCGCGCGGGTCCCACGGAGCCTCCGCGGACCAGGCACGCGGGCGGGTGAAGACGACGATGTCTCCGGGCTCGGGCTTCGCGCCCGCGACGTAGGCGAGCCGGTTGACCAGCACGCGGTCGCCTCCGGCCTCGCTGCTTCGGAGCGTCCGCTCCATGGAGCCCGACGGGATGCGGACGAGCTTGATGGCGAATGCCTGGACGAGGGAAACGACGACGAGGGCGGCGAGGACGTTGAGAGCCATGGTGGCCCAGAGCGGCAGTCGGCGTCGTGCCATGGGGATTTCGTTCCTCGGTGCGGGTGCTGGATAGCCATGCTATCCAATTCATGCGAGGCCCCTCGCGCGGTCATGGTCCGGGTCGGCGGCTTGACGGCGTCGGAAGCCCCGAATATTCTGAACGAACGGTCGGTAATTATTTGAGGAGGAGCTATGGCCGCTGCGAAGCTGCAGCCCGTGCCCACGGCAGGCAACGAAGCCCCCGCCCCTGAACGGTCCGCCGAGGACATCGCGGGCCAGGCGTATTTTGACCGCATCATCGCTGAGGACTCGCGCATCGAGCCGAAGGACTGGATGCCCGCGGCCTACCGCAAGACGCTCGTGCGCCAGATCTCGCAGCACGCCCACTCGGAGATCATCGGCATGCAGCCCGAGGCCAACTGGATCACGCGTGCCCCGAGCCTCAAGCGCAAGGCCATCCTCATGGCCAAGGTCCAGGACGAGGCCGGCCACGGCCTGTACCTGTACTCGGCGGCCGAGACGCTCGGCACGCCGCGCGACGTGCTGAACCAGCAGCTCCTGGACGGCAAGGCCAAGTACTCGTCGATCTTCAACTACCCGGCGCGGAGCTGGGCGGACATGGGCGCGATCGGTTGGCTCGTCGACGGTGCCGCGATCGCCAACCAAGTGCCGCTCTGCCGCGCGAGCTATGGCCCTTATGGACGCGCGATGGTGCGCATCTGCAAGGAGGAGTCGTTCCACCAGCGCCAAGGCTTCGAGATCCTCCTCGAGCTCTCCCACGGCACGCCGGAGCAGAAGCAGATGGCGCAGGACGCCGTCGACCGCTTCTATGCGCCCGCGCTCATGATGTTCGGGCCGCCGGACGACGACTCGCCCAACTCCAAGCAGTCCATGGCGTGGAACATCAAGCGCTTCTCAAACGACGAGCTGCGCCAGCGTTTCGTCGGCATGATCGTCGAGCAGGCCAAGGTCCTTGGCCTCACGCTGCCTGACCCCGAGCTCCGTTTCGACGAGGAGACGGGCCAGTGGATCCACATGGAGCTCGACTGGCAGGAGTTCAAGGACGTCATCGCGGGCCGTGGCCCGTGCAACGCGCAGCGCATGGCGCGCCGTCGCGAGGCGCATGAGGACGGGACGTGGGTGCGCGAGGCCGCACGCGCCTATGCGGAGAAGCAACTGAAGAAGGTAGGTGCCGCCTGATGAGCCAGGACACCACGGGCCAGCCGGCTAACATCTGGCCCCTCTGGGAGGTCTTCGTGCGCTCGAGCCGCGGCCTCTCGCATGTCCACGCGGGCTCGCTCCACGCGCCGGACGCCGCCATGGCGCTGCGCAATGCGCGCGATCTCTACACGCGGCGCAACGAGGGCGTCTCGATCTGGGTCGTGCCTTCGGATGCGATCACCGCGTCCGATCCGGACGCGAAGGGCTCGTTCTTCGAGTCGCCGCAGGGCAAGGACTATCGCCACGCGACGTACTACACCAAGAGCGAGGGCGTGAAGCACCTGTGACAGCCACCCACGCCAGCCCCGACCACTCGCTGGACAGCTTCGGCGACGCCGCGGCGTCGGCCACGCGCGTTACCCCGGGCAACGCCCTGCGGCCCGAGGACATCGCCGTCCGGCCGGACAAACCGAGTGACGACGTCGCGGAGTACGCCCTGCGCCTCGGCGACGATTCGCTGATCCTGGCCCAGCGGCTGAGCCACTGGATCTCGCGCGGCCCCGAGCTCGAGGAGGACATCGCGCTCGGCAACATCGCGCTCGACCTCCTCGGCCACGCGCGTTCGTTCCTCATCTACGCGGGGCACACCCTCGGCAGGTCCGAGGACGATCTCGCCTACTGGCGCGAAGAAGAGGAGTTCCGTTCGGCGTGGCTCTTCGAGCAGCCCAACGGCGACTTCGGCGTCACGATTGCGCGCCAGCTCATCGTCTCGATCTACCAGCACCTCCTCTACTCGCGCCTCGTGAATTCGAGCGATACCATGATCGCCGCGATCTCGGCCAAGGCCCTTAAGGAGGTCGACTACCACCGCGATCACGCGACCCAGTGGACGCTTCGCCTCGGCGACGGCACGGAGGAATCGCACGAGCGCATGCAGGCCGCGCTCGAGTTTGTGTGGCCGTACGTCGACGAGCTGTTCGACGAAGACGCGCTCTTCGAACGCCTCGGCGACGCGGGCGTGCGCCCGTCGACGCTGCGCGAACAGTTCGACGCCGAGATCGCAGCAGTGATCGACGAAGCCACGCTGTCCCTGCCCGCGCTCCCGCGTGCCATGGGCGGCGGGCGCCGCGGCCTCCACACGGAGCACCTCGGCTACCTGCTCGCCGAGATGCAGGTCCTCGCGCGCAAGCATCCGGGTGCGACATGGTGATGACAGGCAACATCGCGACCGACGCGGACGTCTTGGCCCTTGCCGCGACCGTCAACGACCCCGAGATCCCGGTGCTGAGCATCAAGGATCTCGGGATCCTCCGCGACGGCCGCGTCGAAGCGGACGGGACGGTGCGCCTCACGATCACGCCGACGTACTCGGGCTGTCCTGCGATGGACGCGATCCGCGACGACCTCGTGAGGGTCTTCCAAGACGCCGGGCACGAGAAGGTCGAGGTCGACCTCGTGCTGGCCCCCGCGTGGACCACGGACTGGATGACGGCGGAGGGCAAAGCCAAGCTCGCAGAGTATGGCATTGCGCCGCCCACAGGGAAAGCGGGGCACGCGAGTCCCGTGAGGCTCGGACTCACCGTCAAGTGCCCGCGGTGCCATTCCCTCAGCACCCGGGAGATGTCCCGCTTCGGTTCGACCTCGTGCAAGGCGCTCTACGTGTGCCAGGAGTGCCACGAACCCTTCGACTACTTCAAAGTGCTCTGATTTTGAGGCCAACACCGATGACTCCGAGGTGCCCACGATGACCGACCAGCTGACTGACGCAGGCACGGAAGGAACCACCCGCCGTCGTGCGTCCTTCCACACGCTCGAGGTGAGCGAGGTCCGCCGCCTCACGAATGACGCGATCGAGGTGACGTTCGACGTCCCGGCCGCGCTCGCCGACGAATACGACTATGTCCCCGGACAGTACGTCGCGCTCCGCTCGCAGCTTCCCGATCCCGCGTCGGGGGAGGCCCGGGAACTTCGCCGCAGCTACTCGATCTGCGCCGTGCCGCGCCGTTTCGAGGACGGCACCAGCGAGATCCGGGTTGCGATCAAGAGGGATCTCGGCGGGCTCTTCTCGACGTGGGCCAACGAGAATCTCAAGCCTGGCGACACGCTCGACGTCATGAGCCCGGCCGGAGCATTCATCTCGAAGCACAAGATGACGGGCCTCAATGACCCGACGAGCATCGACACGGAGCGGGAGCACACGTTCGTCGCCGTCGCCGCGGGCTCCGGGATCACGCCGGTTCTCGCGATCGCGAAAACGGTCCTCGCGGCAAACGACAACGTCCGCTTCGACCTCATCTACGCGAACAAGGCCGCGATGGACGTCATGTTCGTCGAGGAGCTCGCCGACCTCAAAGACCGGTACCCCGCCCGGTTCGCGCTGCATCACGTGCTCTCGCGCGAGCAGCGCATCTCGCCGCTGCTTTCGGGCCGGGTCGACGCCGAGAAGCTCACGACGCTGCTCAACACCGTCATCCACGCGGACGACGTCGACGAATGGTTCCTGTGCGGGCCGTTCGAGCTCGTCCAGCTCGTGCGGGACACGCTCTCCGCGCGCGGCGTCGAGCCCGAGAACGTTCGCTTCGAACTCTTCACGACCGGCACACCGACGCATCTCGAGGGGAACATCGGGCGGCCGGTTGTCGAGGACGAGTCCGGCGAGACGTTTGAGATCGAGTTCCGTCTCGACGGGCTTTCGGGCGTCGTCAAGAGCCCGGTGGCCGCGAACGAGACGATCCTCAACGCGGCGCTGCGCCTTCGACCCGACGTCCCCTTCGCGTGCGCGGGCGGCGTGTGCGGCACGTGCCGTGCGAAGCTCGTCAAGGGTACGGTCGAGATGGCCGAGAACTACGCGCTCGAGCCCGACGAGATCGAGCGCGGGTACGTTCTGACGTGCCAGTCGCGGCCGACGTCGGACGCCGTGTCCGTGGACTTCGATGCGTAAGAACCCGCCCGCCCCGATGCCGAGGAGGCTGCTTTGATCTCGCTGACCATTGCCGACGGCGTTGCCGAGGTGGTCCTCGACGCCCCAGGCAAGCTCAACGCCGTCGACCCTTCCGCGCTCGCCGAGCTTTCCCAGGCATACGACGACGCTGCCGCCGCCGCCTCCCGCGGCGAGGTGCGGGCGCTGCTGCTGCGCGGAGTGGGCCGCGCGTTCTGCGCGGGCCGCGACATCTCCGGCGTCGACCCGGCCGACGACGACGTCCTCGGCTACCTCGGCGGGCTCGTCACGCCGCTCATGCAGAAGATGGCGGCGTTCCCCGCCCCGACGTTCGCGGCCGCCCAGGGGGCGTCGCTCGGGGTGGGCCTCGGGCTCCTGCTCGCGACCGACGTCGTCTATGTCGCCGACAACGCGAAGATCGGCTCGCCGTTCGCCAATCTCGGCGCGACGCTCGACTCGGGCGGGCACTGGTACTTCACGGAGCGCCTCGGCATGCATCGCACGCTCGACCTCGTCTACACGGGCGAGCTCATGAGCGGCGAGGAGGCCGTACGGGCCGGGCTGTTCAGCCGGTCGTTCCCGGCGGCCGAGCTGCTCGAGCGGACCCGCGAGGTCGTGGCCCGCGTTGCGCAGGGGGCCACGGGCGCCTTCGTGGCCTCGAAGGAGCTTGTTGCGCAGGTCCGGGACCGACGCCTCGGGCTGTGGGAGTCGATGGACGCCGAGAACAAGGCGCAGGCCGCCCTGTGCGACTCGGACGACTACCGCGAGGGGTTCAAGGCGTTCCAAGAAAAGCGAAAGCCAGTGTTTTCCGGGAAGTAGCGGTTCACAAGACCGAGCCGGTGTTTTCCGGACGTTAACGCGCCGGGGCTAGGCTGGGGCCCGTGACGGCTTCTCGGAGAGCAACTCACCAGTCCGTGTCCTCCCGCTCGGCCAAGGCCGCGGTCAACGTCGAGCTGAACCCGCTGTTCAGCCGGCCGGGCGAATCGACCGAGTTTCCCCGCTTTACGATCCCCGGGGGCGAGTCCTTGCCTTCGACCGCGTACCAGATCGTCCACGACGATGCGATGCTCGACGGCAACGCGCGCCTCAACCTCGCCACGTTCGTTGGCACATGGATGGAGCCCGAGGCTGCGCGGCTCTACTCCGAGACCGTCGACAAGAACATGATCGACAAGGACGAGTATCCCAAGACAGCCGAGATCGAGCACCGGTGCTGGCGCATGCTCGCGGACCTGTGGAACGCGCCCGACCCGGCCAACGCCGTCGGCACGTCGACGATCGGCTCCTCGGAGGCCTGCATGCTTGCTGGCCTCGCGCTCAAGCGCCGCTGGCAGCACGCGCGCAGGGCCGCTGGGAAGCCGACGGACCGCCCGAACCTCGTGATGAGCTCGGCTGTGCAGGTGTGCTGGGAGAAGTTCTGCAACTACTTCGAGGTCGAGGCCCGCTATGTGCCGATCTCGGAGAACCATCGCGTCCTCGACGGGCACGGACTCAACGAGTACGTCGACGAGAACACGATCGGCGTCGTCGCGATCATGGGCGTGACGTACACGGGCATGTACGAGCCGGTGCAGCAGGTCGCCGCGGCGCTTGACGCGATCGAGGCCTTGACCGGTCTCGACGTGCCGATCCACATTGACGGGGCCTCGGGCGCTATGGTCGCGCCGTTCCTCCAGCCCGAGCTCGCGTGGGACTTCCGGGTGCCGCGCGTCGTGTCGATCAACACGTCGGGGCATAAATACGGACTTGTCTACCCGGGACTCGGATGGGTCGTGTGGCGGGATCGCGACGCCCTGCCGGAGGACCTCGTGTTCCACGTGAGCTACCTCGGCGGGGACATGCCGACGTTCGCGCTGAACTTCTCGCGCCCCGGCGCACAGGTGCTCCTGCAGTACTACCTGTTCTTGAGGCTAGGGTTCGAGGGCTACCGGGCGGTCCACGCGGCGTGCCGCGACGTCGCCGGGTACCTCGCGCACGAGATCGGGGCCATGGACGCCTTCGAACTGTGGAACGACGGTTCGGACATCCCGGTTTTCGCGTGGCGGCTCAAGCCCGGCCACACGGACAAGTGGAACCTGCATCACCTCTCGGATCGGCTCCGGATGGCGGGGTGGCTCGTTCCGGCGTACCCAATGCCGGATGGGCTCGCGGACCTCACGGTGCAGCGGGTCGTGGTGCGGAATGGCTTCACACGGGACCTCGCCGCGAGCTTCCTCGACGACCTCCGCGGCGCCGTCGCATACCTTGACTCGGCGAACGCAGCCTTCCCTGATCCCGGGCACACTGAGGCGTTCCACCACTAGAAGGCGAGGGCTTCAGGGGCGGTCGTGCCGCCCACACCTCGATCAGCCGCGGGCGCCGATCAGCCGCTTGCGCCGGAGATGTGACTGGCTTGTCCATCCGTGGGAGTGCGAGAGTGGCCCGATGGTGCAGGGGCCAATGGCGCAGAGGCCTATGGTGAAGAGGACCGCAGTGCGACGCCGGGAACGGCCAGGGTTCCGGGCGATGCTGATCAGTCTTGGGGTGGACAACTTCGGCTCTGGCCTGTTCCTTCCCCTGACTCTCGTGTATCTCGAGCGGGTCGCCGGAATCCCGCTGGGGACGGCCGGGGCAGTCTTGGCTGCCGGCACCCTGGTCGGGACTTTCGCTCCAGCGGCCGTTGCGCGGTATGTCGACCGGTGGGGGCCACGACGCGTCGTCGTGCTGTCGCAGCTGCTCCAGTCGCTCGGCATGCTCGCCTATCTGGTGGCGAGGGATATCCCTTTGGCCGTGACCGCGGCCGTCCTGACGGCGGCTGGCGTGCAGGTCTTCTATTCCGCCCTCGGGGCGATGACCTCCGAGGCCGCGCACGGCGGGGATCACGACCGGGCTTTCGCGACCGTGAACGTAGTCCGCACCGCAGCGTTCGGGGCCGGCGGCCTCGCGGGCGGTATCCTTCTCGGAGTTCCGGATGACGCCGGCTTGGTTGCCTGCGTGGTCTTGAATGCCGCCACCTTCCTCGTCGCGTCGGCGATCCTCGCGGTTGCCGTGCCTTCGACACGGCCGACCGCCGCCGCCAGAAGTACCCGGCTCGTGGACGTCTGGGCGCCGCTGCGCAATCGGGCATTCCTCCTCCTGTGCGCTGTCGCCTTCCTGCTGTTCCTGAGCGTGGATCTGTTCCTGGTCCTGATGCCCCCGTACGCCGATGGTGCCCTCGGTGCCCCTGGATGGGTCGTCGGCGCTTCAATCGCGGTCAACACGGGCCTCGGCGCCGTCGCCGGGACGTGGGCAGTGGCCCGAACCTCCGGCTTTAGGCGGACGACGAATCTCGTTGTGGCGGCGGCTTTGCAGGCCGCGTGGGGAGTCGGGATGGCTGTGCTCGTGGCCCTTCCCACCGAGTTCCGGCCCGTGGCTCTCATAGCTGTGACCGCGCTGCTCAGCGGGGGAAGCCTCATCGGCGGCCCAAGAGTCTTCGCCCTCCTGGCCGAGATCGCACCCCCGGAACAGAGGGGCGCGTATTTCTCGCTCTTCCAGTACTCATTCACCGCCGCGGCACTTGTGGCGCCGCTCTTCTCCGGGCTCGTCCCTCTCGCGCCGTGGGCGCCTTGGGCCGTCGACGCGGTTCTGGTCGTTCTGGCCTTGCCCGCGATCACCGCGTTCAGGAAATCGATGTCGCCAGCCAACCCCTAGCCGATCGGCTCGGGCCTGCGCGGGGCATTGACAGCATCTCTTCCTTCGGGAGAGATTTGGCTCGCTCCGACACGATTGCCGGAGGATCCCGGGGGTGGTTTCTCGTGATGGTTGGGGGATTCATGACGCGTGCTCCGAAGGCCGGGAGCAATGGAAGGCTCGCTCTTGCGGACAACCTGATGACGGCGGCGGGGCTCCTCCTGCTGCCCGCGGCCCTGCTGGGCTATGACTTCTGGCTCGTCGTAACCGGCGAGGCGGTCGGCACGGTGATCTTGGCCGGCGTCGCCGGGATCCTTTGCGCGCTGGCTACGGTCTCACTTGGGACCGCCTCGCTTCTGATTCGGCGTCGACCACTCGCGGGAATGTCGACAAGGGAGTCTCGCGGAGACTATGAGGACCACGACCCGGACAACCACCCCAAACTGCCCCCCTTAGGAGGCGGCCAGGGCAATAGCAGCTTCGACTGGCCGCGAGTCTGAACAACACACCGCTCCACCCGCTGTACCAGGCTCGAAATGCCCGAAGTCGTCGGATGCTCCACGCCTGCACGCGGCATCTGCGGCGCACATCGACCGGACCCCGGCGCGCTTCGGTCCGGCGGCTATTTTCAGACACAGATGTTGGGTATCTGCTTGGCTGAAGTGATCCGCAACGGCGGGAGTGGGGTCATTTGGGCCGGCGTCCGGTCAGTGCGACTCGGCGTCATGGAGAGCCTTCGTCAGCGTGTCGATGACGCTGGGGTTGAGTTCGCCGAGCAGGTCGGTCAGGGATTCTTCGAAGGCTGGCGCGGTGGCGTCGAGGGCCTGCCGCCCGTCAGGGGTGAGGCCGAGCCGGCAGCTGCGTCGGTCGGTCGGGTGGGGCAGCCGCGGCAGGACCTGGCATTCAAGGACTGGTGGTCAACCGGAGACGATCCGGGGTTCGGATGCTATCTCCGAGGTGCCACCGTCGGCGGTGGCACCGGAGGTGCCTGTCCAAAAATGCCCACCGGAGGTACCCGCCAGTCCGAGTTCCGAGTGAGTGAAGCCGATCCAACTCTGATGGAAAAGCAGTGCATGGATCGCAGCTCGCCATCAGTCTGACGGCCCTGCCACTCAGCTCAGGTCCGCATCCACGGGAACACTTCAGCTAAGCAGATACCTCATACACATATATTGGGTATCTGCTTGGCTGAAGTTGCGGCGTCGCTCATTTTCCAAAAGGCTGGCCCGGCCGGCTTGTGTAGCCGACCGGGCCATTTTGTCAGTCGAGGAGCAAGGCGCTGAATCGTGATTCGGCTGCGTCGAACTCGATGACGCGCACGCGCACGGTCGCGCCGACCGCAGCATTGCCACCGCGGACGAGCCCTTGCACGCCAGAATCAGACTCAACGAAGAGCCCGAACGGCTTGGCAGACACGACGACGACATCGATCTCATCGCCGGCATTCAGGAGGGTTCCGGCCATATGGCTCACCCCCTCTCCATCCTCAGGGTGAGTCGGACAGTGGTGCAGACGCAGCCCCAAGGTTCCTTCCTCAGCGGGGCAGCGCTTGCGTCCGGGCTCTGCCCAGACCTCACGCAAGCAAAGATGGTACAGGCCGAGGCCACCGAACCACAGGCCTTGACTATTCCTCGTCGGCGTCGTGCGCGATGCCAAGGTCTTTCAGGGGGTCGGCGTTGATGGCCCGCTGAAGCGTACTTCAGCTACGCAGATACCTAATACACATATATTGGGTATCTGCTTAGCTGAAGTTGGGCTGGTTCCGGGTAGTTGGAATCTGCGACCGGACCCCTCGACCGTGCGCGGCGGCTCGGATCAGCTGTCTTTGCGCAGAAGCTCCCGCGCAAAGACGAGGAGTTCAGAGGCTATCTGATCGCGGAGCCGCGGGATTTCGTCCCAGTCATCCAAGAGCTTCCACAGGAGGTTTAGCTCCTTCGGCTGACCCGGGGGGAACCATCCGACTCGGAGCATCAACCTCGACCCTTGTAGGACGTCGAGCCTCCCCTCCGTAATCTCCCGAGCCCAGTGTTTGAGGAGGAATCGTGGGGCCGCTTCATCGGCCTCGCGGGGGATACCGAGTTCTCCACGAACGGTTTCCCACAGCTCTGCGGCGTCGGACCGATCGCCCTTTGGGAGGCCCGCCAGTTCGCGAAGTGACGGGCTGTCATGCCCCAGGACTAGGAGTTCCGTGGCAAAGTCAGGCAACTCGTGAGGTGGGATGAGGCCCATCTGCTCGCACGCGAAGATGGCGCGCGCCCGGTCCCTCGTCTGGTTATCCACAGTGGAGAACATAACTCGTCGAGCGACCTGCAGATCGAGTCAACCGTGGGTATCGACTGGAATCACCAGGTCCCTCAGGGGCGCGGGGTCGGTGTTTGTGGCCTGTTGGGGGAGCCGGTAGCCAGATACTCGAGGCAGGCCTCGTCGGTGCTGAACCACTCCTAGAACTGACCGAACGTTTTGGGGTAGTCCACGCCTGCACGTGGCATCTGAGGCGATGAATCGGCCATACCCCAGCCTGCTTCAGCTAAAGCAGATACCCCATACACATATTCTATAGCGTCCTTGTTTATCGAACAAATCTTCGATAGACTGGCTGCATGGTCGGCATGGGGGACTGGCATTCGACGGAGCTTCGTTCGGTGGGCGGAGGGCTCGGTGATTCGCGTCCGGAAGACTGGCGCACCGCCCTTGGGAGTCTGCTTGGTGGTGGCGGGGGCCCCTCCAGTGCCGAGATCGATTCCTTCGCGTCTCGTCTCGCGATCTCAGGCGGGGTGAGCGGCCTCAGCGGGCCCGAACTCATCGATCGAATCGCGTCCCTTGAGCGACTGAAGGCCTCGGCCGCAGCAGAGCAGGCGCGGATCCAAGTGGAGTTCGCCGAGCTGTGTGAGGCGGGGATGGATCCCCGGGCCGCCTCGCTTGAGAGCAAGACCGGGCGGAGTGAGTCGAGGGCTCGAGAACGCTCCGTAGCCGCTCAGGTCGCCCTTGCGCGGGGGGTCTCGCCGGCACGGGGATCGAGACTTCTGGCTGCGGCGAAGAGGCTCGTGGGCGAGATGCCCCACACCTTCGCGGCGTTCGGGGCCGGGCGGCTCAACGAGGACCGCGCGATCTGCGTGGCCGAGGGCGTCGAGGTGCTTTCACCGGCTGCCCGCGGCGTGGTCGATGAGGATCTCTGTCAGGATCCCCGGCGCCTCGAGGGCTTGGGCGATCGAGGTGTCCAGGACGCCGTGCGTGCGTCCGTGGATGCGATTGACGACGGCGCGGCCCTTGCCCGAGTGCGGAAGGCCGAGTCGGCTCGCCGCGTGACGATCCGACGGCTTCCGGATTCGATGGCTCAACTTACTGCGATCCTTCCGGTCGCGCAGGCCGCCGCCGCGGGTGGCGCTCTTCGGCGCGCCGCGACCGAGGCAAAGGCACGTGGGGATGATCGGACGGCCGGACAAGTCGCGGCCGACACTCTTGTTGAGCGCGTGACCGGCCAAGCCAGAGCCGATGCAGTGCCGCTTCGGGTAGGGCTCGTGATGACGGACTGTTCCCTGTTCGGAGGCGGTCGCGAACCCGCCCTCCTCGAGGGGTACGGGACCATTACCGCGGCAGAGGCCCGGGGGATGGTCGCCGCCACGGCTCGGGGCGGAGTTGGGATGCGCGGCAGATCTGGCGATGGGTCGGGCCGCGGCTCCCTGTCGGGTGCAGGTGGTGCGTTGGGTGCCGGTGGTGCGTTGGGCGCCGGTGGTGCATCCGGCGCCGGTGGTGCATTGGGTACCGATGGTGCGTTGGGTGTCGTTGGTGCGTCGGGAGCCGGTGGTGGAATGGGTGATGCCGGTTCTACGGCAGGTGCTCCCGGAACAGGCCCCGGGGCCGCGGCGTTCGCAGGCGTGTGGCTGAGGCGTCTTTTCCTTGATCCGTCGGCGGGCGAGCTTGCCGCAATGGATTCGAGATCGAGGCTGTTTCCTCGCGCGTTGGCCGACCTCATCAGAATCCGCGATCAGGTCTGCCGCACCCCGTACTGCGATGCTCCTATCCGCCACATCGATCATGTCGTTCCGGTCGCCGTCGGCGGTGAGACCAGCGCTGAAAACGGCCAAGGTCTCTGTGAAGCCTGCAACTACGCCAAGGAATCGCCCGGCTGGGAAAGAGCGGTGGTTGGCGTTCGCGATGACGATCGAGATGTCACGCATGGGGACATTCTCACCGTCACTCCAACGGGCCACGAATACTACTCGCCACCGGTCAAGCTCCCAGGGTCGGTGCTTAGGAAGAATGGTCGCTTGCGCCGGGCGAGCTGACACCGGCGTGCGGGCTGAGGCCCTGGGTGCGGGCTGGCGCCCTGGGTGCGGGCTGGCGCCCTGGTCCCGTCCGTGCCAAGCTCGTTGCCGCCTACCTTGTGTCCAGGTCCTCGAACACGAGGAATGTCTGCGTGTCTAGGACGCCCGGCATGTTCTGGAGCTGGTCGAACACGACGCGGCGGAGGTCCGTGTTGTCGACGGCCCGCACGAGGAGGATGACGTCGAAGTCGCCGCCGACGAGCGCGATGTGGTGCACCTCGGGTATCGCTTTGAGCTGTTCTCGCAGTTCGCGCCACGAGTGCTGCCGCACCTTGAGGGTTACGTAGGCGCTCGACCGTAGCCCCGCCTTGAGCGGGTCCACGAGGGCCGTGTACTTCGTGATGATCCCCTGTTCCTGGAGCTTCGCGATGCGGTTGTACGCGTGCGCTCGCGAGACGTGCACGTTCTCGGCGATGGTCGTGACGGATCGGCGGGCGTCCTCGGTGAGCTGGGCAAGGATGGCGCGGTCCACATCGTCCACGGGGCCTCCTGTGATCTGGGTCATTCTTGGGCTTTTGTCTATAGATTCTGGCTCGATGGTTCCAAAATTCCAAGATTCGGGGGAGTTCTGGATACGAAAGACCTTGGGAATTGATACTTGTGTCAACACACATGCTGCGAGGAGGCATCATGACCATTCCCGCGGAGGCCCAAGAGGCCGTCAAGCGCTTCGGGATCAGCATCGAGGACTACATGCTCCCGGTGCACGGCCAGATCCAGATCCTCTCCGAGGACGGAACGATGCTGCCCGAGGAGCAGCGAGGCTCAAGCCCCGGGCACCAATACCCCGTCCCGAGCGACAGCGAACTGCTCGAGGCCTACCGGCAGCTCGTCATCGGCCGCCGCGTCAACGACCAGAACTCCGCGCTCGTACGTCAGGGCCGCCTCGCGGTCTACCCGTCGAGCCACGGCCAGGAGGCCTGCCAAGTCGCGGCCGCGCTCTGTCTGCGCGATGGCGACTGGATGTTCCCCACGTACCGCGACTCGGTGGCCGTCATGACCCGCGGCGTCGACCCCGTCGAGACGATGACGCTCTTCCGCGGCGACTGGCACGGCGGCTACGATCCCCACGCGCACAAAGTCGGCATCCAAAGCACCCCGCTCACCACTCAGCTCCTGCACGCCGTCGGCGTCGCCCACGCCGCGAAGCTCCGGGGCGAGGACACCGTGGTGCTCGCGATGTGCGGCGACGGCGCCACGAGCGAGGGCGACTTCCACGAGGCCCTCAACTTCGCCGCCGTCTTCCATCTCCCGGTCGTCTTCTTCATCCAGAACAACCAGTACGCGATCTCGGTACCGCTCGCGCACCAGACAGTTGCGCCGTCGCTCGCCCACAAGGCGGTCGGCTACGGCATGGCCGGGGAGCGCGTCGACGGCAACGACATTGTCGCGCTCCTGGCTGTCCTCGACCGCGCCGTGACGCTCGCCCGCGCGGGGTCGGGCCCGCTCCTCGTCGAGGCGAACACGTACCGCATGCAGGCCCACACGAACGCCGACGACGCGACCCGCTACCGCAACCAGGCCGAGGTCGAAGCGTGGGCGGCCAAGGACCCGCTCAACCGCATGCGGCACTACCTCCGCTCGACGGGGCATCTCACGGACGACGCCGAGACCGCCTTCGCGGGTGACGCCGAGGACATCGCCCAGCAGCTCCGCGACGGACTCAACGCGGAGCCGAGGCTCGATCCGCAGGACCTGTTCCGCCACGTCTTCACCGAACCCACCCCCCAGCTGCGCGAGCAGGCCGCCTTCCTCCGTGACGAGCTGGCCCGCGACGAGCAGTCCGCCCTCAGCCTGGGCCGAGAGGAGCACTGATGAGCACGGTAGCCGAGGCTGCCGCCGCACGGGCGGCCGCCGCAGCAGGCCCCGAGGCCGTGACCTTCGCGAAGGCGCTCACCACCGCGATGGCCGATGCAATGCGCGCGGACGACGGCGTCGTCGTCTTCGGCGAGGACGTCGCCAAGCTGGGCGGCGTCTTCCGCATCACGGACGGGCTCAACGCCGAGTTCGGCGAGCAACGCTGCTTCGACACGCCGCTCGCGGAATCCGGAATCGTCGGCATGGCGCTCGGCATGGCGATGAACGGCATGCGCCCCGTGGTCGAGATGCAGTTCGACGCGTTCGCGTACCCCGCGTTCGAGCAGATCGCGAGCCACGTGGCCAAGATGCACAACCGGACGCGCGGCCGCGTGACGTTGCCCATGGTCATCCGCGTCCCGTATTCGGGCGGGATCGGCGGCGTCGAACACCACTGCGACTCGTCCGAGGCCTACTACGCCCACACTCCGGGGCTCAAGGTCTTCACGCCGTCGAGCGTCGCGGACGCGTACTGGCTGCTTCGCGAGGCCATCGCGAGCGACGACCCTGTCGTCTTCATGGAGCCTAAGAAGCTCTACTGGTCGAAGGAGGCCGTGGACCTCGAGGCGCTGCGTGCTGACTTTGAGGCGACCAACGTCGAGGCCAGCCGAAAGGGCGAGGGCCGCGCCGCCGTCGTCCGTCCGGGCGCGGACGCGACGATCATCGCGTACGGGCCCTCGGTCCCGCCCGCGCTCGCCGCGGCCGAAGCCGCATCCGCCGAGGGTCGCTCGGTCGAGGTCGTGGACCTGCGCACGATTGTGCCGTTCGACGACGAGACCGTGTGCGCATCGGTGCGCAAGACGGGCCGCGTCGTCGTCGTCGCGGAGGCCCAAGGGTTCGCGTCGGTCGCGTCGGAGGTCACGGCGCGCGTGCAGGAGCGCTGCTTCCATTCGCTCGCCGCGCCGGTGCGTCGCGTGACCGGCTTCGACATCCCGTTCCCGCCGCCCAAGCTTGAGCACTGGTATCTGCCGGGGGTCGACCGCATCCTCGACGCCCTCGACGAGCTCCAGTGGGAGGACTGATGACGCGCGAATTCCTGCTGCCGGACCTGGGCGAGGGCCTCACCGAGGCGGAGCTCGTGCGCTGGCTCGTGGCCGTTGGAGACTCCGTGGCCGTGGACCAGCCGGTCGTCGAGGTGGAGACGGCCAAGGCCATCGTCGAGGTGCCCTCGCCGTTCGCCGGGGTCGTTGCCGTGCTGCACGGACAGCCCGGCGAGACGCTCGACGTCGGCCGGCCCCTCATCAGCATCGCGGAGGTCGGGTCGCCTGCTGCCGAGGTCGGGTCGGGTGGCGCCGAGGTCGGGGCGCTCGCTGCCGAGGTCGGGTCGGGTGGCGCGGAGGTCGGGTCGCCTGCTGCCCGAGCGTACAGAACCGAGGAGCGCGCGGGGACAACGGCCCCGCAAGCAGCCGCCGCTTCCGGGTCCGGCAACGTCCTGATTGGCTACGGCACGTCGGGGTCCGCGACGGGCGGGAGGACTCGACGCCGCAAGGGCCTCGTGTCCGCCTCGGGCGGGGCGCCCTCCGCGACCGCTGAGGCGAGCGCCCCCGTGGAAGCCATCCGCGTTGTGTCACCGCTCGTGCGCAAGGCGGCCCGCGAACTCGGCGTCAGCCTGCATTCGCTGAGGGGTTCTGGGCCGGATGGGCTCATCATGCGTCGGGACGTCGAGCACGCAGCACAGGCCCCGATCTCGGCGGCAGGGGCCGCGATCTCGGCGGCAGGGGCCGCGATCTCGGCGGCAGGGGCCCCGATCTCGGCGGCACGGGCCCCGATCTCGGCCGCAGGGGCCGCGATCTCGGCGGCAGGGGCCCCGATCTCGGCAGCGGTGGACGCCGTCACGGGCCTCGGCATCGCATCGCGCGTGCCCATTCGCGGGGTGCGCAAGGCCGTCGCGCAGGCGATGACCCGAAGCCGCGCCGAGATTCCCGAGGCGACCGTGTGGGTCGACGCCGACGCAACCGAACTCGTCGAGCTCCGCGCCGATCTCAAGCGGCGAGACCCCGAGAACACTCCGAGCCTGCTCGCGTTCATCGCGCGGTTCGTCGTCGCGGGCCTCGCGAAGTTCCCCGAGCTCAACACCCGCATCGAGACGGCGGCCGACGGCGGCCAGGAGATCGTCGCGTTCGACGGCGTGAACCTCGGATTCGCTGCCCAGACCGAGCGCGGTCTGGTCGTCCCGAGCATCCGCGGGGCGCACGGGCTCAGCGCCCGAGCCCTCGATGCGGAGCTCAGGCGGCTCACCGCCGTCGCCCGCGACGGGAAGGCGACGCCGGCGGATCTGAGCGGCAGCACGTTCACGCTCAACAACTACGGCGTGTTCGGGGTAGACGGCAGCGCGGCGATCATCAACTACCCGGAGGCGGCGATCCTCGGCGTCGGCCGGATCGTGGACCGGCCCTGGGCGGTCGACGGCGCGCTCGCCGTGCGCAAGGTCGTCGAACTCACGCTCGTGTTCGACCACCGGGTGTGCGACGGCGGAACTGCAGGAGGCTTCCTGCGGTACGTCGCGGACGCCATCGAACACCCGGGCAGCATCCTCGCTGACCTCTGAAGCGCGTGGCAGAATCGGACCCACAGTCGGAACGGCTGGCTAGTCTCGAAAGTTAGGACATGGCGCGATGGCTCAATGGCGCGACCTTGGCGGAGACACGTACACGCTCAGCCTTGAGCCACTTCGGCTCAACGTCGGGCTCGTGATCGGGACCGACCGGGCTCTCGTGATCGACACGGGTGAGGGACCGCGTCAGGCGCGGGAGATCCTTGACGCCGTGAGGGAGAAGACGCAGCTGCCGCTCGTCGTCGTCAACACGCACGCGCACTACGACCACTTCTTCGGCAACGCCGTGTTCCGCGCGGCCGGGGCCACCGAATTCTGGGCGCACGAGAATGCGGCGGCGACGATCGCGACCGCCGGCGACGGTGCCCGCGCGGAGGTGGCGGGCCGAGAGCCCGAGATGGCGTCTGGCGAGGGCGAGGATGCCGAGATCGTTGTTCCCCAGGCGATCGTGCGGGAGCAGCCGGTGCTCGTTGACCTCGGGGGACAGAGCGTCACGCTCTTCTACCTCGGGCGCGGACACACGGACGGCGACCTCCTCGTCGGTACTCCCTCGGCCCTTTTCAGCGGCGACCTCGTCGAAGAAGGCGCCTACCCCGAGTTCGGCGATTCGTACCCCGAGGAGTGGGCAGACGTCCTCCGGCATGTCTCGGCGCTGCGACATCGGTACGAGCACCTTGTGCCCGGCCACGGTGAACAGTGCACGGATGCCACCGTGCGGACCATGGCCGAGACCATGGCGATGGCCGTCCGCTCCGCGCGCCAGGCCACGCGCGAATCGCCGAACGACGCGACGAAGGCCATCCCGATCCTCCCCTACGGGCCGGAGCAGTCGAGGCTGTTCATCTCGCGCCTCAAGGCGGCCCACAGCCTGCACTAGCGCCTGCCGCCTGGACTAGAGTTACCAGCGGTCGGGTACGAAAGGGGCGGGATGGTCGACGACGAAACGCAGCAGGCCGAGACCACGCAGACCGCGATGGGGCAGACCGCGACAGGGCAGCACTCGGGCGACGGCGGGGTTTCCGCTCGCGATTCCGGCGAGGCTCGTGCTCGGCCGCTGACACGACGCGAGTTGCGGAAGCTGCGTGAGGCCGAGGACGCCGCGCGGGCCGAGCACGCCGAGCTCACGTGGGACCAGCCGTTCGCCCCGGGCGAGGGGTCCGACACGCGCTCGCTTCGCGCCGTCGTCCCTCCGCTTCCTGACGCCCCGCCGATGTCGGCGTTGAATGCCTCCGTGGAATCCGCCGTCGCCCGTGATGACGACGCGCGGGACCCCGCCGCCGTGGGCGGGCCGGCGCATGCCGGCGGCCCGGACGAGGATGCGCTGCCGGAACCGGACGCAGCGGAAACGGCCGTGCCGGAGTGGCCAGGGGAGTCGGAACTCGGGGAGCCGGAGTGGCCCGGGGAGTCGGAACCCGGGGAGCCGGAACTCGGGGAACCGGAACTAGGGGAGCCGGAGTGGCCGGGGGAGTCTGAACTGGGGGAGCCAGAGTGGCTGGGGGAGTCGGAACCGGGGAAGCCGGAACCGTGGGATCCGGAATGGGCGCGCGAGCAGCTGACCGAGCATCCCGCGACGGCCGAGCCCCTGGGGCTTTCGGATTACGCGAGCGGGTTCGAGACGCCGCTGCCCGCCGAGACGCAACTGCCTGCTGAGACGCCGCTGCCGGCCGAGACGCAACTGCCTGCTGAGACGCAACTGCCCGCCGAAACACTGCTGCCCGCCGAGCAGCCCGCGGGCTTCGTCAAGACTCCGCCGAGCGTCGCGCCCCACGGTGGCTTGAGGGGTTTCCTGTACCGCATCACGGGCGGGGCCCTGAACTTCGGGCCGACCTCGGCAGAGGCGGCCGAGTCTGAACTCGATCGACGGATCCGACGGCGGCTCGGCGGGAGTCGGAACACGGTGTTCCTCTCGCTCAAGGGCGGGGTGGGCAAGACATCGACGACGGTCGGGGTGGGGCTCACGCTCGCGAATCTCCGCTCCGGCAGCGTGTGCGCGATCGACGCGAATCCCGACGCGGGCGACCTCATTGAACGCGCGCTCGGCGAGGGGGCGTATGAGTCCGAGCACGAGTTGAACATCACGCGGCTCGTGCGCGAGCTCGGGGACAACGACTCGCGGGTCGCGCTCGACCGGTACCTCCACGAGGTCGGCAGCCTGCGTCTCCTCGCCGGGGAGCAGGATCCGGACCTTTCGGACTCGCTTCACGCCGAGGACTATCAGAGGATCTTCAGGCTCGTGTCGCTCCATTACGGTGTCACGCTCACCGACTGCGGAACCGGCGTGAGCCGTCCCTCGATGCGGGGGGTTCTCGAGAGCGCGGACAATGTCGTCATCGCTTCCGGCTTTGCCGTGAGTGGGGCCAAACGGGCCCGGGACACCCTCATGTGGCTTGCTACCCACGGTTTCGCCGAGCTGGCCGCGAACGCGATCGTCGTGGTCACCGACAAGGACGACGTCTCGGGCCGCGTCGACAAGCGGGCGATCGAGGCGACCCTCGCCGGGATGTGCCGGACCCTCATCAGCGTGCCCCACGATCGGGCCGTCGCGGACGGGGACCTTGTCTCGCTCGAGACGGTGCGCCCCGAGACCCGTCGCGCCTACAAGGAGATCGCCGCCGCGATTGTCGACGGCTACCGCTGAGGCGACGGCTACCGCTGAGGCGACGGCTGTGGCTGAGGCGAAGGCTGGCGCTGACAAGAACGGCACGGCTGCCCCCAATAGCAGTCGTGCCGGTCCTGATTAGTCCAATGAATGGACAAGGCAAGCGTAGCGGCCGGTCCTCATGCGCGCAATGGAAGGTTTCGCGGCGCCGTCATGTGGCTCCGCGCGGCTGGTTCACGCGCGGCGCGCCGCGACCCCGAAGAGCCACATCCCGGCCACGCAGAGCAGGTAGCCGCTGATGACGATGAGGGAGAGACCGGTCCAGAAATAGTGCGTTGTGCTTGCTATTCCGGTGCTTGGCGCGATCCGCGTGAGCATCGACACGGCGAGCCCGGTGGCGGCGAGGCCCGCGAGGAGGGGGAGCGAGAGCCAGAGGCGCGAGGCGGCCCACTCGCTGCCGAAGCCCGACCACGCGTTCCAACGCCGGCCCACGCGCATGATGAGCCACCCAGCAGGCGCCGTGCAGGCGGCCACGACGAGGAACGCCGCGACGACATCGGCGGGGCGATGCCACTGGTTGACGAGGGTCGCGCCGCCGGCGGCAATCGCGAACGTGCTCCCCGCGAACGCCACAAATGGGCGCTTCGCGGGCGACGCGACGAGGAAGACGGCGGCCGCGGCCGAGGCGGCGAGGGTCGTGTGGCCCGAGGGCAGCGAATTCTCCATGAGCGTCTCGATGCCCCGGAACGGCCGCGTGAAGACATACGCCTTGAGCGCCTGGGTGATGATGTTGGCCGCCACGGCGGAGGAAAGGGCGACGGCGGCCGCGAACCATCGCCGCTTGACGATCGCCGCATAGAGCAGGCCGGCCCCGCCGAGGACGACGGCGAGGGTCGGCAACGCGTCGAGGTAGCCGAGGGCGGCCTTGCCGGCCTTTCCGTACACCCCGATGGCTTCGTCGAGGGCGGATTCGTCGATGTACTGGCCCGTGGTCGTGCGGACGAAGAAACCGTAGGTTCCGGCCACGCCGAGTGCCGAGGCCAGGGCCGCCACGATGAAGAGGCCCGGGCCGGCGATGGCGTCGCGAATCGGCGCTACGCGGCGCGGTACCACGCGGCCTGGCATCACAGGGCGTGGGGGACTGGGTGTATCGGGGCGAGTTCGGGTGGCGGCCATGACCTCAAGGGTGGCACACGAGGCTGGGCGCGGGCTTGGGGATGCCTCTCCTCGGCCGTGGCCCGACCGGTTCGCGCGGAGCCGTCGAGGGTCGCGGCGATCTCGGAGGCCGTGATCGGGGTGTCGTCGGAGAACAAGCCGCCGCAGCACGTCGCGTTAGGCTTCGAGAATGACGCTTCAGGGGCCGTTCCCGGCTGGATCAGCCGGGCTGTGCTCGGTCACGCTCCGTTCGCGCTCGTTGGCCGACGTCGTCGAGACGGCGTCAAATGCCGGTCTGACGGGAATCGAGTGGGGCACCGACGTCCACGTGACGGGGCCAGACGAGGCGAGGACGGCCGCACGCCTGTGCGCCGAGAAGGGGCTGCGGGTCATGTCGCTCGGGTCCTATTGCCGGCTCGGGGACTTCGAGGACGTCACCAGGCTCCTGGCCTCGGCGAAGGCGGCCGGCACGCAGCGCATCCGTGTCTGGGCCGGCCGAGAAGGGTCTGATCGGGCAACTCCGGCGCTGTGGGATCGTGTCGTCGAGGATGCGCAGAGGATCGCCCGGCTCGCGGCAGAGGACGGCCTCGAGATCGCGCTCGAGTACCACGGGAACACCCCGACGGATACCGCGGCATCCACGGTTGATCTGCTCACGCGCATCGATCGCCCCAACGTCCGCACCTATTGGCAGCCCGCGGTCGGGCTCGACGACGCAGCCGCCCTCGAATCCTTCCTCGAGGTGTCCCCCTTCGTCTCCGGAATCCATTGCTTCAGCTGGTCTGCGACCGGGGATCGGTATCCGCTCCGCGGCCGCGAGCGGCTGTGGGCCGCGGTGGTCGGAGCGACGGCGGCGCGCGGGGAGAGCCTCGATTTCATGCTCGAGTTCGTGGTCGACGATTCGCGCGAGCAGGTCGTTGACGACGCGGGAACCCTTCTGTCCCTGCTTGCTGCCCGCGCACCGTCGTCGTCGGCCAGCTGATCCGGGGGAGGCTCCCAGCCGCGTCCGCTATGGTCGGAGGCGATGCTTCACGATTGGTGGACGGCCTTCGTCCAAGGATTCACCCACACGGCGCCCCTGTCCGTGCCTGTTTCCGAGCTCGCGTGGCTCGTCGCCGGGGCGGCGGCACTGTGCGTCATCCCCGTCCTGTGGCGGTTCTTCGGACGCTTCGTCACGATCGTCCATGAGCTCGGCCACGCGTTCGCGGGCCTCGCGACGGGGATGCGCGTCACCGGAATCATGCTCCGGATGGATCAGGGCGGCACAACGCAGGGCATGGGGCGGGGCCGAGCGGTGTGGTTCGGCTTCTGGGGCTACCCGGCGCCGGCCGTCGTCGGCGCTGCCCTCGTATGGGCCTCCGCGGCAGGGTGGGGCCGCGCCGCGCTCTCGGCCGCCGTCGTCGTCCTGGTCGCGGTGTTCCTGTTCATCCGCAACCTCCAAGGCGTCCTGATCCTGAGCGGGGCGATCCTCGTGGTCGCGCTGCTCGTCGTCGCGGTGCCGCCCGAGCTGCAGGGTCACCTCACGCTCGGCGTGGGTGTCGCGCTCGTGTTCGGCGCGGCCCGCGATTGGTGGAACCTCGTGTCCGTCCACACGGCCCGGCGCCGCGAGCTCGCGAGCTCGGACGCCTTCATCCTCGCGCGCAAGACCCGGGTTCCGGCGGCGTTGTGGCTGCTCTCCTTCGCCATCGTCATCGGGGCGTGCGGGGCGGCGGCTTGGCTCGTGCTGAGGGTCGTGGCATGACGGCGACGGGACCCGGACTCCCGCGGTCTGAACCTACCCTCCCGCGGTCTGCACCCACCCTCCCGCGGTCTGCACCCACCCTCCCGCCCTGCCTTGAGCTCGAGGCGAGCGCCGTCGTCGTCCGCCTTCCGCTCACGGTGCGCTTCCGCGGCGTCCTCGAGCGCGAGGCGCTCCTTCTGCGCGGCCCGGCGGGCTGGGGCGAGTTCGCGCCCTTCCTCGAGTACGACGACGCCGAATCTTCCCGCTGGCTCGCCTCCGCCATCGAGGCGGCGTGGGAGGGCTTCCCCGCGCCCGTGCGCGACCGCGTGCCCGTCAACGCCACCGTCCCAGCGGTCCCCGCCGACCGCGTGAAGGAGGTTCTCGCCAAATACGGCGCGGTGCCCGCCGTCAAGGTCAAGGTCGCCGAGCGTGGGCAGGGCCTTGGCGACGACGTCGCGCGCGTCGCCGCCGTGCGCGACGCCCTGCCCGACGCGGCGCTCCGCA
Source organism: Sinomonas sp. ASV322 (assembly GCF_030908245.1). Lineage (GTDB taxonomy): Bacteria > Actinomycetota > Actinomycetes > Actinomycetales > Micrococcaceae > Sinomonas. The sequence goes on from NZ_JAVFJJ010000003.1 coordinate 54,234, forward strand.
TCGACGCGAATGCGGCCTGGACCGTCGACGAGGCCGTTGCCGCGATCTTGGCCCTTTATCCGTACGGCCTCGAATACGCCGAGCAGCCTGTTGCCGGCATTGAGGGTCTTGCGGCCGTCCGGGCACGCCTCGCCGCGGCGGGGATGACCGTGCCGATCGCCGCCGACGAAAGCGTCCGGAAGGCGGAGGATCCGCTCCGCGTCGCCCGGGCGGGGGCGGCGGACCTCATCGTCGTCAAGGCTGCACCGCTGGGGGGAGTCCGGCGCGCCCTCGCGATCGTGCGCGAGGCCGGGCTTCCCGCCGTCGTGAGTTCCGCGCTCGACACGTCGATCGGCCTGTCCGCGGGCGTCGCCCTCGCCGCAGCGCTGCCTGAGCTGCCCCACGCGTGCGGGCTCGGCACGGGCGCGCTTTTCGAGTACGACGTCGTCCGGCCGGCCTTGGTGCCCGACGGCGGCTTCCTGCCCGTCGCCCCGGTGGTATCCGGCGCGGTGACGCCGGACCCGGAACTGCTTGCCGAGCACGCCGCCCCGGCCGAGCGCCGCGCATGGTGGCTTGAACGGCTGCGGCGGTGCTACGCGCTGCTCGCGGGATCCTGAACCCGCGCAACGGGCTGCCGGCACACGAGGTGCGCGACGAGCGCGGACCAGCCCGTCTGATGCGAGGCCCCGAGGCCCGCTCCCGTGTCGCCGTGGAAATACTCGCTGAACGTCGGGTGCGCGTCCCAGAGGGGACCGGACGGGTGGTGGCGCGGCGTGCTGGGCCGCCGCCCGGCGTCGTCCGCTCGGAAGAGCCGAACGAGCCGGTCTTCGAGCTCGCGCGCAATGTCCGCGAGCGGAACCTTGGTCCCGGAGCCCGTCGGGAATTCGAAGGCGAGGTCAGCCCCGGCCCCCTCGGCGTAGAGCGCGAGGGCGTCGGCAACGAGGACGTTCACCGGGAACCACACGGGGCCGCGCCAGTTCGAGTTTCCGCCGAACAGGCCCGAATCCGACTCGCCCGGGAGGTACGCGATGCTCATGGGCTGCCCCGCGACGTCGACGGTGTACGGCTCGCGGTAGGCCGCCGAGAGCGAGCGGACGCCGAACGGCGAGAGGAACTCGTTCTCGTCGAGAAGCCGGGCCAGGACGCGTTCGAGCCTCTCGCCGTGCAGGACCGCGAGCGTGAGCGGCGAGCCGTTCGCGGATCGGACCAGGGCTTCGGTCTCGTCAGGCCTGTGGCGCTGGAGCCAGTGCAGGCTCTGGGCGAAGTCGGGAAGCCCGTCGACCGCCCACTCGGGCGCTACCGCGACGGCAAGCAGCGGCAAGAGCCCGACCATACTGCGTACGGGAAGGCGCTCCTGGCTCCCGTCACCGGCGAGGAGCACGTCGTAGAAGAAGCCGTCGGCGTCGTCCCACAGCGAGACTCCCGTGCTCCCGAACGTGTCCATGGCCTCCGCGATCGCGAGGAAGTGCTCGAGGAACTTCGTCGCAAGGTCGTCCCATACTCGGTCTTGGCGCGCGAGTTCGAGCGCGATGCGCATCATCGTGAGGCAATAGAACCCCATCCAGCTCGTCGCGTCCGACTGCTCAAGGCGGTGGCCCGCCGGGAGGCCCTTCGAGCGGTCGAACAGCCCGATGTTGTCCATCCCGAGGAATCCGCCCTCGAAGAGGTTCGACCCGTCGGCGTCCTTGCGGTTGACCCACCACGAGAAGTTCAGGAGGAGCTTCGTGAAGATCCGCATGAGGAAGTCCGCGTCCCGCGAGCCGTCGATGCAGTAGATCTGCCACGCCGCCCACGCGTGCACGGGCGGGTTGACGTCGCCGAACGCCCACTCGTATGCCGGGAGCTGGCCGTCCGGATGCATGGCCCATTCGCGGCATTTGAGCACGAGCTGGCTCTTCGCGAACTCCGGGTCGATGTGCGCGAGCGCCGTGCAGTGGAACGCGAGGTCCCACGACGCGAACCACGGATACTCCCATTCGTCCGGCATCGAGATGACGTCCGCGAGGGCGAGGTGACGCCAGCCGGTGTTCCTTGCGTTCGGTCCGCGCCGCTGGGGCGGCGGGGGCGGGAACGCGGGGTCGCCTTCGAGCCACTCGCGGACCGAGTAGCGGTAGTGCTGTTTGCCCCACAGGAGTCCGGCGAAGGCGCGCCGGGCCACGAAGGCATCCTCAGGGCTCGACGCCGGGAGGACCGCCGAGTAGAACTCGTCGGCTTCTCGTTCGCGGTCCGCGAGGACGTCGTCGAAACCCGGACCGAACGGCTCGAGCGGGAGCATCTCGCCAGTGAGCCGGAGGCGGACGGTCACACTCGCACCAGGGTCAATGGACGCGAAGTGCCAGCGGAACGCGGCCTTCGTGCCTGTTTCGGCCGGGTTGAGGAGCGAACGGTCTCCCCGAAGCACGGCGGCGTCGATTCCATCCTTGGGGAACGGCGAGCGGTTTTTGGGCGCCCCGAAGAGTTCGACGTCGTTGCTCTCGTTGTCGCAGAACATCACCTCGGGCGTTCCTCCGCGCAACGAGTCGGTCTGGGCGGCGAGGAGGTAGGTGCCGAGGAAGCCGTGCGTCGCTTCGACGGCGACCACGCCGCCCGGGCGCAGCTCGGGCGGCGGCACCCGCCGGATCTGCGGCACACGGTCGTCGCGGCCCCACGCCCACGTGTTGCGGAACCAGAGCTGCGCGATGAGGTCGAGCGGAGCTGGATCCGGCCCTTGGTTCGTGGCGGTGATCGTCATGCACACGTCGTCGGGGGACGCCTTGGCGTGGACGGTCTCGACGTCGAAGAACCTGTTGTCGCGCAGGGCGCCCGTGTCGGCGAGCTCGTATTCGGGGTCCGCCCTCGACAGCGAGCCGTTGACGCGTACCAGTTCCTCGTAGGGATAGGCGGCCTGCGGATACCGGTAGAGGGTCTTGGCCCAAGAATGCGTCGGCGTCGCGTCAAGCTGCCACCAGTGCTCCTTGACGTCCTCGCCGTGATTGCCTTGGCTGTTGGTGAGACCGAAGTAGCGCTCCTTGAGCCGATCGTCCTGCCCGTTCCACAGCGCGATGCCCAGGTTGAGGAAGCCGAAGCGGTCACACAGGCCCGCGATCCCGTCCTCGCCCCAGCGATAGGCCCGGCGATGGGCGTGATCGAACGGGAAGAAGTTCCACGCGTCGCCGTCGGCCGAATAGTCCTCGCGGACCGTCCCCCATTGGCGTCCGGCGACGTACGGGCCCCAGAGGCGCCAAGGGTCCGAGTCGCCGGGGGATTCTGCGAGGCGGCGGTGCTCGGCGGTGTCGGGTACGAGGGTGTCGGGTTCGAGGGTGTCCGGCATGGCGATAGTCTCCCGTCGGCAGTCAGTGGCCTCCGCATCAGCCGGTTCCCGCGGCTGATCACGCACGACCGCAAGCCTACGATGGAAGTGTGACTTCTCTCGGCTCCCTCGACGCCGCCCGCGAAGTGGTCTCCGGACTGCTTGTGGGCGGCGTCCGTCGTGTTGTCGTCTGCCCCGGCTCCCGCAGCGCGCCGCTTGCCTACGCGCTCGCCGAGGCCGAGGGCCGCGGGCTGCTCGAGCTCGTAGTGCGCATCGACGAGCGCGTGGGCGGCTTCACCGCGCTCGGCGCCGCTCTTTCCTCGGGGCGTCCGACGGCGGTGCTCACCACGAGCGGCACGGCGGTCGGGAATCTTCTGCCCGCCGTCATGGAGGCCAACCACGCCGAGGTTCCTCTCATCGTGCTCTCGGCCGACCGTCCTGAGGAACTGCACGGGACGGGCGCGAACCAGACGACCGAGCAGCTCGACCTCTTCGGCGAGCATGTGCGCTTCGCGACCTCGGTCGCGGCGGGGGAGTCGCCGTCGTCGGCCGTTCGGACCGCGCTCAGCGCAGCGTCGGGGCTCCTCCCGGGAGTCCCGTCAGGGCCCGCGCAGCTCAACGTGTGCTTCCGCGAGCCGCTCGTCCCGGCCGACGGCTGGGCGCCGCCCGCGGGTGCGTGGGAGCAGCCCCCGTCCGAGGGCTTCGCGTACCGGCGGCCGGCGGTCGCTGCGCTGGGCGGGCTCCCGCCGCGCCGCACCGTCGTCATGGCGGGGCACGGGGCCGGTCCGCTCGCCGAGGCGTTCGCGGCGGCGCACGGGCTTCCGCTTTTGGCGGAGCCGTCGTCGAACGCGCGCTTCGGTTCGCATGCGGTCGGGCCGTATCGGGTTCTCCTCGACGCACATCCGGGGGAGGGAATCGAGCGCGTCGTGCTGTTCGGGCGGCCAACGCTGAGCCGGCCCGTGACGGCCCTACTCGCCCGGGCGGACGTCGAGACCGCCCTGTTCCACCCACGGCCCGTCGCGTGGTTCGAGGAGGGGCGACGGCGAGAGCAGCTGATCGCGGACCTCGACGAGCTTTCGGAGTTCGCCGGTCGCGGCGCCGAGGGATGGCTCGACACCTGGCTCCTCGCCGGCGCTGCCGCGCAGGAGGCCATGGACCGCGTCCTCGCGGCCGCACCGCTCTCCGGCCCCCGGCTCGCGCAGCTTGTGTGGCAGAACGCGCACGGCCAACTCGTGCTCGGCTCGTCGAACGGGATCCGCGACGTCGATCTTGCGGCGTCCCCGGCCACGGAGCCCGGGTCGCGGGTCTTCGCGAACCGCGGGCTCGCGGGCATCGACGGCACCGTCTCGACCGCGACGGGACTCTGGCTCGGCAATCGGGTGGACACGACCCTCTTCCTCGGCGACCTCACGTTCCTGCACGACGCCGGGGGACTCCTGCTCGGCACGGGCGAGGCCGAGCCCTCCCTCCGGATCGTCGTGCTCAACGACGCGGGCGGCGCGATCTTCGGGCTCCTCGAGCACGGGCGAGTCGGCGGCGACGGGGCGAGCGCTGGTGCGGCGGCCGCCGTCGAACGCCTCTTCGGCACCCCGCACAAGGCCGACTTGCGGGCGCTCGCCGCGGCCTACGGCGTCCGGCACACGGTCGTGCGGACGACGGCGGAGGCAGCCGCCGCCCTTGCCGCGCCCCGCACGGGCGGCCGGGAGATCATCGAGGCGCGGGTGGACCGGGCCGGGCTGCGCGGTCTGCATGCGCGCGTCCGGGCGGCGGTCGCCGAGTCGGTCGCGCCGCAGCACCGGTTCGGGTACCGGTAGATTCCGGCGTGGCGGACGGCGCCGCGGCGCCGTCTCGCGGAAGCTTGACCCATGAAGCGGAATATCTTCGTGGGGGCACGCTTCTTCTTCGCGGCCCTCACCTTCGCAGCCGTGGGCACGCAGTTAGTCATCGGCGTGCAGCGTGGTGCTGACATCGTCAACTTCTTCAGCTACTTCACGATCCTCTCCAACGTCTTCACAGCCGTGGTGCTCGCGATCAGCGGCTACCGCGTGTTCGTGGGGCGGCGGCCGACCGAGGCCGACGACGTCATCCGGGGAACCGCGACCATCGCCATCGCGATCGTCGGGATCGTGTTCGGGCTCCTCTTGTCGAACCAGGATGTCGGCATCGTGGCGCCCTGGGTGAACGTCGTCACGCACTACGTCATGCCCGTCGTCATGGTGGCCGATTGGCTGTTTCAGCCGCCGTTGGCCCGCCTCGAGCTCCGTCACCTCTGGTGGTGGCTCCTGTACCCAGTGGCCTACCTCGTCTATTCGCTCATCCGCGGTGCCTTCGTCGGGTGGTACCCGTATTGGTTCATTGATCCGGCTCGCGCCGGCGGCTGGGGCGGCGTCGCCGTGTTCGCCCTCGGCATCGCCGTGGGCTTCCTCGTAGTGAGCCTCGCCATGCTCTGGCTCGGCAACAAACTGCATCGCAACGTCGACTACTGAGGCGCGGACCCGGCCAGGTCTTGTTGGATGCCGGTCTAGCCGACAGCGTGAACTTCGGACTCTCTGCACGGCCGCGTGTCGCGGGGACGGGCGAGCGCGGGTGCGGCGGTCGCGAGCCGGTCACGCCGCAGCACCGGTTTGGGTAGCGGTAGGGAGGGGAATGTCCGGGACCCCTTGTGAGCCCCGGACATAGAGAGCGTTATTTAGGTCCGATGAATTAGTGTTGCGATACAGCTATATTCGTCTTGGGAGACTGATTTGGTCTCGATTTCAACACGTTCACCCGCCATCAATGCCCGGTATCCAGATGATTGCTTGATGACCGAAAAGTGCCCGAAGCACTTTGTTCCGTCAGGGAGGATCAGCTCTCCCCAGCCTTCCTCGTCCTTCCAAAAGGAAACTGCGGCCGTGACCCGACCTTCATTCAACGCTTGCTCCCTTGCTTGACATGGTCGGACGGCGCCCAGCGATCAGCGGTGGTCAATGCACCATCGTACGACTGTTGGGCCCAGAATTTTGAGTGTGCATCTTCTGCAAAGTAGGGGCTGCTCGGCGACGGCGTGTTGTTGGAGGCTGCAGCCAGAGAACTGAGTAGAACTGCCGCCCGCATGATGACCACACTTGTGTCGACTGTTCCGAGACGTGGCCACGGGTTGGGCGAGAGGTGGCTACGGGTTTGATGAGAGGTGGCCACGGGTTGGTCGAGAGGTGGCCACGGGTTGGTCGAGAGGTGGCCGGGCGTGCGAAAAGAGGTGGCCACTCGTCGGGGTTCTCCCGACGGGTGGCCACCTCTCGCGTAACGCGTGGCCAGATCCGGTTGGATGCGTGGCCAGGTCTTGCCGTGTCTTCTAAGCCCGCCCTTAGAGCACCTTGCTGAGGAAGCTCTGCGTGCGCTCGTGCTGCGGGTTGGCGATGACCTCGCGCGGGTTGCCGGATTCGACGACGACGCCGCCGTCCATGAAGGTCAAGGTGTCCCCAACCTCGCGGGCGAAGCCGATCTCATGGGTCACGACGATCATGGTCATGCCTGTCCGGGCGAGGTCCTTCATGACGTTGAGGACCTCTCCTACGAGCTCTGGGTCAAGCGCGGAGGTGGGCTCGTCGAAGAGCATGAGCTCTGGGTCCATGGCCAGGGCCCGGGCGATCGCGACGCGCTGCTGCTGGCCGCCCGAGAGCTGGGCAGGGTAGTGATGCATGCGCGAACCCAAGCCCACCATCTCGAGCAGTTCGGTGGCGCGCTTCTTGGCCGCAGCCTTGTCCTCGCCCTTGACTTGAACCGGGGCCTCCATCACGTTCTCGAGGGCGGTCTTGTGCCCGAAGAGGTTGAAGCGCTGGAAGACCATGCCGATGTTGCGGCGTTGGGTTGCGATCTCCTTTGCATGCAGCTCGTGGAGTTTGCCGCTCCTCTCGCGGTAGCCGATGAGCTCGTCGTCGACCCACACGCGGCCAGCGCTGATGGTCTCGAGATGGTTGATGCAGCGCAGGAGCGTGGACTTGCCGGACCCGGATGGGCCGATCAGGACCGCGACCTCGCCCTGCTTCACGGTCATGTCGATCCCGCGCAGCACGTGGTGCTCGCCGAAGTACTTGTGGACGCCCTCGATGCGGACCAGTTCCTTGGCCGTCGGCGCGGGGGCGGCATGCCTGATGGTGGCGGGGGTGCTCATCGGCCACTCTCCTCGATGGTGTCGCCGGCGCCAGTCGGGCCGCCGGGGATGATCTCGGCACCGCCGACGCCCGCGGCCGCGGCCTTCGCCGCAGCGGGGTTGACGACGGCGATGCGCGTCGTGGTGTCGATGCCCTTGCCGTAGTACTTCTCGATGTAGTGCTGGCCGACCATGAGGATGCTCGTGACAAGCAGGTACCAGAACGCGGCCACGATGAGCAGCGGGATCGGCTGGTAGATGCGGTTCGCCAGCGCGTTCGTGGCGAACGTCAGGTCGTAGGTGAACGGGACTGCGAGGACGAGAGAGGTTGTCTTGAGCATGCCAATCGTCTCGTTGCCAGTCGGCGGCACGATCACTCGCATGGCCTGGGGCAGGATGATCCGCCACATGACCTTCGTCCCGCGCATGCCGAGGGCTTCTGCGGCTTCCATCTGACCCCTGTCCACGGACTTCAGGCCGGCGCGGAAGATCTCCGCGAGGTATGCGGATTCGTTGAGGCCCAAACCGAGGACAGCAGGTACGAAGCCCTTCGATGGGTCCGAGAGCACATACGTGAACAGCTCGGGGCCGAACGGGATCCCGAGCGAGATCGCTGGGTACAGGACCATGACGAGGCCCCAGAAGGTGAGCTGGGTGTAGACCGGGGTGCCCCGAAAGAACCACACCCAGAACCACGACGTCCAGCGGAGGATGGGGTTGTCTGACTCGCGCATGAAAGAGAGCACGACCGCGAGGACGATGGCGAGGACCATCGAGAGGACCGTGAGCGCTAGGGTCCACCCTACGCCCTGGATCACGGTGGTATCGCGGATGTACAGCGCGACGGTGCCCCAGCCGAAGCGGGGGTTCGTGGCGAGGCTCTGGATGGCCAGAGCAACGAGGATGAGGATGACGGCGGCCGTCACCCAGCGGCCGGGGTGGCGCACCGGAACAGCCTTGATGAGTTCCGGTGCGCCGCCCTGCTTCGCGGTTTCAGTAGTTTCCGCGCGATGAGTGGTCATGACAGTCACGAGGAGACGGACGGGTTGACTTCAGCCTTGGTGACGGCGCCTTCGGAGTTGTTCCACGTGTCGAGGATCTTCTTGTAGCTGCCGTCGGCGATGAGCTTCGTCACCGTCTTCTGGATGAGGTCGGCGAGAGCCGTGTCACCCTTCGCGATCGCGATGCCTTCCGGGGCGACCTCGGTCGTGTCGCCGATCTTCTCGATCCCGCCGTTCGTCTGGGTGATCGCGTAGCCGACCACGGGCGAGTCAGCGGACATGGCGTCGAGGCCGCCGTTGACGAGGCGCGTGTTGAGGTCGGTCTGCTTGTCGAGCGAGACGATGTCGACGGCCTTCTTGCCGGCCCCGGTGCACTTGTCGCTCAGCGCCTTGACCTCGTCCGCCTCGGTCGTGCCGGTCTGGACACCGATGGACTTGCCGCACACGTCGTCGACCGAGAACTTCTTCGGGTTGCCCTTCTGGACCGCCCACGAGACGCCCGCGTTGAAGTAGCTCACGAAGTTGACCGCGCCGAGGCGCTCCTTGGTGATCGTGAACGAGCTCATGCCCAGGTCGTACTTCGGGCCGAGCGCGGGCAGGATGCCCGTGAACTCCGCCGTCTCGACGTCGACCTTGAGGCCGAGCTTCGCGCCGATCGCCTTCGCGAGGTCTACGTCGTAGCCCATCGGGGTGTGGTTGTCCGAGCCGCCCAGGAACTCGGCCGGCGCGTACGTCGTATCGGAGCCGACCGTGAGAGTCCCCTTCGACTTGAGCGCGGCCGGCACCTGCGAGGCGAGCGAATCGTCCTTCTGGATCGAGCTCGGATCGAAGCTGGTGCCCGCGGAGCCGGAGGCGCTCGGCTTGGCGCCGCCGCCCGTCTCCGAGGCGTTCGTGCAGGCGGTGAGCGCAAGGGCACCGATCGCGAGGACGGCTGCGCCCTTGGCGGCGAGCTTCGCGGAGAAAGTCATATCTCTACCTTTAACTTGGTGGTGCAGGGTCGGGGATGATAAGCGACGCCCAATCTTACCCTTGCCCCCGCCAGGGTGAGATGTGCATCACAGGCAACTTATGTTTCACCATTGGACAACAATGAAGCCTCGGAATCAAGCTCGCTTGGCGATCGAACGTCTGGAATCCCAGACCTCCGGGTGAGGCCCAAGGTGGCCAGATCCCGCATGAGCGTAGCGAGCAATTGTTTCATCTGTGTCTCAAGATCGTTGAGAGTCACGAATTCTGTGGCTTGGATCACTCCGGGGGTGGTGCGATGCCCGCCGCGCTCATGCTCGGCCTGTCGCCGTCTGGCTGGCCGGACCAATCTGGGCCGGTCTGGCGGGTGAGGGTGGATACGGCGTGCTTAGCGCTCGACCCCAAGCGCCTCGAGCATCGGACGGAACTTGGCCCAGGTCTCGGCGAGTTCGGCCTCCGGGGATGACCCGTCCACGATGCCGCAGCCCGCATAGAGGCGCGCCGCCGTCGTTCCTTCGATCACGCCGCCCCTTAGCGCGATGCCGAATTCCCCGTTCCCTGCGCCGTCGAGCCATCCGACCGGCCCCGCGTACGGGCCGCGATCGAGCTCCTCGAGCTCGCGGATGAGCTCGCCCGCGACCTGCGTCGGCGTCCCGCAGACGGCGGCCGTGGGGTGGAGCGCGTTGACGAGCGCGAGCGGCGTGGGCACGTGGCCCTCGATCTCGGCGAGCTCGGCCTTGACGTCCGAGGCGAGATGGAAGACGTTCGGGAGTTCGAGGATGAACGGCTCGTCGTGGGCGTTGAGCGCCTCGGCGAACGGCTCGAGCGCGGTCGTGAGCGATTCGATCGCGATCTGGTGCTCATGCCGTTGCTTCGCCGATCCGCCGAGGACGCGCTGCGCGTAGCCGGGTCCCGCTCCGTCGGCGTCACGGCGGTCGAGCGTTCCCGCGAGCACGCGCGCCTGGGCCGTGCGGCCCTCGACCTGGATGAGCATCTCGGGTGTCGCGCCCACGAGGCCGTCGACCCCGTAGACCCAGCAGTCCCGGTAGGCCGACGCGAGGCGACGCAGCACGAGCGCGCGGGGGATCCCGCCGTCGTCCTCGACCACGATGTCGCGCGCGAGCACGAGCTTCTCGAGCTCGCCCGCGCGGATGTGCCGTACCCCGGACGCCACCGCAGCCATCCAGTGCTGCTCGCCGAGTCTCCCGGGCCGCACGGCGAGCCGGGTCCCGTTGGCTGGTGTGGGATCGCCGGGGGCGGAAAGCGGCTCCGTCCAGCGGTCGACGGCGGCGCGCAGGCTCTCGGGCGTTGGCCGGCTTCCGTCTGCCGTGAGCTGTGAGGCCCACGCGCGCCCCTCCCGGATGCCGACGACGAGCTCGGGCACGACGAGCCGCGATTCGTAGGCCGATGTCCGCGAGAAGGCGAACGAGCCGAAGGCGAGCGGGCCCGTGCCCGGGTGCCGCACCGCGTCGGTGACCTCGGCGTCGAGCGTGAGCTGCTTCCACCACGCGTCGGCTTCGATGAAGCGGTCGGGGCCCTTCGCGGTGAACCGGGCGACCTCCCCGAAGCCCAGGTGGCCCTCGCCCCGCCGGATCCAGCACAGCGTGTCGGGGTGTTCGAGGGCTCCGGTCAGTCCGACTGAGTTGACTGCGCCGCCCGGATCAACTGGGCCCAGATCGAGGGTGAGGGCGCGCAAACGGGAGCTCATGATGGATCAAGAGTACGCGCGCGCGGCACCGCATGCTGTTCAGCACTCTGGACACTGTTCAGCGAGAAATGTTTGAATGGATCAACCCCGTTCTTCAAGGAGGAAGCCCCGTGAGCCTCGCCGTCGTCGTCCATGCAGCCGGTGATCTGCGCCTCGATCCCATCGATCCGGGCGAGTCCCGGGAGCTCGGCCCGCGCGACGCGCTCGTCGCCGTCGAGTACGGCGGTATCTGCGGAAGCGACATCCATTACGCGAAGCACGGGGCCGCCGGCCTGAGCATTCTGCGCGAGCCCATGGTGCTCGGGCACGAGGTGGCCGGGCGCATCGCGGCCCTCGGGTCCGAGGTCGCGGGCTTCGAGGTGGGCCAGGCCGTCACGATCCACCCCGCGACCGTGTGCGGCGAGTGCGAGTTCTGCACGTCGGGCCGCCCCAACCTGTGCGGCTCCGTCCGCTACCTCGGCTCGGCCGCCTATCACCCGCACACAGAGGGCGCGTTCGCGGGCCTCACGGTGATCCCCGCGGGTCAGCTCCGTGCCGTGCCCGATGGCGTGAGCACGCGGCACGCGGCCGTCGCGGAACCGCTCGGCGTCGCGATCCACGCGGTCAATCGCGCTGGTGACCTCGCGGGCAAGACCGTCCTCGTCAACGGCGCCGGCCCCATCGGCGTGCTCGTGGTCGCCGCCGCCCGCAAGGCCGGCGCGGCCCACGTCGTCGCGAGCGACCTGGCCGCCGGATCGCTCGACGTCGCCCGCCGCATGGGCGCGCACGACGTCGTCAACCTCGCCGAGGGCGGCGAGCTGCCCGCGACCGACGTCGTGTTCGAGGCGTCCGGCGCCCCGCCCGCCGTCACGAGCGTCCTGCGCGCCGTCAAGCGCGGCGGCATCGTGGTCCAGGTGGGCAACCTTCCCGCGGGCAAGCTCGAGGTCTCGCTCGCCGAGCTCGTGTTCCGGGAGATCGACTACCGCGGCACGTTCCGCTTCGTCGACGAGATCTCTACCGCGCTCGACTACCTCGCCGACGGCCTCGACGTCGAGCCGATCCTCACGCACGAGTTCCCCGTCGAGGAGGCCGTCGAGGCGTTCCGCGTCGCGGGGGACCGCAGCACGGGCTCGTCGAAGGTGCTCTTGAAGTTCTGAGCCGGTGCGGCGCGAGAGCCTCGAGCGGGCGACGCAAGAAGCGGCGCGGAAGTTTGGCAGAATGGGCAGGGTGACCAGCACAGGCAAGAGGGCATCACTCGACAAGCTCCCCGCGGAAGTCGCGAGCATGTTCGACGACGTCGCGCCTCGCTACGACGTTGTCAACGACATCCTCTCGCTGGGGCAGACGCGCCGCTGGCGCAAGGTGGTGTTCGACGCCGTCGGCGCGAAGCCCGGCCAGCGCGTGCTCGACCTCGCGGCAGGAACGGGTACATCCGCGGAGCCCTACGCGGACGCGGGCATCGAGGTCGTCGCCTGCGACTTCTCGCTCGGCATGCTGCGGGTCGGCAAACGGCGTCGGCCGGACATCGACTTCGTCGCGGGCGACGCGACCAACCTCCCGTTCGCGGACGACGCGTTCGACGCCGCGACGATCTCCTTCGGCCTGCGCAACGTCGCGGACCCGCACGCCGCGCTCCGCGAGATGCTGCGCGTCACGAAGCCCGGCGGCAAGCTCGTCATCGCCGAGTTCTCGTCGCCGGTGAACCCGCTGTGGCGAACGATGTACCTCGAGTACCTCATGCGGGCCCTGCCCGAGGTCGCCCGCCGCGCGTCGTCGAACCCCGATGCGTACATCTACCTCGCCGAGTCGATCCGGGCGTGGCCGGACCAGGACCACCTCGCGGCGTGGATGGGCGGCGCCGGGTGGGACCAGGTCGCCTACCGCAACCTCTCGGGCGGTATCGTCGCCGTCCACCGCGCGACCAAGCCCGGCGCGGCGCCCGTTCCCTCGGGCCCCGACGAGAAGATCCGCCGCGCAGGCCGGGCCGCGGGCTGACGAAGCCTCGATGGATGTCCTGATCGTCGGAGCCGGCCCCGCCGGCTCGACTGCGGCACACTACCTCGCGCGGTCCGGTGTGTCCGTGACCGTGCTCGAGAAGACTCGCTTTCCGCGCGAGAAGGTGTGCGGCGACGGCCTCACGCCGCGTGCCGTCCGCGAAATCCAGCTCCTCGGCCTCCCGCATGCCGAGGCGGACGGCTGGCGTCGCAACCGAGGCCTCCGCCTCATCGCGGGAGGTCGCACGCTTGAGCTTCCGTGGCCCGCGGGCGGGGAATTTCCCGAGTACGGCCTCATCCGCACGCGGCTCGGCTTCGACGAGGCGCTCGCGCGCCACGCTGAGGGCGCCGGGGCGCGGATCCTCGAGGGCCACGGCGTGACGGACGTGCTCACGGACGACGGCGGGCGCGTCGTCGGGGCCCGCGCCCAGCTTCTCGATCGGGAAGGCAGGAAGACGGGGGAGACCCGCGAGTTTCGCGCCGACGTCGTCCTCGCCGCCGACGGCAACTCGACGCGGGCCGCGCTGTCGCGCGGCCTCGCGAAGCGCGACGACCGCCCCCTCGGCGTCGCCTACCGCACCTACTTCCGCAGCCCGCGCCACGAGGACGACTGGATGGAGGGCTGGCTCGAGCTCCCCGGCCGCGACGGCAAGCCGCTGCCCGGGTACGGCTGGGTGTTTGGCGTGGGCGACGGGACCTCGAACGTGGGGCTCGGCATCCTCAACTCGTCGAAGGAGTTCGGCAAGCTCGACTACCGCCAGGTGCTGCGCGATTGGACCGCCGCGATGCCCGAGGAATGGGGCTTCGCCGAGGCCAACCAGGTCGGTCCCGTGCGCGGTGCCGCGCTCCCCATGGGGTTCAACCGCACGCCGCACGTCGTGCCGGGGATGGCGCTCCTCGGCGATGCCGGCGGGATGGTGAGCCCCTTCAATGGCGAGGGGATCAGCTACGCGATGGAGTCCGGGCGCTACGCGGCACAGTTCCTCGTCGACCCCGCAGCGGCCCAGCGCGCGGCGGGTCGCGCGCGGCCGGCGGACGACGACGTCGACCGTCGCCTGCGTGCCTACGCCGACCACGTGCGGCAGCAGTGGGGGAGCCACTTCACGCTCGGCCGGACGTTCGCGGCGCTCATCGGGCGCCCCGCCGTCATGCGTCTCGCGCTCCGCACCGGCATGCCGATCCCGGCGCTCATGCGCGTCGTCGTCCGGCTGCTCGCGAACCTCACCGAGCCGCGCGGAGGCAGCCTCGAGGACCGCGCCATCCGCGTGCTCGAGTCGCTCACGCCGGCGACGTCCAACACAACCCATCCCCGCCCACCCCGGGCCGAAAGCTAGGCTTGACCCGTGACAAACACTGAACACAGCTGGACACGTGCGGGACACGCGAGCGCCGAAGCCGAGCCCGCCCCGACCACGACGGCCATCGCCGCCGGCATCCAGCTGCCCGCGGGCTTTGCCGCGATCGCAAGCGACCCCGAGCTGGGCCCCGCGATCACGACCAACATGGCCCGCGTCGAGAAGCGCCTCCGCGAGGCCATCGCGAACTCCGATCCGCTCGCCGACGCGACGAGCAGGCACCTCGTCGAGGCTGGCGGCAAGCGCATCCGGCCGCTCCTCACGCTCCTGTGCTCGCACCTCGGAGACTGGACGCGGCCCGAAGTCCTGCAGGCCGCAGCCGTCGTCGAGCTCACGCACCTCGCGACCCTCTATCACGACGACGTGATGGACTCGGCGCCGTACCGCCGCGGCGCCCCGACGGCGCACGAGGTGTGGGGCAACACGGTCGCGATCCTCACGGGCGACCTCATCTTCGCGCGCGCCTCGATCCTCGTCTCCGAGCTCGGCGGCCGCGCGCTCTCGATCCAGGCCCGCACGTTCGAGCGGCTATGCCTCGGGCAGCTCCACGAGACCGTGGGGCCCCGCGAGGACGAGGATCCCGTGGAGCACTACCTTTCGGTGCTCGCGGACAAGACCGGCTCGCTCATCGCCGCCTCGGGGCAGATGGGTGCAATCTTCGCGGGTGCACCGGCGGAGTACGAAGACGTTCTGGTCAAGTACGGCGAGTACGTGGGTGTCGCGTTCCAGCTCGCCGACGACGTGATCGACGTGACGGGCGGCAAGGTCACGTCCGGCAAGTCCGCCGGGACGGACCTGCGGGAGGGTGTGCCGACCCTGCCCGTGCTGTTGCTCCGGCGCGCGGCCGCTCGCGGCGATGCCTCCGCCGTCGAAGTTCTCCGGCTCGTCGACGGCGATCTGACGAGCGACGAGGCACTGGCCGAGGCCGTGGCCGCCCTCGCAGCGCACCCCGTCACGGGCGAATCGTGGGCCGTTGCCCGCGAGTGGGCCGATGCGGCCAAGTCCGCCCTCGCGCCGCTCCCGGGCGGCGTCGTCAAGGATTCGCTCTCGGCGTTCGCGGACGCCGTCGTCGACCGCCGCGCGTAGTCGGGGAGGCGCGGCAGCCAGCTCCAGCTGCATTGGCCACCGCGCTATCCACCTCGCATTGCCCCTGCTTAAACGGCTGGGCCCTGGTTTGCGGATTCCGCTCCCCAGGGCCCTCTTCCGTTCGCACCCGGATCCACTGGAGGCTGAAGTGGATCCGTCAACAAGCATATGACAAATCTGTCACATGTCCAGCAATTGCCGTCAACTTTTTTTCGGGAATCTGTTAGACATGTCCAATCTGGGCGACTGGAGCGCGAAACCCGCCAGCAGCAAAGGAAAGTCCCCTTGTCCTTCGGGAAGTTCGCTTGAAGGGGACTTCCCGAAGGACAAGGGGACTTCAACAGTCGCTCAGGTGACGTGGCGCCGTGCGGCCGAGGGCCTAGACGTGCTCTTCGTCCTCCGAGAAGACCCAGTCGAACATGTCGAACGTGAACTCGGAGAACGTGCCGTCCTCCGAGACCCACTCGCCGCGCGCGTTGTTCTTGCGGTAGACGATCGGGTCCGGGACGCGGAGGTCGCCTGAGCGGATGCCCCACGTGAACTGCTCTTCTTCGTCTTCGAGGAACATGAGGAAGCCCTCGTCGTCGACCTCGAGCTCTTCGGGGTCCCAGAAGTAGTGGTATGCCTCCATAAGTTCCGAGCCGCCAAGGGCAAGGTAGAACTCGCGCAGCGCGAGGGGGATCGTGAACGCGTGCTCTTCGAGTGCCTCGTCGAGCTCCTTCTCGGAGATCCCGTCTCCCGGCTGCCAGGATTCGCCAAGGTACTTGGGGACAAGCGCGCGGAACTTCTCCAAGAATATTTCGCTCACACGATTATCCTAGCCAATCGGCACGGCACGGGATCCCCGCCGCCGGTAGGCTCCGACTATGACCCAGCCGATCCTCGTCGCGTGCGCCCACGGAACCAGCAACTCCGAGGGCAAGGCCGCCATCCTGCGCGTCGTCGACGGGCTTCGCGTGGCCCGCCCCGAGGTGACCGTGCTCGACGCCTACGTCGACGTCCACGGCCCCGAGCTGCCCAACGTCGTCGGCGGCCTGCCCGCGGGGGCGCCCGCCGTCGTCGTCCCTTTGCTCCTGAGCGTCGGGTACCACGTCAAGGTAGACATCGGCAGGGCGGTCAAGTCCCGCGAGCGAACGACGGCGGCCGCTCCCCTCGGCCCCGATCCCCGCCTCGCGCGCGTGCTCGCCGAGCGCCTTGCGCAGGCGGGCCTCGCCGCGGAGGACGCGGTTGTGCTCGCCGCGGCGGGCTCCTCGAACCCGGCGGCGGCGGAAGACGTCGAGCGCCTCGCCGACATGCTGCGGCATCTCGTTCCCAACCGCATCCTGGCTGCGTACGGCGCGAGCGCCGAGCCGAGCGTTCCGGACGCGGTCGCCGAGCTCCGGGCCGAAGAAGTCGGCCGGGTTGTGGTCGCGAGCTATCTCCTCGCGCCCGGCTACTTCCACGATCAGCTCGCGAAGGCTGGCGCGGACGTCGTCGCCGCGCCGCTGCTTCCGGCCGCCGAGGTAGCCGAGATCGCGCTCGAGAGGTTCGACGAGGCCCTCGCCCGCCTCTGAGGGGCGTCACGCGCCACGCATTCCCCGTGACGCGAATGCGAAGAAATGTTTCCCCCGGTGACATCCCGTTGCACTCACTCTGGGGACACGCCGATGGCTGTCCGTACCCTCGAAACATGACTGACGCCACCCTCGCGCGCCCCGAACGCGGTGCAACCAAGCCGGCGCGCCCGCGCTCGTCGAAGCCCAACGGGCAGTGGAAGATCGACGGCACGGAGCCGCTCAACGGCAATGAGGCGTGGAAGCAGGAGGACGGCGGGCTCAGTGTTCGCGAGCGGATCGAGACGATCTACGCGAAGGGCGGATTCGACTCGATCGACCCTACCGACCTCCACGGGCGCTTCCGCTGGTGGGGCCTCTACACGCAGCGCAAGCCGGGGATTGACGGCGGCAAGACCGCGACGCTTGAGCCGGAGGAGCTTGAGGACCGCTACTTCATGATGCGCGTGCGCATCGACGGTGGCGCGCTCACGACCGAGCAGCTCCGAGTGATCGGCGGGATTTCGCGCGACTTCGCGCGCGGCACCGCAGACATCACGGACCGCCAGAACATCCAGCTGCACTGGGTCGAGGTCGAGGACGTGCCGGAGATCTGGCGCCGTCTCGAGGCCGTCGGGCTGCACACGACCGAGGCATGCGGCGACGTCCCGCGCGTCATCCTCGGCTCGCCCGTGGCCGGCATCTCCGCGGACGAGATCATCGACCCGACGCCG
This sequence comes from Sinomonas sp. ASV322, assembly GCF_030908245.1. Lineage (GTDB taxonomy): Bacteria > Actinomycetota > Actinomycetes > Actinomycetales > Micrococcaceae > Sinomonas. The sequence goes on from NZ_JAVFJJ010000003.1 coordinate 71,989, forward strand.
CAGATCCGCGAGATCGCCGAGCGTTACATCGGCGACGAGAGCTTCGCGAACCTCCCGCGCAAGTTCAAGTCGGCGATCACAGGCCATCCGAGCCAGGACGTGGTCCACGAGATCAACGACATCGCCCTCGTGGGCGTCGTCCACCCCGAGCTCGGCCCGGGCTACGACCTGTGGGTCGGCGGCGGGCTGTCGACGTCGGCGCATCTCGCCGTGCGCCTCGGCACGTTCGTGGAGCCCTCGCGCGCCGCCGAAGTGTGGGCGGGCGTCACGAGCATCTTTCGCGACTACGGCTACCGCCGCCTGCGCAACCGCGCGCGCCTCAAGTACCTCGTGCAGGACTGGGGCGCCGAGAAGTTCCGGCAAGTGCTGGAGACTGAGTACCTTTCGTCTCCGCTGCCTGACGGACCCGCGCCAGAGAAGCCGACGACGCCGGGCGACCACGTGGGCGTGCACGCCCAGAAGGATGGCCGCTTCTACGTCGGCGCGACGCCGACCGTCGGCCGCGTGTCCGGCGACGTGCTCCTCAAGCTCGCCGACCTCATCGAGGCGCACGGCTCGCAGCGGCTCCGCACGACGCCGCACCAGAAGATCGTGGTCCTCGACGTCGAGCAGGAGCGTGTCGAGTCGCTCGTGGCCGGACTCGAGGAGATCGGCCTGTACGCGAACCCGAGCCCGTGGCGGCGATCGACGATCGCGTGCACGGGCATCGAGTACTGCAAGCTCGCGATCGTCGACACGAAGGACACCGCGACCGCGGCCGTGGCAGAGCTCGAGAAGCGCTTCGCACCCGAGAGCAGCGCGGGCACGGGTGCTGAGCAAGGTGCTGAGAACAACAGCGCGAACGCGCTCCTCAAACCCTTGACTCTTCACGTCAACGGCTGCCCGAACTCGTGCGCGCGCATCCAGACGGCGGACATTGGCCTCAAGGGCCAGCTCCTGCCCGACGGCAACGGTGGCCAGACCCCTGGCTTCCAGGTGCACCTCGGCGGCGGCCTCGCGTCCGACATTCGCTCGGAGGCCGGTACCGGGCGCACCGTCCGCGGCCTCAAGGTCACGACGGAGGACCTTCCCGACTACGTCGAGCGGGTCACGCGCAGCTACCTCGCGGGCCGCGCCGACGAGAACCAGAGCTTTGCCGAATGGGCCCTCGCGGCCGAGGAGGAGGCACTCCAATGAGCAGCACCCCGACCGACGTCCAGATCAAGCCAGCCAAGCGCTCGGCGGACGAGCTCCGCGCCCTCGCCGAGGCCGGCGCCGCCGAACTCGGCTGGGACGCGTCCGCCGAGGAGGTCATCGCCTGGGTGGCGAGGAACTTCGCGACGGAGGCCGCCGCCGTCGCCTGTTCGATGGCCGACGCCGTGCTGCCCGCGCTCGTCGCGGACCAGCTGCCCGGCGTCGACGTGCTGTTTCTCGACACGGGGTACCACTTCCCCGAGACGTACCAGACGCGGAACGAGGTCGCGGAGAACCTGCGCGTCAACATCGTGGACGTGCTTCCGAAGCAGACCGTCGCCGAGCAGGACGCCGCCGAGGGCAAGGATCTCTTCTCCCGCGACCCGGCCCGCTGCTGCGCGCTCCGCAAGGTCGAGCCGCTGCACCGCGTGCTTGCCGGCTACGAGCTGTGGTTCACGGGCGTGCGCCGGGACGAGGCGCCGACCCGGACGAACACGCCGCTCGTGACGTTCGACGAGAAGAACGGCCTCGTCAAGGTCAACCCGGTCGCGGCATGGTCCTTCGACGAGCTCGTGCAGTACTCCGAAGACAACATCCTGCCCGTCAACCCCCTCCTGGCTCAGGGGTTCCTCTCGATCGGCTGCGCGCCGTGTACCCGCGCGGTGGCCCCAGGAGAAGACCCCAGAGCCGGCCGATGGTCCGGAACCGACAAGACAGAATGCGGACTTCACGTATGAGCACCTACACCAAAGAGAGCCTCGGCGCGGTCGAGGAGCTGAGCGAGGCTGACGTGACCACCGAGGCTGGAGCGGGCAATGCCGCCCCGGGAGTGGCATCGGGCCTTAACGAGCCGCGCGCTGGGCTGATCGCAGATCAGCCGCGCGGCGAAGGGGCGGGGGCGGCATTGCCCGCGGAAGCCGGAGCCGCGCCGGACGCCGCAGGGCACCTGGGACTCCTCGACGCGCTCGAGGCCGAGTCCATTCACATCATCCGCGAGGTTGTCGCCGAGTTCGAGCGTCCCGCGATGCTGTTCTCCGGCGGCAAGGACTCCGTGGTCATGCTGCACCTCGCGGCCAAGGCGTTCTGGCCCGGGAAGGTCCCGTTTCCCGTGCTGCACGTGGATACTGGCCACAACTTCCCTGAGGTCCTCGACTTCCGCGACCGCACGGTCGCGCGGCTCGGGCTCAAGCTCGTGGTGGGCTCGGTTCAGGAGTACATCGACCGCGGCGAGCTCCAGGAGCGTGCCGACGGGACGCGCAACCCGCTCCAGACCGTGCCGCTGCTCGACACGATCACGGCGAACAAGTTCGACGCCGTGTTCGGCGGCGGCCGCCGAGACGAGGACAAGGCCCGCGCCAAGGAGCGCATCCTCTCGCTGCGCGACGAGTTCGGCCAGTGGGACCCGCGCAACCAGCGGCCCGAACTGTGGAACCTGTACAACGGCCGCCACACCGTAGGCCAGCATGTGCGCGCGTTCCCCATCAGCAACTGGACCGAGCTCGACATCTGGCGCTACATCGAGCGCGAGGGCATCGAGCTGCCGAGCATCTACTACGCCCACGACCGCGAGGTGTTCCAGCGCGACGGCATGTGGCGCGCTGTCGGCGAGGCGAGCCTCCCGCGCGAGGACGAGGACGTCGTCGTGCGCACGGTGCGGTACCGCACGGTGGGCGACATGTCCTGCACGGGCGCCGTGCTCTCGGACGCCTTCACGGTGGCCGATGTGGTGCGCGAGGTCGCGGCCTCGACCCTCACGGAGCGCGGGGCGACCCGCGCCGACGACCGGATCTCCGAGGCGGCGATGGAAGACCGCAAGAAGGACGGGTACTTCTGATGACTGCTTCTCTGGACGCTTCGCTCGACCTGCCGACGCTCGAGCAGGGCACGCTCTTCCGCTTCGCGACCGCGGGCTCGGTCGACGACGGAAAGTCGACCCTCGTGGGCCGTCTTCTGCACGACTCGAAGGCGATCCTCGCCGACCAGCTCGACGCCGTGGCCCGCACGTCCGAGGCGCGTGGCTTCGGCGGCGAGAAGGGCGGGCTCGACCTCGCGCTGCTCACCGACGGCCTGCGCGCCGAGCGCGAGCAGGGCATCACGATCGACGTCGCGTACCGCTACTTCGCGACCGACCGCCGCACGTTCATCCTCGCCGACTGCCCCGGTCACGTGCAGTACACGAAGAACACGGTGACGGGCGCGTCCACGGCCGACGCCGTCGTGCTCCTCATCGACGCCCGCAAGGGCGTGCTCGAGCAGACCCGCCGGCACCTCTCCGTCGCGGCGCTGCTCCGCGTGCCGCACGTCGTCGTCGCCGTCAACAAGATCGACCTCGTCGACTTCTCGGAGGCTGTCTTTTCAACCATTTCCGCGGATGTCGCGCGGGTTGCGGGGGAGCTGGGCCTGCGCGAGGCTGTCGCCGTGCCGGTGTCCGCGCTCGACGGCGACAACGTTGTGGACCGCTCCGACCGCACTCCGTGGTACGAGGGGCCGACGATGCTCGAGCTCCTTGAGACGCTTCCGAACACCGACGAGCTCGATGACGCCCAGGAGGCATTCCGCTTCCCGGTCCAGACCGTGCTCCGCCCGCAGGGCGCGCTCGCGCCGGGCCTCGACGAGGACGAGTTCCGCGACTACCGCGCGTACGCGGGCCAGATCACCGAGGGCATCGTCCGCGTGGGCGACCGCGTCACCGTCGTGACCCCGGGCCAGACCGCGCGGGAGACGATCGTGGCGGGCATCGACGTCGCCGGTCGTTCGCTGCGGGAGGCCGCGGCGCCGCTGTCCGTTGCGCTGCGGCTCGCGGACGAGTTCGACGTCGCCCGCGGGGACACGATCGCGGCCGCCGGGACGCTCCCCGAGAGCACTGCGGACCTTTACGGATCGCTGTGCTGGCTCTCGACCAAGCCCCTGCGCGAGGGCGCGAAGGTCCTCGTGAAGCACGGGACATCGACGGTTCGGGCCCTCGTGCGCTCGGTCTCCGGCCGCCTTGATCTGGACACCTTCCAGGTCACGCCCGCCTCCGGCCTCGAGCTCAACGACATCGGCGAGGCGCAACTCCGGCTCGCCGCGCCGCTCCCGCTCGAGCCCTACGCGGCGCACCGCCGCACGGGTGCGTTCCTCGTGATCGACCCGCAGGACGGCGCTACGCTCGCCGCCGGCATGGTCCGCGAGCATCCCGGCGACTCCGAGGACGAGCGGTACTGGATCTAAGGTCGCCCTCGCTGGGCTCGCCTTCGAGGCGAACGACGACGGCGCCCGTCACCTTCGCGGTGGCGGGCGCCGCCGCGTTCCTGCCCGTTGTTCGGGGCGGCCCGACGCCGGTTCACCGCATTGACGCCGGTTCGCTGCATCGACGGGGGTTGCACCCGGCGAGTGGGCGGAGAGTCGGCGCTGCCGCAGCTATCCGGCGGAACTGCGGCCAACCGGCTCGTCCCGCGAAGCGCCGTCCTCCTGTGTGACGCCGTCGTCCTGTGTGGCGCCGTCTTGTGTGACGCCGTCTTGTGTGACGCCGCGTGACGCACCGTGACTGACCGTGACCGGGACCTTGGGGCGCCCGAAGGCCGTCCTTACGCTGGAATGCATGTCCCGCAGAACCATGACCCGCGCCATGGGGCGAATGCCCCGATGTCGGGCCTGTCGCTAGGCCCCTACAAGACCTTCGACCCTTCGCTGCGAGAACCCCGAGGACTCACCCGATGAGCAAGAGCCCTGCCCCCGACACCGAGACTGAGAGTCAGTCCAAGACCGTCCGCATCACCGCCGATTCCGGCTCGACCCGCACGAAGCGGGGGCGGGGCCTGTGGATCGGACTTGGTGCGGCCGTCGTCGTCCTTCTTGCCGCGGTCGCGGCGTTGGCGACGGCGACCGCGAACCAGACCGCGAGCAAGCCGAGCCAGTCCGCGGCCGCCCAGAACGGGACACCCGCGGCCCAGCTCAAGCTCGGATATTTCGGCAACGTCACGCACGCGCCGGCGCTCATCGGCGTGGGGCAGGGCCTAATCGCCGACGCGCTCAAAGCCGCCGGTACGAACAGCCTCACGACCCAGGTCTTCAACGCCGGCCCGGCCGCGATCGAGGCGCTCAACGCGGGCGCGATCGACGCCGCCTACCTCGGCCCGAACCCCGCGATCAACTCGTTCGTGCAGAGTCACGGCGAGTCGATCTCAGTGATCGCGGGCGCGGCGGCGGGCGGGGCCCAGCTCGTCGTCAAGCCCGGCATCAACTCGGCCGCGGACCTCAAGGGCAAGAAGCTCGCGAGCCCGCAGCTCGGCGGCACCCAGGATGTCGCGCTGCGCGCTTGGCTCGCACACCAGGGCCTCAAGACCACGCCGAACGGCACGGGGGACGTCACGATCAACCCGACGGACAACGCCCAGACCCTCAAGCTGTTCCAGAACGGCCAGCTCGACGGCGCGTGGCTGCCCGAGCCGTGGGCGTCCCGCCTGGTCCTGCAGGCCGGCGGGAAGGTCCTCGTGGACGAGAAGACGCTCTGGGACGGGTCCCAGACCGGCAAGCCAGGCCTCTTCCCGACCACGATCCTCATCGTGAGCAAGAAGTTCGCCGCCGACCACCCGCAGACCGTCGAGGCGCTCCTGAAGGGCGACGTCGCCGCCATCACCTGGCTCAACAAGGCGACCCCGGCGGACAAGGCTCAGGCCGTCAACGCAGGCCTCAAGGCGGCTGCGGGCCAGGAGCTGCCCGCGGATGTCATCAACCGCGCGCTCGAGAACATCACGTTCACCGTGGACCCGCTTGCGGGCGCGTACCCGAAGCTGCTCCAGGACGGGGTCGCGGCGGGCGTCACGAAGACCGCCGACCTCAACGGCCTCTTCGATCTGACCGCGCTCAACCGGGTCTCGGGCCAGCCCAAGGTCAGCGCCGCAGGACTGGGACAGGACTAGGAGCCACGTATGACCGTACTGCTCGAGAACCTCGGCAAGCGCTTCGGCGACGGCGCGCCCGTGCTCGACGGCGTGAACGCCACCATCCACACGGGCGAGTTCGTGGCCCTTCTGGGCGCGTCCGGCTGCGGCAAGTCGACGCTGCTCAACATCATCGCGGGTCTCGAGCGGCCATCGGCTGGCGCACTTGAGGTGCCCGCGGACGGCGCCGCGTTCATGTTCCAGGACGCCGCGCTCTATCCGTGGCTCACGGCCCGGGGCAACGTCGAGCTTGCGCTCAAGCTGCGCGGCGTCGACAAGGCGGAGCGGCGCTCCCGCGCGACCGAACTCCTCGACCTCGTCCACCTGGGCGAGGCCGCGGACAAGCGCCCCCACGAGCTCTCGGGCGGCATGCGCCAGCGCGTCGCCCTGGCCCGCGCGCTGAGCCAGGACCGCGAGGTCCTCCTCATGGACGAGCCGTTCGCAGCGCTCGACGCCATCACACGCGACCTCCTGCACGAAGAGCTCACGCGCATCTGGCGCGAGACAGGCCGCACCATTATTTTTGTCACCCACAATGTGCGCGAGGCCGTGCGCCTCGGGCAGCGCGTCCTCCTGCTCTCGTCCCGCCCGGGACGCGTTGTGAGCGAGTGGGATGTGCCCGACGTCGTCAAGGACGACGCCGCAGCTGTCGCCGCCCTGACGGCGGACATCACGACCCGCCTGCGCGAGGAGATCCGACGCCATGGCAAGTAATGTGACCGAACTCGACCGTCCGCAGCGGGCGGCGGGAATAGACGGTGCCCCCGCGCCCGAGGAGGTGGCCGTGCCGATCGAGGCATCCGCCGACGAGCTCCGCGCCCTCGAGGCCGGCCTCGACGAGCTTCAGTCCGAACGCTCCCTCCGCCAGCGTGACTGGAGCCGCGTCCTGCTCCCGGTGGGCGCCGTCGTCGTCCTCGCGCTCGTCTGGCAGATCGTCGCGTCCCTCGGCCTCAAGCGGCATGACCTCGTGCCGGGCCCCCTCGATGTCGCGGCGGCTCTCGGCCAGCTGTGGAACGAGGGTCAGGTGCAGCAGGCCATCGCCACCTCGCTCGGCCGCGGCCTCCTCGGCTTCGTCGTCTCGGTGCTCGTCGGCACGCCGCTCGGCCTCCTGCTCGCGCAGGTCCGGCCCCTCCGCCGTGCGTTCGGCCCGCTCGTCTCCGGCCTCCAGGTCCTGCCGTCTGTCGCGTGGGTCCCCGCCGCGATCATCTGGTTCGGGCTCACGGACGCGACTGTGTACTTCGTGGTGCTCATGGGCGCCATCCCGTCGATCGTGAACGGCCTCATCGCCGGGGTGGACCAGATTCCGCCGCATTACCGCTCGGTCGCGAAGGTCCTCGGTGCCTCACGGCTCGAGCTCGCGCTCCAGGTGATCCTCCCGGCGTCGTTGCCCGGCTACGTCGCGGGCCTCAAGCAGGGCTGGGCGTTCTCGTGGCGCTCGCTCATGGCGGCGGAGATCATCGCCGTCGGCGGCTCGCTCGGCTTCGGGCTCGGCTCGCTCCTCGACCAGGGGCGTACGTTGAGCGACATGGGCATCGTCATGGGCGCGATCCTCGCGATCCTCGCCGTCGGGATCCTCGTCGAGCTGCTCGTGTTCGGTCCGGTCGAGCGCAGGCTGTTGGCCCGGCGTGGACTTCTTGCGGGAGGCTCGCGATGAGCGGCCGCGATCTCTTCCCGACCTCGCTCCGGCTCCTCGGGAAGCCGGTCGTCGTCGTCGGCGCGGGCCGTGTGGCGGGCCGACGCGTGCGCGCGCTCCTCGACGCGGGCGCCGTCGTCACCGTCGTCGCACCGGAGGCGGGCGACGACGTCGCTCGGCTCGCCGCAGCCGGCCTCCTCACGTGGGTGCGCCGGGGTTACGAGAGCTCGGACCTCGACGGCGCATGGTTCGCGCAGACGGCGACGGGCGTGCCCGAGGTCGACGCGCGGGTCGCGGCGGATGCCGAGGCGCGCCGCGTGTGGTGCGTCAACGCCTCGGACCACGAGACCTCGACGGCATGGACTCCCGCGTCGGCGCGCGTCGACGACGTCACGATCGCCGTCAACGCCGGGGGAGACCCGCGCCGGGCCAAGGCGCTCAAGGACGCGATCGTGCTTGCGCTCAAAACCGGGCTGCTCCCGCTGCGCCGGCACCGGCGCGGCCCGCACTACGGCCCAGGCCGCGTCGCGCTCGTCGGGGGTGGGCCGGGGGATCCCGGGCTCATCACCGTTCGCGGCCGGCAGCTGCTCGCGGAGGCGGACGTCGTCGTCGCCGACCGGCTCGGGCCGCGCGGGCTGCTCGAGGAACTCGGGCAGGGCGTGCGAGTCATCGAGGTTGGCAAGGCCCCGGGCGCGCATACCGCCACTCAGGAGGAGATCAACCGCATCCTCGTCGACGAGGCGCTTGCCGGGAACGTCGTCGTGCGGCTCAAGGGCGGCGACCCGTACGTCCTGGGCCGCGGTGGCGAGGAGGCCGAGTTCTGCCGTGAGCACGGCGTCGACGTCGAGGTGGTCCCCGGGGTCACGAGCGCGATCTCGGTACCGGCCGCCGCCGGGATTCCCGTCACGCACCGCGGCTTGGCGACGGGATTCAGCGTCGTGACCGGGCACGAGGAACTCGCTGAGCTGCCCGCGCGGCCCGACCACACGATCGTGCTCCTCATGGGAGTGCGGCGTCTCGAGCATTCCGTCAAGCAGCTGCGCCATCGCGGGCTCTCTGCCGAGACCCCCGTCGCGATCGTCGAGAGGGGCTGGACGCCGCAGCAGCGTGTCACGATTGGCACGCTCGGAGGAATCGCGGACCAAGCGGCCCGCGTGGGCGTGGCCAACCCGGCCGTGATCGTGATCGGCGACGTCGTGCGCGTGAGTCCGTTCGCGCCGGCGCATTTTCGTCTAACCCACCCCGCCGCCCTAACCCACCCCGCCGCCCATATCCTCTAACACCCCCCCCGCGATTGTCGGGTTGTGCAGGGTGTCGAGCCCCGCAACCCTGCACAACCCGACAATTGCCGAGATCGAAGGAACACCGCAGTGTCGAACACCAACCCCGCCCCCGCCCGAGGCACGGCCGAGCGCGGTTCCGTGCAACGCGGTTCTTCGCAGCGCGGTTCTGTGCAACGCGGTTCTGTGCAGCGTCCGCTGCGAATCGCCGTCGTCGGCTCCGGCCCGGCCGGCGTCTACGCCGCGGACCTGCTGACCAAGAGCGCGCCCGTCGCGTCCGGCGAGCTCACGCTCAGCATCGACCTCTTCGACCGCTACCCGGCGCCGTACGGCCTCATCCGCTACGGCGTCGCACCGGACCACCCGCGCATCAAGGGCATCGTCAACGCCCTGCACAAGGTCCTGGACCGCGGCGATATCCGGTTCTTCGGCAACGTCGACTACGGCACGGACCTCTCGCTCGAGGACTTCCGCCGCCACTACGATGCCGTCATCTTCGCGACCGGCGCGATCAAGGACGCGGACCTCAACATTCCTGGCATCGAGCTCGAGGGCTCGTTCGGCGCTGCGGACTTCGTTTCGTGGTACGACGGCCACCCCGACGTCTCGCGCGAGTGGCCCCTCGACGCGAAGGAGATCGCGGTGATCGGCAACGGCAACGTGGCCCTTGACGTCGCACGCGTGCTCTCGAAGCACGCCGACGAGCTCCTCGTGACCGAGATCCCCGACAACGTCTACCGGATCCTCAAGGAGTCCCCGGTCACGGACGTGCACGTCTTCGGCCGCCGCGGGCCCGCGCAGGTCAAGTTCACGCCGCTCGAGCTCCGCGAGCTCTCCCACTCGCATGACGTCGACATCGTGCTCTACCCCGAGGACTTCGAGTTCGACGAGGCCTCCGACCGCGAGATCCAGACGAACAACCAGGTCAAGACCATGGTCGGCACGCTGACCAACTGGATCGCCGAGCAGCCCGAGGAGCCTTCGGAGCTCACGGCGTCGCGCCGCCTGCACCTGCACTTCCTGCACAGCCCGGTCGAGATCGTGGACTCCGCCGAAACGCCGGGCCGCGTGGCAGGGATCCGCTTCGAGCGGACCGAGCTCGACGGCACGGGCAATGTGCGCGGCACGGGGGAGACCCAAGAGTACCCGGTCCAGGCCGTGTACCGCGCGATCGGCTACTTTGGCTCGACTCTTCCCGACGTCGAGTTCGACCACCGCCGAGGGGTCATCCCGAACGACGGCGGGCGTGTGCTCGACGCCGACGGCGCCTTCGTGCCGGGCGTCTACGCGACGGGCTGGATCAAGCGCGGTCCCGTAGGCCTCATCGGCCACACGAAGGGCGACGCGCTTGAGACCATCGGCCACCTCCTCGACGTTCGCGAGGAGCTGCCTGCCGCCATCGAGCCGGCGGAGGACGCCGTCGTCGCGCTCCTCGCCGGCCGTGGAGTCGACTACACGACGTGGGAGGGCTGGCTCGCCCTCGACGCACACGAGAAGGCGCTCGGCGCCGCCGCCGAGCCCGCCCCGACCCACAAGGGGTCCGTCGCGCGCGAACGCGTCAAGGTCGTCTCGCGCGAGGAGATGGTCGCGATCTCGAACGAGGGCGCGGCCGTCACGGCGGGCTGACGCCCGTTCGTTCGGGGCGCTGCCCCTCCGTTCAGGGGTCACCTCTTGTGGGTGTTTTCCCGTCCAAGGGTCACGTTCCGTCGGTTCAACCCGCAGGACGTGACCCTTGGACGTTGGTGCACCCGCAGGAGGTGACCCCTGAACGCGGGGGCTACGCCGCCGAGCCGCCAAGGTACGCGCGATGCAGGAGCTCGGAGTCGTCCCGAAGCGCCGAGGCAGGACCGTGATAGCCCACCTTGCCGCCGGCCACGACGAGCGCCTCCCGGGCGATGCCGAGCGCGAGGTGCGTGAACTGCTCGACGAGCAGGACTCCGGCGCCCGACTGGGCAAGCTCCTCGACGTACGGCAGGAGGCGCATGAACACGACGGGGGCGAGGCCGAGCGACATCTCGTCGATGAGCAGGAACCTCGGCTTTGCAGCGAAGGCACGGGCGAGCACGACCATCTGCTGCTCGCCGCCCGAGAGGAGCGCGGCGGGCGAGTTGATCCGCTTCTCAAGCTCGGGGAAGCGCCCGATCGCGGCATCCATGTCCGCACCCGTCCGCGCGGTGAGCGAGAGGTTCTCGCGGACCGTGAGGGAGGGGAATACCGCCCGGCCCTGTTCGATGTGCAGGAGGCCGCGCTTGACCCGGGCCACGCGTGAGAGCTTCTCGATCGGGTCTCCGTCGAGGACGATGCGCCCGCCGGAGACCCCGACGACGCCCGAGATCCCGTCGAGCAGGCTCGTCTTGCCAGCCCCGTTGGGGCCCACGAGGGCGGTCACCTCGCCGGGCGTGACGGTCAGCGAGACGTTGGCGATGACGGGGCCGGCCCCGCGGCTCACCGTGACGTTGTCGACGACGAGAGAACTCACAGCATCTCCGTTTCGCCCATGTAGGCCTTGATGACGGCGGGATTGGCGAGGACCTCGTCCTGCGGGCCGCTCGCGAGCACCTTGCCGAAGTCGAGCACGGTCAGCTGGCTGCACACGGCGCGGACAAGGTCGAGGTCGTGTTCGATGAGCACGACGGACATTCCGTAGGTCGAGGGCAGCGTCCGCAGCCGCTCCCCGAGGGCCACGTGCTCCTCATGTGAGAGGCCGGCGGCCGGCTCGTCGAGAACGAGCACGCTCGGCTTCGCGGCGACGTTGGCGGCGACTTCGATCAGCCGACGCGTCCCGATGTCCGCGGTCGAGAGTCGGGTCCCCGCCGAAGGGCAGCCGAAGAAGCCGAGGACGTCGGCGAGCTCGGCATCGCTCACATGCCGGCGCGCGACAAAACGCACGTACGCCCCGACCGTGAGCGACGGCGGCACACGGTCCTGCTGGAACGTGCGCCGCAGGCCGAGGCGCGCCCGGTGGGTGGGGGAGAGACCCTTGAGGGGCGTTCCGCCGAGGCTCATCGTGCCAGTCGCCTGGGGCAGGAACCCGGAGATCGCGTCGACGAACGTCGACTTGCCCGCACCGTTCGGGCCGATGAGGCCCATGACGGTGCCCGCGGGCACCTCGACGTTGACGTCGTCGAGCGCTTTGAGGGCGCCGAACTGGACGGTGAGATGGTCGACGGCGAGCGCGAGCCCGTGCGCCGGACGTCCGCTCCCCGCGGTGCCCGCAGCCAAGGGCGACGACGGCGACGGCGCAGCGGCGGGCGACGACCCGCCGTCGTGCGTGCCCCCGCGATCATCGAGGCCCCGGGCGCCGGGACCCGCGGAGGCGGGCGCGGCCTCGACCGGTGCCGTCGTGCCGCTGCGGGGGGCGACCCGGCCGCGGCGCTTCCACCACGCGTTGCGGATCTCCTCGCCGAGGTTGGTGCCGCTCGTGAGCGCCTGGACGCCGAGCGCGCCGAAGATCACGAACCCCCAGTCCTGCGGGATGCCGAAGCGCTTGAGGAGCTCGGGCACGAGAACCCACATGATGCCGCCGAAGACCGCCATGTCGATGAGCTGGGTGCCGCTCATCACGGCGAGCACGTACAGCGCGAGCGACTGGATCGGCGTGAAGCTCGAGGGGAACGGAAGCTGCACCTGCCCGGCAAGGAGGCCGCCGGAGACGCCGCCGAGCGCCGCGGAGACCGCGAACGCGGTGAGCTTGGCCGTACGGACACTCTGCCCGACGGCGGCGGTCCCGCGCTCGGAGAACGCGACGGACTTCCAGCTCGCGCCCCAGCGGCTGCGCTGGAGCCAGAAGACGCCAAGCGCGCACACCACGAGCACGATGACGCTGAAGAAGAAGAACTGACGGTCGTCCGAGAAGGCGTCGGGGCGTTCGACGGGGATCCCGTCCTTCGAGCCGGGGAACTGGATCTGCTGGAGGGTCACGTCGGCCGCCGCGGCGAAGCCGAGCGTGACGACGGCGAGGTTGACGCCGCGCAGGCGCAGCGCGGGCAGGCCGACGAGAATCCCCGCGGCTCCCGCCGCGATCCCGCCCGCGACGAGCCACACGATGAAGCCGCCCGGCGCCTCCATCACATTGAGAAGCGAGACGACCCACGCGCCGACGGCGGCGAACGTGAGCTGGCACAGGGCGATCATGCCGGCCGAGCCGGTCACGATGCCGAGGCCGAGGAGGGCGATCGCGGCCGTGACGGCCGAGACGGCGAAGAAGACGAAATAGCCCGAGAGCGAGATGCTCAGGACATACCCCACGACGAGGGCGGCGACGGCGGCCAGCAGGGGCCAGCCGCGGACGAGGCTGGTATTAGCGCGCAGAGTCCCACACCTCCTTTCGCTGCGTCCAGAGCAGCAGCACGACGATGAACAGGAAGGGGAGGAAGTTGCGGATGAGCGCGACCTCCTCGATCTGGGCGACGAGACCCGAGAGCACCCCGAGCGCAAGTCCGCCGACGACGGCGAGGCCCGGCCGCGTGAAGCCGCCGAGGAGCGCCGCGGCCGAGGCGGGGACGATGAGCATCGCGAGGCTCGTCGCGTCGTTCGACTGCGAGGGGGCCACGATGACGATCGCGATCGCACTGATCACGCCGGTGGCGGCCCACACGGCGATCGAGAGGGGCTTGGACGGGATGCCGAGCAGTTCGGCCGTGGTCGGCCGCTCGGAGAGGGCGCGCAGCTGCGTTCCGACGGCCGTCTTCGTGAGGATGAGCTGCACCGCGACGGCGACGACGACCGCGAGCAGGACCATGACCACGGTCACCTGGCTCACGACGACGCCCCCGAATTCGAAGGCGGGGCCCCCGAGGATCGGGCTGAACGGCTGCGGCTTGTTCCCGAAGAGGATGAAGGAGAGCGAGATGAGCAGCAGGAGAGGCCCGACGGTCATCGCCGAGCGCGCCGTCGTGCTCGCTTCGGAGAGCCACGTCGCGGCGATCCAGCCGATCGCCGCGGAGAGCGCACCCGCGAGGAGGATCCCGAGCACGGAGCCCAGCCAGATCGGGAGGCCCGCGGCCGTGACAAGCCAGACGGCGACGAACGCACCGAACATGCCCGTCGCGGCCTGCGAGAAATTCACGACCCGCACGAGCCGGGACATGAGCGTGAGGCACACGGCGAGCGCGGCGTAGAGTCCCCCGGCGGCGAGGCCGGCGAGCGCGCCTTGCAGCATGGACTTTCCTTCTTTCGATTCAGGAACGGCGAACGGTGAAGCGTGAGGGGCGAGCCGTCGTCGAACGTCGGCCCACCCCCCACGGCGCTGTGCTGTGCTGTTATTGGGGCAGCTTGATCCAGTCGGATCCGCTCGACTGCCACGCGTTCGTGCCGCTCGCGAGCTTGATCGGCCAGGCGGCCGTGTTGTTCGCGTGGGTCGAGGCGGTGCCGAACGTGTACGGCGTGCCGACCATCGGGTTCTGGATGGGCTGCAGCTCGTGGAGGGCCTTCGTCACGGATTCACGGGTGACGTCGCCCTTGATGCCCTGGAGGGCCTGGATGAGGTACTTCGCGGAGAGGAACCCACCCTGGCTGAACGAGGTCAGCGGGATGTTGTTCTTCGTCATGAGGTCGCGCCATTCCTTGTTGATCTGGTTGGACGCATCCGTGAACGGGTAGAACTCGGCCGGCACGTAGATGCCCGATCCGGCGTTCGAGACGGCCTTCGCAAAGTTGTCGCTGTAGACGCTCGTCAGGTAGAGCCACGTCACGTCGTTCCAGCCCTGCGCGTTGGCGGCCTTGACCTGGGCGACGGCGTCGGGCTCGATCGCGTTGATTGCGACGGACTTGCAGCCCGCGTTCTTGGCCTTGACGATGTACGGCGTGAAGTCGGACGCCCCGACCTGGACCGTGTCGTCGATGTAGAACGGCTTCTTGCCGGTGGCCTTCGACCAGGTGTCGATCGCGCCTTGGTACGCGGGGCGGGTCGATCCGGCGATTTCGAGGAGCACGCAGATCTTGTCGAGGTTCAGCTTCTCGGAACCGTAGAAGAGCGTGAGCGCCATGTCGTTGTACGGGCCGAGGTTGGCGGGGGAGATATTCGGGCTGTTGAAGCATCCTGGGTCGACCCCGATGCCGGGAATCGAGAGGATCTTCTGCTGCTCGTAGTACTTCTGGTTGACCTGGCACTCGAGGAGGCTGGCCGAGCCGGCGAGCGCGACCGCGTTGTCGCTGCCCACCAGTTCGCGGGCGCTCGCTGAGGCGGTCGCGGGGTCGCCCTTGTCGTCGAACGTCTTGTAGTCGATCTTCCGGCCGTTGAGTCCGCCGGCCTGGTTGAACGCGTCGAAGACCGCGGCGGCGGCCTGGCTCGCCTCGGGGAACGTTGCCGGACCGCTGCGGGTGTTGATCGAGCCCACGACGATGGGGGAGTTCGAGGAGCTGCTGCTGCTCGCTCCGCCGCAGCCGCTCAGCACCAGGGCTGCCGCGGCGAGAGCCGCGACGCCGATCAC
Organism: Sinomonas sp. ASV322; assembly: GCF_030908245.1. Taxonomy (GTDB): domain Bacteria; phylum Actinomycetota; class Actinomycetes; order Actinomycetales; family Micrococcaceae; genus Sinomonas. The sequence goes on from NZ_JAVFJJ010000003.1 coordinate 87,428, forward strand.
GCGTCGATTCATCGAATATCTGCCTCTCGATTGCCGCTTTTCAGGGGGATGCGGCGTCGTTCGTCACCCGCTCTTGCAGGGTGCCGTTGATGCGATGTGATGCAGTTTCCATCGCACGGGAGGCGGGGGACATGTCGTTGAGTGCATGACGCTTGTCTGTCCGGGCACGCATGTGTCGCGGGTCACCGGCGGAAGGTGACCCCTGGGTGGAGCGGAACCCGCGGAAGGTGACCCCTGGGTGGAGCGGAACCCGCGGAAGGTGACCCCTGGATTAGGATTTCGCGACGCGCCGGACCGCGATGGCCAGGAACAGCTGGACCCTGTCGGCAGTCACGGCCGGATCGTAGCCCGTGAGCTCGGCGATCTGCGCGAGCCGGTACCGCACGGTGTTCCGGTGCAGGTTCAGCTCGTCGGCAACCGCCGCGACCGATCCGTTGAGGTTGAGGTACGCCTCGAGCGTGTGGACGAGCTCGGAGCCGTGCTGTTTGTCGAAGCGGACGAGCGGCCCGATGGCCTCCCCGGCCATGTCCGCGAGCGGGACGTCCTCGCTCGAGAGGAGGAGCGAGGTCAGGCTCAGGCGCTCGGGTTCGTTGACCTCAAGCCCCCGTGCGGCAGCCTCCTTGGCCTCGAAGTAGCTCCAGCGGAGCCCGTTGGGCTTCGTGTAGCTGCCGCCGATCCCGATCGTCGCGTGGATGCCAGCCTCGACCAGATGGTCCGCCAGGTTCCGTGCGAGCTTGGGGGCGCGGCCGCCGTCGTCCTCGATGACGACCACCAGGTCGTGGTCCACGATCGCGCTCACGGCGCCGTCGATCGCTGCGGGCAGCGTCGTGCCGCGGAGATTCTTGTGGTGCGCCGCCGATTCGGCGAGCAGCACGACGTTGCGCTTCGTCGAATTGACGCCCACCCCAGCGAGGCGGCGGGACGCCTCGTCGGTGTCCAGGGCGCCGCGGACGACGTCGGCCATCACCTGCCCTGCGAGCGCTCGCTGGGCCTGACGCTGCTTCGTGAGGTTGTTGAGCTCGATGCTGATGAGGTTCTGGGCGTAGCCGACGATCCCCGAATCGTCGAACGGCTTCTTGGCCCACAAGGTGCACGCGTCGCGGCGGCCGGTCGGCACGGGGAACGGGACCCAGCGGTCCATCGTCGGGGCTCCGGCGTCCTTGCTGCTCGAGTACAGCTCAGCGGTGAACTGCGTGAGGACGAGCTCGGTGCCGAGCATTTCCCCGAGGTGCTTGAGCAGCTCGGGGAGGCCGCCGCCAGTGAGAAGGGATCGGGCCAGGACCTGGTGGTCGGCGATGAGCTTCTCGAGCTTCGCGAAGTGGTCCGCCGAGTGGGAGTCCGCCACGAGCTTCCCGAGCGCGATGAAGGGCGTCTGATACGGGACCTCGATGACGGGCAGCCCCCAGCGGTTGGCCTCCGCTACGAGTGCGGGAGGGACGACCTCGTGCCCGAGCCCCACACCGAAGCCGATCCCGACGGCGCCCGACCGCTGCAGGATGCGGACGAACCGCCGCTGCTCCTCCGCAGTCCGCTGGCGCACGCCGGTCGTAAGGACGAGCTCGCCGCCGCTGAGGAACGTCGCAGGGTTTTCCTGTTCGGTGACCGCGACCCACGCGATCTCGCGGCCGAGTGTCGAGGTCGCGGAGCCCGCGAGAGAGAGCCCGAGGCCAGGGGCATTGAGCAGCGCGGAGAGGGTGAGAGCCATGCGTGGATTATAGATTGAACGCGTTAGTCGATCGCACGATAAGTCATTCCTGGCCCAGTGCATTCGGCCATACTGGTTGTGGCGTGGGTCGCCTAGTCTCGTGGAGGGCCGAATGGCCGGACAGACTAGCTCACCCAGCCAACAAGGAAATGACACCGTGGTCCAGACCCTGCAGAACTTCATCGACGGCGAGTTCGTGACCCCCGTCGGTGCCGAGGTCCTCGACGTCGTCAACCCGACGAACGGCGAGGTCGTCGCGAAGGCACCGATCTCCGTGCTCGACGACGTCGACGCCGCGATGGCCGCCGCCGAATCCGCCTTCGCGACGTGGAAGCACGTGACGCCGGGCGAGCGGCAGCGCCTCCTCCTCAAGCTCGCGGACGCGATCGAGGCGGCAAGCGACGAGCTCGTCGAGGCTCAGCACCGCAACACGGGCCAGGTCCGCTCGCTCATCGCCTCTGAGGAAGTCGCGGCCGGCGCCGACCAGCTCCGTTTCTTCGCGGGCGCCGCGCGCCTGCTCGAGGGGAAGTCGGCCGGCGAGTACTTCGAGGGCCACACGTCGTTCGTGCGCCGCGAGCCGATCGGCGTCGTCGCGCAGGTCGCCCCGTGGAACTACCCGTTCCTCATGGCGATCTGGAAGATCGGCCCCGCGCTCGCGGCCGGCAACACGGTTGTCCTCAAGCCTTCGGACACGACGCCCGAATCGACCCTCGTCCTCGCCCGCCTCATCAAGGACATCTTCCCGGCCGGCGTCGTCAACGTCGTCCTCGGGAACGCAGTGACGGGCTCGCTCATGGTCGGGCATCCGATTCCGGGCCTCGTCTCGATCACGGGCTCGGTCCGCGCCGGCATCGCCGTCGCGACCGGCGCCGCGAAGGGCCTCAAGCGCTCGCACCTCGAGCTCGGCGGCAAGGCCCCCGCCGTCGTCTTCGCAGACGCCGACCTCAAGAAGTCCGCCGCGGCGATCGCGGAGTTCGCGTTCTTCAACGCGGGCCAGGACTGCACGGCGATCACGCGCGTCCTCGTGGAGGAGCAGGCCCACGACGAGTTCGTCCGCCTCATGGTCGAGCACACGAAGACGCTCGAGACCGGCCACGCGAACGACGAAGAGAACTACTTCGGCCCGCTCAACAACGTGAACCACTTCAACGCCGTCAACCACGTGATCGAGTCGCTCCCGCAGTACGCGACCGTCGAAACCGGCGGACACCGCGCGGGGGAGAAGGGCTTCTTCTTCGAGCCCACGATCATCACGGGCGTCCACCAGGACGACGACGTCGTCCAGAAGGAGACGTTCGGGCCCGTCGCCACGGTCCAGAAGTTCGCAACCGAGGCCGAGGCCGTCCAGCTCGCGAACGACGTTGAGTACGCGCTCGCCTCGAGCGTGTGGACGTCGAACCACGGCCGTGCGATGCGGCTCGCCCGCGACCTCGACTTCGGGGCCGTCTGGATCAACACCCACATCCTGCTCACCGCGGAGATGCCGCACGGAGGCTTCAAGCAGTCCGGCTACGGCAAGGACCTCTCGATGTATTCGGTCGAGGACTACACGCGCGTCAAGCACGTCATGAGCAACCTCGACGCGTGAGCTCGAGCCCCTCCGGCACACGCGCAGCGCCGGGCACACGCCTTTGGCGCCCTAGAAAGGAGAACCAACACCCATGGACATCACGTACCGCCTCGAGCAGAAGCGCCAGGTCCTCAAGGACTTCCCCGGCCCCAAGTCTCTCGAGCTCGCCGCCCGCCGCGCCGCGAGCGTCGCGAAGGGCGTCGCCTCGACCGTTCCGGTCTACGTCGCGGACGCCGACGGCGGCGTCATCCACGACGTCGACGGCAACTCGTTCATCGACTTCGGCTCGGGCATCGCGGTGACGACCGTGGGCGCCTCGGACGCAGCCGTCGTCGGCGCCGTCAAGGAGCAGGTCGAGCACTTCACGCACACGTGCTTCATGGTCTCCCCGTACGAGGGCTACGTCGCCGTCGCCGAGAAGCTCAACCAGCTCACGCCGGGCGAGCACGAGAAGCGCACCGTCCTGTTCAACTCGGGCGCCGAGGCGGTCGAGAACGCGGTCAAGATCGCGCGCGTCGCGACGGGCCGCAACGCCGTCGTCGCGTTCGACCACGCCTACCATGGCCGCACGAACCTCACGATGGGCCTCACTGCGAAGGCCATGCCGTACAAGTACGGCTTCGGCCCGTTCGCGAGCGAGATCTACCGCGTGCCGATGAGCTACCCGTTCCGCGAGGAGAACGCCCAGATCACGGGCAAGGAGGCCGCCGAGCGCGCGATCCTGGCGATCCAGAAGCAGATCGGATCCGACCAGGTCGCGGCGATCATCATCGAGCCGGTGCAGGGCGAGGGCGGCTTCATCGTCCCGGCCGACGGCTTCCTTCCGCGCATCGCCGAGTTCGCGAAGGAGAACGGGATCGTCTTCATCGCCGACGAGATCCAGTCCGGCTTCTGCCGCACGGGCGAGTGGTTCGCGGTCCAGCACGAGGGCGTCGTTCCGGACCTCATCACGACGGCGAAGGGCATCGCGGGCGGCCTGCCGCTCTCCGCGGTCACGGGACGCGCGGAGCTGCTCGACGCCGTCCACGGCGGCGGCCTCGGCGGCACGTACGGCGGAAACCCGGTCGCGTGCGCAGCGGCCATCGCCGCGATCGAGACGATGGAGACGCAGGACCTCCGCGGCCGCGCCCGCGAGATCGAGGCGATCGTCAAGGGCCGCCTCGGCGCGCTCCGCGACGAGCTCGGCGACGGCATCATCGGCGACATCCGCGGCCGCGGCGGCATGCTCGCGATCGAGTTCGTCAAGGCCGGCAGCGCGACGACGACGAAGCAGCCGGACGCCGAGGTCACGAAGAAGATCGCCGACTACTGCCTCAAGGAGGGCGTCATCATCCTCACGTGTGGCACGTACGGCAACGTGATCCGGCTGCTCCCGCCGCTCGTGATCGGCGACGAGCTCCTGGCCGACGGTCTCGACGTCCTCGAGGCAGCTATCCGCGCCAACTCCTGACGTCCGCGCACGGACCCGACACCGGCGCGCCCTCACCAAGGGCGCGCCGGTGTCGTAGAGTCTGCACATGCGGTACGTCGTGGGCTACCAGCCAGATGAGCGCGGCGCGGACGCCGTCGCCCTTGGCATCGCGATCGCCCGAGCCCAGGGCGCCAAGCTCGAACTCATGCTCGTGCTCGGCGAGAACGCCCCGTACGTCGCGGCGAACCCAGAAGGGGCCCGTGTCAACGCGGAGGAACAGCAGGTCCTCACGGCCCAGCGGACGGCGCTCGGCATGGTCCCGCACGATGTCTCGGCCGAATTCCATGTGCGCCAGGGCAGCTCGTTCGCGGCGGTCCTTATCGAAGCCGCCGTCGAGTTCGAGGCCGCCCTCATCATCGTCGGGGCCGCGAGCAATGGACTCTTCAAGCGCTACACCGTGGGAAGCGTTGCGAATTCGCTCCTGCACGCGTCGCCGATTCCCGTCGCCCTCGCCCCCCGCGGCTATCACCGCACCGCGCCCATCGAGCGGCTCACGGCCTTCATCGGCCGCCGCCCCGGCGCGGACGCCGCCGTCGACGTCGCCCTTGTCGCGGCGAGCCGACGCAATGTGCCGCTTCGCTTCGTCTCCCTCGTCGAACTGGACGAACGCGGCGAGCACGGCGAGAACATCAACGCGGCGCACCGGCACGCGAACACTGTCCTCGAAAGCGCGGCGCACCGCCTGCCGCGCGGGCATGAGGCGAGCGTCGCCGTCGCGCACGGCCGGACCCTCGAGGCCGCCGTCGACAGCCTCGACTGGCGCGACGGCGAGCTCGTGATCATCGGCTCGAGCCGGCTTGCGCAGAAGCGTCGAATCTTCATCGGCTCGACGGCCAACAAGATCCTGCGCGCGTTGCCCGTTCCGCTCGTCGTGGTCCCGCTCGAATACGAGGGCGCCGAGTCCCGTCCGCTCGGCTGAGGCGGGCCCGCTCATGGGGGAGACCCAGGATCTGGGCAAGCTCCGCATAGAGCAGCATCATGGTCGCATGGATTTCGCGTACGTCCCGCGGAGTGGCGCGCTGGGCGAGTTCGCCGTGGTCGCAGAGCGGACGACGACGGCTGGCGGCTCCGCGTGAGCGCCGAGTTTCACGCGCTGCCGCCTCGGGCGTTCCCCGACGACGCTGCGCGGGCGGAAGGCGTGGCTGAGGCGCCCCCGGACGGCCGGGGGGTGGGCGAAGCGGATGGACCGCCCCCGCGCGGCGCGCCGCCCGCCGTCGTCGTCCAAATTCTCGCGACCGAACATTGGAGCCTCCTCGCGACGCGCAGCATGCTGTGGAACGAGCTCATGAGCCGCATCTCGATCCACCTCACCATCTCGTCGGCCGCGCTCGTGGTGCTCGCCCTCGTCGGGCAGGCCACCGGCTTCGGACCGGGGTTCTGGGTCATGGCGGTGGGGCTCTCCTCGGCGCTGCTCATCCTCGGAACGCTCACGCTGCTCCGCGTTGCCCTCGGAAGCTTCGAGGATTTTCGGCTCGTCGTCGGGATGAATCGCCTGCGGGGCGCGTACGCCGAAATTGAGCCGGCCGTCCTCGATCACTTCGTCACGTCCGCGCGCGACGACTTTCCGGGAGTTTCGGCGACCTACACGCTCGGAATGCGGCGCCCGACGTTCGTGCAGGCCTATTCGAGCACAGTGTTCTTCCTCGCCTGTTTCAACGCGATCGTGGCTGGGACCCTTGCGGCGGTCGTCGCCTTCGTGGCTGGGGGGCCGACGGCCCTTGTCGCGACGCTTGGCTCTGCGGTTCTCGTGGCCTACCTCGCCGTGCACCGGTGGCTCACGCGCCGGATCTTCAAGGGTATGGGGGCGGCCTTCTTTCACGGCGCGTACGGGAGTGACGGTTCGTGAGCGGCATAGCCGTCCCCTCCGCCGCATGACCGTCTGTGCGCGGCATGACCGTCGGTGCGCGGCATAACCGTCCCTTATTTCGCGACGCAAGGGACGGTTATGGCGCTCAGAGACGGTTATCCCGGCGGAGGCGGGTTGCCCCGCGAGAGCGCATGCGTGTGGCCCCTCCGGACGTTATCCACATAGCGCCGTTGGGCCGCGCATGGAGAGCATCTGATGGGCGAGACTGCGCTCATGGCATCCCACGAGCTCACGACATTGCTTGACACACGATGGCCCGCGCTTCGAGTGGCCTCCTCGGAACAGCTCAGAGTCGCCGGCCTCGACAGCCGCGCGCTGGCCGCGGCCGTGCGGGACCGGATCCTGGTCCGCATCCGGCGGGGTGTCTACGTTCGCCGGCCTCTTTGGCAATCGCTGGCCCCGTGGGAGCGCGACCAGTTGCGCGTCGAGGCGCATTGGCTCGCGACAGGCGGCTCGTCCGTCTACAGCCACGTCTCGGCGGCGCGGCTGCTGGGGTGCTCAACGTGGGAGAGCGGTCCGGCGATCCATGTCACCGTGCCGTATTCGGTGTCCCGCGCGAGCCACGGCGGAGACGTGGCTCCCCATCGGTTCGCTGTGGGGGACGACGACGTCGTCGAGGTCCCGCTCGGATGGGGGCAGATCGCCCGGGCCACGTCCCTCGACCGCACGGTGGCAGACTGCGCGAGGTCGCTCGACATCGAGCGGGCGGCGGTCGTGGGCGATCACGCGCTACGGCTCGGAGCGAGCCTCGACGGCATCCGCGCCGCGGCTGACCGTACCGGCGCCATCCGAGGCGCCCGCCGCGTCGAGCGGCTCGTTGGCCTGCTCGACGGTCGGTCGGAGTCGCCCGGAGAAACCCGCACCCGGTTGGCACTCCTGGCCGCGGGCCTCCCCGCGCCTGAACTTCAGTTCGAGATTTCCACCGGGGAGGGCCGCTTCCGGGCCGACTTCGCCTGGCCCGATGTGCTCGTGATCCTCGAGTTCGACGGCGAGGCCAAATACTTCGACTATCGCCCGACCGATGTTGCACTTCGGGCAGAGCGGAGGCGGGAGAATGCGATCGTCGACGAGGGCTGGACCCTCGTCCGCGCCAGGTGGGCCGATCTATCGATTCCCGGCGCGATCCCGGCCAAGGTTCTCGCCGCGTTCGAACGGGCCCGGCGGCTCGCTGGCTCCCGTCCTCCCGGCCTCCGTGGCAGCATGACCGTCGGATAAGGCCATAACCGTCGGTTGGCGGCATAACCGTCCCCTGGTCCGCGGCGCAAGGGACGGTTATGCCGCTCAGGGACGGCTGTGCCGCTTGCCCGTGGCCGAACCGCGAGGCGGTCATGTGGCGCGAGGCGGAGAAGCGGCTGCGCGAGGCCCGCAGGAAGGAGCACGAGCGGTTGCGGGATGCGCGCGGGAAGGAGCGCGAGCGGTTGCGGGACGCGCGCGGGAAGCCGGCCAAGGCCAACCGCCGAACGGGGCCCACGCTGCCGTGGCCCTCGCGCCCGCGCCCACGCCGCCGCGGCCCTCGCGCCCGCGCCTACACGCCCGCGCTGCCGTGGCTCTCGCGCCGTGGCCCTCGCGCCTGGGCCTACGCCGCGGCGGAAGCCGCCTCGGCGCGCGCCTGCGCCGCGCGGAGGGCCGTGCGGCGGCGGCTCGTTGCGAGCAGCATGTCCGCCGTGAGCACGACGAGCGCGAGCCACACGATCCCGAAGCCGACCCACCGCTCGGGGCCCATGTGCTCGCCGAGCACGGTCGTCGCGAGGATGAACTGGAGCAGCGGCGCCATGTACTGCAGCAGGCCGATCGTCGTCATCGGCAGGCGCCGGGCTGCCGCGCCGAAGAAGAGCAGCGGAACGGCCGTGACGACGCCGCTCGCCGCGAGCAGTCCGAAATGGCCCGCGCCGTGGCCGAACAGCGTGAGGGATCCCGCGGCCGCGAGCCAGCCGATCGCCGCGAGGGCGACCGGCGCGAGCACGACGGTCTCGACCGTGAGGCTCGTGACCGCCGTGACCGTCGCCCCGACGCGGTTCTTGACGAGCCCGTAGAAGCCGAAGCTGAACGCGAGGATGAGGGCGATCCACGGCATCCGGCCGTACGCGAGCGCGAGTACGAGGACGGCGACGAAGCCGATCGCGACGGCCGCCCATTGGAGCGGCCGGAGGCGTTCCTTCAGCACGAGCACGCCGAGAAGCACGCTCACGAGCGGGTTGATGAAGTACCCCAGCGAGGCCTCGATGGCCTGCCCGCTCAGGACGCCATACGTGTACGTGAGCCAGTTGACGGCAATGAGGGCGGCCGCGAGCGAGAGGGCGCCGAACGTCCGGCCCGAGCGGAGAGCCGCCCCGAGCGCGCCCCACGAGCGTGTCGCGGCGATGAGCACGAGGCACACGACGACGGAGAACACGACCCGGTCCGAAACGATCTCCACCGGTCCTGCCGGCACGAGCGTCATGAAGTACAGCGGAAGCAGCCCCCACAGCCCATAGGCCCCGATCCCGTAGAGCAGGCCGGCGGTCGCCGACGAGGCCGCGCGGTTCGGCCCCTCGGCGCTCGGGCCGGCTGGTGGGGCCGTTGTCGGATCGGAGGGGGCGTCGGGCTTCACGGTCACGACCGTACAACGGGAATGCCCCTGTCAGGTATTCCAGGGCCCTCGTCTTCCAGAAGCTCAGGCGGTCCGGTGGGCCCAGCGCCCGGACGCGCACAGGCGGAGCGCGACGGCTGCCGCGATCGCCGAGACCGCGACGAGCGAGACGAGCACGACGAGCTGGACGATCGCGGCGTCGACCGGGCTCGCCCCGCCGAGCACCATCCCTACGAAGGCACCCGGCAGGGTGACCGTTCCGACCGTGCGCGTCTGGTCCAGGGAGGGGATGAGCGCCTCGCGTGCCGTGTGGCGTGCCACGAGGAGGCGAGCGGGACGCCATTCGAAGCCGAGGGCGACGGCGGCCTCGACCTCGCCGCGCCGCAGCTCGAGCTCGGCGAGGACGCGACGGGCGGCGAGGCTCGTCGTCGTCATCGCTCCGCCGACCTGCTGGCCGATGAGCGCGATGAGCGCGAGCCCGTCGAACGGCAGGACGCCCGTCGCGAGCAGGATGAGCACGGCCGGCGCGACCCCCGCCGCGATCGGTGCGGCGGCCCACCACCAGCGCGTGCGGTCGGCGCGGCGACCCGCCGTGACGACGGCGACGGCGAACATCGCGAGCGTGAACAGGAGTGCGAGCCACGGGCTTTTCCCGAGCTGGGAGACGAGGAGGGCGACGACGGCGAGCTGGCCCACGGCGCGAAGGCTCGCCGTGACGGGCGGCCGCCACCCGCCGTCGAGCGCCCCGCGGTGGACGGCGGCGGCGAGCGCGGTCAGGAGGACGACGGCGACGACGACGCCGGGCCCGAGTCCCAAGAGCGTCGAACTCTGCACGCGAACTACAATATGAGGTTGCGTGCTGATTCAGCGCGCGGAGCTGCCGGAAGGATCATCCCGTGACCAACGCCCCTGCTGCACGACCGCTGCGCGTCGCCATCATCGGCGCCGGGCCCGCCGGGGTCTACGCGGCAGACATCCTGACCAAGTCGAACGAGGTCAAGGACGGAGATTTCGAGGTCAGCATCGACCTCTTCGACCAGTACCCCGCGCCGTACGGGCTCATCCGCTACGGGGTGGCCCCGGATCACCCACGCATCAAGGGCATCGTCAACGCGCTCCACAAGGTGCTCGACCGCGGCGACATCCGCTTCATCGGCAACGTCACGTATGGGCGCGACGTCACGCTGAGCGACTTCCGCCACTTCTACGACGCCGTCATTTTCGCGACGGGCGCGATCAAGGACGCGAAGCTCGACATCCCGGGTTCAGACCTCGAGGGCTCGTTCGGCGGCGCGGACTTCGTGTCGTGGTACGACGGCCACCCGGACGTCGCGCGCGACTGGCCGCTCGACGCGAAGGAAGTCGCGGTCATCGGCAACGGCAACGTCGCCCTCGACGTCGCCCGGATGCTGTCCAAGCACGCCGACGACCTTCTCGTCACCGAGATCCCCGACAACGTGTACCGCGTCCTCAAGGGCAGCCCGGTCACGGACGTCCACGTCTTCGGGCGCCGCGGCCCCGCACAGGTGAAGTTCACGCCGCTCGAGCTCCGCGAGCTCTCGCACTCGCGCGACGTCGACATCGTGCTGTACCCCGAGGACTTCGAGTTCGACGAGGCCTCGGATGAGGCGATCCGAACGAACAACCAGGTCAAGACGATGGTCAACACGCTCGCGAACTGGATCGCGGAGGACCAGGACACGGGCGCGTCCCGCCGTCTGCACCTGCACTTCCTGCACAGCCCCGTCGAGATCTACGACGCCCCGGAGGCCCGGGGCAAGGTTGCCGGCATCCGCTTCGAGCGCATGGAGCTCGACGGCACGGGCAACGTGCGCGGCACCGGCGAGTTCGAGGACTACCCCGTCCAGGCCGTCTACCGCGCGATCGGCTACCACGGTTCCGAGCTCGCCGAGCTCGAGTTCGACGCGCACCGCGGCGTCATCCCGAACGACGGCGGCCGCGTCCTCGACGAGGAAGGCGCGCCCGTGCCGGGCGTCTACACGACGGGTTGGATCAAGCGTGGCCCCGTGGGCCTCATCGGCCACACCAAGGGTGACGCGCTCGAGACGATCGGGTGCCTCCTCGAAGACCGCGACACGCTCCCGCCGGCCCAGAACCCCGACGAGCACGCGATCATGAGGCTCCTCGAGGAGCGCGGGGTCGAGTTCACGACGTGGGAGGGCTGGAACGAGCTCGACGCCCACGAGAAGTCGCTCGGCGAGAAGTTCACGGCGGAATCCGCGGAACAGGGCGCGCCCGTCGAGCGCGAGCGGGTCAAGGTCGTGCCGCGCGACGAAATGGTGCGTATCTCCCGCAAGCACAAGCGCTGAGCCCCACCGTTTGGGGGTCACCTACGGTGGGTGGCGCGTCGTTTGGGGGTCACCTACGGTGGGTGCGGGGTCGTTTGGGGGTCACCTACGGTGGGTGCGGGGTCGTTTGGGGGTCACCTACGGTGGGTGCGGGGTCGTTTGGGGGTCACCTCCCGTGGGTTGAACCCGCGGGAGGTGACCTCTGAACGGGCGAGGACCTGCGGGAGGTGACCTCTGAACGGGCGAGGTTCTAGCGGCGGAGGCTCTCGAGCAGGAGCGCGACCCCGTCGGCGGTCGCAGGCAGTGGCTCGACGTCGAGTCGGCAGCCGTGGCCCTTCTCGGGGTGGAAGAGCCGATCGAGGCGTGCCGCGGCGTCGTGCAGCCGTGAGAACGCGCCTTTCGCACGGGGCATGAGCGACGCGATCGTTGCGCCCGTGTGGCTCAGGACCGCTGCCGATCCGGCGAACGCATCGAGGACCTCGCGCCCGAGCGTCACCTGCACCTCCCACGGGAGCGATGCGACGCTTGCCGTCCCCTCGGGGAGTCGCAGGACGGCGACGAGTCGCGCGCACGCGGCATCGCCGTCGTCCTCCGTCCCCTTTTCTGAATAAAGTTCGTAGATGCGGGCGCGGAAGTGGGCCCACGTCGAGAGGCCCGTGGCGGGATCAACGCATGAGATGCCGGGACCGCAGCCGTCCGCGAACTCGGCCCACGTCTCGGCGAACGCCGCGACGAGCTGCGCTGGCGCGGCCATGCCAAGCGCGCCGAAGAACGCGAAGAGGTCCATGACGGCCTCAGCAGGGCCAACGCCGTGCTCCGCGCGGGCCCGCCCGAGGGCCCGCACAGAAGGCTCGAGGCACGCCGACGACGTCGACCGGGACGCGGAGCGGACCAGATCGAGCACCTCGGGACACAGCCAGTCGCTCGCAACGCGCCACGAACCAGAGAGCGCGTCGTGACGCCAAGAACGGAGGAGCTGGTCGTGTCCCTTCGGCCGACTCCCCGGTGTCACAAGGTGGGTCATATGTGCTGAGAGGCGGGAACCTTGCACCTATGACGCGATATTCGTTCGGAAACTCGCGTCATAGAATCGATGCCTGGGACTCACGTAAGCGTGACCGTCAACAGCGGGAAGGAACAATCCATGACCGCAAGTGCCGATCCCGCAACCGCGGCACCTGCTGCCCCGAGCGACGCCCAGCTGATCGCTGAGGTCCGCGCCGGGGACACCGAAGCCTACGCGCGCCTCTTCGAGCGCCACCACTCCGCCGCCGTCGGCCTCGCGCGCCGCTACGCGCGCAATGCGAGCGACGCCGAGGACCTCGCCGCCGAGGGGTTCGCGAACGTCCTCACGGCCCTCCGGAGCGGCTCAGGCCCGGACGCCTTCTTCCGGGCCTACCTCTTCACGTCCATTTCGCGCCTCGCCGCGCGGGGGAACATCAAGGCCAACCGCCAGACCCTCAGCGACGAGATGGAGCGCTACGAGGGCGAGCAGCCGTACGACGACCCCGTGCTCGCCGGCTTCGAGTCGGATACCGTGGCCTCCGCCTTCCGATCGCTCCCCGAACGCTGGCAGGCCGTGCTCTGGTATACCGAGGTGGACGGCATGCAGCCCGCCGCGGTCGCGCCGCTCCTCGGGCTCTCGCCCAATGCGGTCTCGGCGCTCGCCCTTCGCGCTCGCGAGGGCCTCCGGCAGGCGTACCTCCAGGCCCACGTCTCCGCGTCCGCGGTCGACGAGGCGTGCACCGCGTTCGTGGACAAGCTCGGCGCCTACGCCCGCAAGGGCTTGAGCCCGCGCAACGAAGCCAAGGTGAGCGAGCACCTGCACGACTGCCCGCGGTGCACGGCCGCGCTGCTCCAGCTCCAAGACGTGGGCCACGGCATGCGTGGCATCGTCTTCCCGCTCGTCACGGCGCTTCCGTTCGTTGTGCCCGCGGCTGGGAAGCTCGTGGGCGGCGGCCTGTTCGTGGGCTTCCTCGCGTGGCTCCGGCAGATTTTCGACAAGCTCGGGCCGCGGAACGTCGCCATCGCCGGGGCGGTCGCCGCTGCGGCCGTGATCGGTGGGATCGCCTTCGCCACCGTGATGTCGACGACGCCGGAGCCCCCTCCCGCTGCCCCCTCGGCGGTCGCGGCGGCTCCCGACACCGGTTCCTCCGCGTCGGGTGGGGGAGCGGGCTCGGCCGCGGCACCTGCGCCTGCGCCTGCGCCCGCTCCGGCTCCGGCTCCGGCTCCGGTGGAGGAGCCCGCGCCCGCGCCGGAACCCGCCCCCGCGCCCGTCCCAGAGCCCGCGCCTGCGCCGGCTCCCGTGGCGGCTGCACCGGCTCCCGCGCCAGCCGCGGCTCCCGCCCCGGCACCTGCGCCTGCGCCTGCTCCCTCGGCGCCGCCGTCGACCACCCCCAGCCCGACGCCGACGTCGCAGTACCCGTACAGCCTCGCACTCGTCTCGTGGAGTCAGACGCCGGAGTCGCTGCTGTTTCTTGAGTCGTTCCAGACCGACATCCTCAACCTCGCGGCGACCCCGACCGGGACCTCGACGCCGCCTTCGTCCTCGGTGAACGTGACCATCACGTATCCCTCGTCGCCCGGAACGCTGTCGTCCAGCTCGCCGGCATGGAACTGCAGCGGTCCGACCGGCTCGGGGCCTGTAACCGTCTCGTGCAAGCTGAATCACTATTCCGGCGGGAGCATTCCGGAGCTCAAGCTGGTGTGGACCGTTCTCCTCCCACTTGGCTCGACCATGACGGTGACTCCCGGCAGCGGAACCGCCGTGATCATGCACGGCAGCGCTCCGGTCTCGAACAAGGCCACGTTCGCGAGCTAGCGGCAGGCAGCGAGCCGCCGCTGGGCGAAGTCCGCCCTTGTTGCTTACCCAGGTCCCCTTATCGCTCGTGAAGTCACCTTCACGGTGACTTCACGAGCGATAAGGGGACTACTACCTGCGGGAAGGTGACATCCCGCAGGGCCCCGCGGGTCCGACTGTCCGCATAGCGAGACGATTTGAGCGTCCCATGTGGTGGACACCTAAGGTTAACGGGTTTGTCCTGGCCGACGGGTTTCTGGCCCTTGGCCGTCCCCGACCCTCAGGTAGACGATGAAGATCCTCCGCACCAAGCCCATCGAGCAGTCGCTCGCCGACTCGAACGAGCCCGGCAGGCGCCTCAAGCGCTCCCTCAGCACGTGGGACCTCATGATCATGGGCATCGCGGTCGCCGTCGGCGCCGGCATCTTCTCGGTCGGCGCCAAGGCGGCGGCGAACTTCGCGGGGCCCGCCGTGACGGTCTCGTTCGCGGTCGCCGCGATCGCATGCGCGCTCGCGATCATGTGCTACGCGGAATTCGCGACGGCGATCCCTGTCGCCGGCTCGGCCTACGTCTTCACGTACGCCACGATGGGCGAACTGCTCGCGTGGATCATCGGCTGGAACCTCATCCTCGAGCTCTTCACGGCGGCCGCGGTCGTCGCGAAGTACTGGGGCCTCTACCTCAGCAAGGTCTTCTCCCTCGTGGGCCTCACCATCCCGCCGAGCATCCACCTCGGCGGACTCGAGCTCGTGTGGGGGCCGTTCCTCATCGTTTCGATCTTCACCGTTCTGCTCGTCCTCGGCACGAAGCTCTCCGCGCGGGTCGGCAACTTTTTCACGATCATCAAGATCGCCGTCGTCCTCTTCGTCATCGTCGTGGGCTTCATGTACCTCAAGGCGGAGAACTACGCGCCGTTCATCCCGGCGGAGGTCCCCTCGCACGCCGCGGACGCCACCGCCGTCCTCAAGCAGTCCCTCTTCGCGTTCGCGACCGGTGCCGCCCCGGCCCAGTATGGGCTCTTCGGCGTCTTCGCGGGCGCAGCGCTCGTGTTCTTCGCGTTCATCGGCTTCGACGTCGTCGCGACGAGCGCGGAGGAGGTCAAGAACCCCCAGAAGACGCTCCCGCGCGGCATCTTCGCGGGCCTCGGCGCCGTGACGATCCTCTACATCCTCGTCTCGCTCGCGCTCACGGGCATGGTCCCGTACACGACGCTAGCGGCCGCCGAGCAGCCTACCCTCACGACCGCGTTCGAGGCCGTAGGCAACACGGATGCGGCGAAGGTCATCGCGTTCGGCTCGCTCGTGGGCCTCACGACGGTCATCATGGTCCTGCTTATGGGCTTCGCGCGCGTCGTGCTCGCGATGAGCCGCGATGGCCTCCTGCCCCGCGCGCTCTCGGTCACCTCGGACAAGCGGTCGACGCCGGCCCGCCTCCAGATCCTGTGCGGCGTCCTTGTCGCCTTGGTGGCTGGCCTCACTCAGGTGGACGTGCTCGAGGAGATGATCAACATCGGCACTCTCTCGGCGTTCGTCGTCGTGAGCCTCGGCGTGATCGTGCTGCGCCGCCGTCGTCCGGATCTCAAGCCCTCATTCCGTGTCCCGTTCGGGAAAGTGCTCCCGATCGTCTCGGCGCTCCTGTGCCTCTACCTCATGACGAATCTGGCGGTCGAGACGTGGATCTACTTCGCCGGTTGGCTTGTTGTGGGCCTCGTGATTTATTTTGCATATGGACAGCGGAATTCCCGCCTCAACGATCGTTTCGCGGAAGCTCGCGCTGCCGTGGCCGCGAACGATCCAGTGAGCGTCGCGAGCCGCGAATCCTGAACCGCCCTGTAGGATCACAGGCGGGGAATGTGAGGCACTACACGGCCAATCACGCGGGTGACGGTCGAAGCGAGGACATCGGTTTATGGCTAGACCGCCACGGCCTGAGCGCAAGTCGGAGCTGCTCGAGCAGATTCTGGACTTCCTCTTGGACAAGACGCTTGCGGACCTCACCTTCCGCAGCCTCGCCGATGGTCTCGGCATCAGCAGCTACGTTCTCGTGTACCACTTCGGGAACCGCGAAGCGCTCGTCTCCGAGATCATCCGCGGGATCGAGTCTCGTTTCGACCCGTATGGGCCCGGGGCGGATCGTCTTTCGGTAGACGGGCTCATCCTGTGGGCGCGCGCCGTGTTCGAGCATTCGCTCGACCACCGGGGACGCCATCTCCAGCGCCTCGAGTTCGAGGCCGCCGTGCAGGACGTCGTGGCTCCGCAGCCGCGCGGGAACAGCGCGACAGGCTATCTCGCGTGGTGCCGCTTCCTCACGGTCTGGCTTGAGCACGAGGGCGTCCCCGCCGACGAAGCCGCGGTGCTGGGGCGGACGTTCGTCGCAGCGCTCACCGGGGTTCTCTACGACTACGTGATCTTTGGCGACCGTCCGGCCGTGACGGCTTCGTTCGAGAAGCTCGTCGATGCATTCATCCGCGAGCTGTCGGCAAGCCGAGCGCCGCTCGGCTGATCCTCGCCGCGTGGCCCGCGGTCAACGCGACGTGGGCCGGGCCTCGAGGATTTCTCGGATGTGCTGAGCCTCGAGCGGCAGCCGGTTGGCGAGGGCGTTCCAGAGGATGTCGCAGTCCACTTGGTCGTGGTTGTGCGCAACGAGATTCCGGGTTGCCTTCATGGCCCGCCACGAGACGTGGGGGTTGGCCAGGATGAATTCCCCGGGCAGCCGAGCGACGGCTTCCCCGATCTTGTGAAGGATCGACTCGGCTGCGAGACGCAGGGCGATGTCGGCGTCGTACGCCTCCTTTCCCCGTGCGACGATGGCGTTGGCCGCCGTGTCACTCAACCGCAGAAGGTCGCGGAGGCTGCCGTCGATGCGTGACCGATCGAGACCCGTCATAGGGCAATCGCTTCGTCGCGGATGGGGTTGGGACCGGGCCGCAGCCCGCCCTCGGACACGACGTCAACGTGCAGGCCGGTGACGTCCTCGAGGGCAGTCGTGAGATCGGCGAGATCGAACATCGTTGCGTCAGGTGCCAGCCGTGACACAATGCGGCGGTGAGAACTCCGTTCACCGACCTCGTCGGCTGCAAACTGCCCCTGCAGCTGGCGGCCCTCGGTGGCGTCGGAACCGCGGATCTGGCACAGGCGGTCGCGGGCGCAGGCGGTCTCGGCATGCTGCCGATGGGGCTCGGCCTGCCGTCTCATCCGGCGGGCGCACTGGGCATGGGGTTCCTGCTTCCCTACCTTCCGACGTTCGAGGGCATAGCCCTGCAGGCACGCGGGGCACGGGTAGTCGAATTCTTCTGGGGCGAGCCCGCGGCGGTGGCCGTGTCAGCCGGCCACGACGCCGGGGCGCTCGTCTCGTGGCAGGTCGGTTCCGCCGCGGAGGCCGCTCTGGCGGAGCAGGCGGGGTGCGATCTCGTGGCGGGTTCGTGACCTGATCGACGCGGGCGCGCACGCGGTGCGCATCGGCACGCGATTCCTCGCCGCGCGGGAGGCGGGGGTGCATCCCGAATACTTGGCGGCGCTGATCGCCGGAAGTGCCCGCGACACCGTGCTCACCGATCACTTCGATGACGACGGCGACTGGCCCGCAACCGTGCGCGTCATCAGGACCTCACTCGAGGGCGCTCGGTCCGTCGGCAACCGAAGCACCATGCCGGCGGCCAGGGGCTCCGACCACCCCGGGGCGATGCCGTGGTACGCGGGTCTTTCGATCGACCATGTGCACAGGTCTCAGCCCGCGGCCGAGATCGTCGCCGAGCTGACGTCGCTGCTGGCCTGAGGTCCGGCAGGCTGGCGACTAGAGTCCTGTCTGTCATGAGGGCGCGGCCGCAGGCCGGCCCTTAGCTGGCGTGCCGGTGCTTGGCGAGGAGGAGGTGGATGGCCTCGCGCACGAGTTCGCTCTGGGAGCGCCCTGTTTCCCTGCGCAGGTGCTCGAACTGCTCGAACTCGCCCCGGGGGATCGCGCCACGCACGACGGGGGACTTCTCGCCCTTCTCGGCCCCG
This sequence comes from Sinomonas sp. ASV322, assembly GCF_030908245.1. Taxonomy (GTDB): domain Bacteria; phylum Actinomycetota; class Actinomycetes; order Actinomycetales; family Micrococcaceae; genus Sinomonas. Next base: position 105,718 of record NZ_JAVFJJ010000003.1, read on the forward strand.
ACGTGGGGTCGGCCCATCCGGATGGCCTTCTGGATGGCGCGCTCGCTGCCGTATTCGGCCAGCAGGAACGCGAGGCCGTCGGCTGCGGCCTCCGCCCCGATCTTGACGCGGCCAGCGGACTTCACCGGCATGGACTCGTCGGTCAGGCGGGCGGCGAGGTCTTCGTAGTACTGATCGCTCATTGCGGGTTCTCCTCTCGGTATCTGCGGTATTTAGGTCCGAGTTCCATTACGTGGAACACGATCGCCTCGCGGCCGTCGTCGAAGTGCTGGACCAGGATCTCGAGTTCGCGGCGGCTCTGCGGGTGAGGGCGGCCGATGTACAGCTTGATGTACCCCTCGGGCGTTGCGTCGTCCAGGGCGTCGGTGTAGCTCGCGTTCAGGATTGCGCTGATCGCCTCTGCGCGGGGGATGCCGTGCTTATCCGTCGACGGTTTCCAGATTGGGGCCACGTGACCACACTAGTTAAGGAAGGCGCTAAAGTATAGCCGTTTAGGTTGGCTCCCCTGGCGCGCCCCGATCGCGCAGGCGAACCAGTCATCGTGATGCGCATTTCGGAATCGGGAGAGAGAGACCGTGCCGTGCGCTACGATCTTGGGTGCTCGGCCGACGCCGCGGCCAATGAGTCGAATTGCCGAGTCGTCTGGCGCGCCCCTTCGTTGCGGAGCAAGGGGCGCCGGGTCACATGACAGGCCGTCGGAACTCTTGACAATGCGTTTAGCACTTGCTTCGTAATCTGGGTGGCGGTGCCTGCCGCTCGGGAGTTGGGGGATGCAATGGGCGCGAATGGCCAGCGCAAGGTGCTGCGAGCACAGTCCAGCCGCAGTTCCGCGAGCTTTGTCTGGGTGGCGTGCTGTGCTTTTGTCGGTGTCTCGATCGTCTCGGGCGGCGACAGTCGACTGCTGCGGTTCGGGCACTGGGTGGGCCTGGCTGCGTGGGCCGCGTTTGCGGTCCTGTGGCGGCCTTGCATCATCGTGGACGCCGATGACCTGACGATGATCAATGTTCTGAAGACACACCGGATCCCCTTTGCCCGAATCACCGATCTGAAAGTGGGCATGACAGTGTCGGTAGAGGCAGGTGGCAGACGATACTCGAGCTGGGGCGCCCCCATGCCCCGGAGCGCCTACAGCGCGGGGCTGGATCTCGGGGAGCGGAGCCAGATCCAAGTCATGACACCGACCAATGAAAGGCTGAGGGCCACAAGCGCTGCCGACCCCGCCCGAGACTCGATCCGCCGGGCATGGGAGGATGCGAAGCGTAGCCCGTCGACCCACGACGACGAATCCCTGACATCATCGACATGGAATGCCGCGAGCCTTGTCGTCGGCGCCGTCTGCCTGCTGCTGATCGGGGTCACCACGGTCCTCTGAGAGATCGGCTATTCGGACAGGGGAGGCGAGCGGTCTCGCCTTTCTGGGGGCGCCGCGGCTCACAGCTTCGTGAGATCGGGTCAATGCTCGCTGCCTTCGCCTCGTGTGGCTTCGACGTTGAACAAATCGTCGAGCCCGATCCGCTCCCCTCCATGGCGGAAATCGACCCCCAAAGCTACACGCAGCTCACCCGCTGCCCCGCGTTCATCCTCTTCTCACTGAAGAAGCGCCAGGGCGCCTAAAGCAGCCGGTCCGCCAAAGAAGCGGCGACCGATCCCAGCCCTAGACCGCAGTCCGCTTCGCCGACCACGCCGCATTGCGGATCCGCTTGCGGACGCGACGCCTACGAGGTCGCGGTCTCTCCTTCTAGACGTCGACGCGATAGTTCAGCGCGAGGTCGGCAGCGTTTTGGCCACGGATGCCCCAATTGAGCTTTGGCGTCTCGGTGATGGTGATCTCTAGGCTGTGGGGGCTGACGCCGGCCTTTGCCTCAACCCGAGCGAAGAGCTCGGCGATGAGAGCCCGTTTGGCCGCGTCAGTTCGACCTTCGAACATCGAGATTTCGATGATCGTGTACTCCTCGCCCCTGTCATCCGGGTAGATGAAATCGAACGCATCCAGGGCGATGAAGCGCTGGAATTTCTTCTCGGGCGGGTATTCCAGCGCGACCATGATCGCCTCGTGGATCGCCTCGGACAAAGCTAAACGGCGCTGCTCGAGCGAGCCGCGCCTCCCGTACACGACAACCTGAGCCACGCAGCCAGACTACCGGCGCACATGCGTCGAGCTCGAGCCGGCAAGCTCGCCGTCCACGGCGCCGCCCGCCTGGGCGGGGCGGACATCACCGCTCACAGAGCGCCGCCACGGGACGATCACATCCCTACAAGCAGCGAAAGGGCCCGACCGGGAACCGGTCGAGCCCTTTCGCTGGTGAGCGCGGCGACCGCGCTCAGTGCGCAGGAACGTCGTCGAGCGCGATTACTCCGTCACGGCGAGCGCGTCGATCTCGACGAGCATGACCTCGTGCGGGAGGTCGACGAAGACGGTCGTGCGGCTCGGGAGCTGCCCGCTCGGGACGTTCTCGGCGATGAACTCGGCGTAGACCTCGTTCATCGCGGGGAAGTCATCGCGCTTCGTGAGGTACACGCGGAACATCATGACGTCCTCGACCGAGGAGCCGCCCGCCTCCAGGATCGCCTTGACGTTCTCGAGTGTGCGGCGAGTCTGGACCTTGACGTCGCCCTCGCCGATGTACTGGTTCGTCGCGGGATCCATGGGGCCCTGGCCCGAGACCTGGAACAGGCCCCCCTTCTTGACGCCCTGCGAGAAGGTGTGTGCGGGGGCCGGGGCGTTCTCGGTGAGGACGATTGACTTGCTCATGATGGGTTCCTTTCGGGGTTGATCCAGCCGAGGTCCTGTGAGATGGCCTCGGTGCAGGCGGTCAGCGGGGGGACGAGGGCGAGGAGGCCCTCGTGGTCAAGGAGGACCATGGGAACGGAGCACGACGCCGCCGCGACGACGTGGCCGCTCGCGTCACGGATGGGCGCCGCGACGCAGTGCACGAATTCCTCGTGCTCGGAGTCGTCGATGGCCCATCCTTGCGCGGCCACGCGGTCGAGCTCGGCGAGGAGGGCGTCGGGCGTCATGATCGTGCGTTCGGTGAACTTCCGGTAGTCGATCGATGCGGCGATGGCCTCGCGCCTCGCGGGCGGCAGGTCGGCGAGGAGGACCTTCGACACGGCCGCCGCGTTGAGCGCCGCCGTGAGCCCGATCCGCGAGTACATGCGCACCGGCTGCCGCGATTCGAGCTTGTCGATGTATGTCACGTCCGAGCCCTCGAAGGCCGCAAGGTGGATCGTGTGGCCCGTGAGCTCGTTGAGCTTGGCGAGGTGCGGCCGCGCCGCGGCGCGGACGTCGCGCTGTTCGAGGGCGAGCGAGGAGAGCTCGAAGAGCTTGGGCCCGAGGCGGTAGCGCTGCTGCGCGTCGCGGACCACGAAGCGCTTCTCCTCGAGGCTGTGCAGGAGGCGCATGACGGTCGTCTTGTGGACGGTCGCGCGGGACGCGAGCTCGTCGAGGCTCGCGGGCCCGGCTGCGAGTTCGCCCAGGAGGTCGAGCGCGCGGAGGAGGCTCTGGCTCATAGCGGCACCTAGCCGTCGTGCCGAGCGCCCTGAGCCGCACCCTGCCGCGCGCCGCCGATGGCAAAGCCCGCCCGGGAGACCGTCGTCGTCGCCCATTCGTCCTCGGAGCAGCCCAGGACGCGCTCGAGCGTCGCTGCGTCGGGGAGCGGCCCACGATCCCCGCCCACGGTGAGGGTGCATGCGGCGGCAACGTGGCCGCGGCGGAGGCTTTCCCGCTGTCCGAGCCCGAACAGGACGCCGCTCAAGTACCCCGCGGCGAAGGAATCCCCCGCGCCGACGGGCTCGACGACGTCGACCGCGAGGGCCGGGACTTCCGCGCGTCGCCCGCCGCGCTCGAGCGCGATCGCGCTTGTGGCCTCGTTCTTGACGACGACGACGTCGGGTCCCGGGAGGAGCCGCCGCAGCTCGGCCTCGTCCCCGGTCCCGAACGCGTGCTCGGCCTCGTCCCGGCCGACGAGCACGATGTCCGCGAGGTTCGCGAGGCGCCGCAGGGCGCCCGAGTCCCGCCCGGCCCACAGGGGGGCCCGCCAGTTGACGTCGAAGCTCACGCGAGCTGAGCTTCGGGGCCGGGTGAGGAGCGCTTCGAGGAGCGCGAGGCAATCGTCGGAGAGAGCGGCCGTGATGCCGCTCACGTGAATGAGCGACGCGCGGTCGAGCAGCTCGGCGACGCGAGGATCCGCGAGCAGTTCGGGACCCATCGCCGAGGCGGCGGATCCCCGGCGGTAGTAGATGACGGAGGCGGGAGCCTCGTCGGTCGCCGGGACCTTGACATAGAGGCCCGTGGGCCGCGACGCGTCGACTTCGACGCCCGCGACCCCGACACCGTGCTCCGAGAGCTCCGCGAGGATGCGGCTGCCGAATCCGTCCCGGCCGACTCGGCTGATCCACTGCACGTCAAGGCCCATCGCGGCGAGGCCCAGGGCGACGTTGGATTCGGCGCCGCCATTGCTGAGCCGAAGGCTCTCGGCGCGCTCGAGGGACGTGCCGGCTTCGGGGGTCAGCATGGCCATGGTCTCGCCTATGCACACGGCTGTCAGCATCCGGACTCTGCGCTCCTCGTCGGCTCGATGGGGGAACAGCGCAACCTTGACGCCGATTCCGATCCGATGCTAAACAAGATAGCGCGCCCTTTGCAACTATGATTGCAAATTATGCAACGATGCTGACGGAAGGATCCAGCGTGACGACGTCCCCCACGACCGCCGGCCCCACGGCGAGCGGCCCCACACCGATCGACGCCCGTGCGGTCGCGGCCCTCGGCTCCGAGGTGCTCGACTGGCGGCACAAGTCCGTTCCCGCAGCCTTCCACGGCCAGACGGCCGCCGCATTCGCGGCGTCACGCGAGCCCCTTGGGGCGCTCCAGACGCCCCTCCTCACTCTCGACTCCTCGGCCCTCGAGGGCAACCTCGCGCGCTTCGCGAGGTGGTGCCGCGAGCACGGCGTGCTCGTGGCCCCGCACGGCAAGACCACGATGTCGCCCCAGCTCTGGGCGCGTCAGCTCGAGCTCGGCGCGTGGGGCATCACGCTAGCCAACGCGGCGCAACTCCGCGTCGCGCGCCACTTCGGCGTCCAGCGCCTCATGCTCGCCAACAGCCTGACCGACCCGCAAGCCATCCGCTGGGCCGCGGGCGAGGTCCGCGCTGGAGCCGAGATCATCTCGTGGGTCGACTCGACGCGCACGGTCGAGCTCCTCGAATCCGTGCTCGCAGACGCAAGCCCAGCGGCACGAACAGTTCTCGACGTCGTCGTCGAACTCGGCGGAGCCAGCGGGCGCACGGGCGCGCGCACGGCCGAGGAAGCGCTCGACGTCGCCCGCGCGGCCGCCGCGGCGCCGCATCTGCGCGTCGTGGGCGTGGGCGGCTACGAGGGCGCGCTCGCCCACACCGCGGACGACGCCGGCCTTGCCGCCGTCCGCGCCTACCTCGCCTCCGTGCGGTCCCTCCATGAGAAGCTCCTCGCCGAGGGACTGTACGGCTCGGACTCGGTCATCGTGACGGCGGGCGGCAGCGCCTACTTCGACGACGTCGTCGAGATCCTCGCGCCGTGCAGCACCGCGGGCGACGGCGGTGCGGGCGACGGCGGGGCGCACCACCGGGCGGCGCCGCGCGTGGACGTGGCCGATTCCCTCGCGACCGATGGCGGGGCGCACCACCGGGCGGCGCCGCGCGTAGATGTTGTGCTTCGCAGCGGCGCCTACCTCATCCATGACGACGGCTTCTACCGCGGCATCTCGCCGTTCTCGCGCACCGATCCGGACGCCGAGACGGCGTTCCACTCGGCCATGCACGCGTGGGCGCGCGTCGTCTCCCAGCCGGAGCCGGGCCTCGCGATCCTCGACGCCGGCAAGCGCGATCTGTCCGTCGATGAGGGACTCCCTGTTCCCCAGCTCATCGGCGCCGGCCTCGGCACAGCGATGCGGACGCTCGACGGCGCGTGGATCACCGCCGTCAACGACCAGCACGCGTTCATGTCCTTCGATCCCGCCGAGTCGGTCCGCCCCGGCGACGTCGTGCGGCTCGGCCTGTCGCATCCGTGCACGGCGCTCGACAAGTGGACCCTCATCCCCGTCATCGACTCGGCCGCCTCGCCGCAGGACGCCGTCGTCGTGGGTACCGTCCGGACCTTCTTCTAAAGGCACTCCCATGCAGACCCTCATTGCGAACGCGACCGTCGTCGACGGCTCCGGCGCGCCGCGATATCGCGCGGACGTCCTGATCGACGGCGCCGTCATCGCCGCGATCGCGGAGCCGGGAACGCTCCCCGCGGCCGGCGACGTCGTCGACCGGGTCATCGAGGCCGAGGGCCTCGTGCTCAGCCCCGGCTTCATCGACATGCACGCCCACTCGGACCTGCAACTCCTTCTCAACCCGGGCCATTTCGCGAAGCTCAGCCAGGGCGTCACCACCGAACTGCTCGGCCAGGACGGGCTCTCCTACGCGCCCGTCGACGACGCGACGCTCGCCGCCGTCCGCGTCAAGATCGCGGGCTGGAACGACAATCCCGAGGACTTCGACTGGGACTGGCGCACCGTGGGCGAGTACCTCGACCGGCTCGACCGCGCGGAAGGCCGCGGGGCCGAAGGCGAAAGCGGGGCCGAGAGCGGGACCGGGGGCGAAAGCGGCGCAGGGCCCGACGGCGGTGCCGCTCGCATCGCCGTCAACGCCGCGTATCTCGTGCCACAGGGCACCGTGCGCGCCCTCGTCATGGGCTTCGAGGACCGTGCCGCGAGCGCCGAGGACGTCGCCCGCATGCAGGAGGTCGTCCGCACCGCGATGGAGGAAGGCGCCGTCGGCATGTCCTCGGGCCTGACCTACACACCCGGCATGTACGCGACGACGGAAGAGCTCGCAGCGCTGTGCCGCACGGTCGGGGAGCTCGGCGGGTTCTACGCGCCGCACCACCGCTCGTACGGCAAGAACGCGCTCGGCGCCTACGCCGAGATGATCGGCCTGAGCCGCGAGGCGGGCTGCCCCCTGCACCTTTCGCACGCGACCATGAACTTCCCCGAGAACAAAGGCCGCGCGGGCGAGCTCCTCGCGCTCATCGACGAGGCGCTCGACGCCGATGCCGACATCACGCTCGACACCTATCCCTACCTCCCCGGCTCGACGACGCTCTCGGCGATCCTCCCAAGCTGGGCCTCCTCGGGCGGGACGGACGCGACCCTCGCCCGGCTCGAAGACCCTGAGACCCGCGCCCTCATCCGCGAGACCGTCGAGGTGTACGGCTCCGACGGCTGCCACGGCGTCGTCGCGGACTGGAACACGATCGAGGTCAGCGGCGTCCAGAACGCCGCGCTCGCGGGCTACATCGGACGGACGGTCGAGGCGATCGCCGCGGACGAGGGGCGTGAGCCGTTCGACGTCTTCGCCGGGATCCTCGTCGCGGACCGCTGCGGGACGGGCATCATCCAGCACGTCGGGCACGAGGAGAACGTTCGCGCGATCATGGTGCACCGCGCCCACACGGGCGGAAGCGACGGGCTGCTCGTCGGCGGCAAGCCGCACCCGCGGGCGTGGGGCACGTTCCCGCGCTACCTGGGCCATTACTGCCGCGAGCTCGGGCTCATGAGCCTCGAGGAGACCGTCCACCACCTGACCGGCCGGCCCGCCGCACGGCTCAAGCTCGTGCGCCGAGGTCTCGTCCGGGAGGGATTCGCCGCCGACCTCGTCCTCTTCGACCCCGCGACCGTCGCGGACCGCGCGACGTTCGAGGAGCCGCGCCGGCCCGCCGTCGGCATCCACCACGTCTTTGTCAACGGAACCGCCGCGATCAGCGACGGCCAGCCCACCGGAGCGCGCGCAGGCCGCGCCCTCCGGCGTACCCCGGAAGGAACGGAACCCTCCCATGACTGACGAAGAGCTCATCGCGCTTCTCGCCGCGGACCGCACCCTCGCCGTCGTCCGCGCCAACTCGATCCCCGACGTCGCCGGGCTCGCGGGCGCGCTCGCCTCGGGCGGCATCCGCGGGCTCGAGCTGACATTCACGACGCCGGACGTCCTCACCCACGTACGACGCGCCGTCGAGACCGCGGGCGAGCACGGCGCCGCCGTGGGCGTCGGCACGGTCCTGACCGGCGATCAGGCGCGCGCGGCGATCGACGCCGGGGCCCAGTTCCTCGTGACGCCCGGCATCCGCCCCGACGTCGCGCGGGTTGCGACCGAGGCCGGGGTTCCCGTGACGCTCGGCGCCATGACGCCGTCGGAGGTCGCGCAGGCGCTCGACCTGGGATCCTCGATTGTCAAGATCTTCCCCGCGCGCCAGGTCGGGCCTGCATTCCTCAAGGACCTCCAGGGCCCCTACCCGGGTGTGAAGCTCCTGCCCTCGGGCGGGATCGACGCCTCGAACGCCCGGAGCTACCTCGACGCGGGCGCGCTCGCGGTGTGCTGCGGGACGTCGGTGGTCCCGCCGTCCGCCGTCGAGGCCGGCGCCTGGGACGACATCGCGGCCCGCGCCGCGGCCTTCACTGCCGCGCTCTCCTCCACCCCTACCACCACCGGAGACAACTGATGGATGCGTTCCTCGCCTGGCTGCGGCATGACACCGCCGGCCTTCTCCTTCTAGCGGCCGTGGGCATAGCCCTCCTCCTATTCCTCATCATCAAGGTCAAGGTCGAGCCGTTCATCGCGCTCGTGGGCACCGGCGTCCTCGTCGCCCTCGTCGGCGGCGTGAGCGTCAGCGCTCTCGTCGGTTCGGCGTCTGCGAGCAGCGATGCCCTTATTGAGAAGGGCTTCGCCGGGATCCTCGGCCACATCACCCTCATCATCGGCCTCGGGACGGTGCTCGGGGCGATCCTCGAACGCTCGGGTGGCGCGGAAGTGCTGCTCGGCAGGCTCGTGAAGGTCTTCGGCGAGAAGGGCACTCCGCTCGCGATGGGCATCACAGGCTTCGTGCTCGGCATCCCGGTCTTCTTCGACATCGGCATCTTCGTGCTCGCGCCGCTCGTCTATGTCGCCGCCGTGCGCGGCCGGCGCTCCCTCGCGCTCTATGCCCTTCCGCTCCTCGCGGGCCTCTCCGTGACGCATGCCTTCCTGCCCCCGCACCCGGGCCCCGTCGCTGCGGCCGGCCTCTTCCACGTTGACCTCGGTTGGATCATCCTCATGGGCCTCGCGTGTGGGATCCCCGCGTGGTTCGCGTCCGGCATCCTCTGGGGCCGGTGGATCGGCCAGCGGGTCCCCGTCGAGGTTCCCGAGGATCGGGTCATCCCCGAGGCCGAGGAGGCCAAGGGCCACGAGCCGCGCATGGCGGTCGTCTCGCTCGCGATCGGTCTGCCGATGCTCCTCATCCTCGGCGGCACGTTCGGCAACGTCTTCGTTCCCGCCGGTGTGTTCCGCGACACGCTCGTGTTCTTCGGCAACCCGGCGATCGCGCTCAGCGTCGCCGTGCTCCTCTCGATGTGGCTGCTCGGGATCCGCCGCGGCATGACGGCGCGGGAGCTCTCGGAGCTCAGCTCGGCCTCGCTCAAGCCCGTCGGCATGATCATCCTCGTGGTCGGCGCCGGGGCGTTCTTCGGGGCCGTCCTCGCGGCGACCGGCGTCGGCAAGGCCGTCGCGGATTCGCTCGCGGCGGCGGGCCTGCCCATCATCGTCTCTGCCTACGTGATCGCCTGCGGAATGCGCATCGCCCAGGGCTCGGCGACCGTTGCCATCGTCACGACGGGCGGCATCCTCGCCCCGAGCCTCACCGCGGGCCACTACTCTCAGCCCCAGCTCGCTCTCATCGTCATGGCGATCTCCTCGGGCTCGATCATCGCGAGCCACGTCAACGACGGCGGCTTCTGGATCATCCAGAGATACTTCAACATGTCGGTCAAGGACACGCTCAAGACGTGGACCGTGCTCGAGACCGTGCTCTCGGTGGTCGGCTTCGGCGTGGCAAGCCTGATCTACGCGTTCGTGTGACCCTGCGGCGCGGCCGCGTCGCTCCCGTGTGTCAGGAGGTTTCGCATGACCCCGCTCCGCACCGCTCTCATTGGGGCTGGGGCGATAGGCGCCGTCCATGCCCAGCGCATCCGTGCGAGCCGCGACGCCGAGCTGGTCGGCGTCGCCGACCCGTCTCCCGCCTCGCGGGCCCTGGCCGACGATGCCGGGTGCGCGTGGTCGCCGGACTACGTCGAGCTGCTTGAGTCCCACCGGCCCGAGGCGGCGATCATCGCAGTCCCGAACGCGCTGCACGAGGATGTGGCTCGCGAGTGCATCGGGCGCGGGATTCCCGTGCTGCTCGAGAAGCCGATCGCGGACTCGATCGAGGCCGCCGCGCGCATTGCGGAGGCCTCGGAGGCCACAGGGGTGCCCGTGCTCGTCGGGCACCACCGGCGCCACAGCCCGGACATGCTCACGGCCCGCAGGGTCGTCGCCGAAGGCGAGCTCGGACGCCCGGTCACTGCCAACGGAATGTGGATGGCCAAGAAGCCGGACGATTACTTCGAGGCCGCATGGCGGCGCGAGCCAGGCGGCGGTCTCTTCCTCATCAACCTGATCCACGAGATCGACTGCCTCCGGTACGTCTTCGGAAACGTGGCCACGGTGCAGGCCATGGCCTCGAACTCCGTGCGCGGCTTCGATGTCGAGGACACGCTCGCGCTCGTGCTGTCCTTCGAGAACGGCGCGCTCGCCACGCTCGTGATGACGGACTCGACGCCGGCTTCGTGGTTCTGGGATGTCGCGTCAGGGCAGGGGATGGCCTTCCCGTATGAAGCGGGGAACAGCTTCTGGTTCGGCGGCACGAAGGCCTCCCTCGCGGTTCCGTCCATGGAGCTGCGCTGGCACGGACCGGGGGAGGACTGGCGGGATCCTGTGCTGCGCAAGACCGTGCCTATCGAGCGCAGCGATTGCTATGCGAACCAGCTCCGGCAGTTCATCGCGGTGGCCCGGGACGGGGCGGAGCCCCTGTGCACGGCGCGCGAAGGGCTGCTCACGCTCGCGACGACGATCGCGGCCCGCGAGGCCGCCGAGACTGGGGCAGGGGTCGACGTCCGACAACTCCTCGCGACCGTCCCCGGGAAGCCCGCCGTCTAGGCCGGGTTCGGGCTGATAGCCAGAGGCCATGACCGCCGCCTCAGGCGACGGAAGTCCTCTTGTGTCCAAGAAGTCCTCTTGAGGGGGACTCACGGACGAGGAAGGGGACTTCCCTCGTCAGCGGCGGAATGCCCGAGGGCCTGCTTGGCCGCGCAGTCCGAGCAGATCCCGAGGTAGGTCACGTCCGCGATCATGATCGTCATCCCGTGGGTGTCGCTCGGCGTGAGGCAGGGCGCGTGGCCGACGGCGCATTCCACGTCCTCGACGCGCCCGCAGCTCGAGCAGATGGCGTGATGATGGTTGTCCCCGACGCGCGTCTCGTACAGCGCGGGGGAGTGCGGCGGCTCGAAGCGGCGCAGCATGCCGAGGTCCGTGAGGTCGCCGAGCACAACGTACACCGACTGCGGCGTGAGCTCGGGGAGCCCCTCCCGCGCGTGGGCGAGGACCACATCGGCCGGGGAGTGCGGGTGGCGTTCGACGGCGTCGAGCACCGCGAGCCGCTGGCGAGTCACCCGTCGCCCGTGCTCACGCAGGGCCGCGGACCAGTCCTCGATCCCGTGCATCGGTTCCATGACCCCATTGAAGCACTTATTTTGACCGAGTCACAATAAGTTGACCCCCTCTGGGGGTGCGGGGCGTGTGACAGGCGGCGCACAGGAGCGCTCGCTACGCTGTGCGCCGGGGGGGCCGCGAGTCCCTGCAACGGGGCTGAGCCCCTCTGCGTGGAAGGAGCTCTTCATGGACGCTGTGGTGCGCATGACGGCGACGCCGCCCAACGCGCTCGCCGTCGCCGGCGGCATCGCGTGCGACGCCTGGTACGCGCTGGCGCGACACGCCGCCGCGCTGGGCGCCCCGCGGATGCCCGGCGCCCCGGCCAACATGACGGGGGCCAGCACGACGGCGGGCGACCCCGCGCGCGCGACGGCCCCCGCCGTCGTCCTCATTCCGGGGATCTATGAACCCGCGGAGTTCATGTCGCCCCTGCGCCGCCAGCTCGAAGCCCGCGGGCACCGCGTCATCGTGCTCCCCGAGCTCGGCTACAACCGCCGCACCATCCCCGACTCCGCGGCCGCCGTCGCCAACCGGCTCCGGGCGCTCGGAGTGCGCGGCGCCGTCGTCGTCGCCCACAGCAAGGGCGGCCTCATCGGGAAGCTGCTCATGACCGCCTATGCGGACGAAGGCCTCGTCACGCGCATGCTCGCGGTCTCCACGCCGTTCGAGGGGGCCCGCTATTCGCGCTACGCTCCCACCCGGCCGCTGCGCTCGTTCCACGCGGGGCACCCGGTCATGGGTTCGCTCGCGAAGAATCTCGAGGCGAATGCGCGGATCGTCTCGGTCGGCGCCGTCGTCGACCCGCTCATCGGACGCACGACGAGGCTCGACGGCGGGCGCAACATCGTGCTGCCCGTCGTCGGGCACTTCCGCATCCTCGCGGACCCCGGCCTCCTTGGGATCGTCGACGACTTCCTCGCAGATGCGGGGGATTCCGGGGAGCAAGCTGGCTGATTCGTTCGTTGAGGGAGCAGGAGGTTCACTGTGCACAACCATCACAACGGACTCAAGACGGCCGCCTTGTTCGGCGTCCTCTGGGCCGTGCTCCTCGGTATCGGAGCGCTCATCGGCGCAGGCACGCGCAGTGCCGCGCCCATCTGGATCTTCGCCGTGATCGGCCTTGCGACGACGGCGTACAGCTACTGGAACAGTGACAGGATCGCGCTCCGGTCCATGCAGGCATACCCCGTCACGGAGGAACAGGCCCCGGGCCTGTACCAGATCGTCCGCGAGCTCTCGCAGCGAGCGAACCAGCCCATGCCGCGCATCTACATCTCGCCGACGCAGGCGCCCAATGCGTTCGCGACCGGGCGCAATCCCCAGCACGCGGCTGTGTGCTGCACGGAGGGGATTCTCCAGATGCTTGACGCGCGCGAGCTCCGCGGCGTGCTCGGGCACGAGCTCATGCACGTCTACAACCGCGACATCCTCACGTCCTCGATTGCGGCGGCCGTCGCGGGCGTCATCACGTCGATCGCCCAGTTCGCGATGTTCTTCGGAGGCGGCGACAGCCGGGACAATCGCAACGCGAACCCGATCGCGCTGCTCATCCTCGCGCTCTTCGCACCGTTCGCCGCGAGCCTCATCCAGCTCGCCATCTCCCGGACCCGCGAGTACGACGCCGACGAGGACGGCTCCCGCCTCACCGGCGACCCGCTCGCCTTGGCCTCCGCGCTCAACAAGATCGACGGTGGGGTGCGGCAGTACCCGCTCCCGCAGGATCAGTCGCTCGTCAACACGTCCCACCTCATGATCGCGAACCCGTTCAAGCGCGGGGGCGGCCTCGCGAACATGTTCTCGACGCATCCGCCCATGGACCAGCGCATAGCGCGGCTCGAGGCGTTGGCCGGCCAGGCTGGGCGCTGACCCCTTCTGGCACGCCCGGGTAGTCTGTCCCGGTGCGAAGTCTGCTGGCCGATATCTCCCCGCTTCAAGAGAGCCCGGACTTCCGTCGCCTCTGGTCTGGCCAGCTGCTGAGCATCCTCGGCGGCCAGCTCACGCTCACCGCCGTGAGCCTTCAGGTCTACGACCTCACGCACTCCAGCTTCAACGTCGGACTTCTGGGCCTCGTCGCGCTCGTGCCGCTCATTGTGGCCGGCCTGTATGGCGGTGCCGTGGTCGACGCCTACGACAGGCGCCTTGTCGCGATCGCGTCGTCCTTGCTCCTGTGGGGAACGAGCGCGCTCATCGCCCTACAGGCGTGGCTCCGGCTCGACAACGTGCCGCTCATCTACGCCCTCGTGGCGTTGCAGGCGCTGGGATCGGGCATCAACCTGCCCGCGCGGAGCGCGATTGTCCCGCGGCTCATTCGGCCCGAGCTCCTCGCAGCGGCGAACTCCCTCAACATGATCACGTTCGGCCTCGGCGGGGCCGCTGGGCCGCTCCTTGCGGGGGCCCTCGTGGCGAGCGTGGGGTATGGGTGGACCTACACCCTCGATGTCCTGGGCTTCACGGTGGCCATGTGGGCGCTCTTCCGGCTGCCGCCGCTCCCGCCCGAGGGCCTCGTGCGGCGCGCGGGCCTCCGCTCGGTCGGCGAAGGGTTCCGATTCCTCGGCACACGCCCCAACATCCGCATGACGTTCCTCATCGACCTCTGTGCGATGGTGTTCGCGATGCCGCGCTCCCTCCTTCCCGCCGTCGCGGCGCTCTCGCTCGGAGGGGGAGCGGCCGTGGCGGGAGCTCTCCTCGGGGCGATCGCAGCGGGGACGTTCCTCGGCGGGCTGTTCTCGGGGCCCGTCGGGCGCGTGCGGTGGCAGGGCCGGGGCGTCCAGATCGCCGTCGTGGCGTGGGGCGCGAGCATCCTCGCGTTCGGCCTCGTTGTGCTCGGCGCCGGGCGTTCTTCGCCGGGCGGTGCGACGTGGTGGGTCGTGCCCGCGCTCGCGTGCATGATCCTCGCGGGGGCCGCCGATTCCGTGAGTGCCGCCCTCCGCTCGACGATCCTGCAGGCCGCCACGCCTGATGCGATGCGCGGCCGCCTTCAGGGCGTATTCACGGTGGTCGTGGCCGGCGGGCCGCGCCTCGGCGATGTGTTCTCGGGCGGCCTGGCGGGGCTGCTCGGCGAGGGGACCGCCGTCGTCGTCGGCGCCCTCGTGTGCGTCGTGCTGGTCGGCGTCCTGCGGCTAGCCCAGCCGCGCTTCGCCCGCTACGACGCGCTGCACCCGGCACCGTAGGGATGGGGTGACGGGGTGGCGATCCCGATCGGGTGCTGCCTGTTCCGCTATGGCAGAGGACCGCGGCCCCCCAGACGGGCGGCCGCGGTCCTCAGGCTGGTTGGCTCTGAGGCCGATTGTCAGCGGAAGTTGACGAACTGAAGGTCGGCCTCGTCGAAGCCCTTGAGGAGGGCGATCGTGGTCTGCAGGTCGTCGCGCGACTTCGAGGAGACGCGGAGTTCGTCGCCCTGGATCTGGGCCTTGACGCTCTTGGGGCCCTCGTCGCGGATGAGCTTCGTGATCTTCTTCGCGTGCTCCTGCGAGATGCCTTCCTTGATGGAGGCCTCGATGCGGTACTCCTTGCCCGAGGCGAACGGGTCGCCTGCGTCGAGCGACTTGAGCGAGATGCCACGCTTGACGAGCTTCGACTGGAAGACGTCGAGAACCGCCTTGACGCGCTCCTCCGAGTTCGCCTTCATGAGGATCTTCTCGCCGCTGAAATCGATCTCGGCGCCGACTCCCTTGAAGTCGTACCGCTGCGCGACTTCCTTCTGCGACTGGTTGAGAGCGTTGGCGACCTCTTGCTTGTCGACCTTGCTCACGACGTCGAACGTCGAATCAGCCATTGCTGCCTCCTGCCATGCCGCGCGCTTGAATCCGGCGGCGCTCGCGATTTTGTCTGGGCCCAAGCCTAGTGCGTTACGGCGCAGCTCCGCTCTGGATCACAGTTCACTCATAGCCGAAGCCCAGCGGGAGCGCATGGAACGGAGAGAGCGTTGTAGCGGACGGAAGCTCTCGAAGGAGGAACGGTGGCGAGACGTCACGGCTCAAGGTCCCAAGGGTCGGCGACCCCGGGCGACGGCGCACGGCGTGCGCGGGCGACGGCGCGGGCGGTGGTCGGCGGGGTCGCGGCGGCCGCCGGTGGGGTCGTCGCCGCGACGTTCGCGGCGGGCATCGTCATGACCCCGGCCCAGGCCCCGACGGCTAGGCTCGGCGCGATCCACGACGACCTCCAGCGCGCCGTCTCTCTGCGTCAGATCACGCCCGAACAGGCCGCGATGTTCGAGGCCAAGCTCGAGCGTGAGATCTTCGGTTCGGGCTCGGACTCGTCCTCTCAGGCGTAACAGTGGAGCGCGTCGGCTTCGATTCGACTGGTGGCCCGATGTTCTGTAAGGTTGTCTTGCTCGCCCAGCGGAACGAGGCTCAGGCCCGGCCCGTTGTGTGTGCTCGGCAGATTACCCGAGCGGCCAAAGGGGGCTGACTGTAAATCAGCTGGCATTGCCTACGGGGGTTCGAATCCCTCATCTGCCACTTTGTGAAACTGCACCACGGGAACACCCCCGGTCTTCTGGCCGGGGGTGTTCTGCGTCCCCGCACTGGTGCCGCGTCCCCCCAGCTGTGCCGCGGACCCGCAACTGTGCCGCGGACCCGCACTGGTGCCGCGGACCCGCGGCCCAATTGCGAGGAAGGGCGCCCGATGCGCTTCCCGCTCCGCCTAATCCCCCGTGATCTCCCTCTCATCAGATTGAACTTAGGCACCCTAACATTTAGGATTCCTAAGTATGAACGACCAGGAGCTCGCTGACCTCGCGGAACGCTATCGCCGCACGCTCCGTCTCGCCGTCTTCGTGTCCCGTCGCTTCGACGCCGCCACGGGGCTCAGCACCACGCAGACCACGATCCTCAACATGCTCGCGGACGAGGGCCTCCGGATGGGCGCGATCGCCGAGAACCTCGGAGTCCGCGTCCCGTCCGCCACCGAGCAGGTGGGCCGCCTCGAGCGGGCCGGGCTCGTCGAACGGCGCGCCGACCCCACGGACGCACGCGCCGTCGTCGTCCATCGGACCGCGGCCGGGGACGATGCCGCCGCCGACGCCAACCGCCGCCGCACGGCCCGCATGGTCGCCGCCTTCAGCGGCCTCGACCCCGACGAGCTCGAGGCCCTCCGCGCCGCGCTGCCCGTCATGGACAAGATCAACGAGCGCCTCCACACGCTCTCGAACCTCAAGGAGAACATCGTATGACTGCCGAGACCGCAGTCCACACCACCCTCGAGGCCGAAAAGGCCTCCTTCTTCCGCCAGCCGAAGGCCGTCTGGGCGACGGCGGCAGCCGCTGTCTTCGCGTTCATGGGCATCGGCCTCGTCGACCCGATCCTCCCCGCGATCGCGGCCAACCTCAAGGCGACGCCGAGCGAGGTCTCGCTCCTCTTCACGAGCTACTTCCTCGTGACGGCGATCGCGATGCTCGTCACGGGCTTCGTCTCGTCCCGCATCGGCGGCAAGAAGACGCTCCTGGCCGGGCTCGCCCTCATCGTCGTGTTCGCATCGCTCTCGGGCACGAGCAACTCCGTGTGGCAGCTCGTGGACTTCCGCGCGGGCTGGGGCCTCGGCAACGCGCTCTTTGTCGCGACGGCGCTTGCGGTGATTGTGGGCGTCGCGTCGGGCGGAACGTCGACGGCGATCATCCTCTACGAGGCCGCGCTCGGCCTCGGCATCTCGCTCGGCCCGCTCCTCGGCGCCCTCCTCGGCGGCTGGCAGTGGCGGGCGCCGTTCTTCGGCACGGCCACGCTCATGGCTGTCGCGTTCATCGCGCTCATCACGATGCTCCCCAAGACCCCCGCCCCCGCGCAGAAGACCAAGCTCAGCGCCCCGATCCGCGCGCTCGGCCACGCGGGCCTGCGGACGACGGCGGGAAGCGCCTTCTTCTACAACTTCGGCTTCTTCACGGTGCTCGCCTTCACGCCGTTCATCCTCGGCATGAACGCCTACGGCATCGGCGCCGTCTTCTTCGGCTGGGGCGTCGCCCTCGCGCTCACGTCCGTGTTCGTCGCCCCGCCGCTCCAGGCCCGCTTCGGCGACGTCAAGGTCCTCGCGGCCATGCTCACACTCCTCGCCCTCGACCTTGTGGGCCTCGGCATCGCCGCCGCCGCGCACTCGGTGCCTGCCGTCGTCGTCCTCGTGATCGCGGCCGGCGCGTTCCTGGGCGTCAACAACACCGTGTACACGGAGCTCGCGATGGGCGTCTCCGACTCGCCGCGGCCCGTGGCGAGCGCGGGGTACAACTTCGTGCGCTGGATGGGCGGCGCGCTCGCACCGTACATTGCGGCGAAGCTCGGCGAGGATTTCGGTGCGCCGGTGCCGTTCTTCGTCGCGGCCGTCGCGCTCGTCGTGGCGCTCGTGATCGCCGTCGCCGGCAGGGTCTACCTCACGGAGCACGAGCCCGCAGCGGTCTGACCTCGCAGCCGCCCGGGAATGAACCCCGGGCCGAGGCCGTTGACCATATGACCGGTTGCTAGACCCGAGGAGTTCGTTCATGGCTACCAGGAACATCACCGGCGAGCAGTTCGCCGAGACCATCGAGGACAACGACATCGTCCTTGTCGACTTCTGGGCTTCGTGGTGCGGCCCGTGTCGCCAGTTCGCCCCGACGTACGAGGCCTCGTCCGAGAAGCACCCGGACGTCGTCTTCGCGAAGGTCGACACGGAGGCCGAGCAGGTGCTCGCCGCCCAGGCGAACATCACGTCGATCCCGACGCTCATGGCGTTCCGCGAGAAGGTTCTCGTCTTCTCGCAGCCCGGTGCCCTTCCGCCCGCGGCGCTCGAACAGGTGATCACCGCGGTCAAGGGCCTCGACATGGAGGACGTCCACCGCAAGGTCGCCGAGGCCCAGGCCTCGCGCGAGAGCTGACCGAAGCACGTTCGACGGCGCCGCCCCCCGTCCGGGAGCGGCGCCGTCGTCGTCTACGGGTTCCCTGCCTCGCGCCCCGTTGCTAGCCTGCTGCCACATGTGATCGACGAGGATCGGGAGGGCCCATGCTGTCGTCCACCGTTGGAGAGACCGACGTCCCGCTGCTCGACGAGACGATCGGGGCCAACTTCGCGAGGGCCGTCGGGCGCTTCGGCGAGCGCGATGCCCTCATCGAGGCGGCGGCCGACGGCGATGCTTCCGCCGCCCGCCGCTGGACGTTCCGCGAGCTCGACGACGACGTCGACCGGCTCGCGCGCGGATTCCTCGCCGCGGGCTTTGCAGAGGGGGAGCGGATCGGCATCTGGAGCCCGAATTGCGCCGAGTGGACGATCCTGCAATACGCGACGGCCAAGATCGGCGCGGTTCTGGTCAACGTGAACCCCGCGTACCGCGCCCACGAGCTCGTGTTCGTCGTGAGGCAGAACGGCATGCGGACGCTCGTCGTCGCGCCGTCGGATCGCACGAGCGACTACGTGGGCATGGCGCGCGAGGCGCTCGCCGAGTGCCCCGACCTGCGCGAGCTCGTGTTCCTGCCGGCTCCCTCGCGGGCAGCGGATGGCGCCTTCGCGGCCGGGGTCCCGGCGTCCGGCGAGGAGACCACGTGGGAAGCCCTCGCCGCCCGCGCGGGGGAGGTCCCGGCGTCGTCCGTCGCGGAGCGCGCGGCGGCCCTCGCGCCCGACGACCCCATCAACATCCAGTACACGTCCGGGACCACCGGCTTCCCCAAGGGCGCGACGCTCACGCACCGGAACATCCTCAACAACGGCTATTCGATCGGCGAGCTGCTCGGGTACACCGAGGAGGATCGCGTGGTGATTCCCGTGCCGTTCTACCACTGCTTCGGCATGGTCATCGGGAACCTCAACGCGTTCTCGCACGGCTGTGCCACGATCCTGCCGGGCCGAGGGTTCAGCCCGGCCGCGACGCTCAAATCCGTCCAGGACTTCGGGGGAACCTCGCTCTACGGGGTGCCGACCATGTTCATCGCCGAGCTAGCCCTCCCGGACTTCTCGTCGTATCGGCTCGACACCCTGCGCACGGGCGTCATGGCGGGCTCGCTGTGTCCCATCGAGGTCATGAAGCGCGTCATCTCGGACATGCACATGGAGGATGTCGCGATCTGCTACGGGATGACCGAGACCTCGCCCGTCTCGACCATGACGCGCCTCGGCGACTCGCTCGCCCAGCGCACCGGGACCGTCGGCCGGACCATGCCGCACCTCGAGATCAAGGTGATCGACGCGGCCGGGGAGACCCTGGAGCGGGGCCAGATCGGCGAGCTGTGCACGCGCGGCTACGCCGTCATGGCGGGCTACTGGGACCAGTCGGACAAGACCGCCGAGGCGATCGACGCCGACGGCTGGATGCACACGGGCGACCTCGCGCGCATGGACGAGGACGGCTACGTGGTGATCGAGGGCCGGATCAAGGACATGGTGATCCGCGGCGGGGAGAACATCTACCCCCGGGAGGTCGAGGAGTTCCTCTTCCAGCATCCGAGCATCCAGGACGTCCAGGTGATCGGCGTCCCCGACGAGAAGTACGGCGAGGAGCTCATGGCGTGCATCATCCTCAAGCCGGGCGCGGAGCTCGTCGACGCGGCTGCCGTCGCCGAGTTCTGCCGCGGGCGGCTCGCGCACTACAAGGTTCCCAAGTACGTGGACATCCGCGAGAGCTTCCCCATGACCGTGTCAGGGAAGGTCCGGAAGGTCGAGATGCGCGAGGAGGCTATCGAGCGGCTCGGGCTGCGGGGGTAGGGGCGCGGCGCGACGTTCTGGTCCGTTTCTTGGGCCGCTCGCGCAGTGTTTGGCAGTGACACGCCGGGTTTCTACCGATTGGGACGAAACAACTGGACGGGAGCGCGGGCTGAGGGTCGACGCTACGTCGCTTTACCGACGAGAACGGAGAACCGGACATGGCAAAGCTCATCGTGAGCGAGAACGTCTCGCTCGACGGAGTCATTCAGGACCCGGCCGGCGATGAAGGCTTCAGCCGCGGAGGCTGGGTCGGACTGATAGCGGCTCACGAGGACCTGGCCAAGGTCGCGCTCAATGAGGCGCTCGGCGCAGAGGCCTTCCTGCTCGGCCGGCGGAGCTACGAGTGGCTGGCCGCACGATGGCCATCCCGGTCCGGCGCCTTGGCGGACAGGCTCAACAGCTTGCCCAAGTACGTCCTGTCCTCCACCCTCGGAGATCCCGCCTGGAACAACTCGACCGTGCTGTCCGGCGATGCTGTGGATGCGGTCTCGAAGCTGAAGCAGACGCTGACAGGGGAAATCGTCGTCGCAGGCAGCTTCCAGCTCCTGCGCACGCTGCTCGAGCACGACCTCGTCGACGAGCTGAGGCTGAAGGTCTTCCCGGTTGTGCTCGGGGCTGGCAACCGTCTCTTCGGCGAGACGAGCGAGAAGAAGCCAATGCGGCTTGTCGACAGCCGAATCCTCGGCGAGGGCATCGCCTTCCTCACCTACGAGCTGGTCCGGGGCTCCTAGCATCCGGCCGCAGAGGAACACGGGCTTGGTCTCAGTGGCCTCGGTGGTCCTGGATCGTCATGCGCGGGCCGTAGCGCGGCGCCCGCACGCCCGCAAGGCCGAGCATTCGCACGACGCGCTGGCGCTGCCCGCGCCATGGTTCGAGGAGTCGGAGCATCCCGGCGTCGTCCGTGCGCTCGCCCGTGAGCGCGTAGCCCACGAATTTTGCGAGGTGGTAGTCGCCCACCGAGATCGAGTCCGGGTCAGCGTGCGTTCGCTGGGTGATCTCCGCGGCGGTCCACACGCCGATGCCCGGAATGGTCTGGAGGCCCGCGGAGGCCTCGGAGGCCGTCTTCGCGGCCAGGCGCTCAAGGCCCGACGCCGAGCGCAGCGCCCGCATGATCGTCGCCGAGCGCTGGGGCCCGACGCCCGCGCGGTGCCACTCCCACGACGGAACGCGGAGCCACTCCGCGGCCGACGGCGGGACGACAAGGCCCGCCGGAGCGGCGCGGCCCGCCCCCGGGGCAGGCGATCCGAAGCGGCGCATGAGGTACCGATATGCTCGGCGGGCCTCGACTCCCGTGACCTTCTGCTCGAGGATTGCGGGCACGAGCTCCTGGGTCACGCGTCCCGTCGCGGGCAGGCGCAGCCCCGGGTTCCGCCGTCGTGCCTCGCGCACGAGGGGAGGCAGAGTCGAGTGGAACGGCTCGGCGTCGAACGCCTCCCATGAGTCGGTGAGCCCGAGGAGCGCGGGCGCGGATTCGATGGCCGACGCCGCCCCCTCGCCCCATGCGCGGGCCCGCAGCTCACGCCGGGCGTGCGTGAGGAGGAGCGACGCCGGGCCCTCGGGCGTGCGGAACGCCGTCCATAGCCCGGCGGGGTGGGCCGCGAAGGCGGGGTCGCCGTCGCCCCTCTGAAGTGGGAAGCACGTCGCGGCGAGGGAATAGTGCTCGGGGGCCTCCCAGACGTCTTCGGCGTCTGGCTTCCCTGACGCGCCTTCGGACGCGGCCGATGCGGCGCGCGCGAACGGGGGAGCCAAGGTCACCCGAGCATCATGTCACGGCCCGGCGACAATTCCCCGGCACCTCACAGATGCAGACCCTTGACGCCCTTGGGGCGCCCCCGAAGAATCGCCGTAGGGCGCGCATCCGACGCTCGGTCCCCCCACCGACGGAAGGCAACACCATGGCTGGACAAGTTGTGCACTTCGAGATTCCCGCAGACGATTCGACCCGCGCAGGCTCGTTCTACTCCGAGGCCTTCGGCTGGAACCTCATGCCGGTCCCCGGGATGGACTACACGATGGTCGGCACGACTCCGTCGAACGAGATGGGTGCCCCGACGGAGCCGGGGGCCATCAACGGCGGCATGTACACGCGCAACGAGCAGTTCCCGCAGTCGCCCGTGGTCACGGTCGACGTCGAGGACATCGATGCGGCCCTCGCCAAGATCGAGTCCCTCGGCGGGAGCACCGTCTCGCCGAAGATCCCGGTGGGCGAGATGGGCTTTGCTGCCTACTTCAAGGACACGGAGGGCAACACTCTGGGCCTGTGGCAGAACGCTGCCCCGCCCGCGGCCGAGTAGCCGAGAGGTCTAGCGGAAATTCCGGCTCGAGGTCTTCGCCCGCAGCGGCAGGGCCTCGAGCCGGTCCGCGACAAGGTTCGTGACGCCTTCCTTCGACCGCTCGAGCAGACCGCGGACGATCATCGCCCCCGCGCTCTGCGCCACCCTCCGGTAGCGGGTCCAGACGCCGATGCTGCACACGATGTTGAGGATCCCCGTCTCGTCCTCGAGGTTCATGAACGTGATGCCCTGAGCCGTCTGCGGCCGCTGACGGTGCGTCACGATCCCCGCGACCTCGATCCGGGTTCCGTCCTCCGCCGCGCGCAGGGAGTCGATGCGCAGGACGCCGCGGGCGTCGAGCGCCTCGCGGGCGTGCCGCACGGGGTGGTCGTCGGTCGCGACGCCCGTGGCCCACAGGTCGTAGGCCACGGCCTCCTCGTCGCTGAGCTCGGGCAGGAGGGGAGGCTGGACGAACGGCTGCGTCCCCGGCAGCTGGCCCGGCCGCTCGAGCGCCGCGGCTCCGGCCCGCCACAGGGCCTCGCGGCGCGTGAGCCCGAGGGAGTCGAGGGCCCCGGCCGAGGCGAGCGATTCGAGCTGCTCGGCACTCAGGCCCGTCCGCCGCGAGAGCTCGGCGAGCTCCCGGAAGGGGCCGTTGGCCTCGCGCTCGGCGACGATCCGCTCGGCGAGGTCCTTCCCGATACCCGTGACGCTCGAAAGCCCCATCCGCACGGCGCGGGACGCGTCGCGTCGGTGAGCGGCGCCGTCGTCCGGAGCCTCCGGATCGAAGCCCCCGACCTCGGGCTGGAAGATATTGAGGCACGCATCGAGCCCGCGGGGCTCGCCGGAAGGGGCGACGACGTCCGGCCCCTCGCCCGCGAGAGGTTCCAGGCACGCGTCCGCCTGCGAGCGGAGGATGTCCGGGCGCAGCACGGTCACGCCGTGTCGGCGCGCGTCCGCGACGAGCGTCTGCGGCGAGTAGAAGCCCATGGGCTGCGCCCGCAGGAGCGCCGCGAGGAACGCCCCCGGGTAGTGGAGCTTGAGCCACGAGCTCGCATACACGAGCACGCCGAAGGCGATCGAATGCGACTCGGCGAAGCCGAAGTCCGCGAACGCGGCGATCTGGGTGTAGATCGCCCTCGCCTCGTCGTGGCTCAGCCCGTTCGCGGCCATGCCCGCGAAGAGCTTCTCTCGCAGGCTCCCGATGCGTTCGACGCCGCGCTTGGACCCCATCGCGCGGCGCAGCAGGTCCGCGTCCTCGGCGCTGCAGCCGCCGATCGCCATGGCCATCTGCATGACCTGCTCCTGGAACAGGGGGACGCCGAGCGTGCGCTTGAGCACGGGTTCGAGGAGCGGGTGAGGATAGGCCTCCTTCTCCTCGCCCGCTCGACGCCGGATATACGGGTGCACGGCCCCGCCCTGGATGGGTCCAGGCCGGATGAGCGCGATCTCGACGACGAGATCGTAGAAGCTGCGCGGTCGGAGCCTCGGGAGCGTGCTCATCTGAGCACGGGACTCGACCTGGAACACGCCCACCGAGTCGGCCCGGCACAGCATGTCGTAGACCGCAGGCTCTTCCTTCGGGATGTCCTCGATGCGCCAGCGCTCGCCGAAATGCTCGTCCACGAGGTCGAAGCAGTACTGGAGCGCCGCGAGCATGCCGAGGCCCAGGAGGTCGAACTTGACGAGGCCCATCCACTCGCAGTCGTCCTTGTCCCACTGCAGCACCGTGCGGTTCTCCATGCGCGCGTGCTCGATCGGCACGACCTCGCCCACGGGCCGTTCCGTGAGCACCATGCCGCCCGAGTGGATCCCGAGGTGCCGCGGCGCTCCCAGGATCTCCCGCGCGAGGGCCACGACGCGCGGGGGGATGCGGTCGTCGTCGCCTGGAGGGGCCGTGGCTGAGGTGCCGGTGGCACCTTGGGCGCGTGCGCCGTCGTCGTTCGCGGCGTCGCCCGCCTCGGCCTCGGCCCCGGTCTCGGCGGCCTCGGCCGCGAGCCCGTCCCATCGATCGAGCCGCTTGGACCACGCGTCCTGCTGGCCCTGGCTGTAGCCGAGGGCCTTCGCGACGTCCCGCACGGCGTTCTTGGGCCGATAGCTCACGACGTTCGCGACCTGCGCTGCGTTCCCCCGCCCGTACACCTCGTAGACGTGCTGGATGACCTCCTCTCGCCGATCCGAATCGAAGTCGACGTCGATGTCCGGCTCCTCTTCGCGCAGGCTCGAAAGGAAGCGCTCGAACGGCAGCCTGTACCGGATGCTGTCCACGGCCGTGATACCGAGGAAGTAGCACACGGCCGAATTGGCGGCCGAACCGCGGCCCTGGCACAGGATGCCTCGGCCCTTCGCGAACTGGACGATCTCGTAGACGATGAGGAAGTAGCCGGGGAAGTCCTTCTTCTCGATCACCGCGAGCTCCTGCTCGACCCGTTGGCGGACCTCCTCGGGGGAAGCCGTGCTCCTCCACTGACCGCCGGGCATGCCGTAGCGTTCGACGATGCCGCGGTCCACGAGCTCGCGCAGATAGGACATGGGCGTATGCCCGTCCGGGACCTTCTGCTTGGGCAGCTTCGGCCGGGCCGCCCGGAGCGGGAACGCGAGCTCGTCGGCGAAGCGCACGGTGTTCTCGACCGCGCCCGGATAGCGAGCGAAGCGCCGCGCCATTTCCGCCCCGCTGCGCAGATGAGCGCCGTCGCTCGCGGGGAGCCAGCCGTCGAGCTCGTCGAGGCTCCTCCGCGCCCGCACGGCGGCGACGGCGGTCGCGAGCGGATGCCGGGAGGGCTCGGCGTAGTGCACGGCGTTCGTCGCGACCGTCGGAAGGCCGAGCCGCGCGGCGATCGACGCGAGCGCGTCGTTGTGCGCGCTGTCGAGCGGGTTGCCGTGGTCGAAGAGCTCGACGACGACGGCGTCCCACCCGAAGCGGTCCGCGAGCTCCCGGAGCGCGCGGGCAGCCGCGGCCTTCCCTCCCGTCGCGAGGGCGCGCCGGACGGCGCCTTTGCGGCAGCCCGAGAGCACGAGGCAATGGCCCTGCAGCCGCTCCGTGAGGTCGTCGAGCTTGTAGACGGGGCGGCCCTTTTCCGCACCTCCCGCGAGCTGGGCGGCCGTGATCGCCCCGGCGAGCCGGTGATAGCCCTCCTCGCCGCGCGCGAGGACGAGCAGATGCTCGCCTTCCGGGTCCGCGACCCCGTTCTGCGGGCCGCCGAGGCCGAGGGAGAGCTCGGCGCCGAACACGGTCTTGAGCCCATACGCCTCCGCGGCCTCCGCGAGACGGACGACGCCGTAGAAGCCGTCATGATCCGTGATCGCGAGGGCGTGGAGGCCGAGCCGGACCGATTCCTCGACGAGTTCCTCGGGGGCCGAGGCCCCGTCGAGGAAGCTGTAGTGCGAATGCGCATGGAGTTCGGCGTACGGGACGGTGGGTGGGGCTGGCTCGGGGACCGAAACGGACGACGACGCGCGCTCGCCTCCCGATGCTGCCTCGCCGCTCGGGGCGGCGGCGGGGGCACCTGGCGCGTCGGGAGAGCCTGGGGCGCCTGCTGAGTCTGGGGCGCCTGCCGAGCTTGGGGCGCCTGCTGAGCTTGGGGCGCCTGCTGAGTCTGGGGCGCCTGCCGAGCTTGGGGCGCCTGCTGAGCTTGGGGCGCCTGCTGAGCCTGGGGCGCCTGCTGAGCCCGGGGTGCCTGCTGAGCTTTGGGTGCCTGCTGAGCCTGGGACAAGGGGCAGCGGGATGTACGGGCCGCGCTTCCGCGTCCACGCGGGGCTGTCCCCGCCGTCGTGCAGTTCTGGGGCGCGGCCGGTGCCGGTCCGTGGCGTCCCGGTTCGAGGCGCTCCGGTCCGAGGGGTCCCCGTTGAAGGGGTCTGGGACCGGCCCTTCCTGCCCGCCCCGGCCTTTCCAGCGGCTGCGCCGGCCTTCCCGGCGCCCGCCCCAGTTCCAGTGGCCGGCTCGGACGAGGCCTCGCTCGTGGGGAGCGTGACCTCTTTCCCCTCAAGGATGTCGTGGAGCTGCTGCCACGGTATTGGCGGGTTGTTCCAGCCCATTCGTGCCTCCTGGGCTCTTATCCGGTGCGAACCCGCTCAATCGGTGCTGGGCAGCACCGGTTATGCGGGTCCGGGCCGGGCATATCTCAGTCGTAGCGGGCCTCGGCCCGCCAGGCCCCTTCTTCGCCGAGGAGGAGCCAGGCCTCGCCGTCGTCGTCGAGGATCTGGAACCGCTCGGCGTGGCGGCTCTGATCGGCGTCCCACCATCGCTGCCGCAGCGGCCACGGGCCAGCCCAGCTTCGGACCCTTCTGCGGTCCTCACGGGGGCCGGGGCGGAACCACGTGGGCGGTGCCACGAGATCTCCCCGGGGCCCGACGCGGACGGTGGACCCGGCGTCGTCGACGAGTTCCACGGGGAGCGGCTCGGGGAACACCGTGGCCGGGAGCGGCTCGGGGACCGTCCCGGGCCAGGGCTGAGTGGAGAGGGCCGCAGTGCCCGACGGCGGCGCCTCGCCCCACGGGAGCAGGAGGCAGCGCTCGGCGAGGAGTCGGCCCCCGCTCGCGACCGGGTGCAGCACCGAGCCGTGCCCGAGCATGCTCTGGAGACGGCGGAGACCGTGGTCGAGCCGCTCGTCGACGCCCCCGAAGAGGGCCTGCCCACGGCGCCCGAGCTGGTCGGTGCGTTCGGGCGTGAGGCGGATCTGCACGACGGGAGCGGCCAGGCCGTCGCCTGTCGAACGCCAGGTGGTCCTCGGCACGTGCGCGCGAGGATCGGTGGGACCGGACTGGAGCTGCCAGCGGACGCGGTCCACGACGTCGTTCGCGCCGAAATGCTGCGGGTGCCCCCAACAGCGCTCGGAGCGCTGGTCGGCGTCGTCCGTGATCTGGACGCGCAGCTCTGTGCACGCGAGCCCCTGGAGCCTCAGCCCCTCGACGAAGTCCTCGGCTGTGGGCCGCACGGCGAAGGCGATCTGGTCCACACGGTCGAGCCCGGGCTCGAAGTCTGCGACGCGATCGAGGGGCGGGGGCGGCACTCGGGGCGTCACGGCCCGCGCGTCGTGCCCTTGGGCCCGCGCGTGGGCTTCGAGGCCTTCAGCCCCGAAGCGCGAGCGGACGTCCGACGGTGGGAGGGCCGCGAAGTCCCCGAGGGTTCGGATCCCGAGGCGGATGAGCAGCGAGCCGAGCTGGGGATCGCCGAGGACGCTCACCGGCAGCGGCGCGAGGAATGCGGGCGAGGCGCCCGCAGCGAGCACCAGCAGGGGAGAGAGCTCGTCCGCCCTGCGTGCCGCCTGTTCCGCCGCGAAGACGGAATCGGCGATCCCCGCGCGGGCCTCGAGCCCGAGCCGTGAGGCCGCCTCGAGGGCCGCGCCCCCGGCGGCCTCCTCGCTCCCGTAGTAGCGCGCGGCGCCGCGCGCTCGCAGCGCGCAGAGCCCCGGCCGGAGCACCTGGACTCCTGGGAGCGCTTCGTCGAAGCGGAGGAGCGTGGGTTCGAACTCGCGGGCGTCCCGGGCGGCGTCGGCCGGTGCGACGACGAGCGCGGGGCAGCGCGACTGGGCCTCCCGCAGACGGAGTCCCCGGACGACGCCCGCGTTCCTCGCCTCCGCCGAGCACACCGCGACGCGCCCCTTCTCCATGACGGCAGCGGGAACCCGGTCGGGAAGCTCGCCCGCGAGCTGGGCGGCGACGAGCGGCCAGTCCGGGAACCAGACGACGAGGGCGCGTGTCACGCCGTTCCCGGAGCCGCTCACGGCCAGCCCCCCGCAGCCGGGCGCGCGGCACCCGTGCGGAGCGCGACGACGTCCGGCGCGCTGAGGTCGACGACGGCGCTGCGGGCCAGGCCGCGCTGCGTGAGCTCGAGGTCCACGCGGTGTCGTGAGAGATGCCCATAGCCCTCGCCGAGGCCCTCCCAGCTCGTGCCGCGCATCCGCAGGACGGCCTCGCTCTGGGGCCATGGCCCGAGGACGAGGAGCGTCCCGGCCCGCTCGCGCAGCCGCGACCCGAGCTTCGCGGCCTCGCCGGGCGCCACGCGCCCCGGGCCCTGGGCGAGGAGGAGCGGCAGGACGTCGGCGAGGGCCGCGACGACGGGGAACCAGTGCTCCCCGGGATCGGGGACGAGCACGAGCCGGTCGAGGGCGATGCCGAAGCCCGCGGCGGCCTCGGCGCCGAAGTCCGGGAATCCGACGGCTCCGCACCACTGTCCCTCGGACGAGGCGCCCGCGAGCAGGGCCATGGCCACGGAGAGCGGAACGTCGAGCGAGTACGCCGTGCCGCCGCGCAGGCCCGACGGCAGGAGCGGGGCGAAGCACGGGAGCACGGGGTACGAGCCCTCGCGGTTGCGCCGCCCCTGGAGCACGTGGATGCGTTCCTGCAGCTCCTCGAGCGTGCCCGCACCAGAAGGTGTGGGGGGCAGCGTGGGGAGAGGCAGAGACATACCTCTATTTTCGAAAGTATGTTCGATTAAGTCAACCTGCTGAAGTGTCGGTTCGGAGAAATCATCGTGCTACGCGAGGCTTCGCGCGAGACGCCCCGCAACGGCCCCAGCGGATAGAGTTGGGGGCGTGAAATACGCCAACTCCGTCGTCGAGCTCATCGGGCACACGCCGCTGGTCAAGCTGCAGAAGGTGACTGAGGGCATCAAGGCGACGGTCCTCGTCAAGCTCGAGTACCTCAACCCCGGCGGCTCCATCAAAGACCGCATTGCCCTCAAGATGATCGAGGAGGCGGAGCGCTCCGGCCAGCTCGAGCCCGGCGGGACGATCGTCGAGCCGACGAGCGGCAACACGGGCGTTGGCCTGGCCCTCGTCGGCCAGCAGAAGGGCTACAAGTGCATCTTCGTCGTGCCGGACAAGGTCGGCGAGGAGAAGCGCGCGGTGCTCGAGGCCTACGGCGCCGAGGTCGTCGTGACCCCGACGGCGGTCCCGCCCGAGTC
This sequence comes from Sinomonas sp. ASV322, assembly GCF_030908245.1. Taxonomy (GTDB): domain Bacteria; phylum Actinomycetota; class Actinomycetes; order Actinomycetales; family Micrococcaceae; genus Sinomonas. The sequence continues at coordinate 135,126 of NZ_JAVFJJ010000003.1, forward strand.
GCCCCAGTCCTACTACGGCGTCTCCGACCGGCTCGTCCGCGAGATCGCGGGCGCGTTCAAGCCGGACCAGTTCTCCAACCCCGGCGCCCCCGCGAGCCACTACGAGACCACGGGGCCCGAGATCTGGGCCGACACGGACGGCAAGATCACCCACGTCGTCATCGGCGCGGGCACGGGCGGCACGATCACCGGAACGGGCCGCTACCTCAAGGACGTCTCGAAGGAGCGGCCCGAGTCCGACGGCGGCCAGGTCAAGGTCATCGGCGCCGATCCCGAGGGATCGGTGTACTCGGGCGGCAGCGGCCGGCCGTACTTCGTCGAGGGCGTCGGCGAGGACATGTGGCCCGCGAACTACGACAAGGCCGTCCCCGACGATGTCCTCGCCGTGAGCGACGCCGACTCGTTCGCCATGACCCGCCGCCTTGCGCGCGAGGAGGGCCTCCTCGTGGGCGGGTCGTCGGGCATGGCCGTCGTTGCGGCCCTGCGTGTGGCGCGGGACCTGCCCGAGTCCGCGGTCGTCGTCGTCATCCTCCCGGACAGCGGGCGGGGCTACCTCGCCAAGATCTTCAACGACGACTGGATGCGCTCGTACGGCTTCCTGCCCGGCGAGTCCGAGGCGACGATTGGGGACATCCTGCGCGGCAAGGACGGCAAGCTCCCGGACCTCGTCCATACGCATCCCAACGAGACGGTGCGCGACGTCATCGACATCATGACCGAGTACGGCGTGAGCCACCTCCCGATCCTCTCGAACGAGCCGCCGGTCGTCATGGGCGAGGTGCTCGGCGCCGTCGACGAGCGCACCCTCTCGGCGAAGCTCTTCAGCGGCGAGGCCAAGCTCACCGACAAGATCTCGCAGCACATGGGCCCGAGGCTGCCCGTCATCGGCTCGCTCGAGAGCCAGGCGACTGCGCGCAAGATGCTCTCCCACGAGGATGCCCTCATGGTGACGTTCGTCGGCGCGCCGATCGGCATCGTCACGCGCCACGATCTCCTGGCCAGTCTGAACAAGTAGAGGAGCGCAGCATGAGCGAGAACAGCGCGGAAACGCACAGCACAGGCTTCAACACCCGCGCCGTCCACGCGGGCCAGGCGTTCGAGCCCCGCACGGGAGCGGTCGTCCCGCCCCTGCACTTCAGCTCGACCTACGCCCAGGACGGCATCGGCGGCCTGCGCTCGGGCTACGAGTACGGCCGTGGCGGCAACCCGACCCGCGACGCCCTCCAGGAGCAGCTCGCCGCCCTCGAAGGCGGCCGCCACGCGTTCTCGTTCGGCTCGGGCCTCGCGGCCGAGGACGGGCTCATCCGGGCCCTGTGCTCGCCCGGGGACCGGATCGTGCTCGGCAACGACGCGTACGGCGGCACCTACCGCCTCATCAACCGGGTGCTCGGCGGCTGGGGGATCAAGAACAAGCCCGTCGACATGTCCGCGCTCGACGGCGTGCGCGCGGCCGTTGCGCAGGGCGCCCGGCTCGTGTGGGTCGAGACGCCGTCCAATCCGATGATGAAGATCACGGATATCGCCGCGCTCGCCGAGATCGCGCACGACGGCGGGGCCCTCCTCGTCGTCGACAACACCTTCGCGTCGCCCTACCTCCAGAACCCGCTCGCCTTGGGTGCGGACATCGTCGTGCACTCGACGACGAAGTACATCGGCGGGCATTCCGACGTCGTCGGGGGCGCCGTCGTCGTGAACGACGACGAGCTCGCCGAGAAGATCGGCTTCGTCCAGTTCGCGGTAGGTGCCGTGTCCGGACCCATGGACGCGTTCCTCACGACGCGCGGGCTCAAGACCCTCGGCGTGCGCATGGAGCGCCACTCGGACAACGCGCAGAGGATCGCCGAGTGGCTCGTGGGCCGCCCCGGCGTCGAGAAGGTGCTCTACCCGGGCCTTCCGGACCACCCCGGGCACGAGCTCGCGGCCAGGCAGATGCGGCGCTTCGGCGGCATGATCTCGGTTCAGTTCTCGGGCGGCGAATCCGCGGCGCGCAAGGTCGCGGAGTCCACGACCCTGTTCACGCTCGCGGAGTCGCTCGGCGGGATCGAGTCCCTCATGAACTACCCGTCGGAGATGACGCACGCGTCGGTGAAGGGGACCGAGCTCGCCGTCCCAGAGAACCTCGTCCGCCTCTCCGTGGGCATCGAGGACGCGGACGATCTCATCACCGACCTCGACGAGGCCATCAGCCGACTCTGACGCTTCCACCACCGCCCGAGTTTTCCCCTCCCACCCGCCCCGAGTTTCCCCCTCCCACCGCCCGAACCAACCTGAGAGGACCCCGAACGATGCCGTCGTCGCCCTCGACCGCTTCCGCCTGGACCAAGGCGCCCTGGTTCAAGCCCGCCGCGATCGCCGTCGGCGCGATCATCGTGCTGGGGCTGCTCGTGCTGCTGGCCCGATGGCTGCGCAGCACCGAGGCGATCGCGCAGTTCATCGCGACCTATCCCGGCCACGCGTCGCTCCCGTCGGACGCGCCGACCGGCCTCCCGGCGTGGCTCAACTGGCAGCACTTCTTCAACATGTTCTTCGTCGTGCTCATCGTGCGCTCGGGACTGCAGGTCCGGTTCACGACGCGGCCGCAGGGCTACTGGAAGCGCAACAACAAGGGCCTCATCAAGACCAAGGGCCAGCCCAAGAAGATCAGCCTCGACCTGTGGCTCCACCTCACGCTCGACGCCCTCTGGGTGCTCAATGGGCTCATCTACGTGATCCTGCTGTTCTCCACGGGGCAGTGGAAGCGGATCGTCCCGACGGGCTGGGACGTGTTCCCGCATGCGGTCTCGGTGGTCATCCAGTACGCCTCGCTCGACTGGCCGCTCGAGAACGGCTGGGTCAACTACAACGCCCTCCAGCTGCTCGCGTACTTCGTGACCGTGTTCATCGCGGCCCCGCTCATGATCCTCACGGGTCTCCGCACGTCCGGCGCCTGGCCGGCCAAGGCCCCGCGCCTCAACAAGGTGTACCCGATCGAGGCGGCCCGGGCGCTGCACTTCCCGATCGCGATCTACTTTGTCGCGTTCGTCGTCGTGCACGTCTTCCTCGTGCTCACCACGGGTGCGCTGCGGAACCTCAACCACATGTTCGCCTCGAACGACGGCGAGGGCTGGTGGGGCTTCGGACTCTTCGCGGCCGCGATCGTCGTCATCGTCGCGGCGTGGTTCCTCGCGCGGCCGCTCTTCCTACGGCCGGTCGCGTCGCTTATGGGATCCGTGACCCGGAACTGATCCCGGCCCGCTCGTAGCCGCGCAGCTGCTCCGAGGTGATGTACCAGTCCCCGGCCACCTCGGTGCAGGTGAGCGCGGCGTCTCCCGCGAGGTCGAGCAGGGTGCCGTCCGTCGTGACGCCCGAGACGGACCAGTCGAGGATGATCTCGCCGCAGCCGCCCATCTCGGTGATGCTCCTGAAGGAGATCCCGATCGGGAGGCCGAGCCGTGCCCGGTCGACTGCCGCGTCGTCGGGCGTCGCCTCGAAGCGGACCTTGCCGACGACGAGCACGAGCACTGCCGTCGGGACGTAGAGCGAGCGCAGCGCCCTGGCGTCCCCTTGGGCGAGGGCGTGTTCGAGCGCCGTACACAGGCCTTCGAGTGATCGTCCGGCCATGGCCAAATCCTTCCCGCTTGAGGCGCGCTTTGCGCCTCCTGCCAAGGGAGAGCCGCCTGCCCCGCGACTATGACGCGAAACCCGCCGCCTCCCAACGATTGGCCAGATCCCACCCAACCCGTGGCCACGCCCACGCACCCGTGGCCGCCTCCGCGGTGTGCAAGCATGGTCACATGCCGCAGCGCGCGCCGCTCTTTCCCGCCCCCGAGCACCGTCTCGGGCTCGCGCAGCTCGGAATGCTCGACCGCCGTCGTACGCTCTGGGGGCTCGCCCTCGCGGTTGTCCTGCCGAGCGCCGTCGAGGCGATTGTCGTCGCGAGCGGGTACCACAACGTCGCGATGACGATGCTCGTCCAGCTCGCCGCCGCGGTTGCGGTCGCCGTTGTCGGCGGGCTGTGGCCCGCGGCGTTCGCGGCGGTCGTCGGCGCCGTCCTTCTCAACTACTTCTCGGTCGATCCGATCGGGAGCTTCCACATCGCGGACCCTCAGGTCGTCGGCGAGCTCGCGATCTTCCTCGCGGTCGCGTGTGCCGTCGGGGTCGCGGTCGGCGCCGCGACCCGCCGCTACGAGCAGGCGACGCGCGCCCAGTCCGACGCGCGCGCGATGGCCGAGCTCGCGCGGGGGATGCTCGGATCGGGTGGGAGCCTCGAGGACTTCCTCGAGCGCGTGCGCGCTGCGCTCGGCCTGCGCGCCGTGACGCTCCTCGACCGCCGTGAGCCTGGCACGCCCCTCGAGGTCGGCCCCGGGTGGGAGGTCGTCGCGAGCGCCGGCAAGGCGCCGCCGGTGACGCTGCCGGCCGCCGACGACGTCGTCGTCGCCGACGAGGACTACACCCTTCTCGCGGGCGGCCGCGCCCTCGAACCGGCCGAGCGCCGCATGATGGAGGCGTTCGGCGCCTACCTCGTCGCGATCCGCCAGGGCCGCCAGCTCGCCTCGAGCCGCGAGGCCAACCGTCGCCTTGAGGAGGGGAACAAGATTCGCACATCGATCCTCCGAGCCGTCTCCCACGACCTGCGGACCCCGCTTTCCGGGATCAAGCTGAGCGTGAGCAGCCTGCGCCAGCCGGGCGTCGACTTCGCGCCCGAGGACCGGGCCGAGCTCCTGGCCACGATCGAGGACTACACGGACAGGCTCTCCGTGCTCGTCGGGAATCTGCTCGACATGTCGCGCATCTCGGCGGACAGCGTCACCCCGCTCCTGAGGCCCGTGCGCTGGCGCGAGGGCATCCCGTCATGGCCCGGGGACGTCGCGGCCCGCATCGAGGACCGCGTTGCCGACGGCGGCCCCACGGTCGTCGCCGACCCGGTGCTTCTCGAGCGCATCGTCGCGAACCTTGTCGAGAACGCCGTCAAACATGCGCCCGACTCGCCCATCGAGCTCGAAGCCGGGTTCGGCGAGCCGGGCCCCGATGGCGGCGGCACGGGCGAACTGAGGGTCATCGACCACGGAGCCGGCATCCCGCCCGAGCAGCTTTTCGCGGTCTTCAGCCCGTTCCAGCGCGTGAGCGATTCGGGCGGGCAGGCGAGCGGCATCGGGCTCGGGCTCGCCGTCGCGAAGGGTTTTGCCGAGGCGATGGGCGGGGGAATCGTTGCCCAGCGGACGCCCGGCGGGGGGCTCACGATGCGGGTCGTGCTTCCGCTCGCGGAGCACGACGGCGGCTCCCTCCTCGGCGGCCCGGTGCGCGAGAGCGCGGACGACGGCGGCGCCCCCGCTCCGGCGGGAAGCGCGCCGTGACGCGCGTGCTCGTCGTCGAGGACGAGGCCCAGATCGCGCGCGCCCTCCAGATCAACCTGCGCGTGCACGGCTACGAGGCCGTGACGGCACCCTCGGGCGAGGCGGCCCTCGCGGCGGCGGCGGAGACGCCCGCGGACATCGTCGTCCTCGATCTTGGACTCCCCGGCATGGACGGCGTCGAGGTCATCCGCCGGCTGAGAGAGTGGTCGTCGGTCCCGATCATCGTGCTCTCGGCCCGGCACGGCGCCGAGGACAAGGTCGAGGCCCTCGACGCGGGCGCGGACGACTATGTGACGAAGCCGTTCGGGCTCGAGGAGCTCATGGCCCGCCTCCGCGCGGCGGCGCGGCGCGGCACGACGAGGCCCGAGGCGCCGCGCGTCCAGACGCGCGACTTCGCCGTCGATCTCGCGGCCCGCCGCGCGTCCCGGGACGGGAAGGACGTGCGCCTCACGCCCACGGAATGGAGCATCCTCGCGGTGCTCGTCCGCCAGCCGGGCACCCTCGTGACGCAGCGCGAGCTCCTCATGCAGGTCTGGGGTCCCGCGTATGCGAAGGAGAGCCAGTACCTGCGCGTGTACATGGCGCAGCTGCGCCGCAAGCTCGAGCGGGATCCGTCGAATCCGCGCCACCTCAAGACCGAGGCGGGGATCGGGTATCGCTTCGATCCGTGACCGGGCGCTCAAGCCTGCGTGCGCCGCGGACAGGGATCCCGTGTGGTCCCGCGTGAACCCGTCGGGGGCTAGGCTGTGCTCCATGAAGACCGCCCGCATCGTCGCCGTCTGCCGCGTCCAGCAGCTTCTGCCCGACTCCGGGAACGTGGGGGTCACGGCGATCGACAAGCGCCCGGTCGACGGGCCCGTGCGCGTGCGGCGGCTGGGCATCCACGGCGACGTGCAGGCGGACCGGGCGAACCACGGCGGCGAGAACAAGGCCGTCTACGCGTATTCGGAGGACGACGCCGCGCTGTGGGCTCGCGAGCTCGGGCGCGAGATCCCGCCGGGCTACTTCGGCGAGAACCTTCGTGTCGACGGGATCACGGCGAGCCGCGCCGTCATCGGGGAACGCTGGCGGTTCGCGGGCGGGACCCTTCTCGAGGTGACCATGCCGCGCGTTCCGTGCGCGACGTTCGCGCGCCGCGTCGGCGAGGACGGCTGGGTCAAGCGGTTCATGGCTTCGGGCCTGAGCGGCGCCTATCTCCGCGTGATCACGCCGGGCGACATCGAGGCCGGCGAGCAATTCGTCGTCGAGCATGTCCCCGACCACGGCGTCCGCGTGGGGAAGTGGCTCTCCGATCCGACGCCCGAGATGGCCGAGGCTCTCCTCGATGCCGAATCCGAGGGGACGCTTCGGATCGCGTCCGAGCTGCGCCCTTACATCGAGCGCGTTCTGGGCCGCGTCTAGCGTCTGTGCCCAAGCTCACGGCGCGACAGACGACGACGGCGAGCGGCGCCGTCGTGCGTCCTGTACGATAGTTGCATCCCCCACTGTGCCGGTATTCCCTCTCTCTGCCCAATTCTTGAGGCAGGGAAGCACGTGTAGGGGCCCGCAGGGGCGGGCAGTTTCATAGGGGAGTCCGGCTGAAGAAAACGCTGAGTGTGCGCATGCGGCGCCGAGCGCAGCGAGAAGTCCTGCCACGGGATTGAGAGAGCGCCGGGCTTCGGTATTGACCGACGAGCCACCCGAGGCTCCCCAACCCGAGGACACACCTATGTCTGAAACCCTCGACACCGCCATCGAACCTGACACCATCAGCGACGAAGCCCCGGCTTCGGAGACCGCCTCGCAGGAGGGCGAAGAGCGCGGCGTGCTCTTCACCGACCTCGGCATCGACGCGCGCGTCCTGACCGCGCTCAGCGACGTCGGCTACGAGAAGCCCTCGCCGATCCAGGCTGCGACGATCCCGCTCCTGCTCGAGGGGCGCGACGTCGTCGGCCTCGCCCAGACGGGCACCGGCAAGACGGCCGCGTTCGCGATCCCCGCGCTCTCGCGCCTCGCCGAGCTGCACGACGTCAACGGCCCGTCCCGCGCGACCCAGGCCCTCGTGCTCGCGCCGACCCGCGAGCTCGCGCTCCAGGTCGCGGAGGCGTTCACGTCGTACGCGAAGCACCTCGAGGACTTCACCGTCCTGCCCGTCTACGGCGGCTCCGCCTACGGCCCCCAGCTCGCTGGCCTCCGCCGCGGCGCCCAGGTCGTCGTCGGCACGCCGGGCCGCGTGATCGACCACCTCGAGAAGGGCTCGCTCGACCTCTCCGAGCTCCAGTACCTCGTGCTCGACGAGGCGGACGAGATGCTGCGCATGGGCTTCGCCGACGACGTCGAGCGGATCTTCCAGGAGACGCCCGACGGCCGCCAGGTGGCGCTCTTCTCGGCGACCATGCCGTCGCAGATCCGCCGCATGTCGAAGCAGTACCTCAACGATCCCGAAGAGGTCACGGTCAAGTCCAAGACCACGACGGGCACGAACATCCGCCAGCGCTTCGTCCAGGTGGTCGGCTCGCACAAGCTCGACGCGCTCACCCGCATCCTCGAGGTCGAGGACTTCGATGGCGTCATCGCGTTCGTGCGGACGAAGATGGCCACCGAGGACCTCGCCGACAAGCTCAAGGCGCGCGGCTTCCAGGCCGCCGCGATCAACGGCGACATCGCCCAGGCGCAGCGCGAGCGCACCGTCGAGGCGCTGCGCGAGGGCAAGATCGACATCCTCGTGGCGACGGACGTCGCGGCGCGCGGCCTCGACGTCGAGCGCATCAGCCACGTCATCAACTACGACATCCCGCACGACACCGAGAGCTACGTCCACCGCATCGGCCGCACGGGCCGCGCGGGCCGCAAGGGCGACGCGATCCTCTTCATGACCCCGCGCGAGAAGTTCCTCCTCCGCGCGATCGAGAAGGCGACGCACCAGGCCGTCGAGCAGATGTCGCTCCCGACGGCGGAGACCGTCAACTCGCTGCGCATGAGCAAGTTCGCGGACCAGATCTCCGAGACCCTCGAGTCCGAGGACGTCTCCCTGTTCCGCGACCTCATCGCCTCGTACGAGGCCGAGCACAACGTGCCGGCGGCCGAGATCGCGGCGGCGCTCGCGGTCATGGTCCAGGGCGACGCCCCGTTCTTCGTCGAGGAGCTCCCGAGCGTTCCCGACTTCGCGAAGCGCGGCGAGCGTGGCACCCGGGACGCGCGCGACGGCGGTCGCGCCGACCGCGGCCAGGGCGGCCGCGGCCAGCGCGGCCCCGCCGAGGGCAGCGCAACCTACCGTATCGCCGTGGGCCGGCGCCATCGCGTGCAGCCCGGCTCGATTGTGGGCGCGCTCGCGAACGAGGGCGGCTTCCACTCGAGCCAGATCGGCGGCATCGACATCCGCTCGGACTTCTCGCTCGTCGAGCTTCCCGCGGACCTCACGGGCGATCAGTGGAAGGCCCTCTCGAAGACCCGCATCGGCGGCGAGCTCATCAAGCTCGAGCTCGATTCGGGCCGTCGGCCCGCGCGCGACGGCGACGATCGCGGCGGCGACCGCGGCTTCGGCGGCCGCGGCGGGCGTGGCGGTTTCGACCGCGGTTCGCGCGGCGGCGACTGGGGCGACCGCGGGTCGCGTGGCGGGTTCGGCGACCGCGGCGGCTTCGGCGGGCGCGATCGTGGTCCGCGCGACGGCGAATGGTCCGACCGTGGTCCGCGCGGCGGCGACTGGGGCGGCGCGCGTGAGGGCGACCGAGGAGGCCGTGGTGGCTTCGGCGGGAGCCGCAAGGGCGGCTCGGGCTCGGGCGGCGCTCGCCGCTTCGGCGGCAGCCGCGGCTGATATCGCGTGATCTGCAGTGCGGGCCGGCCACTCTTCGCGAGTGGCCGGCCCGCCGTGCCTCTTGGCTGCCTCTCCTCAGCGGTTCGCCGCGCAGCGCGCCGATAGTTCCGCCGGATGGTGGGAGTTCCGCCGGATGGTGGGAGTTCCGCCGCAAACAACCCCCGTCAGGGCGGGAAACCGGCTGAACGGTGGGCCATCGGCGGCGTTCTGCCGGACCACACCCTGGGGCGGCGCGATTTGTTCAGAGGCTGGTGGCTCCGGTAAAGTATCTGTCTGTTGCCCCCCTAGCTCAGTGGTAGAGCGCCATCTTGGTAAGATGGAGGTCACGGGATCGATTCCCGTGGGGGGCTCTCTGAAAAGGGTTAGCGTTCACGGCTGTGGCCGGAACGTGTGGCCCTTTTCGTATGGCGGTGTAGCTCAGTTGGTTAGAGCGCACGACTCATAATCGTGAGGTCGGGAGATCGAGCCTCCCCACCGCTACGACTCAAAGCCCCGGTTCGCCGGGGCTTTCGTCGTCTCGAGCCATCCGCCTGTCCGGGCGGGTGGGGCGAGCCCTTGCGAGAGATGGGGGCCGAGATGCGGCGTCGGCGCGCGCAAGCCATCGGGGGAGTCGTGATCGCCCTGGTCGCAGTCATCGCTGTCGCGTGGGCGACGATTCCGACGCTCGGAGGCTCCGCCGTCGTACAAGCCGGTCCCGCCCGCCCCTCGGGGACGGCGGAGCAGGACGCGCCCGGGGAGCCCGTCTGGCCCGCGCCGCAGCACGTCGCCCGATTCGCCGCCATCGGCGACTCGATCACCTACGCGAACAGCCCCGATTTCCTCGGAGGCAGGACGAGCTCGCTCTCGTGGATCACGTACGCCGTCGGCCCGGAGCTCCGCTTCGTCGGCGGCTGGGCGCGGGGCGGGGCCACGACGGCCGTCATGGCGGCGAACGCCACACCGGAAGACGCGGACGTCCTCGCGATCATCGCGGGGACCAACGATCTCGCCCAGCAGGTGCCGTTCTCCGCGACCGCCGCGAATCTCGAGAAGATCGTCGCGACGGTTGGGACGAAGCGCGTGGTCGTCTCCGCGATTCCGCCGCGGAACGACAATCCGCAGGGCACCGCGGCGTTCAACCAAACCCTTGAGCGCTTCGTGGTCCAGCGCGGCTGGACCTTCGTCGACGCCGTTGCCGGTGTTCGGGACGGCGAGCGCTATGCCGCGGGAATGACCGACGACGGCGTGCACCCCTCCGAGCGGGGGGCCCGGATCATCGGGCGCGCACTGGGGCTTGCGCTCCTTGATCCGGTCAGCTGACCCGGCGGCGTCGGCTGGCATCCGCCCTCGCCCGCCCGTGGAAGCGTTTCCTGTGAGTGGCTCCCAGAGTCGCTGGTTAGGCTGAATCAGGTGACCGTTACCGAATCGTTGCCTGTTGCCCGAGTACAAGCCTCACGGCTCGGCCACGTTCCGGCGCTCGACGGGCTCCGGGCCGTGGCCATCACCCTCGTCGTGGTGTACCACGCCATCATGCCTGCGCACTTCGGCGGCGCGGGCGGCGTGGACGTCTTCTTCGTCCTGTCCGGCTTCCTCATCACGACGCTCTTGCTCGAAGAGTACGACGCGCGGAAGGCCGTGTCCTTTCGCCGCTTCTACTTCCGGAGGCTCGCCCGGCTTGGGCCGCCGCTCGTTCTCATGCTCGCCGTCGTCCTCGTCCCGATCGCGATCACCATGGGCCTCACGACGGCCCTCGGCGGCACTGCCCTCTCGCTCTTTTACGTCATGCCGATCGGCGCAGAATCCGGCGCGACGACGCTCTCGCCCTATGAGCACACGTGGTCGCTCGGGGTCGAGGAGTGGTTCTACGCCCTGTGGCCGCCTGTTCTCGTGTGGATCCTGCGGGGCCGCCGGCGCTGGGCCCTTGTCGGTGCCGCCGCGACCACGGGAATCCTGGTCCTCGCGGCGTTCGCGGCCGAGGCCCAGTCGGCCGAGGTCTCGTTCATTCTGCGGGCGTGCGGCCTCATGGCCGGATGCGTCGTCGCCGTCGCGATGCATCGGACGAACGTGAAGGTGGGCCGATGGGCCGGAATCGCCGGTCTCGCGCTGCTCGGCCTGAGCGTCCTACGATCGTCGATCGAGCCGTTCTCGACGATCGATGTCGTGAGTTCCGATCTCGGGACGCTTCTCCTCGTCCTGGCGATCGTGCGCGGCCCCGAGGGTCCGCTGTGGCGGGCGCTCTCGCTCCGCCCCGTGGCCTACGTTGGCCGCATCAGCTATGAGATCTATCTGTGGCACTACCCGGTCCTGTGCATCCTCGGCGTCCTGAACCACTCGGACTGGCTCGAGGTCGGCTGGATCGCGATTGCCGCCTCGTTCGTGCTTGCTGTCATCGCCCACCGCGTCACGCGGCCCGTTGCCTCGGCCCTGCGGTCTAGGATGGCGAGGTGGATTCCCGCCTGATCTATGGATGCATGGGCCTTGGCGGCCCGTGGGACGCGCCCGACTACGGGCCTGAGCACATCGATTCCGCCGCGGAGGCGGTCGAGGCCGCGCTCTCACTCGGCATCACACGCTTTGACCATGCCGACATCTATGGCCGCGGCAAGGCCGAGGCGGTCTTCGGCGAGCTCCTGGCGCGGGACGCCGGGCTGCGCGAGCGGATTCGAATCCAGAGCAAGGTGGGCATCCGGCTCGGCGAGGCGGGGGGCTTCGGCCACTACGACCTGAGCGGGCGGGCGATTCTCGACGGCGTCCAAGGCACCCTGCGGCGGCTGCGCACCGACTATCTCGACGTCCTGCTCCTGCACCGCCCGGACCCGCTGCTCGACCCCGCGGAGGTGGGCGACGCCGTCGGACGGCTCGTCGCGGACGGCGCGATTCGCGCAATCGGCGCGTCCAACATGTCGGCCGCCCAGATGGACGCGCTTCAGGACCACCTGCCTGTCCCGCTCGTGGCGGACCAGCTCGAGCTGAGCCTTCGGCATCACGCGTTCGCCGAGAGCGTCGTGCTCGTCAATCACGGCGACGGTGCGGGGGTCAGCTTCCCGCACGGCACGCTCGAGCATTGCGTGCGGGAGGGGATCGAGCTCCAGGCGTGGTCGCCGCTCGCGGGGGGCCGCTACACGGGGCGCCCGCCGGCCGAGGCGAGCGACGCCGACCGCGCGACGTCGGCACTCGTCGCCGAGTTCGCGGCCGCGAAGGGAGCGACGCCCGAGGCGGTCGTCCTGGGCTGGCTCATGCGGCACCCGGCGCGGATCGCGCCGGTCATCGGCTCCGCGAACCCGGTTCGCATCCGGGCGTGCGCCGGCGCCGAGGCGGTCGCGGAAGCGATGACGCGGGCCGAATGGTTCGCGCTGTTCCAGACGGCACGCGGCAAGCGCGTGCCATAGGCGGGCGACGACGGTCCGCCCTCAGGCGCGGAGCGGGTGCCCGAGGCCGGTGATGAACCTGGCGATCGCGTCCTCGGCGGTGGGAACGCCGAAAACCTGGGCTTGGCGCGTCGTGTCCGCCACGTAGCGCCCGGTCTCGAACCAGGCGAGCATCGAGCCCATGTCCCTCGCCATCGGCACGACGGGGCCGAGCACGCGGCCCGCCGTGCGCATGAGCCCGGACGGCCCGGAGCGAACCGTGATCGGCCGGCCGAGGAGCTTGCTGGAGATATCGGCGACGTCCCGCATGCTCACAGCGCGATCCCACCCGATGTCGATGCGCTCGCCGGCGGCGATGTCGGCGTCGACTGCCGCAGCGAGGTACGCGGCGACGTCCGCCGTGAGGACGTACGTGAGCCGGGTTCCGGGAGAACCGAACGACGAGAGCCGGCCCTTGGCGAACGGGTCTCCGCCGAACCTCAGGATGCCATCGAGGAAGGCGCCGGGACGAAGGGCCACGAACGGCACCTGCTGCTGCTCGAGCCGGTCTTCCATGAGCTTCTTGTGCCAGAAGTGCGGCAGGTCCGGCGTCTGGTCGCACGTGAGGATGCTCGTGAGGACGAAACGGTGCACCCCTGCCCGCGCGGCAGCGTCGGCGAGATTGCGGTTCCCGGTCACGTCGATCTCAGCGGTGTCGCCCTTGCTGTGGCGCGTGTAGCCGGCCGCCGTCGTGACGACCGCGTCGACGCCCTCCATCGCCCGCATGAGCGAGTCGAAGTCCATCATGTCCCCGGGGGCGATCTCCACGCCCGCCGTCTCGAGCCGTGAGGCGTCCGACGCCGGCCTCACAAGTGCTCTCACGCTCTTGCCGCGATCCTGCAGGGCACGGACGACCTGGCCGCCCACAAACCCCGTGCCGCCTACCACCAGAACCGGTGAACTGTTCATGGTCGGCTTCCTGTCGTTTTGCCCGCCCGTTGGCACGCTACGCGCGCGGCCGCGAGCCCACAAGGCCCGACGGAGCCAGTTCAGGAGCTGCGTCGCTGATCCTCCGAGGGCTTCTTGCCGCACCCCCACATGATCCGACTGGTCTTGGCGACCCTACCAACCATGCTCGGGAGAGGAACGGCCTTCCCCTCGCCTGTTCCTACATATATAGTATGAGCATGGGCACCTACTTGCGGCTCACGCCGGCGCTCCGGGCGGTCTTGACGTGCTTTTTGGAGTCGGACGACGCGCTGTGGGGGCTGCTGATCTCCGCCAGGTCTGGGAAACCGACGGGGACCATTTACCCCCTTCTCGAACGGTTGGAGAGAGCCGGGTTTATTGCTTCATTCTGGGAGGGCGACGCTGGGCATCGCGGGCCCCGGCGTCGCCTCTACTCCCTGCTTCCCGAGGGTCGCCTGTGGGCGGAAGAACGCCTGGGACGGTAACTGCCAAGAAAGTTGAGGGGACAACATGGGCAACTCGGAACGCAAAATCCGACGAGCAGTCAAGAGGACGCCGATCGAAGAGCGCTCGCGCTATGCCGAAGAGTGGCGACGCGATGTGGCTGAGGCCAAATCCGTGGGCCCGCATGCGGAGGCCGAAGTCAGCCGCGGGGCGATGCGTATGGCTACACACCTCAGGCAGCGCTGGTTGGGTCGGCTGCTGCTCGGTGGCTTAGGGCCGGTTTGGGCGGTTATCGGCTGGGCTGCGCTGGCTCTGTGTGCGCTTGCCGCATTCCTGTTCGGCGGCCCGGTGATAATCCTTGGCCTCATCGTCTTCGTCATCGCCGTGCTCGTCCTTTCCCGGGCGGGAGTCCATACATTCTGGAGCTATTTCGCGATGGTTGCCCCGGTCATCGTCGGGACGGCGGCCGCAGCCTTCGCCTGGTGGGTCTTGGGTCTGGCGATCGATGCGGCCGATGCGAACACGCCAGCACCTGAGATCACCCATTGGGGCGGAGCGGCCCTGAGCTTGATGGGGCTCTGTGCCATCGTCTTCATCACGTCTGTCATCTTCGCGGCCGTGAGACAACACAGAATTGGTCCGTTGTAGAGAAGCAAGAAGGGCCATCCCGCGGATAGGCTCCGCGGCTGGGGCGATGCGCGAATGTCCGGGATATGGCTTCGTGACCAAGTGGATTCTTGCACAATTGTCACATTTGCCCCTGTCGCAGGGGAATTAAATGTGTCCGGGGGGACCTGTGTGGGTGGCCCCCGGCAGCTCGATCTCGAGCGCCCGCTCGGCGACGTCGTCGAGCGCGCGCCGCACGGCGCCCAGGGCAACGGCCTCGCCCCCGAGCGAGGACACCTCGACGCGCGCGGGCGTGTTCGTGAGCAGCGGAAGCTCGGCCCTAATCTGGGGGAGCAGCCGGGCTGTCGCCGGCGAGATCGCGCCTCCGAGCACGACGAGCTCGGGGTTGAGCAGCGTGCAGAGGACCGCGACGACCCGGGCCATGCGCCCGCCGAGCCGCGCGAGGACCCCGCGGGCGGCCGGGTCGCCGTCGTCGGCCGCCGTGAAGACCGCCTCGGCGGTGACGTGCGACGGCGCGAGGCCGCCGAGTCCGCCCGAAGCAGCGGCCGCCTCGGCCCCCCACGCCCGCGCGAGCGGTGCAATGCCGTGCGGGCCGACGGCGCCGTCGACGAGCGCGAGGAACGCGAGCTCGCCCGCGCCCCCGCTCCGCCCGCGCAGGAGCCGGCCGGATTCGATGAGCCCCGCGCCGAGGCGCTCGCCCGCGAGGAGGACGGCGACGTCGTCGACGCCCTGCGCGGCGCCGCGCCACTGTTCGGCGAGGGCGGCGAGGTTCGCGTCGTTCTCGAGGAGCACGTGCCAGCCGTGCCGTTCGAGCAGCGCCTCGGCGAGGCCGACGTCGAACATCTCCCAGAAGCTGGAGCCTTCGGCAACGCGCCCACTGCGGTCGACCGGCGCGGCGACCCCCGCTCCCACCGCGAGCACGCTTCCGGGCCCGGCGCCCGCCGCGGCGAGCGCAGCCAAGGCCGCGCCGCCCACGCGGTCGAGGCGGGCCTCGGCGGTCCGAGCGCCGCGGGGGAGGGCACGCGACGCGGTGCCGAGGAGCGTGCCGCGGAGATCCGCGACGAGTGCGGTCGTCTTGTGGGCGCCGATGTCGAGGCCGACGACGACGCCGGCGCGCGCGCGGAACGTGAACGTCCGCGGGGGCCGCCCGCGCTGGGGACCGGTGCGGTCGGGGTCCAGCTCTTCGGCCCACCCGCGGCGCACAAGGTCCTCGCACACGGCGATGACGGTCGCCCGCGTGAGGCCCGTGAGCTCGACGAGCTCGGTGGCCGTGAGCGGTCCGCCGCGCCGGAGCTCGCCGAGCACGGTGCGGGCCGTCACGAGGCGAACAACGTGGGGTCCGACTGAACCCGTTTCGCTTCTTTCCTGCACGGGCTGGCAACCTCCTTGACGTGCTCCGCACGGCGTCACAATAATGGACTCGCGACTCTATATTTAGAGTCTAAATTATTCCAACCGAAGCCAGGAGTCCAGTGACTCCGCCCATCCCCAAGGAGAGCCGGTGCCCACGTCCGCCGAGACCGCCGCCACCACCACCCACGACGCCGACTGGTGGCGCCAGGCCGCTGTCTACCAGATCTATCCGCGCAGCTTCGCCGATGCGAGCGGCGACGGCATTGGCGACATCAAAGGCATCACGTCGAAGGTCCCGTATCTCAAGGCGCTCGGGATCGACGCCGTCTGGCTGAGCCCGTTCTACCCCTCGGCCCTCGCGGACGGCGGGTACGACGTCGACGACTACCGCAACGTCGACCCCCGCCTCGGCACGCTCGAGGACTTCGACGAGATGGTCGGTGCGCTGCACGAGGCTGGAATCAAGGTCATCGCGGACATCGTCCCGAACCACACCTCGGATCGCCACGAGTGGTTCACGGAGGCCCTCGCCTCCCCGAAGGGCTCTGCGGCCCGGAATCGGTACATCTTCCGCGACGGCCTCGGAGCGAACGGCGAGCTCCCGCCGAACGACTGGACGTCGATCTTCGGCGGCGGCGCGTGGGAGCGCGTCACGGAGCCCGACGGGACGCCCGGGCAGTGGTACTTCCACCTCTTCGCGAAGGAGCAGCCGGACCTCAACTGGGACAACCCGGAGGTCCACGAGGACTTCCTCGCGACGCTGCGCTTCTGGTCCGACCGTGGTGTGGACGGCTTCCGCGTCGACGTAGCCCACGGCCTCAAGAAGGACATGGACGCCGAGCTGCCGAGCCTCGAGACCATCCACCGCGCCGACCTGTTCAAGGACGGCGAGCACCCGCTCTGGGACCGCGACGAGGTCCACACGATCTACGCCGAGTGGCGCAAGGTCTTCAACGAGTACAACCCGCCCCGCACGGCCGTCGCCGAGGCCTGGGTCCACGCCGACCGCCGGGCGCGCTACGCGTCTCCCGAGGGCCTGGGCCAGGCGTTCAACTTCGACCTCCTCCAGGCCGACTTCGACGCCGACGTGTTCCGCGCGATCATCACGAAGAACCTCGCCGAGGCCGCCGCGACGGGCGCCTCGTCGACGTGGGTCTTCTCGAACCACGACGTCGTGCGGCACGCGACGCGCTACGGCCTGCCGAAGGGCACGGGCCGCCGGGGCGGTGGCCCCGACGGAACGGATTGGCTGCTCGAGGGCGGCGACCCGGCCAAGGTCGACGCCGCGCGGGGCTTGCGCCGCGCGAAGGCCGCGACCCTGCTCATGCTCGCCTTGCCGGGCTCGGCGTACCTGTACCAGGGCGAGGAGCTCGGCCTCCAGGAGGTCGGCCAGATCCCCGACGAGGATCGCCAGGACCCGACGTTCTTCCGCAACAAGGGCGTCGAAGTCGGCCGCGACGGCTGCCGCGTGCCGCTGCCGTGGGAGGCCACGCCGGCTGCGGGTTCGTCCTTCGGCTTCGGCGCGAACGGCGCGCACCTGCCCCAGCCCGAGTGGTTCGCCGGCTACGCCGCGAGCGTCCAGGCCGACGACGAGGGCTCGACCCTCGCCTTCTACCGGCGCGCCCTCGCGCTGCGGCACGAGCTCCAGGGCGCCGAGGCGCTCGGCTGGCAGGATTCGGCCGACGACGACGTCCTGCACTTCGTGCGTCCCGGTGGCTGGCACGTCGTGGCCAACTTCGGGACGACCCCCGTCGAGCTTCCGGCCGGCGAGGTGCTCCTCGCGAGCTCCGACGTCGAAGGCGGCAAGCTCCCCGGCGAGGCGACCGCCTGGGTCCGCGCCGCGCGCTGATCCGGTTGCCCAGGCCGAAAGGCCTTCCCCGGAAGCCCGTAGCCGTGTAAGCCTGACCATGACTCATGAGGAGGCAGTCATGTCGACGGTGGATTACGGCTACGGGCCCGGGGCCCGGCATCAGGACGTCGAGCTCGACGAGGAGAAGTGCTGGGCGCTGCTCGGCTCGTCGGGGATCGGTCGCTTCGCGTCCCTGCATGAGGGATGCATCAGTGTCTTTCCCGTGCATTACGTCGTGCTCCGCGGCGGCGTGTACTTCCGCACGTCGCGCGCCGGCGCGATCGCTTCCGCGGTCCCGCAGGAGAAGATCGCGCTCCAGATCGATTCCGCGTCTCGCGATGTCCAGGCCGGATGGTCCGTCCTCGTCTCGGGAGACGCGCGCCCGGTCGAGGACGAGGCGCTCGCGACGGAGCTCTTCGGCCTCTCGGCATCGGAACCCTGGGCGGGCGGCGTGCGCGACTTCTACGTCGGGATCGTGCCGAGCGGCCTGACCGGACGCCAGGTCTTCCTCGGCTGATTGCCGTTTCTCAAATCGCTTGACATACCCGGGTTTCCGGGAGTCCACTTGTACTTGGATCGTCGCGCTGGGGAGCGATTCGTCGAACCGTTCGAGGAATCAGGAGATCAGCTATGGCTGACGTCGAGTCCCAGCCTGCCCAGAACGCTGCGAGCGAGGCGCGTAATTCTGCCGGCGAGCGGGAGGCGTCCGCGACGTTCCATTCGTCGGCGGGGTCAAGGCAACAGCCGAAACGGTCCGGGATCACGTGGTGGGAAGCCTGCGGCGGCTGGAACTCGAGGTACGCGCTGAGCATGTGAGCCTCGGCGTCTCTCGGAATGCGGAATAGGACGAGGGCGCGCGTGCGGGATACCGTTGACCCATGACGTCATTGACCGCCGCCGATTCTTCACGCCCCGCCCGCGCTGATTCCTCCCGCCCAGCCCGCGCCGTGAACCCCGAGATCGCCCGCTCGTGGCTGCTGGTCAACGCGATGCGGGCCGAGACGTTCAACGAGGCGTCCTCATCCCGCGCGGACGCCGTCATCCTCGACATCGAGGACGCCGTCGACCCGTCGCACAAGGACGAGGCGCGAGAGAACGTCATCCGCTGGATGCAGGCCGGCGGCCAGGCATGGGTCCGCGTCAATGACGCGACGAGCCCGTTCTGGGCGGACGACCTGGCGGGCCTGCGCGGCACCCCCGGCCTCCTCGGCGTCATGCTCGCGAAGACCGAGTCTTCGGACCAGGTGACCGAGAGCTTCCACCGCATGGACGGCAAGGTCCCGGTCATCCCGCTCGTCGAATCGGCGGTCGGGATCGAGGAGGCCAACAACATCGCGAAGGCGCAGGGCGCGTTCCGCCTCGCGTTCGGCTCGGGCGATTTCCGCCGCGACACGGGGATGGCCGCGACCCCTGAGGCCATGGCGTACCCCCGGGCCAAGCTCGTCGTCGCGAGCCGCGTCGGGAACCTGCCGGGGCCGATCGACGGCCCGACGGTCGGGACCAACCACCCGATCCTGCGCGAGCAGAGCGCGATCACCGTCATGATGGGCATGACGGGCAAGCTGTGCCTCGCGATCGACCAGACCGCGGTCATCAACGAGGTCATCAGCCCGACCCCGAGCGACGTCGCGTGGGCGTCCGACTTCATGCGCGACTTCGAGGCCAACGGCCGCGTCATCCGGGATGGCTCGGACCTGCCCCGCCTCGGCCGCGCGGAGAAGATCATGAAGCTCGCGACCGCTTTCGGCGTCCGGCCCGCGTGAGCTTCACGTGCTCGACTGGGAGAACGCCTCGCCGCTCTACAAGGGGTTCGTGCTGTCCGGCATGGCCTTCTTGGCCGTCGGCCTGATCCTCAACATCACGGCGAATCTCGCCCACATCCCGTGGCTCCTGTACGCGTCGATGGCGATCATCGGCGTCGGCCTCGTGGCGCATCTCGTGGGCCTCGGGATCCGCTCGCGCGATGCGCGTCGCAGGCTTCGCGCGCAGGAGCCACCCAAGGGCCGCTAGGCTACTGGCCATGGCCATCAACCCCGACCTCCAGGGCCGCGTGTACCCGCCCGCCGAGGTGTACGACGTCGCCCGCGAGAAGATCCGCGAATTCGCACGAGCCGTCAAGGCCGAGCACTCCGCCCATTTCGACGTCGACGCCGCCGCCGCGCTCGGCTACACCGACCTCGTGGCCCCGCCGTCGTTCGCGATCATCGTTGCCCAGCGCGCCGACGCGCAGCTCATCGCTGACCCCGAATCCGGCATCGACTTCTCGCGCGTTGTCCACGCGGAGCAGCGCTTCACACATCACCGCCCGATCGTCGCGGGGGACCGCCTCACGGCCGAGCTCCACGTCGACCAGGTCCGTGCGATGGGCGGAGGAGCGATGATCACGACTCGCGCCGAGATCTCGAGCGAGTCCGGCGAGAAGGTCGCCACCACGACGTCGTCCATCCTGGTCCGAGGGGAGGGCCAGTGATGGCCGCGCAGAGTGCAGCAGTGCCCGTGTTCGACGCGCTCGAGACGGGCCTCGAGATCGGCCGGCGCGAGATCGCCGTGACCCGTTCGGACCTCGTGAAGTACGCGGGCGCATCGGGTGACTTCAACCCGATCCACTGGAACAACGACTTCGCAGTGGCCGTCGAGCTTCCGGGCGTCATCGCCCACGGCATGTTCACGATGGGCGCGGCCGTCCAGCTCGTCGTCGACTGGGCGGGCGATCCCGGACGCGTGGTCGATTACCAGACCCGCTTCACGAAGCCAGTCCCCGTCGCGGACACGACCGGGACGGACGAGCCGGGCGCGGTCCTCGAGGTCGTCGGCACGATCGGGGCGATCGACGCCGAGGCCCGGACCGCCCGCGTGGACCTCGCCGTGACGAATGCCGGCCAGCGCGTCCTCATGAAGGCCCAGGCCGTCGTCCGGCTTGCGTGACACACCGCTTCGGAAGGTACGGTCTACGCCCGAGGCGCCGTCCGCCGTCGTCCGACTAGGCTAGTCTCCGTGAGCCAGACCCTTCTCTCCTCCCTGACGACCTCCGGCGTGGGCGGGCCTGCGGCCCGCTTCGAGGAGGCCCGCACCGAGGCGGAGATCATCGACGCCGTGCGGACGGCGGATGACGCCGGGGAGCAGCTCCTCATCATCGGCGGCGGATCGAACCTTGTCGTGTCCGACGACGGGTACCCCGGAACCGTCCTGAGGATCGCCACGGAGGGGCTCGCCGTGAATTCGGCGGACGCGTGCGGCGGCGTCTCGGTCGCGGTCCAGGCGGGGCACGTGTGGGACGACTTCGTCGAGCACGCCGTCCGGCACGCGTGGAGCGGTGTCGAGGCCCTCTCGGGGATTCCGGGTTCGGCGGGGGCCACTCCCGTGCAGAACGTCGGCGCCTACGGCGCGGACGTCGCGCAGACCATCTGGCAGGTGCGCACCTATGATCGCGTGGCGCGCGCCGTCAGGACCTTCGTCCCGTCCGAGCTTGCGTTCGGCTACCGGGATTCGCTCCTCAAGCAGACGACGGCGGCTGGCTCGCCCAGGTTTGTCGTCCTCTCGGTCGAGTTCCAGCTCCCCCTCGGGCGCATGAGCGCGCCCGTGCGGTACGCCGAGCTCGCACGGGCGCTCGGCGTCGAGCCGGGGGAGCGCGCCTCGGCGCTTGACGTGCGGCGCGAGGTGCTGCGCCTCCGCGCCTCCAAGGGCATGGTCCTCGATCCCGAGGACCGCGACACGTTCTCGACCGGTTCGTTCTTCACGAACCCGATCCTTGCCGTCGAGGACGCCGGGGTCCTGCCGGAGGGTGCGCCGAGGTACCCGGCCGGCGATGGGCTGGTCAAGACGTCGGCCGCGTGGCTCATCGAGCATGCGGGATTCCCGAAGGGGTACGGCCTCGCGCCGGACAGCGTCACGGGCGGCCGCGCGTCCCTCTCGACGAAGCACACGCTCGCGCTCACGAACCGCGGCGGCGCCACGGCCAAGGATCTGCTCGCGCTCGCGCGCGAAGTGCGGGACGGAGTGCGTGCGCGGTTCGGGATCCAGCTCACGAACGAGCCGCTCCTCATCGGGATCGAGCTGTGAGCGCGGCCGCCGAGCCCGGAGCCGGCAAGGGCGGCGCGCAGCGCGAGCGCGCGCTCTTCCGTCACGACGTGGCCGCGGCGGCGGTTCGGCTGTATGCCGAGCAGGGGTACGAGGCGACGAGTGCCGAGCAGGTTGCGGCTGCGGCCGGCCTCTCGCGCAGCACGTTCTTCCGGCAGTTCCGCTCGAAGGAGGACGTCGTCTTCGCCGACCACGACGCGCTCCTCGAGGAGGCAGAGGCGTTTCTCGCGCAGCGGCACGAGGATCCGTGGGAGGCCGTGTGTCAGGCCGCCGAGCTCGTGTTCGCCCATTTCGACGAGCAGCGCGAATTGGCACAGCTGCGCTACCAAGTGGTCAACCGGGAGCCGAGCCTCCGGGACAAGGAACTCGTCACGACGTTCCGCTACGAGCGGCTCTTCCGGCGCTATCTGCGCTCGGCCGTCGCGGGCATCGAGCCGCTCGACGCCGTGCGCTTCGCGGCCACGGTCATCGCGACCCACAACTACCTTCTCCGGGGCCTCATGCTCGGAGAGCCGGGCTCCGACGTCGCACGCCTGCGCAGCGAGCTCGACGGAGTGAAGCGGCTCTACCGGGTTGGTTCGGGCAGTGCGGACGACGTCGTCGTCGCCGTCTTCCCGCGCTCGATGCCGTCCGCCGATGTCGCGCGCCGGGTCAGGGAAGCCCTCGAGCACCCGGTCTGAGATTCAGTCTCGCTTGACGTGAGACTGAGTTTCAGGATACAAGTGGACCGTGCCTGACTACGACGTCTCCGCTGCTCTCGACACCGACTACTACGGAGTGTTCGCCGACATTCCCGCGGCCGATCGCGCCGCGTGGGACCGCGCGCGCGGGTTCGTCGACGAGGCCCTTCCGGACATGAACGGCTACTGGGACCGCGCGGAGTACCCCGTGCATCTCGTCAAGCGCATGGGCGAACTCAACCTCCTCACCGACGGGATCGAGGTTCCCGGGCTTGAGCCCATGAGCCCGCTCGCCGCGGGACTCGTGAACATGGAGATCTCACGCGGAGACGGTTCGCTCGGCACGGTCGTCGCCGTCCAGGGCGGCCTCGCGCTGCGCTCTATCGCGTTCCACGGCTCGGACGCCCAGAAGGAGCGCTGGCTCGGGCCGCTCGCGCGCGGCGAGGAGCTCGGAGCCTTCGCGCTCACCGAGCCCGACCACGGCTCAGACTCGGTGAGCCTCGAGACGACGGCTCGCTTCGAAGGTGGGCACTGGGTGCTCGACGGCGAGAAGAAGTGGATCGGGAACGGCGCCTCGGGCGGCGTGACGGTCGTGTGGGCCCGCGACGAGGAGGGCAACGTTCGCGGCTTCCTCGTCGAGCAGGACACGACCGGCTACGAGGCGGAGGTCATCGAGGGCAAGGGCTCGCTCCGTGCGATCCATCAGGCGCGCATCCGGCTCGATGGCGTGCGGATCCCGGCGGAGAACCTGCTGCCCGGGGCGAAGACGTTCAAGGACACCTCTCGCGTGCTCGTCGCGACGAGGCTCGGCGTTGCGTGGTCCGCACTCGGGCACGCGACCGCGGCGTACGAGGCGGCGCTCAGCTATGCGACGCAGCGCTTGCAGTTCGGCAAGCCCCTTGCGAAGTTCCAGCTCGTGCAGGACCGGCTCTCGCAGATGCTCGCCGAGCTCACGAGCATGCAGCTCCACTGCGTCCACCTCGCGCGTCTCGACGCCGCCGGCCTCATGAGGCCCACGCAGGCGTCGATGGCGAAGTACCACAACACCCGCAAGGCACGGTTCATCGCCTCGACCGCGCGCGACCTGCTCGGCGGCAACGGGATCCTCCTCGAAAACCATGTCATCCGCCATCTGGCGGACATTGAGTCGATCCACACGTACGAGGGGACCGAGAGCGTCCAGGCACTCCTCATCGGCCGCGACGTGACGGGCGTCGGCGCGTTCGTGTAGCCCTGTTGCGCCGTCAGATCCGCGGGGTGTCTTCGATTGCGCCGTCACCTCCGGCGGGTCCCCTGCGGTTGCGGCGGCCCCGGCGCCCGGGGGGCCCCCGGCGTGGGCGCGGGCAGGTCCGCCGGGGGCCCCCCGCGGGGACGGGACGGCGCAAGGGGACGACTGCGGACTGATCCTGTCCGCCTCCGCAGGGCATGATGGTCCCATGACGACGCCCGCCCCGAGTGCCCGCAAGGTGACGACGACGGCGGTGGCCCGCCTCCGCTTGGCCGCGCAGTGCCTTCTGCCAGGCGGTTCCGACGCGAACGGCCTCGCGCAGGCACAGGACCCCGCCTCCGCCGTGCGCCGCATGGGAGCCATCCAGAGCCAGGACCTAGGCTCTGGCCTCCTCGCCGTCGGCGTCCGGACCCGGGCGGGGACCGCGTCCGGCGTCGCGGCCGCCCTGGCGAGCGGCGCCGTCGTCCGCACGTGGACGATGCGCGGCACACTCTTCCTCGTCCCCGCGGAGGACGTGCGCTCCTTCGTCGGGCTCGCGGCCGACCGGGTCATGCGCTCGGCGGCGACCCGGCACCGGGGGCTCGGGATCGCCGAGGAGGACGTCGCCGTGGCCCGGAAAGTCGCGGAGGAATGGCTCGCGGGGGACAAGGGGCTGACCCGCCCCGAGCTCTTCGAGGCGTTCGAGGCGGCGGGCCAGCCGACCGCGGCCCAGCGGGGTATTCATCTCCTTTCCATCCTGAGCCATCGGATGGTGCTCGTGCAGGGACCGCTCCGCGGGCGGCAGCAGGAGTTCCGCCTCGCCGACGAGTGGCTCCCGCGCGGCGAAGGCCTCACGGGCGACGACGCGGTCGAGTACTTCGCGCGCCGGTACCTCGCGTCGCACGGACCCGCCGACGAACGGGACTTCGCGTGGTGGCTCGGCCAGCCGCTCGGCGTCGTGCGGGGCCCGTTCCGAGCTGCCGCGGCCGATTGCGTCCCCGTGGAATTCGACGGGCGCGAGCTGTTCTGCGCTCCCGAGGTCGCCGCGCTGCTCGATGCGCGGACCGGGGCCCGCGCGGTCGTGGCTCTTCCGGGCTTCGACGAGCTCGTCCTCGGGTATCAGGACCGCTCCGCTGCGGTCCCCGACGCGTATCTCGACCGGGTGATCCCGGGCACCAATGGGGTGTTCAAGGCAACCTTCGCGCTCGGAGGGCGAGCCGTCGGGACGTGGGTCAAGGGTGGCACCCCCGCGGCGCCCCGCGTCGTGCCCGAGCTGTTCGAGGAGCTCACGGCTTCGGCCGCGGCAGGCGTCGAGCGCGCGGCGGCACGCATCGAGGCCTACTGGGCGGGGTGAGTCCCTGGTGAGGCGCCTGCCCTTCGGCCCGCCCGCCGATCCACGCGCCCCATCATGACCGGCCCTTACCCGCTTAACAGGTGTTGGGCAGCACCGGGCATGCGGTCGAGGGCCGTTTGACCGTGTGGTTATCCACATACGGCCGAACGCGCTCGCGCGGCGCTGTGCGGGTCGGGAAGACTGATCGGCATGGAGCCCGAGGAGATTCGTTCGCGCGTGGAGACCTGCTGGCCAGCGAGGGCAGTCGCGCCGACTTCAGAATTGGTGCGTGCAGGGATCGGGGATCGGTTGCTTACCGGTGCCGTCCGAGGGGGTAGCGTGATTCGCCTCTGTCGCGGCGCCTACATCCTCGGACGGGCATGGCGTGCTGCGACTCCTTGGGAACAGTCCCTCTATCGCCTCGACGCTCATGCCGCCTCGACGTCGGGCCGGACGATCTATAGTTACGCCTCTGCCGCGAGGCTCCTCGGCTGCAGCACGTGGAACGTCGGCGAGAAGGTGCATGTCACGGTGCCGTACTCGTCGTCGTCGCGTAGCCATGGTCCTGATGTCGCGGCGCACGTCGGATCTGTCGGCGACACCGACTTGGTGGAACTTGTGCGGGAGGGGCGTGTGCTGCGGTTGACCTCGTTGAATCGCACGGTGGCCGACTGCGCCCGGATTCTCGATTTCGAGAGGGCCTCGGTCATTGGGGATCATGCGTTGCGCCTCGGAGCGACTGTGGACGGCATTGCTGAAGCCGCCCGCCGGACTGGTGCGACGCGTGGGTCCCGGCGAATCGAGCGATTGCTGCCGGTCTTGGATGCGCGCTCGGAATCGGCAGGAGAAACGAGGACGCGATTGCTCCTCGCGGGGACTAGCCTGGCGCGGCCTGAGCTGCAGTTCGAGGTCTATACCGAGGAGGGGATTTACCGCGCAGACTTCGCATGGCCCAAACTGAGGGTCATCCTTGAGTTCGACGGCGATGTCAAGTACTTCAACTATCGCCCGACTCCCGATGTTCTGCTTGCCGAACGCCGTCGGGAGAACGCCCTCCTTGCTGCAGGATGGGTCGTCGTCCGGATCCGGTGGGCCGATCTCGCCGTGCCCGGGATGGTTCTCGCGAAACTGCGGGCCGCCTTCGCTCGGGCGGCCAAGCTTGCTGGATGACAGAGTGCCGAAACACAACCGGCCCGGAACCGCAGAATCGGTGCTGGGCAGCACCGCCTTTGCGGCTCCGGGCCGGTCATACGCTGGAAGCTCGCCTACAGCGTTCCCGTGGCGATCTTGAGCATGCGGCGCAGCGGCTCGGCCGCGCCCCACAGGAGCTGATCGCCGACCGTGAAGGCCGAGATGTACTCCGGCCCCATCTCGAGCTTGCGGATGCGGCCCACGGGGATGTCGAGGGTACCCGACGCGGCCACCGGGGTCAGCTGCTCCATCGACGCCTGCTTCTCGTTCGGCACGACGCGCGCCCACTCGTTGTCCGCGTCGATGAGCTTCTCGATCTCCGCAACCGAGAGGTCCTCGCGGAGCTTGAGCGTGAGGGCCTGAGAATGCGAGCGCATGGCCCCGATCCGGACGCAGAGCCCGTCCATGATCACGGGATCGATCGAGCCACCGGCGCGGGTGCCGAGGATCTTGTTGGTCTCGACGCCCGCCTTCCACTCTTCCTTGGACTGGCCGTTGCCGAGGTCGGCGTCGATCCACGGGATGAGCGAGCCCGCGAGCGGCACGCCGAACTGGGTCGCGTCGACGCCGCCGCGCTGGGCCGCGAGCACCTTGCGGTCGATCTCGAGGATGGCCGACGCCGGGTCGGACAGTTCCGCGGCCACGGCGCCGTTGAGCGTGCCGAACTGGGTGAGGAGCTCGCGCATGTGCCGCGCACCGCCGCCGGAGGCGGCCTGGTACGTCATCGACGTGCCCCACTCGACGAGGTTGTTCCGGAACAGGCCGCCGAGGCCCATGAGCATGCACGAGACCGTGCAATTGCCGCCGACGAAGTCCTTGACCCCGGACGCGAGGCCCTCGTCGATGACACTGCGGTTGACGGGGTCGAGCACGATGATCGAGTCGTCGTTCATGCGCAGCGTCGAGGCCGCGTCGATCCACAGGCCGTCCCAGCCCGCCGCGCGGAGCTGCGGGTGCACCTTCTTCGTGTAGTCGCCGCCCTGGGCGGTCACGATGATCGGCAGCTTGGCGAGGGTCTCGACGTCGTACGCGTCCTCGAGCGACCCCGCACCGCCGGCGAATGCAGGAGCCTCACCGCCGGCGTTGGACGTCGAGAAGAACACAGGGTTGATCGAGGCGAAATCGCCCTCGTCCTGCATCCGCTCCATGAGCACGGAGCCCACCATGCCGCGCCAGCCGACAAAGCCCACCGAAGAAGTCATAGGCTCCATTCTACGGGCGGGCGGCCCCACGCCGATGTGGGCTGCGTCTCACAGCCCGCGCCCGGCCGGCCACGGCAGCCCCCGGCCCCTTCGCAGTGCCGCGGCCCGATGCTCGCGCCGTGCGGCAGCGAGCATCCACGTCGGCTTCGTTCGGTTGCCCCGCGGTGGCCTGCGGCTAACGCGATACCGCGGGGGCGGACCACCCCGTGAGGACGCTCAGCAGCGCCCGGCACAGCACTCTCGCGGTCATCAGAACGGCCCGTTCGTCTGCCTCGAAGCGCGGGTGATGGTGAGGAGCGCTCGCGGGCCCGCCGCATCCGACCCCGAGGAAGAGCCCGGGAACGCGGGTGGAGAACTCGGCGAAGTCGTCGCTTGCCGTGAGCGGCGGGACCTCCGTGACCTCGGCAAGCCCGTCCGACATGATCGCGCGCCGGGCGACGGCGGCAAGCCCGGGGTCGTTGACGAGGACCGGCGCGTGGCCCGTCCACTCGATCTCCGCGCGGCAGCCGAGCGCCGCTGCCACCCCGGAGCAGACCTCCTCGACCCGCCTCACGGCGCGCCTCGCCGTCGCTGGCTCGAGCCACCGCACGTTGCCGAGCAGCGTCACGTCCTCCGGCGCAGCGTTCGCGGCGTCCCCGCCGTGCACCGCGCCAATTCCGAGCACGAGGAGCTCATCCGGCGGCGTTTCGCGCGCGCTCACGGCCTGGAGCGCCGTCGTGAGGTGAGCCGTGGCGAGGATCGCGTCGGCGAACTGGCCCGGGGTTCCCGCGTGCCCGGCCCCGCCCGAGACGGTCGTGTGGAAGAAATCGGCTCCCGAGAGCACAGCGCCGGGATTGACGGTGACGGTCCCGTATGGAACCCCCGAGAGAACGTGGGCGCCGAGCGCGCCGTCGACCCCCTCGAGAACACCGTCGGCGAGCATCGGCGCCGCGCCCGCGAGAAGCTCCTCGGCTGGCTGGAGGCAGAACCGGACGCTGCCGGGCAGGCGGTCCCGCAGCCGGGAGAGGACCGTGGCGACACCGAGTGCGGCGGCAAGATGCACGTCGTGACCGCACAGATGCGCCGCTGAGCCGGTCGCGGCGAACTCGAGTCCCGAGGCCTCGCGGATCGGGAGGGCATCGAGTTCGGCCCGCACGAGGACGCGGGGTCCCGGCGCGGTGCCGTCGAGGTCGGCGATCACCCCCGCGCCGCCAACGCCGGTCCTCACCGACAGACCCAAGTGCCTCAGCTCGACGGCCATGAGGCCCGCGGTGCGGCTCACGTCGAACCCCACTTCGGGATGGGCGTGGACGTCGCGCCGCACGGCGACGAGCCTCGTCTCGAGGTCCACGAGCTCGCGGTCGGCCTCGGCGGCCAGCGCGGAAGGTCCCTTCCGCGCGGAAGGCCGGAGCGCCGTCGTCCGTTCAACGCTCACGACGACGCGGCCTCCGGAGCCGGGAAGAAGCCCAGCTGCATGAGCATGGCGAGCTGATCCACCACATGCCAATGCTCGGCGAGGCGACCGTCCGCGACGCGGTAGATGTCGATGCCTGCGATGTCGAACGGCTTGCCCGAGGCGGGGAGCCCGAGGAACGGCTCGACGTGCGTCCCTCGATTGCGCCAGCGGACGACGACGCGATCGCCTTCCGCGACGACGTCCTCGACCGTGAACCGCGGCTCGAGCGCCGTGACGAGCATCGATACGCGATCGCGAAGGCCCGACCGCCCTTCGCCCTGGCCCGGCATCGGATCGTTTTCGACGTAGTCCTCGACCGCGATCTGGTCGATGACGTCGAGGGACCGCCCGTTGAGCACCTCGTGGTACAGGCGGTCCACGAGGCTGCGGGATGTTTCGGATGACATGGCGTCCTCCTTCTGATTTCTGAGTTCGTAGCGACCTGGTACGGAACAGCGTGCGCCGTCGCGCGGCGCGGGGCCACGACGCGAACTCACCGAGTGGCCCACCGACTTCGACGGTGAGGTCCCCGGCTGGCGGTCCGCCGCCTTAGCCTTGGCGTGGAAGGAAGGTGTCGCATGGGCGCAGACACGGCGTTGTCCTACGAACTCCGACGGCTGCGCGCCGCGGCGGGACTGACCCAGGAGGAACTCGCCGAGCGCGCGGGGATCAGCGTTCGTGCCGTGAGCGACGCTGAGCGCGGTCTTCGCGGACACCTCTATCCCGCGACGGCGGCGCGGCTGGCCGACGCGCTCGGCCTCGCAGGCTCTCCGAAGGACCGGTTCACCGCCCTCGCCCGCGGGATCGCCGGACCTGGCGGCCAGCTGGTCCCGCTGCCGGCCCCCGCGACGCCGCTGCTCGGCCGCGACAAGGCTCTGGACGAGCTCACCGCCAGCCTCGGGGATCCCTCGACGCGACTCGTCACGCTCATCGGTCCGGGCGGCGTGGGCAAGACGCGGCTCGCCGTCGCGGCGGCCGAAAGGTGTGCGCCGCTGTTCGACGACGGCGTGGCCTTCGTCCAGCTCGCAAGCTGCCGAGATGCGGACGCTGCCGGCCTCGCGATCGCGACCGCCGTGGGTGCCAACGTGGCGCACGGCACGGTCACGGACATGCTGTGCGCGGCGATCGGGGAGCGCCGGATGCTGATTCTGTGCGACACGTTCGAAGGAGTCGTCGGGGCCGCGCCCCTCATCGCCGAGGTCCTCGCGCGCTGCCGGGGCACGAGCGTCCTCGCGACGAGCCGGACCCCGCTGCGGCTCCTCGCCGAGCGCCTCATGCGGGTGGATCCGCTCGAAGCCCCCGCGGCGCACGAGCTGTTCGTCGAACGTGCCCGGGACGCGCGGCCGGGCGTCGACCTCTCGGGCTCGCGCGAGCTCGTCACGGATATCTGTGCGCGGGTTCAAGGGGTTCCGCTCGCGGTCGAGCTCGCCGCGGCGCGCGTGGCCCACCTCGGACTCGGAGAGCTCAGAGAGCGTCTGAGCCACCAGCTCGCGATTCTCACCGGGGGACCGGTCGACGACGACGCCCGGCACCGGACGATCGAGGCGACCGTCGCGTGGAGCTACGGGCTGCTCGGAGACGCGCCCGCGGATGCCCTCGCCCAGCTCGCGGTGTTCGACGGCTGGGACCTCGCCGCCGCCAGCGCTGTCCTCGGCCGCGACGCGCTCGCGGACGTGACCGCCCTCGTCGATCAGAGCCTCGCCGTCGCGCCGTCGCCGACCGACATCCACGGCCGGTACCGGATGCTGGACGCAGTGCGGGAGTTCGGTGCCGCCCGGCTGGTGGAATCCGGCGAGGACGCTGCCGCCCATGATCGCCACGCGGCATGGTTCCTCCGCGCCGCGGAGTCGGCGGCCGTCGCGATGCGGCAGGCCGGCCAGCACGGGGCGCATTGGGAAGCGTCCGCGGACCTCGGCAACCTCCGGCTCGCCTTCCGGTGGTTCACCGATGCCGGCCGCGCCGTCGAGGCCTTGCGTGTTGCCACCTCGCTGTGGATGTTCTGGCTCTGGGAAGGGGGATTCTCCGAGGGCCGTGCGTGGCTGCGCACGGCCCTGGCCTCCGCGGACGATGCCGACGCGGCGCTCGCCGCGCGGGCGAGGTGGGGAGCGGGCTGGCTCGCGTACCACCAGGGCGACTATGCCGAGGCGCGCATCCACGCGAGCGCGCTGCGGCACCTCGCGGACGCGGGCGGCCCGGGGGAGCGCCGCAACGCGCTCACGCTCCGGGGCATGATCGCGCTCGCGGATCGCCGCACCGCCGAGGCTGCCGGGCTGCTCGGCGAGGCGCTCGCGGTGGCGCGGGAGATCGTCGGAGACCCGTGGCTCGTGGCGGTCTCGACGCTCAACGATGGCGCCGGGCTCGCGCTTTCGGGCCACCGCGACGAAGCGGAGCGCCGCTTCGTGGAGGCGCGGGATCGGTTCGCCGCGCTCGGCGACGAGACGTACCGGGCTCGCGCCCTCCGTCACCTTGCGGCGGTCCGGCTCCTCGCGGGGGATCCCGGCACAGCGCGCACATGCCTCGACGAGAGCCTCGAGATTGTCAGGGCTGCCGACGATCGCTGGGGCCTCGCCGAGACCCTCGAGAGCCGTGCGCATGCCGCCGCAGTGGCGGGCGACGTGCGAGGAGCGGGCACGCTCGCGGCGAGGGCCGCCGTCCTGCGTCGCTCTCTCGGCGTGGCTCCGCATCCGTTCGACGCGATCCTCGCCGAGCGCCACCTCGGCCCCCTCCGCGGCGCGGAAGCGTTCGTGGCCGGCTCGCGCGAGGGCACCGACGGCGGCGAGCTGGCCTGGGAGGCCTGAACCCGTCGCGTCGGGGTCAGCGCCGGTAGAGCTCGATCCGGTAGCGGATGCCCGTCCGCGACTCGAGCCACGCGCCGTCGGCTGGCTCGGCGGAGGCGAGAGCCCATTCGGGGCCGAGCTTCGGGGCGAACGCGTCTCCCTCGAGGTCCAGGTCGAGATGCGTCACCACCGCGGTGTTGACCGCGTCGAGCGGGAGCGCCTGAGCGAACAGCTCCCCGCCGCCAATGAGCCACGTGCGCGCTCCGCCGGGCGCGGACGTCGCCGCTGCGAGGGCCTCGTCGAGCGAATGGACGACGACGGCGCCGTCCGCCTCCCAGCCCTGCCGGCGGGTCACGACGATATTCGTCCGTTCTGAGAACGGCCTGAACCGAGGTGGGATCGAGTCCCACGTCTTCCGGCCCATGACCACAGGGTGCCCCTTCGTCACGGACGCGAAGTGGGCCATGTCCTCGGGGACGTGCCACGGCATCGTCCCGTCGCGGCCGATCACGCCGCCGTGGGTCTGCGCCCAGATGAGCCCGACGCCTTCGCTCAGGTTCGCGTCCGCGGGCGTCGGGGCGAGGTCGGTCGCGCTCAGAGGATCGTTCATCCGGCTCACACCGCGATGGGCGCCTTGATCGTCGGGTGGTGCTCGTAGCCGACGATCTCGAAGTCCTCGTAGCGGTAGTCGAAGATGCTCTCGGGCTTACGGGCGATCTTCAAGGTCGGATAGGGGTACGGCTCGCGCGAGAGCTGCTCCCGGACCTGCCCGACGTGATTGTCGTAGATGTGGCAGTCGCCGCCCGTCCACACGAACTCGCCGACGTTGAGGCCGAGCTGCTGCGCCATCATGTGCGTGAGGAGCGAGTACGAGGCGATGTTGAACGGGACCCCGAGGAACATGTCCGCGCTGCGCTGGTAGAGCTGGCACGAGAGCTTCCCCGGGGCTGTTCCTTCGCGGTCTCCCGCAGGCTCGACGTAGAACTGAAAGAAGGCGTGGCACGGCGGGAGAGCCATCTTGGAGAGCTCCGCGACGTTCCACGCCGAGACGATGTGGCGCCGCGAATCCGGGTTGTTCCGCAGCGAGTCCACGACCGCCGCGATCTGGTCGATGTGCTGGCCGTCCGGCGTGGGCCACGAGCGCCACTGGACGCCGTAGACGGGGCCGAGCTCGCCGTCGTCGTCCGCCCATTCGTCCCAGATCGTGACGCCCTGCTCCTGCATCCAGCGCACGTTCGAGTCGCCGCGCAGGAACCAGAGGAGCTCGACCGCGACGGACTTGAAGTGCACGCGCTTGGTGGTCACGAGCGGGAAGCCCTCGGCGAGGTCGAAGCGGATCTGACGCCCGAACACGCTGCGCGTGCCCGTCCCCGTGCGGTCCGACTTGTGCGCGCCGTGCTCGAGGACATCGCGGAGGAGGTCCTCATAAGGGGAGGCAGTGCGCGTGACCGGGCGCGTGAAGGTGGGCATGAACACAGCCTAGTCGTCGTACGGCTTGAACTGCTCGATCGCAACGACCCGCGCCGGCCCCTCGACGGGGACGTGGAACACGATCATCTCGCCGGCCGCGAGGAACGGGTCCTCGGTGGGCAGCTCAGTCTCGAGCCCCGGCTCGCAGCGGAGAACGAAGGACGCGAGGAGCGTGGGCAGCACGGGCCGGTGGGAGCACAGGACCACGCTCTGGCGCTTGTCGAAGAGACGGTCGACTGCCGCGGCCGCCCGGTCCGGCTTGCGCTTGTGCGAGGCTTCCGTGAGCCGGTCGTCGAGCTTGACCTTGACGCGGCCGTTCGCCGACGCGATGTAGGGGCGGACGGTGTCGACGCAGCGCCGCCACGGGCTTGTCACGACGCGTTCGGGGCTCCACACGCCGAGAAGCCGGCCGACGGCGGCCGCCTGACGGACGCCGGATGCCGCGAGCGTGCGGTCCCCCTCGGCCTTCGTCCACGACGCGCGGGGCTTGGCCTTCGCATGCCGAAGGAGCACGAGGGGCCTCGTGTCGAGCTCGCCGCGTCGGTGCGCTTCGGCGAGCCAGCGCAGGGGGACGACGTCGGTCTGGTTGGTCAGGAGCGCCGCAGCTTCTTCGAGTCCGCACCAGTGCGTCGCGTCAACCTCGGTGCCGTCCGGGCTGACGACGGCGGACTGGGGCACCTTGAGCGCCCAATAGTGCACGATCTTGGGCCCGAGCGCCACGTGATAGCTCGTGGACGGGAGCGGGATGCCGAGCGGCTCCTCGAGCCCGATCTCCTCGCGCACTTCGCGGGCTGCGCACTCCGGCATCGTCTCGCCTCGGTCGAGCTTGCCCTTGGGCCAGGACCAGTCGTCGTAGCGGGGTCGATGGATGAGGAGGACTTCGAGTTCGGCCGAGCGCACACGCCACGGGATGGCCCCGGCGGCGTAGACGGCCACGGGCTCGCCCGCGTGGTCCACCTGCTCGGCCGTGTGGTCCACCTGCTCGGCCGTGCGGTCCACCGGCTTGGCGGTTTCGGGCTGATCAGTCATCGTCACCGGAGCGCGGCGGATCGCTGTCGTGCGCGGGACGCGAGCAGCCAGGACTGGACGTCTTGGAGGACCCGTCCGTCGCCATCGAGATGGTGGCGCGTCCACGTGCCGGACTCGTCGAGGTGCCAGCTCGCCGTGCCATCGTCCATGTATCGGTCGAGGAGTGCGATGAGGTCGTTGATGTCCTCGCGGTTCCTCAGCTGCACGAGGGCCTCGACGCGGCGGTCGAGGTTGCGGTGCATCATGTCGGCAGAGCCGATGTAGACGACAGGGTTCCCGCCGTTGGCGAACGCGAACACCCTCGAGTGCTCGAGGAAGCGGCCGAGGACTGAACGGACCGTGATGTTCTCGCTCAGACCGGGCACACCCGGGCGCAGCGAGCAGATCCCGCGCACGATGATGTCCACCTTCACGCCCGCCTGCGAGGCGCGGTACAGCGAGTCGATCGTCGCCTCGTCGACCATCGAGTTGACCTTGATGACGACCCGAGAGCGGAGCCCTGCGCGCGCATTCTTGATCTCTGTCTCGATGCGGTCGATGAGGCCCGAGCGGATCGAGCGGGGCGCGACGAGGAGGCGCTTGAACGTTGACTTCGGCGCGTAGCCCGAGAGCTGGTTGAAGAGCCTCGAGAGATCCTCGCCGACCTGCTCGTCGCACGTGAGCAGACCGAAGTCCTCGTAGTAGCGGGCCGTGCGCGGGTGGTAGTTGCCCGTGCCGATGTGACAGTAGCGGCGAAGCCCGTCGTTCTCCTGCCGCACGACGAGGGAGAGCTTGCAGTGCGTCTTGAGGCCCACGATGCCGTAGACGACATGCACCCCGGCCTGCTCGAGCTTGCGGGCCCATGAGATGTTGGCCTGCTCGTCGAAGCGGGCTTTGATCTCGACGAGGGCAAGGACCTGCTTGCCCGCCTCGGCCGCGTCGATGAGCGCGTCGACGATCGGCGAATCCCCGGACGTGCGGTAGAGCGTCTGCTTGATCGCCTGGACCTTGGGGTCCGCGGCGGCCTGCTCGAGGAAGGCCTGGACCGACGTCGAGAACGAGTCGTAGGGGTGCTGGAGCAGGATGTCGCGCCGCCGCATCGCGGCGAAGACGTTGGCCGCCTTCGCCGTCTCCGACTCGTTGAGGAAGCGCGACGTGTGGGCGAGCTGCTTCGGGTAGTGGAGCTCCGTCCGGTCGATCCCGCTGATGACGGAGAGGCCGCGCAGGTCGAGCGGAGCGGGCAGCGAGTAGACCTCGGACTCCTCGACGCCGAGCTCGCGCACGAGGAGCGCACGGATGTTCGGGTTGATGTCCGTCGTGACCTCGAGGCGGACGGGCGGTCCGAACCGACGCCGCAGGAGTTCCTTCTCGAGCGCCTGGAGGAGGTTCTCGGCGTCGTCCTCTTCGACCTCGAGGTCCTCGTTGCGCGTGACGCGGAACGTGTGGTGCTCGACGACTTCCATGCCCGGGAAGAGCTGGTCGAGGTGGACGGCGATGAGCTCCTCGAGCGGGATGAACCGCGCGAGCCGTCCCGCGACATTGCCCGCGCGCGGGCCGTCGACCGAGATGAGGCGCGGGAGCTGGTCCGGCACCTTGAGGCGCGCGAAGAGATCCTTGTCGCTCACGGGATTCCGGACGACGACGGCGAGGTTGAGGGAGAGGCCCGAGATGTACGGGAACGGGTGCGCGGGATCGACCGCAAGCGGGGTCAGGATCGGGAAGACCTGCTCGGCGAAGAGCTCGCTCAGGCGCTCGTGCTCCGACTCCCCGAGGTCGTCCCACGAGACGAGCTTGATGCCCGCGTTCTCGAGCGACGGGCGGATGTGGTCGGCGAACGCGCGGCAGTGCCGCTCCTGGAGCTCGTAGGCCGCGACGGAGATCTGGTCGAGCACCTCGTGGGGGCTCAGGCCGGACGCGGACGGGACCGCGAGGCCCGTCGCGATGCGCCGCTTGAGGCCCGCGACGCGCACCATGAAGAACTCGTCGAGGTTGGACGCGAAGATCGAGAGGAAGTTGACGCGCTCCAGGAGGAACAGCTCGGGGTCCTCGGCGAGCTCGAGCACGCGGGCGTTGAACGCGAGCCAGCTCAGTTCGCGGTCGAGGAAGCGATCCGGGCCGATCTCGCCCTCGGGGGAGGGGCTCGGGAGGAACTGCGGGATGTCGATCCGGTCTTCGGTGGCCCGCGACGCCGGGACCTCCGAAGAGCCGAAGACGGGCACCGCCGTCGTGCGCAGCGTCGGTCGGGTCGACACGGCGACGGCAAGGTCGGTGATCTGCGGCGCCGTTGCTGCAGGGCTCTCGTGCTGGGATTCGGTCACTGTTCCTCCGCTGGAGCTCTGATGTAGTCCGGATCCAGCCTACAAGGGCTTCCGGCCTGATGCGCGGGCGGGCCCCGCCTCACGCATGCGTTCGGCGTTACGCCTCTTCCGGATCCCCCGGGCCGTAGAGGACGTCCTTGTCCCACAGGGTGAAACCGAGCTTGCGGTAGAGCGCGACGGCGGCCGGGTTGTCCGCGTCGGTGTACAGCATGACGGTCTTGAGCCCCTTGCCGCGCAGGTAGTCGATTCCCGTTCGGGTGAGCGCGAGCCCGAGGCCACGCCCCTGCGCCGCCGGGTCGACGCCGACGACGTAGACCTCGCCGACCGCCCGGTGCTCGCCGTGGGCCGGATGCACCTTCGTCCAGTGGAAGCCCAGGATGCGGTCGTCGTCGTCGACCGCGAGGAAGAAGCCGGCGGGGTCGAACCACGGCTCGCCCATGCGCGCCTCGAGGTCGCTCCGGCGGAGGGCCCCTTGCTCAGGGTGATCGGCGAACGCCGCCCGGTTCGCCGCGAGCCACGCGTCCTCGTCGAGTCCCGGCTCGAACGTGCGGATCGTGACGCCCTCCGGAAGGGTCGGCGCGGGGCCGTCCTCGTGCCGGACGAGCACCATCTTCCAGAGCTCCCGCAAGGGCGCGAACCCGTAGAGGGCCGCGAGCTCGGCGGCGGCCTCGTGGTTGCCGTGCGACCACGCCGTGAGCCGCGCACGCCCGCCGGGACCGCGCAGATCGCGGATGGCCTCGACGAGCCGCACCCCCACGCCCTGGTTCCGGTACGTGGGGTGCACGGCGAGCTCGAGCACGCCCTCGCCGGCCTCCCTGAAGGCGATGGCCGCGATTCCCGCGAGGTCCTCGGGCGCCGACGAGCCTGACGTGTCGTCGAGAGCGTGGACCGCGATCGTCAGGATTTCCTCGGCTCGGGTCTCGGGCGACCGCATGAGGACGGTCGTCTGCTCCGAAAGGGACGGGTTGCCGTCGGATTCCTCCGCGGCGGCGAGGAGGGCCTCGATCTCCGTCCAGAGTGCCCGGGGTACACGGCCTTCGACGACGGTGGCCGGCCAGTCCTGCGGGTAAGCGCTCGTCATGGAGCAAGGCTAGCGAATGCGTCCGCCGCGTGGGCGGTTTGCCCGGCTGCGAGGCTCCTGTGTACAGTGGATGACCGCGGCTCGCCCGCGCGAGGGGGATCCACCAGTGGGGTGGCCTCGATACGTTCGACCCGTATGTCCTCCACAGAATGACCCAGAAGACCCCGCACCGGGAACGGGTGCGGGGTCTTCTGCGTCGTGGCCCCGGGGCATCGGGGCCTCCTGTGCCTGCGGTCGTCGGGCCCTACGCGTCGCTGAGCTCGTCCTCGCTGAGCCGCGTGAGTGTGAGGCGGTAGCCGACGTTGCGGACCGTTCCGATGAGGCCCTCGTGGTCCGGGCCGAGCTTCGCGCGCAGGCGCCGCACGTGAACGTCGACCGTGCGCGTGCCGCCGTAATAGTCGTAGCCCCACACCTCGGTGAGGAGCTGTTGGCGCGTGAACACGCGGCCGGGATGCTGCGCGAGGTACTTCAGGAGCTCGAACTCCTTGAACGTGAGGTTCAGTGCCTCTCCGTTGACCCTCGCCGTATAGCTCGCCTCATCGATGACGACGCCCGCGGCGCGGATCTCCGTGTCGGGCTCCTCGACGTGCGCGCTGCGGGAGATGGCGAGGCGGATGCGGGCCTCGATCTCTGCAGGCCCGGCCGATTCGAGGATGATGTCATCGACGGCCCACGCCGCCGACACCGCGGCCATGCCGCCCTCCGTGAGGATGAGCAGGAGCGGCGAGCTGAGCCCCGTGGCCTTGAGGAGCTGGGTCAGCGAGCGGGCGCCGACGAGGTCCTTGCGGGCGTCGAGGAAGATCACGTCGGCCGGATCGGCGTCGAGGAGGGCGGTCGGTTCCGCGGGGAGGATGTGAACCTGATGATTCAGAAGTTCGAGCGCAGGTAGAACGTCAACCGAGGAGCCTCGGCTGTTGGTCAGCAGCAAGATGTGCGACATGGTTCCTCCCCAATAGCAGTCTGCGCGGCGTCGGGCAGGGCGTACCTTTGCCGACGATTATACGGGGACGCCTATGGAAGGATGGCAGGGTGAAGACATGGATCGGGGGCGCGGCGGCGGCGGGCATTGGCGTGGCCGGCACCGCGGCACTCATCGTGTCGAGCCTCGGGGGGCCGATCGCCCAGGCTGTTGTCGCCGTCGTCCTCGCCGCTCTCGCGGGCATCGGGTGGCCCTTCTTCCTTGGAATTCCGGCGAAGAAGACGAACGGGACGATCCTCGCGATCGCGGGTGCCGCGGCCGGGATCTCGGCGGCTTCCGTGGCCGGGCCAGAGTTCCTGTTCTGGACCCCCGCCGCGATCGCTTTCGGCGTCATGGCCGTGACGATTGTCCAGCTCATCCGCGGCACGGGCCAGAGTCACCGGCTCGAATCGGCCCTCGGGGCCAGTGCGGGTGTCCTCCTGTGCTGCCTCGGCGCCGGCTGGATCGCGACCGCGCGTCTCACGGGCACCGGTTCGATGCTCATCGTGGCTGGTATCAGCACGGCCGTCGCGTTGCTCGTGGGGGCCATCAACTGGCCGGACACGATCGTCGCCCCGCTCGCGATCGTCTTCGCGGGCCTCGCGGCCCCTCTCGCGGCTCTCGTCCTGACGGACATCTCCGTGATTCCCGCCACGATCGCGGGGGCCCTCATCGGGGCCGTCCTCGCCGCCGTGCGCCGACTCAACCGGACCCGGTCGCGGCCCATGCCGCCCGCGGGCCTCATGGCACTCGCCCTCGCGCCCGTTCTCGCCGTCGGCTCTCTCGCCTACTTCATCGACAAGCTGCTCCTCTACTAAGAGGCCACTGCTACTAAGAGGCCACTGCGCAATTAAGAGGCCACCACACACTCAGAGGCCTCTGAGTGGCGTCATACGCGGCGGGGAGGCCCTAGCCGAGGCGCTACGATGGCGCTATGTCTGTTCTTGCGTGGGAAATCCTCTTCATCGTCCTTCTCGTGATCGCCGGCGTCTCCATGGCGTGGTTCGCCGTCTACACGATCCTGGGCCTCTTCCGCGGCCAGCGCTGACCGTCCCGGAGAGCGCGGTGCCCATCGAGATTCCCACCGGACTCACTCCCGAACTGGTCCCGCTGTCGTGGCTCATCGGGGAGTGGGAGGGCCATGGGCGTCTCGGCGCGGGCGAAGCGGCGGACGAGCACTTCGGCCAGCACGTCACCTTCGCCCACCACGGCTTCCCGTACCTCGAATACACGGCCGAGAGCTGGCTCTGCGACGAAGCCGGCATTCGGCTGCGGCCCCTCTCGATCGAGACAGGGTTCTGGCAGCTCGACCGTCCGCTCCAGGAGGCCGACGGCGGCCCCGGCCTGACGCCCGCCGACATCGTCCCGGCGTACAAGACCGCGGATGAGGTCGAGGCCCTCCGCAACGGCGATGGCGGATTCGACATCACGGTTTCGGTACTCCACCCGGCCGGGATCGCCGAGCTGTACTACGGCCAGATCAAGGGGCCACAGATCCACCTCAGCACGGACGC
The DNA here is from genome assembly GCF_030908245.1 of Sinomonas sp. ASV322. Classification (GTDB taxonomy): domain Bacteria; phylum Actinomycetota; class Actinomycetes; order Actinomycetales; family Micrococcaceae; genus Sinomonas. The sequence continues at coordinate 175,071 of NZ_JAVFJJ010000003.1, forward strand.
CGTCCTCCGCGGTGCCAACAGCCGGGACTATTCGGCCGCGACGCGCATCTTCGGCCTCGTCAACGGCGACCTCTTCTGGCGGTGGGACGTCGCCGCGGGAGGGGCTCCGCTCGCGCCGCACGCCTCCGCGATCCTGCGCCGCGTGGCTGCGCCCGTGCCGCCCCAGCAGCCCACGGAATGATCCGGGCCGAAACCGGCTGATACCGGGCACTTTCTGCGCCGGTGGACTGAATCCGACTTCTTGGACGTTGAACAGATCATGAGCTTCACTTCCCCTCTTCTTGCCCGTCCCGGCGCCGTCGCGGCCTCGGGGGCTAACGCCGGGGCCGCCGCCCACTACGGTGACCCGCTGCGGGAGCAGCGCGCGCTCGCCGAGGGGCGCGCCGTCGTCGACCTCTCCTTCCGCGGCGTCGTCACGGTGACCGGGCCGGACCGGCTCACGTGGCTCACGACGCTTTCGTCGCAGCAGGTCGCGAACCTCGCCCCGGGCGAGTCCGCCGAACTTCTGCTCCTGAGCCTCCAAGGCCGCATCGAGTACGACGCGCGGATCGTCGACGACGGCACGACGGCGTGGCTCCTCGTCGAAGCGGGCGAGGCTGTGGGGCTCACCGCATGGCTCGATTCGATGCGCTTCATGCTTCGGGTCGAGGTTGCGGACGTGAGCGACGCGTGGGGCGTGCTTGCCGCGACCCGGCGGCTCGACGAGTTCGCGGGGCTGGCCGGAATCGGGCCCGTGTGGCAGGACCCGTGGCCGCACGTCGCGCCGGGGGGCTACAGCTACGCGACCGTGGCCGAAGACCGCCATCCCGGGCTGGAGCGGCCGTGGTTCGAGCAGCTCGTTCGGGCTGACGAGCTCGAGGTGGTCGCGGACGCCCTTGACGCCTCGGGCGTGGGCCTTGCGGGGTCGATGGCGAGCGAGGCCCTCCGCATCGCCGCATGGCGCCCACGCGTCGGCTTCGAGACCGACGACAAGACGATCCCGCATGAGCTTGATCTTCTTCGAACAGCCGTGCATCTTTCCAAGGGCTGCTACAAGGGCCAGGAGACGATCGCGCGCGTCCACAACCTCGGGCACCCGCCGCGGCGGCTCGTCATGCTCCAGCTCGACGGCTCGGCCCACACGCTGCCCACGGCAGGCAGCCCGGTGTTCCTCGCGGGCGACGGCGGCGCGAAGGCCGTCGGCCGGGTCACCTCGGCGGCACTCCACTACGAGATGGGCCCGATCGCCCTCGCCGTCGTCAAGCGCAGCACGGACCCCAGCGCGGCCCTTGTCGTCCACGGTGAGGCCGAGGGCGAGACGTACGCTGCAGCCCAGGAGACCATCGTCGCGCCGGACGCCGGGCAGGTCGTCGATCGGCCTGCGGGGCTTCTGCGCGGCCACCCCTGACCGGCCGCGAGCCATGGCCCACGAGCGCGCAACGTGATGTTTCTCTCTGATCGCGGCGGGCGAACACTTGCGGACATCCGCTGTCCGCAGGAAGTGAGAACCTAGTTCGGTGGAACGCATCGAACGGCCGTGGGCGGCCCTCTGGTCTCTTGTCATCGGCTTCTTCATGATCCTTATCGACACGACGATCGTCTCGGTCGCCAACCCCGCGATCATGCGAGGGATCGGCGCGGACATCAACGAGGTCATCTGGGTCACGAGCGCGTATCTGCTCGCATACGTCGTGCCTCTGCTCATCACGGGTCGTCTGGGCGACCGCTTCGGGCCCAAGAACATGTACCTCGCGGGCCTCGTGATCTTCACGCTCGCGTCGCTGTGGTGCGGGCTCTCGGGGAGCGTCGCGTCGCTCGTTGCGGCGCGCGTCGTTCAGGGCCTCGGCGCGGGCCTCATGACCCCGCAGACGATGGCCGTCATCACGCGCATCTTCCCGCCGGAGCGCCGTGGCGCGGCGATGAGCATCTGGGGCTCCACCGCGGGCGTCGCGATGCTGGTGGGCCCGATCCTGGGCGGTGTCCTCGTGGACAGCCTGGGCTGGCAGTGGGTGTTCTTCATCAACGTCCCGGTCGGCGTCGTCGGCTTCATCCTCGCGTTCCGGCTCGTCCCGCGCCTGACGACCCATTCGCATCGCTTCGACTGGCTCGGCGTTGCCCTGAGCGGCGTCGGGATGTTCCTCCTCGTCTTCGGCATCCAGGAGGGCCAGACGTATTCGTGGGGCACGATCTCGGGCCCGATCACGGTGTGGGGGATCATCATCGCGGGCATCGTCGTCATGGCCGCGTTCGTCGTGTGGCAGGCCGTCAACAAGGCCGAGCCCCTTGTGCCGCTCGGCCTCTTCCGCGACCGGAACTTCTCCCTCGCGAACCTCGGCATCTCGACGGTCGGCTTCGCCGTGACGTCGTTCGGCCTCCCGACGATCTTCTACTACCAGCTTGTCCGCGGCATGACTCCGACCCAGTCCGCGCTCATGATGATCCCGATGGCCGTGCTCTCGGGCGGTCTCGCGCCGGTCGCCGGTAAGTTTGTGGACCGCGGCCACGCGAAGGCCATGAACATCGGCGGCATGCTCCTCTTCGCCGTCTCGCTCGTGCTGTACTACGTGCTCCTCACGCCTGACCAGCCGATCTGGCTGCTCCTCATCCCCGGCACGGTGCTGGGCCTCGCGAATGCGGGGATCTGGGGTCCGCTCGCGACGCTCGCGACGCGCAGCCTCCCGCCCCAGCTCGCGGGCGCCGGTTCAGGCATCTACAACACGACGCGCCAGATCGGCTCCGTGCTCGGGAGCGCCGCGATCGCCGCCCTCATGCAGGCCCGAATCAAGGCCGAGCTTCCCCCGCTTCCTGGTGGCGGCCAAAGCACGAGCGCCCTCGCGGCCGGCCGGCTTCCCGCGTTCATCCAGGGCGGGTTCACGACGGCGATGGCCCAGTCGGTCCTCTTGCCCGCCGGCGTCGTCGTCATCGGCCTCGTCGTCGCCTTCTTCTACGTCAAGGTGCGTCCGGCGGCCCAGGCTCCTGCCGGCGGCCCGCAGGCGGCCGGGGCGCGCGGGGCGGCCACGTCCGGGGCGGCCTCCGCGGACGCCAAGTCGGGCCCCGCGGACGCTGGAGCCGAACGCGAAGGGTCGCCTGTCGACGCAGAGCGCCCTTAGGCTGGGGCCATGACCGCTGCGCCGCTGGTTTCGCTGTCCTCTGGCCACCACATTCCCCAGCTCGGCCTCGGCACGTGGCCGTTCGACAACGCTCAGGCGGCTGACGTCGTCGCGACGGCGCTCGAGCTCGGCTATCGGCTCGTCGACACCGCGGAGAACTACGGCAACGAAGAGGGCGTGGGGGAGGGCCTGCGCCGATCCGGCGTGCCCCGCAGCGAGATCTTCCTGACGACGAAGTTCAATCGCGCGTGGCACAGTGTCGCCGGTGTGCGCGAGGCGTGGGAGAACAGCGCGAGGCGCCTCGGAGTCGACTACCTCGACCTGTTCCTGATCCACTGGCCGAACCCGGATCAGGGCACGTACACCGAGGCCTGGGAGGGGCTGCTCGAGCTTCGCGACGAGGGCAAGGTCCACTCGATCGGGGTCTCCAACTTCACTCCCGAGCACCTCGGCACGATCATCGAGGCCACGGGGGTTGGGCCCGACGTCAACCAGATCCAGCTCTGCCCCTATTGGGTCCAGCATGAGGCCCGCGCGTACCACGGGGCCCACGCGATCGCCACCGAGTCGTACAGCCCCCTCGGCAAGGGGCAGGACCTCCTTGCCGAATCGGTGGTCGTGGCGGCCGCCGAGGCACACGGGGTTACGCCGGCCCAGGCCGTCCTGCGCTGGCACACGCAACAGGGCCTCGTTGCCATCCCGAAGTCCTCCTCGCGCGAGAGGCTCGCGCAGAACCTCGACGTGTTCGGCTTCGAGCTCAGCGCGGCGGAGATCGCGGCATTCAACGCCCTCAACGGCTCAGGGCCGAAAGCTGCGGATCCCAACACTTTCGGCCACTGACACATCGACTGCTCCGTAACTGTCGTTTTGGAGCCTCAAAACGACAGTTACGGAGCAGTCGATGGGGTGTGACCAGCCCTGAGGCGGCGCACGGCGGCGACCACGGCTTGGCCATCGCCGAAACAGGGCAGGAGAAGGACGATGTGCGCGAGGTACCACCAAGCCAAGCCAAGCTGCGGGACGGCCACCCAGAGCACCACGCCCGGGACCACGCAGGCGAGGGGACCGGCGAGGGCGACGGCGATGGCTTGGCGCGCGGTGATCTCGCCGTGGGGCTTGAGCGAGACCCGAAACGCTATGGCTTCGACAGACACAGCACGGATGCCTCGACACAGTCCCAGCGCGGCGAAGTGGCCGCATTCGTGGACGACATACGATCCGAGCATTCCCATCGAGGCATGTAGCAGTATTCCCAGCGCAAGGGGAAGCGCTCCCCACGCCCTATGGGCGAGGCCAAGCCAGACGGCTGTGGCAACAAACAGCGCAGGCGCGGCCAGAATCCAGCTGTAGCGAAGGGCAAGTGCCGATCCGAAACGGAGCGTGCGGACGAGCACTGGCTTACCTGATATCTGGCCCGTGTTCGACCAGCGCTTCCCTATAGCGGCGAAGCCAGCCGAAGATCAGGATCGACACGAAGGCCAGCACCGAGAGCACAAGCCACAACGCGACGAAGACCGTCCAGTTCTCGACTCCGAGTTCGAGGGACATCGAACCGTCGGAGCGATCAATGGCTTCGAAATAGACGCCGCCGAAAAGGCCGACGGCCCGAACGCCTGGCCCCCGGGTCGAAAACATGAGCACGAGGATTGCCGTCGTCGCGACGATGAGGGTTCCGAGGAACCCGGCCAGCACCGCATTAACTACCTGTAACAGCCGTTTCATGGCGCTTTCTCCTCGTGATCTGCTTCATGCCGACGATGGAATAGACGACCGCGAGGGCTTGAGCGCACGCGGCACCGAACCCGAGCCACGGGCCGGGAACCTGGAGCAGACCTACCATTGCGCCGATCGAGACCAGGGCCCCAATGCAGACCGCGTAGCCCGTGAACACCACAATCGGGCTGTCGTTCTCCGCGACGAACACGATGGCAATGAGGGTTGTCAGTACGACTCCGCTCACGAGTGCGATGGCGACGATGCGTAGATCGGCCAAGGCTTCGGGCCGCGCCGCCGCGAACAACGAGATTGGGACGGCGTGGACCGTCGTCACGATCGTCTGCCCGAGCAGCATGTGCACGACTTCCTTGGCCGCGGATCTCGAGTAACCGGGCATGAGCCGGAGTCGATTCGTGGCCGCATAGACATAGATGCCTTGGGAAAGCAGGATCAGCGCCGCGTACACGAATGCCGTGCCCCCGTCGAGCCACAGCATGACCGAGCAGATGTAGGCCACGACGACAGCGATCCACCATTCGGACCGGCGGGCGAGCGCCGTGACGGTTGGCCAGACGGGCAATCCGGGGAGAGGCACAGCCGCCCTCACGAAGCGACGGCGAATGGGAAACGCCGCTGGCGAAGTCAGGGCGGCAAGGACGACCATCACCGTAGTGAGGGCGAGAAAGGCTGCGGCCGCAACGGGCCAGCCCAGTCGTTCGTGCAGAAATGGAAAGAGGTTCACGACATGGAATTCAATGCCGCCGCGCAGGAAGTCGCTGCTCATGTCCCGAATAAGGGTCATGGATGCCCCGTTGTACCACAGAGTCAGGGCTGCCATGAGCGAGAGGACCACGACGTGAACCAGCCGAGATCCTCCGAACGCCTGCACGACCCGGGAGACGACGTTGTACAAGACCGAGAGCACCAGGTACGCAGTGACAGCAGTCATGGCGATTCCCGCGAGCAGGCCCGGGACAGCGTCAGGTCCGAGCCTCACGAGCGAAGCAATAGCGATGGGCAAGAAGAGGCCGCCAACGCACACTCCAACCATCGCGAACTCGTACAGGGCGAGCGCCGCGGACCGCTCGCGCTGACTCACTGGTAGGAGCATCGTGTACCGGACGAGATCGTCTGACGTCACGAAGAGGATCTTGACGAAGATGAATGCAATGAGGCTCCAGAAGACGACCGTCGTGGTCGAGATCTGGATGACGAGGAACAGCTCGCGCCGTCCAGGGACTATCTCCCGGAAGACCGACGTCGCGACTGCGCCAAGGACGACGACGCCTGCGAGAACTCCGACACCGAGGAAGATTCTCGCGAGCCGGCTCCGGAGGACACCTGCCGAGAGTGCTTTGCGAACGAAGTAGCGGAAGAAGAGCCGGGCGACAATGAGGACCTTGGCGACGCTCACGCCAACTCGCCGCAGTCTAGTGCCTCGCGAATGGTACGGCTCAACCGACTCCCGCCCGCGAGTTCGGCTCCCACGTCGAGATCAGCGACGAGTTTGCCGGCCCTGAGAACGAGAACTCGATCGGCGACGTCTTCGAGAAGACTGAAATCATGGGAGCAGAGCAGCACGCTCTGTCCACGGGATCTCATGTCGCGGAACTCCGCCTTGCACACATCGACGGCATCGAGGTCAATGCCGTTGAGTGTCTCATCGATGACCGTCAGCCGGCGCCTCAGCAGGAACGCGCTGCTGAGCAGAAGCTTCTTCTGCATTCCGTGGGAATAGTCCTCGATGAGATGGCTGGATCTCCCGGCCATGCCGAACGTCGAGAACTGCTCCTGAATTCTCTCGTCGGTCGGGCCAATTTGGCGATAAAGGCCTGCAAGCACTCGAATGTACTCGACTCCCGTGAGGAATTCGGGCAACTCGTTGTCGCTAGGAAGATGGATCGCCCCGATGCGTGCTGTTTCGCTGCGGTGATCGACGCCATTGACGAGAACGGCTCCTTCTTGCCGCTCCATGAGGTTGAAGATCAACCGGATGAGCGTCGATTTTCCAGAGCCATTCGGCCCGACGAGCCCGACGATTTCGCCGGCCTCTATACAGAAGCTGACTCCTGTCAGGGCTGGCGCGTTCGACGAGGGGTAGACGAAGCCTACATCGTGAACATTCAGCGGAAAGTCGTCTTTTTCGAGCATTCGTGTTCTCTGGCCGAAGATCCCTCGCTGCAGGGCGCGATTAACGGCATTCGAAGGAGACGTTGACGCCCCAGTCTTTATACTGCCATGCGCCCGTGAAGTTTTTGCCCTGATTCACGACACACCAGATCGCGAGTCCGACGAGCAGTCCGACGCCGATTGCGAGGATAACCGCCAGGAATACCAAGAACCAGGCGTCGTATCGAAGCACGGCAGCGTCGAAGCGGGTCTTCGAACGCTCAGCGAGCTGAGCTGCCCAAGGAGTTGTCGGCATAACAGCAAGAATTGTTGACATATCCCCCACCTCTATCGGGTTGTCGCCGCCTATTCGCCGGCGTCTGAGTGGTATGTCATCGATATTTGCTGAGCGCCGGATCTCCGTCAAGAGAGGCGGGTCCCATATGCCCACCTGTCATAAATGCCTAACATTTTCGGTGACTTGGCAGGCTGTGCGCGAGGGCAGCATTCGAGGCTGCCATCCCCGTCATCGACTCGGCGAGCCGCAGGATCTCGACGGCGGCGGGGAAGACCTCCGTCCCCGCAGAGTTCAGCCTCATGCCGCCTTGGCGGCGCCCGAAAAGCTTCGTTCCTACGAAACGCTCGAAGTCCGCGACTTGCCGGCTGACAGCCGACTGGGTGAACCCCAGCTCGGCGGCCGCTTCAGTAGTGCTTCCGCACCTGGCCACCGCCACGAAGGCCCTGACTCCGCTCAGATGCACCGTACCCCCCACGGTCGCCTCTACCGATATATCAATACACGGTACACGACTTCGGAAGCATCAATTGATCAATGGCCACCCAGCCGCACCGAGGCTAGGCGGCCGGACGGGACAACCCCGAGGGCGTCGGCCAGCCTCAGTGCCCCCACGTTCTGGGACTGCGCCTCGACTTGGATGAGGTAGCCCTCGGCGAGCGCCTCGTGTGCCGCGAGCCGCGCCATGAAGGCCCCGAGGCCGCGGTTCCGGAGTCCTGGCACCACGAGGACGCCGAGGTCCGCGAGCAGTCCCTCGTGCACGCCGTACGCCGAGCAGGCTGCGGGGCCGTCGCCGAGCATGAGCGTGAAGCGATGATCGCGCCGATCGATCCCCGCCGAGCTCACGTCGTCGGGAGGGCAGCGGGTCTCAAGCTCGATCGCCTCCGGATTGCCGCGGGACACCTCAGGTTCCTCGTCGGGCTGGAAGACGGGCAGATCGTCGGCGAAGCCCAGGACGCCGGAGCTGAGCCCGTGCGCGCCGGGTCCGGCGAGGCGCAGCAGCGCCCCGCCGGAGAGGAGTTCGTCGTCGGGCAGCTCCGCGGCAGCCTTGACGAGCTCGGTCGGCCCGCTCAGTGCGAGCTGGCCGAAGAGCTCGACCGCGACAAGCTCGGGGGAGGAGTCTCGGAATCCAAGGAGGCGCGCGCCGTCGTCCGAGAAGGCAAGGTCCGGCAGCCCGAGCCGCCGTGCCCACGCGAGCCGGACGATGCCCCTGCTGCCGTCATGGAAGGTCTCGCCCACGTCTGCCCCGGTTCGCCGCTGGTGTCCCCGCCCGTCCTAACCGAACAGGACGCGGGCCTCGTCGTAGCGGTCCTGGGGGACGGTCTTGAGCCGGCCGAGGGCGGTCTCGAAGCCGACGTGCACGATATCCGTGCCATTGAGGGAGACCATCGTGCCCCACCGGCCCTCGACGACCGAGTCGATCGCGGCCATGCCGAGGCGCGTCGCGAGGACGCGGTCGAATGCGGTGGGGACGCCGCCGCGCTGGATGTGGCCGAGGACCGTCGCGCGGGTCTCGATGCCCGTGCGCGCCTCGATTTCGGGGGCGAGCCGTTCGCCGATGCCGCCGAGCCGCGGGCGGCCGAACGTGTCGAGGCCGCGCTCGGAGTGGGCCTGCTCCATCATGTCGGTCGTGAAGCCCTCGGCGACGACGACGAGGGGCGCGCGGCCGCGGTCGTGGGCGAGCTTGACCCATTCGGCGATCTGGTCGATGCTCACGCGCTGCTCGGGGATGAGGATCGCGTGCGCGCCGGACGCCATGCCCGAGTGGAGCGCGATCCAGCCGACGTGGCGGCCCATGACCTCGGCGATCATGCAGCGGTGGTGGGACTCGCCCGTCGTGCGGAGGCGGTCGATCGCCTCGGTCGCGATCTCGACGGCGGTGTCGAAGCCGAAGGTGTAGTCCGTCGCGTCGAGATCGTTGTCGATCGTCTTGGGGACGCCCACGATCTTGAGCCCCACGTCGGTGAGGCGCTTCGCCGCCGCGAGCGTTCCCTCGCCGCCGATGGCGATGATCGCGTCGATCCCGAGCCGGTCCATGTGGGCCTTGATGACGTCCGGCCCGCCCCCGTTCTCGAAGGGGTTGGTCCGGGACGTGCCGAGGATCGTCCCGCCCTGCTTCGCGATGCCCCGCACGAGCGTGCGCGGGATCTCGATGATGTCGCCCTCGACCACACCGCGCCAGCCGTCCCTGAAGCCCACGAACTCCTGCCCGTGCACGGCGATTCCCTTGAGGACGGCCCCGCGGATCACCGCGTTGAGGCCGGGGCAGTCGCCGCCGGAGGTGAGGATGCCGATCTTCATACAGGGCCTTTCCGCTGTGGATGCGACAGGTCCGCGCGTGTCGAGGCGGGCCGTCGGTGGGTGTCGTGCTTGAGGCGCCCCGTTGAGCCCACGCCGATTCTAGCGGCGCGCTGTTCGTGATGCACACCACAGCTAACGACGGCGATTGGCAGCGTCACATGGAGCTCGGAACCCTGTGCGCGCGGGTACTACTGTGATCGGGTGACCCGAACCGAATCGAATCCGGCCGACAGTGATGCCCTGCTTGACCTGGGCCGCGCAATTCGCGCCCGCCGCCGGGACCTCGGACTCACGCTCGTGCAGATGGCCGCCCTCTCCGGGTTGAGCCAGCCGTTCCTGAGCCAAGTGGAGCGAGGCCAGGCGCGCCCGAGCATGCGTTCGCTCGGCACGATCGCGCAGGCGCTCGGCACGACGGCGCCCTCGCTCCTTGCGCTCCCGCGCTCGGCCGGCGTCTCGCTCGTTCACGCGGGGGACGTGCCGAGTATCGACAACTCGGCCCAGGGCACTGCGCGCTCGATCGCCGTCGGGGCTCGCGAACTGCTGCCGATGGAGTTCCTTGGCGGACCGGCGGAGTTCGAGGAATACCTCGAGCATGAGGGTGAGGAGATCATCTACGTCGTGTCCGGAACGATAGAGGTGGACCTCGCGGGGGAGGAGCGCAAGACCCTCTCGGTGCGCGATTCGCTCTATTTCGATGCCCGGGTGCCTCACCGATGGCGCGTCGTGTCCGAGCCCGTGTGGGTCATCGCGGTGTCGACGCGCGCACATTGACGTCCCTCTGGGTTCGGGCCCCGGATGCCGGGTTTTCCCGTCGGAGAGGAAGACTTAACGAGAACGACATCCTGCCGGTCTTTGGGTGAAATGGCCCTTGAGGAATATTGATGACATCAATATTCCTCATCCCCCGGAGGACCTCATGTTCCGTTCCCTCACTCCTCGCCGCGTCGCACTCGCTGCGACGGCGATGCTCACTGCTGGCATCCTCACGGCGTGCAGCACAACTCCAGGCACGGGCTCGGCAGCGGCCGGCGCGGCCCCGGGCGACGTCAAGCACACGATCGCCGTCAGCTTCCCCAACGCCTCGGCGGCGCCGGTGGTCCAGAACCTGTTCCGCATCGCGAAGAACGAGGCGAAGGCCAAGGGCTATAACCTCGTGATCGACGATCCCGGAAGCGACGAGGCAAAGCAGGTCAACACGATCCAGACCTGGATCCAGCAGGGCGTGGGCGCGATCGTCGCCTCGACGCTCGACCCCAAGGTGCTCGACGGCGTCGCGAAGCAGGCGCGCGCGGCCGGCATCAAGTGGGTCACGTTCGGAGACAGCATCCCCGATCAGGATGCGACGCTCGGCTTCCCGCACTCCGAGGCCGGGCAGAAGCTCGGGCAGGCCGCCGGCGACTGGATCACGAAGCAGCTCGGCGGGCACGCCAAGGTCGCCATCCTCTCCTGGGCGCCTGCCGAGTACGCCCGCCAGCGCCAGGACGGGATCACCTCCGCGCTCAAGGCCGCCGCGCCCGGCGTCGAGATCGTCGCGACACAGGACGCGCTCTCCTCAACGGACGGGCTCGCGAAGGTCTCGACGATCCTCCAGGCGCACCCCGACCTCAACATGGTGCTCGCGGTCGAGGACGCCGCCGGGCAGGGCGGCTACCAGGCCTTCCTCAACGCTGGGCACGCCGGCAACGACCCGAAGGTCTTCGTCGGCGGCATCGACGGTGCCCAGGACGAGCTCAAGCTCGTCCAGCAGGGAACGATGTACCGCGCGACGTCGGCCTTCAACCAGCAGCTGCTCGGCGAGGGATTCGTGACGCTCCCAGACGCTCTCCTGCACGGCGAGACCAAGAGCTACTACACGCCCGTCGAACTCGTGGAGAACGGAAACCCGGACATCACGAAGCTCCTCGGGTACTACGGCGGATGACGGCCTTGAATGCAGAGGCGGCGGCACCGGCCGCCGCCTTTGCGGTCCGCTCGCTGCACAAGTCCTACGGCGGGGTCCCCGTGCTCCAGGGAGTCGACCTCGACGTGCGGCCTGGGGAGATCCACGCGCTTCTCGGCGCGAACGGCGCGGGCAAGTCGACCCTCATCAAGTGCATCGCGGGGGTCACGCAGCCAGACTCCGGCGCGATCGAAATCGGCGGGTCGAGCTACGCCCAGCTCTCGCCGTCGTCGTCCCGCGCCGCGGGCGTCGCCGTCATCTACCAAGAGCTCAGCGTCGCTCCGACGCTGAGCGTGACGGCGAACGTCTTCCTCGGCAACGAGCGCCGCTTCGGGCCCTTCGTCAGGCACCGTGCGCAGGCCCGCGAGGCGAAGCGGGCGCTCGCCGACCTCGGCATGGACCTCGATCTCGCGCGGCCGCTCGGCTCGTACGGCGCCGCGGAATCGCAGGTCGTCGAGATCGTCAAGGCGCTCCGGAGCGAGCCTCGAGTGCTCATCCTCGACGAGCCGACGGCGTCGCTCACCCAGAAGGAGGCCGAGCAGCTCGCGGACAAGATGCGCGCCCTTCGGGCCCAGGGCGTCCCGCTCCTGTTCGTCACCCACCGCCTCGACGAGGTGTTCGCGCTCGCGGATCGCGTCTCGATCCTCCGGGCCGGGAAGATCGTGCTCTCCAAGGCAACGCGAGACTGCACGCCCCGCGAGCTCGTGACGGCGATCGTCGGGCGGGATCCCGAGACCCTCGCGCGGACGGGCGCGGCCGCGAGCACGGGCACGCCTCCGCTCCTCGCGGTCCGCGACCTCGTTGGGCCTGACCTCGGCCCGCTCGACCTCGACGTGTTCCCCGGCGAGGTGCTCGGCCTCTACGGGCTCGTCGGCTCGGGACGCACGGAACTGCTCGAATCGCTCTTCGGGGCGCGGCTCACCGTGCGGGGGCAGATTGTGCTCGACGGCAAGGAGCTTCGCCTCTCGGGCCCGGGCGCCGCGATCGGAGTGGGCATCGCGCTCGTCCCCTCGGACCGCAAGCGCAAGGGGATCATCGGCGAGCTCTCCGCACAGGCCAACGTCATCCTCTCCTCGGGCCGCGCGCTTGGGCGCGCTGGATTCCGCCGCCGCGCGGCCGAGGGCCGCTCCTTTCGCTCCGTAGCGGCGGACCTCGACCTGCGGCCCATGAGCCCAAGGCTGGAGGGGCGCCGCTTCTCGGGCGGCAATCAACAGAAGCTCGTCGTGGGCCGATGGCTCCAGCCCGAGCTCGGATGCCGCATCTTGCTCCTCGACGAGCCGACGCAGGGCGTCGACGTCGGCGCACGCGCAGACCTGTACCGCGCTGTCCGTGCATTCGTCGGGACGGAGCGCGCCGCGATCGTCGCCTCGTCCGAGCCGACCGAGCTCCAGCAGCTTGCCGACCGCGTGATCGTGCTGTCGCGCGGCCGCGTCGCGACGACGCTTCCCGTGGCGGAGGCCACCGAGCACCGCCTCATCGAACTTGCCCACCTGTCCGAAATCCCCGGAGGGACCCCATGAACCTCAGGCGCCTCACGTCAGCGCAGGGCTTCAGGCCCGAATGGATCACCAACAACGTCCTCCTCGTCGCCCTAGTGCTCCTGTGCTTGTACTTTGCAGCGCAGACGCCCTTCTTCCTCGACGCAGGCAATGCGAAGGTCGTCCTGCAGAACAACGCAACGCTCGGCATCGTCGTCGTCGCGCTCACGTTCCTCGTGATCTCGGGCGGGGTCGACCTCTCGGTGGGTTCCGCCGTCGGCCTCTCGGGCACCCTCACGGCGCTCGCGTCCGTCGAATGGGGGCTCGGGGACGTCCAAGCGGCCAGCATCGGCATCCTCGCGGGCGTCGGGGTGGGCCTCGTCAACGGCATCCTGTGCGGCCTCCTCGAGTTCAACCCTGTGATCGTGACACTCGGCATGCTCGGCGCCGTCCGCGGCCTCACGCTGCTCATCCACCACGACCAGGTTTTCGGTCTCAACGGCAGCCTCCCCGCGCTCGCCTCGGCCCAGATCGCCGGGATCCCGGTCATCGCCGTGATCGCGCTTGCCGCGTTCGCGGTGGGGGCCATCTTCCTCCGCACGACCATATGGGGCCCGTACCTCTTTGCAATCGGGACAAACCGTGAGGCCGCATTCCTCGCGGGGCTCCCTGTTCGGGCCCTCCCGTTCGCCCTGTATCTCCTCTCCGGAACAACCGCAGGCATCGCGGGGGTCCTTCTTGCGGCCCGCCTCAACGGGGCCGCTCCGGGCCAGCAGGGCATCAACCTCGAACTCCAGGCGCTCACGGTGGTCCTGCTCGGCGGAGTGGCGTTCTCCGGCGGCCGCGGTCGGCTCCTCGGCGTTTTCACAGGGTGGATCTTCCTCGGCGTGCTCGAGAACGGCCTCACGCTCACGAATGTCACGCCCTTCGTCGAGACGCTCGTCGAGGGGCTCGCGCTCGTGTTCGCTGCCGGCCTCGAGGCCCTCAGCACGGTGCTCGCGACGCGCCTTGCGGATCGCCGCAAAGCCGTGGCGCGCCTATCCGCGGGCCCTGATGCGAGCCCGATGGCGCGCGATGGCGACGCGGCCGACGGCGAGACCGCCGATGGCGAGACGGCCGTGGCGGCGGGCCTGTGACGGGCGCGCCGGGCGGGGCCGCGCACGAGCCGCCCACCGGGCCGCGGCCGGTGACGGGCGCGACGGTTCGCGCGGCGGCGTCGCTCGTCGGCCTGCCGCTCTCGGACGCCGAGTGCGAGGCGCTCGTTCCACGGGTGGCCGACTACGTGCGGATGGGCCTCCTCATTGCGCGCGCGGCAGACAGTGACGTGCTCCCGACCGACGACCCGAGGTGGTTCTTCCGTGACTGATCCAGCCGACCTGACCCTCAGCGAGGCGAGCGCCCTCGTAGCGGCACGCGAGCTCTCCTCGGCCGAGCTTGTGCAGGCGACCCTGCGCCGCCTCGACGCCACCGAGCCCAGGGTGCACGCGTACGCCCACCGCTTCGACGAGGCGGCCCTCGCGGCCGCGCGGGACGCGGATTCCACTCCTCGGCGCGGGCCGCTCCACGGCCTTCCGTTTGCCGTCAAAGACACACTGTCCACGCACGGGACGCCGACCGAGGCCGGTTCGCGCTCGCTCGCGGGGAGGATCGGCACGTTCGATGCGACCGCCGTCGCCCGTCTCCGCGCGGCGGGCGCGATCATGCTCGGCAAGCATGTCACGCACGAGTTCGCACAGGGCCAGGAAGAGGCGGTGACGCGCAACCCGTGGGCGCCGGAGCGTTTCGCGGGCGGCTCGAGCGCCGGGAGCGGGGCATCCGTCGCGGTCGGCTCGTCGATGCTCTCGGTGGCGACCGATGCGGGTGGATCCACGCGGATGCCCGCTGCGCTCACGGGAGTCGTGGGACTCAAGCCCACGTACGGCCGGATCAGCACGTACGGCACGGTGCCCGGTGCGGCCGTCGCGGGCGCCGAGCACATCGGCCTCGTGACCCGTTCGGTTGCGGACCTCGACCTTGTGCTCCCCGTCGTCTCGGGCGCAGATCCCCACGACGCGCGCACGGCGGACCAGCCTGTCTATCGGCCTTCGCTCGCGCGCGGTGCCGCGGGACGCCGCATCGGGGTCATCCGCCGCGTGCGGGCCGGCCAGCGGGTCGAAAGTGCCGTTGACGAGGGGTTCGAGCGTGCGCTCAGCGCTCTGCAGGGCCTCGGCGCGACACTCGTCGAGCTCGACCTTGACCTAGCCCTCGCGTCCCCGGCGGCCGCGCTCCTCGTTGGCGCCGCGGCGTCGGCCCCGCATCTCGGGACCCTCCAGCAGGGCGGGGACGGGATCCGCCACGAGGTCAGGCTGCACCTTGCGGCGGGCCTCCTCATCCCCGCGCAATTCGTCCACGCCGCCCGCAGCGTGCGAACGCTCCTCCGCCGTCAGGTGGGCGAGGCGTTCGCGACGCACCGGCTCGACGCCCTCGCAACTCCCACCCTCCCGTCCGTGCCGCCGCTCCTCGCGGACTTCGACCCGGCCACGGACATGGGCGCGCTCACCGACTTCGTCTCGCCGTGGAACCTCACGGGCCAGCCTGCGATCAGCGTCCCGGCCGGCCTCTCGCCGGGAGGCCTTCCGCTCGCGGTCCAGTTCGTCGGGGTGCCGTTCGGCGAAGCGGACCTCGTGGCGCTCGCGGTGGCCTTCGAGGCCGTCATGACGCAGTCACGGCCCGCGCCCCTCGCGGAGCGCGTGCCGTGACTGGCGTTCCCCCTTCCCTACGCGGTCGGGGCTCCCGGGCCCTGCGAGCCCGGGCCGGCCGAATCGCCGCGGCCGGATCGCGGGCCACCGAGCAGGTTCTCGAGGATGATCGAGCCGTTCTGGTCCGGGATGAGCGCCCACCCCACGAGATACGCGAAGACCGCGGGCCCGGGGAGGAAGCACAGGACGACGAAGATGATCCGGAGGAAGGCGACATCGACGTCGAGCCGGTCGGCGAGTCCGCCGAGCACGCCGCCGACGATGCGCCGCGGCCCCCGGCGGAGTCCGCCAGAGCGGAGGGCGTTGAAGAACGAGTCCATGGTGATCTCCTTCAAGCTGCTGATTCGGGGTGGTCGTGGGTCGGGACAGGCGGCGCGTCAGAGCGCGTCGGACGGACCGCTCTCGTACGGGTTGGAGCGGGGCGCCTCGCCGCCCGTGTCGTCTCCGGCCGGGTCAGCGGACGACGGCGAGTGGTCACCGGGGCTTCCCAGCGCACCCGGGTACGCGGCGCCGTCGACCGCCTTCCGGCGGCGCGCCCCCGCAAGGGTCCCCCCGACGACGAGGCCCACGCCCGCGATGACCAGGAGCGAGACCGCGGCCACGCCCGGATCTACGGCGAACCAGCCGAGCCGGCTCGCGAGGAGCAGACCTGCTATTGCCACGACCACAACCCCCCAGACCATCGTGCCCACGCTCGGGCCCCGCGTTGCGTCCTGCTCGGGAATGCTCATGTCACCGCTCCTGCTCGATCGTGATGTTGCTCATGGTGGCGTCCAGCTTCAGGACGAGCGTTCGGCCCGCCGCGGACGTGTTGTAGCTTTGCGAGTCCTGGGTGTTGAAGCCCGAGATCGATCTGCTGCCGAACTGGACGCTGCTCATCGTCGCGTCCGCCTGGACCGTCACGGGGATGTCCTTGGGGATCTCGATGGCGAGCTGGCTCATCGTCGCGTCGACCGGAATCGTGGCGTCGGACGTGAGCGGGCCGGAAGAGTCGAGCTGCCGCAGATCGAGCTTTCCGGCTGATCCCGTGACGTGATACCCGGTGACGGCCTGCTGAACCGAGGTCGGTGCGAAGTTGACCGTTCCACGGGGGCGGCCGAACTGGGAGACCGGCTGAGTCACGGCCGCTGCAATGAGCGCGATGATGGCGAAGAGGGACAGGAGTCCGCTCGTGCGGCCCAGCAGGCCGGCGACGATGATGCCGAGGCCGATGATCCCCGCGCCGATTGCCCACAATGCGCCGGTCGAGGGCGCGACGAGCGTGGTTCCGGCGACGTTGAGGGCCATGAGCGTTCCCGCGACGAGCACGGCGAGGCCGAGGACGACGGCGGTGTAAGGCCCTCCCGGGCCACGTCGCCGAGGCTTGAGGGCAGTCTGCTGGCGGGCCCACTGGGCCGAGGTCCCGTGGTGCCTCCTCGCGGGCCCCCCGTAGGGGCCGCCGTACGGCGAGCCTCCGTACGGCGAGCCGGCGTACGGGCCTCCATAGGGGGCTCCGTAGGATTGGCCGCCGGACGCAGCCGGGTCGTAGGCCTGCGAATGGTAGGTCTCAGCGCCGTAACGTCCCTGGCCGTAATTTCCCTGGCCATAGCCCCCTTGGCCATAGGGCGCGGGGCCATAGCCTCCCTGGCCGTAGGACGCGGGGCCATAGGGATCCTGTCCGGGAGAGGCCTGCGGGCCTTCCGCGGCGGTCGGTTCCGTGGAGGCCTCAAACCGTGGCGACCCCGACCGGCGTGCCCGGCGCGACCGGGCGATGCTGAAGAAGACGAGGCCCACGATTCCGATCCAGAACAGAGCCCACAGCGGTTCGGTCCCGCGCATCTCTCCGAACCAGAAGCCGGCGCGGGCACCGCCGAGGCCCAGGATGGTTGCGACGAGGCCGCCCGTCATCCCAGCGGTCCAGCGGCCTCGCATCGCCTCTTGCAGGTGGATCCTGCCGTCTGGCTCGGGGAGCAGGAGCCACAGGACGCCGTAGGCGAGGACGCCGATCCCCAGGAAGATCGCCGCGACGATGAAGAGTCCGCGCACAATGACGGGGTCGATGCCCCAGCGGTGCGCGAGGCCGCTCGCGACGCCGCCAGCCCAGCGATCGGGGCCGCGGGTCACACCGAGTCCTCGGATCCAGCTGAAGAAGTCGCCGCCGGTCTTGCCGGGGTGCCCAGCGCCGGGGTGTTGCCCCGAGCCGGGGTGTCCAGCGCCGGGGTCTCCGGAGCCGGTGCGTCCGGTGCCAGGGCCGCCAGTGGGCTGGCCCGGCGTGCCGGGGAGTGGGGAGTCGGAGCTCCCAGGGGTCTGTTCGGTGCTCATGCCTCCATCCTTCCCGGCCGCATCCCGCCGGGCCCATGGGGTGAACCCCTGATCCGACCCTGATTTGGCCCCGGGTTCCCCGGATCTACGCCCCTGAGCGGGCTGAAGCGTGCTTGGATTGATGGCATGAGCATTGCCCACGCCAGGCCACCCCTTGTGCGGTCAGAGGACCGCCTGGTCGCGGGCGTCTGCTCGGGCCTCGCCCGACATCTCGGGCTGCGCACCGACGTCGTCCGGTGGGCGATGGTCTTCGCGACGCTCCTCGGCGGCGCGGGAATCGTGTTCTACGGCTGGCTGTGGATCATGGTTCCCACGGCGGCGGAGGCGGCTCGGCGCGGCGCTCGCCGTCCGGCGTCGTCCATTGCCCCCGCCGTGAGCGAGCCGGCCGGGCAGGCGCGGACGACGGCGCCGCCCGCCTTCCCGGGCGCGCCCGAGCGCCCGCTGCGGCTCGGCGGGCACGGCCGGGAAATCCTGCTCGGGACGGTCCTGCTGCTCGGGGCGCTGGCCGTCGGAACGGGGCTCCTCGGGCTCACGGTGCCGCTCGGCGTCGTGGTTCCCGTTGCGGCGATCCTCGGCGGCGCCGCCCTCGCGTGGCTCCAGCTCGACGAATCGCGGCGCACGCAGCTTGTGCGCGGCGCGGGTGCTGGCCGGTGGGTCGGCTGGCTGCGGCTCGGGGCGGGGCTCGCCCTCGTCGTCGCCGGTGTGACTCTCGCCATCTCGGGCAGCCAGTGGAACGTGCTCGGCCTTGCACTGCTCGCGTCGCTCGCGGTCCTCGCGGGGGTGGCGCTCGTCCTGTTGCCGTGGGGCCTCAAGTTCTGGCGCGATTTCGGGGCCGAGCGGGCCGCACGAGTGCGCGAGGCGGAGAGGGCCGAGATCGCGGCGCACCTCCACGATTCCGTCCTCCAGACGCTCGCCCTCATCCAGCGGCGCGCCGGGAGCGAAGCGGACGTGACGCGGCTTGCGCGTGCCCAGGAACGCGAGCTGCGCGAGTGGCTGTACCGCGACGAGCGGCGCTCCGGGGGAGCGTTCGCAGACCGGCTCAAGGCGCTCGCCGCCGAGGTCGAGGACGCGCATGGGCACGCGGTCGACGTCGTCTGCGTCGGCGACGCGTCGCTCCTCGAAGGGCAGCGAGAGCAGCGCGAGCGCATCGAGGCACTCTTGCAGGCCGCGCGAGAGGCCATGTTGAACGCCGTCCGGCACGCCGGAGGGCCCGTGTCCGTCTATGCGGAGGCCTCGCGCGATGCGATCGACGTGTTCGTGAAGGATCGCGGACCGGGGTTCGAGCTCGATGCGGTGCCCGAGGACAGGCTCGGAGTGCGCGAATCGATCGTGGGGCGCATGCGCCGCCACGGCGGCGAGGCGACCATCGTCTCGGGGCCGGACGGCACCGAGGTGCGCTTGCGGCTCGCAGGCATCGGAACGGAGGAGTCATGAGCGAACCGGTCAGCGTCGTCATTGTCGACGACCACACGATCTTCCGGTCGGGGCTCAAGGCAGATCTCGACGAGCGCGTGCGCGTCGTGGGGGAGGCCGGGACCGTCGAGGAGGCCGTCGCGGTCATCGAGCAGGTCGAGCCTCAGGTGGTACTCCTCGATGTGCACCTTCCGGGCGGGCTCGGCGGGGGAGGACGCGAGGTTCTCACACGGTCGACGGCGTTGCTTCCCCGGGTGCGCTTCCTCGCCCTGAGCGTCTCCGACGCAGCCGAGGACGTCGTGTCCGTGATCCGCGCGGGGGCCCGCGGCTATGTGACCAAGACGGCGTCGGGTCCCGAGATCACGGAGGCCGTCCTGCGGGTCGCCGAGGGCGATGCCGTGTTCTCCCCGCGGCTCGCGGGCTTCGTCCTCGACGCGTTCGGCACCGCAGCCGTCTCGGACGTCGCCGACGACGAGCTCGACCGCCTCTCCGCCCGCGAGCTCGAGGTCATGCGGCTCATCGCGCGGGGGTACTCGTACAAAGAGGTCGCGAAGGAGCTGTTCATCTCGGTCAAGACGGTCGAGACCCATGTCTCCGCGGTGCTCCGCAAGCTCCAGCTGACGAATCGCCACGAGCTGAGCCGCTGGGCCGCCGACCGCCGCATCTGGTAGCCCGCCCACGCCACCACCCCCGTCGCGTGGCCACGGGGGCGTGCCTAGGGGGAGATGAGCCGCAATGCCCCCGGCCGGATCGCGACGTGGACGGGGAGCGCTCCTGCTCCGTCGCCGTCGACGCACAAGGGCACGGGCCGATCCGCGGAGATGGTGATGCTGCGCCCCGTGAACCGCCGGACTCCCGGCTCGGTCACGTGGGAGCCTGTCGCGGCGAGTCTCATGAACCGGGCCACGTGCCGCTTGGGGATCTCGGCGCCGGCAACGAGCACGTGGACGAGCCCGTCGTCGAGCACGGCGTCCGGGACGATGTCGAGGCCGTGTCCGTAGCGTCCCGAGTTGGCCATGACCACGAGGTGTGCGAGGAGGGAGTGGTGAGAGCCGTCGATGTCCAGTTCGAAGCGTGCGGGCTTCCACCGCACGATGGCGATGACGGGCGCCACGCGGTAGGCGACGGCAGACGGGATGCGCGAGTCGTTCATCATGAGGTTTGCGATGGCATCGAGCCCTGAGTAGGCGTTGCCCGGCGCGAGCCGGCCGCCGACGTCGAGCAGGTCCACCGCACGCTCTCGGCCCGAAAGGAGTACCCGCGCGATCGCCGAGGGCTCGCGCGGCATGCCGAGCTTGCCGGCGAAGCCGTTGCCGCGGCCGGCCGCGACGAGCGCAAACAGGCCGTCCGCCTGGGCTACGGCCTCTGCGACATCCCGCGCGATCCCATCGCCGCCCACGGCGACCACGACGTCGCCGTGTGCAGCAGCCGCTGAAGCCAGCCGCGCGCCGTCGTCCGCCGAGCGCGTCGTCTCGGTCCGCACGCGCGCCCCCGCAGCCTCGAGCAGGCCGGCGACGGGAGCCCACACCGAGGGGGCGCGCCCGCCGCCCGCAACGGGATTCACGACGGCGGTGAACGAACGACGGCCGGCGGAATCCTCCGCCGGCCGATCGATGTCGGTCATTCCGCTCAGCGCGCGGTGCCGAGGAATTCCTGGATGCGGCTGACGCCCTCTGCGAGGTCGTCGTCGCCGAGGGCGTAGGAAAGACGCACGAAGCCGCTCGGGCCGAACGCTTCACCGGGCACGATGGCGACCTCGACCTTGTCGAGGATGAGGGCCGCGAGCTCGGCCGACGTGGCCGGGCGGACTCCGGCGACCTCCTTCCCGAGGAGGCCGCGCACGTCGGGGTACGCGTAGAACGCGCCGTGCGGCGTCGGGCAGTCGACGCCCGGGATCGCGGAGAGCCCTGCGACCATCGCCTTGCGCCGCCGGTCGAACGCGACCTTCATCTCCGCGACGGCGTCGAGCGGGCCGGCGACGGCGGCGAGCGCGGCCATCTGGGAGACGTTCGAGACGTTCGACGTCGCGTGGGACTGGAGGTTGGTCGCCGCCTTGATGACATCGGCGGGGCCGATCATCCAGCCGACCCGCCAACCGGTCATGGCGTAGGTCTTCGCGACTCCGTTGAGGATGACGACCTTGTCGGCAAGCGCGGGCGCGGCCGTGGCGATCGACGTGAACGGCACTCCGTCATACGTGAGGTGCTCATAGATCTCGTCCGTGACGACCCAGAGGCCCTTCGCCGCGGCCCAGTCGCCGATCTCCTTGACCTGCTCGGGAGAGTAGACCGCGCCGGTCGGGTTCGAGGGCGAGACGAAGAGCAGGATCTTCGTGCGCTCGGTGAGCGCGGCGTCGAGCTGGTCGACCGTCACAAGGTAGCCCTGTTCCGGCCCTGCGAACACCTCGACTGGGACTCCGCCCGCGAGACGGATCGCCTCCGGGTAGGTGGTCCAGTACGGCGTGGGCATGAGCACCTCGTCGCCCGGATCCAGGAGCGTCGCAAAGGTGTTGTAGACCGCCTGCTTGCCGCCGTTCGTCACGAGGACCTGGGACGCCGATGCCTCGTACCCGGAATCGCGCAGCGTCTTCTCGGCGATCGCCTGCTTGAGCTCGGGGAGTCCGCCGGCCGGGGAGTAGCGGTGGAAGCGGGGCTGGCGGGCCGCCGCGATGGCGGCCTCGACGATGTAGTCCGGCGTCGGGAAGTCCGGTTCGCCCGCGCCGAAGCCGATCACGGGCCGCCCGGCGGCCTTGAGTGCCTTGGCCTTCGCGTCGACGGCCAGAGTCGCGGATTCTGCGATGGATCCGATGCGCTGGGAGACACGGGCGGAGGTCATGGGCTGTCCTGACTTTCGGTCGGCGGGAAGGGGCGCAGGCGCGGGGCCGTCCCCGCACGTCTAACTCTAGGCGCTTCGGGCGCGGCCACTTCGGTGTGACGCCCGGCGCGACGAAGCCGTTCCGCCCCGCACCGCCCGTCAGTTCGACGCGGGCCGGGAATATGCGTAGACTAGACCACCGGTATCAGAAACCGACCCCCAACCATTTAGGGACCCCATTCAAGGATGCTGTTGGGCCGTGCCTCGGCGCGGTGCAAGGCTTTCGAGAATTGCGGGAGCGATTCCTTGATAAGCTGGGAACTCGGTGTTCTGACCGAAGGGTAGTGGCGCAATTGGTAGCGCAGCGGTCTCCAAAACCGCAGGTTGCAGGTTCGAGTCCTGTCTGCCCTGCGCACGGCGTGCTGCGGATGAAACCGGGCGTTCCAGTGCCCACAGAGCGGAACCGGCGGGGAAGTCCTGCGGGTACACAGGATGAGCGAGGAATAGGTGACCGAAACAGCTGCAAGCAGCTCTCAGGGCCGCCCAGCCAAGCAGGCGAAGAAGCTCGGATTCTTCGGCCGCATCGCTCTCTTCCTCCGTCAGGTGATCGGAGAGCTTCGCAAGGTCGTCACGCCGACCCGCCAGGAACTCCTCAACATGACGTTCGTGGTGCTGGCGTTCGTGGTGGTCATGATGGTGGTCGTCTTCGTCCTCGACTTCCTCTTCGGGCTCGGCGTCGGCTGGGTCTTCGACGGGTCGTCGCAGGGCAAGTAGGGCCAGTCTCCGCAGACCGCGTCCGATCCGGGAAAATGGGTCCTGGGGCGCGGTGTGCGGATTCGTATTTAAGTCGCAAGAGGAGAGCAGGAGACTAAGTGTCTGAGCACGAGCTCGAGAGCGAGACCGAGCGCGAGGCCACGGCCCCCGAGGCCGCGGTCTTCAGTGACGCTGCCCCGGTGCCGGCGGCGCCGTCCGCGTCAGACGTCGAGCCCGCGTTCGACGACGAAGCCTCCTCGGAGGGCGACGCGGAGGAATTCGAGGCCGAGGAATTCGAGGCGGAGGCCGCCGAGGAAGAGCCTCACGAGGCCGAGGCTCACGTCGATCCGGTCGAGGCTGCGGCGAAGGCCGCCGAGGAGTTCAAGGCGAAGCTGCGCCGCCAGCCGGGCGACTGGTACGTCATCCACTCCTACGCCGGCTACGAGAACCGCGTGAAGGCGAATCTCGAGACCCGCATCCAGACCCTGGACATGGAAGACTTCATCTACGAGATCCAGGTCCCGATGGAGGAAGTCGTCGAGATCAAGAACGCGCAGCGCAAGATCGTCAAGCGCGTTCGCATCCCCGGCTACGTGCTCGTCCGCATGGACCTCACCGACGCATCGTGGGGCGCCGTTCGGCACACGCCGGGAGTCACGGGCTTCGTGGGCAACGCCCACAACCCGGTCCCGCTGCGCCTCGACGAGGTCTTCACGATGCTCGCCCCCGTGTTCGAGCAGGAGCAGCAGGCCGAGGCCAAGGCCGCCGGCAGGGCCGGCGTGCGCCAGCCGAGCGCTCCCGTCACCATCGACTTCGAGATCGGCGAGTCGGTCATCGTCAAGGAGGGCCCGTTCGAGACCCTTCCGGCCACGATCTCGGAGATCAAGCCCGAGTCGCAGACGCTCGTCGTGCTCGTCTCGATCTTCGAACGCGAGACGCCTGTCACGCTCGCGTTCAACCAGGTCTCCAAGATCTGATTCGACAATTGAAGATTTCGCCCCGGGGTCGGCCCGCTTTGCCGGCCCCGGGGCGGCCGACTGTCTAGCCAGGGCAGTCACCACCTGGACGGCGCTCCTGCTGCCCAGGAAGCAAAGGAAGAAAAGGATCCTCAATGGCTCCCAAGAAGAAGGTCACCGGCCTCATCAAGCTGCAGATCCAGGCAGGCGCCGCCAACCCGGCCCCGCCGATCGGCCCTGCGCTTGGTCAGCACGGTGTCAACATCATGGAATTCTGCAAGGCGTACAACGCCGCGACGGAATCCCAGCGCGGCAACGTCATCCCCGTGGAGATCACGGTCTACGAAGACCGCTCCTTCACGTTCATCACGAAGACCCCGCCGGCCGCCGAGCTCATCAAGAAGGCTGCGGGCGTCCAGAAGGGCTCCGCGACCCCGCACACGGTCAAGGTCGCCAAGCTAACCGACGCTCAGGTCGAGGAGATCGCCAAGACCAAGCTCGAGGACCTCAACGCGAACGACGTCGACGCCGCGAAGAAGATCATCGCGGGAACGGCTCGCAGCATGGGTATCACCGTCGAGGGCTGAGACCCTCATCCGGTGCGGTTGGGGCAGCCTCCAACGCACCACCTGAAGTAAACGACGCACGGCGATCCCCGCCGTCGTCCGTGGCAGGGCCCGGCGCGGCCCATTGAGACCACAACTGCACAAGGAGAATCAGAGCAGCATGGCAAAGCGCAGCAAAGCATACGAGGCAGCGGCCGCGAAGATCGAGGACGGCAAGCTGTACGCTCCGGCCGAGGGCATCGCCCTGGCCAAGGAGATCAACCCGTCGAAGACGGACGCGACGGTCGAGGTCGCGTTCCGCCTCGGCGTCGACCCGCGCAAGGCGGACCAGATGGTCCGCGGCACGGTCAACCTCCCGCACGGCACGGGCAAGACGGCCCGCGTCGTCGTCTTCGCGACGGGCGACAAGGCCGCGGCCGCCGAGGCCGCCGGTGCCGACGTGGTCGGTTCGGATGACCTCATCGAGCGCATCCAGGGCGGGTGGACGGACTTCGACGCCGCCGTCGCGACCCCGGAGCTCATGGGCAAGGTTGGCCGCCTCGGCAAGATCCTCGGCCCCCGCAACCTCATGCCGAACCCCAAGACCGGCACGGTGACCCCGGACGTCGCGAAGGCGGTCACGGACATCAAGGGCGGCAAGATCGACTTCCGCGTCGACAAGCACTCGAACCTGCACTTCATCATCGGCCGGACCTCGTTCGAGGCCCGCGCCCTGGCCGAGAACTACGCGGCCGCGCTCGATGAGGTGCTCCGCCTCAAGCCGTCCGCGTCGAAGGGCCGCTACATCCAGAAGGCGACCGTCACGACGACGTTCGGCCCGGGCATCCCGGTCGACCCGAACGTGACCCGCGTTCTCCTCGAGGGCTGAGGAACGCACGGAGGGTGAGTGCCGAAGTATGAGGTGCTCGCCCGCAGTAAGTCCCGGAAGCCCGAGAAGATCGGGCACCGAGGGCTGACCTTCCGGCGAACCCACCGTTGCAGCGCCCCCTCCCGTCCGCGGGAGGGGGCGCTGTTCTTTGCATTGCACTTTGCTTGCACCGTCCGTGAAACTGGGCCCATGACCGCCCAGTACCGCGTGCAGCGTCTCCGCCTGCCGTCCTCGGTGCAGGGCGACGACGCGCGGGAGTTCCGCGAGTTTTCCGACCTCACCGACGCAGTCGAGCGGCAGATCTGGGGCCACGACGATCGATGCTCGCCCGCGGACTTCCGGCTCGGAGTGTGGCGGGATACGCGGTACGAGCTCACCTCGCTGTTCTTTGTCCGCGACGGCGAGCGCATGGTCGGCCGCGCGTGGTGCCAGCTCCCGCTCAAGGAGGACCTCACGCGGGCAACGGTCCGGGCCGAGGTCCTCGATGCGTACGCGGGCCGCGGAATCGGCCGGCTCCTGCTCGCCGCGGCGACAGAGGAGGCCACGCGCCATGGTCGGAGCGTCCTCAGTTCGTTCACCGAGCATCCGGCGGGCTTCGACGCCGGGGCGCCGGACGCCGTCGTCCCTTCAACGGGGACGGGTGCCCTTCCCGCGGCGGCCCGCTCGGTCGCGTTTGCGCTTGCCGCGGGCTTCCAGCTGAGCCAGGTCGAACGCTTCAGCGAGCTCCTTCTCGCGGAGCACGACGCCGGCTGGCCGGCCCTCGAGGCGGCTGCGGCCGCGGCGGGAGCGGACTATGAGGTGCTCGTGTGGGAGGGGGTGCCGCGCGAGGGCCGCGAGGAGATGGCGGGACTGCTCAGCCGCATGTCGACGGACATACCGTACGGAGTCGATCGCTACGAGGCCGCGACGTGGGACGCCACGCGGGTCGAGGCGCTCGAGGAGCAACTCGCGGACGCGGGCACGCTGCCGCTGTACGCGGTCGCACGCCATCGCGCGAGCGGCCGCCTCGTGGCCTACACCGCCCTGTGGATCCGGGCGGCCAAGGCAGAGATCGCGGACCAGGACGACACGCTAGTCGTCGCCGAACATCGTGGCCATTCGCTCGGCATGCTCATCAAGCTCGCGAATCTCCGGGCCTATCGCGAGCGGTTCCCGGAGGCACGCAAGGTCATCACGTTCAACGCCGAGGAGAACCGTCACATGCTCGCCATCAACGAGGCCTTGGGCTTCCGTCCGGCGGGGTACGACGGCGAGTGGTACAGGAGGCTTGCATGACCACCGAGCGGCGTCCGGTCGCCGTCGAGGGCGGGCGGGCGAGGCGGCCCGAACGGCGGGCGACGCGCGGGGACTCGCCTCCCGGGTCCGTCCCGCCGACGTCGGCCGTCCGCACGGAGGCCAGGGCCCCGCAGGTGGCGGGCCTCGCCGTCGTCGTGAGCTTCGTCGTCGCCTTCTTCGCCTTCTCGGGGCGGCGCCCCGCGCTTTCGGGCGACTACGGTGTGGGGGACGTAGCGGCGATCGTCGGGGGCGTCGTCGCCGTACTCGTCCTCCCGGTCGCGTATCGGCACACGTACGACCACCCGCAGCATCACTGGCTCGCCGAGCGGCCCGCGTGGCGCCGATATCTCGGCGTCGTCGCTCTCGCCGCCGCTCACGGGGCGATCGCCTACATGGCCACGTGGGCCGGGTTCCGCATCTTCCAGGGGACGTTCAAGGGGCTCACTCTCGATGCCTTCGCCGGCGGTCTCGCGACGGCCGTCGTGGGCGGGCTCGCCGCGTATGCGACGTACCAGTCGGGCGCCCGCATGAACAGCTACCTGCTGTCGAACTTCCTCGCGACGTACCTCGCCGCCGGCGTCCTGACATCGATGGTCACGACCATGAACACGAATTGGTGGGAGGTCAACTTCAGCGTCCTGGGGGCGCGGGACAGTGGGATGGCCTCGTGGACCTTCAACATGACGCTCATCACGTCGGGGATCGTCATTACGATGCTCGCCGAGTACGTCACGCGCGACATCCAGGCCCTCGCGGCGTATCGCGAGGACTGCCCGGCCGAAGAGCGGAAGGGCTCGGCCGCGATCGTGCGGACGAGGCCGATTCTCGTGTGCCTTGTACTCATCGGGATCTTCTTCGCGGGCACGGGGCTTGTTCCCGTTGACTTCTACATGCCCGCGCACAATTCGATGGCGACGGCGATGACCGGCGCCTACACGCTCCTCGTCCTGTGCCTCCCGTGGTGGCTGCCCGGGCTGAGCCGAACGTTCCACGTGACGGGATTCGCGATGCTCGGCGGGGCGATTCTCGCCGTCTTCCTGTGGTTCCCGTTCGGCTACTACAACATGACGGCCATGGAGTTCTTCGTGGCCGGCGTGATTCTTGCGTGGCTCGTGCTGTTGATCCGGAACGTCGCCGCCGCGCTCGAGGACGCGCGTCGGGAGGCGCTCGGGAGGCTTCTGCGGGAGTGAAGCGTGCGGCCGCGATTTGGCGGAAGCGGGCCCCGTCCCCTAGTCTGGAAAAACCAAAGACCGCCGGTCGCTGCTGTCGTGCGCTCAGCACGCTTCAGCTTAAGGTCCCCGAAGGGGGCGGCCTGCGCAGGTGAACGAGCGAAAGCTCCGACTGGGTTTCAGCCCGTCGGCCTCCACGCCCCGTGCATCTGCGCGGGGCGTTCGTATTTCCGGGACCGCGTATCGGCCTAGTTTCCCCGGAAGGAGGGTTATGGCAACGCCTGCCAAGGTCTCAGCTGTTGCGGAGATCACCAAGGACTTCGAGGAGTCGGCTGCTGCTGTCCTGACCGAATACCGTGGGCTCTCCGTCGCCCAGCTCAAGAAGCTGCGTCGTGCGCTCGGCACCGAGAACAAGTTCTCGGTCGTCAAGAACTCCCTGACCGCCATCGCCGCGAAGGAGGCCGGCGTCGACGCGTTCGACGGCCAGCTCGCCGGACCGACCGCGATCGCGTTCATCAAGGGTGACGCCGTTGCGGCCGCCAAGAGCCTGACCGACTTTGCCAAGGAGAACAAGCAGCTGGTCATCAAGACCGGCTACTTCGAGGGCAAGGCGCTCGACGCGAACGAGGTGGCCGCCCTGGCCGCCCTGGAGTCCCGCGAACTGCAGCTCGCGAAGGTTGCCGGCGTCCTCAAGGCGCCCATGGCTGCCGCCGCGCGCATCATCGACGCTCTGCGCCTCAAGCTCGAGGAGGAGGGCGGCGCTCCGGCTGCTGCCGCTTCCGAGGCCGAGGCCCCCGCAGAGGCCGAGGCCCCTGCCGAGGCTCCTGTTGAGTCGGCTCCCGCCGACGCTGCCGAAGCCGCCGCCGAAGAGAACTGATCTCTTCCCCACCCCACACACTCGGCGCACTGAGGGACTGCCTCGGAAGCGCCACTGAATGAAAGGACGCCAATCATGGCGAAGCTCACCCAGGACGAGCTGATCGAGGCCTTCAAGGAGCTCACCATCATCGAGCTCTCCGAGTTCGTGAAGAAGTTCGAGGAGGTCTTCGAGGTCACCGCTGCTGCCGTTGCCGTTGCCGGCCCGGCTGGCGGTGCCGAGGCCGCTGTCGAGGAGGAGAAGACCTCGTTCGACGTCGTCCTCGAGGCCGCTGGCGACAAGAAGATCGCGGTCATCAAGGAGGTCCGCGCCCTCACGTCGCTCGGCCTCAAGGAGGCCAAGGACCTCGTCGACTCCGCTCCCAAGGCCGTCCTCGAGGGCGCCACCAAGGAGGCGGCGGACAAGGCCAAGGAGGTCCTCGAGGCCGCTGGCGCCACCGTCACCCTCAAGTAAGCTCCCGCTTGCTCGGGCAGGCCTCGCGCCTGCAGCAGGGCCCCCGGTTCCCATGTGGAACCGGGGGCCCTTCCCATGCCCGACGCGTGGCCAAGCGTCGGTCAGAGCGGATCGCTGATATCCGCCACGGTCGCGTCGAGGGAGCGGAACAGCTCGGCGGAGTCCACGAACGCGCTCCGGCCGTGCTGCCCGGCCCCCACGGAGATGCGCCCCGCGATGGTCTCGTCCGCGACCACTGGCCACGGGGTCGTCGAGCCAAGCGGCGTGATCGTGCCCCGCTCGAAGCCGGTTGCCTCGAGCGCGACGTCCGCGGCCGGGAGCGAGAGCCGGTTGACTCCGAGGAGCTTCCGGAGCTTCGGCCACGAGATCTGCCGATCTCCCGGGATGAGGGCGAAGACGAAGCTCCCGTCCGGTCGCCGCACGACGAGGGACTTCACGATCTCGCGCGGCTCGATCCCGAGAATCGCCGCAGCCTCCTCGAGGCTCCGTGCGCGCCCGCGCTCGACGACTTCGACCCGCAGGCCGCGCGCGGCGGCGTCGTCGAGGAAGCGCGCGTGCCCGCCGTCGTCCGGCTCGGTCTCACTCATCGGCTCAGTCACACGCATCGCCTCAGTCCCGGTAGAGCAGGAGTGCCTCGCCCTGCCCGCCGCCTCCGCACAGCGAGACGGCCGCCCGGCCAGAGCCACGCCGCGCGAGCTCGTGCGCCGCATGCCCCGCGAGGCGGGCCCCCGAGGCTCCGATCGGGTGGCCGAGGGCAATGGCGCCGCCGTGGATATTGGTCTTCTCGAGCGGGTACTTGAGTTCCTTGAGCGACTGGACGGCCACGGAGCCGAAAGCCTCGTTGATCTCGATGAAGTCGAGGTCCTCTGTCGTCCACCCCGCCCGTGAGAGTGCCTGTGCGATCGCGTTGGCCGGCTGGGAATGGAGCGAATTGTCGGGTCCCGCGACCTGCCCGGGCTTGCCGACGACGGCGAGCCAGGAGAGGCCGTGATCCTCGGCGTACGCGCGGCTCGTCACCACGAGGGCCGCCGCACCGTCCGAGAGCGGGGACGAATTCCCTGCGGTGATCGTGCCGTCCGACGCGAACGCCGGCTTGAGCGGGGCGAGCGTCTCAAGGGTTGTGTTGAGCCGGATGCCCTCGTCGGAGGTGACCACGAGGGGATCGCCCTTGCGCTGCTTGACGCTCACGGGCACGATCTCGTCGTCGAACACGCCGTCCTTCTGGGCCGTCGCGGCCCGTTGATGCGACGCCACGGCAACCTCGTCCTGGGACTTGCGGTCGATCCCGAGAGTGAGGTTCCGGGTCTCGGTCGACAGGCCCATCGACTGGCCGTCGAACGCGTCCGTGAGCCCGTCGTGGGCGGCGACATCGAGGGCACCCACCGTTCCGTACAGCCATCCCTGACGCGATCCCGGGAGGACATGCGGGGCGCGGCTCATGGACTCCTGCCCGCCGGCGACGACGACGGTCGCGTCGTCGGCGCGGATCATGCGGGCGGCGTCGATCACCGCCGTGAGGCCGGAGAGGCACACCTTGTTGATCGTCACGCAGGGGATGTTCCAGCCGAGTCCTGCCGCGATGGCTGCCTGCCTGGCAGGGTTCTGCCCCGCCCCCGCCTGGAGCACCTGTCCCATGATGACGGCGTCGACCTCGCTCGCCTCGACGCCGCCCCTCGCGAGTGCCGCCCGGATGGCCTGGGCACCGAGCTCAGCGGCCGTGAAGGTCACCAATTGGCCGTTGAGGCGGCCGAACGGAGTCCGTGCGGCCGAGAGGATGACAACTTCGTCGATGCCGTTGCTCATGGCGTCTCCTGTCACGTCGTCGTGAGGGCTCTGTGAACCGGTCGGCTCAAGGAGCCAATGGCCGCGGGTCCGCGGCCCTCGTGTGTTCAGGCTACCGCCGTTCACGCCCGGCGGCTTTTGCCAATCTCGTGGCGGCCTTCGACGTTCGCGCGGGGTGTACAGTGTTTGCGACGCGTCGCTGCGGGGGCCCCGGACGGGGCCACTTGACCGTGGCCGAGATGTGCGCTAGACACGCGCGCCTAAAGCAGCTATGCTGGATCTTTGCGTTCTCCCTTTCTGACCTCCAGCCTTCATATAGCGGTGGGCTCGTGGGCGGTCGCCCTTTTAACAGAACAGTTGCTGGGCGACTGCACGGTTGGGGGAGGGTGCGGACAATCCTGAAGGTCTGTGGAAGGATCCCTCTTGGTCGCCTCGAGCACCTCTGACACCCAAACCGCTAACACTGACGGCGCACGCAGCCGGCTCTCTTTCGCCAAGATTCACGAGCCCCTCGACGTCCCGAATCTCCTGGCCCTCCAGACCGAGTCCTTTGACTGGCTCGTCGGCAACGAGCGCTGGCAGGCGCGCGTCGCGAAGGCCGCGGAGGAAGGCGACGCGAGCGTCGCGACGACGTCCGGCCTCGCCGATATCTTCGAGGAGATCTCTCCGATCGAGGACTTCCAGGGCACCATGTCCCTGAGCTTCTCGGACCCTGAGTTCGCGGATCCCAAGTACACCATGGAGGAGTGCAAGGAGCGCGACGCCACCTACTCGGCCCCGCTGTACGTCAAGGCCGAGTTCATGAACAACAACACGGGCGAGATCAAGCAGCAGACCGTGTTCATGGGCGACTTCCCGCTCATGACGGACAAGGGCACGTTCGTCGTCAACGGCACCGAGCGTGTCGTCGTCTCGCAGCTCGTCCGTTCGCCGGGCGCCTACTTCGAGCGCGCGGCAGACAAGACGAGCGACAAGGACATCTTCACGGCGAAGATCATCCCGTCGCGCGGCGCGTGGTTCGAGCTCGAGATCGACAAGCGCGACCAGGTCGGCGTCCGCCTCGACCGCAAGCGCAAGCAGTCGGTCACCGTCCTCCTCAAGGCGCTCGGCTGGACCGAGGGCCAGATCCTCGAGCAGTTCGGCGAGTACGACTCGATGCGCGCGACGCTCGAGAAGGACACGACGGAGACCCGCGAGGACGCGCTCCTCGACATCTACCGCAAGCTCCGCCCGGGCGAGCCGCCGACAGTCGAGGCTGCCCAGTCGCTCCTCGACAACCTCTACTTCAACCCGAAGCGCTATGACCTCGCCAAGGTCGGCCGCTACAAGATCAACCGGAAGCTCGGCGTCGACCGCCCGCTCTCGGACCGCGAAGCGTCCGTCCTCCACATCGAGGACATCGTCGCGATGATCAAGTTCCTCGTGGCCCTCCACGCCGGCGAGAAGTCGATCAAGGGCGTCCGTGACGGCCAGGAGATCGAGGTCCGCGTCGATGTCGACGACATCGACCACTTCGGCAACCGCCGCATCCGCGCCGTCGGCGAGCTCATCGAGAACCAGGTCCGCACGGGCCTCTCCCGCATGGAGCGCGTCGTGCGCGAGCGTATGACGACGCAGGACGTCGAAGCGATCACGCCGCAGACCCTCATCAACATCCGTCCGGTGGTCGCCGCGATCAAGGAGTTCTTCGGAACGTCCCAGCTCTCGCAGTTCATGGACCAGAACAACCCGCTCTCGGGCCTGACCCACAAGCGCCGTCTCTCGGCGCTCGGCCCCGGCGGCCTCTCGCGCGACCGCGCGGGCATGGAAGTCCGTGACGTCCACCCGTCGCACTACGGCCGCATGTGCCCGATCGAGACCCCTGAAGGCCCGAACATCGGCCTCATCGGCTCGCTCGCGTCCTACGGTCGGATCAACCCGTTCGGCTTCATCGAGACCCCGTACCGCAAGGTGACGAACGGCGTCGTCTCCGACGAGGTCGACTACCTCACGGCCGACGACGAGGCCGAGGTCCAGATCGCCCAGGCGAACTCGCCGCTGAACGAGGACGGCAGCTTCGCCGAGGACATGGTCCTCGTCCGCCAGCGCGGCGGCGGCGGCGAGCCGACCCTGATCCCGGCCGACGAGGTCGAGTTCATGGACGTCTCCCCGCGCCAGATGGTGTCGGTTGCGACCGCCCTCATCCCGTTCCTCGAGCACGACGACGCGAACCGCGCCCTCATGGGTGCGAACATGCAGCGCCAGGCCGTTCCGCTCGTCCGCTCCGAGGCGCCGTTCGTCGGCACCGGCATGGAGCGCGCGGCGGCGGTTGACGCGGGCGACGTCGTCGTGGCCGCAAAGCCGGGCGTCGTGAGCGAGGTCTCCGCGGATCTCGTCGTCGTCCTCAACGACGACGGCACGGAGACGAACTACCGCATCGGCAAGTTCGACCGCTCGAACCAGGGCAACTGCTACAACCACCGGGTTCTCGTCAACGAGGGCGACCGCCTCGAGCTCGGCGGCATCATCGCCGACGGCCCGGCGACGGACCAGGGCGAGCTCGCGCTCGGCCGCAACCTCCTCGTCGCGTTCATGTCGTGGGAGGGCCACAACTTCGAGGATGCGATCATCCTCTCGCAGCGCCTCGTGGCCGAGGACGTCCTGTCCTCGATCCACATCGAGGAGCACGAGATCGACGCCCGCGACACGAAGCTTGGCGCAGAGGAGATCACCCGGGACATCCCGAACGTCTCCGAGGAGGTCCTCGCCCAGCTCGACGAGCGCGGCATCATCCACATCGGCGCCGAGGTCGAGGCTGGCGACATCCTCGTGGGCAAGGTCACCCCGAAGGGCGAGACCGAGCTCACCCCTGAGGAGCGCCTCCTGCGCGCGATCTTCGGCGAGAAGTCCCGCGAGGTCCGCGACACCTCCCTCAAGGTCCCGCACGGCGAGTCCGGCACGGTCATCGGCGTGCGCGTGTTCGACCGCGAGAACGACGACGAGCTGCCCCCGGGCGTCAACCAGCTTGTCCGCGTCTACGTGGCCGCGAAGCGCAAGATCACGGACGGCGACAAGCTCGCCGGCCGCCACGGCAACAAGGGCGTCATCTCCAAGATCCTTCCGATCGAGGACATGCCGTTCCTCGCCGACGGAACGCCCGTCGACGTCGTCCTCAACCCGCTCGGCGTCCCCGGCCGCATGAACGTCGGCCAGGTCCTCGAGACGCACCTCGGGTGGGTCGCGAAGACCGGCTGGAAGATCGAGGGCGAGCCCGAGTGGCTCGACGCCCTGCCGAACCTCCCGCGCGAGACCGGCCCGAACCAGAAGGTCGCGACCCCGGTGTTCGACGGTGCGCGCGAGGAAGAGATCGTGGGTCTCCTCGACTCGACGAACGTCACGCGCGACGGCGATCGGCTCATCAACTCCTCGGGCAAGGCCCAGCTGTTCGATGGCCGTTCGGGCGAGCCGTTCCCGGACCCGATCTCCGTGGGCTACATGTACATCCTGAAGCTCCACCACCTCGTCGACGACAAGATCCACGCTCGGTCGACCGGCCCGTACTCGATGATCACCCAGCAGCCGCTCGGTGGTAAGGCACAGTTCGGCGGCCAGCGCTTCGGCGAGATGGAGGTGTGGGCGCTCGAGGCCTATGGCGCGGCGTACACGCTCCAGGAGCTCCTCACCATCAAGTCTGACGACATCCACGGACGTGTGAAGGTCTACGAGGCGATCGTCAAGGGGGAGAACATCCCCGAGCCTGGCGTTCCCGAGTCCTTCAAGGTCCTCATCAAGGAAATGCAGTCCCTGTGCCTGAACGTGGAGGTCCTCTCCACCGACGGCCAGACGATCGAGATGCGCGACTCCGACGACGCGGTGTTCACCGCTGCGGAGGAACTGGGCATCGACCTCTCCCGCGACGAGCCCAGCTCGGTCGAAGAGGTCTAGTCCTTCACGTATCGGCGTTACGAACGACTTAGAGAACGAGAGAACAGGGACCATATTGTCCAGCGAATCCTCCTTCGGCCTCATGCAGATCGGCCTCGCCACCGCGGAAGACATCCGCAACTGGTCGCACGGCGAGGTCAAGAAGCCGGAAACCATCAACTACCGCACGCTCAAGCCCGAGAAGGATGGCCTCTTCTGCGAGAAGATCTTCGGCCCGTCCCGGGACTGGGAATGCTACTGCGGCAAGTACAAGCGCGTCCGCTTCAAGGGCATCATCTGTGAGCGCTGTGGCGTCGAGGTCACGCGCGCCAAGGTGCGCCGCGAGCGGATGGGCCACATCGAGCTCGCCGCCCCCGTGACCCACATCTGGTACTTCAAGGGCGTCCCGTCGCGTCTGGGCTACCTGCTCGACCTCGCCCCGAAGGACCTTGAGAAGGTCATCTACTTCGCCGCGTACATGATCACGAGCGTCGACGACGCGCGCCGCCACGAGCAGCTGCCGAACCTCCAGGCCGAGCACGACCTTGAGAAGAAGCAGCTCGTCGACGCGCGCGACGCCGACATCGCCGCCGTCGCCCGCGACCTCGAGGAGGAGCTCGGCAAGCTCGAGGCCGAGGGCGCCAAGGCCGCGGACAAGAAGAAGGTCCGCGACTCCGCCGACAAGACGATGGCGACGATCCGCAAGCGTGCGGACGCCGACATCGAGCGTCTCGAGGCCGTGTGGGACCGCTTCAAGAACCTCAAGGTCGCCGACCTCGAGGGAGACGAGGCGCTCTACCGCGAGCTCCGCGACCGCTACGGCATGTACTTCGAGGGCTCGATGGGCGCCGAGGCGATCCAGCGTCGCCTCCAGGCCTTCGACCTCGAGGCCGAGGCGGAGAACCTTCGCGACATCATCCAGAACGGCAAGGGGCAGCGCAAGACCCGTGCGCTCAAGCGCCTCAAGGTCGTCAACGCGTTCCTCACGACGGACAACAAGCCGCAGGGCATGGTCCTCGACGCCGTCCCGGTGATCCCGCCGGAGCTGCGCCCGATGGTCCAGCTCGACGGTGGCCGCTTCGCGACCTCCGACCTCAACGACCTGTACCGTCGCGTGATCAACCGCAACAACCGCCTCAAGCGACTGCTTGACCTCGGTGCGCCGGAGATCATCGTCAACAACGAGAAGCGCATGCTGCAGGAAGCTGTCGACTCGCTGTTCGACAACGGCCGCCGCGGCCGCCCGGTCACGGGCCCCGGCAACCGTCCGCTCAAGTCGCTGTCGGACATGCTCAAGGGCAAGCAGGGCCGGTTCCGCCAGAACCTGCTCGGCAAGCGCGTCGACTACTCGGGCCGTTCGGTCATCGTCGTCGGCCCGCAGCTCAAGCTGCACCAGTGCGGCCTGCCCAAGCAGATGGCGCTCGAGCTCTTCAAGCCGTTCGTCATGAAGCGGCTCGTGGACCTCAACCACGCGCAGAACATCAAGAGCGCCAAGCGCATGGTCGAGCGCTACCGTCCGCAGGTGTGGGACGTGCTCGAGGAGATCATCACCGAGCACCCGGTGCTGCTCAACCGCGCACCTACCCTCCACCGCCTCGGCATCCAGGCGTTCGAGCCGCAGCTCGTCGAGGGCAAGGCCATCCAGCTCCATCCGCTCGTGTGCGCGGCGTTCAACGCCGACTTCGACGGCGACCAGATGGCTGTCCACCTTCCGCTGAGCCCGGAGGCCCAGGCCGAGGCCCGCATCCTCATGCTGTCCTCGAACAACATCCTGAAGCCGTCGGACGGGCGTCCCGTGACGCTCCCGTCGCAGGACATGATCATCGGCCTGTACCACCTCACGACCAAGCGTGAGGGTGCTGCCGGCGAGGGCCGGGTGTTCTCCTCGGTGGCCGAGGCGATCATGGCGTACGACAACCGCGAGCTGCACCTCAACGCGCAGATCAAGATCCGCCTCGAGGGCTTTGTCCCGTCGGCGGAGGCTCCTGCGCCCGAGGGCTGGGAGCCCGGCGAGCCCGCGCTCGTCGACACGTCGCTCGGCCAGGTCATCTTCAACGAGACCCTGCCCGCGGACTACCCGTGGGTCGAGGCTGTTGCGGACAAGGGCCAGCTGTCCAAGATCGTCAACGACCTCGCGGAGCGCTACCCGAAGGTCGTCGTCGCGGCCACGCTCGACAACCTCAAGGACGCCGGCTTCCACTGGGCGACCCGCTCGGGCGTCACGGTGGCCATCTCGGACATCGCCGTGCCTGCCGCGAAGCCAGCCATCCTGGCCGGCTACGAGGATCGTGCGGCGAAGATCCAGAGCCAGTACGACAAGGGTCTCATCGACGACGAGGAGCGCCGCTCCGAGCTCATCGAGATCTGGGACAAGGCGACCACCGAGATCGCGGGCGTCATGCGCGAGTCCATGCCGAAGATGAACACCATCAACCGCATGGTCTCCTCGGGCGCACGTGGTAACTGGATGCAGGTCCGCCAGATCGCGGGTATCCGCGGCCTCGTGGCGAACCCGAAGGGTGAGATCATCCCGCGTCCGATCAAGTCCTCGTACCGTGAGGGCCTCTCGGTCCTCGAGTACTTCATCGCGACGCACGGTGCGCGCAAGGGTCTCGCCGACACGGCTCTCCGTACGGCCAACTCGGGTTACCTCACGCGTCGTCTCGTCGATGTCTCGCAGGACGTCATCGTGCGCGAGGAGGACTGCGGCACCGAGCGCGGCCTCATCGTCCCGATCGCCATCGCGGACCACAACGGCGAGCTCGTGCGCGAGGAGAACGTCGAGAACACGGTGTACACCCGCACCCTCGCGGTCGACGTCGTCGACTCCGAGGGCAACGTGCTCGCCGAGGGCGGCGCGGATCTGGGCGACGTGCTCATCGACCGCCTCATCGAGTCGGGCATCACCGAGCTGCGCGTCCGTTCCGTCCTGACGTGTGAGTCGGCGGTCGGCACGTGCGCGAAGTGCTATGGCCGTTCGCTTGCGAGCGGCAAGCTCGTGGACATCGGCGAGGCGGTCGGCATCATCGCCGCGCAGTCGATCGGCGAGCCGGGCACCCAGCTCACGATGCGTACGTTCCACACCGGTGGCGCCGTCTCGGCGTCCGGCAGCGAGGACATCACGCAGGGCCTCCCGCGTATCCAGGAGCTCTTCGAAGCCCGCACCCCGAAGGGTGTGGCTCCGATCTCCGAGGCCGCGGGCCGGGTCGCGATCGAGGATACGGAGAAGCAGCTCCGCATCGTCCTCACGCCGGACGACGGCACCGAGGAGATCGCGTACCCCGTGTCGCGCCGTGCGCGCCTCCTCGTCGAGGAAGGCCAGCACGTCGAGGTCGGGCAGAAGCTCGTCAACGGCCCGGTCGACCCGAAGCAGGTGCTCCGCATCCAGGGCCCGCGCGAGGCGCAGAAGTTCCTCGTCGACGAGGTCCAGGGCGTGTACCGCTCGCAGGGCATCGGCATCCACGACAAGCACGTCGAGGTCATCGTCCGCCAGATGCTGCGCCGCGTCACCGTCATCGAGTCGGGCGACACGGAGCTGCTCCCTGGCGAGCTCGCCGAGGCGCGCCGCTACCGCGACGAGAACCGCCGCGTCGTGTCCGAGGGCAAGAAGCCGGCCTCCGGCCGTCCCGAGCTCATGGGCATCACCAAGGCGTCGCTCGCCACGGAGTCCTGGCTCTCGGCCGCGTCCTTCCAGGAGACCACCCGCGTCCTCACGCAGGCGGCCATGGAGGCGAAGAGCGACCCGCTGCTGGGCCTCAAGGAGAACGTCATCATCGGCAAGCTCATCCCCGCCGGCACGGGTCTTCCCCGGTACACGGAGATCGCGGTTGAGCCGACCGAGGAGGCGAAAGCCACCCTGTTCACGGGTCCGAGCGCGTTCAGCGACTTCGCGTACGACCCGCTGAACGGCGACGGCGTCCAGGAGTTCCACGCGATCCCGCTCGACGACTACGACCTGGGCGGCAGCGACTACCGCTGACGGTCCCGCCGTCGTCGTCCTCTCCTGAGACGGACGACGACGGCGCTCGCCCACTCCGCGCGGCCGGTACCCCCTCGGGGGTGCCGGCCGCGCGGCCGTGTGGGGGTCACCTTCGGGGGGTGGTGGGGCGTTTGGGGGTCACCTTCGGTGGGTGGTGGGGCGTTTGGGGGTCACCTTCGGTGGGTGGTGGGGCGTTTGGGGGTCACCTTCGGTGGGTGCCGAGCAATGGGCGACGACGCCTGCCGCCCGGGCGAGCTGCGCCGTCGTCCCCTGAGGCGGCGGCCACCCGCGGGTGGTGACCCTTGAACGGCCGCGCACCCGCGGGAGGTGACCCCTGGGCGGGCGCGGACCCGCGGGAGGTGACCCTTGAACGGGCGCGGACCCGCGGGTGGTGACCCTTGAACGGGCGCGGACCCGCGGGTGGTGACCCCTGGGCGGGCGCGGACCCGCGGGTGGTGACCCCTGGGCGGGCGCGGACCCGCGGGTGGTGACCCCTGGGCGGGCGCGGACCCGCGGGAGGTGACCCCTGGGCGGGCGCGGACCCGCGGGTGGTGACCCTTGAACGGGCGCGGACCCGCGGGTGGTGACCCTTGGATGGGCGGGGGTGGGGCCCGTTTAGGGGGAGTCCTGACCCGCGTGCTACCATTTCTACGATTGTTTCTGTGTGGCAGAGGATGATGGCCGCTCGCGCGAGAGCGCGGATGGAGCCTGTTTCCGGGTTGCGGGTTTGATGCGCGACAAATGCCACACTTTCGCACGCCTACGGTCGAACACCGCAGCGAAGTGTGAATCGACCGTCAATGCTCGTCGCGGCACGCCCGGCCTTTGGGTGAGCCTGCCCGGGCGAAGTTCAACGAAGTACGGAGAACACGAAAGTGCCTACTATTCAGCAGCTGGTCCGCAAGGGCCGCACGCCGAAGGTCTCCAAGACCAAGGCTCCTGCCCTCAAGGGCAGCCCCATGCGCCGCGGCGTGTGCACCCGCGTGTACACGACCACGCCGAAGAAGCCGAACTCGGCCCTCCGCAAGGTGGCCCGTGTCCGCCTCAACGGCGGCGTCGAGGTCACCGCGTACATCCCGGGTGTCGGCCACAACCTGCAGGAGCACTCGATCGTGCTCGTCCGCGGCGGCCGCGTGAAGGACCTCCCCGGTGTCCGCTACAAGATTGTCCGCGGTGCACTCGACACGCAGGGCGTCAAGAACCGTCAGCAGGCCCGCAGCCGCTACGGCGCGAAGAAGGAGAAGAAGTAATGCCTCGCAAGGGTCCTGCCCCGAAGCGCCCGCTCGTCGTCGACCCCGTCTACGGCTCGCCGCTCGTCACGCAGCTCATCAACAAGGTCCTCGTGGACGGCAAGAAGTCCACGGCCGAGCGCATCGTCTACGGCGCCCTTGAGGGTGCACGCCAGAAGACCGGCGCCGACCCCGTCGCCGCGCTCAAGAAGGCCATGGACAACGTCCGCCCGACCCTCGAGGTCAAGTCCCGCCGCGTCGGCGGCGCGACCTACCAGGTTCCGGTCGAGGTCAAGCCGGGCCGCGCGACGGCGCTGGCCCTCCGCTGGCTCGTGGGCTACTCGAAGGCCCGCCGCGAGAAGACGATGACCGAGCGCCTCCAGAACGAGATCCTGGACGCCTCGAACGGCCTCGGTGCCGCGGTCAAGCGCCGCGAAGACACGCACAAGATGGCCGAGTCGAACAAGGCCTTCGCTCACTACCGCTGGTAATCGCTTCATTCGCCGCCGGCCCCACGAGGGCCGGCGGCGAATGCGCAGCCTACAACGGACAACCCTGCACGGGACAACATAGGAGACACCGTGGCACTCGACGTGCTTACCGACCTCAGCAAGGTCCGCAACATCGGCATCATGGCGCACATCGATGCCGGCAAGACCACCACGACCGAGCGCATCCTCTTCTACACGGGCGTGAACCACAAGATCGGCGAGACGCACGACGGTGCTTCGACGACCGACTGGATGGAGCAGGAGAAGGAGCGCGGCATCACCATCACGTCTGCCGCCGTGACCTGCTTCTGGAACCAGAACCAGATCAACATCATCGACACCCCCGGCCACGTGGACTTCACGGTCGAGGTTGAGCGCTCGCTGCGCGTGCTCGACGGTGCCGTTGCGGTCTTCGACGGCAAGGAGGGCGTTGAGCCCCAGTCGGAGACGGTGTGGCGCCAGGCGGACAAGTACGACGTGCCGCGCATTTGCTTCGTCAACAAGATGGACAAGCTCGGCGCCGACTTCTACTTCACGGTCGACACGATCGTGAAGCGCCTCGGCGCGAAGCCGCTCGTCATGCAGCTTCCGATCGGTGCCGAGAACGACTTCGTCGGTGTCGTCGACCTGCTCACCATGAAGGCCCTTGTGTGGCCCGGCGACGCCAAGGGCGACGTGACCATGGGTGCTGCCTATGAGGTCCAGGAGGTCCCCGCGGACCTCCAGGAGAAGGCCGAGGAGTACCGCCACCAGCTCGTCGAGACGGTTGCTGAGGCCACCGAGGAGCTCATGGAGAAGTACCTCGAGGGCGAAGAGCTCACCGTCGAGGAGCTCAAGGCGGGCGTCCGCAAGCTCACGGTCAACTCCGAGATCTACCCGGTGTTCTGCGGTTCCGCGTTCAAGAACCGCGGTGTCCAGCCGATGCTCGACGCGGTCATCGACTACCTGCCCGCCCCCCTCGACGTGCCCGCGATGATCGGCCACGACCCGAAGGACGAGTCGATCGAGCTGACCCGCAAGCCGAGCGAGTCCGAGCCGTTCTCGGCCCTCGCGTTCAAGATTGCGGCGCACCCGTTCTTCGGCCAGCTCAACTTCATCCGTGTTTACTCGGGGAAGGCGACGTCGGGCCTCCAGGTGCTCAACTCCACGAAGGGCAAGAAGGAGCGCCTCGGCAAGCTCTTCCAGATGCACGCCAACAAGGAGAACCCCGTCGAGGAGCTCCACGCTGGCCACATCTACGCCGTGATCGGCCTCAAGGACACCACGACGGGCGACACGCTGTGCGACGTCAACGCCCCGATCGTCCTCGAGTCGATGACGTTCCCGGAGCCGGTCATCTTCGTGGCCATCGAGCCGAAGACGAAGGGTGACCAGGAGAAGCTCTCGACGGCCATCCAGAAGCTGTCCGCCGAGGATCCGACGTTCACCGTCACGCAGAACGAGGAGACCGGCCAGACCGAGATCGGCGGCATGGGCGAGCTCCACCTCGACATCCTCGTGGACCGCATGCGCCGCGAGTTCAAGGTCGAGGCCAATGTGGGCAAGCCGCAGGTCGCGTACCGCGAGACCATCAAGAAGAAGGTCGAGAAGGTCGACTACACGCACAAGAAGCAGACTGGCGGTTCCGGCCAGTTTGCCAAGGTGCAGGTCACGTTCGAGCCGCTCGACACGGCCGAGGGCACGTTCTACGAGTTCGTGAACGCCGTCACGGGTGGTCGCGTCCCGCGCGAGTACATCCCGTCGGTCGACGCCGGCATCCAGGACGCCATGCAGTTCGGCATCCTCGCCGGCTACCCGATGGTCGGCGTGAAGGCGTCGCTCACCGACGGTGCCTACCACGACGTCGACTCCTCGGAAATGGCGTTCAAGATCGCCGGCTCGCAGGTGTTCAAGGAGGGTGCGCGCCGCGCCAACCCGGTGCTCCTCGAGCCGCTCATGGCGGTCGAGGTCCGTACTCCCGAGGACTACATGGGCGACGTCATCGGCGACCTCAACTCGCGCCGTGGCCAGATCCAGTCCATGGAGGACGCGGTCGGCGTGAAGGTCATCCGCGCGCTCGTCCCGCTGTCCGAGATGTTCGGCTACATCGGCGACCTCCGTTCGAAGACTCAGGGCCGCGCTGTCTACTCGATGCAGTTCGACAGCTACTCCGAGGTCCCGAAGGCCGTTGCCGACGAGATCATCCAGAAGTCGCGCGGCGAGTAGTTCTGGAAGGCGGTGAGCCCGCCGTCGACCTTTCGGGATATTCGCCCCGAAAGCGGACGACGGCGGGCCCCCGCCGCCCGTGTGGGGCCGGTAGCCCCGCGAATTTCATGAAAGATACAGCCCCAAGTAGACTTGCAAGAGTTTCAGTTGCGACAAGCGCGGCTGGAGGCAGTCTTCTTAAGAACCTTCTAGGAGGAACCAGTGGCGAAGGCAAAGTTCGAGCGGACTAAGCCGCACGTCAACATCGGCACCATCGGTCACGTTGACCACGGTAAGACCACGTTGACCGCTGCCATTTCCAAGGTGCTTGCCGACAAGTACCCGGACCTGAACGAGAAGCGCGACTTCTCGTCGATCGACGCCGCTCCCGAGGAGCGCCAGCGCGGTATCACGATCAACATCGCCCACATCGAGTACCAGACGGAGAAGCGTCACTACGCTCACGTCGACGCTCCGGGCCACGCCGACTACATCAAGAACATGATCACCGGTGCGGCTCAGATGGACGGCGCGATCCTCGTGGTCGCCGCGACCGACGGTCCGATGGCGCAGACCCGCGAGCACGTCCTCCTTGCCCGCCAGGTCGGCGTTCCGTACCTCCTGGTCGCGCTGAACAAGGCTGACATGGTCGACGACGAGGAGCTTCTTGACCTCGTCGAGATGGAGGTGCGCGAGCTCCTCTCCTCGCAGGGCTTCGACGGCGACAACGCTCCGGTTGTCCGCGTCTCCGGCCTCAAGGCTCTCGAGGGCGACCCCAAGTGGGTCAAGTCGGTCGAGGACCTCATGGACGCTGTCGACGAGAACGTTCCGGACCCGGTTCGTGACCGCGACAAGCCGTTCCTCATGCCGATCGAGGACGTCTTCACGATCACCGGTCGTGGCACCGTCGTCACCGGCCGCGCCGAGCGTGGCACGCTCGCCATCAACTCCGAGGTCGAGATCGTCGGCATCCGCCCGATCCAGAAGACCACGGTCACGGGTATCGAGATGTTCCACAAGCAGCTCGACGAGGCGTGGGCCGGCGAGAACTGTGGCCTCCTGCTCCGCGGCATCAAGCGCGAGGACGTCGAGCGTGGCCAGGTCGTCGTGAAGCCGGGTTCGATCACCCCGCACACCGACTTCGAGGCGAACGTCTACATCCTCTCCAAGGACGAGGGTGGGCGTCACAACCCGTTCTACTCGAACTACCGCCCGCAGTTCTACTTCCGTACCACGGACGTGACCGGCGTCATCACCCTCCCCGAGGGCACCGAGATGGTCATGCCCGGCGACAACACTGAGATGACCGTTGCGCTCATCCAGCCGATCGCTATGGAAGAGGGCCTCGGCTTCGCCATCCGCGAGGGTGGCCGCACCGTTGGCTCGGGCCGCGTTACCAAGATCATCAAGTAAGACCTTGACGATCCGCCGGCGCTGAGCCGGTTCACGGAAGCCCCGCCGCAATCAATTGCGGCGGGGTTTTCTTTTGACCTATTATTCCAACAAGTGGATTTAATCCACCGCGCTGTGTCGAGCGCGGGGTCGCGCACACGGGGGAGAAAGCATGGACGGACGTACGCCCGAGGCCGAGGACGCCTACCGCGAGGGATTCGACGCGGGTCGCCTTGCCGGCTATCGCGAGGGCCATCGAGCTGGCTACTTCGACGGCCACCGGGCCGGCTGGGAGCAGGGCGTCCACGACTCCGGTCCAAGAAGGGGAGGGCCCGCGGGCGCTGCGACGGTCCCCCCGCCAGCGGCGCTCTCGGGCGCGTCTGGAGCGGTGTCGGCTGCCGTTGCCGGAGCTGCACTGGCTGGCCGGCCCGCTCAAGCCCCGGGGCCTATCCCCGAGCAGGTGCCTACGGACGGCTCTCCCGCTGTGGCACCGGCCGTGTTCGGCCCTGGGTCGACAGCCCCACGGCCCGTGCAGGGGAGCGT
This sequence comes from Sinomonas sp. ASV322, assembly GCF_030908245.1. Lineage (GTDB taxonomy): Bacteria > Actinomycetota > Actinomycetes > Actinomycetales > Micrococcaceae > Sinomonas. The sequence continues at coordinate 219,684 of NZ_JAVFJJ010000003.1, forward strand.
TCCCGCGGGCCCGCCCGTCTTCCGTTCGGCGTCGATGCGCGCTTCCGCGGCGGAGGAGGACCGCCGTCGCCGGCGCCGCGGCGTCCAGAACGCGAACCTCGCGCTCTACGCCGCATCACTGCTGATCGTTGCCGCCGCTGCCCTGTTCCTTGCGAGCGCCACGGCGGCGCCGGTGCGCCTTGCCGGGCTTGGCGCACTCACGGCCCTCTTCTATGGCGCCGGACTCGCCGTCCATGCGCGTGTTCCGCGACTGCGTCCCGCAGCTGTCGCGTTCACGGGAACGGGGCTCGCCCTTGTCCCCGTCGTCGGGCTCGCGGTCGACGTCATCCTTGTGCACAGCCCCGCCATGACGTGGCTCGTGACCAGCGTGGCGGGTTTCGCCGCGTTCGCCGTTGCTGCCGTCCGTCTCGCGAGTCGCGTGCTCGTCTACCTTTCGCTCACGTTTGTCTTCTCCGCGGCATGGTCCGGTGCATCGGTTCTGAGCGGCGCTTTGGCCGCTGACTTCGCCGCGGTGCTTGCGGTGGCAGTCGTCCTCGGGCTCGCGACGGTTCTCCGCCCCCGCTGGATTCCGCCCATCATGCTGCGTTCCGTCGTACGCCTGCATCCGTTCATCGCCCCCGCGACGTTCTGCGCTGCCACGCTGGCCGCAGCGAATCTCGAACGGTGGCAGTACCCTGGACTCGTCGCCGCCATGTCTGGCTACTTCGTGGTCGCGGCTGTGATTCGCGGTCCCCGCTTCGTGCGGCGGGGATCGTGGTGGGCGGCGAGGACGACGGCGATCGTCGCCGCCGGCACAGGGTTCGCCCAGGCCGCGGATGCTGGGTTCCTCGGGCCCGACGCTCGTGCCTTCGAAGCGGGGGCCCTCGCCGCGAGCGCGATGTCGGCCGTTCTGATCGTCGCGGCCGGTCTTGTGGAGCGACGCCTCGTCGCGGCGCTCCGCGTCTCTCCGCGGGCCGTCGTCGCCGAACAGCTCATGGCCTCCGGGGTGCAGCTCGTCATCGCAATCTTCGTGATGGCGGAGGAGACACTTCGCGGATCCGGTGCTGCGGGTGCGGCGTTCGCCGCGACGGTCCTGCTGGTGCTCTCCGCCCAGTTCATCGCGTGGTGGCACGGCCGTGCTGGAGAGTTCGCCGCGATCGCCGCCTTCGCGTTCGCGGTGGTCGCGCGGGGCACCGAAACGCCTGCCCATTATGCCGTCCTCACCGGGTGGGGGATGCTGTTTTGGCTCATGCGTGCTGGATGGTCCGATCCGCGGTCCGCGGCCCGTTCGTCGTGGAGGCCTGCCCAGCTCCTCGCGGCGGCGAGGTTGGCGTCGATCGTCGCGGTGCCCGCCGTCGTCGACGTCGTCCTCCCTTCCGCGATGCCGACGGGGGAGCGGTCGGCTGTGATCTCCGGCGCCGTCGCGGGGACGGCCGCACTTCAGCTCATCGGGAGCGCGGTTGCCGGTTTGCGTGGCCGCACAGAGTTCGCGCGAACCGCGGTGGTATCCGCCCTGGCGTCCGTGTGCGCGGTGGCGAATCTCGTGCTGGGCCTCCACCCGGGGCGCTGGGCCGACGCCGTGGATGCCGTCGTCGTCGTGCTCGCGTGCCTCGCGGGCGCGGCCCTCTCGGCGGGCCTCTTCCCCACCCGCGAGCTGCGCGCAGCCTCGGCGCGCATCCAGCCGGGAGTCGGGGAGATCGCGGCGCCGCTGCTCCTCGCGGCGGTCGCCGGCGGCGCGCTGGTGACCGGCCGATGGGCCGCCGGAGACACCGTCCTCGGCGTGCTGGCCGGGGTGCTCGCTGCGTGTGCCTTCCGGTCTGCGCCGCGCATGCGGCGCTGGGTGTATGCGTGGGGCGCGCGGGCCGCCGCGACGCTGCTCGCCCTCACCCTGTTCCACACGGTCGAGCGGGACGGCTGGGTCCTTGTCGTGTTCGGGGAGTCCCTGACCGCATGGCACGTCCTCGCCGCCGTGCTCCTCGCCCAGCTCGCCGTCCCGCTCGTGGCCGAGCACCGAGGCCTCCGCCGTCGTTCGCCCTTTCCGTGGAACCTCGCGGACGCGTCGGCTCTGCTCTCCCTCGCCGCCGCGGCGCTTGCCGCCCTGCGCCTCGCGGTTGCCGGCACGCCCGGCCCGGCGACCGCGACGCTCGTGGTGGCGTTGGCCGCGGGAACCGCTCTCGTGGGGATCGTGCTGACGCGACGCCCCGCGTCGATGGCCTCGGCGCCTTTCGGACTGGCCGCGGGGACCGTTCTTTCCGTCGGGAGCGTCCGGACCCTCGAGGTCCTCGCCGGGCTCTTCGCCGTCTACTCCGCCGTGATGGTCTACCTCGCCGCGGGCCGCACGGCGAAGGGAGCCCATCTCGTTGCCGCGCGGGCCCTTCCGCTTGTCCTCGCCGTTCTCGTCGCGCACGACGCGACCGCCTCGCCGACTGTCGTGAGCCTGGTCCTCGCGTTCGGACTCGCCGCCCAGCACGGGGTGCGGAGGCTCCTGAAACGAACGACGTCGGGACTTCCGTTCATCGAGGCCGCGTACTGGAGCGGACTGGTCGCCCAGCTTGCTCTTCCGATCGCCTACGCCGTCACCGCGCGCGGCGAGGCTGGCGGCGGGCGATGGGTGCTCATCGTCGAGTCCCTTCTCGCACTCGTGAGCGTCCTCGCGACCGTCCGGGAGCGTCCCCGCGCTGGATTCGTCGGAGTCGGTGCGGCCCTTCTCGTGCTCGTGTGGCTCGGACCCGCCGCGGCCTTCCCCACGGGCCAGCTTCTCGCGGCGCCCGTGCTGAGCGGGACCGGTCTCGCGCTCGTTCTTGCGGTCGGTGGCGCCGCCCACGCCGTCGGCATGCTGCGGTGGGAGCGGCGCAAGGCGGGGCTTCCTTGGCCGTGGACGGCCGGGGCCGCGGCGTTCGCACTGGTTTCGGCGGCCGCGGGCCTCGCTGAGGCGCCGTGGGTCCTGGGGGTTGGGCTTGCGTCCTGCTCGCTGGTGCTCCTCGTCGCAAGCTGGACGTGGGTGCGCGCACCCGGAGTCACCTACGCGACGTTTCCCCTGGGACTCCTCGCAGCGGTCGGGGCGGGCATCTGGATCGGGCGCAGCGTCTTCGCGGACCAGGCGGCCCCGTGGGACGGCCTCATGCCGGTGCTCGTGGGCGGTGCCATCCCCGCAGGCATCGGGATCGCTCTGCGCTGGGCCGTGGTGTGGGCTCGCGAGGACGCGGCCCGTCTGGGCCCGCTCGTCGCGCTCGCGTCGGACCCCGTGCGTCGCGGGGCCCTCGCCGTGACGGGTGTCCTCATCCTCGCCGCAGCGGCCCGCATCGCGTGGGAGCCGCCCGCCGTCGTCGTGCTTCCCGGGCTCGCACTCGCGGTGGGTGCCGTCGTTGTGCCCGAGCTTCCCCGCTCGACGCGGCGGCTCGGGGCCGAGCTGGGCTCGGTCCTTGGCGTGGCCGCGATCCAACGGGCGATCTTCGCGGGCGACGACACGGCGAGCTTCTTCTGGCTCGCCCAATGGTACGTGGTGCTCGGATACATTCTAGCCCTGCTGCGCTATTACGCCCGGAGCCGGCGTCCGGGGCGGTGGTGGCTTGCCGGCGCGGCCGGAGCCGGCAGCCTCACGGCCCTGTGGATCGCGTTTGACGCGGAAAGCGACTCGGCCCAGCAGGTGTGGCTCCTCGTGGTATTCGCCGTGCTCGTCGCGGCGGGAGTCGTGACGACGGAACGCCGCTTCACGGCGTGGGGTGCCCTAGGCGTCCTCGCGTGCGTCCTCTGGGCCGCGCGCGCCTACCCGTACGTGCTTCTCGGGGTCCTAGGGCTCGCCCTCATCGGCGCAGTGGTCTGGTGGCTCGTACGCTCGCCCCGAGGCACCCTGCTACCGTAGGAGGCCACAGCACCTCATCTCCGCGGAGGACCTCGTGGCCTGGATCATCGTCATCGCGCTCATCGTCGTACTCGTCGCCGGCTACTTTACGGTGCGGAAGAACTTCAAGAACGAGATCGAGCGCTTCAAGCGGATTCGTCGCGCCAACCGCGACGAATAGCCGGCGTCAGCGGCGCGCCGCGTTGAGCCGCCGCAGCCATTCGAAGGATGCCTTCGGCGTTCGCTCGAGCGTCTCGAAATCGACGTGCACGAGCCCGAAGCGCTGCGAATAGCCCGCGGCCCACTCGAAGTTGTCCAGGAGCGTCCACACGAACCAGCCCATGAGGCGCACGCCTTCCGCCGGTCCGCCGGGACGCACCGCGAGGAGCGCCGATTCCAGGTGCGAGGCGAGATAGCCGATGCGGAGGCCGTCGTCGATCGGGCCCTCCGCGCGGTCGGGCTCGGGGAAGCTCGCGCCGTTCTCGGTCACGACGATCGGCGGCAGCATACGACCGTAACGGCGCCGCAGCTCGGCGAGCTGGATCGCGATATGCCCGGGCGCGATCGGCCAGCCGAAGCCCGTTCGGGGGAACTCCGGGAATTCGGCGAGGTGGAACGGGACGCGCTTGAGGGTGGGCAGATGGGAGTGGTGGCCCGCCGAGGCCGCGCTGCCGGGGCCGCTGCCCGCCGCGATCCGCAGGGGGTAGTAGTAGTTGAGGCCGTAGAAGTCGAGCGGCTGGCGGATGATGCGCAGATCGCCGGGGCGGATGGCCGAAGCGAGGGGGCGGAAGTCCCGGCGCGTGAGCCAGGGTATGCGCGGGTAGCGTCCGAGCAGCACGGGGTCCGCGTAGAGCCGATTGAAGATGAGGTCGAAGACCCCCGCGTGCAGGCGGTCGAGGGGGTGGCGCGAATCGGGAAACACGGGCGCGTGCAGGTTCGTGATGCCGACGCCGCCAACGACGCCGGCCGCGCGGAGCGCCTGGGCGGCGAGCCCATGGGCCAGCAGCTGGTGGTGGACGCACGGCAGTGCCCCGAACAGGAGCTCGCGACCGGGTGCGTGGATGCCGAGCCCGTAGCCGTTGAGGGTGACGGTGACGGGTTCGTTGACGGTGACCCATTGCGAGACCCTGTCTCCGAACCGGCGTCCCGCCTCGGCCGCGTACTCGGCAAAGCGTTCCGCGGTCGCCCGGGCGAGCCAGCCGCCGTCGTGCTCTAACGGCAGGGGAGTGTCCCAATGGTAGAGCGTCACGACCGGCCGAATTCCCGCCGCCAGGAGGCGATCCAGGATGCGATCGTAGAACGCCCAGCCCTTCTCGTTCCACGGTCCGCGACCGTCCGGCTGGACGCGTGGCCACGAGATCGAGAGGCGATACGCGTCGACGCCGAGGCGCTCGACGAGGGCGAGGTCCTCCTCCATGCGGTGATAGTGGTCGGCGGCGACGGCGGGGGAGGCGCCGCCCGCGATGACGCCGGGCCGATGCGCGAACTCGTCCCAGCCGGACGGTCCGCGGCCATCGTCGTCGACCGCCCCCTCGATCTGGAACGCCGCCGTCGCGACGCCGAGCGAGAAGTCCTGTGGGAGCAGGGCTGCCAAGCGGTCGACGGCGGTGGGCGGCATGGGCCTATCATCGCGCCGCCCGCGGCGGAGGGCCACCGTTGGAGGTTGACGATCGCGAAGGCGGGGGCGGGAGGCCGGGGCGGGGTCCGTGCCGCGAGGATGGGGCGTGCGGCGTCGATTGGTCTTCTCGATGGATCTCTGGCACACTAGATGAGTTGTTCAAGCGCTCCTTCGCGTCCCGATCCGGATAATGCCGGGTGCAGGGTCCAGGCTGGAGCCCAAATATGACCCACCTCCGCAATGAGCTACGGATACGTGCGTGCGAAAATCGCGACACGCCCGACCGCGGGGGTCGGATGGTCGGCTGGTTGAGGAACCCGGAGACTCCGGATTCAGCCAGTGCGGCCTGTGGTGGTTACGACCTTGAATGCCTCGGCAGCCACGGATAGCTGAAACCGAACAGTGCACCGACTGAATGCGAGTTGAGGATATGGCGGGACAGAAGATCCGCATCCGGCTGAAGTCGTATGACCACGAGGTCATCGATACTTCGGCCCGGAAGATCGTTGAGACGGTCACGCGCGCAGGCGCAACGGTGGTCGGCCCCGTGCCGCTGCCCACGGAGAAGAACGTGTACTGCGTGATCCGCTCTCCGCACAAGTACAAGGACAGCCGCGAGCACTTCGAGATGCGCACGCACAAGCGGCTGATCGACATCATCGACCCGACGCCCAAGGCCGTCGACTCGCTCATGCGTCTCGACCTGCCGGCCGACGTCAACATCGAGATCAAGCTCTAGTAGGGAGGTGCTGAGAGAACTATGACCGCAACCCGCAACGTCAAGGGCCTGCTGGGCACGAAGCTCGGCATGACCCAGGTCTGGGACGAGAACAACAACGTCATCCCCGTCACTGTCGTCAAGGCTGACACGAACGTCGTGACCCAGCTCCGCAACGCTGAGACCGACGGCTACACGGCCGTTCAGATCGGCTACGGCCAGATCGATCCCCGCAAGGTCACCAAGCCGCTCGCCGGCCACTTCGAGAAGGCTGGCGTGACCCCGCGCCGCCACGTCGTCGAGGTCCGCACCGCGGACGCCGAGACCTACTCGCTCGGCCAGGAGCTCTCCGTCGAGCAGTTCGCCGCCGGTCAGAAGATCGACGTCGTCGGCACGACCAAGGGCAAGGGCTTCGCTGGTGTCATGAAGCGCCACGGCTTCGCCGGTGTCTCCGCCTCGCACGGTGCCCACAAGAACCACCGCAAGCCCGGTTCCATCGGTGCTTGCGCCACCCCGGGCCGCGTCTTCAAGGGGCTCCGCATGGCTGGCCGCATGGGCAACGAGCGTCAGACGACGCTCAACCTCACGGTCCACGCCGTCGACGCCGAGAACTCGCTGCTCCTCATCAAGGGTGCCCTCCCCGGCGCCCGCGGCTCGGTCGTCCTCGTCCGCACCGCTGTGAAGGGAGCCTGAACTCATGGCTAACGCAACTGTGAAGGTCGATCTCCCCGCCGAGATCTTCGACGTCCAGACCAACGTCCCGCTTCTGCACCAGGTCGTCGTCGCCCAGCTGGCCGCTGCACGCCAGGGCACGCACAAGGTGAAGAACCGCGGCGAGGTCGCCGGCGCCGGCCGCAAGCCGTTCAAGCAGAAGGGCACCGGCCGCGCCCGCCAGGGTTCGGTGCGCGCCCCGCACATGACCGGCGGTGGCGTTGTCCACGGCCCGACCCCGCGTGACTACTCGCAGCGGACCCCCAAGAAGATGAAGGCCGCCGCTCTCCGTGGCGCCCTCTCGGATCGCGCCCGCAACGGCCGCATCCACGTCGTGGAGTCGCTCGCCGGTGGCGAGAAGCCGAGCACCAAGGGTGCTATGGCCATCCTGAAGTCCATCACCGACCGCAAGAACATCCTTGTCGTCCTCGAGCGCGCCGAGGAGCACGCGGCCCTCTCGGTCCGCAACCTCACCGAGGTCCACGCTCTCTACGCCGACCAGCTCAACACGTACGACGTGCTGGTCTCCGACGATGTGGTGTTCACCAAGGCGGCCTTCGACGCGTTCGTCGCCGATCGGGCGCCCAAGAACGAGGAGACCTCCAAGTGACTGCATCGAGCTACAAGGACCCGCGCGACGTCATCATCGCTCCGGTTGTCTCCGAGAAGAGCTACGGGCTGATCGACGAGGGCCAGTACACCTTCCTGGTGGACCCGCGCTCCAACAAGTCCGAGATCAAGAACGCGGTCGAGCAGATCTTCTCGGTCAAGGTCGACTCGGTCAACACGCTCAACCGGGCGGGCAAGCGCAAGCGCACCAAGTTCGGCTGGGGGCAGCGCAAGAGCACCAAGCGTGCGATCGTCACTCTCAAGGACGGCGCCACAATCGACATCTTCGGCGGTCCGCTCGCCTGAGCGGAGACCACTTTAACGAGGAACAGGTAAATGGGAATCCGTAACTACAAGCCGACTACCCCGGGCCGCCGCGGCTCGAGCGTGGCCGACTTCGCAGAAATCACGCGCTCGACGCCGGAGAAGTCTCTGGTTCGCCCGCTCCCCAAGAAGGGCGGCCGCAACAACACGGGTCGCATCACGACGCGCCACAAGGGTGGCGGGCACAAGCGCCAGTACCGTCTGATCGACTTCCGTCGCCACGACAAGGACGGCGTCAACGCCCGCGTCGCGGAGATCGAGTACGACCCGAACCGCACGGCTCGCATCGCGCTCCTCCACTTCACGGACGGCACGAAGCGCTACATCATCGCGCCGAACAAGCTCGCCCAGGGCGACTTCGTCGAGTCCGGTCCGGACGCCGACATCAAGCCCGGCAACAACCTGCCGCTCCGCAACATCCCGGTCGGTACGGTCATCCACGCCGTCGAGCTCCGCCCGGGTGGCGGCGCCAAGCTCGCCCGCTCCGCGGGTGCCTCGGTCCAGCTCGTCGCCAAGGAGGGCCGCTACGCGCAGCTCCGCCTGCCGTCGGGCGAGGTCCGCAACGTCGACGTGCGCTGCCGCGCGACCGTCGGCGAGGTCGGCAACGCCGAGCAGTCGAACATCAACTGGGGCAAGGCCGGCCGCCTCCGCTGGAAGGGCGTCCGCCCGACCGTGCGCGGTGTCGCGATGAACCCGGTCGACCACCCGCACGGTGGTGGTGAGGGCAAGACCTCCGGTGGTCGCCACCCGGTCAACCCCAACGGCAAGCCCGAGGGCCGCACCCGCCGCCCGAACAAGGAGAGCGACAAGCTCATTGTCCGTCGTCGTCGTACTGGCAAGAACAAGCGATAGGAGCCTGGACACATGCCACGCAGCCTGAAGAAGGGTCCTTTCGTTGACCAGCACCTCTTTGTGAAGGTCGCCCGGGAAAACGATAAGGGCACCAAGAACGTCATCAAGACCTGGTCCCGCCGCTCGATGATCATCCCCGACATGCTCGGGCACACGATCGCCGTGCACGACGGCCGGAAGCACGTCCCGGTCTTCATCACCGAGTCGATGGTCGGGCACAAGCTCGGCGAATTCGCCCCGACGCGGACTTTCCGCGGCCACGTGAAGGACGACAAGAAGGGCAAGCGCCGCTGACCCTGCCTCACGGCAGAGTGAAGCAGTGCTTGTACTTCGAGAAAGAGAAGGAAAGCAATGGAAGCCAAGGCAATTGCGCGCCACATCCGCGTAACGCCGATGAAGGCCCGGCGCGTCGTCAACCTTGTTCGTGGCAAGCAGGCGAATGAGGCTCTGGCGATCCTGAAGTTCGCCCAGCAGGCGGCTTCGGAGCCGGTCTACAAGGTGGTCGCGTCCGCGATGGCCAACGCGCGCGTTCTGGCCGACCGCGACGGTCTGCCCTTCGACGAGAGCGACCTCTACATCAGCGAGGCGTTCGTCGACGAGGGTCCGACCATGAAGCGGTTCCAGCCGCGTGCCCAGGGCCGCGCCTACCGCATCAAGAAGCGCACCAGCCACATCACTGTGGTCGTGGCGACCCCGGAGAACGAGGAGGCCCGCTAAATGGGACAGAAGGTCAACCCGCACGGGTTCCGACTCGGCATCACCACCGACCACGTCTCGCACTGGTTTGCCGACAGCAACAAGCCCGGCCAGCGCTACAAGGATTTCGTCCGCGAGGACGTCCAGATCCGCAAGCTCATGACCAACGGCATGGAGCGCGCCGGCATCGCCCGCGTCGAGATCGAGCGTACCCGTGACCGCGTCCGCGTGGACATCCACACGGCCCGCCCGGGCATCGTCATCGGCCGCCGCGGCGCCGAGGCCGACCGCATCCGCGGCGAGCTCGAGAAGCTCACCGGCAAGCAGGTCCAGCTGAACATCCTCGAGGTCAAGAACCCCGAGATCGAGGCTCAGCTCGTGGCCCAGGGCATTGCGGAGCAGCTCTCGAGCCGCGTCGCGTTCCGCCGCGCCATGAAGAAGGCCATGCAGTCGGCGCAGCGCGCCGGCGCCAAGGGCATCCGCGTGGCCTGCTCCGGCCGCCTCGGCGGCGCGGAAATGTCGCGCTCGGAGTTCTACCGCGAGGGCCGTGTGCCGCTGCACACGCTTCGCGCGAACATCGACTACGGCTTCTACGAGGCCAAGACGACGTTCGGCCGCATCGGCGTGAAGGTCTGGATCTACAAGGGCGACGTGACGTCCAAGGAGCTTGCGGCCCAGGCTGCCGCCGCTCCGTCGTCGCGCGGCCCCCGTGGTGACCGGGGCGACCGCCCGGGCCGCCCCGGTGGCGAGCGCCGTCGTCGTCCGCAGGGCGACCGCCCGGCCCAGGCTGCTGACGCGGCTGAGGCCCCGGCCGCCGAGGCTGCCTCCCCGGCAGCGGAAGGAGGAGAGGCTTAAATGCTTATTCCCCGTCGTGTGAAGCACCGCAAGCAGCACCACCCCGGCCGTTCGGGCGCTGCGACTGGCGGCACGAAGGTCAGCTTCGGCGAGTACGGCATCCAGGCCCTCTCGCCGGCGTACGTGACCAACCGCCAGATCGAGGCGGCCCGTATCGCGATGACCCGCTACATCAAGCGTGGCGGCAAGGTCTGGATCAACATCTACCCGGACCGTCCGCTCACGAAGAAGCCCGCCGAAACCCGCATGGGTTCCGGTAAGGGTTCGCCCGAGTGGTGGGTCGCCAACATCAAGCCGGGCCGGGTTCTTTTCGAGCTCGCCGGTGTGTCTGATGAGGTGGCTCGCGAGGCGCTTCGCCTCGCCATCCACAAGCTCCCGTTGAAGGCGCGCATCGTGCGTCGCGAAGGTGGTGAATGAGAATGGCAGTCGGATCCAAGGAACTGACCGCTGAGAAGCTCGACCAGCTGGACAGCGAGCACCTCCTCGAGGAGCTCAAGAAGGCGAAGGAAGAGCTGTTCAACCTGCGCTTCCAGTCCGCCACTGGCCAGCTCGAGAGCCACGGGCGTCTTCGCTCTGTGAAGAAGGACATCGCGCGCATCTACACGATCCTTCGCGAGCGCGAGCTCGGCATCCGCGTCGAGCCCGTCTCGGTCGTCGAAGAGCCGAAGGCTGCGAAGAAGTCCAAGAAGGCCGACGCGGCCGCTGAGGCAAAGCCAGCCGCGGCGGAAGCTACTGAGGCTGAGGCCACTGAGGAGGCCGCCAAGTGAGCGAGCAGGAGAACAACGTGACGGAAAGCGCCGCCACGGCAGCAGACGAGCGCGGTCACCGCAAGACGGCCCGCGGCTACGTCGTGTCCGACAAGATGGAGAAGACCATCGTCGTCGAGGTCGAGGACCGCGTGAAGCACTCGCTCTACGGCAAGGTCATCCGCCGCACCTCCAAGCGCAAGGCCCACGACGAGAACAACACCGCCGGCATCGGCGACCTCGTTCTCATCGCGGAGACCCGCCCGCTGTCCGCCACCAAGCGGTGGCGTCTCGTGGAGATCCTCGAGAAGGCCAAGTAGGCCTTCCGGCTCTCCCGTTCACGACGAGCGGCCCGTCCCTTCTCGAAGGGGCGGGCCGCTCGCGTGTTCGGACAGGCGGGTTCGGGCGGGCGGCGTCGGGCGCGCAGCCCGTTCCGTGGTACGATATTGAGCTTGTACGGCTGCATTCGGCGTGCCCTCTGAAGTCCTCGCGACTTCGGCGTGTCCGGCGAGAGCGGACGTGCAGTACCTCGTGAACCATCGTGCCACTGCATAATGCCCTTCAGTGTGCCCCCATGCGGGCGCTGCGGAAGGGGTCGATTGCCTCTGGCACGGTGATTCAGGCCCGTTCTGGCCACATCCAGGCGGGTCGAGAGACACCCCGACAATCCGTTCCGCAAGGCTCGGCGCAGGCTTCAGGCGCGGTCCGAGAACCAGCGTGACGTAAGGAGTAGAAGTGATTCAGCAGGAGTCGCGGCTCAAGGTCGCCGACAACACGGGTGCGAAGGAAATCCTGACCATCCGCGTTCTCGGTGGTTCGGGCCGCCGCTACGCAGGCATCGGCGACGTCATCGTCGCCACCGTCAAGGACGCGATCCCTGGCGGCAACGTGAAGAAGGGCGACGTCGTCAAGGCGGTTGTCGTCCGCACCAAGAAGGAGCGCCGCCGCGCGGACGGCTCCTACATCCGCTTCGACGAGAACGCGGCAGTCATCCTCAAGAACGACGGCGACCCCCGTGGCACGCGCATCTTCGGCCCGGTCGGCCGCGAGCTGCGCGACAAGAAGTTCATGAAGATCGTCTCGCTGGCTCCGGAGGTGCTCTGACTTATGGGCGCAAAGATCAAGAAGGGCGACCTGGTCCAGGTCATCACCGGCACCAAGCAGGAAAAGGGCGGTGACAAGGGCAAGCAGGGCAAGGTCCTGAAGGTGTTCCCCGAGACGGGCCGCGTGCTCGTCGAGGGCATCAACCGCGTCACCAAGCACACGAAGGTCGGCCAGTCGCAGCGCGGCACGAAGACCGGCGGCATCGAGCAGGTCGAGGCTCCGATCCACGTTTCGAACGTGGCCCTCGTTGACCCCGAGACCAAGAAGCCCACGAAGGTTGGCTTCCGCGTCGAGACCGTGGAGAAGGACGGCGCCCAGAAGACGGTGCGCATCCGCTACTCCAAGGCCACTGGGAAGGACATCTGATGACTGAGACTGTCGAGACTCCGGTCAAGATCGTGCCCCGTCTCAAGGCGAAGTACGCGGAGACCATCAAGGGCTCCCTCCAGGACGAGTTCAAGTACGCCAACGTCAACCAGGTCCCGCGCCTGGTGAAGGTCGTTGTCAACATGGGCGTCGGCGACGCCGCGAAGGACTCGAAGCTCATCGAAGGCGCTGTGCGCGACCTGACCCTCATCACGGGCCAGAAGCCGCAGGTCACGAAGGCCCGCAAGTCGATCGCCCAGTTCAAGCTCCGTGAGGGCATGCCGATCGGCGCCTTCACGACGCTTCGCGGCGACCGCATGTGGGAGTTCGTGGACCGCCTCGTGACCCTCGCGCTGCCCCGTATCCGCGACTTCCGCGGCCTCAGCGGCAAGCAGTTCGACGGCAACGGCAACTACACGTTCGGCCTCACCGAGCAGGTGATGTTCCACGAGATCGACCAGGACAAGATCGATCGCCTCCGTGGCATGGACATCACGGTTGTCACGACCGCCAAGACCGACGACGAGGGTCGCGCGCTGCTCAAGGCGCTGGGCTTCCCGTTCAAGACCGAAGACTGAATCACTACGTGAAAGGTCCGCGCTGCGCTCAAGGGCGCACGGCCAGGTGCCGAGCGGAAACCAGCACGAGGAAGGGCACGAGCCCACATGACTATGACTGATCCCGTCGCAGACATGCTTACCCGTCTGCGCAACGCCAACTCGGCCTACCACGACGAGGTTTCCATGCCGTCGTCGAAGCTCAAGGTCCGTCTGGCCGACATCCTCAAGGCCGAAGGCTTCATCGCCGGCTGGAAGGAAGAGGACGCCGAGGTCGGCAAGAAGCTGACCCTTACGCTCAAGTTCGGTGAGAACCGCGAGCGTTCGATCGCGGGTGTCCGCCGCATCTCCAAGCCGGGCCTCCGCGTGTACGCGAAGTCCACGAACCTCCCGCACGTGCTGGGCGGCCTCGGCATCGCCATCCTGTCTACCTCTTCTGGGCTCCTGACTGACCGTCAGGCCGCCAAGAAGGGCGTGGGCGGCGAAGTCCTCGCGTACGTCTGGTAAGGGAAGGAAGGAAGAAGATATGTCCCGCATTGGACGTCTCCCCATCACCGTCCCCGCTGGCGTCGAGGTCAAGATCGATGGCACCGTCGTCACCGTCAAGGGCGGCAAGGGCGAGCTTGTGCACACCGTGGCGAGCCCGATCGAGGTCAACCTCGAGGACAGCACGCTCTCGGTGACGCGCCCGAACGACGAGCGCCTCTCGCGTTCGCTGCACGGCCTCACCCGTACGCTCCTCGCCAACATGATCGAGGGCGTCACGAAGGGCTACGAGAAGAAGCTCGAGATCGTCGGCACCGGTTACCGCGTGCAGGCGAAGGGCTCGGACCTCGAGTTCGCGCTCGGCTTCTCGCACCCCGTCACCGTGTCTGCCCCCGAGGGCATCGCGTTCACCGTCGAAGGCCCCACGAAGTTCACCGTGTCCGGCATCGACAAGCAGCGGGTCGGCGAGGTTGCGGCCAACATCCGCAAGCTCCGCAAGCCTGACCCGTACAAGGGCAAGGGCATCCGTTACGCCGGCGAAGTTGTCCGCCGCAAGGTCGGAAAGGCTGGTAAGTAACCATGGGTCTGAGCATCAACAAGAAGCGCCCGGCCAAGTCGCGCGCAGCGTCCCGTTCGCGTCGTCACATCCGCCTGCGCAAGCGCGTTGTCGGTTCCGCCGAGCGTCCGCGCCTCGTCGTGACGCGTTCGGCGCGCCACGTGTTCGTCCAGGTTGTCGACGACAGCAAGGGCGTCACGGTCGCGTCCGCCTCGACGCTCGAGGCTGACCTCCGCGCGTTCGACGGCGACAAGACGGCCAAGGCCAAGCGCGTCGGCGAGCTCGTGGCCGAGCGTGCCAAGGCTGCTGGCGTCGACGCGGTCGTGTTCGACCGTGGCGGCAACAAGTACCACGGCCGCGTTGCTGCGATTGCAGACGGCGCCCGGGAAGGCGGGTTGGCACTGTGACCGTCGAGAACAACGAGAAGGACAACGTGTCTGAGAATGTGACCGAGGGCGCCGCCGAGGCCGCCGCTCCCGCGAGCGAGGACCGCCGCGGCGGTCGTCGCGGCGAGGGCCGCGGTCGTGGCGACCGTGGTGGCCGTGGTGGCCGCGACGGTGGCCGTGACGCCGAGAAGAGCCAGTTCGTCGAGCGCGTCGTGACGATCAACCGCGTTGCCAAGGTCGTCAAGGGCGGCCGCCGCTTCAGCTTCACCGCCCTCGTGGTGGTTGGCGACGGCAACGGCACCGTGGGCGTCGGCTACGGCAAGGCCAAGGAAGTTCCCGCGGCCATCGCCAAGGGCGTCGAGGAGGCCAAGAAGTCCTTCTTCCGCGTCCCGCGCATCGGCACGACCGTTCCGCACCGCGTTCAGGGTGAGGCCGCCGCTGGCGTCGTCATGCTGCGCCCGGCTGCTCCGGGTACCGGCGTTATCGCCGGCGGCCCGGTGCGCGCCGTGCTCGAGTGCGCCGGCATCCACGACGTGCTGTCGAAGTCCCTCGGGTCCTCCAACGCGATCAACATCGTCCACGCGACGATCGAGGCGCTCAAGGGCCTTGAGGAGCCGCAGGCTGTGGCCGCCCGTCGTGGCCTGCCTCTCGACGAGATTGCGCCGGCTGCGATGGTGCGCAACATCGAGAACCAGAAGGCAGGTGCATGAGTCATGGCTAAGAACCTGGCTCCCTCCGACGCGACGTTGGAGATCACCCAGATCAAGGGCGTCGTCGGCGCCAAGCAGAACCAGCGCGAGACCCTGCGTTCCCTCGGCCTCAAGCGCATCGGCCACACCGTCGTCCGCAAGGCCGACGCTGTGACGGTGGGCATGATCAACACGGTTCCGCACCTCGTGAAGGTTGAGGAGGCGAAGTAATGGCTGAGAACGAAACTGAGAAGAAGAGCACCGCTCTTAAGGTCCACCACCTGCGTCCCGCCGCCGGCGCCAAGACCGCGAAGACCCGCGTGGGTCGCGGTGAGGGCTCCAAGGGCAAGACCGCGGGCCGCGGTACCAAGGGTACGAAGGCTCGCTACCAGGTTCGCGCGGGCTTCGCGGGCGGGCAGCTGCCGCTGCACATGCGCCTGCCGAAGCTCCGCGGCTTCAAGAACCCGTTCCGGGTCGAGTACTCGATCGTCAACCTCGAGCGGCTCGTCGAGCTGTTCCCCGAGGGTGGCACCGTGGGCGTCGACGAGCTCATCGCGAAGGGCGCGGTCCGCAAGAACCAGCCCGTCAAGGTGCTCGGCAACGGCGACATCGAAGTGAAGTTCGACGTCACCGCGCACGCGTTCTCGGCCTCCGCGGCCGAGAAGATCGCCGCGGCCGGCGGCTCCACGACCGTCCTCTGACGTTCCCGGAGCGCTTCAACGCTGTGACCTGAAGGCCTCGGCCGCCGTCGTGAGTTAAAACCACGACGGCGGCCGGGGCCTCTCGCTTTCGGCGCGAGCAGTCTTCGGAGGGAAAACACAGCCCACGACGGCGGCCGGGGCCCTTCGCGTTAAGCCGCGCCCGCAACTCCGCCGCAACCCCGGGATTATCGGCTGAGCCGTGGGTGCCGTTAGACTCGGTAGCTGGACCTTGCTCGCGCCGCATCCTCTGCGCGGGCCATACCCTACGCTCCTGAAGGATCGGGGAGGAGAAGCGTGCTTTCTGCCATCGGCCGGGCATTCCGTACGCCGGACCTGCGGCGCAAGCTGCTATTCACGCTGGGGATCATCTCCATCTTCCGTCTCGGCGCATTCATCCCTGCGCCGGGCGTGAACTACAGCAACGTCAAGACGTGCCTTTCGCCGCTGGTGACGGGACAGGATCAGCCGGGCATCTACCAGCTCATGAACCTGTTCAGCGGAGGCGCGCTCCTGCAGGTTTCGGTGTTCGCGCTGGGGATCATGCCCTACATCACGTCGAGCATCATCGTGCAGCTTCTCCGCGTGGTGATCCCGCGCTTCCAAGAGCTCTACGAGGAGGGCCAGGCGGGGCAGACGAAGCTCACGCAGTACACCCGCTACCTCACGATCGCGCTCGGCCTGCTCAACGCGACGACGCTCGTGTCGCTCGTGCGCTCCGGCCAGCTCTTCCCGAACTGCAACCTGCAGATCATCCCGGACCAGAGCATCATCGCGACGATCCTCATCATCATCACGCTCACCGCGGGCACGGGCCTCATCATGTGGATGGGCGAGCTCGTGACGGAGAAGGGCATCGGCAACGGCATGTCGCTGCTCATCTTCACGTCGATCGCCGCGAACTTCCCTGCGTCGCTCGGCGCGATCTGGACGTCGAAGGGCCCAGGCACGTTCTTCATCGTGCTCGCGATCGGCCTCGTGACGATGGCCCTGGTGGTCTTCGTCGAGCAGTCGCAGCGGCGCATTCCGGTGCAGTACGCGAAGCGCATGATCGGCCGGCGCACGGTCGGCGGCACGACGACGTACATCCCGGTCAAGGTCAACATGGCCGGTGTCATCCCGGTCATCTTCGCGTCGTCGATGCTGTACCTTCCCGCCCTCGTCGCGCAGTTCAACACCCCGCGTGACGGTTCCCAGATCCAGCCGTGGGTTGAGTGGATCAACAACAATCTGACCAAGGGCGACCACCCGGTCTACATGGTGATCTACTTCCTGCTGATCATCTTCTTCACATACTTCTACGTCGCGATCACCTTCAACCCCGAAGAAGTCGCCGACAACATGAAGAAGTACGGTGGCTTCATCCCGGGCATTCGCGCCGGCAAGCCGACTGCGGACTACCTGCAGTACGTACTTTCGCGCATCACGTTGCCGGGCTCCCTGTACCTCGGCATCGTGGCTCTCATCCCGCTCATCGCGCTCGTGCTGGTGCAGGCCAACACGAACTTCCCGTTCGGCGGCACGTCGATCCTCATCATGGTGGGCGTGGGCCTCGAGACGGTCAAGCAGATCGATGCGCAGCTCCAACAGCGACACTACGAAGGACTACTGCGATGACGAGAATGCTTCTCATTGGCCCTCCCGGATCCGGCAAGGGCACCCAGGCCGAACGGATTTCGGACCGACTCGGCATTGTCGCCATCTCGACCGGGGATATCTTCCGCTTCAACGTCAAGGAGCAGACGCCGCTCGGCGTCGAGGCCAAGAAGTACATGGACGCCGGCGACTTCGTTCCGGACAGCGTCACGAACAGCATGGTGCGCGACCGGCTCGCGCAGGACGACGCCCGTGAGGGCTTCCTGCTCGACGGCTACCCGCGGACGGTCGCTCAGGTCGAGTACCTCGACGGGATCCTTCACGAGAGCGGCCTCGAGCTCGACGTCGTCCTCCAGCTCACCGCCGATGACGAGGAGCTCGTTGCGCGCCTCCTGGGCCGTGCGAAGGAGACGGGACGCAGCGACGACAACGAGGCCGTCATCCGTCACCGCCTCGAGCTTTACCACACGCAGACCGAGGCAGTCGTGGCGCGCTACGGCGAGCGCGGCATCCTGACGAAGGTCGACGGCATCGGAGCGATCGACGAGGTCACCGAGCGCGTGCTCGCGGCCATCAAGAACGGGGCGCCGGACCTGGCCTGAGCCGGGTCGGCGCACACCGCGCACTAGAGGACCAAAGGACGACGGCGCGTGGCCCAGAGCGGGCAGGCGCCGTCGTCCGCTGTTAAGGGGAGGGAAGCCGTGATCGGCCAGCGGAAGATCGAGTACAAGAACAACGGGCAGCTTCGGATCATGGCCGAGGCGGGCCTTCTCTTGAGCCGTGCCCTCGACGCCGCAGTGGCTGCCGTCGCCCCAGGCGCGACGACCGACGAGCTCGACGCGGTCTTCGCCGACGTCGTGGACGCGGCGGGCGCCCAGTACAACTTCCTCGGCTACTACGGCTACCCCAAGCACATCTGCGTCTCGATCAACGACGAGGTGGTTCACGGCATCCCCGGCGCGAAGAAGCTTCGTGACGGGGACATCCTGTCGATTGACGGAGGCTGCGTCGTGCGCGGGTGGAACGCCGATTCGGCGCGCACTGTCATCGTGGGAGACGGCAACCCCGAGGACCACCGCCTGTCCGAAGTGACACGCCAGGCCATGTGGCGCGGCATCGCGGCCTTCGCCCAGGGGACGCACGTGGGGGACATCGGCGACGCGATCGACGACTTCGTCTCCGAGCAGGACGGTGCCCCCCTCGGAATCCTCGAGGACTACGTGGGCCACGGAATCGGCTCGCAGATGCACATGGCGCCGGACGTCCTGAACTACCGCACGGGTCATCGCGGCGCCAAGATCAAGCCGGGCATGGCGCTCGCGATCGAACCCATGCTCGTGCGCGGCTCGATCGAGACCCGGGTGCTCGACGACGAGTGGACGGTCGTGACAGTCGACGGGTCCCGATCGTGCCAGTGGGAGCACTCCGTGGCGCGGCACCATGACGGCATCTGGGTGCTCACGGCCGAGGACGGCGGGGCGTCTGAGCTTGCGCCTCTCGGGGTCACGCCCGTGCCGATTCCCGCCTGACAGCCCGTGCTGAACCCGCCTGAGCGGGGGCATTTCGGCCAGCGCGGGAATTGGCACTGCGGGACGGACGTTGGCTTCCTTCGTGAAGGCGATGACGTATGAGAAGTTCGGCGGACCGGACGTTTTGAAGCTCAGGGACGTGCCCGAGCCGCATATCGGCCCGGACAGCGTTGTGATCAAGGTCGAGGCCGCGGCCCTGAACCCGGTCGACTACAAGATCCGGGAAGGGCACGTGCGCCGGGTCATTGACACGGTTCTGCCGGCGGTCCCCGGTTGGGACGTCGCAGGGGTCGTGGTCAAGCCGGGGCTCGACACGCCTGAGTTCGAAGTCGGCGACGAGATCCTCGCCTACGCCCGCAAGGATGTCGTCTCCTCCGGAACCCTTGCCGAGTTCGCCTCGGTACCCGTTCGGACGGCCGCGAAGAAGCCCGCCGGGCTCAGCTTCGAGCACGCGGCGGCCCTGCCGCTCGCGGGCCTCACCGCGCTGCAGACGGTCCGCCGCGCTGGCGTCTCGCGCGGGGCGCGCGTGCTGATCCACGGGGCGGCCGGGGGCGTCGGCTCGTTCGCGACCCAGCTCGCCCTGCTCGAGGGAGCGGCAACGGTTGTCGGCACCGCGTCCGAGCACAATCACGACTATCTGCGCGCGCTCGGCGCGGTCCCCGTGCGCTACGGCGAGCATCTCGTCGACCAGGCCCGCACTGTCATGCCCGACGGCTTCGACGTCATTCTCGATTTCGCCGGCGGCTCGTCGCTTGAGACGGTTCCTGAGCTCCTGCGCGCCGGCGGCATGGTCGCCTCCGTCGCGGATCGCCGCGCGCGGGACGAGTTCGGCGGCCAGTACGTCTGGGTCCGCCCGGATCCGACGCAGCTCGCCGAGCTCGCGGGGCTGGCCGCGAGCGGAACGCTCCGCGTCGAGATTGCGGGCGTCTATCGCCTTGAGGACGCCGCCGCGGCCTATCGCGAACTCGAGGGCGGGCACGTACGCGGGAAGCTCATCGTGCGGCCGTGAAGAACGGAGCTGTCCGAGGCCTTTCGCCTGAACTGTCGGACCGGCGGTCTAGCGTGGGTAGGGGGTCGACCATGGCAGTGGCGCACGACGCCAAGCACAAGCAGTCCCGCCGCGAGAGGCAGATCGCCCCCTCGCGCCGTCCCGCGTCGGTGAGCCCGGAGGACCGCAGGGTGCAGATCGCCGCGGCCAGGGCGCGCATCGAGATCGACAAGCTGACCGGCGACGCCACCCCCGACTGGATTATCGCCCTGTCCAAGGAACAGCCCGAGTAGCGGGCGCCCGCTGAGTTGGCTGATCGTACACAGACGACGGCGCCGCCCACCTGAGGTGAGCGGCGCCGTCGTCGTTCGCTGCTTTGCTTCGTGAAGCGGCCCGGAAGGGTCAGGCCGTGAGCTTCGGCTTGACGTCCTTCTCGTAGATGCCCTGGAGGGTCTTCTTGAGCGCGGACATCTCAGACTTGACGTCGCCCTGCTGGGTGAGGATCTTCGCCGCGGTCTTGCCCATCTCCTGATCGGCGCCCGGGAGGAACGCGCGCGCGTTGTCCTGGACACGCGTGACGGCGAGCTGGTCGATCGCCGTCTGGATCTGCGGCGTCTTGGCGAGGACGGCCGTCATATCGGCGGACTTGCGCACGGGCATGTAGCCGGTCGCGGCCGAGAACAGGGCGGCGTTCTCGGGCTCGCCGACGAACTTGATGAATGTCGCGGCCGCGAGCTGCTGCTCCTTCGAGATGCCGGACGGGATGCCCAGGCCGGCGCCGCCGGTGGGGCAGACGTTCGTCGTCGCCTTGGGGCCGCCCGGGAGGAAGCCGACACCGACGTTGAACTTGGCGTTCTTGAGGACGCCCACGAGCGAGCCCGTCGACGCGAGGGTGGCCGAGGCGATGCCCGCCGCGAAGTCGTCGGCCTGGTCCTTCGACGAGACGCCGGCCCACTTGCCCTTGTATACCGTGTCCTGGATCCACTGCATCGCGGCCACGGCGTCGTCGGAGTCGCACGTGATGTCCCAGTCCTTCGACCAGCCCGTGCCCCAGCCCCACAGGTTGTTCTGCATCGTCCACCCGGCGTAGCCCGCCATCGGACCGTACTGGAACGCACGCTGGGCCAGCCCGGCAGCCATGAGCTTCGGGGCCCACTCGCCGAACTCGTCCCACGTCTTCGGGGCGCGGTCCGGGAGGCCCGCGGCCTTGAAGTGGTCCTTGTTGTAGTAGAACAGCGGGGTCGAGCGCGCGTACGGCATGGCCCACTGCTTGCCGCCGTACTGGTAGTCCTTCACGAGCGAGTCGCGGTAGTCGCTCACCTGAACGCCGAGCTGCTTGATGAGCGCGTCCACCGGAATGATGTTGCCGTTGATGTAGTAGCGGAACCACCACACGTCGGAGAGGACGACGACGGCCGGGAGCCCGGACTTCGCGGCCTGGGCGGTCTGGAACTTCTGCGCGATGTCCTCGTAGGACGAGCCCGCCGTCACGAGGTTGACCGTGATGCCGGGGTTGGCCGCCTGGAACTTCTCGACGAGCTGCTTCTCGACGTCCTGCGACTTTCCGGGGTGGTTCGTCCAGAAGTCGATGCTTGCGGCCGGCTTCACGCCGCTGAAGTCGGCGTCCGCCGTCTTGGTCGCGCCCGCGCCGCCCGAGGTGTCGGGACCGCCGCACGCGGCGAGGGCGAGGGATCCGGCGCCAGCGCCGGTGAGGGCCAGGAAGTGCCGGCGGGGGAGGGGGAATGACATGGTGCGCCTTTCAGGGTGGATGGGTGCGAAGGGGAGGGAGGGTGGGTGAGGAGGCACAGCTAGTTGGAGACGCTGCCCTGGGTCAGGCCCGCGACGATGTAGCGCTGGAGCATCGCGAAGATGACGAGGACGGGCAGGATGACGAGGACGGCGCCGGCCATGAGGATGCCCCAGCCCGAACCCGTGTTTCCCTCGGAGTTCTGGAGCAGCGTGAGGCCCACGGGCAGCGTCATGGTCTCGGGGCGGTCCGTGATGATGAGCGGCCAGATGTAGTCGTTCCACTCGTTGACGATCGTCACGAGCGCGACGGTGGCGATGGACGGCAGCGAGACGGGCGCGACGATCCGCCACAGCCGGCGCCAGTGCCCCGCGCCGTCGATCTCGGCGGCCTCGAGGATTGAGCTCGGGAGGGTCATGAAGTGCTGGCGGAGGAGGAACGTGCCAAACGCGGTGCCGAGGCCCGGCAGGATGATCCCCCACAGGGTGTTCTTCCCGCCGATGCCCGCGATGAGCACGTAGTTCGGCAGGATCGCGACTTGCGGCGGGACCATGAGCGCGACGAGGATCAGGATGAAGATGACGTTCTTGAAGGGGAACCGCACGAACACGAGCGCGTAGGCCGTCAGGATCGCCAGCGTGACCTTGATGGCCGAGCCGACGAACGTGACGATCGCCGAGTTGAGGAAGAACCGCCCGAACGGCACGGTCGTCATGGCCTCCGCGTAGTTCTGGCCGTAGAGCTGCTCGGGGAGGATCTTCAAGTCCGTCGTGACGATCTCGCCGGGGGTCTTGAACGAGCTCAGCACCATCCACGCGAGCGGCAGGAACACGATGAGGGTCGCCAGGACGAGCGGGATGTACCCGCCGGCGATGGTCTTCGCGAAGTTGGCCTTCGAGAAGAGGCGGTCGCGGGCCGGAATGCGGTCGGCCGCTGGGGAGGGGGCGATGGTCGCGGGAGCGCTCATGCGTAGTGCACCTTCTTCTCGACGAAGCGGACCTGGACCACGGTGACGATGAGCAGGATCGCGAACAGGATCACCGAGATCGACGCCGAGTATCCGGCGCGGTTGTAGGCGCCGAACGCCTGGAGGTACGCCTCGTAGATGAGCGTGCTCGTGCCGTTCCCAAGCGGGGTCATGATCCGGATGAGGTCGAAGGCCTGCAGGCTCGAGAGGATCGTCGTGATCAGGAGGAAGAACGTCGTCGGGGACAGGAGCGGGAGCGCCATGTTCCAGAACCGCCGCACCGCTCCCGCGCCGTCGAGCGCCGCGGCCTCCATGACGTCGTTCGGAAGCGACTGGAGCCCCGCGAGGTAGACGACCGCGCAATAGCCCAGGTTCTTCCACACGTAGACGATCGTGACCATGGTGAGCGCTAGCTGCGGGTCGTTGAACCATTCGGGGCTCTTGCCCCCGAGCCCCCTCAGCATCCACGCGAGGACCCCGTATCCCGGGTCGAAGATGAACATCCAGACGAGGCCGACGCCGACCCCCGACAGCACGTACGGGGCGAAGACCGCGGCCCGGGCGAACGTCGTGCCGCGCACCTTGGAGTTCAGCGCGAGCGCAACGAGCAGGCCCAGCACCATCGACAGGCCGACGGTGAACACGGTGAACACCGCCGTCGTGCCGAGGACGCGCGGGGCGTCGTCGCTCGTGAAGAACGTGACGTAGTTGTCGAGCCCGACAACGCGTGCCGTCGTCGAGCCGAGCGTCCAGTCGAGCGTCGAATACTGCATGTTCGCGAAGAGCGGCCGATACGTGAAGACCGCGATGAGGATGAGGTTCGGCAACGCCATCGCGAGGAATATGAAGAAGTCCCGGCGGCTCCGCGCCGACCACCTCGGGCGGCGCGGCGGCGCCCCCTCGGCGACCGCAACAGGACGGTCAAGCTCAAGTTTGCTCATGATTGATTGGTGCTCCTCACCGTGGCCCCCACCGCAGATCTCAGGCACCGCGCAGCGACGCCGCAACGGTGGCATCCAACAGTGCAGCACAGTCCTTGGCCCCGAAAATCCGAGAACTGGGATTCTCGGAAAGAGTTCCGCGGCGCGTAGCCAAGAGTTAACTCTTTGTTTTTTTCGAAGACGATTCGGCTGAGACGTGCGGCACAATGTCCCCATGGGATCCCTTCTTGACGTCCCCGGGATGCGGGTGGGCCACGCCCAGCGCGTCGGCGATGGCTGGCTCACAGGCGTGACAGCGGTCCTCGCGCCGCCGGGATCTGCAGGCGGCGTCGACGTGCGGGGCGGCGGGCCGGGCACCAGCGAGACGGATGCCCTCGACCCCTCGACGCTCGCCCAGAACGTCGACGGCGTTGCGCTGTGCGGGGGAAGCGCGTACGGTCTCGCGGCCGCGGCGGGGGTCCAGTTGTTCTTGGAGTCCGAAGGACAGGGCTTTGGCGTCTTCGGCGGCGTCGTGCCGATCGTTCCGGCGGCCGTCATCTTCGACCTCGGCCGGGGCGGCGATTTCTCGAAGCGGCCGGACGCGGCGATGGGCTACGAGGCCGCGGCAGCCGCCGTCTCGGCGGGGCAAGCGGACGACGGCGCCCTCCGAGGCTGCGTAGGCGCCGGCACCGGGGCGGTGCTCGCCCGGGGCCGCTTCAAGGGCGGCGTGGGGATGGCTTCCGTCGCGATTCCGGGTGGCCCGGTTCCGGGCCCGCCCGGCGGGCCCGAGGTCGTGCTGCCCGAGGGACTCGTGGTGGGCGCCCTTGCCGTCGTCAATGCCGCGGGAGCGCCGGTCTTCCCTGGCGAGTCACCCCTCGGTGAGCCGGCAGTGACGGGCGCCCCGGCGCCGTCGTCCGCCGATAGGTCTCTCAACACGACGCTGGCAGTCGTCGCGACCAATGCGGCCCTGACGCCCGCCGAGTGCAAGCGGACGGCGACGGCCGCGCATGCCGGGCTCGCCCGAGCGCTCAACCCGGCCCACACGCTCGTCGACGGCGACACCGTCTTCGCCCTCTCGACGGGCGCCATCGGGATGGACCGGTCACGGGACGCCGAGCGGATCGCCGTCCTGATGTCCGTTCAGATCGCGGCCGCAGAGGCGGTTCGACTCGCGATCCTCGACGGGGTCCGGTCCGCAACTGCCGTCTCGACGCCGGCGGGAACCTGGGAGCCGTACCCCGCGCCACCGGCGTGAGCCGGCGTAGGACTCTCACCACGTTCCGGCGGCCCAACGCGGTGCGCCGCGTTGAGACGTCGGCGAGTTGCGCCGTCGTCCGCCTGAGAACTGGTGAGACTCCGGCGTCGGAGTTATCCACATAGGCCCCGGGGAACGGCCCGAATGGGTCGGCTCCGCGACACGATGACGTCATGGAGTCTGTGACAGCGCTTCTGCGCGACCGCGGCGGCATCGCCCGGACGCGTCAGCTCCTCGAGGCCGGCGCCCGCGAGCGCGATCTGGCTCGAGCCGTCGCGGCCGGATTGGTGGACCGGGTGCGGCCCGGAATCTACAGTGTTCCGGAGGCCGACCCCGTGCTGGTCCGCTGTGTTGCGACCAATTCACGGCTCACGTGTCTCTCCGCCGCCGAGCATTACGGCCTCTGGATGCTGCGGAAGCCGGACAAGGTCCACGTGCTGAGGCCCGATGGCGCCTTCGCGTCCGAGCGGGCCGTGGTCCACCGGAGGAGCTGGGTGCCAGGGGAGCCGGCAGCGTGGATCGCCTCCAAAGCGGACGTTCTTCTCCATGCCCTCGGGTGCCTGCCCGAGCTGGAGGCGCTGGTTCTGGTTGAGTCGGCCTCCCGGCAGGGCTTCTCCTTGGATTTTCTCCGCGACCGGCTGCCCGGACGGAGGAACGCGGCGGCTCGCCGAGTCCTCGATCTCGTCGACGTCGGGTCCGAGTCGCTGCTCGAGACCCTCGCTCGCACCCATCTCCGCCGGGCTGGCTTCCACGTGCAGCCGCAGGTCGACGTTCGCGGGGTCGGATCGATGGATCTCCTCGTCGAGAGTTGCGTGGATGTTGAGACCGACGGGAAGGAGCACGAGGCGCCCAGCCGTCGGTTCAAGGATTATCGGCGCGACAACGTCGCGCAGTCCCTTGGCTTTGCGGTGGCGCGCTTCGTCTACGCCGACATCGTCCATCGACCGGAGGACTTCGTGCGGCAGGTGACCGCGGTAGTTGAAACCCGCCTTGCGCTGGGGGGACTTCCGAGGCTCGACGAGCTGTAGGAGTCCCACCAGCTCTCAGCGCACGACGGCGGTGCTCCGCCGGCGTGGCGGCCGAACTCGCCGACGCCGGGCTGCTGAAAGTGGTGAAGGTCCGACGGCGGCCGCGCCGGGAGCAGGCCGTGTACGAGAGGTCGACTGGCGTCGCGGTGTACGAGAGGTCGACTGGCGTCGCCGTGTACCATAGGCGGATTTAACTTCCCGGCCGAGGTGGCGTACAGTTGTGTGTTGGCTGTCGGCCCAGTCGTGCCCTTTTCGGGGTGGCTGCCGCCGGCCGAATCAATCAATGAAGACCACGGGGCGCACGTGTGCCCGGTGGCACGACAGATAGCGGAGGCTATGGCCAAGAAGGACGGTGTCATCGAGATCGAGGGCGTCGTGACTGAAGCGCTGCCCAACGCGATGTTCCGCGTTGAGCTGACGAACAAGCACGTCGTGCTCGCACACATCTCCGGGAAGATGCGTCAGCACTACATCCGAATCCTCCCCGAGGACCGCGTGGTGGTGGAGCTCAGCCCTTACGACCTGACCCGCGGCCGGATCGTCTACCGCTACAAGTAAGCAGCGCGGCCGGGGGCACCCGGCCGTCTTTGCTGACCACCTGCAGAACACGCAAAGGAAAGCCATGAAGGTCAAGCCGAGCGTCAAGCAGATCTGCGACAAGTGCAAGGTGATCCGCCGTAACGGCCGGGTCATGGTGATCTGCGAGAACCCGCGCCACAAGCAGCGCCAGGGCTGATTTCCCTTCGGGGAAGCAGTCAGGGCGGGCGCCCACGCAATAACTAGATAGAAGGCAGCACAAGCTGCGCTGGGACGAAATTGAGAGCCCGGACAGCTAACCCCCGGCCCGGAGGCTGGGGCCGCACAGCACAGTGCGGGTGTACTGCCTACGACCTCCGGACAACACAAGGAGAACCGCCACTATGGCTCGTCTCGCTGGCGTTGACATTCCCCGCGAAAAGCGGCTGGAAATCGCGCTTACTTACATCTACGGCGTGGGTCGCACCCGTGCGAAGGAGACGCTCGCTGCTACCGGCATCAGCCCTGACGTCCGCGTGAAGGACCTCACGGACGCCGAGCTGGTCCAGCTGCGTGACTACATCGAGGGCAACTACAAGGTTGAGGGTGACCTTCGCCGCGAAGTGGCCGCCGACATCCGCCGCAAGGTCGAGATCGGCAGCTACGAGGGCCTGCGTCACCGCAAGGGCCTTCCGGTGCGCGGCCAGCGCACCAAGACCAACGCCCGTACCCGCAAGGGTCCGAAGCGGACCGTCGCCGGCAAGAAGAAGGCCGGCCGCTGATAGCGGCTAGCGTCACCAAGAAGTAGGAGACCTCATGCCCCCGAAGACTCGTGCGACCTCGGTCCGCAAGCCGCGTCGCAAGGACAAGAAGAACATCGCGCTCGGCCAGGCGCACATCAAGAGCACGTTCAACAACACGATCGTCTCGATCACCGACCCCTCGGGCGCCGTGATCTCGTGGGCCTCGGCCGGCGAGGTCGGCTTCAAGGGCTCGCGCAAGTCCACGCCGTACGCGGCACAGCAGGCCGCGGAGTCGGCCGCGAAGCGTGCGCAGGAGCACGGCCTCCGCAAGGTCGACGTGTTCGTGAAGGGCCCGGGCTCGGGCCGCGAGACCGCGATCCGCGCGCTCCAGGCCGCCGGCCTCGAGGTTGGCTCCATCCAGGACGTCACCCCGAGCGCCCACAACGGCTGCCGCCCGCCGAAGCGCCGCCGCGTCTAACTGGTTGTCGATGGGCCTGGCCGGCCGTGGGGGAACCGCGGCCGGCCACCGGTCCGTTACTTAGTCAGACCGTTTTCCATCCATCTGTGTTGCGTCATATAGCGGATGCTCGCTGAAAGGAAACTCCGTGCTTATTGCACAGCGCCCCACACTGTCTGAAGAAGTGGTGTCCGACAACCGCAGCCGATTCGTGATCGAGCCGCTCGAGCCCGGCTTCGGCTACACGCTCGGCAACTCGCTGCGTCGTACTCTGCTCTCCTCTATCCCGGGTGCCTCGGTCACGAGCGTCCGGATTGACGGTGTGCTGCACGAATTCACCACGGTTCCCGGGGTCAAGGAAGATGTCACCGAGATCATCCTGAACCTCAAGAGCCTGTCCATCTCCTCGGACCAGGACGAGCCGGTCGTCGCCTACCTGCGCAAGCAGGGCCCGGGCGTCGTCACGGCTGCGGACATCGCTCCGCCGGCCGGCGTGGAGATCCACAACCCGGATCTCCACATCGCGACGCTCAACTCCAAGGGCAAGTTCGAGCTCGAGCTCACGATCGAGCGCGGCCGCGGTTACGTCTCCGCGGCGCAGAACAAGTCCGCGGACGCCGAGATCGGCCGCATTCCGGTCGACTCGATCTACTCGCCGGTGCTGAAGGTCACCTTCCGCGTCGAGGCGACCCGCGTTGAGCAGCGCACCGACTTCGACCGCCTGATCGTGGACGTCGAGACGAAGCCGGCCATCAAGCCGCGCGACGCCGTCGCCTCCGCCGGCACGACGCTCGTTGAGCTCTTCGGCCTCGCCCGCGAGCTCAACACGGCGGCTGAAGGCATCGAGATCGGCCCCTCGCCGACGGATGCTGCCCTGGCGGCGGACATGGCTCTGCCGATCGAGGACCTGGACCTCACCGTGCGCTCGTACAACTGCCTCAAGCGCGAGGGCATCCACACCGTGGGTGAGCTCGTGGCGCGCTCCGAGGCTGACCTGATGGACATCCGGAACTTCGGTGCCAAGTCCATCGACGAGGTCAAGGCCAAGCTCACCGAGCTGGGCCTCTCGCTCAAGGACTCGCCTCCCGGATTCGACCTCGCCGCGCGCGCTGCCGCGATCGACGAGGACGAGGCCCCGTTCGGCGACGACGACCTCTAAGCCACCACAGTATTGACCGCTGCCGGGCCTCCCCCGGCAGCGGCCCACCCGAGGAGAAACTACTATGCCTGCACCCGCCAAGGGTCCGCGCCTGGGCGGCGGCCCGGCGCACGAGCGCCTCATGCTCAACAACCTTGCCGCCGCACTGTTCGAGCACAAGCGCATCACCACCACGGTGACGAAGGCCAAGCGCCTCCGCCCCGTGGCCGAGCGCCTCATCACGTTCGCGAAGCGTGGCGACCTCGCCTCGCGCCGCCGTGTCCAGGCCGCCATCTCGGCCCGTACCGCCACCAACAAGGGCATCGTGCACGAGCTCTTCACCGAGATCGCGCCGCAGATGGCCAACCGCGAGGGCGGCTACACCCGCATCACCAAGATCGGCAACCGCAAGGGCGACAACGCCCCCATGGCCGTGATCGAGCTCGTGCTCGAGCCGGTTTCGCCGAAGCAGGCCGTCGTGGCCGAGGCGACGAAGGCCGCGGCGCGCGCCGCCGCCCCGACTGCCGAGCCGATCGTCGAGGCTGAGGTTGTTGCCGAGGAGGTCGTCGAGGAGACTGCCGCTGCCGAGGCTCCGGCCGAGGCCGAGGCTGAGGTCGAGGAGACGGCTGCTGCCGAGGCTGAGGCTCCCGCTGAGGAGACCGAGTCCAAGGACGACGACGCGAAGTAAGCCCCGCCGTCGAGCGCCACTCGACTGGGCCGGCTCACGAGACTGTGCCGACTCACTAGACTGGGGCGCATGACTGCAGCGAAGGCCCCCGTTCCGGAACCAGGGAACGGGGGCCTTTCCGCATCTGGCCACCCTTCGTCGCCGGGTGGGGCAGCGGGCGGCGGTCGGGTCCGCGTGCGTCTCGACATCGCGTACGACGGCGGCCCGTTCAGCGGGTGGGCCGTGCAGCCGGGTCTGCGCACGGTGCAGGGCTCGCTCGAGGAGGCTCTTGAGCTCATCCTCCGTCGCCCGGTACGTGTCGTCGTCGCGGGCCGCACCGATGCGGGCGTCCACGCGCGCGGCCAAGTGGTCCATCTCGACCTCGGCGCCGACGAGTGGGAGTCGCTGCCGCGCCGCTCCGACGACGCGCCCGAGGAGGTCCTCGCGCGGCGCCTCCGCGGGGCGCTGAGCCGAGTCCTCGCCGAGGAGACGGGCGCGCTCGAGGTGCGTCGCGCCGTCGTCCCTCCCGAGGGGTTCGACGCGCGCTTTTCGGCGCTGTGGCGCCGCTACTCGTACCGGATCGCCGACCGTGCCGAGCACTGGGACCCGACGCTCCGCGGGATCACGCTGTGGCACAAGGCGGCCCTCGACGTCGGCCGCATGAACGGCGCGGCCGCCCAGCTGCTGGGCCTCCGAGACTTCCTCGCGTTCTGCAAGCCGCGCGAAGGGTCCACGACGGTCCGCGAGCTTCAGGAATTCACGTTCGAGCGCAGCCACGAGGGCGTGGTCGTGGCCCACGTGAAGGCCGACGCGTTCTGCCACAACATGGTGCGGGCCCTTGTCGGCTCGGCGCTGCGCGTCGGCGAAGGGCTCGAGCGGCCCGAATGGCTCCACGAGCGCATGCTTGCTCGGATCAGGGACGCCAAGACGCGTCTCGCGCCGGCCCATCCGCTCGTCCTCGAGGCGGTCGGCTACCCGGAGACGGCGGGGGAGATGGCCCTGCGGGCCGAGCAGACGCGCGCGCTTCGAGACCCAGCCTAGGCCCGCGTCGGCGCGCTGGCCCGGCTACACAGGCCCGGCTACGCTGGCCCGGCTACACAGGCACGGTTACGCTGGCCCGGCGACGGGGAGCGTGAGGGTGAAGACGCTGCCGCGGCCGGGCTGGCTCTCGCACGCGAGGCCGCCGCCGTGCCGCTCGGCGATCCAGCTGCTGATCGCGAGGCCGAGCCCCACGCCCGGAATGTCCGAGCGGCGCGCCTGGGAGGTGCGGAAGAAGCGCTCGAAGACGCGCTGGCGCTCATGCGACGGGATGCCCATGCCGCTGTCGCGCACCTCGACGGTGATCCAGCCGTCCTTGAGGGCCCCTCGCAGGGTGACCGTTCCGCCGTCGGGCGAGTACTTGATCGCATTCGAGAGCAGGTTGTCGATCACCTGCCCCACGCGCAGGGGATCTGCGCGTGCCCAGAGTGGTTCGCCGACCTCGACCGCGAGCTGCACCCCTGCCGCGACCGCGGTGAGGCGCGCGGCTTCCGCGCGTGCTGAGACGACGGCGCCGACGTCGGCGTGCTCGAGGCGGATCGGCACCGAGTGCGACGACGATGCGACGAGATCCGTCGCGAGCTCGAGGAGCCGCTCGGCGCTGCGCTGGGCGACGTCGAGGCGGAGCCGGTCGTCGCTCGCGAGGGACTCGGACTCGAGGACGAGATCGACGTTGCCCAGGACGGCCGTGAGCGGCGAGCGGAACTCGTGGGCGACCGTGCGCACGAGCTCGGCCTTGTCCTCCGCGGCGTTGGCGAGTGCCGTGACGTCCGCGAAGGCGACGACGGCGCCGCCCCTCGGCCCGTCGACTGCACGCGAGGACACGGACAGGGCGGCCGAGTCGGAGCCCTCGCCGAGCCACATCACCTCGCCGTCAATGCGCTCGCCCTGCGCAGCCCGCTCGAGCTGCTGCTGGAGGGGAGCGAGCGGGGTTCGGTGGTCGCGTGCGTAGAGCTGAAGATCGGCGTCGACGGGGGCGGCGGCCGGGAGGTCGAACGGGCTCACGAGCTCGCGGAATCGGCGGTTGGTGCGCACCGGGGTGCCGTAGCTGTCGACGGCGACGATCCCCACGCTCACGGCCTCGAGGATGGCCGCGAGGAGCCGCTCGGTCGACTGGGATTCGAGCAGGAGGCGCCGGAGCCGCGCCCGCTGGGCGCGGAGCTCGCGTTCTTGGAGATGGAGGCCCGTCGTGGCGGCCCGGATCGCCACGGCGACCGCGAGGAGGAGGACGGCGAGGAAGATCGACGAGTTCGCGCCCGCGGGCGTGCCGTGGGCGAAGGCTTGGATGAGGGACGGCAGCGTCATCACGAGCGGTGCCGTGAAGCTCACGAGAAGCGCCCACAGCGCCGAGCGCATCGACGCGGCAATCCAGATGATGGGGAAGATCGCGAGGGCCGCGATTCCCTGGAGGGCAGCCGAGGCGTTGCGCATGAGGCCGAGCGCGACGAGGTCGAGGACGGGAACCGCAAGGACCAGCTGGTCCGGCAGGCGATCCCAGGGGAGGGCCAGGGCCCCGACGCATGCGACGCCGAGCACGACGATCGAGGCGACGACGAGGGGCCGCGCCGCGGGGTCCGCCCAGCTCGCCGGGGAGGCGAGCGCAACGAGGAGCACGGCGATGATGGTGGGAAGCTGCCACAGGGCGATACGCGAGCGCGCACCCGCATGCGCGAGGTAGCGCCGAGCCCTGCGGACGATGGCCTGCTCGCCGGTAGACACGTTTCTCCTTCCCGTATGCAGCAATGACAGATCGGGCAGTGTCATATTCGTCTTCAGAATGAGAATATGACACCGAATCTAAGTCCGAGTGACAAGACTGTCGATGGTTGTGGCAGAGGAGACCGAGATGGAAGATCCTGGGCTTGCGCTCGTCGTTGAGGACGACGACGACGTGCGTCACCTCGTCGAGGACGTGCTCCGGCAGGCGGGCTTTGAGGTCCTGAGCGCGTCGACGGGACGTGAGGGCGCCGAAATCGCGCGCCGCGAGGACCCCGCCATCGTCACGCTGGACCTCGGGCTCCCCGACATCGACGGCTTCGAGGTGCTGCGGCGGATCCGGAGCTCGAGCGACGCGTACGTCGTCATGCTCACGGCCCACGATGAGGAATCCGACACGCTCTTGGCGCTCCAATCCGGCGCCGACGACTACCTCACGAAGCCGTTCCGTCCGCGCGAGCTGCGGGCGCGGATCACGGCCATGATGCGCCGGCCGCGCACGACCGCGACGTCGTCCGCCGAGCTGCGCGCGCCGTCGGCACTCGCACCGGCGAACGCGGGCGCCGCAGCGAGGACGACGGCGGCCGCGCCCCCGCGCGCCGACGCCGTCCCGCGCGGTGGCCTGCCCGCGGCTGGGCCCTTCCGGCACCGCGGCCTCACGCTCGACCCGCGGACGCGCACTGCCGCGCTCGCTGGGGCCGCGCTCGACCTCACGCGCACCGAGTTCGATCTCCTCCACGCGCTCCTGCGCGCGGGCGGAGCCGTGTTGACCCGGGCCGAGCTCGTGCGCGTTGCCCGGGGAGAAACCGTCCGGGACGACTCCTACGTGAGCGAGGCGGACGCGCGCGCGATCGAGGTGCACCTCGGGAACCTCCGCCGGAAGCTCGGCGACGACCCGCGCCAGCCGAGGTGGCTTGTGACGGTGCGCGGCATCGGCTACCGGTTGGCTCCCGCGACGTCGTAGGTCCGCCCCCCGCGGGAGGTGACGGCGCGACGAGGCGCGGGGCTAGACGTGCTCGGGGGCGCCGTCGTCGTCGGCCGGGTCTTCGGTGCGCAGGCCGTCGTGGGGCACGAGAGCGCGGACGGTGCGCTCGCCACAGTCAGAGACGGCCGGCAGAAGCCGGGCCGCCGCCGCGAAGCCCTCCGAGCGCAGGGCGCGCTCGAGCTCCTCGGACAGGCCCGCGAGGCGCGACGCGCCCACCATGGCCGACGACGTGCGGAGGCTCAGTGCGGCGTCGATGGCTTTCGGGAGGTCGTCGGCGCCGAGGGCTTGAGCGAGGGCATTGCGCCGGCGGGGCCAGATCCGCGCGAAATCGCGCGCGAAGGACGCCGCGATCTCGGGGCCTACGTCGTAGGCCAGCAGATGTAAGGCGCCGTCGTCGATGAGCGGCAGGACACTGCTCGGAT
The DNA here is from genome assembly GCF_030908245.1 of Sinomonas sp. ASV322. Lineage (GTDB taxonomy): Bacteria > Actinomycetota > Actinomycetes > Actinomycetales > Micrococcaceae > Sinomonas. The sequence continues at coordinate 253,187 of NZ_JAVFJJ010000003.1, forward strand.
CGTTGGCCGGAACGCCGGGTGACGCCGTCATGATCCTCCCTCTCCTGTCGCTCATGAAGACCTACCGTCCCGAGAATGTAGCAATTGTATTGATGACCGCCGGCCCCAGGATCGCGATGAACAGCACCGGGAAGATGAAGAACAAGAGGGGGAACAGGACCATGACGGGGAGCTTCATGGCCTGCTGCTCGGCGCGCTGGCGGCGTCGGACGCGCATCGCCTTGGCCTGGACGCGCAGGACGCGCGCGATCGCGATGCCGTACGCGTCGGCCTGAACCACCGCCTGGACGAACGTGCGGACCTCCGGCACCGTGGTCCGTTCGGCAAGGCCCAGATAGGACTCGCGGCGAGAGCGGCCGACCTGCATGTCCTGGAGCGTCCTCGTGAGTTCTTCTGCGAGCGGGCCGCGTCCCGTCGTGCTGGCCCGGGCGAGCGCGGCCTCGAACCCGAGGCCCGCCTCGACCGAGATGAGGAGCTGGTCGAGCGTGTTGGGCAGGTCCCGCTGGATCGTTGCCTGGCGCTCCATGCCGCGGCTCATGAGCAGGAGATCGGGGAGCATATAGCCGAGGACCACGAGGAAGACAGCGATGAGGCGAAAGGTCGGAGAGGGCCCCAACGACACGAACAGCGCGCCCGCTCCCACGCCCACAGCGCCGAGCGCGGGTTTGGCGGCGAGGAGCCGGCCGAGCGGCATCGACGACGGTCGGCCCGCGAGGGCGAGGAGGCGATCGAGGCGGCGGACGTATGCCGCTGGCGTGAGCTTGCGGGCGATCGTCTCAAGGGTTGCCATTGCTCCCGAGCCGGCCTCGACCTCGGGGACGGGGACGGAGGGCGTCGCGATGCCGCGCTCGAGATTCCGACGCACGGCTCGCGCCTCGCGCCGGTCCACGGCGAGCATCGACCAGCACAGCGCGGCGAGCGGCACGGCCACAAGAACGGACGCGAGCAGCGGAATGGTCATGGCTCCCTCCTAGAACTTGATGGTGACGATCTTGCGCAGCCAGAGCGCGCCGATGGCCATGAGCACGACCGACACGCCGATCAAGACCCAGCCGAGCGAGTGGGTGAACATGACGTTCATGTAGCCCGGATTGACGGACATGAGCAGGAGGACGATGCCGAACGGAAGAGCCATGAGAATGTAGGCGGAGAACTTGCCCTCCGCGGCGAGAGCGGCGATGTGGCCCTTGATCTCGGCGCGTTCGCGGATCGTCTCGTTGACCTGGTCGAGCACGTCCGCGAGATTTCCGCCGACTTCGCGGTTGATCTGGATGGCCTGGGCGACCCAGAGGAAGTCTTGGCTCTCCATGTGGCGCGCGGCGTCTTCGAGCGACGCCTGGAGGTCACGGCCCAGCGACGTCTCATGCACCACGCGGCGCATCTCGTGGGCCGTGGGCTGGGGGCTTTCGGCCGCCGCGGCGTCGATGGCGCGCAGGACGGAGTGCCCGGCCCGCAGCCCGCCAGCGAGCAAATGCAGGGTGTCGGCGAGCTGATCGTTGAACCGTTTGCGCCGTCTGGCGATGCGGCCGCTGACGACGACGCGCGGGATCACCGGCGTGAGGGCCGCGAGCAGGATTCCGAGCACGAGGTTGCCGGACAGCCACCCGAAGGCGATGCACAGCACTGCGCCGGCCGCGACGAGCAGGACGATATCCGCCTGGCGGAGGCGCAGCCCGGCCAGTTCGAGGGACTCGGGGGAGACGATGCTGAGCTTTCGGCCCGCGAGCCAGCCCTGCAGAGCGTCGGAAGCTCCCGTGGCCGCGCGGCCGAGCGCGGAATCGCCGTCGGGGGTCTCGAGCCGACGGCGCGAGAGCGGGAGCGCGCGGTGGCCGGGACGCAGCGCGAGGATTGCCGCCGCGATGCCGGCGACGACGATGAGGCCGGAGCCGATCATCACCTCCATGGCTGCTCCTGACCGTAGCGAATCGGCGTCGCGAAGATACCCGGGCGGACGTGGATGCCAAGGTCTTCGAAGCGCTCGATGAAACGGGGTCGCACCCCAGTCGCCACCGCGCTGCCGAGGAATTTCCCGTTCTCGTCCACGCCCGCGCCGTAGTCGAACACGAACGCGTCCTGGAGCACGACGACGTCGCCCTCCATGCCCTGCACCTCCGTGATGTGGGTGATCCGGCGCGTCCCGTCCCGGAGGCGCGAGATCTGCACGACGAGGTTCACGGCCGAGGCGATCTGCTCGCGGATGGCCCGCAGAGGGAGGTCCATGCCCGCCATGAGGACGAGCGTCTCGAGGCGCGCGATCGCGTCTCGCGGCGAGTTGGAGTGGACCGTCGAGAGCGAGCCGTCGTGGCCCGTGTTCATGGCCTGAAGCATGTCGAGCGACTCGCCGCTGCGGACCTCGCCCACCACGATCCGGTCCGGGCGCATGCGGAGGGAGTTCTTCACGAGGTCGCGGATCGTGACCTCGCCCTTGCCCTCCGTGTTGGGCGGCCGGCTCTCGAGCCGCACCACATGGTCCTGTTGGATCTGCAGTTCGACGGCGTCCTCGATCGTGACGATCCGCTCTTCGTCGGGGATGAACGAGGAGAGCACGTTGAGCAGCGTCGTCTTGCCGGTGCCCGTGCCGCCCGAGACGATGATGTTGAGCTTCGCCTTGACGCAGGCCTGCAGCAGCTCGGCCATCTCGAGCGTCATGGTCCCGAAGCCGATGAGATCGCGGACTGTAAGGGGTACCCTGCCGAACTTGCGGATGGTGAGCGAGGAGCCGCCGACGGCGAGCGGTGGGATGATCGCGTTGACGCGCGAGCCGTCGGCGAGGCGTGCGTCGACGAACGGGGAGGACTCGTCGATGCGCCGCCCCACTCGGGAGACGATGCGCTCGATGACGACCCGGAGCTGCTCCTCCGACTTGAACCTGAGCTCCGAGAGAATGAGGCGGCCCTTCCGCTCGATGTAGATGCGGTCGTGGCGATTGACCATGATCTCGGTGATGTCGTCGTCGTCGAGCAGGCGCTGGAGCGGCCCGTAGCCGAGCACGTCGTCCTCGATGTCGCGGAGCAGGCGGGATCGCTCGCTTGCACTCATCGGAACGCGTTCTTGGTCGATCACCTGGATCAGCTCGTCGCGTGCGGCGGAGCGGAGTTCGTCTTCCGTGGCTCCGGAGTCGCCGAAGCGCGCGCCCATGCGCTCGAAGAGGGCCTCCGCCGCGCGCTGCTTGAGCCCGGCCAGCGCGTCCGGCTGGATAGACCGCGGGGCGGGCGGCTGCGGCGCGGCCTGGAGTGGCGAGGGGACGGGCGTTTCGGGAGCGAGAGCCTCGGCCGGCTCGGGCGGCGGCGGGGCAGTTGGCACCGGCCGACCCTCGGCGATGTTGACGCGGTCTGAGAGCTTCACGAGACGACGACCCTTCTGTGCAGTCGGCGGGCGCGGACCGAGCCATCCGGACTGAGCCGCTCCACGACCTCGCCCAAGGCGCTTGTCGCCCTGTCGCGGCGGGTCGCCTGGAGGACTGGAATCCCGCGGTTGGTGGAATACGAGATCAGGCGCGAGCGCGGAACGCTCACGTCGACGGGCACGCCGATGGTGGCTTCGACGTCACGCACGCTCAGCCCAGACTTCGCGTCGGCCATGTTGAGGACCAGATGACGGGTTTCCGGGAGCAGGCCGAGGCGTCCCAGGACGTCGAGGCTCGAGCGGAGGCCGCGGACTCCGGGCACGTCCATGCCCGTGACCCAGACCCCGTCCGTGCACTCCTCGAGCGCCGCAAGCGTGCATTCGCCGAGGCCCGGCGCGGTGTCTACCACGACGTAGTCGAACTGGGCCGAGAGCTGGCGGATGAGCCGACCGATCTGTTCGGCGGTGATGGAGTCTGCCTCGACGGGGTCCTTGGGCGCGCACAGCGCGTAGATGCTCGCGGGGTGGAGCGTCAGGAACGCCTTAAGCACGAGCGAATCCTGGACGGCAGCGGGCGAGACGGCGTCGGTGACGGTGTGCTCGGGATCGAGGTCGAGTCCCGAGGCCACGTCGCCGAACTGGAGGTCGAGGTCCACGATCACGACGCTGAGCGGTGCGATCTTGCCGAGCCCGACGGCGATGTTCGTGGCGAGCGTCGTCTTGCCCACCCCGCCCTTCGGCGAGAAGACGCCGACCACGCGGCCTCGGCGGCTCTCCGAGGCGGAGGCCTCGCCGTCCCTGCGGCGGCCCTCCGTGGATTGGACGGAACGCTGGATCACGACGCGCAGCTGTTCGGGCTCGACCGTCTGGGAGACGACGTCGCGCACCCCGGCGCGCATGGCCTGGAGCATGAGGTCGGCGTCCGCCTCCGCGCAGAGGAGCACGGCGATGTCGGGGAAGCGGACGTCGAACACGGTCGCGAGCCGGAGCGCGCCGTCGAGGGAGACGCCCGGCCCGAGGACGACGACGGCGGGGCGCACCCCGCCGAGGAGGGCGAAGAGCTGCTCGGGCTGCTCGGGGAGTTCCGCGGTGGGGACGGTTGCGACGCCGCCCGGGAGGACGCCGTCGACCGCTGCGCGCATGCGCTCGGCGAAGTCCACGCTCGGGGAGATCAGGACGAAGCGGCTCACTGGTACACCTTTCCGCGGTCGACGGGACCGGGATTGACCTGAGGCGTGCCCGCGGGCTGCTTGCTGACCCAGATCTTGCCGTATTCGGCGGTGAAGACGATCTTGGACGCCTGCGGGGCGGTCACGGCCACGGTGACAAGGATCGGCGCCGTGGACGCCGTGGTGCCCGACGCGTTGGACGGGCTCGCGGAACTGCTGTTCGAGCTGCTGCCCTGTTGAAGGGTCTGGACTGATGTGATGAGAACCGAGTTGAACGTGAGATTCGTGCTTTCGGGGCCGCCGCTTGCGACGGCGCCCTTGTCGAACGAGAGGAAGACGCCGATCGTGTCGCCCGCCGCGAGGCGTCCGCCGACAGCGCGCTGCGGATCGAGCTGGAACGAGACCTCCTGGAGCCCAGCGGGAACGGGGACCGTTCCGGGCAGGACGAGCGATTCGGGCGACGCGAGCCGGTTCGCCAGCAGCTGCTCGCCCGGCTGGAGGGCCGCCGCGACGACCTTGCCCGCCGTGCCATCGAGGGAATGCAGGGCCGACGGCGCGACCGCCTCGGCCGGGAGCGAGCGCAGCTGCACCGAGTCGCCGAGCTTGTCCGCCGCGGTGCCCTGCGCGACAGCCTTCGTGACGACAAGCACTTGGGTCGGCTGCATCCCGGCCATCGCACGGGCGTCCGCGCCATTGGCGTACGCGATGACGAGCACGACGCCGAGGATGGCCACCGCGAGGGCGGCGACGCCGGCTACGAGTCTTGACTTCACGGAGGTGCTCCAGAGATTCGGGCGGATGGGGCGACTGGGCCGGGGAACGTGACTACTGGGTGAGCTGCACGACGTTGGCACCAAGGCCTGTCGAAGGTCCGAGCTGGAAACTCGCGTCGAGGGAGACATACGTGACGAAGCTGCCGATGATTCCCCGGCAGTTCCCCACGCACCATAGGGTGTTCAAGAGGGTGGACGGCTGGTTGTTGTAGACGTAGGGGGCCGACGTACCACCGCTGAACTTCCATCCAATGACCTTGTAGGCCGCGAAGCCGATGAGCGTGTAAACCGCCGAGCTGCCCGTCCCCGTCACGGAGGTGAAGACAGGCAGGAGGACGATCTGGGTTTGGCCGCTCTGGATCGTGGTGATCCATTGCTGGAGGACTTGGCCGCAGTTCTGGGGTGGGTTGCTGCCCGGATTGCTGCCGGCCTCCGATTGGGCGATGTTGATGGTGGCGCCGCATTTGCCGGGGTCCTGGACCAGCCAGCCGAACCCACCCGGAACCACCTGGCCCGAGGGACCGTAGAGGCAGCTCGCGTTGGCGCCGAGCCCGTGGTCCACGAGCAATTGAACAGGGCCGTTCACAAGGCCTTGGACCTGGCATACGGAGAACGTGAGCGGGAAGACCGCCAAGCCCTTGCTCGGGCTGCCCCATGCGGCCTGCGCTGTCGCACCGACCGTGGCGCTCGAGATGCCGAGCGCCTGGGCGAAGAACAGCGCGACACTGCCCGGCTGCTGACCGGGCTGGAGGGGCTGGGTTGAGGCCGTGACGGTCCCAGCGGCCGTGTTGACGGTGAGGCCTGCGATCCCCGCCTGGCCCGCGGTGACGTTGCTCTGGGTGAGCGACGTCGCGAGAGTCGAGGCGGCCGAGCACTGCGGGTCGACGACGCTCGCGGCGCATTTCTGCGCGACCGCGAGCGCGGCGGCGTCCGCCGCGCTCTGCAGCTTGGCCTTCTCCGCGTAGAGCATTCCGCCGTCGACGGCGAGGGCCGCTGCCGCGAGCAGCACGACCAGGAGGAGCACCGTGATGACGGCGACAGCCCCGCGCTCGCGGTGAGCGCCGTCGTCGTACGCCTGCCTCAGCCGCCGCATAGCATGACTCCTTGCCCGGACAGGACGAAGGTCCCGAAGAAGCCCGTGCCCTGAAGCGTGTAGGCGACCGCAAACGTGACTTGGGCGCCCGAGCTGCAGGTCGAGGGCGAGATCGTGAACGCCGAGGCCGGCAGCGCGCCGAGTGGCGACGCAGCGCTCTGGGCGGCCGCGATCGCGGCTGTCGGGCTGTTCTGCAGCACCATGACGCGCGCGCCGACCCTCGCCGCGTTCGTGAGGGTCTGCTGCGCGCTCAGGGCCCGGCCGAAGTCGATGATGCCAAGCACGAGCACGAGCAGGACCGGCAGCACGAGTGCGAACTCGACTGCGGCGGCTCCGCGCTCGCGGTGGGTGCTGGGCATCGGGGCTCCTCGGCTGCAGTGCGGACTGGCGCGCGCGCCCGGGCCGGCGGGGCGCCGGACCGGGCGCTGACAACCGTTTCTGATCAGACCTTGCCGGCGACGTTGTTGAACAGCGTGCTGAGGTTTCCGCCCAGGAGAGTCACCGCGACGATGATGACGACGGCGATGAGGGCGACCATGATGCCGTACTCGACGGCGGTGGCACCCTTCTCGCCAGAGAGGAGGCGCTCCTTGGCGGTGATGCCCAGCGTGTGCAGCGTGGCGATGAACGAAAGCATTTCTGGCTCCTACAGGGGGTGGTGTCGGCTGGCCCGACTGCCAGCTCCACGATCGACGGTAGGAGCCCTCGGCCCACGAGGGTACGTTCCTTGCGAAAAGCTTGCACAAGCCTCAGGAAGCCCTTCGGAAGGGCCCTGTTCTTTGGTTTTTCTTGGGCAAGCCTTGAGTTTCGCCGGCGTTGAGGCCCCCTCGCTGAGGGGTTGCGGCGACTCGACAGAATCACAGGAGTGGAGCCCCCTCCCGGTTCTGGGTACCAGGAGGGGACTCCGGCAGGAGGGTGCCGCGGGCCTGGGGGCCTCGGGCAGAGGGGAGCAGGAGCTTACGGAAGGCCCAGCGCGGCCTTCACGCCGCCTGCAAGCTGGTCGAAGTAGCCGTTGAGGGACGAGCCGAACGCTCCAACCCCCGCGACGATGACCAAGGCGATGAATCCGCACAGGAGGGCGTATTCGGTGGCCGTTGCGCCCCGTTCGCGGCGCTCCATCGGCAAGGCGTCTGGAGTTTCCATGACGACCTCCTTTACGAGAAGGCTTTGATGATATTGAGGACCGTGGGGCCCAGGATGATCACGAACAGCGACGGGAGGATGGCGAAGATGAGCGGGAAGAGGATCTTCACGGGGATCTTCATGGCGTGTTCCTCGGCGCGCTGACGGCGCTTGATCCGCATCTCGCGGGCCTGGGACCGCAAGACGTTCGCGATTGCGATGCCGTACTGGTCCGCTTGGACGACGGCCCGCACGAACGATCGCAGTTCCGGGACGTTGGCCCGTTGCGCCATGTCGAGGTACGCCTCGCGGCGCTGGCGGCCCACCTGGATGTCTTGGAGGGTGCGGACGAATTCATCTGCGAGCGGCCCGGTCGAGCTCCTCGCCGCTTTGTCCATGGCGGCCTCGAAGCCGACGCCCGCCTCGACCGAGATCAGCATCTGATCCAGCATGGTCGGCAGGGACCGCTGCATCGACAGCCGCCGTTTCTGGGCCGTGTTGTGAAGCAGGACGTCGGGGACGAAGTACACGAACGCTGTCCCGGCGGCCACGATGAGGAAGGCCTGTGGCGTGGGGTTCTGGGTGACGAGGACGACGCCCAAAGCGAAGAACACGAACGCAAGCAGCGGCTTGACGACGAGCAGCCGATTGAGCGGCCATGCCTTCGGCCGGCCGGCGGCCGCGAGCTTGCGGTCGAGCCATGCGGCGTAGGACTTCGAGGTCATACGGCGTGCGATCCCGGTGAAGGCGTCCGGGAGCGATGTGGGAGCCGCCTTCTGCGGGGCCCGCGAGAGGCCGAGATTCTGCTTGATGGTCTTGCGGACGCCGCGGTCGGCACCCACGAGGGACCACGTGAGGTAGGACAGGGGCAGGACGATCGCGGCGATCGGCCCGAAGGCAAGGAAGGACATGGGGATCACCTCAGTACTTCGGCTTGATGAGTCGCATGAGCCACACGCTGCCGACGGTCAGCATGAGGGCGGACGCCGCGAGCATGCCCCAGCCCGGCAGGGTCGTGAAGAACACGGCCGCGTAGGAGGCGTTGATCAGCGAGATCATGATGAGCATGAAGATCGGCAGCGAGACGAGCACGAGTGCGGAAACCCGGCCTTCGGCGCTGAGCGCCTTGACCTGACGGAAGAGCTTGGCGCGATCGAGGATCGTCTCGTTGACGTTGTCGAGGAGTTCCGCAAGATTTCCCCCGACCTCCCTCTGGGTCTCGATGGCCTCGGCCACCCAGAGGAAGTCCTGGCTCTTCATGCGGGCCGCGGTGTCCGTGAGAGACTCCACGAGCTCCCGGCCGATGCGGTTCTCGTTGACGACCCGACGGAGTTCCTCGCCCATCGGTGCTTCGGATTCCTCCGCGGCGCCGTCGACGGCGCGAAGCAGGCTGTGCCCCGCGCGCATGCTTCCGGCCAGCATCTGCAAGGTGTCGGGGAGCTGCTGGGCGAACGCCGACTGCCGCCGCGCGGCGGTGAGGTTGAGCCACGCGAGCAAGATCGTCGGGCCCGCGCAGGCGGCGAGGACGGCAATGCCCAGTCCCCCGAAGATGAACCCGATGAGGCCGAGGGCGAAGAACGAGGCGGCGCACATGAGCAGGAAGTCCGCGGCGCGGATCTTGAGCCCTGCCTGCTCGAACTTGTCCACGGGGATGAAGCGGACCTGGCGACCGTGCAGGGTCTTGTTGATCGCGCCGACGGCCCCGTCTGTCAGTTTCGTGAGGGTCGAGGCGGCGTCCTTGGCCAGCGGGCGCCGTCGTGCGAGTGGAACACCCCGGTTCGACCTCAGGACGAAGACGACGAAGCACGCCATGGCCGCGTACACGGCCGTGAGGCCGACGGTGAGGATGATGGGCGAGTCCATGGCGTCGATCACCGCCGCGCGAACTGCTGGCCGAACAGGGTGGGGCTGATCTTGATGCCAAGGTCCGCGAACCGCTCCGTGAAGCGCGGCCGGACTCCGGTCGGGATCGGCTTCCCGAGGAAGCGCCCGTTCGCGTCCACGCCCGCACTGAAGTCGAACAGGAACGCGTCCTGGAGCGTCACGATGTCGCCCTCCATGCCTTGGACCTCGGTCACGTGGGTCACGCGGCGAGTGCCGTCGCGAAGGCGCGTGAGGTGCACAATGAGGTTGACCGCGGAGGCCACCTGTTCGCGGATCGCGCGGAGCGGAAGATCCATGCCGGCCATGAGCACGAGCGTCTCAAGGCGAGAGATCGCGTCGCGTGGGGTATTGGCGTGGACCGTCGAGAGCGAACCGTCGTGCCCGGTGTTCATCGCCTGGAGCATGTCGAGCGTTTCGCCGCCGCGGACCTCCCCGACCACGATCCGGTCGGGCCGCATGCGGAGTGAGTTCCTCACGAGGTCGCGGATCGTGATGGCTCCGTTGCCCTCGATGTTGGGCGGCCGGCTCTCGAGCCGGACCACGTGGTCCTGCTGGAGCTGGAGCTCGACGGCGTCTTCGATCGTCACGATCCGTTCGGTGGACGGGATAAAGGAGGAGAGGACGTTGAGGAGCGTCGTCTTCCCGGTGCCCGTACCGCCCGAAACAATGACATTCATGCGCGCCTCGACGCACGCCCGGAGGAGCTCGGCCATCTCGGGGGTCAGAGAGCCGAGTTCGATGAGCCGATCTACTGAGAGGGCGTCCCTGGAAAACTTGCGGATCGTGAGAGCGGCGCCGTTGACGGCGAGCGGAGGGATGATCGCGTTCACGCGGGAGCCGTCGGCGAGGCGAGCGTCGACGAGGGGCGAGGACTCGTCGACGCGGCGCCCGATCCGGGACACGATGCGGTCGATCACGCGGCGCAGCGCCTCCTCGGAGTCGAAGGTCGTCTCGGTGGCCAGCAGCCGGCCACCGCGCTCGACGTAGACCTGATCCGCACGGTTGACCATGATTTCCGTGACGCTCGGGTCTGCGAGGTAGCGCTGGAGCGGCCCGAGACCCAGGACGTCGTCCATGACCTCGTTGATGAGCCGCTCCCGCTCGCTCGCGGTGAGAGGCACCTGCTGGTCCGCAACGACCGAGCGGAGTTCGGTTCGGACGTAGTCCCCGAGATCGGCCTCGCTGAGCGCGGAGTCCGTGATCCGGCTTCCGACCCGCTCGTAGAGATCCGCCGTCGTCTTCTCCTTGAGTTCGCGAAGGGCGTTGCTCGAGCGCACGCTGCCGACCGGCTGATGTCCCGCCAAGCGGGCTTCGGCCTCCGCGGCGGCGAATGCGGCTTGGCGTCCCCTGAGGGTCGCAGAGCTGCCTTCGACGAGCGGCGCCTCGGCGGGTGGGACATCGGACGACGGCGGCGCTAGGGGAGCCGCGGGGATCGGCGCGGGAGCGCCTTCCGGGTCCTTCGACGGTGCGTCGAGGGAGGCATGGCGCGACTGGAGACGTTCGCTGAGGCTCATTGGAACACCACCCTTCTGTGCGTCTGGCGGTGGTCCCTGTCCTGCCAGCTGGGCTGGAAACGCTCGACGAGCCGCCGGAGGGCTTTGACGGTCGAGTCGTGGAGGCTGTCCTGGAGGGCGGGAATGCCGCGATTTGTGCTCAGGGGGAGGGCCCGGGAGCGCGAGAGGATGACATCGACGGGCACGCTGATCGTGGCCTCGATGTCTTGGACGGTAATGCCCGACTTGCGGTCGGCCATGTTCACCACGACGTGCCGGTGTTCGGGCAGCATGTCGAGCTCGCCGAGGATGTCGAGACCCGACTTGAGTCCCTTGATGCTCGGAAGGTCCATGCCGCACACCCAGACCACGTCCGTGGCCTGATCGAGCGCCGCGAGGACGTGCTCGCCGAGTCCGGGCGAGGTGTCGATGACGACGTACTGGAACTCAGCCGCGAGCCGGGACACGAGATCGCTCACCTGCTCCGACGAGACCCGATCGGCGTCGGCGGGGTTGAGGGGAGCACACAGGGCGTAGAGCTTGGTCGAGTGGGGCATGAGATACGTCTTGAGGGACAACGCATCCATGGGGCCCTTGACGGCGTCCACGATCGAGTGATCCGGGTTCATCATGAGTCCGCTCGCGACATCGCCGAACTGCAGGTCGAGGTCGACGATGACGACGGACATCGGGGAAGACTTGGCCAGGCCGACCGCGATATTGGTCGCGATCGTCGTCTTGCCGACTCCTCCCTTGGGCGACATGACCGCGATGACGCGCCCGCGCCCTCGGCTCTGGTGCCCGACGCCGCCGGACATCGCCGCGGGCGAGGAGTTCGCGAGCCGATACGCGGCCGCCGACGCGGCCTGTTCGAGGTGGACCCTCAGCGCCTCGACGTCGGCCCCCGGAGTGACGAGGTCCCGAACGCCCGAACGCATGGCGGCGAGTGCGAGGTCCGGGGAGGCGTCGGCCGCGTAGACGACGCTCACGTGCGGCGAACGGACATCGACCGCCGCGGCGAAATTGAGAACATCCGAGGACGCGAGGTCCGGGCCGAGGACGAGCACCTCGAGGGGCTCGCCCACCAGCTGGACGAACATCTCGTCGATGGTCGACGGGAGGAAATCCGCCCGGAACGTCTGGAGCGTGCCCGGGAGTCCGGCGGCCGCGAGGCGGATCCGCTGGTCGAAATCGGGCTCTGCGGTGACTAGGGCGAAGCGGCTCATCGGAGGACCTTTGCCCGATCGACCGGGGCCGAGGTTCCGTCCGTTGCCGAGGCCGGCTCCTTGGTCAAGTAGACCTGGCCGTTCTGCATCGCGAAGACGATCCGTTCGATGTCGGATGCCGGACGCGCAAGCGTCACGAGGTAGTCACCCGTCGCCGGGGCGTTCGACGACGCCCCGTTGGCGTTCAGGGCTCCCTGACCCGGCGTCGTCGTCGTCGTTTGAACGGAGCTGGAGCTCTGGACCACGGCGCCATTCGACATTTGGACCGCGGTCACGAGGACCTTGTTGAATGTCATCTGTGTCTGGGCCGGGAGGGGCTCCTCCTTGGGGAGAGAGACGACGATGCCGACCGTGTCGCCCGCCGCGATGTTGCCGCCGACCACTCGTTCCATCGGCAGCTTGATCGTGACTTCCTGCATGCCGGCCGGGACCGCGACGCGGCCCGGGGTCTGGAGTGCGGCGGTTTCGGTGAACCGGCTTGCGAGCAACTCCTCGCCCGGCTTGAGGGCGATCGAGGCGACCTTGCCCTGGATCGACGCGAGGTCCGTGACCGGATTCTCGGGGACCGCCGACTTGGGGAGGGGCTTCTTGGTGGCGTAGTCGCTGAGGCTCGATGCCGGGGTACCGGCAGGGATCTCCTTCTGGACGACGTAGACGTCGACGGTGTCGACATTGGCGAGCGCGCGACGGTCAGCGCCGCTGACGTAGGTGAGAAGAAGGACGGTGCCGATGATTGCGACAATCAGTGCAGCCACGCCTCCCAGTAGGCGGGTCCTCACGGTGACTCCTTCGTTGTTTTCCGATGCCGTCGCGAGAGGCGGCTTATTTGATGAGCTTCGCGATCCAGAGGTTGCCTTGGGCGCCCGGGTCCGTCGTGAAGCCACTGAAAGCGGCCGGATCGGCGGAGAAGCCTACGAACTCGCCGTAGATACCCTTCTCCGAACCGGTCCAGACGGGCGGGCCGGCAAAGTTGCCCGGGAACTTCCACCCCATGACGTGGAAGCCGGCCCACTTGGCGATGTGGTAATTCACGTTGTTGCCCGTACCGCGGACGTCGTCGTAGATCGGGATGGCCACGGTCTTGTTGAAGACGTTCCTTGGGTCGCTCAGGTTGAACAGGTAGGTGCAGGCTGCGGGTATGGCTGCGCCCGGACTCGTCTGAGCCCAGTCCCCTACGGCAAGATTGACGTCGCAGGGTCCGGGACCCGTAGGAGTGAGCCATGCGAAGCCGCCCGGGACGATTTGGTTGGACGAGTTCCTTCCGTTGCAGTCGGGGTTGCCTCCGCCTTGAGTGATGATCTTCTGAGGCACTGGGATGGGGGACGAGCCGAAGACGGCGAGCTCGCAAGCCTCCATGGTGAGCGGCAGGATCGACTGACCGCGGGTCGGGATGCCCCACTGGGCCGTTGCCGTTGCCCCGACTAGGGCATTCGAAATGCCGAGGGCCTTGGCTAGGAACAGCGTCAGGGAGTTGTTCCCGTTGGGCTCCTTGACCGTGGCGGTGACCGTGACGGTCCCGCCAGGCCCGCTGACGGTGATGATGGGCTGCTGGACGTTCGCGGTCGAGGTGAGCGAATTGTCCTGTGCATATTGGAGTGCCCTGTTCATCGGCAAGAGGCCGGTGTTGCACCCGCTGGTCAAGGCATAGCGTTTGCAGTTGTCCGCGATGGCCAGGGCTGCGGCGTCCGCTCCGTTCTGGAGCTCGGCGCGCTTGCTGTACACACGCCCCATGTCGACGGCGATCGCGCCGGCGCCGATGAGAACGACGGCGAGGATCGCCACCATGACAGCGACAGCGCCCTGCTCGCGCTCACCCGGACCGCGTGAAATGGTCAGCCGCCGCATTGCATGGCCCCCTTGCCAGTCAGCGTGACGGAGCGCCCGAAGAAGCCCGTCAGCGTCGAGTAGGTGTACGTGATGGTCGCGTTGGCCTCTGTGCCCGCGCCGCATGAGCCGGATGACGGGGTGACCGAGACGTTCGACGCCGAGAGGGCGGGGGAGAGACCGGGAGCGGCGGTGATCGCCTGGCTCTGGGCGGTCGCCGTGTCATTGTGGACGGCCATGGCCCGCGCGCCTTCTCGGGCCGCTTGGTTGAGCGTGATCTGCACGTTGTAGATCCGCGAGAACTCCACGATGCCGACGATGATCAGCAGGAGGAGCGGGACGACGAGCGCGAATTCAACCGCGATGGCCCCGCGCTCGCGCTTCCGGGTGCTCTTGCGAAACATCTTGTCCTCCTGGCGGGGTGAAGTGGAGTGGGGGCGGACTGTGAAGCCCACCCCCAGCTGTTCACCAAGTGCCGACCGTTGAAGCCAGGTTGCTGAAGAACGTCTCGAGGTTGGTGCCGAAGGCAGTGACCCCGATGACGATGACGAGGGCGATGAGGCCCACGAGCAGCGAATACTCCGTGGCGGTCGCGCCCCGTTCACTTTCGGTGTCTTCGTGAATGAGGTCGCGAACGAATTGGGAGGTCACCATGTTCCGACGGTCACGGCGAGGTTGCTGAAGAACTTCTCGAGGTTGCCGCCGAAGGCGGTGACCCCGATGACGATGACCAGGGCGATGAGGCCGACGAGCAGCGAATACTCGGTGGCCGTTGCACCCTTTTCGCCCTTGGCGCGGTCGGTGAGGTCGTTCCAGAAAGTCATCAGGGAGATCAGGAAAGCGTTCATGGCGGTTTGTCCTTTACTAGAGAAACGTTGTCCGGCTCCAAGTCGATGGCCCCCATTTCAAGCGCCTTCGGGTGCCGGCCACCACTAAATTCCCATACCCCATGAATGATCACCATCCGTATTGGTACTCGTCTTTCTCGCCGAGGAATACGGAAGGGTACTTGGCTTCGCTACGTGGTACTCAGTAGGTACTCGCAGTCGGTGGGTGGCGGGCAGGTCGAGGGCCTCCGCCCTGCCGTCGGTGCCCCGCTTTGACCCGTCTGCGGCCAGCGGGGTACTCTTGATAGTCGTTGTGCGTGTCCTACCTCGATGGGACGTGTCCCGCGGGTGTCCAGTTGCAGGACCCACCAGCCCGCAGGCGCATTCGAGGCCTTGGGATGACTGGTCGGTAGAGCCCTCACCTCTTCTCCGGTAACGCACCGAAGTACACGGGTGCATCTCACGGCGCCTACCAAGACCGAGAACGAAGGCAATAACTGTGCGTACGTACACTCCGAAGCCGGGCGACGCCAACCGTCAGTGGCACATCATTGATGCCACCGACGTCGTCCTTGGTCGTCTTGCCAGCCAGACCGCAACACTGCTGCGCGGGAAGCACAAGCCGACCTACGCCCCCCACATGGACATGGGCGATTTCGTCATCATCATCAACGCTGACAAGGTGGCCCTCACCGGTGCCAAGCTCAGCCAGAAGCGCGCCTACCGCCACTCCGGCTTCCCGGGCGGTCTGACCAGCGTCACCTACGCCGAGCTCCTCGAGAAGAACCCGGTTCGCGCCGTTGAGAAGGCCGTCAAGGGCATGCTTCCGAAGAACAAGCTCGCCGACCAGCAGATCTCGAAGCTCAAGGTCTACGCGGGCCCCAACCACCCGCACACGGCTCAGCAGCCGAAGACCTTTGAGATCACCCAGGTCGCTCAGTAGTCCTGGCCACTACCCGAGAATTCACCAAGGAGAACACTGTGGCTCAGAACGACGAGCTGAACACGGCCGCTGAGGCCGAAGAGAACCTGACCAGCTACACGAGCGAGAGCGCCCCGGTCGCCGAGGCTGCCAAGCGCGAGCGCCCGGCCCTCACGGTGTCCGGTGCCGCCGTCGGCCGCCGCAAGCAGGCCGTCGCCCGCGTGCGCGTCATCCCCGGCTCGGGCCAGTGGACCATCAACGGCCGCACGCTTGAGAACTACTTCCCGAACAAGCTCCACCAGCAGGAAGTGAACGACCCGTTCAAGCTCCTCGACCTCGAGGGCGCCTACGACGTCGTCGTCCGCATCCACGGCGGTGGTCCCTCGGGCCAGGCCGGTGCCGTGCGCCTCGGGGTGTCCCGCGCGCTCAACGGGATCGATGTCGATAACAACCGTCCGGCCCTCAAGAAGGCCGGCTTCCTCACCCGCGACGCCCGCGTGGTCGAGCGCAAGAAGGCCGGTCTCAAGAAGGCCCGCCGCGCTCCGCAGTACTCCAAGCGCTGACACGCGCCTTCCCGAAAGGGCCGGGTCGCTTCGCGGCCCGGCCCTTTCGGGTCCCGCGGCGCGCGCCGGCGGCTTGGCTCCACAAGCGCTGGAGCGCCTTCCCGAGGGCCCGGACGCAGAGCGTCCGGGGCATGGGGGCCCTCGTCGACTTCTAGGCGCTTTGGATCCACAAGCGCCGATTCCAGCGCTTTCCCAGGGCTCGTTCCGCTGACGCGGGGCGGGCCTTTCGGCTAGGTGGCGCCATTCAACTGGTAGATGCTCAGTCCGCCCACTACTTGGGGGAGGTAGGTGGAACGAACCCAGGACACGACCGAGGCAGTGGTCGGTTGACTCGCGATGATCGGGTCCATTTCTGGATAGTCGATGAAGTAGCAGACTGAGCCCGATCCAACCAGGGCCTTGAATTGCTCCAGCGTGGGGTACGGGTCAACGCCGCTGAATCCGCCGACGGGCATGATGGCCCTATCTGACGCGAGCTGCCAGTTGGCTGCGGTCTGTGCCGGGAAGGTCGCGGCGGCCCAGCGGCACGTCGGAGGCGAGTGCGCGAGGAGATCCAGCACGTTCGCCGTCGGGGCGCCCCCAAATGCGGTTTCCCGCGCCCACGCTGGGTCGTTGTTCCGGATGTCTTCGAGGAAGCGGCTTATGGACGTCGGAGACTTCGTCACCGATCCCGACAAGGGGTTCGAGCCGGCCTGGTCGTGTCCGAGAGTCGCTAGATCCGTCGCGGCGGGCCCGATGAACAGGCCAGTCGCGACGGCGGCCACAGCGACCCCGTTGATCCACGCCCTCGGTGGCGGGACAGCCACCAGAACGGCGCCAGACAGTCCGGCGGCCAAGGCAATGGCCCCCAGTGTCGAATTAAGGGCTCCACCGTCCAGGGAATGTAGGGTCAGCCACGACGTCAGGGTGCTCAAGCCGATCCCTACGGCAATGACAATTCGTCGAGCCGTGGCTTCGGGGCGTCTCAAGATCGCTTCTAACCCCAGCCCCACGGCAAGGGCGATCGGTGTCGCCAGGCTGATCGTGTAATACGTATGGATATCATGGCCCATGAAGGACAGCACGAAATATGACGTACCGAGCCATGTCGCCGAGGCGGCAGCGAATGGGGCGAGTGGTGTGCGTCGGAATGTCCACGTGATAACTGCGCCGCTCACGAGTGCCAAAAGCAGCAGCCATGAAGCCTCTTGATTGAAATTGGCGTTGAAAAGCCTCAGAAGCCCGGCGTCGTTTTGCCCGCCGATGAATTGTTCCGGGAGGAAGTCAATTGAGATGTTCCTGTGGTCGATGACTCGGTTGAGCCCGTTGTAGCCGAGGCTCAGTTCGGTGAGACTGTTGGAGGTCGATCCGCCCACGTAAGGGCGGCCGCCTGACGGTGTGAGGTCGACGAAGGCCAGCCAGCTCCCTGCGATGGCGGCGAAGGCGCCCGCGGCTCCGAAAGCAGCAAACAGTGTCTTCCGCCCTTCGAGACGCAGGCCCCACGTCCCCGCCACGATCAAGGCTGGAACGACGAGGAATGACTGCAGCTGCTTCGTGAGGAATGCGAGCCCTAGAAGAGCGCCGGCCGCGACGAACCACCTGATCCGCTGAGATTCAGCGCCTCGGAGTGCCGCCTCCAGACCGGCCAGCATCAGAAAGATCATCAGGGGGTCGGGGTTGTTGTACCGAGAGAGGAGAACCACGATCGGAGTGGTTGCGAACGCGAACGCTGCGACCGCGGCCGCGGAGAAGCTAGCTCGTCGGCGGACGACGGCGTAGATGAGAGCTGTCGTGGCAAGGCCCAGCAACGCCTGGGGAAGCAGGACCCCCCAGCTGTTGAAGCCGAAGACGCGCACGGAGATCCCCATGAGCCAGAGGCTCAGCGGGGGCTTGTCGACGGAGATCGAGTTGCCCCAGTCACTCGAACCGAACAGGAAAGCCTCGCCATCGTGAAGTCCTGATTGGACGGCAGCCGTGTAGAAGGCATTGGCCCATCCATTGGAGCCGAGGTTCCACGTGTTGAGGAGGGCACTCGCGGCCAGGATGCCCGAGAGAACGGCGAGCTCTCGGTGCCGGGGGTGGAGAAAATGCCTACTTGCTATGGGCGCTGTCGAGACGATAGACGACCGCATCGTTGACCTTCTTTCCCTCGTAGGTCGCTTCGACCCACGCGGCGATAGCGGCGGACTGCCTTCCAATGCCATATGCGCGCATCGCGGGGTGATCGACGAAGAACTCGATGTCACCATGAGCTGCCCAGCTCTTGAACTGGTCGAGCGTCGGGGCTGGGTCGAGGCCGAGCCATCCGCCCAGGGCAAGCGTTGGCCGGCCGGTGGTCAGCTGTGTCATGGCCGCGTCTTGAGCGGGGTACGTTGCGGCTAGCCAGCGCCCGGTGCCGCTGCCTTCCGAGGCGAACAGCGCGAGCAGGGAGGCGGACGGCGCGACCCCGTAGGCAATGTGGGGAGCCCAGTCAGGCTGGCCGGTAGTCCGAATGTCTTGGAGGTGCCGGGACATCGCATTCGGGTTGTTGCTGATAGGACCTGACAGTGGTTGGGTTCCCTGGACCGGGGTCGTCGCAGTGAAGACGTCTGTTCCCACGGGGCCTGCTGCGAGCGCGACGAGCGTGATCGACCACATGAGCACGGTAGATGCCCGGCTTGAATGGTTGAGCCAGAGTCCAGCTGCGGCCAGGGCGAGCACCCCGAGAAGCGTTGGACCCCACCAGCCCCACGCGTCGCTGTACTGCATGATCCGGATACCCATGTAGGCGGTGGCGCCGATGAGGAGAATGCTGTACAGGCGCCCGATCATGCTGCCAGGGTTGAGCCACAGTGCGTGAAGTGCGAGCGCGACCACCAACGCTGTAGGAGCCGCAAGCGAGTACGTGTAGTAGGTGTGCACCATCGATCCCATGAAGCTCAGGAGGAGCCACGCGGAGACGAACCATGTGGCCGAGGCCAGCCCGAGCAGAATGTGCACCCGCCCGCCGAGCCTGCGCCGGTAAAGGGCGAGGAGAACCACCGAGATCATTCCCGTGGTGAGGAGCCAACCACTCTCGGGTGCGAAGTTGCCATTGAACAGGCGGGTGACGCCTCCGTCGTACGCAACCGCGCCCGAGCTCGCGTTCGCAGCCTCGGCGCCGCCCGCGGACGTGATCTGCGCAAGGCGCGCGAGCCCATTGTAGTTAAGGGTCAACTCGACGACGCTATTCGTCAGGGACCCGCCAACATAGGGCCGGGCCGTCGCGGGAGTCAGTTCGACAACTGCGACCCACCAGCCGGCTGCCACCATCATCGCGGCGGAGGCCCCGACCAACCGGACAATGCGATCTTTGAGCTTCCCCGCACCCAGAAGGAGCAGCGCGAGACCCAGCGCAGGGACCGGGAGGAGGCCCTGGAATTGCTTCGCCAAGAATGCGAGGCCGAAGGACGCGCCCATGAGTAGGTACCACCGCCACCGTGGTTCTTGGGCCGCACGAACACCGAAGTACAGCCCGAATCCGATGAGTAGCCCCATCATCGGCTCTGGGTTGTTGAACCTCGTCATGAGGAAGAACACCGGAGTCGTTGCGCACAGGATGGCCGCAGCGAACGCGACGCGCGCCGTGAAGACCCTTCGGACCGCCGTATAGAGCAGCCAGACAGTCGCGGTGCCCATGAGAGCCTGCGGAACGAGGATCGACCACGAGCTGAGGCCAAACAGTCGCACGGACAGGGCCATCGGCCAGATCGCTAGCGGCGGCTTATCGACTGCGATGACGTTGTTCCAGTCCTGGGAGCCGAAGAAGAAGGCCGTCCAGTCGCGGGCCCCGGCTTGAGCGGTGCCTGCGTAGAAGGGATTTCCCCACCCGTTGTGGTCGAGGCCGAGCAAATAAGAGAGCAACGTAGCCGCTAGCAGCGCGGCAAGGAGCCAGCGTTCGCGAGCGCTGACGGCACCCGCAGTCCGCCGGGATTCGACAACTCGCGGGATCTCCGCGAGCGCGACCACTACGCGGCCTCCGTCGCGGGAAGGACCTCGGCGACCTGATCGCGGGAGCCGCGCGTCGCCGTCGTCCGTGCTCTGAAGACCCACGCCTTGAGGAGCCCGAACCGCAGGATCGTCGCGACGACATTCGCGGCGGTGAGCGTCACGAGCTCGGCCGTGGCGCCCGGCTGCGAGGCCACGGCGTGCAGGACGACGAGCGACGACGCGGTGAGTCCCCACGCGAGGCCGAACACAATGAGTCCCTGGAACTGCTGGACGCTGTAGTGCTCGGGGCCGCGGATGCCGAACGTGAACCGCCGGTTGGCGGCGGTGTTGAGCACGGCCGTGACGAGGAGCGCGGAGAAGTTCGCGAACTGCGCCCCGAGGCCCGGCTGGAGGAGCAGGTATAGGAGCGCGAACGCGAGGGTCGAGAAGACTCCGACGGCGCAGAAGCGCAGCACTTGGCCGAAGAAGGACGGCGCCCTCCCGGGCAGCAGCGGGCGCCGTCCAAGCTCCGCGTAGATGGCCGCGAGCGGCACTTTGCCGCGGGCGAGGGAGCCCGCGACGCGCACGATGCCGCGCATGTCGTCGAGCGCGGTCTGCCTGATGTCGACGGTGCTCGTGGGATCGTCTGTCCAGTCGACGGGAATCTCGTGAATGCGCAGTCCGGCGCGCTCCGCGAGGACAAGCAGCTCGGTGTCGAAGAACCACTTGTTGTCCTCGACGTGGGGCAGGAGCGCCCGCGCGACCTCGGCCCGCATCGCCTTGAAGCCGCATTGGGCGTCGGAGAAGCGCACGCCGAGGGCACCGTGCAGCATCGCGTTGTAGGTGCGGGAGATGAACTCGCGCTTCGCACCGCGGACCACGCGGCAGCCGCGGCGAAGGCGCGTGCCGATCGAGATGTCCGAATGCCCCGAGAGGAGCGGGGCGATGAGGGGCGGAAGCGCGGCGAGATCGGTCGAGAGGTCGACGTCGAGATAGGCGACGACCTCCGCGGGCGACGCCGCCCACGCGTCGCGAAGCGCGTACCCGCGCCCCTTCGTGGCGAGCCGGCGGTAGACGACGCCGTCGAACTCCTCGGCGAGCGCCTCGCCGATCGCCCGGGTGCTGTCGGTGCTCGCGTTGTCCGCGATGGTCACGCGCCACGGGACGTGGAACGCGTCGTCGAGGTACGCCACGAGCGTCGTGACGCACGCGCTCAGGCTGAGCTCTTCGTTGAAGACCGGAACGACGATGTCGATCGCCAGGGCCCCGTTTCCACTGGTCATGCCGATCAAGGTAGGGGCCGGACGATGGCTCCCACCATAGCCTCTGGGAAAGACGAGTACCGGACGCGGGGAAGTCAGGTAGTGGCCCCTTCCACTCGACTTCACTCTCGTGTCGATGCCCCAAAATCGAGTACTTGACCGCGCGATCCAAGTAGTGCGTCCGACCCCGCCGCCCGCTAGCCTCACATCACCCGGACAGGCATCGAATGCGGCATGGCCTTCGGCTCCGAGGTCACGGGACTGCCCCTTGTCCGGCTCCACGTACACTAGGACGCGATGACTAGGCTTTTCGGAACGGACGGCGTCCGCGGCTTGGCCAATGGCCTCCTCGACGCGCAGCTTGCACTCAGGCTTTCTCAGGCGGCCGCGGTCGTGCTCGGGCACCGCGAGGTCCCGGAGGGGGTTCGGCCGCGTGCGGTGCTCGCGAGGGATCCGCGGGCGAGCGGGGAGTTCCTCAGCGCGGCGGTGGAGGCGGGCCTGGCAAGCGCGGGCGTCGACGTCTATGACGCGGGCGTGCTCCCGACCCCGGCTGCGGCGTACCTCGTGGCGGACCTCGAGGCGGACTTCGGGGTCATGATCTCGGCGTCGCACAACCCTGCCCCGGACAACGGGATCAAGTTCTTCGCGCGCGGCGGGCACAAGCTCCCGGACGAGGTCGAGGACGCGATCGAGGCCGAGCTCGCGAGCGAGCCGGTGCGCCCCACGGGCGCGGGGGTGGGCCGGGTGCGCCGTTTCGCCGACGCCGAGGACCGCTACGTCGTGCACCTGCTCACGACGCTCCCGCACCGCCTCGACGGGCTCACGGTCGTCCTGGACTGCGCGCACGGTGCGGCGTCGGGCTGTTCGCCGCAGGTCTTCAAGGACGCGGGGGCCAGGGTCATCGTGATCGGCGCGGACCCGGATGGGCTCAACATCAACGACGGCGTGGGCTCGACGCACCTCGAGGTGCTTCAGGCTGCCGTGCGCGAGCACGGGGCGGATCTGGGCATCGCGCACGACGGCGACGCCGACCGGTGCCTCGCGGTCGACCACGAGGGCAGCGTCGTGGACGGCGACCAGATCATGGCGATCCTCTCCCTGGCCCTCAAGGAGGCCGGCAGGCTGCGGGACGACGTGCTCGTCGCGACGGTCATGAGCAACCTGGGCCTCAAGCTGGCCCTGCGCGAGGCGGGCGTGACGATCCGCGAGACCGCCGTCGGCGACCGCTACGTCCTCGAGGAGATGCGGGCCAACGGCTACTCCCTCGGCGGCGAGCAGAGCGGCCACGTGATCTTCCTCGACTACGCGACGACGGGCGACGGCGTCCTGACGGGCCTCCAGCTCGCGGCCCGGATGGCCGGGACGGGCAAGACGCTCAAGGAGCTCGCCTCGGTCATGACCCGGCTTCCGCAGGTGCTCATCAACGTCAAGGGCGTGGACAAGGCGCGCGTCACGGCGGACGACGGCGTGCGCCTCGCCGTCGCGGAGGCCGAGGCCGAGCTCGGGGACACCGGCAGGGTCCTCCTGCGCCCCTCGGGCACCGAGCCCCTCGTGCGCGTCATGGTCGAGGCGGCCGACCAGGCGACGGCGCAGGCCATCGCCGAGCGCCTCGCCGCCGTCGTCCAGAGCCAACTCGCCCTCGCCTGATTCCTCCCGCACCGTCGTTTGGGGGTCACCTCCCGTGGGTGTGCCGTCGTTTGGGGGTCACCTCCCGTGGGTGTGCCGTCGTTTGGGGGTCACCTCCCGTGGGTGTGCCGTCGTTTGGGGGTCACCTCCCGTGGGTTGGACCCGCAGGAGGTGACCTCTGGATGGCGGGCGACCCGCAGGAGGTGACCCCTAGACGGGAGGGGGACGGCGCGTAGGCTAGCCGCATGCGCACGCCGCCTCCCGCCGTCGTCCGCTTCGTCCAACGGCTCAGCCGGACGCTCGGCCGCGCCGGGGCCGCGCTCAAGCCGCGGCAGGCCAGACTCCTCGACCTCACGGGTGGCGTCGCCGCGATCATGCTCATGCGCGCGGCGGTGCAGACACGATTGGTCGAACCGCTCGCGGCCGGGCCGCTCACGGCAGGCGAGGTCGCGCGGCGGCTTGGGCTCCACGCCGACACGGTCCACCGCGTGCTGCGCGGGCTCGCGGTGTACGGCCTCGCCCGCCTGGCACCGGACGGGCGCTTCTCGCTCACGTCCACGGGCCGCCTGCTCCTCGACGGCGATCCGCATTCGATGGCGGGGTGGATCCGCTACGTGACGTCGCCCATGGTCATCCTCGGTTGGTCCCGTCTCCCGGAGACGCTCCGGGACGGGCGTCCCGCGTTCAACGCGGCGACGGGCACGACGATCTGGCAGCACCTTGCCGAGCACCCGGAGGAGGAGGAAGGCTTCGCCCGCACGATGCGCGAACTCACCCTCCTCGCAGCGCCGCTCATCATCGCCGCCTACCCTTGGCCGCGTTCGGGGACGGTGTGCGACGTCGGCGGGGGAGCGGGCGGCATGCTCGCCGAGGTCCTGCGCGCTCGCGAGGGCCTGAGGGGCCTCCTCGTCGATCAGCCGGGCCCGCTCGCCGCCGCGCGTGACTACCTCGCGTCGCAGGGAGTGGCGGACCGCGTTGACCTCGTCGAGGGGGACCTGTTCGACGGTCTCGAGGCGAGCGCGGACGTCTATCTGCTCAAGGACGTCCTCCACGATTGGGACGACGCCCAGTGCGCACGGATCCTCGGCACCATCCGGGCCGCCGCCCCGCGCGGAGCCCGCGTCCTCATCCTCGAATGGCTCCAGGAGCCGAATCGCGCGGAGTTCCCCGTCTCGATCTCCGACCTCATGATGCTCGCGCAGACGGAGGGGCGGCAGCGATCCGCCGATGAATTCTTCGCGATCGCGGCCGAGGCGGGCTTCGCCGCCGGGCGGGTCATCGATTCGGGAGCCTACGGAATCGTCGAGCTGACGGCGGTCTGAAGCGCCGGGCAGACGGACACGGCCGCCCACCTCGTGGTGGACGGCCGTGCGAGCCTCTCGGCCCTAGTTCTGGCGCGCCTGCAGGGAGTCGCGGATCTCCGTGAGGAGGGCGATCTGCGGATCGACGGCCTCGCCGTCCGCCTCCTCCTTGATGCCGAGCTTCCGGTTGCGGCGCTCGATCAGGTGGTTCATCGGCACGACGACCACGAAGTAGATCGCGGCCGCGATGATGAGGAAGTTGACGACCGCCGTGAGGAACACGCCGATCTTGACCGGGCCGAACACGAGGAAGCTGTCGAAGTTCGGCTGCCCCACGATGAGCGAGATGATGGGCATGAGCACGTTCTGCACGAGGGCCGTGACAACCGCGCTGAACGCTGCGCCCACGATGACGGCGACGGCAAGGTCTACGACGTTGCCCTTCATGATGAATTCTTTGAAACCGTTGAGCATGGCGACAAGACTAGCCGGACCATAGTGGCTGTTATGTGAACCGCGAGTAACTTCTTGCCCTCCGTGTCGGTCGGGTGACCGGCTCAGTACGTCGGCGCGGCCGGGAGACCGAAGTACTCCTCGAGGGTCGCAACGCCTCGGCGCTTCATGTCCGTCGAGGCCTCGATGCCGATGAATCGCACGTGCCAGGGCTCGTAGTAGTAGCCCGTGATGTCGTGGAGCATGAACGGATATCGGACGATGAATCCGAATTCGTACGCGTGCTCGGCGATCCATCGCGCGGCCGAGGTGCCCGCGAAGCAGGGCGCAAAGTTGCACCCGCCGGGGGCGCCGACGTCGAACGCCCATCCTGTCTGGTGTTCCGAATGCCCGGGCCGCGCCGACGCGACGTCCGCCATCGCCTGTCCATGCGCGGCGACCTGCGCGTTGTACGTCGCAACCTGCGTTGCGTACGAGCGGTAGCCGCTCGCGAGGGTCATGCTCGCGCCAGCGCCCGCGGCGGCCGCGAAGAGCGCCTCGGCCGCGCGCGCCGTCGTCGGATGCACCTGAGCGCTCTCGCCGCTGACCTCGAGGGGAACGTTGGGGCGCGCGAGCGGCGGGGCGTAGTCGATCGGGTTGAGCGGCCTGCGCTTGTTCACCACGACCCACTGGCTCGCCGGGTCGGTGAGCGAGTACGCGAGAGAGCTTGCGGTGGCGGGAGCCGACGTAAGCGGGCCCGCGGCGGGCGGCGTCGACGACGGCGCGACGCTCGGTGAGGCGGACGGGGCGAGGGAGGGCCCGGGAGCAGACGACGATGGCGTGGGGCCCGCCGACGTCGGCGTCGCGGTTCCCGACGGGGCTCGCTCGGCGGGCGCGCACGCCGTGAGGCCGAGGCTGAGCGTGGCGAGTGCGACGGTCCGGCGGGAGACGATTCGGGGCGTGGGTTCGTGTGGGCCGTCGCGCATGCGCGTCACACCTTTCTCAAGAGCATCCTGCGCATCGAGTGGTCCGCGTCCTTCGTCAGCACGAGCTGGGCACGGCCGCGGGTCGGGAGGACGTTCTGGATGAGGTTCGGTTCGTTGATGCCCTTCCAGATGCTACGCGCGGTGGCCACGGCCTCGGAATCCGAGAGCGAGGCGTAGCGGTGGAAGTAGCTCTCGGGCTGGGCGAACGCTCCCGAGCGGAGCTTGAGGAAGCGCTGCACGTACCACTCTTCGATGTAGCTCGTCTTGGCATCGACGTAGACCGAGAAGTCGAAGAAGTCGCTCAGGGCCAGCCCGGTCGTGCCGTCGTGGCGGGGGCGGGCCGGCGCGAGGACGTTGAGCCCCTCGACGATGAGGACGTCGGGACGCCGCACGACCGTCTCCTCCCCGGGCACGATGTCGTACGTGAGGTGCGAGTAGCGCGGCGCGCGGACCTCTTCGGCTCCAGACTTGATCTCGGCGACGAAACGCAGGAGCGCGCGCCGGTCGTAGGACTCCGGGAAGCCCTTGCGCTCGAGCAGCCCGCGCCGCGCGAGCTCGGCGAGGGGGTAGAGGAAGCCGTCGGTCGTGATGAGCTGGACGTCCGGCGTCGAGGGCCAGCGCCGGAGCATCTCCCGCAGGACGCGCGAGATCGTGGACTTCCCGACGGCTACGGAGCCCGCGACGCCGATCACGAACGGGGTCCTCTGCGTCTGCTCCCCGAGGAACGTCGACGTGGCCGAATGCAGCTGGCCGGACGCTTCGACGTAGAGCGAGAGAAGGCGGCTGAGGGGAAGGTAGACCTCGCGGATCTCGCGCATGTCGAGCGGATCCCCGAGACCGCGCAGACGCTCGATGTCCTCCTGGTTGAGCGGCTGCTCCATCCGGTCGGCAAGCTGCGACCAGCGGGCGCGGTCGAGCTCGACGAACGGGGTGGCGCCGTCGCCGTCGAACTCGCTCCTGTACAGACTCACTCAGGTGATTCTGCCAACACCTCAGCGCGGAGCGAAATGCGTCGCCGGTAGGATGGAGCGCATGTGTGGAATCGTCGGCTATGTCGGGAGCGCCTCGGTGCGCGGTGAAGGCGAGCGGAGCGCGCTCGATGTCGTCATCGAGGGCCTGCGGCGCCTCGAGTACCGCGGGTATGACTCGGCCGGGGTCGCCGTCCTCTCGGACGGGGCGATCGAGTCGCGGAAGAAGGCGGGCAAGCTCGCGAACCTCGTGGCCGAGCTCGAGGAGCGCCCGCTCCCGGAGAGCCTCACGGGCATCGGGCACACGCGCTGGGCCACGCACGGCGGGCCGACGGACGCGAACGCGCACCCGCACCTGGCGGACAAGGGCCGCCTCGCGGTGATCCACAACGGGATCATCGAGAACTACGCCTCGCTCAAGGCCGAGCTCGTCCGGAAGGGCGTCGAGTTCGTCTCGGAGACGGACACCGAGGTCGCCGCGGCGCTCCTGGGCGACCTGTACCGCGGGGCGGCCGACGGCGACATCACCAAGGCGATGCAGCTCGCGGCCCAGCGGCTCGAGGGGGCGTTCACGCTCCTGGCCGTGCACGCGGAGCAGCCCGGCGTCGTCGTGGCGGCGCGGCGGAATTCGCCGCTGGTCGTCGGGCTCGGCGACGGGGAGAACTTCCTGGGCTCGGACGTCTCGGGCTTCATCGACTACACGCGCCGAGCGGTCGAGCTCGGCCAGGACCAGATCGTGACGATCCGGCCCGACTCGTTCGAGGTGACCGACTTCTTCGGAAACCCGGCCGAGGGCAAGGAGTTCGAGGTCTCGTGGGACGCCGCCTCGGCCGAGAAGGGCGGCTTCCCGTCCTTCATGGAGAAGGAGATCCACGACCAGCCGGCCGCCGTCCACGACACCCTCCTGGGCCGCTCGGACGCGCAGGGCCGCCTCATCCTCGACGAGGTCCGCATCGACCCCGAGGAGCTCAAGCAGGTCAACAAGATCATCGTCCTGGCGTGCGGGACCGCCGCGTACGCGGGCCTCGTGGCGAAGTACGCGATCGAGAACTGGTGCCGGATCCCGACCGAGGTCGAGCTCGCGCACGAGTTCCGGTACCGGGACCCGATCGTGGACAAGAACACCCTCGTGGTCTCGATCAGCCAGTCGGGTGAGACGATGGACACCCTCATGGCCGTCCGCTACGCGCGCGAGCAGGGCGCGAAGACGGTCTCGATCTGCAACACGAACGGCTCGACGATCCCGCGGGAGTCGGACGCGGTGCTCTACACGCACGCGGGCCCCGAGATCGCGGTCGCCTCGACGAAGGCGTTCCTGGCCCAGATCACCGCCGCGTACCTGTTCGGCCTGTACCTGGCCCAGCTGCGCGGGAACATCTTCACGGGCCAGATCAAGGACGTCCTGGCGGACCTGAACAAGATCCCCGAGAAGATCCAGAAGGTCCTCGACACCGCCGGGCCGCTGCGCGAGCTCGCCCGGAGCATGAAGGACGAGAAGTCCGTGCTGTTCCTCGGCCGCCACGTGGGCTACCCCGTGGCCCTCGAGGGCGCGCTCAAGCTCAAGGAGATCGCCTACCTGCACGCCGAGGGCTTCGCCGCGGGCGAGCTCAAGCACGGCCCGATCGCCCTGATCGACGAGGGCCAGCCCGTGTTCGTCGTCGTCCCCTCCCCGCGCGGGCGCGACTCGCTGCACTCGAAGGTCGTCTCCAACATCCAGGAGGTCCGCGCCCGCGGGGCGCGCACCCTCGTGATCGCCGAGGAGGGCGACGAGGCCGTGCGCGAGTACGCCGAGCACGTCGTCTACGTCCCGGAGACCCCGCCGCTGCTGATGCCCCTCCTGACCACCGTGCCGCTGCAGATCTTCGCCGCCGAGCTCGCCGCGGCGAAGGGCTACGACGTCGACCAGCCCCGCAACCTCGCCAAGTCCGTCACCGTCGAATAGCGGCGACGGTCACCGGCCGACGACGAGACCCCGCACGTAGGCCGCCTGGCCTACGTGCTGGGTCGCATCGTTGAGAATGCTCACGAGGCGAACGCCCGCCGTCACGGGAGGAGACCAGCGGTAGTCCACGATGGTCTCGAAGTCTCCGACCCTGAGCCCTCGGAGGATCTCGATGGACCGAGCGTGGACGGCGGCGTGATAGCCCGCGAGGAGCTCGGCAGTGACGTGCGGGAACGCCGCGACCTCGTCCGACGAATGGCCGTAGCCCGTGCTTCCCTCCGGATAGGGGGTTCCCAGCCTCGGCCGCCATTCCGGCCAGAGTTGGCCGGGCGGCACGGTGTGCCCGCGGCCTCGCGGCGGTTCGGCGCCAGCGAGGACAGCCGCGAGGCCCGCGAAGTGATCATCGACGATGCGCGAGAGATGCCAGACGATCCAGCCGATCGAGTTCGCCTTCGGGCCGGGCCGCGCGGCGATCTGGTCCGCAGAGAGGCCGAGGAGTGCGTGCTCGACTCCCTCGCGGACGCGCCCGAAACCGTCCTCGAGGATTCTCAGAGCCCAGTCCTGCGTCATGCGACCAGTCTCGCAGGGCCGCTGAGCGGAACGCGATGGCGCGTGCGTCATCCGTTCCGTGGGAGTCGTCCGTTCCGTGGGGAGCGCGGGCGGACGTTACAGTAGCCCCATGGCTATCATCGGCATCGGCGTGGACGTCGTGGACATCGACCGGTTCGAGCGTCAGCTCGAGCGCACCCCGGGTCTGAGGGACCGTCTTTTCGTCCCGGCCGAACGTGAGCTCAATGCCCGTTCGCTTGCCGCACGCTTCGCCGCGAAGGAAGCCGTCGCCAAGGTTCTTGGCGCACCCGCCGGCATGAACTGGCAGGACTGCTGGATCGGCCTCGATGCCTCGGGCCCTACGATCCAGATCACGGGTACCGTCCTCGCCGTCGCGAAGGACCGCGGCGTGCGCAAATGGCACCTGAGCATGTCGCACGACGGCGGCATCGCGACGGCGATGGTCGTCGCCGAGGGCTGAGCCGGGCTGGCGAGGGGAAGGTCTCAGACCGGTTGAGGGCGGGGCGCGTCCTGCCGCACCGCTCGCGCCGGCTCGGGGGAGACATGCATGGCGCCGGCGCCCGATGACTGGATCCGGCCGAGCGGGCTCGGCCCGATCGGAAAGAGGCTCCGCCCCGCGCTGCGGAAACGGTTGAGCGTCGCGAGCCCGAGCGCGGCCCCGAACACGCCCGAGGCTCCCCACACGAGGAGCGCGGGATCGGATGACCCGCCGACGGCTAGGTACATCCCGAGATAGGCGCTCGCAGCAACCGCTGCGGCGATGACAAGACGAATCTTCACTGTGCCCCCATGGCTCGCGGCACCGGATTCCCGCGGACGCGTTCTCGCCTCCGCAGACTGTTTCGCAGTAGCCCAGCTGGGGAGGTGCCGCCCCCGCCAGACCCGAGCGCCAGTCTAGCCTTGCGGGGATTCGCTCTCGGACCGATCCTCAGCGCAGCCGGGCGGCGCGCGTCACTACACTCGACTCTGTGATCACCGCCTTCACCGGCAGCCAGATTCGGGACGCCGAGCGCCCGCTGCTCGAGCGCGGGCGCGGCTCGGAACTCATGTCGCGCGCGGCACACGGCCTCTGCCGAGTGCTCGTCTCCGAGCTGTTCCGTTCGAAGGGCCGGCTTTATGGAGCCAGCGCTACCGCCGTCGTCGGCAAGGGGAACAACGGCGGCGATGCCCTCTTTGCCCTCGCCGAACTCGCCGCGCGCGGTGTGCGGACGACGGCGGTGCTTGCGTCGTCGTCGGCCCATCCGGAAGCGCTCGCGGCCTTCGTCGCCCGCGGCGGGCGGGTCGAGACGAGGCTTCGGGCTGCGGATATCGTCGTCGACGCGGTGCTCGGCACCGGGGCCTCGCGCGACTATCGGGCTCCGTTCGAGAGGCCTGCCGGTCTCGTTGTCGCGTGCGATCTCCCGTCGGGCGTGGACGCCGACACCGGGTTCGCTTCGGACGCCGTCTGGCGGGCGGACGTGACAGTCACTTTCGGCGCGCTCAAGACGGGGCTCCTCGTGGGCCGCGGCCGCGCACTAGCGGGGCGCGTCGAGGTGGTGGACATCGGGCTCGGGCCCCATCTCTTCGAGCCGGACGCGTTCATCCTCGAGCCGCGCGACGTCGCGGCGCTCCTCCCGACCGCCCGCGACGATTGGCACAAATATGTCCGCGGCGTGCTCGGGATTGTCGCCGGCTCCGAGCAATATCCGGGTGCCGCGGTCCTGACGGCTGCCGCAGCCCTCTCGACCGGCGTCGGCATGGTTCGGCACGTGGGCCCCCCGCGCGTGCGGGACGGCGTGCTGGCCGCCCTGCCCGAGGTCGTCGCCTCAGATTCCGTCGAGGGGCGCGTCCAGGCGTGGGCGATCGGGCCGGGCATCGCGGACGACGCCGCGCAGCACCGCGCGTTCGATGTCGCCGTCCAGTCGGGCCTCCCCGTCGTGATCGATGCCTCCGGGCTTGAGCGGATTCCGGGCCCACGCCTGGGCGGACGCGCTGTCCTGACGCCACATGCGGGCGAGCTCGCGCGCATGCTCACGCGCGCGGGCGTCGACGTGGAGCGAGAAGACATCGAGGCCCGGCCCATCCGATGGGCGCGGTTCGCGGCGGAACGGCTCGGCGCCACGATCCTCCTCAAGGGACCGGCCACGGTCTGCGCGGCACCCGACGCGACCGTGTGCGTGCAGTCCTCGGCCCACCCGTACCTCGCGACGGCCGGCTCGGGCGACACCCTCACGGGGGTGCTCGGCGCGCTCCTCGCGACGGTCCCCGAGGCCAGGCCTGTTCACCTTGCGGCCGCCGCATCCGTCATCCACGGGCTTGCGGGTCGGCTCGCGGCCGAGGAAGGGCCGTTCGGGGCGGGGGAGCTCTCCCGAGCCGTGCGCCGCGTCGTCGCACGTTTGACCGCGCCCGCGGGAGCCTGATCGCACAGGGACCCCGACTCGCTCTGAGGCCCGTGATCGTCACGAAAGGCAAGACGCGACGGATTCGCGGGCACAACGCGTCAGGACGCCGAGTGGAATTGTTCCTCGGCGCTTTGCCCGGTACAACTAGGCGGAAGGGAACGCTCGCGCGGCCCTTTCCAGCTCAGTTCGGGGGGACATCATGGGAAATTCTGAAGGCACGGGTGTGCCTGCTGTCGAACGCCGCCAGGTCGTGAAGGGCGCGGCCTGGGCGGTTCCGCTTGTCGCCGCCGCCGCGGCGGCCCCCGCGTCGGCCGCGTCGCTGCCGCCGTGGGACGTCGGCGTCACGGGGTCGTGTTCGACCGGCCTTGTGGGCGTTGTTGGCCGGGCGAAGCTCCAGTTCACGATCACGGCGGTGAGCGGGACGGTTCCGTCGGGAACGAGCTTCACGCTCACGTCATCCGAGAAAGTCGATCTCGCGGCACTGGTCTCGCGCCCGAGCGCTGGATTCACCGTCGCAGCGCTGAGCGAGACCTCTGCCCTCGTGACGCTTGTGGCCTCGCTTGCCGAGGGCAGCACCGTGACGCTCGATCTGCTCGAAATGCAGATGGCCATGGGGGTGTCCTATACCTTCGCGCTCCAGCTCAACGGAAACGACCGGGCCGCGAGCCCGAGCGCCGACGCGCCGGACTCGGCAACGCTCTCCGCCGTGCTCCGCACCAACGTCGGCGGGACGACGCTCGTGAGGCCGTCGGGGCCGTAGCCGAAGGCGTGCGACGGGGCGAGGGGCGGGCGCTCGGCGAGCGGCCCTCGTCTCAGCTCCGGTAGCCCGACGGATTGAGCGACTGCCAGCGCCAGTGGTCTTCGATCATCTCGAGGAGCCCGCGCCGGGCCCGCCAGCCGAGTTCGCGCCGGGCCTTCGCGACATCGGCGCGACTCGTGGCAACGTCCCCGTCGCGTCGGCCGACGACGCGGTAAGGGATCTCCCGTCGCGAGACCTTTGCGTACGTGCGAATGATCTCGAGGACCGAATGGCCACGACCCGTCCCGAGGTTCCACGTGCCGACGCCGCTCAGTCCGAGGACCCGCTCCAGTGCCGCCAAATGGCCCGCCGCGAGGTCCATGACGTGAATGTAGTCGCGCACGCCTGTCCCATCGCGAGTCGGGTAGTCGCCCCCGTAGACGTCGACGTGGGCCCTCGTTCCCGCGGCAACCTGGCCGACGAGCGGGACGAGATTGCTGGGCGTGCCCTGCGGCGCCTCGCCGAGGCTGCCCGACTCGTGGGCTCCCACCGGATTGAAGTAGCGGAGCACGGCGATCCCCCAGCGCGCGTCCGAGGCCGCGAGATCGCGGAGGATCTCCTCGACCATGAGCTTCGTGCGCCCGTACGGGTTCGTGACGGCGAGGGGGTCCTCCTCGGCGCAGGGCCCCTCGCCTGCCGCGCCGTAGACGGTCGCCGAGGAGGAGAAGATGAAGCGGCGGACCCCGGCGGCATCCATGGCGTCGAGCAGGTTGACCGTCCCGCTCACGTTGTTCGCGACGTAGAGCAGGGGGCGCGCGGTGGATTCGCCGACGGACTTGAGCCCCGCGAAGTGCACGACGGCGGCGGGCTTGGCCTCATGGACGGCCGCAGCCACCGCGGGGCGGTCCCTGAGGTCGCCCTCGATGCAGGAGACGGTCCTCCCCGCGAGACGCTCGACCCGGTCGAGGGAAATGCGCGTCGACGTCGCAAAATTGTCGAAGACGGTGAC
Source organism: Sinomonas sp. ASV322 (assembly GCF_030908245.1). Classification (GTDB taxonomy): domain Bacteria; phylum Actinomycetota; class Actinomycetes; order Actinomycetales; family Micrococcaceae; genus Sinomonas. Next base: position 286,571 of record NZ_JAVFJJ010000003.1, read on the forward strand.
GTCGTGCCCCTTCTCGAGAAGGACGAATGCGGTGTGGGAGCCGATATAGCCGGCGCCCCCCGTGATCAAAATGCGCATCAGTAGGCTCCGGTCTTTCCGACGACGGCTTTGATGGTCCGCAGGAGGATGATGAGATCTTGGACCATCGACCAATTTTCGACGTAGTAGAGATCGAGCCGAATCGAATCGTCCCACGAGAGATTGCTTCGCCCGCTGACCTGCCAGAGTCCCGTGATGCCGGGCTTGATGAGGAGTCTGCGATGCGCGAATTGATCGTATTGCTCGACTTCGCTCGGAAGAGGCGGGCGGGGGCCAACGAGGCTCATGCTCCCGTTCAGCACATTCACGAGCTGAGGGAGTTCGTCAAGCGAATATCGTCGCAGGAATCGGCCCGAGCGGGTCACCCTCGGATCGTCCTTCATCTTGAAGAGGAGTCCGCTTCCCTGATTCTGCCCGCGAAGGCTTTCGAGCCGGGATTCGGCGTCCGCGACCATCGAGCGGAATTTCAGGATGTCGAACGGTTCCCCGGCGCGGCCTACTCGGGCCTGGCGGAAGATGACCGGCCCCGGGGAATCGAGCTTGACCCAGAGGATGATGGCCACCATGGGGAGGCCGAGCATCGCGAGGAGCGCAAGGGACGAGACGATGTCGAAGCCGCGCTTGGCGATTCGCTTGAGCCCGTCGAGCTTCGGCGTGGTGACATGAATGAGGGGAAGCCCCGCCACCGGCGTCGTATGGATGCGCGGTCCGGCCACATCGGTGAGGGCCGGCGCCATGACAAGGCTCACGTCGCGGGCTGCGAGCGCCCATCCGAGCTCGCGGAGCGTTGTCGGGGGAAGTGCTGCACCACTCGAGACGACGACGGTGTCCGCCCCTTTCGATTCGACGGCGGCGAGGATGTCTGCGAGCTCAGGCCTCGTGCCGACCACGGGAACGCCCGCGCTCACGACGACCGGCGCCGCGCGGTCTCCCGTCGTGACATAGAGGGCGACGGGGGAGTACCCGGCCTCGGGGTGGCTGCTCAGCTGGCGATTGAGGTGCGCAACAGTCTGCGGCGCGCCGACGAGGAGCACGCGGCGAAGCCTGAGGCCCGCGTTGCGTTCGTGGACGAGGACGTTCCGGAGGATCCACCGGCTGAAGAGCAGGGCCGCGACGCCGAGCGGGAGGGCGACCGCGACGTATCCGCGGGCGGTCTCCAGCTGGAACACATAGGAGACGACGGCGATCGCCCCGAAGAGCCATAGCGACGTCGAGGTGACGCGCTTGTACTCCTCTGGACCGTAGCCGAGGATTCGCGAGTCCCTCGTCCCGGAGAGCCCCAGGGTGAGCCACCAAACGCCCGCGAGGACGACGCTGACGGCACCATACGGGACCTGCACACCGCCGAGGTCGACCGTCGTCGCGTCGATTCCGAAACGGAGAAGTTGGGCCCCCGCGACGGCCCATATGACGCTCGCAAGATCCGAGAAACCAAGCCGGAACCGATGGCTCGTCACAAAAGCACCAAAGGTCCTCGGCGCTTTGTTCTCTCCCCGACGTGGCGTTGTCACAACCGTGCGCCGGTCATTATCGAGTTTGTTTCCGATCTCGCTGGGGACATTTGTGACGGGCGGTCGGATCCATTTGTTTCGAGAGCCGGGAGACAGCCTGCTCTCTTTCGACTCAATGCCCATCCGAATCCCCCCAGAATGAAGCCAAAACCGTCCACGGCGCGCGTTCGGCGGTGCCGCCCAGAGGATATCCGAGGATTCCGGGATGCCGTTCCGGCCCAAGGGGTAGGTAATCGTGCGAATGGCGCGAAGCAGAGTTCGGCGAGGCATTTCCGCGCTACGATTCCGAACGCGTAAGCCGATGTCCGCGGCAGTAAAGCCGCGCAGTCGGGCACGGCTGTGAGTACGTATGGGGGAATCGTGATCAAAGAGCTCAAGGCCGTTCGGGGGCTCGTCCGACGACCGGTTGCGGTCTGGGCGGCGGCTTCGATCCTCGGCTCGATCATCGTCTCTGGGCTCGACATGCTGGGTGTGGCGGCGATGCTCCCGCTCATGCAGGTGGTCACCGGGCTGTCGACGACATCGGGTCCGGCCGGGATCGCCGCCAGCCTCGTCGGCTCGTCGGAGCCGCGAGACCTCATCCCGGCGATCGCGGCCTTCGTGGCCTCAGCCTTCGTCCTGAAGAGCCTCCTGACCATTGCCTTCCGCTGGTGGCAGCTCGGGCTCACGTCGCGACTCGAGGCCGAGGCCGCGACCGAGCTCATGACCCGCTACGTGCAGTCGCCGTACTCCTCGCATCGCGAGCGTCGGCTCGGGGAGATCCACCGCAGCATTGAGGCGTGCGTTCCCGAGACGTTCGCGCGCGTCATCCAAGGTCTCCTCAACTGGGCGACGGACGCACTCACGGTGCTCTTCGTCGTCGTCGTGCTCTTCTTCGTCTCGCCCGTCGCGACGGTGCTCGCAGCCCTCGTCTTCGCCGGAACCGGCTGGGTTGTCCAGCGCCGGCTGCGACCCCGGTTCGCGCGGCTGGGGGAGTCGCTCGCCCAGTCCAGCATCGACGCGTGGGCGGCTCTCATGCCCAGCCTGTCCGGATTTCGGGAGGTACGCCTCTCCGGAGCAAGCCGGGCCTTCATCGATCGCTTCGCCGTGGCGAAGGCTGCGAAGGCCCGCGCGAACCGCGAGCTGTCGCTTATCTCCGAGCTCCCCAAGTACGTTCTCGAGGTCGCGTTCGTCGTGGGCATCGGAGTCATCGCGGTCGTCCTCTTCGCCGTGAGCTCGTCGGGGGAGGCGCTCTCGGTCATTGGCGTCTTCGCGGCGGGGTCCGTGAGGATCCTGCCGACGGTCAACCGCCTCGTCGCCACAACCGGGCTCATCCGGTCCGGGCAGAAGAGCCTCGAGATCCTGTCGACGGAGATCTCCGGGCTCGAGCGGCATGGGACGCACGTCGCCGAGACACCTCTCGTGGAGTTCGACGGCGACATCGTGCTCGATCGGCTCTCGTTCTCGTTCCCGGATTCCGACGAGCTCGTCCTGAAGGGCGTGGCCACGACCATCGAGCGGGGGAAGACGACGGCGTTCGTCGGGGCGAGCGGTGCCGGGAAGAGCACCCTCCTCGATATCCTCCTCGGTCTCCTCGAGCCGACGACGGGCAGCGTCCGGTGCGGCGGGCGCGACATCCGCGACGACCTCAACGGCTGGTATGCGGGACTCGGCATGGTGCCCCAGGATGTCTTCCTCCTCGACGGAACTCTCGAGGCCAACATCACGCTCGGGAACGAGGATCCAGACCCGATCCGTCTCGAAGAAGCGCTCCGGCTCGCGGAGCTTGACGCCGTCGTCGCCGAGCTCCCGGATGGACTTGAGACTCGGGTGGGGGAACGCGGCGTCCGGCTCTCGGGCGGGCAGCGTCAGCGGGTGGGCATCGCCCGCGCGCTCTACCGCGGGCCTCGCGTGCTCGTCCTCGACGAGGCCACGTCCGCGCTCGACAACGCGACCGAGCACCGGATCACCCGGACGATCGAGCGGCTGAGCGGGCACCTCACGGTGATTGTGGTGGCCCACAGGCTCTCGACGGTGCGGAACGCGGACAAGATCGTCTTCCTCTCGGAGGGTTCCATCGAGGCCGAAGGCACCTTCGCGGAGGTCCAGACGCTCAGCCCGGACTTCTCCCGGCTCGTGACCTTGGGCCAGCTATGACGGACTCAACGCCCATGGAAGCAACCATCGGATTCGCCGAGAGCGGGCCCCATCCCGCGAAGCCCTCGCGTTGCGTGAGCGTCGTCATCCCGCACTACGGCGATCCCGCGCCGACCCTTGCCCTCATCGACGCTCTCGAGAAGGGGAACACGGCTCCGCTCGCCCGGATCATCGTGTCCGACGACCGATCCCCGATCCCGTTTCCCGAGCGCGACGGCGTCGAGATCGTGCGCCGTGCGAGCAACGGAGGCTTCGGGTCGGCTGTCAACTCCGGCATGGAACTCGTGGACAGCGAGCTCGCCCTCGTCCTCAACAGCGACCTCGAGATCGGCCCCGCGTTCATCGCGGACCTTCTCGCGGCGGCCTCGCCGTGGCAGCCGGCCGTCGTGAGCCCTCAGGTCCATGACCCGGACGGCTCGTGCCAGTGGGTGGGACGCCACTTCCCGACGGCGTCCCACCAGGTAGTCGAGTGGCTTACGCCCCTTGCCCGCTTCCGGCATCGGCGCCCGCTGCACGAGTTCGTGGGCCACGACACGCGCTGCGCGGACGGCGCCGTCGTCCCGGTCGACTGGGTCGTCGGCGCGGCGATGCTCATCCCAGTGGCCGAGTTCCGCGCAGTGGGCGGCTTCGACGAGCGCTTCTTCATGAACGCCGAAGAAGTCGATCTCCAGCGGCGGCTCCGCGAACGCGGCGTGCCCTCGGTGTTCGCCGGGACCGTCGCTGTTGTCCACGAGGGCGGCGGATCATCGGACCCCGCGCGGAGGCGCCAGTGGCTCGTCGAGTCGCGGCTCGCCTATGCACAGAAGTGGGGTGGCGAGCGTCGGCTCCGCGCGGGCCTCGCGGCGGCCTCGGTCGCGAACTGGGCGGTCAACGTGATCCGCCAGGCTGCCGGTCGCGAGGTCGATGCCATCGGGACCCTCGGCCGCGAACTCGCGTATCTGCGCGGGAGGTCGCGATGACCTTCAGCCACCGACTGCTGCTCGTGACGCCGGCGTTCCACGGTTACCACCGGTCGATCGCGCGTGCTTTCTCCGCGCGCGGCTACGACGTCGTGACCCATTGCTATGACGCCTTCGCCACTCTCGGGGAGAAGTTTCGCAACAAGGCGCTCATCGAGCTTCCGTCCCGCTTCGGAGCGGACACCTACGAGGCGGCGCGGGCATGGTCGACGGCGAGGGCGCTCGCGGCGCTCACGGAGGCGAACCCGACGCGCCTCGTCGTGATCAAGGGCGACACCCTCGGGGGCGACTTCTGGCACGAGGTCGCCTCACGCGGCCTGCCCCGCATCCTCTGGCTGTACGACGACGTTGCGCGGCACCACTTCGACGACAGCTTCCTGCGGTGGATCGGTCCTGTCGTGAGCTATGCGAGGTCCGAGGCGGCCGAACTCGTGGCCCGGGGAGTGGCCGCATCCTTTATCCCGAACGCCTTCGACCCGGACCTCGCCCGGCCCTCGTCGCGTCGATCCGGCGAGGTCGTCTTTGTGGGATCGAGGTATCCCAACCGCGTGGCGCTCCTGGCGGCATTGCGGGAGGCGGGGCTGCCGATCCGAGCCTATGGCCGGCAGTGGTCGCACCATCCCTTCGACCGGCTCCGGACGTGGGAGCTTTCTCGGCCCGCGCTGCAGTCCGAGCGAGACATTCCGCTCGCGAGGGCATACTCCGTTCAAGCTGAGGCCGCCGCGGCGCTCAACGTCCATGGGCTCCAGGCGGGGCTTGCGATGCGGAGCTTCGAAGTTCCTGGCATGGGCGGCCTCCAACTCGTCGACCGCCCGGACATCGCCGAGTTCTATGAGGTCGGCACGGAGGCGCTTGTCTTCGGGAGCACTGACGAGCTCGTCGACCTCGCGACGCGCTCGCTGCGCGATCGGGCATGGTCCGAGCGGATTCGGGCTGCGGGGCGACGGAGGAGCCTCGCCGAGCACACGTTCGCCCATCGGATCTCTCAGGTGGACTCGCTGTGGGCGTGACTTCAAGCGGGCTGCGGTACCCGCGCGATCTTGGGGCGTGGCGGCGCTGGCACGAGGCCCGGCACCCGCTCCGCCGGCTCAGAGCTGCGGTCCGTCCCTCGCCGCCGCGGCCCCTGTGGCTCGCCATGAGAGGCGAGGCTCCCCGCCTTCTCGTCGCGATCGACGCCCCGACGCCGACGCAGATCGCCGCACTCGCAAGGCCGCTTGAGGCTCTCGGGCCGGTCGACGCGGCAGTCCTCGCGCCGAACCGCCTCGACGGGCTGCTCTCGGGCGGCTGGCAATGGACAGCCCTCGCAGCGGGTCCGGAAGCGGCGGTCCCCGATCGGCTCGGCGCGGTGAGAGCGATCCTCTCCGCAGGGCACCACCTCCCCGCCGGGGCCCTCGCCGACCGGTGGGGCGCGGACCTCGGGGCCGAGCGGCTAGTGGCGCAGCACGGCCTCCTGACGCCCTACGCTCCACCCATCCCCCACGGTGCGACGCTCTTCGCCTTCAGCGACGCCGACGCCGAGTTCGTCACGAACGGGCGGGACGACGTCGTCGCCGTCTGCACAGGCTCCCAGCTCCTCTGGGCGGCCGGGTCCGCGCGGGCCCGAGCGGCCGATGCTCAGGGCCGTCCCGTGTACCTCGGCCAGCTCCACGGCGCCGAGCTCCCGAGGTGGGGGGCCGCGCGCGCGGCGCGCGAATTCTGCCGATCCACGGGCGCGGTGTATCGGCCGCATCCTGCGGAGGCGGACCTCTTGTCCCGGATCCAGCACCGCGCGTGGGAGCTCTCGGGACTCGAGATCGACCGAGGCGGTGCGCCGATGAGCAGGGTCGACCGGCCGGTCGTCTCGGCGTTCTCCACGGGTGTCCTCGAGGCCGCCGCATGCGGGCTCCCAGCGTGGGTCTTCTATCCGAACCCCCCGCGCTGGCTGCGGGAGTTCTGGGAACGGTACGGCATGGCGCCGTGGGGCGGCGAGCCGACGCGGCCGCCGTTCAGGGACGAATTGGAGCCGGCTGCGCTCATCGCAGAACACATTTCACGCCGGCTCGGCTGCGAGGTGCGCCCGCACGCCTGGCGTCGGGCCCAGGAAGGAACGCCATGAGAATCCTCTGCGTGATCCCCGCCCGCGGCGGTTCGAAGGGGATACCCCGCAAGAACCTCCGTCACGTCGGGGGGAAGCCGCTTGTCGTCTGGACGATTGAGCAGGCCCTCGGGGCGGCAGCCGGACTCGATGTCCTCGTCTCCACGGACGACGAGGAGATCGCGCTCCTTGCGGCGGGCGCGGGCGCCGATGTGCCCTTCGTGCGGCCGAGCTTCCTCGCCCGTGACGAGTCGCCAACGGAGCCCGTCGTCGAGCATGCGATCGCCTTCCGCACGGAGCAGGGGCGCCGCCCCGACGCCGTCATGCTCCTCCAGGCCACGTCTCCGATCCGGCTTCCGGGCACGATCGACCGCGCCGTCGGGCAGTTCGTCGCGACGGACGTCGATTCGCTCGTCGGCGTCGTGCCCCAGACGCCCTTCCTGTGGACGATGGGCGAGAAGCCGGGCGCCGCGTACGCCGTCGACGCGCGGCCGCGCCGTCAGGACCTCGCCGAGCGGGACTACGTCTACCGCGAGACGGGTTCGCTCTACCTCACGAGGACACGCGTCTACGAGGAAGCCCACAACCGCCTCGGCGGGTGCATCGGACTGTTCGTCATGGACGAGACCGAGGGCATCGACATCGACACGCACGTTGATCTGGTCGCCGCCGACCTTCACCTGAGTCACTTACACGCCCCTGGGGGAGAGCCGAACCGATGATCGTCGACCGCAACATCGCACCCTACGTCGTCTTCTCGGAGGACCCCCTCCTGAGCGCCCTTCAGAAGATCACGGCGAACCAAGAACGCATCGTCTTCTGCGTCGACGAGCGCGGAATCCTGCGAGGTTCGCTCTCCGACGGGGACTTCCGGCGGTGGATCGTCGAGAATCCCGGCGCTGACCTCACCAGTTCCGCGCTCGACGCCGCCAACCGGAGCGTCCGCAGCGTGGAGCATACGACGTCGCCGGCGGACCTGCGCGCGCACCTGACCCGAGGCGTCACCCACCTGCCGCTTGTGGATGACCGCGGGCACCTCGTGGCGGTCGCAGTCGACCGCGCGGACGTCATTCGCATCGGGGCCCGCGAGATTGGCGAAGGGAATCCCGCGTTCGTCATCGCCGAGATCGGCAACAATCACAACGGCTCGGTGGCCCTCGCCAAGCGCCTCGTCGATCTCGCCGCGGAGGCGGGCGCGGACGCCGTCAAATTCCAGCTTCGCGACCTCGACTCGCTGTATCGGCAGACGGGAGGCTCAAGCGCCGGCGAGGATCTCGGTGCCCAGTACACGCTCGATCTCCTGACGCGCTTCTCCCTTCCTGCCGGGAAGCTCTTCGAGGTCTTCGACCACTGCCGGGCTCACGGCGTCGAGGTCATGTGCACACCGTGGGATCTGCCGAGCGTCGAGGCGCTCGCCGACTACGGCATTCCGGGGCTCAAGATCGCCTCCGCGGACCTCACGAACCACGGTCTCCTGCGGGACGCAGGGTCGCGCGGCCTCCCGCTCATCCTCAGCACCGGGATGTCGCGGGAGGACGAGATCCGGGAAGCCGCCAGCCTCTTGCGCGGCCTCGGGACGAGCTTCGCGATGCTCCACTGCCAATCCACCTACCCGGCGCCGTTCAAGGACATCAACCTCGCGTACATGGACCGGCTCGCGGAAATCGGCCAATGCGTCGTCGGATATTCGGGCCATGAGCGCGGGTTCCACGTGCCGATCGCTGCCGTCGCGCGCGGCGCAAAGATCATCGAGAAGCACTTCACCGTCGACAGGTCGATGGAAGGCAACGACCACAAGGTTTCGCTCTTGCCCGAGGAATTTGCGGAGATGGTCCGGCGGATCCGGGAGACCGAAGAGTCCATCGGGGGCCGGGGGCCGCGCGAGGTCTCGACCGGCGAGCTCATGAACCGCGCCAATCTCGCCAAATCCCTCGTGGCCGCGCGGCCCCTCGCGAAGGGGCACGTCGTCCGGGCCGAGGATGTCGACGTCAGGAGCCCAGGGAGGGGGCTTCAGCCGAACGCCCTCCCTCAGCTGCTCGGCCGGACCCTCCGGCGGGACTTCGCGCGCGGAGACTTCTTCTTCGACGGCGATCTGGCCGATGCGGTTCCGGCGGGAAGGCCCTTCCAGTTCCGCCGCCCGTGGGGGCTTCCCGTCCGGTACCACGACCACGCGACCCTCATGGGGGACTGCACGCCCGACTTCCTCGAGTTCCACTTCTCCTACAAGGACCTCGAGATCGACGTCGATTCTGTCTTCGAGACCCCGCTCAAGGTCGGCTTCACGACACACCTCCCGGATCTCTTCGCGGGCGACTTCCTCGTCGACCTCGCCTCGTTCGACCGGGGCGTGTGGGAGCGCTCGATTGCCGAGGTGCAGCGCACGGTCGACATCACACGCTCCCTCGGCCGGTGGTTCGCGCTGGACGACGAGCCGATCATGGTCGCGACGATGGGCGGCTTCACGAAGGACAGCCACGTGGCGCCCGAGCGGCGCGAGTCCATGTACGGGCGCATCGGGGACGCGCTGGGCCGCCTCGACACGGCCGGCGTGCGGATCGCAGCGCAGACCCTCCCGCCGTACCCATGGCTCATGGGCGGGCAGCAGTTCCACAACCTCTTCCTCGACCCGGCCGACACGGCAGCGTTCGCCGCGGCGACCGACACGTCCCTGTGCCTCGACGTGTCCCATTCGAAGCTCGCCGCGAATCATCTGGGGATGCCGTTCACCGAGGCCGTCGAGCGCCTCGCCCCCCACTCGATCCACCTCCACCTCGTCGACGCGCGCGGGGTCGACGGCGAGGGCGTCCAGATCGGCGACGGCGAAGTCGACTGGGCCGCCCTTGCAGGCCAGCTCGATCGGCTCGCGCCCGGTGTGGGCTTCATCCCGGAGATCTGGCAGGGCCACGTCAACAGCGGCGAGGGCTTCTGGACCGCCTTGGACAGGCTCGAGCGATGGTTCTGAGTACTCCGGGTCGGTGCCCGCGGGAACGCGGCCTCCCCACTGCCCTGTGGGTCGTTCCCGTGAGCGACCTCGGCGGCGTCGCGCGACACGTGCTCGACGTCGCCGACGTCGGCCTGCCTGGGTGGAGGCTCGTCGTCGTCTGCCCGGCCGGTCCACTCGCCGAACGCCTGCGGGAGGCGGGCGCCGCGGTCGCGACCGCCCGATTCGGACCGGCCGCAGGCTTCGGCGCCTCGGTGCTCGCACTCAGGCAGACCGTCCGGGCCCTGCGCACGAGCATCGTGCACGCACACCTCGCGTACGCGGATCTCGCCGCGGCCGCGGCCGTCGCCGGGACGGGCGCCCGGCTCGCGACGACGGAGCACGGCATCGCGTACGACGACACTGTGTACCACGGCTCGCCCTTCAAGGCGCGGCTCATGGCCGCTGCCCACCGCGCGCGCTTCGCGACGACCGACGTCGCGATTGCCGTGTCTGCCGCGACCAGGAGCGCGATGGTCGAGAAATGGCGGCCCGGGCGGGAGATCGCCGTGATTCCCAACGGGGTGGACGCCGCCGTCGTCCGTTCTCGCGTCGAGGCCCATCGCACCGCGGGGAGAAGCGGTGGCCTCCGGGTGCTGTCCCTTTCCCGCCTCTCCGCCGAGAAGCGCCTCCTCGAGCTGCTCCAGGCCTTCGCCATGCTGCGCCGAAGCCGTCCCGACGCGACGCTCGTCATCGCGGGGGAGGGGCCCGAGCGGGCTCCGCTCGAAGCCGCGGCATGCGCCCTCGGCCTCGGCGAGTCGGTGGCCTTCCCCGGCTTCGTCGAGCCCTACGCGGCCATGGGGGCCGCCGATGTGGTGGTGCAACTCTCAGTATGGGAGAACTGCTCTTACACCCTCCTCGACGCAGCCGCCGCAGGGCTTGGCGTCGTCGCGACGCCGGTCGGGGGAAATCCCGAGATCCTGCCGCAGGAATGCCTCGTCGATGCGGACGACGCCGAGGGCGTCGCCCGGGCCATCGAGCGGCAGGCGGTCGACGGCGCGCGCAGGCCTTTCGCGTGGGTGTCGCGCCGTGAGATGGCCGACCGGATTGCGCGGGCCTATGGCGGGCCTTCATGATCGCGGCTCCTGCCCTTGCGGTGCCCGCGTGGTCGGCCGGGGTGAGGCGTCCACGGGTCCGCCTCCTCCAGGCCGCCCTGTTCGCCTTCTTCGTGTTCGACGGATACGCCGTCCCCGGCCTTCCGGTCCCCATTCCAGGCGCGGACCTTGCCGCCATCGTGCTGGTAGCGCTCGGTGCGTTCCGGGTCCGCGAGCGTTTCCTGGGGCCCACCGCGTGGTACGTGCCGCTCTGGGTTCTCCTCGTGGCGTACCTCGCGCTCGAATCGTGGGTCAACGAGGTCGACTGGTTCCGGAGGGCTGTCCGTCTCGGGATCATGGTCGTGCTGTCCGTCCAGCTGGGCACCGGTCGGCTCGACCTCCGGTCCGGGCTCCTGGGCCTTCTCACGGGCCTCGGCGCCAACGCGGTCCTGTTCTACCTCCGGCTCGCGCCGGACACCTATTCGGGCGTGCTCACGGGATTCCTCGGAGACAAGAACGTCGCGGGCCTCTACTACGCCCTCGTTCCACTGCTCGCGCTGCCGTTCATAAGATCGCGGAGGCGGCGCGTGGGTCTTCTCGTCTTCGCCTCCGGGCTCACCTACCTGACCGGGTCCCGGACCTCGATCGCGGCGCTCGCGCTCGCGGGGCTCTGGGTGCTCTTGCGGAAGCGCCTCCCGACGATCCTGCACGTCCCCGTGCTCGGCGGCCTCTACTTGGCCGACCGGTACGCCGAGGAGAACTTCGCGAACGCGCTGTTCAGCGACCGCGAGGGAAGCGACCTCCTGCGCTCGCGCATCGGCGAGGCCGCGTCGGAGAAAGCCGCCTCCGCGCCCCCGTATGGCCTGGGGCTCGGCCAGGCGACGGTGGAGATGGACAACCGTTCGTGGTTCTTCCATGATTCGTTCCTCGCGCTCTATGTCGAGGGCGGCTGGGTGGCGCTCCTGGTCGTCGTCGGCCTCTTCGCCGTCCTCGGCCTTCCGCTCTTCACCGCCCCGTCGCGGCGTCCGCATCTGGCGTTCGAGGCTGGGACCGTCGTCGTCATGACCTGCGCGTCGAAGCTCGGCGAAGTCTTCCTCTCCCTCCCGGCGTTCCTCCTGCTCGGATGCCTCCTGATGGCCCACGCGCTGCGCGGGAGCCCCGAACCGACTGCGGTGGCGGCCGGTGAGCCCGCATGACGCGCTTCAGGGAGCTCGACGGGCTCCGGGGGATAGCGGCGATCGTCGTCGTCGGCTCGCATTTCACGGGCGCCTACAACTCGCGCTATCCGGACGATCCCGTGGCCATCGTGGACCTGGGCTGGGGCGCCTACGGGGTCCAGCTGTTCTTCCTCATCAGCGGCTTCGTCATCCTCATGTCAGCCTCTCGCGCCCAGAGGCCCAGCGATTTCGTCATCTCACGCGCCGCGCGCCTCTATCCGGCCTATTGGCTCTCGCTCGCGCTTGCGGTGGGCGTGGGCGCCCTCGCACGCGTCCCCCACGTCCCGCTCGATCCGTGGGTCATTGTCGCGAACCTCTCCATGGTTCAGCGGTGGTTCCTCGTCGAGAACGTCAACGACGTCTATTGGACGCTCGCGATCGAGATGCAGTTCTATGCACTGATCGTGGTGCTGCTCGTCGCGACCCGCTCTCGGATCTCCGACCGGCTGGTGGCGTGGCTCGTCGTCGTGTGGCTCGTGGTGGCTCTCGCCGTTGCGTGGTGGGCGGGTCCCTTCAGCCGGGGCACGAGTCCCCAGAACGTCATCGCGCCGGTCAAGATGGTGCTCAACGTGTCGCTCGCGGAATTCGGCCCCCTGTTCTCCCTGGGCATGCTCGCCTATCTCTCGCGGCGGGAGGGACGGCTCCACCCGCTTGTCCCGGTCGCCGCCGCAGTCGCTGCCGCCGTCGCGTGGATTCTGCACTCGTGGGTCGATGGCTTGTGGGTCGCGGGCATCTGCGCGGGATTCATCGCCGTCGTGCTTCGCCCGACGACGAAGCCGCTCACCACGCCTCCCGTGCAATGGCTCGGAGCGAGGAGCTACTCCCTCTATGTCGTGCACTCGATCCTCGGATTCGCGCTCATCCGCTGGTTGTGGCCGGTCACCGGCCGTGATCTCGCGATGCCTGCGGCATTCGCCGTCGTGCTTCTGGCAACGTGGGCGTGCCATGCCGTGGGCGAGCAACTGCTCAGTTCGCTCATGCGGCGGGCAATGCTCCGCTGGCGGGACCGGAACCGGGAGTCGGATCGACCTGCGGAGGGGCAACATGGCTGAATCGGGCCTTTCAATCGCCATTGCGGCGAACAACGGAGAAATCGGCGGGGGCGAGGTGATGCTGCTCGCGATCGCGGACGCGCTCCGGGGGCTCGCCGTCGAGGTGCGCGTCCTCGGCCCCGCGAACCCTGGCGGGCTTGTGGGCGCCGCGCGAGAGCGGGGCTTCGCCGTCGAGGCGCTCGACGGCGCGAGCCGGCTCGACTACCTTCGGGCCCTTCGCGGCTGGCGCTCCGTGAACCCCGAGCCCGTCCTGTGGGGCAACGGCCTTCTCCCGGTCGTCGCGACGGCCGGAATGCCGCGTCGGATCGCGCACCTGCACCGCCTTCCCTCGTCGTCCCAGCGAGCCGTCGCGGCACTGGCACGCCGTGGCGCCCTCGCGACGCTCGTCCCGTCGGACTACATGGCCTCGCGCGTCCGCGGCGCGGCCGTCCTCCCTAATTGGTCCCCCCAACTCGAACGGGTCCTCGTGCCTCGGGGCGACGGCCCGATGCGCGTCGGCTTCCTGGGCCGCCCGTCCGAGGCCAAGGGGGTTCCCGTGCTTGTCGAGGCCCTCTCCCTCCTCCGCCGGCGGGGGGTCGGGCGGTACATCCTGAGGATCGCGGGGGAGCCCCGCTTCGTCGATGCGCGCGAGCGGGCCGTCGTCGAGGCGCGGCTCAGGAGCCTCGGTGCCTCTGCCCAGCGGCTCGGCTGGATGCCTCCGGACGAGTTCTTCGGAACGATCGACCTCCTCGTCGTCCCGTCCGTGTGGCAAGAGCCGTTCGGCCTCGTGGTGACGGAGGCGATGTCCGCGGGCGTGCCCGTAGTCGTGAGCGACGCAGGTGCGCTCCCCGAGGTCGTCGGCGCGGGCCACCCCTGGATCGCGGCGGCGGGCGACGCCGAATCCCTCGCCGAAGCCATCGCGGCGGCTGCCTCGGCGCTTCCCGCCGAGGACGTCACCGCAGCGGCCCGCGCCCGGTGGGCCGAGCGGTTCTCGCCTGACGCCGGACGCGACGGCGTTCGGCGCGTGCTCGAATCCCTCGGACGCTCCCCGGCGCCCCCGCGGGGCAAGCCGCCGCAGGGCGGGCTGTCGCGGGGCAAGCCGCCGCAGGGCGGGCTGACGCAGGGCAGGCTGACGCAGGGCAGGGACCGGCAGCGCAGGGCGCCTCCCCTCGTGGCGCCGGCCCTGGCCCGGATTCGGCCGCCGATGCGGGAGCCGCTCCGTGACGGGCCCCGCGGCGTCGATCATCGTGCCGACGCGGGGCGGAGCGGCCCGGCTTCCCGTGCTCCTCGGCGCGCTCGCGAGGCAAGACACGCGGGACTTCGAAGTAATCGTCGTCGTCGACGGCGATGTCGACGGAAGCGCCGACAAGGCGCGCCGCTGGTCCGCGGTGCTCGATGTCAGGCCCATCGTCTTCGCCGAGAACCGCGGGCGGGCGGCGGCGCTCAACGCGGGCGCGGAAGCGGCGCGCGGGAATCTTCTCATCCGATGCGACGACGACCTCGAGCCGGCGAGCACGTTCGTCTCGGGGCACATCGCCCGGCACATCGGAGGCCCCTGCGGCGTCGTCGGCCTCACGACCAACGTCCTGCCCAACACGCCGTACGCTCTCGCCTACGGCCGCCGCGCGGACGAATCGTCGATCGCCTACGCGCTGACCTTGCCCGGCGACCGCACATGGCGCCTGTGGTCTGCCAACGTCTCGGTGCCGCGGGACGCGCACTTCCGCGTGGGCGGCTACGACGGCCGCTACCGCCGCTACGGCTGGGAGGACGTCGACTTCGGCTACCGCCTCCGCGCGGCGGGCTATCCGATCTGGGTTGCGCCCGAGCTCATGGCGCGTCACCACGGCGCCTCGACGACGACGGCGGTCTGGGCTCTTCGCGCGCTTCACTCGGGTGCCGCACGCGAAACGTTCCTCGAGATCCATGGGCGGGACGCGCTGCCGGGCGCGGACGCTGGGCGGGGCGCGTGGGACCGCATCGTGCGCGCGGCGAGCACGGCCGCGAGCGAGCGGACGCTCCGGGCCTACGGTGGCGCGGTCGACGCCGTCGCCCGCTTCATGCCGCGGCCCGTCGCCGAAAAGCTCATGGCGCTCGCCGTCGAATCCGCCGGCCTCGCCGGGATCCGCTATCCGGAACGAGCCAAAGCCACCTTCTAGCACTGTTTCAGACCAGCACCCAGTTCAGACCAGCACCTTGGGGGAAACACCATGGGGGACAAGGAACCCGTCGTCGCCATCGCGCACGACTATCTGACGCAGCGGGGCGGGGCTGAGCGGGTAGTCCTCGCGATGCACCGCGCCTTCCCCGACGCGACGATCTACACGACGCTCTACGACCCCGACGGGACCTATCCCGAGTTCCGCTCGGCCAGGATCGTGACGTCGCCACTCAATCGCGTCGCGCTGTTCCGCCGCGACCATCGGGCCGCCCTGCCGTTTCTCGCGGCGGCGTCGAGCGCGCTCAAGGTGCGGGCCGACGTCGTCATCGCGTCGACGAGTGGCTGGGCACACGGATTCCGCTCCGACGGGCGCATGCTGGTGTACTGCCATTCGCCGGCCCGATGGCTCTACCTCACGCGCCAGTATCTCGGGGAGGCCGGGCGGCGCAGCCCGCGGGGCCTCGCGCTCGCGGCGCTGCGCCCGCTGCTCGTTAGGTGGGACCGGCGCGCGGCCGCGGGGGCAGACCGGTACGTCGCGAACTCGACCGTCGTGCGGGACCGCATCACCGAGGTCTACGGCGTGGAGGCGGACATCGTCCACCCGCCCCACAGCGTCGATACGGGAGCGAGGCTAGAGCCCGTGCCCGGCCTCGAAGGCTTCGTGGGCGACGGTGGGCACTTCCTCGTCGTCTCTCGCCTGCTCCCGTACAAGAACGTCGACCAGGCCATCGAGGCGTTCCGCGGCCTCGACGAGCGCCTCCTCGTGATCGGCGCGGGGCCTCTCGCTGAGGCGCTCGAGGCGGCGCGGCCGCGCAACGTCCGCCTGGCCTCGCGCCTGAGCGATGCCCAGATGCGGTGGGCCTATTCGTCGGCGAAGGCGCTCGTGGCGCCGTCTCACGAGGACTTCGGGATCACCCCACTCGAGGGCGGCGCGTGGGGGCGGCCGACCATTGCCCTCCGCGCTGGCGGCTACCTCGACACGATCGTCGAGGGCGTCACCGGAACGTTCATCGAACGGCCGACGGCGGCGGCAATCCGCGAGGCCGTCCGCGCGTTCGACCCCGCGGCCTGGGACGGCGCGCGCATCCGCTCCCACGTCGAGGGGTTCTCCGAGAGGCGCTTCCGCGAGCGGCTCCGGGCCGAGGTCCTGCGCCTCGCCTAGCTCGGTACGCGAGCGCGGTATCACGCGCGGCTGCGGCGCGCTCGGCGGCGCCTGGGCACCGCTCGCACAACCTCGATGATCCGCGACCGCAGTTCGGCCCCGTAGTCGGACGCCGTGGGCTCCCGGAGCAGCTTCATCCGCAGGTGGTCCCGATTGACGACGACGGCGGAGCGCACGAGCGCGAACCGCTCGCGCGCCGTCCGGCATGCCCGCCATCGCGCGCCGAACAGCTCGACCCGCGTCCCGCCGCGGGACACCACATCCCACACCCCGCGTTCGGGATGGCCCTCCCACTCGTCCAGCCGCCCGGTGGCCGCGGCCAGACCGAGCTGCGCGTCGACGTCGCCCGCAAGCGCTTCGAGCCGGGCCCACCCCTCCGAGCCCACGGCGTCCCGCACGAAGCGGACGTCGTCCGGACCCCTGAACGGGTCGCGCGCGCCGTGCAGGACGATCATGAGGGCTTGGTGGTCGAACGAGGGCACGCGGCACTGCCGGTTCGCGATCGCCTTGTGGGAGCGTGCGGACCATAGCAGGTCGAAGTAGAGGTCGGGGGAGAGGCCAACACCCGGAAAGGCCCGGTGGATGTCGACGTGGCCCCATTGGCCGTTCCAGAGGGTCATGGCGTGGTGGAAGAGCGAGCCGCTCTCGAAGGTTGCTGCAATCTCCCACCCGCGGGCGAGGAGCGCCTCGATGAGGCGGGTGGTGTGCGACGGGCGGACGAGGAGGTCGACGTCGGAGCTTGCCCGCCCGGGCGCGTACAGCCGACCGTCGGCCGCGTAGCCCTTGATGTGGAGGAGATCAATGCCTGCCTCGGCCGAGATCCATTCGATCAACGCGTGGGCGAGCTGGATCCGCTCGGCCAGCGGGAGATCGGCCAAGGGGAGATCGGCCGGGTGCAGCCCCGAACGCGGCGCCTCGGCGCCGTCGTCTGCGGTTCCCCGGTGTTCCCCCAACACAGAACCATCATTCTGGCTCGAGGGCGTGTTGGCAAAACGGCTGTTCTAGGGCTTGCCGTTCACGGCCTCGATGGAGATGCCCACCCAGTTGGTGAAGTCCATGACGGTCTGCGTTGAGGGGGCGTCGGTCGTGACGCCGCGGAAGAATCGCCACAGGTTGCGGTGGACTCCCGATCCAAGGAGATGGCCGCGCCCGTGCGTGCCGTCGAGGCCGCGAGCGTCGCGGTCCCAGTCGATCATCGTGTACTCGACCGCGCTGCCGTCCTCGACCGGGCGGCTCAGGATGACCATCCTCTGGTCCGGTGAGATGGCGCGCACGTTGAATGGCCTGGGACCGGTGTCACCGAACGTGACCTTGTCCCCGAGTGCGAGGTTACGGAAGGTCATGGTGCCCCTTGCTACTACGGCCCCCGCCGAAAATCCGGAACCAGTGTAAGCGGTTACGCAAACATGTGTCATTCGCGTTACGCAAGCTTCACCTTGTGACGCCCCCTGTGCCAACTGTGACGAGCCACGTGGCCGGTGGACTGTCCCGGTCACACTGTCGGCCCCTTGGGATAGGGTCGCCTCATGGAGCCAAAGCCGTATGGTGCGCACCTTGCCGAGGCGGGAACCTCCTTCTCGCTCGCGACCGCCCCGGAGGCGGAACGCGTCGAAGTCTGCCTCGTCGACGAGGCGGGCGGACAGACGTGCGTCGACCTCGCTCGGGCGGGCGAGGCCGACGGCGCGGTCCGCTGGGAGGCCGACGTCCCGGGGGCCGGCGAAGGGCAGCTCTACGGCTACCGGGTCCACGGGCCATGGGACCCTTCACACGGCCTCCGGTTCAATCCCGCCAAGCTGCTCCTCGACCCCTATTCCCTGGCTGTCGCCGGCATCTACCGTGGCGAGCAAGAGGTTCACGCGCACGTCTTCGGCCAGCCCGAGACGATGGACGTCCACGACTCGCTCGGCCGGGCCATGCTCTCGATCGTGTGCGACCACGGACAGTACGACTGGGAGGGGGACGCGCCGCCTCGCCGCCCCTACAACGAGACGATCGTCTACGAGACCCACGTCAAGGGCCTCACCGCGCTCCACCCCGACGTGCCGCAGGAGCTCCGGGGAACGTACCGCGGCGCCGCGCATCCCGCCGTCGTCGGCCATCTCGCGAGGCTCGGCGTGACCGCCGTCGAACTCATGCCCGTGCACCAATTCATCGAGGATCCTGTCCTCGTCGACAGGGGGCTCTCCAACTACTGGGGCTACAACACGATCGGCTTCTTCGCCCCGCACAACGGCTACTCCTCGAGCGGAGATCGCGGCCAGCAGATCACGGAGTTCAAGGACCTCGTCAAGGCGTACCACCAGGCGGGGATCGAGGTGATCCTCGACGTCGTCTACAACCACACCGCGGAAGGCAACCACCTCGGCCCGACGCTCTCGTTCCGGGGGATCGACAACGCGGCGTACTACCACCTCGTGGCCGGGGACGAGTTCTACTACATGGACTACACAGGCACGGGGAACACCCTCAACGTCGGGCATCCGCTCGCGCTCCGGCTCGTCATCGACTCGCTCCGCTATTGGGTCACCGAGATGCATGTGGACGGCTTCCGCTTCGACCTCGCCGCTGCCCTCGCCCGCGAGGACGGCAATGTGGACATGGTCTCGCCCTTCTTCGAGCTCATCGCCGCGGATCCCGTGCTCTCTCGGGTGAAGCTCATCGCCGAGCCGTGGG
The DNA here is from genome assembly GCF_030908245.1 of Sinomonas sp. ASV322. Classification (GTDB taxonomy): domain Bacteria; phylum Actinomycetota; class Actinomycetes; order Actinomycetales; family Micrococcaceae; genus Sinomonas. The sequence continues at coordinate 305,548 of NZ_JAVFJJ010000003.1, forward strand.
ACGTAGGCCCCGGCGGGTACCAGATCGGCAACTTCCCCCGGCAGTGGGTCGAGTGGAACGGCAAGTTCCGCGACTGCATGCGCGATTTCTGGCGGGGCGATCCCGGCACCCTGCGCGAGCTCGCGACGCGGCTCGCCGGATCGGCGGACCTCTACGAGGACGAGGGCCGGCGACCCTCCGCCTCGGTCAACTTTGTGACGGTGCACGACGGGTTCACCCTTCGCGACCTCGTCTCCTACAACGCGAAGCACAACGAGGCCAACGGCGAGGGCAATCGTGACGGAACGGACGACAACCGCTCATGGAACTGCGGCGTCGAAGGGCCCACCGACGACCCTCACATCCTCGAGCTCCGCGCGCGCCAGGAGAGGAACTTCCTCCTCACCCTCATGCTCTCGCAGGGTGTGCCGATGCTTTCTCACGGCGACGAGCTCGGCCGGACCCAGAGCGGCAACAACAACGCCTATTGCCAGGACAACGGCACCACGTGGATCGATTGGGAGTACGGCGACCACGACCTTCTCCGCTTTCTCGGGCGCCTCGTGGAGCTCAGGAAGCAGCATCCGGTATTCCGGCGGCGCAGCTTCTTCGACGGAACGCCTGTCGCGCCCGCGGAAGGGGATCCGCTGCCGGACGTCGTGTGGCTCGACGCCGACGGCGCGACGATGGGGACGAACGACTGGGACGAGGACTGGGCGAAATCGCTCGCGTTCTTCCTCAACGGCGACGCCGTACCAGGTGTTGGCGGGGCGCCGCGCGACTCGGACATGCTCGTGATCCTGAACGCCGCGGACAACGACGTCGATTACCTCGTCCCCGCCGGGCCCTTTCCCGCCAAGTGGGAGACGATCCTCACGACGTGCACGGCCGCCCTCGTCGGGGAGCGGACGGGGGCGGGCGAGCGCTTCGTGGTTCCGGCGCGCAGCGCCGTCGTCCTCGAGGCCGTTCCGGACTGACACGGGCGCATGCGGGTAACAGGAGCGTCATCACCCCTCGCTAAGATGCGAGGCACGGGGCCTCGGGACGGCCCACCGTCATCCGCAAGGAGCCCTATGGAGATCTGGCCCGGAACGTCCTACCCGCTGGGCGCAACGTTCGACGGCACAGGGACCAACTTCGCCATCTTCAGCGAGGCCGCCGCGAACGTCGAGCTGTGCCTCTTCGACGCGGAACGCCGAGAGACCCGAGCGCCCATGACCGAAGTCGATGGGTTCGTGTGGCACTGCTATCTGCCGGACATCCAGCCCGGCCAGCTCTACGGATACCGCGTGCATGGCTCGTACGATCCCGAACAGGGGCAGCGCTGCAATCCGTCCAAGCTCCTCCTCGACCCCTATGCGAAGGCGGTCCACGGTCAGCTCGACTGGGCGCAGCCGCTTTTTTCGTACACGTTCGGCGACCCCATGAGCCGCAACGACGAGGACTCGGCGCCCCACATGATGCTCGGGGTCGTGACCAACCCGTTCTTCGACTGGGCCGGAGACACCCAGCTCAAGGTCCCGTACCACGAGACCGTCATCTACGAGGCCCACGTCAAGGGGCTCACCCAACTGCACCCCGAGGTTCCCGAGAACCAGCGGGGAACGTACGCGGGAGTCGCGCACCCCGCCGTCGTCGCCCATCTCAAGAAGCTCGGCGTGACCGCACTCGAACTCATGCCCGTGCACCAGTTCGTCGACGACAACACGCTCCAGGAGAAGGGCCTGCACAACTACTGGGGCTACAACACGATTGGCTTCTTCGCCCCGCACGCGGGCTACAGCTCCGCCGGCGACCTCGGGTCCCAGGTGCAGGAATTCAAGGCGATGGTCCGCACCCTGCACGAGGCGGACATCGAGGTGATCCTCGACGTCGTCTACAACCACACGGCGGAGGGCAACCACCTCGGTCCGACGCTCTCGCTCAAGGGCATCGACAACGCGCGCTACTATCGGCTCGTCGACGACGCGCCGCAGTACTACATGGACTACACGGGCACGGGCAATTCGCTCAACGCGCGGCAGCCGCACTCCCTCCAGCTCCTCATGGATTCGCTGCGCTATTGGGTCACGGAGATGCACGTCGACGGCTTCCGCTTCGACCTCGCGTCAACGCTCGCGCGCGAGTTCTATGACGTGGACAAGCTCTCGAGCTTCTTCGAGCTCATCCAGCAGGACCCCGTCGTGTCCCAGGTCAAGCTCATCGCCGAGCCGTGGGACGTGGGGCCCGGCGGCTACCAGGTGGGCAACTTCCCGCCGCAGTGGACCGAGTGGAACGGCAAATACCGGGACACGGTGCGCGACTTCTGGCGCGGCGAGCCGGCGACGCTCGGCGAGTTCGCGTTCCGGCTCACGGGCTCCGCGGACCTCTACGAGCGCAGCGGCCGGCGCCCGGCTGCATCCATCAACTTCGTCACGGCGCACGACGGCTTCACCCTGCGAGACCTCGTCTCCTACAACGAGAAGCACAACGAAGCCAACGGCGAAGGCAACCAGGACGGCGAATCGCACAATCGCTCGTGGAACTGCGGCGCCGAGGGCCCGACGAAGGACGAGAAAGTCCTCGAACTGAGAGCGCGGCAGCAGCGGAACTTCCTCGCGACGCTCTTCCTCTCCCAAGGCGTCCCCATGCTGAGCCACGGCGACGAGCTCGGCCGGGCGCAGCAGGGCAACAACAACGCCTACTGCCAGGACTCCGAGCTCACGTGGATCGACTGGGGCGCGGCGGACAAGCCGCTCGTCGAGTTCACCGCCGCAGTCGCGAGGCTGCGCGCCGAGCACCCGACTTTCCGGCGGAGCACGTTCTTCATCGGCAAGCCCGTGCGGCACGGCGAGGGGGAGCGGCTATCGGATATCGTGTTCCTCCGGCCGGACGGCGAGACGATGGTCCCGGAGGACTGGGACACCGCGTTCGGGCGCTCCGTGGGCGTGTTCCTCAATGGGGACGGCATCAACGGCGTCGACCGGCGCGGCCGGGCCATCACGGACGCGCATTTCCTCCTGTACTTCAATGCGCACGACGGCGAGGTCGCGTTCCGCGTCCCACCGCGCGACTACGCCCCCGGCTGGGACGTGCTCCTCGACACGTCGGGAGCGCTTCCGAACGGCAAGGAGGTCCGGGCCGGGGCTGAGCTCGGGATCGCCGCGAAGAGCCTCGCCGTGCTCCGCGCCCACGAACCGGCCGTGGTCGACGTCGACCACTCCGTCGCGGCGTCCCTTGCAGCGCTCGCCCGGAGCGAGGGCCAGCGTCTCGCCTCCGATCCCACGCGGCATGCGGTGATCGAGCGGCACGCGGGGCCGGGGCCGGCCGGCAGGGAGCCGGAGCCGACGGGCCTCGCGCCCGAGCCCACGGGCGGAGAGCCTCAACCGACGGCCCCCACGCCGAAGGACGACCGGCCCGAGCCGGCGCCACCGGAGCCCGGCTCTCCCGCGCCGAAGCCGCGGCCCGTCCGCCCGGCACCCACGACCCGCCGGGGAAGGCGCTGACATGCTCGTTCCGTCCTCGACGTACCGCCTTCAGATCCGCCCGGGCTTCACCCTCGATGACGCGGCCGGCCTCGTGCCGTACCTGCACAGGCTCGGCGCGGGGTGGCTCTACCTTTCGCCGATCCTCACGGCCGTGCGCGGTTCGGAGCACGGCTATGACGTCGCGGACCCGACGCGCGTTGACCCCGACCGCGGCGGGCGAGAAGGCCTCGAACGGCTCTCTGCCGCCGCACATGCCCTGGGAATGGGAGTGCTCGTCGACATCGTCCCGAACCACGTGGGGATCGCCGTCCCCGAGCAGAACGCGTGGTGGTGGTCGCTTCTCGCCGAGGGGCGGGACTCGGCGTGGGCGGAGGCGTTCGACGTCGACTGGGACGCCGGCGACGGGCGCGTGCTCCTTCCGCTCCTCGCGAGCGACGACGATCTAGACCGGCTGCGCGTCGAGGGGGATCGGCTGCTCCTCGGGGACCTCGCGCTCCCGATCGCCACAGGCTCGGCAGCACCGGGGGACTCGCCGCGAGAGGTCGCGGCCCGGCAGCATTACGCGCTCATCCCGTGGCGCGAGGGCGACGAGCGCCTCAACTATCGGCGCTTCTTCACGGTCAAGAGCCTCGCGGGCCTACGGGTCGAGGATCCGAGCATCTTCGAGGCCGCCCACGCCGAGATCGCGCGGTGGTTCAAGGAGGGCCTCGTCGATGGCCTGCGCATCGATCACCCGGACGGACTCGCGGACCCGATCGGCTACCTCGAGAGGCTGCGTGGCGTGACGGGCGGCGCCTACACGATCGTGGAGAAGATCCTCGAGGCGGACGAGCAGCTCCCGGACGCGTTCTCGTGCGAAGGCACAACGGGCTACGACGCCCTCGGACTCGTCGATCGCCTCTTCACCGATCCGGAGGGCGAGGCCGTGCTCGACACCCTCGACGCATCGCTCGGCCCCGCCGCGGGGGCGGAACGCGCGGAAGGCGGCGAGCCGGCGGCCGGGAGGGGAACCCGTGCGGCTCGGGACCGGTTCACCGAGCTCGCCCGCGGTACCAGACGGCAGATCGCCGCTCAGGACCTTCGAGCCGAGATCCTGAGGCTCGCGCGGCTCGTGCCCGCGGCCCACGCGGCGACGGCGTCGCTCGCCTCGCCCGCGGTCCTGGGCGCGGGGGCCGGCCCGACGTCGTCGTCCGGCGTGACCAGCGCGCCGCTCGGAGGCCGGAGCGAGCTTCCGGCCGCGCTCGCGGAGCCGCAGACGACGGCGGAAGCCCTCGCCGAGATCGCTGCCGCGTTCTCCATCTACCGCACGTACCTTCCCGAGGTCCCCGAGGGGATTGCCGTGATCCGCGAGGCCTGCGACGACGCCGCGAAGGAGCGCCCGGACCTCGCGGACACGATCGCCGCGCTCGAGCCTCTGCTCGCCGACCCCCACACCGAGCTCTCGCGCCGCTTCCAGCAGACCACGGGCATGATCATGGCGAAGGGCGTCGAGGACACGGCATTCTACCGGTTCACGCGGCTCGGGACCCTCACCGAGGTCGGCACGGACCCGGCCCGCTTCGCGATCGGCCTCGACGAGTTCCACGCCCGCACGGGGGAGCGCGAGCGGAAGGCCCCGCACTCGATGACGACCCTCACGACCCACGACACGAAGCGGAGCGAAGACACCCGGGCCAGGATCAGCGTCCTGTCCGAGCTCGCGGACGAATGGGCGGAGCTTCTTCCACGGCTCCTCGGGCGCTTCCCGCTCGAGGACGGGCAGTTCGCGAACCTCGTGTGGCAGGCGGTCGTCGGGTCATGGCCGGCCGACGCCGAACGCCTGGCGGCCTACGCGATCAAGGCCGCGCGCGAGTCCGCCCTGCACACGACGTGGACCGACCCCGAGCCGGGCTTCGAAGCGCGCGTCCGGGCGATCGCGGAGGCTGCGGCCAGCGACCCGGCTGTCCATGATCTCGTGGGCGGATTCGTCGCCCGCATCGAGCCGTTCGCGGCGTCGAACGGACTGTCCGCGAAACTCGTCCAGCTCGCCGGCCCCGGGGTGCCCGACGTCTACCAGGGGGCCGAGTTCTGGGACCGCTCCCTCGCGGACCCCGACAACCGCCGTCCAGTGGACTTCGCCGCACGCGAGGCGGCTCTCGAGGCGCTCGACGCTGGCGCCCCGGTACCGTCCCCGACCTCTCCCGAGGCGAAGCTCCTCGTCGTCTCCCGGACCCTGCGGCTCCGGCGCGACCGGCCTGAACTCTTCGACGGCTACGTTCCGCTCGACGCCGTCGGCCCTGCGTCACGGCACGCGGTGGGGTTCCGGCGCGGGGCGCGGGGCGCCGTCGCCCTCGCGACCCGGCTCCCCGCGGGACTCGAACGCGGCGGCGGATGGGGAGACACCGGCGTCGTGCTTCCGTGGCCGACTCGCGACGAGCTCACGGGAGCCGAGCACGAGGCGGGTCGAGTGCACCTTGCGGACGCGTTCGCGGCCCTTCCCGTCGCGCTCCTCGTCCCGGAGGCGACGCCATGACCGCTCGCTCTGCGGACGGCTCCGCGCACAACGCCGCGGCACGCGGGACTGGGGCGGTCTGGGCGCCGCGGCCTCGCTCGATCGCGCTCGTCCTGGGTGACGAGCGGATCGCGCTCGACGATCTTGGTGGGGGATGGCGGGGCGTGCCGGCCGGGCACACCGAGCGCGTCGCGGCCGCGCTCACGGCCGGGGCCCGTTATGGGTACGTCGTGGACGGAGACGGGCCGTTCCCGGACCCGCGGTCCCTGCGACAGCCCGACGGCGTCCACGCCCTCTCGGCAGGCTTCGACCCGGGACGGCACGCGTGGCTGGATGCCGCATGGACGGGCCGCGCGCTCGCGGGATCGGTCCTGTACGAGCTGCACCTCGGCACGTTCACGCCCGAGGGGACGCTCGACGCCGCCGCCGGCCGCCTCGCCTATCTCGCGGATCTCGGCGTCGACTTTGTCGAGCTCCTGCCCGTCAACGCGTTCAACGGGCCGCACAACTGGGGCTACGACGGCGTCCTGTGGTCGGCCGTGCACGAAGGGTACGGCGGTCCGGCCGCGTATCAGCGGTTCGTGGACGCCGCGCACGCGCACGGAATCGGCGTCATCCAGGACGTCGTCTACAACCACCTGGGGCCCAGCGGGAACTACCTTCCGCGCTTCGGACCCTATCTGCTCGACGGGATCGGGACCGGGTGGGGCGAGGCCGTCAACCTCGACGGGCCGGGTTCGGACGAGGTGCGCGCGTTCATCCTCGACAACGCGCGGCTCTGGCTTGAGGACTACCACGTGGACGGCCTCCGGCTGGACGCCGTGCATGCCTTCGTGGACCGACGCGCGGTCTCGCTCCTCGAGGAGTTCTCGCGTCTGGCCGACGACGTCGAGGCGGCCACGGGGCGGACCAAGGTGCTCATCGCCGAATCGGACCTCAACGATCCGCGCGTCGTGTCGCCGCGGGAACGCGGAGGGTGCGGCATCGACGCGCAGTGGAACGACGACTTCCACCACGCCGTCCACGTGGCTCTCACCGGCGAGACCCAGGGCTACTACGAGGACTTCGCCGACGAGGGCGCGTTGCCGAAGGTCGTCCGGGACGGCTACTACCACGACGGCACGCATTCGAGTTTCCGCGGCCGCCGTCATGGCCGCCCGCTCGACCCGGCGGTCATCAGACCCGAGCGGCTTGTTGTGTGCAGCCAGAACCACGATCAGGTGGGGAACCGGGCGGCGGGCGACCGGCCGGGCGCGCTCCTCGGCTACGACGGGCTCGCCGTCGCCGCCGTGCTCACGCTCGCCTCGCCGTTCACGCCCATGATCTTCATGGGCGAGGAGTTCGGGGCCCGCACCCCGTGGCAGTTCTTCACATCGCACCCGGAGCCGGAGCTCGCCCGGGCCACGGCCGAGGGGCGCCTGCGCGAGTTCGAGCGCATGGGATGGGACCCCGCCCTCGTCCCGGACCCGCAGGATCCTGCCACGCGGCTGCGCTCGACGCTTGACTGGGGCGAGGCGACGACCGACGACGGCGCGCGCCTTCTCGCGCTGTACCGGCGGCTCATCGCGGTGCGACGAGAGCTGCCGGGCCTGTGGGATGCGCCGCTCGACGCAACCACCGTGCGGTGGGGCGGTGCAGAGGGGAACCGCTGGATCGCGTGGAGCCGTCCCGGCGCATCGGTCGCGGCGTGCCTCGGCCCAGGCGGCGCAGAGGTACGGCTCGACGGCGGTTCGGACCGGCGCGCCGTCGTGGCCACGCACGAGGCGATCCGCGCGGAGGGCACGCTGATCACGTTTCCGGGACGCGGCGCCGTCGTCCTCGCCGGATGACGCGCGGGCCGCTCGCTCAGACGCGGCGCTTCGTGATGACACCCCAGATCAACAGGACGATGAGCGACCCGACGATCGCGGTGATCCACGTCGTGACGCTCCAGAAGGACCTGATGAGGTCCTCGTGGAAGATGAGGCCGCCGAGCCAGCCGCCCACGAATGCCCCGACGACTCCCAGGATGAGCGTCGAGAACCAGCCTCCGCCCTGACGTCCCGGCATGATGGCCTTCGCGATGGCCCCGGCGATGAGGCCGAGGATCAGAAATCCAAAGAATCCCATGACTTCTCCTTGTGCGTTGTGCGCTTGACGAAGAGAGCTATCGTTTTCCGGCTGACTTTGCGTTTCTAGCACGGCCACTCCGATGAGTCACGCTTCGGTCGCACTCTCATGGTGAACCTTTACCCCCTACGATGAACGCCGTGACGTACATCGCAGACTCCAGCCGCTACGGATCCATGCAGTACAACCGGGTCGGGCGCAGCGGACTCAAACTCCCCGCCATCTCCCTCGGCCTCTGGCACAACTTCGGCGACGACAAGCGCCACGAGGAGCAGCGCGCCATCCTGCGCCGTGCCTTCGATCTCGGCGTGACCCATTTCGACCTCGCCAACAACTACGGACCGCCGCCCGGAAGCGCCGAATCGAACTTCGGGCGCCACCTGCGCGAGGACTTCCGGCCGTATCGCGATGAACTCGTGATCTCGACGAAGGCCGGCTACTTGATGTGGGACGGCCCCTACGGCGAATGGGGGTCACGGAAGTACTTGATCTCGAGTCTCGACCAGTCGCTCAAGCGCATGGGCCTCGAGTACGTGGACATCTTCTACAGCCACCGCCCCGACCCGGACACGCCGCTCGAGGAGACGATGGGGGCACTCGACTACGCCGTGCGCTCGGGGCGAGCCCTGTATGCGGGCATCTCCTCGTACACTCCCCAGCAGACGCTCGAAGCCGCGCACATCCTCGCGGATCTCGGAACGCCGCTGCTCATCCACCAGCCGCGCTATTCGATGGCCGACCGGTGGACCGAGCAGGGGAGCCCCAACCTGTACCAGGCGCTCGACGAGGTCGGGGCAGGATCGATCGTTTTCTCGCCACTCGCCCAGGGGCTCCTCACGAACCGTTACCTCCAAGGCGTGCCCGAAGATTCGCGCGCCGCGAAGGAACACTTCCTTCGGTCCTCGTCGCTCACGGAGGACAAGCTCGCGATGGTGAGGGCGCTCGACGGCGTCGCGACCGGCCGCGGCCAGACCCTCGCGCAGATGGCCATCTCGTGGGTCCTCCGCCCGCAGCCCTCGGGAGCCGCGCCCGTGACGTCGGCGCTCATCGGGGCGTCGTCGGTCGCGCAGCTCGAAGACTCGCTCGGCGCGCTCGCCGGACCCGAGTTCCTCGACGACGAGCTCGCCGAGATCGATCGGATCCTCGCGGGCCGCTGATTCGGGCGGTCTGGCCACGCGTCGGGCGGGACGTGGCCGCGGGTTGCCTGGGGGCAACGCGTGGCCAGATCTTCCCCAACGCGTGGCCGCCTCCGTCAGCGGTGCGTCACCTTGACCGGGGTCGACGCGGGCCGCTTTCGGCCGAACAGGAAGTAGGCGATCGGGCCGAAGGTGTTGACGAACGTGGCCGCGAACCACGCGGCCTTGGGCCCGTGCACCTCGTCCGGCTGCCGTCGGGCAAGGTCTCGCCACGCGAGGACCTTGAGAGCGAGCTCGGCTCCGGCGGCCAGCGCGACTCCGAAGCGCCTGCCTGGGCTGAGGTCTTTCCATTTCTTTTTCGTGCGGCGTGCCATGACCCCTCCTCATGAACCATCTGTGACGAGTGTAGGCCCGCCGCGCGACGCGTGGTTCGTTACGATGGCAGTGCGCCCTCGACGCCGAGCTGTGTGCGGCGAGGTCTTTCATCTGCAAGGAGAACCGTGTCTGAGAATCCGATCCGTGTGGCCATCGTCGGCGTGGGCAACTGCGCCGCTTCGCTCGTCCAGGGCGTGCATTATTACCGCGACGCGAACCCGGAGGACACGGTTCCCGGCCTCATGCATGTGAAGTTCGGCGACTACCACGTGAGTGACCTCGAATTCGTCGCGGCCTTCGACGTCGACGGCAAGAAGGTCGGGGTGGACCTTTCCGAGGCGATCCTCGCGAGCGAGAACAACACGATCAAGATCGCGGACGTCCCGCCGACGGGCGTCATGGTGCAGCGCGGCCATACGCTCGACGGCCTCGGCAAGTACTACCGCGAGACCATCGAGGAGTCGGACGCTGAGCCGGTCGACGTCGTCGCCGCCCTCAGGGAGGCCGAGGTCGACGTCCTCGTGTGCTACCTCCCGGTCGGTTCGGAGAGGGCCGCGAAGTTCTACGCGCAGGCCGCGATCGACGCGCACGTCGCGTTCGTGAACGCGCTGCCCGTCTTCATTGCCGGTACGCCCGAGTGGGCGCAGAAGTTCACCGAGGCCGGGGTGCCGATCGTGGGAGATGACATCAAGAGCCAGATCGGCGCGACGATCACGCACCGCGTGCTGGCGAAGCTCTTCGAGGACCGCGGCGTGACCGTCGACCGGACGTACCAGCTCAACGTGGGCGGCAACATGGACTTCAAGAACATGCTCGAGCGCGAGCGGCTCCAGTCGAAGAAGATCTCCAAGACCCAGGCCGTGACCTCGAACGTCGAGGCCGAGCTCGCCGAGCGGGACGTGCACATCGGCCCGAGCGACTACGTCGAGTGGCTCGACGACCGCAAGTGGGCCTTCGTGCGGCTCGAGGGCCGCAACTTCGGCGACGCGCCGGTCTCGCTCGAGTACAAGCTCGAGGTGTGGGACTCGCCGAACTCGGCCGGCGTCATCATCGACGCCGTGCGTGCGGCGAAGATCGGCCTCGACCGTGGGATCGGCGGTCCGCTCACGTCCCCGAGCGCGTACTTCATGAAGTCCCCGCCCGAGCAGCGCGCCGACGACATCGCCCGCGCCCAGGTCGAGGCCTTCATCCGCGGCGACCTGGAGCGCTAGGCCTCTCGGCCGCCGAGTCGCGTGCCGCCGTCGTCCGCTGAACGGGCCACGGCGGCGCGCGCCATCCGGGCGCAGGCCCTCGTATCCCTTCCGAGGGGGGGCGGGGGCCTCTTCTCTTCTTCACGCGGTCACGTCCGCAGGGTGTGCACCCTGCGGACGTGACCGCGCAGCGGAGGGAACCACTGAAAGGTGACGGCGCAACGGGAGTTCGGGATCCCAATTGGGGATCCCAAAGTCTTGACTGTGGTCCGGGTCACGGTCTATCGTTCATTTGGGATCCCGACTTGGGATCCCAAATCTCCGTTGCGCACCTCCCTTGGCCGGTCGGCCCTCAGCCCGTCAGGCCTTTCCCATTGTCGTGAAGGAGGACACGTGTCCCTTCAAGAGGAAACCTCGCCGAAGCGCTCCGCGGGCACCGCGACCGCTGCCTCGGCCAAGCGCACAAACGTTCGCTGGAAGCTTTTCGTCCTGCTGCTCGTTCTCGTGTCGGTCAACTACGTTGACCGCGGCTCGATCTCGGTGGCCCTTCCCATCATCCAGAAGGAGTTCAATCTCACGCCCGAGCTCGTGGGCCTTCTGCTGTCCGCGTTCTTCTGGACCTATGCGCTCATGCAAGTGCCCGTCGGCTGGCTCATCGACCGCTTCGGCCCGCGCAAGGTCGTCACGGCGTCGTGTGTCGGCTGGGGCGCGGCGACCGCTGCGTCGGGCCTCGCCGGCGGGTTCGTGAGCATGTTCATCGCGCGGATGGGCATCGGCGTCACGGAGGCCGGCGTCATGCCCGCCGGCGGCAAGCTCAACGCCATCTGGATGCACTCGAAGGAGCGTGGCCGTGGCGCCACGATCCTCGACGCGGGCGCGCCGCTCGGCGCCGGCGTGGGCGGCATCCTGATCACGTGGCTCATCGCCTCGTTCGGCGGCTGGCGCATGGCGTTCATCATCGCCGGCATCGCGACCGCGGCCCTCGGCGCGTTCATCTGGTGGTACGTGCGGGACAACCCGCGCCAGCACCGCGCGGTCAACGACGCCGAGGCGGAGTACATCGAGGCGTCGCACGCGGCCGAGGATGAAGCGGCGAAGGCCGTTGGCGGCACGTCCCGGCGGGCGCTTCTGCCGTACCTCAGGTTCCGCTCGTTCTGGGCCATGTGCCTCGGCTGGCTCGGCTTCAACGGCGTGTTCTACGGCCTCCTCACGTGGGGCCCGCTGTATCTGTCCCAGGCCAAGCACTTCAACCTCAACTCGATCGGCTGGTCGACGTTCGTGATCTTCGGTGCGGGCTTCGTGGGCGAGATCCTCGGCGGCTCGCTCGCCGACCGGCTCCGCGCCAAGGGCTACGGCGCGAATGTGGTCATGCGTTCGCTGCTGGGCGCCTCGAGCGTCATCGTCGCGGCGGGCCTCGTCGGGGTGACCATCGTCGGGGACCCGATCACCGCCGTCGCCCTTCTCTCGGTGGTGCTCTTCTTCCTCCGCTGGGTCGGCCTCTTCTGGTCCGTCCCTGCGACGCTCGGCGGCCGCACGAACGCGGGCGTCCTGGGCGGCGCCATGAACCTGAGCGGCAACATCGCCGGCTTCGTGACGCCGATCGCCGTCGGCTTCATCGTCGGCGCGACCGGCGGGTACACGTGGGCGCTCCTGTACTTCGTCGGATCGGCGATCATCATGGGCGTCTCCGTCCTCGCCCTTGACTACAGCAAGCGGCTCCCGGTGTGAGCCCACGGCGGGCGGCGGCCGCCGCTGGCGTGGCGTCAGCCGGTGGCCGGCCGCCCGGATCGTGGTCGAATGGAACCATCACCGCGCTGCGCGCGAACGCAGCCTGACCCGAGGAGGAGCCGGCATGGCACAGCCTGTTGAGGAACCGCAGCGCGATCGACCTCTGCGCGAAGTCATCCGAGACACGCTGCGGACCCGGATCTTCGAAGGCCACTACGCGCCCGGCACGCGACTCATCGAACGCGATCTCGCGGCCGAGTTCAACGTCTCGCGGCTCCCTGTGCGCGAGGCCTTGAGGATGCTCGTGCAGGAGGGCATCTTGGCTGAGCGGGCTTCGCGCGGCTCGGTCGTCGCCTCGTTGAGCGAAAAGGACGTCGAGGATCTCTTCGACGTGCGGCTTTCGCTCGAGGTGCTCGCGTGTCGGCTTGCCGCGCAGCGGGCCACGCCCGAGGACATCGCGAAGCTCGGTGCTCTCCTTGACCGCGCCGCGGATGCCTTGGCCCGCGGCAGCATCAACGAAGCGCATCGTGCGAACAGCGAGTTCCATGACGAGGTCACGCGGATCGCGGACAACGGCTTCCTCCGTTCGGCCCTCGAGCCCCTCCAGGGCCGCATGCACTGGCTGTTCCGCCACGTCACGGACCTGCCCGAGCTCGTGCAGGAGCATCGCGATCTCCTCGCGGCGATCGCGAGCGGCGACCCGGAGCGAGCCGCAGCGCAGTCGGCTCATCACATTGGCAAGTACCGGGAGCAGTACCCGGAGACGACCTGACATCGCTCAGCCGACCCGACACTACGGGAGGCGGCCTGCCGCCCCTACATCTTCACGCAAGGAACCACGCATGAGACTTCTCGTCGTCAACCCCAACATCAGCGAAGAGGTGACCGACCTCATCCGCGCCGAAGCGGAGCGGTCGGCCGGCCCTTCGACCGAGCTGACGGTGTGCACCGCGCCCAGGGGCGTCGAATACATCGAGACCCGCTTCGAATCACTTCTTGCGGCGACGGCCGTGGCGGAGGTCATCGCCGAGCACTGCGGCGAGGTCAGCGGAATCGACGGCGTCGTCGTCGCCGCGTTCGGCGACCCGGGCATGCCGGCGCTCAAGGAACTCGTCGACGTCCCGGTCATCGGGATCACCGAGGCGGCGCTGTGCGCGGCCGCGCTCCAGGGGCATCGCTTCTCGATCATCGCGATCTCGGATCGCATCACGGCGTGGTACCGCGATTGCGTCGAGCGCTTCGGCTTCGGGAGCAGGCTTGCGTCGATCCGATCGATCAAGGAGGCGCTTCGGGGCATCGGGAGCGTCCAGGACGACTTCCGCCCGACCCTCGTCGAGCTCGCGCGACTCGCCGTCGCGGAGGACGGAGCCGACGTCGTCATCCTCGCCGGGGCGCCCCTTGCGGGCCTTGCGCGCGACGTCGCGTCGGAGATCCCGGTCCCGGTCGTCGACGGGATCGGCGCGGGCGTGCGCCTTGCCGAGGCTGTCGTGGGGCTCCGCTCGGGTGCGCATCGCGCGGGCTCGTTCGCGGCGCCGCCGCCCAAGCGGCGCGCTGGCCTGAGCCCCGCACTCGACGCCGCGCTCGACGCCGCCCAGCTCGCCGTGCAGGGGCAGCCGCCCGTCGCGGCCCCGTCGGCGGCGGGGAGCGTCTGATGGCCGATCTCGTCATTTCCAACGGCCTCGTCGTCAACTCGTGGGGCACCCAGGCCGCGCACGTCGTCGTCGACGGGGGCCGCATCGCGGCCGTCCTCGACGCCGCCGCCCCGGTTCCCGCTGCCGAGCGCGTCGTTGATGCGGCCGGCCGCGCCGTCATCCCGGGCGGCGTCGACGGCCACTGCCACGTGGCTCAGACGACGGGCCGGTTCCGCACGCTCGACGACTTTGCCGTCACCTCGACGGCCGCCCTCTGGGGCGGCACGACGACGATCCTCGACTTCGGCATTCCGCGCGACGAGTCGGAGACCCCGCTCGAGGCCGCGAAGAACAAGCTCGCCTTGGCCCAGGCGGCGCGGTGCGACGTCGCGCTCCACGGTTCGGTCGTGCGCTGGGACGAGACGGTGCCTGCCCAGCTCGAGGAGCTCGCGGCGCTCGGAATCCGGTCCGTCAAGATGTACATGACGAACCGGGGCACGACGATCGCGGACGACGACACCGTGCTCAAGGTCATGCGCGAGATGGTCCGACTCGATGGGCTCACGTACATCCACGCCGAGCACGACGCGATGATCGTCGACTGCACCCAGGCGCACGCCGACGCCGGCACGATCGGGATCGGCCACCTGCACGAGACCCGCCCCGAGCTCGCGGAGGAGGCCTCCGTGCGCGAGGTCATCGCGATGGCCGAGTACACGGGCGCGCCGGTCTACTTCGTCCACCAGTCCACGCCGGGCGCCGTCGACCTTGTCTCGGAGGCCCGCGCGCGCGGCCTCGACATCCTCTCCGAGACCTGCCCGCACTACCTCGTGCTCGACGACGGCGTGTACTCGTCGCGCTTCCCCGAGTGGTTCGCGTGCTGCCCGCCCATGCGCTCGCCCGAGGCGGTCGCCGCGCTCCGCGGGCGCTTCGCGGGCGGCTCGATCCACACCGTTTCGAGCGATCACTCGTGCTACGACCTGACGCAGAAGCGAGAGCGCACCGACGACGTGCGGCAGATGCCGCACGGCCTGCCGGGCGTCGAGACCCGCATGGCCGTCGCGTTCACGGCGCTGGCCGAACGACTGGGAAGCGCGGACTTGGCGGCCGACGACGCGGGCCTCCTCGAGCGCTTCGTCGACGTCTTCTCGGCCGCGCCCGCGAGGATCAACGCCCTCCCGGGCAAGGGAGCGATCGCTCCCGGCTGCGACGCCGACCTCGTGGTCTTCGACCCTGCCGAGGCCCGAACGGTCGACGGCGGGGCCCTCCACATGGGCACCGACTTCTCACCCTTCGACGGGCGTGAGCTGCGCGGCTGGCCCCAAGTCGTCGTCGCTGGCGGCCGCGTGGTCCTCGACGAGGACGGCTTCCACGACCCGGGGCCTGTGGGGCGCTTCGTGCCGCGGCGCGGCTACCGGGAGGCCAACGCAGCGGCGGCATCCGTCGCGGGGCTCGCCGGGGACGGACGGACGGCGGCGCTGGGCGAGTTCGCCGTCGTCGTCGGTTCTCGCGCGGGGGAGGGGGAGTGACGATGCTGCGCACGAAGCCCGCCCGCCGGACGCGCATCGGCATGATTGTGCCGTCGTCGAACACGTGTCTCGAGCCCATGAGCTATCGCATTCTCGGCGACAGGGACGATGTGACGATCCATTCGACGCGCATCCCCGTGACCCGGATCGCGCTCGACTCGGGCTCGGACCAGCAGTTCGACGTCGAGGGCATGCGCCGCGCCGCGGAGCTTCTTGCGACGGCGGACGTCGACGTCATCGCGTGGAACGGGACGTCGGGCTCGTGGCTCGGGCCCGAACACGACCGCGAGATCGTCGCCGAGATCACGGCGGCCACGGGTGTCCCGGCGACGACCTCGACCCTCGCGTACCTGGACGCGTTCCGCGAGTTCGGCACGCGGTCGATCGGTCTCGTGACCCCGTACACGGCGGACGTCAATCTCGAGGTCGCGGTTCGCTTCGCGGCGGAGGGGATCCGCGTGGCGGGCCATCGCGCGCTCGGGCTCAGCGACAACGAGTCGTTCGGGCGCGTCGCCCCGGCGGAACTCGTCCCCGGGTCCCTCGAGCTTGCGGCGGAACATCCGGACGCGCTCGTCTACCTGTGCACGAACCTTTACGGCGCTCCGGTCGTGGCCCGCGTCGAGGAGGAGACCGGGGTGGCTGCGCTCGACTCGGTGGCCGTCACGCTGTGGCGCTGCCTCCAGCTCGCGGGCGCCCCGCTGCTCGACCCCCGCTGGGGAAAGCTGCTCGCGTAGCCGAGCCCCGTCGTCGTCCGCCGCTCTCCCCAACTCTTGCGCGAAGCTCCCCGGCTTCAACCTTCAAGGCGCGCCGTGTCGTGTGGAATCGTCGGCGTGTCGCGCCGTCGACCCTTTTGAAGTAGGGGAGTTCGGAATGGAACATGAGGAGGTTGGCGTCGCCCCACCCCTGCGGAGGTGACGGCGCAACCGTGGGGGAGCTCCGGCGTCGCCCGTGCCGGGGAAAACCGCCGCGTCCCTCATTGACGCCGCGCCGGGCGCGGCGTACACCGTTCCTGTCACCGCGCGTCGTCTGGCTGGGGATGCTACGGGCGCGCGCGCCAATCGGTCTCATGAGAAGTTCTGGAGCGAACCATGGGCACCGAGCGGTTTGACGCGCTGCGCGAACAGGTGCGCGGGCAGGTCATCGAGAGCGGGGATCCCGAATACGACGCGGCGCGTGCCGTCTTCAACGGCATGGTCGACAGACGCCCTGCCGCTGTGCTGCGCGTCTCGCAGGTCGCAGACGTCATGGCTGCGATTCGCTTCGCGCGCGAACAGGGCCTTGACCTCGCGCTGCGGGGCGGCGGGCACAGCGCCCCCGGCTTCGGGACGGTCGACGGCGGGCTCGTCCTCGACTTCTCGGCGCGCCGCGGCGTGCGCGTCGACCCCGCGACCCGCACTGCCCGGGCCGAGGCCGGGACGACGTGGGCGGACTACAACCACGCGACCCACGCCTTCGGCCTCGCAAGCACAGGCGGCATCATCGGGTCCACGGGGGTCGCCGGCCTCACGCTCGGCGGCGGGATCGGCTACCTCGCCCGGAAATACGGGCTCGCGTGCGACAACCTCATCTCCGCCGACGTCGTGTTGGCTGACGGGAGCTTCGTCACGGCGAGCGAGACGGAGAACCCAGACCTGTTCTGGGCGTTGCGTGGCGGCACGGGGAACTTCGGGGCCGTGACGTCGTTCGAGTTCCGGCTCCATCCCCTCGACATGGTCTACGGGGGAGTCGTCATCTTCCCCGCGTCCGAGGGCATCGCGGTGGGCGAGTTCTACCGGGAATGGCTCGCGTCCCAGCCCGAAGAGTTCGGTGCCTTCTACGCCTACCACCTCGGGGCACCGGTGCCCTTCCTTCCCGAGGAGTGGCACGGCAAGCCCGTCGCCCAAATCGTCGGCATGTGGACGGGCGATGTGGCGGAGGGCGAGGCCCGGTGGAAGCCGGTCTTCGACGCGGCCCCGTCGGTCGGGTCGATGGTCGGGCCCATGCCTTACCCGGCGCTCAATGTCGCCTTCGATCCGTTCTTCCACCCGGGTCTGCTGGCCTACTGGAAGGCCGACTTCGCACGGGAATTGTCTGACGACATCCTGCGGGTCGCGTCGGAATTCGCGAACACCATGCCCGGCGCGGTGACCGCCAACCACTTCTACCCGATCGACGGTGCTGTCCAAAGAGTCGCTCCCGACGCTACAGCGTTCCCGTACAGGAACGCCGCGTTCGCTCCCGTGATTGCCTCGCATTGGGAGGACGCCGCGGACAGCGAGTCCAACATCGAGTGGACTCGCAGCTACTGGAGCGCGCTGCACGAGTACTCAGAGCCCGGCGGCTACATCAACTTCCAGGACGCGGACGACCGGTCCCGGATCGAGGACAACTATGCCGCGAACTACGCCCGGCTGGCTCAAGTGAAGGCGAAGTACGATCCGGACAACTTCTTCCACATCAACCAGAACATCAAGCCGGACGGGGCGGCCGTGGTGGCCGACGCCTAGGCAGTGACCTGGCTCGTCGGCACGTCCGGGCCGGGCGGGAGCGCCCCGTTCGGACCGGGCGCGCGGCCGTACATCGCGATGGATCGGCTGGTCTGGGCGAGGGCGAGGAGTTTGAGGACGAGCTCGCGGCGCATGTGCATGCCGACGGCGACGCGGGCGACGAGGGCGTCGAGGTTCTCGGCGGAGGCGGCGTCGTCGAGGTCGACGTGGGCGATGAGGTCCACGGCCCGGCTGTAGACGTCCAGGGCCGAGAGCGGGACGGCGATCCCGAGGCGGTCCATCTCCTCGAGGTGGGCGTCGAGGGCGCCTCGGGCGGCGGTGGGCACGTCGGGCCAGCCGCGCAGGGCGACGACGGCGTTGCCGGCCTCGGTGCGCCCGGGCACGGGCTCGCCGAGCGACTGGACCTCGCGCTGGAGCGACTTCATGATCTCGACCCGGCTCGCGCCGGCGTCGATGAGGGCGGTGATGGCGCGGATCTGGGCGATGCTGAGGTCATTGACCCCGCGCAGGGTCTGGATCGTGGCGATGCGGCGCGCGTGCGCCTCGCCGTAGTCCGAGCGCGTCGCGGTGAGCCGCCGCCCGGGCGGGAGCAGGCCCTCGCGCAGGTAGAACTTGATGCTCGCGATGGGCACGCCGGTCAGGCCGCTGAGTTCGCGCAGCTGCATGTCATTCGCCCCTCGGGCCATCCCCCATGTGGATAGCTGTGTCTCATATGACGATACAGGTCACCGTTGGAGAGTGAACCCCGTGGCCGATATCCTCGTGGCGGAGCATGGATAGCGCATGTATCTTCGTGTCCAGGCACCAACGGGAAAATGCAGGAAAAGAGGTCGAGGGAGCGCTGCATATGGGGGGCGTTCCCTCGGCCTCCGCCTTGTCCAGCGCCGCGTCGAGGCCGGGTCAGAAGAGGCCCACCGCATTGCCGTCGTCGTCGAGCCGCATGCGCAGCGCGGCCGGATGCGTCGGGAGCCCGGGCATCGTCATGAGCGCTCCCGTGACGGCGACGACGAAGCCCGCGCCGGTTCTTGGCCACAGCTCCCGGACGTGCACGGTGAAGCCCTCGGGGGCGCCGAGCCGCGACGCGTCGTCGGTGAAGGAGTACTGGGTCTTCGCCATGCAGACGGGAAGCGTGCCCCAGCCGTTCTCCTCGATCTGGGTGAGCTGGCGCCGCGAGAGGTCGGAGAACTCGACGTCCGCGCCGCCGTACACCTCGCGCACGATCGTGCGGATCTTCTCGTCGAGGGGGAGGCTGAGCGGATAGAGCTGGCGGCATTGCCCAGGGGTCTCGAGCGCGGCGAGGACCTCGCGCGCGAGCTCGTCGCCGCCGTCGCCCCCTCCGCCGCGGCCCCACACATCGGCGATCGCCGCGCGGACCCCGGCCTTTGAGCACCACGCGAGCACGGCGGCGAGTTCGTCGGGGCTGTCGGAGGAGAACTTGTTGACGGCGACGACCGGCTCGAGGCCGAACCGGCGAACGGTCGCGACGTGCCGCGCCAGGTTCGGGACTCCCCGGAGGAGGGCGTCGACGTCGGGCTCGCCGAGGCAGTCCTTCGGCACGCCGCCGTGCATCTTGAGGGCACGCACCGTCGACACGAGGACGACGACGGACGGCGCCACGTCCGCGTACCTCGCCTTGATGTCCACGAACTTCTCCGCGCCCAGATCCGCTCCGAACCCCGCCTCGGTCACGACGATCTCGGCGAGGCGGCGCGCCGTCGTCGTCGCGATGACCGAATTGCAGCCATGGGCGATGTTCGCGAAGGGGCCGCCGTGGATGAGGGCCGGCGTTCCCGCGATGGTCTGGACGAGGTTCGGCTTGATCGCGTCCTTGAGCAGCATCGTCATGACGCCTTGAGCTCCGAGGTCCGCGACGGTGATGGGCTTGCGCTCGTAGGTGTAGCCGAAGGTGATGCGCGCGAGGCGGTCCGCAAGGTCCGCGGCGTCGGACGCGAGGCAGAACACCGCCATGACCTCGGACGCGACCGTGATGTCGAACCCGTCCTGCCGCGGGACCCCCTGCGTTGGCCCGCCGAGCCCCACGACGATCTCCCGAAGCGCCCGGTCGTTCATGTCCATGACGCGGCGGAACGTCACGCGCCGCGGATCGATCCCGAGTTCGTTGCCGTGGAAGATGTGGTTGTCGATGAGCGCGCACAGGGCGTTGTTCGCGCTCGTGATGGCGTGGAAGTCGCCCGTGAAATGGAGGTTGATGTCCTCCATCGGAAGGACCTGGGATCTGCCGCCGCCGGTCGCGCCGCCCTTGAGGCCGAGGATCGGCCCGAGGCTCGGCTCGCGCAGGGCGACCATCGTCCGCTTCCCCGCGCGCGCGAGGGAGTCCGCGAGCCCCACGGTGAGTGTGGACTTGCCCTCCCCGGCCGGCGTCGGCGAGAGCGCCGAGACGAGCACGACCTGTCCGAGCGTCGCCGGTGCGGGGAGCCGCGAGACGTCGATCTTCGCCTTGTAGCGGCCATACAGCTCGAGTGCGTCCGCAGGGATGCCCGCTGACGCCGCGATCTCTTCGATGGGACGGAGGGTGGCGGCGCGGGCGATCTCGAGGTCGCTCGGCGTCGCTGCCATGGCGCTCATGGGGCTCACCCTATCGTTTGGGGGTCACCTTCTGCGGGTGCTCATCCGTTCGGGGGTCACGTCCCGTCGGCGAGACCCGCGTCAGGTGACCCTTGGAACAGGCGCGACCCGCGCCAGGTGACCCTTGGATGGGATGAGGTCGAGGTCGCGGACCGCCTGGCGGTACGCCGCGCGGGTTCCCTCGGCCGTCTGGTCCCAGCCGAAGCGCTGGGCGTACATCGACGCCGCGCGCCCGAGGTCCACGCGCGTCGCGGGATCGTCGTAGAGCTGCTCGAGCACCGAGGCCCAGTCCGCCGCCGCGTGGCCGTCGACGAGGAACCCGGTCCGCCCGTCGCACACGGCCTTGGGGAGCCCGCCCACGCGCGCCGCGACGACCGGCGTCCCGCACGCCTGAGCCTCAAGCGCGACGAGCCCGAAGGACTCCGAGAAGCTCGGCATCGCCAGCACGTCCGCCGAGCGGTACCACTCGGCGAGCACCCCGGCCGGGACGGGCGGGAGGCGCCGGACCGCGTCGTCGACCCCCACCTCGTGCGCGAGCTCGTCGAGGTCGAGGCCGAGCGAGCCGCTCGGCGCGCCGATGATGGTCACCCGCAGCGGGATGTCCGGACGACGACGGCGCAGCTCGCCCGCCGCGGCGACGAGCACCTGGGGTCCCTTGAGCCGCTGGAGCCGGCCCGCGAACAGGACATGGAACGTCGAGGCTGGAACGCCCGACGCGACGCGCGACCGCGAGCGGAACGCGGGTCGGAACACGTCGAGGTCGACGCCGGGGCTCACGACGTCGATCCGCTCCTCGGCCACCCCATAATGCCGCACGAGTTCGTCCCGCTCCGCCGCGGTGTTGGCCGTGAGCCGCGCCGCGGCGTCGGCGATGAGCTGCTCGCCGCGCTCGCGCCACGTCGGCTCGGGCACGTCGCCCGCGGCGAGGTGCCGGTTCTTGACGCGCGCCATCGTGTGCATCGTGTGGACGAGCGGGACGCCCCACGCCGTGGCTGCCTGGAGGCCTGCGAGTCCAGAGACCCAATAGTGGCTGTGGACGACGCGCGGGAGGTTCTCGCCGTCCATGCGCCGGACGATCCCCGCGGCGAATTCGTCGACGATCGGGGGCATCTGCTCCTTCGCGAGCCGCCGCCGCGGCCCCGCTTCGATGTGGTGCACCGTGACCCCCGGCGCGATGAGCTCGACGTCGGGCTGAGCCGGGTCGGTGGCGCGCGTGAAGATGTCCACGCCGAGCCCGTCGGCGGCGAGGGCCTTCGCGAGGTGGCTGACGTACACGTTCATCCCGCCGGCATCGCCCGCGCCGGGCTGCTCGAGGGGCGAGGTGTGGAGGCTGACCATCGCCACACTGTTCTGCTCTTGCTCCTGCACTGTACAAGGCTACGGTTTGCGGCGGGGCGCGCGCTCGCCGGGCCCGGCCGTCCTCTCGCGGGGTCGGGGCACGGCCGCTCCCGCACGGGCGCCGCCGCTCCCGTGGGGGAGCCCGCCGGTAGACTCGTGGGCGTGACTTCCACGCCCGCCCCCGCATCCCACCCCCTCGCGGATCTTCCGGAGCGCGCCGCCGTCGTCGATCTCGAGGCGATCCGCCACAACGTCCGCCTCGTGCGGACCGTCGCGGATCCGGCCCGCGTCATGGCTGTCGTCAAGGCGGACGCCTACGGCCACGGGGCGGTACCGGTGGCCCGTGCGGCGCTCGAGGCGGGCGCGTCGTGGCTTGGGGTCGCGCACATCAGCGAGGCTCTTACCCTTCGCGCGGCGGGCATCGAGGCTCCGACCCTCGCGTGGCTCCACACACCCGAGAGCAACTTCTCGGCGGCCGTGGGGGCCGGTGTCGACCTCGGCTGCTCAGGCTGGGAGCTCGGCCGCATCGTCCAGGCGGCGCGCGAGCAGGAGCGCCCGGCCCGCGTGCACCTCAAGATCGACACGGGCCTCGGCCGCAACGGCGTCACGCCCGACCGGTGGGAGGCCGTCCTCGACGA
Source organism: Sinomonas sp. ASV322 (assembly GCF_030908245.1). Classification (GTDB taxonomy): domain Bacteria; phylum Actinomycetota; class Actinomycetes; order Actinomycetales; family Micrococcaceae; genus Sinomonas. Next base: position 328,231 of record NZ_JAVFJJ010000003.1, read on the forward strand.
GGCCGCCGAGTACCAGGACGCGGGCCTTCTGCGCGTCGTCGGCGTCTTCAGCCACCTCGCCGTCGCGGACGAACCCGACCGCCCCGAGACCGACGCGCAGCTCGACGTCTTCCGCGACGCCGTCGCACTCGCCGAAGACGCGGGGTGCGACCTCGAGGTGCGGCACATCGCGAACTCGCCCGCGATCTTCTCCCGCCCGGACACGCATTTCGACCTCGTGCGCGCGGGCATCGCGATCTACGGGCTCTCCCCGTTCGTGGACCAGTCCTCGGCCGATCTGGGCCTCCGCCCGGCCATGACCCTCCGCACGCTCGTGTCCCAGTGCAAGCGCGTGCCCGCGGGCCAGGGCGTGAGCTACGGCCTCACGTACCGCACACCGGGGGAGAGCGCTCTGGGCCTCATCCCGCTCGGCTACGCGGACGGCGTCCCGCGGACGTCCGAGGGCGGGCCCGTGCGGATCGCGGGCACGACCTACCGCGTGGTCGGCCGCGTCGCGATGGACCAGACGGTCGTGGACCTTGGGCCGGACGCGGATCCGGAAGCGCTCGCGGGCGCGGAGGCCGTCCTCTTCGGGACGGGCGACGACGGCGGCCCCACCGCCGATGACTGGGCCCGTGCCGCCGGGACCATCAACTACGAGATCGTCACGCGCATCAGCCCGCGCGTACCCCGCATCCACGTCGATTCGGCGGTGCCAGCCGAGCCCGCCGCGGCCGAGGACATCCCGGTGGAGGCTGCGCTGGGCGACGTCGCGCGGGCCGCCGGGGGCGCCGCATGAACGGAAGCACCATGCACCCCGCGTCCGCGCCGGATGCGGCATGGGAGCTTCGGGCCCGGCCGACGACGGCGGAGGAGACCCAAGCGCTCGGCTCGGCCCTCGGCGAGGTGCTCCGTGCGGGCGACCTCGTCGTGCTGACCGGCGGGCTCGGGGCCGGGAAGACGACGTTCACGCAGGGCCTCGGCGCGGGCCTGGGCGTCCGCGGCGGGGTGATCTCGCCGACGTTCGTGCTCGTGCGCATCCACCCGAACCTGCCGTCCGGGCCCCGTCCGGGGGGACCCGATCTCGTGCACGTTGACGCGTACCGGCTCGAGGGCGAGGACGAGATTGACGACCTCGACCTCGAGAACTGGGCGGACACCTCTGTCACGGTCGTCGAATGGGGGCGCGGGCGCGTCGAGCACCTCGCCGAATCGTGGCTCGACATCGAGCTCGTCCGCGGGCCGGCCGGCGATCCGCCGGGGGAGACGGCCGTCGGCTCTGCTGTCGGCGCGGATCCCGACGTCGACTTCGACCCGCAGTTCGCGGACGCCTCTGTCGACGAGGAGTACGACGACGACGAGCCGCGCCTCGTCGTCGTCCGCGGCTTCGGACCGCGCTGGGCGGAGCTGCCCGCGCTGCCCGGTGCTGAACAGGCCTCGGCTTGGACAGGAGGCGCGCGATGATCCTCCTCGCGATCGACACGTCCGCGATCGCCTCGGCCGCGCTCCTGCGCTGGCACGACGGCGACGCCGAGGCCGCACTCCTAGCGCAGTTCGCGACCGAGGACACGAAGTCCCACGCCGAGGTACTCGCGCCCGGCATCCGCGCCCTCCTCGACGAGCAGGGCCTCACGGGCGCCCACGTTGACCGCATCGTCGTGGGCGTCGGGCCGGGGCCGTTCACGGGCCTCCGCTCGGGCATCGCGACGGCCCGGGCCCTCGCGTTCGCGTGGGACGTTCCGCTGGGAGGGCTCATGAGCCTCGACGCGGTCGCGTGGGACGTCGTCGCGTCGGGCTCCTCCGTCCAGACGATCCGCGGGCCCCGCTCGACGCCCGCGTCCGGCGAGACGGACGCGCGGCCCCTTGCGGCGCCGTCGTCCGATTTCCTCGTCGCGACGGACGCGCGCCGCCGCGAAGTGTATTGGGGACGGTACACCGCCTCTGGGGCACTCCTCGACGGTCCCCACGTCGCGTACCCCGACGCCCTCCCGCCGCTCCCGGCCTACGGGGCCGGAGCCGGGATCTACGGCGAGAAGCTCGCGGCGGCAGGCGCCGTCGTCGTCCCCGGGTTCGAGCGAGCCCAGCCGACCGCCGCGTCCCTCGGCCTCGCCGCCGTCGAACGGCTCGCGCGCGGCCAGGCACTCCTCGACACGGCACCGCGCTACCTGCGGGAATCGGACGCTCAGGTGCCCGGCCCCCGGAAGAAAGCCTTGTGATGGGCGCGCTTCCCGCGGGAGTCGTGCTCCGCGACATGACGGAGGCGGACGTTCCGGCAGTCCACGCCCTCGAAGTCGAGCTGTTCCCCATCGACGCGTGGCCCGAACGCATGTTCCGGGACGAGCTCTCGCAGCCTGAGACGCGGCGCTACTACGTCGCTGAGGAGCGCAGCGGGGACGTCACGCCGACCGGGCCGGGCCGGATCGTCGCGTACGCGGGGGTCATGTGCGTGCCGCCGATCGCGGACGTGCAGACGATCGCCGTCGTGCCCGAGCGCGAGGGGCGGGGCATCGGCTCCGCCGTGCTCGACGAGCTCATCGCGGAGGCGCGGCGCCGCGGCGCGCGGGACGTCCTGCTGGAGGTCCGCGCCGACAATCCGCGCGCCCAGGCGCTGTACCGGCGCTTCGGGTTCGTGCAGATCCACACGCGTCGGCGCTACTACCGGGACGGCGTCGACGCGCTCATCATGCAGCTGCCGCTCGAGGCCGCGCCCTCGGGCGGGGCTGAATCGGGCGGGGGAGAAGCAGTGGGAGGAGCCCAGTGAACCAGCCGCTCGTGCTCGGCATCGAGTCCTCGTGCGACGAGACGGGCGTCGGGATCGTGCGCGGCACGACGCTGCTCGCCAACACCGTGTCCTCGTCCATGGACGAGCACGTGCGCTTCGGCGGCGTCATCCCCGAGATCGCGTCGCGCGCGCATCTCGACGCGCTCGTGCCGGCCCTGCGCGAGGCGCTCGAGACGGCCGGCGTGACGCTCGACGAGATCGACGCCCTCGCGGTCACCTCCGGGCCCGGCCTCGCGGGCGCCCTCATGGTCGGCGTGTGCGGCGCCAAGGCGCTCTCCGTCGCGACGGGGAAACCCCTGTACGCGATCAACCACCTTGTCGCGCATGTCGGCGTAGGGCTCCTCGACGGCGGCGTCTACGGCGGTCGGCTGCCCGAGGACCTCGGCGCGCTGCTCGTCTCGGGCGGGCACACCGAGATCCTGCGCGTGCGGAACATCGCGTCTGATGTCGAACTGCTCGGCTCCACGATCGACGATGCCGCGGGCGAGGCGTACGACAAGGTCGCGCGCCTCCTCGGACTCGGCTACCCCGGCGGGCCTGCGATCGACGGGCTCGCCCGCGAGGGCGATCCGAAGGCCTTCCGCTTCCCGCGCGGCCTCACGCAGCCCAAGTACATGGGCACGGCCGAGGTGCCGGGACCGCACCGCTACGACTGGTCGTTCTCGGGGCTCAAGACCGCCGTCGCGCGGTGCGTCGAGCAGCACGAGGCCGCGGGGAAGCCCGTGCCCGTCGCGGACATCGCCGCCTCGTTCCAGGAGGCGGTCGTGGACGTGGTGACGGCGAAGGCCGTCCTCGCGTGCCGCGAGCAAGGCATCCGGAACCTGCTCCTCGGCGGGGGAGTGGCTGCCAATTCGCGGCTGCGCGAGCTCACGGCGTCCCGGTGTGCCGAGGCGGGGATCTCGCTCGCCGTGCCGTCGTTCTCGCTCTGCACCGACAACGGGGCGATGGTCGCGGCCCTCGCGGCCCGCGTGATCATGGACGGCGGCGCGCCGAGCGACCTCGCGTTCGCCCCGGACTCGTCGCTGCCCGTGACGACCGTCTCCGTCTGAGTACGGCTTCGATCGCCACAATTCACCGAGGTTTGGCGTCGAATTCGACCGCTAGCGCCGTGAATTGTGGCGAATCTCGGGCGAGACGGGCGGCCCAGGTTATCCACATACGGGCAATGCGCTTTGCCGACGCCACGTGAGTCGGGGCAGGCTGTTTCCTATGGGGGGACCGGAACAGCTCTTAGCTAGCCTCGGCGGAAGCGCCGCAACACGGGACCTGCGTCGGTGCTTCACGCAGAGCCAACTGGAGCGGGCGCTGCAGGCCGGTGAGCTCGTGCGGCCGCGGAAGGGCGTCTACGCCTTGGCCTCTCTCGATGAAGCGCATCGGGTTGCGCTCGAGTGCGGCAGTGTGCTCTATGGTCGCTCGGCCGCATTGGCGCATGGGCTCGGCGTTCTGGAGAGGCCACGGGCCGGAACAAGCGAGCGCTGCGACGGGTCCTCGCCCACATGGACGGACGCGCGGCAAATCCGTTTGAGTCGGGCCTGCGGGCGGCGTGCCTCGACGCTGGCGTCAAGCTGGAGCCCCAGCTGCGGATTGCCACCCGTGGGGGCACCTTCGTCGTGGACCTCGGGTCAGCGCTCTATCGCGTGACGGCCGAAGCAGACAGCTTTGAGTGGCATGGCGGACGCGAAGCCTTGCACCGAGACTGCACCCGGTACAACGAGCTGGTCCGAGATTCCTGGACCGTGCTTCGGTTCAGCTGGGAGCACGTCATGTTCGACCGGGTGTGGGTGGGCCAGCTCGTCGCCGATGTCATCGAAGATGCGAAAGGCCACAAGTCGCGCGCGAAACAAGCCAGATCAGCGCCCTCGGCGCCCTGAATTGTGTCCTTCGCTACCGCCGCCGGCGCCACGCGATGATGGCCTCGACGCCCGCGTAGACGATCGCGATCGCCACGACCGCGAGGGCAGCCTGGCCGTGCGACGTCGCCGCGAGCAGTCCGGCGACCACCGCGAGGACGAACACGAGCCGCCCAGGCGAGCGGCGTCGTCGTCCGTCGTTGGGGCTCACGCTGGATGGCCCTCGCGCATGAGGCGGGCTTCTTCGAGGACGACGGCGCGAAGGTCGCCCGCGTGCTCCTCCGCGATGCGGCGCTGGCGCTGATAGCCGGCCCCGCGGCGCACGATGCCTTCCACGTCGCGGAGCTCATCCTCGCAGCCGAGGTCCCGGGCAATGGGCTCGAGCCGGGTGACGGTCTCTGCGAGGTGCTCGGTCACGAGCTTCTCGTTGCCCTGCGCGTCGAGGATGATGATCGCGTCCAGGCCGTAGCGGGCCGAGCGCCACTTGTTCTCCTGGACGTGCCACGGCGGCATCGTCGGGATCGTGCCGCCCGCGTCGAGCGTCCGGGACGCCTCTTCGACAAGGCATTGGGTGAGCGCCCCGATCGCGCCGACCTCCTCGAGGGTCGAGAGGCCGTCGCACACACGCATCTCGATCGTTCCGAGGCGCGGCACCGGACGGATGTCCCAGCGGATCTCGCTGATGATGTCGATGACGCCGGTCGTGAGCATGTCGTCGACATAGCGCTCGAACCCGGCCCAATCGGGGAACTGGAACGGGAGCCCCGCGGTCGGAAGCTGCTGGAACATGAGGGCACGCTGCGACGCGTAGCCCGTGTCCTCGCCGCTCCAGAACGGGCTCGACGCCGAGAGGGCCTGGAAGTGCGGGAAGTAGTTCACGAGGGCGTCGAGGACGGGCATGGCCTTCTCCCGCCGGTCGAGTCCGATGTGCACGTGGACCCCGTAGATGACCATCTGACGGCCCCACCACTGGGTCCGGTCGATGAGCTTCGCGTATCGCTCCTTGTCCGTGACGGGCTGGAGGCGCGGCGGGCTGAAGGGGTGGCTTCCTGCCGAGAAGAGCTCGACGCCGATGCGGTCCGTCACGGCGCGGACCGCAGCCATGGTCGTGGCGAGGTCGGCCTTGGCCTCGGATACCGTGTCGTGGACGCCGGTCACGATCTCGACCGTGTTGAGGAGAAGCTCCTGATGGACGCGGGGGAAGTCGCCGTTGAGCTCTGGACGCTCGGTGAAGACCCGCTGGAGCACTTCGGGGGCCACCGAGACGAGTTCGCCGCCGTGGCGGTCGACGAGCGCGAGCTCCCATTCCATGCCGATCGTGGACTGCTTCGACGCGGCGAAGTCGATGTGCATGGCTTGCCCCCGCGTGCTCGAGCTCCGGCAGGGGCCGCAGCATCCGTACAGAATGTGCCCAGTCTAGGGCAGGGCATGGGTGCGCCTCGTAGGAGTGACTGTGCGTGACGCGAGGCGTCGGTCACGTCCCCATGCCGGGTCCGCGGCTGTCGTGCCGCTTCCCCGCAGTAGTGCCGCTTCCCCTCTATTGGGCTGCGGGTCCGCAGCCCAATAGCGGGGAAGGGCGCCCGGTGCGAGGCTCTATCAGACCCGCGCGAGGATCTCGGCCGTGCGGGCCGTGTCCGGGAGGCACCCGAACCCGAGCGTCCGCTTCTCTCCGAGCCTCGCGGCGAGGAACGCCTCCGCAACGCACGACGGCGCGTGCCCGACGAGGAGGGTGCCCTGCAGGGCGAGGGCGAGCTCTTCGGCCAGCCGGCGGGCCCACGCGTGCGCCTCGCCCGGCTCCCGGGCCGCGTCCCACATGAGCGAGAGGGCCCGGCCCAGCTGCGCGTCGAGGACCGGGTCGACGCCGCGTTGCTGCTCGAGCTCGTCTGCGAGCGCTTCGGCCGAGTCGGGCTCCCGCTCGAGGGCCCGGAGCACGTCGAGCGCCACGACGTTGCCCGATCCCTCCCAGATCGCCATGACGGGCTGCTCGCGATACCGCATCGCGAGGGGGAAGTCCTCGGTGTACCCGTTCCCGCCGAGGCACTCGAGGGCCTCGGCCGCGTGGGCGGGTCCCCGCTGGCAGACCCAGTACTTCGCGACCGCCGTCGCGATCCGTGCAAACGCCTGTTCACGCCGAGCGTCGTTCGTCCCGGTGCCATGAGCAGCCCCGTCCTCGGCGCCGCGGCGCTCGGAAGCCGGCTCCGCGCCGTCGTCGGCCGCCGCAAGCCGCAGCCCAAGCCACGTCGCGGCCTCGGCCTCGAGCGCGAGGTCGGCGAGCACGGACGCCATCGCCGGCTGATCGACGAGGAGGCGGCCGAAGGCGCGGCGGTGCCGCGCGTGCCATACCGCTTCGACCACGCCCTGCCGCATGCCCGCGGCGGTTCCGAGCACGCAGTCGAGACGCGTTTCGTGGACCATGTCGATGATCGTCCGAACGCCGCGCCCTGCGTCGCCGACCCGCCAGCCGAAGGTGTCCTCGAACTCGACCTCGGCCGAGGCGTTTGAGCGGTTGCCGAGCTTCGACTTGAGGCGTACGAGCCGGATCGGATTGCGCGCGCCGTCGTCGAGCACACGGGGAACGAGGAAGCATGAGGGCCCCGCGGGTTCCTGGGCGAGGACGAGGAACGCGTCGCTCATGGGAGCCGAGCAGAACCACTTGTGGCCGGTGATGAGTCCTGTGCCGTCGCCCGCGTCGACCGCCGTGGTCGTGTTCGCGCGGACGTCGGAGCCGCCCTGCCGTTCGGTCATGGCCATGCCCATGAGCGCCCCCGGCTTGGCGGCGGCGGGCAGGAGTCTGGGCTCGTAGCCCGTTCCGTACAGGCGCGGGAGCCACGCCTCGGCGAGGGCCGCCTCGCGCGCCACGACGGGCACCGCCGCATGCGTCATCGAGACGGGACACGCGTGACCGGGCTCGACCTGCGCGAAGAGCATGAATGCCGCCGCGCGGGCCACGTGGGCGCCGGGGCGCGGATCTGCCCATGCGGAGGTGTGGGCGCCGTGGGCCACGGCGTCGCCGAGCACGCGGTGATAAGCGGGGTGATATTCGACTTCGTCGAGGCGCTCGCCGTAGCGGTCGAGCGAGCGCAGCACAGGAACGTGGAGGTTGGCGAGCCGGGCGTTCTCCTGGAACTCGGCCGAACCGACAAGGCGCCCCGCCGCCGCGAGTGCACCGGCCGCCCAGCCCGCACCGTAATGCCGCACGCCGTCGACCAGGCCGGTGTTCGTCGAGAACTCGTCGATTCCCACGCGGGGCGGCGGCTGATTCGCGGACGGCGCTCGCATGGGTCCATTCCACACCCGTCCGATTCACGGGAGCCAGATGGCGCAGAGCCCGGCTAGCCTTGTCGCGTGCCGATCCTGAACAAAGACATGACGCTCTGCATCTCCCTCTCGGCCCGGCCGAGCAACAATGGGACGCGTTTCCACAACTTCCTCTACGAGGCCCTTGGACTCAACTGGATCTACAAGGCGTTTGCGCCCACCAATCTCGAGCAGGCGATCGCTGGCGTCCGCGGGCTGGGCATCCGCGGCTGCGCGGTCTCGATGCCGTACAAGGAGGATGTCATCGCCCTCGTGGACCGCATGGACGCGTCGGCGTCCGCGATCGACTCGGTCAACACGATCGTGAACGACGGCGGGGTCCTCACCGCCTACAACACGGACTACACGGCGATCGCCCAGCTCATCGAGCGCAACGCCCTGGACCCCGCGTGGTCCGTCCTCCTGCGCGGCTCGGGCGGGATGGCGAAGGCGACGGCGGCCGCGTTCCGTGACGCCGGCTTCCGGAATGTGACGATCGTCGCGCGCAACGAAAACGCCGGGCGACCGCTCGCCGAGCTGTACGGCTTCGATTGGGCCCCGGAGCTCGGAGATACGACGGCGGACGTCCTCGTCAACGTCACCCCGATCGGCATGGCCGGCGGCGCCGAGGCGGATTCGCTGTCCTTCCCCGAGACGACGATCGACGCCGCGCGCGCGGTGTTCGACGTCGTCGCCCTCCCGGCGGAGACGCCGCTCGTCAAGGCCGGCCGCGCCGCCGGGGAACCGGGGCGGGGGGAGGGAAAGCCGGGGCGGGGGGAGGGAAAAATCGTGATCAGCGGAGCAGAGGTCATGACGATCCAGGCCCTCGAGCAGTTCGTGCTCTACACGGGCGTGCGCCCGACCGATGAGCAGGTGCGCGCCGCCGAGGAGTTCATGCGGGCGCAGTGAGCCCCTCCGTTTGGGGGTCACCTCACGCGGGTGGGACCCGCAGGAGGTGACCTTTGAATGGGGTGGGACCCGCGGGAGGTGACCTTTGAATGGGGTGGGACCCGCGGGAGGTGACCTTTGAATGGGGTGGGACCCGCGGGAGGACGACGGCGTCGGCGCCCCTCAGTGACGACGGCGGCGCGCGTCAGGCGGGCTCGACGACGGCCGCCACGCGGTCCTCGCCGATGCGGGTGAGCACGAGGGTCGCGCGCTTGTGCGGCGCCTTCCGCGCGGCCCTGCCCAGGCCCGCGAGGAGCAGCTTCCTGAGCTCGTCCGGCGCGACGGCCATTCCGCGCTTCTTGATGTCGAGCGTCGTGATGCCCTCGTCCCGAACCCACTCGCGCAAGGCCCGCACGCTGTAGTGCCGCACTTCGAGGACGCGGTAGGCCCGCGCGAACGGCGTCGGCACGAGGTTCGGCGCGCAGATGTACGCGATGTGGGGGTCCACGAGGTGACCGCCGAGCCGGTCCGCGAGCTCGGCGACGAGCCCCGCGCGGATCACGGCGCCGTCCGGCTCGTAGAGGAAGCCCTCGAGCGGCCCGACGGACGCAACGACGCCTCCGCCGAAGTCCGTCTCGGCCACGAGCTCCGACGCGGAGCCGCCCGCGATCACGAGCGCGGCGCGGCGCACGCTCGGCCGCTTGAGCGCGTTGAAGTACAGCGCGACTTCGGCGACGTCGCCGTCGACCGACACCCATTGCGCTTCGCACCCCGCGGGGACGGACTCGTGGGGGATTCCGGGGCCGAGCTTGACGCCCACCGGCAGGCCGCGGTCGGCGAGGCCGGCCACGAAGCTCAACGGCGGCGAGAACTCCTCCGGGTCCCACAGGCGCGTGGTGCCGGATGTCGTCGTCGTACGACGCGCGGGGTCGAGCCAGACGCCGTCGATCCCCTCCAAGGAGACCGACTGCGCGTCGGCGTGGACGACGCGCGCGTGGGGGAACGGCATGAGGTTGACGGTCGCGCACGCGGCGGTCGCCTCGTCGAGCTCGACGGCGGTGACGTCGAGGTCAAGCGAGGCCATCGCCATCGCGTCCGTGCCGAGCCCACAGCCGAGGTCGGCCACGCGGCGCACCCCCGCGTCGACAAATCGCCGCGCGTGCCACGCCGCGACGTTCAGGCGGGTCGCCTGCTCGAGGCCGGCGCGCGTGAAGAGCATGTGGCGCGCGAACTCCCCGAACTTCGTCTCGGCCTTGAGCCGGAGCCTGGCCTGGCTCAGCACCGCCGCGACGAGGTCGGGGGCGTGGCCCGCCTTGCGGAGTCGGGCGGAGATCGCGAGCGCGTCGTCCTCGCGGTAGGGGCCAAGCGAGTTGAGGAGGTCCCAGCCTTCCGAGGTGAGCAGGGGCGCGAGCTGCTCGGGTGCCTGATGATCGCTGGGCATGGATCAAGCCTAGTTCAGCGCGATTCCCGGCAAGCCCGCCCAAGCCGGATAAGGTTGACGCATGGAGACGACGCCTGCAGACGCCTCACCCGGAGCCGGCAACGGCGGACTCGACCGAATCGCCCGGCCCGTCCTCATCGTCGGGATCGTCCTCGTGGCGCTGTGCGCGGTCCTCCTCATCGTCGTGATCGGCCTCGACGCGTTTACCGCGACCGTCTATTCCGTGGGCGGCAAGAGCATCAACGACCAGACTCCCGAGGCGCAGGCCCTCCGGGACCAGTATCTCGGCGCCAAGATCTTCGCCATCGTCGGGCTCGTGGTCGGCGGCCTCGCGCTCGTGGGCTCCGTTGCGGTGATGTACCTCCACCGCGGACGCGGCAAGGGCAACGACGACGGCGACGACCTGAGCTTCGACGAGCTCGCGGGCGAGTAACCGGGAGCAACTGCAAGCAACCGCGGGTGAGGAACCGTGCGGGGCGCGACGCGGGCGAACGACGACACCGTGTCGTCGGCTGGCACTCGCCCTGACCGAGTGCCAGTTGACCGAGATACCCGTCGCTCAATAGAGTCATGGGTAGCACTCGGCAGGTTCGAGTGCTAATTGTCCAGGCACGCTCCCGGCACCCGCGACGACGGTTGCATGCCCGGTTCCGATTTCCGTGACCCGTTCATGAAAAGGAGAGATCCGTGTCGGTCTCTATCAAGCCCCTCGAGGACCGTATTGTCGTCAAGCCGCTCGAAGCGGAGCAGACCACCGCTTCGGGCCTCGTGATCCCGGACACCGCCAAGGAGAAGCCGCAGGAGGGCGAAGTTGTCGCCGTCGGCCCCGGCCGCGTTGACGACAACGGCAACCGCGTCCCGATCGACGTCACGGTCGGCGACGTCGTCCTCTACTCGAAGTATGGCGGCACCGAGGTCAAGACGGGCGGCGCCGAGTACCTCGTGCTCTCGGCCCGCGACGTCCTCGCGATCGTCGTCAAGTAGTCCCTGCCGAGCAGGACTCATCGCTGCGAGCACCCCGGCCCACGCGGCCGGGGTGCTCGCGGTGAAGCGGACCTGAGTCAAGGAGAAGCGAATGGCAAAGCAGCTCGCATTCAACGCTGACGCCCGCAAGGCCCTCGAGGCCGGCGTCGACAAGCTCGCCAACACCGTCAAGGTGACGCTCGGTCCGCGCGGCCGCAACGTCGTCCTCGACAAGAAGTGGGGCGCGCCGACCATTACGAACGACGGCGTGACCATCGCCCGCGAGGTCGAGCTCGAGGATCCCTACGAGAACCTCGGCGCCCAGCTCGCGAAGGAAGTCGCGACCAAGACCAACGACGTCGCCGGCGACGGCACGACGACGGCCACCGTCCTCGCGCAGGCGCTCGTCAAGGAGGGCCTCCGCAACGTGGCCGCCGGCGCTGCGCCCGGGCAGATCAAGCTCGGCATCGAGGCGGCCGTCGAGGCCGTCGCGATCCGCCTCGGCGAGAACGCGCAGGAGGTCTCGGGCGGCCAGGTCGCCAACGTCGCCGCGATCTCGGCCCAGTCGGAGGAGATCGGCGAGCTTCTCGCCGAGGCCTTCGCGAAGGTCGGCCAGGACGGCGTCATCACGATCGAAGAGGCCTCGACGACGTCGACCGAGCTCGTCCTGACCGAGGGCATGCAGTTCGACAAGGGCTACCTGTCCCCGTACTTCGTGACGGACGCGGAGCGCCAGGAGGCCGTCCTCGAGGACGCGCTCATCCTCATCAACCAGGGCAAGATCTCCTCGCTGCAGGACTTCCTCCCGCTCCTCGAGAAGACGCTCCAGGCCTCGAAGCCGCTCTTCATCATCGCGGAGGACGTCGAGGGCGAGGCCCTTTCGACGCTCATCGTGAACAAGATCCGCGGCACGCTCAACGCCGTCGCGGTCAAAGCCCCGGGCTTCGGCGACCGCCGCAAGGCCATGCTCCAGGACATCGCGACGCTCACGGGCGCGCAGGTCATCTCGCCCGAGGTCGGCCTGACCCTCGACCAGGTGGGTCTTGAGCAGCTTGGTTCGGCTCGCCGCATCACGATCACGAAGGACGCGACGACGATCGTCGACGGCGCCGGAACGGCCGAGGACGTTGCCGCCCGCGTGGCCCAGCTCCGCGCCGAGCTCGCGCGCACCGACTCCGACTGGGACCGCGAGAAGCTCCAGGAGCGCCTCGCGAAGCTCGCCGGCGGCATCGGCGTCATCAAGGTCGGCGCGGCCACCGAGGTCGAGCTCAAGGAGAAGAAGCACCGCATCGAGGACGCCGTGTCCGCGACGCGTGCGGCCCTCGAGGAGGGCATCGTGGCCGGCGGCGGCTCAGCCCTCGTCCACGCGGTCCGCGTCCTCGACGAGAACGAGGACATCCTCGCTCTCGAGGGCGACGTCGCGGTGGGCGCCAACATCGTGCGCCGCGCGCTCATCCAGCCGCTGCGCTGGATCGCGCACAACGCGGGCTTCGACGGCCACGTCGTCGCGGCGCGCGTCGCCGAAGCCGAGGTCAACCACGGCTTCAACGCGAAGACGGGCCAGTACGAGGACCTCATCGCTGCCGGCGTCATCGACCCGGTCAAGGTGACCCGTTCGGCGCTGCGCAACGCGGCGTCGATCGCGGCGCTCGTCCTCACGACCGAGACGCTCGTGGCGGACAAGCCGTCCGACGACGAGCACGCGGGCCACAGCCACTAGGCTCCGCCCGCACCCGCGGTCCACACCACGGAAGGCCGCCCCAGTTCGCTGGGGCGGCCTTTGTGCTTTTCCGGGCCGCGGATTCAAATCACAACGGAGGGACACGGGCTTCACAAGCTCCGCACAGGCCCGCACGAGGGAATGGTGAGGCGATACCGAGGCGAGGGAGTGTGCAGTGCTGGAGGCAGCGAGCGCGGTGGAGGTCAGGCCGGCCTCGAGCGGCGCAGAACGGACGACGACGGCGGGCCACGACGGGCGCGGAATGGCGTCTTCCGCGCCGCTCAAGAGAGCGTTCCGCCCCGAGATCCAGGGTCTCCGCGCCGTCGCGGTGCTCCTCGTGGTCCTGTATCACGTGTGGCTCGGACGAGTCTCCGGGGGAGTCGACGTCTTCCTCATGATCTCGGCGTTCCTCATGACGGGCCAATTCGTCGCGCGCCATCGGCGGGGCGAGCGGACGAGGCTCGTCGCGCACTGGCTCCACGTGTTCCGCAGGCTCCTGCCGGCCGCCGCGGTGACGGTGGCGGGGACGGTGGTCGCCGCCGTCCTCTTCCTCCCGGCGACGCGGTGGAGCGACGTCCTCGAGCAGGGCTGGGCCTCGCTCCTCTACGCCGAGAACTGGCTGCTCCAGAGGGACGCCGTCGACTACTACGCCCAGAACCACGCCCTCGCGAGCCCGTTCCAGCATTTCTGGTCGCTCTCGATTCAGGGGCAGATCTTCATCCTCTTCCCGCTCATGTTCGTCGCCCTCGGAGCGGTCTCGCGAAGGTTCCGCGTGCGCTACGAGCGGGTCCTCGCCGTCGTCCTCGCGTTCGTGTTCGCAGCGTCGCTTGCCTACTCGATCGCCGACACGGCGGCGAACCAGGCGCAGGCCTATTTCTCCCTCCCGGCCCGCGTGTGGGAATTCGCCCTGGGAAGCCTTCTCGCGCTCGTGATCGACCGGGTCCGGGTCCGTCCGTGGGCAGCGCTCGTCCTCGGCTGGGCGGGCGTGGCGTCGATCGTCGCGTGCGGGCTCGTGCTCAACGTCGAGACGGCGTTCCCGGGAGCGATCGCCCTGTGGCCCACCCTGTCCGCGGCCGCGGTCATCCTCGCGGCCCAGCGCGGCGGGCGGTTCGGCGTGCACCGCCTCCTCGCGTCCCGCCCGCTGCGCGGGCTCGGCGACATCTCGTACGGCCTCTACCTGTGGCACTGGCCCGTGCTGGTCATCGCTCTCACGTGGCGGGACAAGGACCGCGCGGGTTGGCTTCTTGGCAGCGCCGCCATCGTCGTCTCGCTCGTCCTGGCCTTCGTGACGATCCGGTTCGTCGACCGCCCGTGGCGCGCGTGGGCCTGGCCCGAGGCCCGGGTGCGGAACGGAATCGTGGCGGTGGCCGCGTGCGCCCTCGTGGCGGCCGTCCCCATCGCGTCGGTCCAGGCGACGGTCCTCACGAAGTCGCATGCCGCCGAAGCCCAAGCGGTTGTCGACAACCCCGGCGCGGAGGCCCTCGCGCCCGGGTACACGAGTCAGGCCTCCCCGACCGCGCAGCTGCTCCCGCTGCCCCAGAACCTCCACAACGACTGGTTCGGACTGCCGTCGAAATGCTCCGCCGATCTCAAGGTTCCCGCATCGCTCGCGGGGAACTGCTCGATGAACACGGTGGCCTCTCCCTCTGGCTCTCAGCAGAAGACCATCGTCGTCGTCGGCGACTCCCACGCCGAGCAATGGACCGCCGCGCTCGAGCCCGTCGCCGAGAAGAACGGCTGGCGCGTCGTGGACCTGCTCCTCGGCGGCTGCCTCTACGCGCCGACCGTGCCGACGGCCAACGCGGCGTGCAACCAGTTCAACGCCAACGTGGCCGCCTACCTCGCCGCGAACCCGCCGAGCGCGGTGTTCATGGTCGGTACCGTCGCGGCGCCGTCGTCGGCCGCGGAGACGCTCACGCCGGGTCTCGACCAGACGGTGTCCGCGCTCACCTCGAAGGGCGTCGAGGTCGTCGCGATCCGCGACAATCCGCGGTTCACCTTCGACATGGCCGAATGCGTCCTCCGCGACGGCCAATCGGCCAGCCAGTGCCGCCCCGGGGCGTCGAGTGTCCTCGCCGAGACGAACCCGCTCACGGCGTTCGCCGCACAGCATCCGGACCACTTCGCGGCGCTCGACATGACGGACCTCATCTGCCCGGACGGGGTGTGCAGCGGCGTCATCGGCAACACGTACGTCTACATCGACGACAACCACCTGACAAAGACGTACGCAGCGACGATGTCCTCCGGCCTCGGAGAAAGGCTCTCGGCTGAGACGGGCTGGGTATAGCAGCCGCCCTTCTAGTGTGGCCTTCGTCACCGTGTGGCCCCGGGGAATGTCCGCCCGGCCAGGGGAAGTTTAGGATAGAGAAACCGCAGCAGACCATGCCCGTAAGCACTGGCTGGTCATCAGCACTTCCCGTCAGTTCGCGCCGCATCCGTCAAGGCGCACGGCCAAGGAGCACTCATGACCACCGCCCCTGAGCACGACCCGTTCGGCTTCCTGGGACTCACCTACGACGACGTCCTCCTGCTGCCCGGGCAGACCGACGTGATCCCCTCGGAAGCCGACACATCCACGCGCCTCTCGCGCCGCATCCGCCTCGGCATCCCGGTCCTCTCCGCCGCGATGGACACCGTGACCGAGGCCCGCATGGCCATCAGCCTCGCCCGGCAGGGCGGCATCGGCATCCTGCACCGCAACCTCTCGATCCAGGACCAGGCCGAGCAGATCGACCAGGTCAAGCGCAGCGAGTCCGGCATGATCACCCGCCCGGTCACGGTGGGCCCGGACGCGACGCTCAAGGAGCTCGACGACCTGTGCGCGCACTACCGCGTCTCGGGCCTCCCGGTCGTGGACGAGAACCGCCGCCTCCTCGGCATTATCACGAACCGCGACACCCGGTTCATCCCGTACGAGGAGTTCGCGAGCCGCAAGGTGCATGAGGTCATGACCCCCATGCCGCTCGTGACGGCGAAGGTCGGGGTGGCCCGCGCCGAGGTCATCGGGCTCCTGGGGAAGCACCGCATCGAGAAGCTTCCGCTCGTCGACGACGCGGGCATCCTCCAGGGCCTCATCACCGTCAAGGACTTCGAGAAGGCGGACCAGTACCCGAACGCGACGAAGGACGACGCCGGGCGGCTCCGCGTGGGCGCGGCTGTCGGCTTCTTCGGGGACGGCTACGAGCGAGCGATGACGATGGTCGAGGCCGGCGTCGACGTCCTCGTCGTCGACACGGCGAACGGCCACAGCCAGGGTGTGCTCGACATGATCGCGCGGCTCAAGAAGGATCCCGCAGCGGCCCACGTCGACGTCATCGGCGGCCAGGCCGCGACGCGCGAGGGCGCCCAGGCGCTCATCGACGCGGGAGCGGACGCGATCAAGGTCGGCGTCGGGCCCGGCTCGATCTGCACGACGCGAGTCGTCGCGGGCGTGGGCGTTCCGCAGATCACCGCGATCTACGAGTCTGCGAAGGCTGCCATCCCGGCCGGCGTCCCGGTGATCGCCGACGGCGGCCTCCAGTACTCGGGCGACATCGGCAAGGCGATCGTCGCTGGCGCCGACTCGGTCATGCTCGGCTCGCTCCTCGCCGGCACGGCAGAGGCCCCGGGCGACGTTGTGTTCATGAACGGCAAGCAGTTCAAGTCGTACCGCGGCATGGGCTCGCTCGGCGCGATGCAGACGCGCGGCAAGAACACCTCGTACTCCAAGGACCGCTACTTCCAGGCCGACGTTCCGAGTGACGAGAAGCTCATCCCAGAGGGGATCGAGGGCCAGGTCGCGTACCGGGGCCCGCTCTCCGCCGTCACCCACCAGCTCATCGGCGGCCTGCGCCAGACGATGTTCTATGTCGGTGCGCACACGATCGACGAGCTCAAGGCGAAGGGCAAGTTCGTCCGGATCACGTCGGCGGGCCTCAAGGAGAGCCACCCGCACGACATCATGATCACCGCCGAGGCGCCGAACTACCGCAAGTAGCGGCCAAGCCCCATTGCGCGGCGCCCCGCGGGAATCGTTCCCGCGGGGCGCTTTAGCCTTGTGGGCGGCGCGTTCCCCGTGACGGACGGGGCCCGCTCGTTCGAGGCGAGGCCCGCGCGTGACGAGGGGAGCGGGGACAGGCCCCGACAGGCCGCGGACCGCGCCGGTCGACTAAGGTAGAGGCCGTGACCTACGAGATCGAAATCGGCCGTGGCAAGCGCGGGCGGCGCGCGTACTCTCTCGACGACATCGCGATCGTCCCCAATCGGCGGACCCGTGATCCCCACGACGTCTCGGTCTCGTGGCAGATCGACGCCTATCGCTTCGAGATGCCGGTCATCGCCGCCCCGATGGACTCGGTCATGTCTCCGGCCACGGCCGTCGAGCTCGGCCGTCTCGGAGGCCTCGGCGTCCTCGACCTCGAGGGCCTCTGGACGCGCTACGAAGAGCCCGAGCCCGTCCTTGCCGAGATCGCCGCCCTCGAGGGCGAGCCGTCGGACCCGGCCGTGACCCGGAGGCTCCAGGAGCTCTACACCAAGCCCGTCGACCCCGAACTCATCACGTCGCGCCTGGCCGAAATCCGCGCGTCGGGCGTTACGGTCGCCGGCGCCCTCACCCCGTCGGGCACGGTGCAGCACTACAAGACGGTCATCGCCGCCGGTGTCGACCTGTTCGTCATCCGCGGCACGACCGTTTCGGCCGAGCACGTCTCGAAGAACCAGGAGCCGCTCAACCTCAAGAAGTTCATCTACGAGCTCGACGTCCCCGTCATCGTGGGCGGCGCGGCCGGCTACACGCCCGCGCTGCACCTCATGCGCACGGGCGCGGCGGGTGTGCTCGTGGGCTTCGGCGGAGGAGCGACGACGACGACGCGGCGCGCCCTGGGCATCCACTCGCCCCTCGCATCGGCCATCAGCGATGTCGCCGCCGCGCGCCGGGACTACATGGACGAATCGGGCGGGCGCTACGTGCATGTCATTGCCGACGGCGGCATGGGCACGTCCGGCGCGATCATCAAGGCCATCGCGATGGGCGCCGATGCCGTCATGCTCGGCTCGGCCCTTGCGCGCGCCGAAGAGGCTCCCGGCCGCGGCTGGCACTGGGGGGCCGAGGCTCACCACCCCGAGACCCCGCGCGGCGAGCGCGTCAACGTCGGCACGGTGGGGCCCATGAGCGAGGTCCTGTTCGGCCCGGGGCACCACGCGGACGGCACGTCGAACCTCGTGGGGATGCTGCGACGGTCGATGGCCACGAGCGGCTACTCCGACCTCAAGGAGTTCCAGCGCGTCGACGTCGTCGTGTCGCCGTACGCAGGCCAGTAGGCGCTTGACGGCCTGCCTGGACTCCATACAGTAACCGTGGACGAGGGTCTTGACTGAGGGGAAGGGCATGTCCGGAAGCTTGGGTCCCGAGGGTCGCGCGACGGCGATCGAGCGGCTCAAGGCCACGGCCCGGCAAGGCCGGGAGGGCCGGGAGATCGACGTCCTCATTGTCGGCGGCGGCATCGTGGGCGCCGGAGCCGCGCTCGATGCGGTGACCCGTGGCCTCGACGTGGGGATCGTCGAGCAGCGCGACTGGGCGTCGGGGACGTCGTCGCGCTCGTCGAAGCTCATCCACGGCGGGCTCCGCTATCTCGAGATGCTCGATTTCCGGCTCGTCCAGGAGGCGCTCCAGGAACGCGGCCTCCTCCTCCAGCGCATCGCGCCCCATCTCGTCAAGCCGGTCCCCTTCCTGTATCCGCTCACACGCCGGTGGTGGGAGCGCCCCTACGTCGGCATGGGCATGATCATGTATGACACGTTCGGGCTCACGAGCGGCCACGGAAACGGCGTCCCCGTGCACAAGCACATGTTCCGGCGCAGCACCCTCCGCGCCGCGCCGAGCCTCAAGGACGACGCGATGATCGGCGCGATCCGCTACTACGACGCGCAGGTGGACGACGCGCGGCTCGTCTCGACGATCGTGCGGACGGCCGCGTTCCACGGCGCGCATGCGGTCAACCGGATGCGCGTCGAGAGCTTCCTCCGCGAGGGCGAGCGCGTCGTGGGGGCTCGCGTGAGGGACCTCGAGACGGGCGAGCCATTCGACATCCGCGCGAAGCAGGTCATCAACGCGACGGGCGTGTGGACTGACGAGACGCAGGCCATGGTGACGGAGCGCGGCCAGCTCAAGGTCCGGGCCTCGAAGGGCGTCCACCTCGTTGTCCCCCGGGACCGCTTCCAGTCCACCGTGGGCCTCATCCTGCGGACCGAGAAGTCCGTGCTCTTCGTCATCCCGTGGGGACGCCACTGGATCATCGGGACGACGGACACCGACTGGGAGCTCGACAAGGCGCACCCGGCGGCGTCGAGCAGCGACATCGACTACATCCTCGAGCACGTCAACCGCGTGCTCCGGCGGCCCCTCACGCGGGAGGACGTCGAGGGCGTGTACGCAGGTCTGCGGCCGCTCCTCGCCGGGGAGAACGACTCGACGGCGCAGCTCAGCCGCGAGCACATCGTCGCGCATCCCGTGCCCGGCATGGTCGTCGTGGCGGGCGGAAAGCTCACGACCTATCGGATCATGGCTCGCGACGCCGTCGACGAGGCAGTGCGCAGCATGGACGTGCGCGTGCCCCAGAGCATCACGGACAAGGTTCCCCTCGTCGGCGCGGACGGATACCGGGCCGTGTGGAACCGGAGGCATCGGCTCGCCGAGGCCTCGGGGGTGCATGTGGCCCGCGTCGAACACCTCATCAACCGCTACGGCTCGCTCGCGACCGAGGTCCTGGACCTCATGGCGGCCGACCGGAGCCTGGCCGAGCACCTCCCGGGCGCCGACGACTACCTTCGGGCCGAGGTCGTCTACTCCGTGACCCACGAGGCGGCGCGGCATGTCGAAGACATCCTCACGCGGCGCACGCGGATCTCGATCGAAGCGTGGGATCGTGGCGTCTCGGCGGCACCGGTGGTCGCCGGGCTGATGGCGCCCCTGCTTGGCTGGAGCGAGGTGCAGCGCGAGAACGAGGTGGCCCACTATCTCAAGCGCGTCGAGGCCGAGCGGCTGAGCCAAGAGCAGCCCGACGACGCGACGGCCGACG
The DNA here is from genome assembly GCF_030908245.1 of Sinomonas sp. ASV322. Classification (GTDB taxonomy): domain Bacteria; phylum Actinomycetota; class Actinomycetes; order Actinomycetales; family Micrococcaceae; genus Sinomonas. The sequence continues at coordinate 348,209 of NZ_JAVFJJ010000003.1, forward strand.
TCGCGCGGCTCGGCGTCGCGGACATCGTCCCCGTGAAATAGCCCGGGCCCGTGCGCTCCGGACGCGATCCGGACCGCATCACGGACAACGAGCCCACGGCGTGAGACCGCGTCCGTAAAATGACGGCATGCCCCAGACTTTCGACCGCTACGACGCCCAGCTGACCACGCCGGGGCTCGTCATCCTCGAGATGGAGGCCACGGACCGCCACGACGCGGCGCGCCAGCTGGCCGGGCGGCTTGCCGCCGAAGGAAGGATCGACGATCTCGATGCGTTCCTCGCCGATGTCGCGGCCCGGGAACACCAGATGGCCACGGGACTTCCCGGCGGGATCGGGCTTCCGCATGCGCGCAGCGAGCACGTGATTCGGCCGTCGATCGCCGTGGGCGTCGCGAAGTACGGGCACGCGATCGATTTCGGGGCCTTGGACGGGCCGGCGTTCGTTGTCCTGCTCATCGCGACTCCGGCCTCGAGTTTCTCCGAGCACCTCGAGGTCCTCGCGACGATGGCCCGCTCGCTGTCCAAGGCCGGATTCCGCGAATCGCTGCGCCGTGCGAACGACGCCGACATCATCTCGGAGCTCGTGAACTCGGCGCTCCTGTTCGGGGACTAGGGAGTTTCGAAGTCTGGGCCGTTTCGGGGTCTTGGTCGATTCGGAGTCTGGGCCGTTTCGGAGTCTTGGTCGAATGCCCTGTTTCGGTTTTCTACAGCTTGTCGGAGTACCGTTGAAAGGTGCTCCGAACCGCCCTCAAGCTCCGCTGGATCCTTGCGCTCCTTGCCGCGCTCGCGGTCTCGGGCGTCTTCGTCCTGCTGAGCCAGTGGCAGTTCTCCCGTTCGACGTCGGACTCCCCGCCTGTCGTGCCGACCGTCGAAACGCCGCAGCCGCTCACGAAGACCATCCAGCCAGGCGCGGCCTTCCCGGCAGCGGCGGCGGACCAGATGGTGACGGCGAGCGGGCACTACGATCCGTCGCGCCAGGCGCTCGTCCCCAATCGCCTGCGCAACGGGGTCAGTGGTTGGTGGGTCGTGACGGCGTTCGTCGTCGACGGCGCCCCGGCAGTGGGCGGCGAGAAGGGGATCGTCGTCCCCGTGGCCCGCGGATGGCTTGCCGACCCGGGCAATGCCGGCCCCCCGCCGTCCGGCGAGGTTCAGCTCACGGGCCGGCTCCTGCCCTCGGAGGCCCCGCAGGCGAACAAGCATCCCGCGGCGGGGCAGGCGTCCATGGTTTCGGTTGCCGAGCTGATCAACCTGTGGGACGTCCAGAGCTACCCGGGCTTCGTGAGCGCGACTCATGAGGTGACCACCGGGGGGGATCAGTCCGCTTCCGCGCTGCACGGCACACTCGAGCCGCTCGACATCGCGGCGCAGCCAGCCACTGCCCCCGTGAACTGGCTCAATATCTTCTACGCGGTCGAATGGGTCGTGTTCGCCGGCTTCTCGATCTTCCTGTGGTGGCGTCTTGTGCGCGACGACTACGAGCGCCGGCTGGAGGCTCAGGCCAACGACGGAGCGCAAGCCCACGACGGGGCGCCCGACGCACACGCATCTGGGACCGAAGCGCCCGAGGCATCGGACGCCCAGGCAACCCCCGCTCCCGAACCCGACGATACCGACGCCCGATCCGATACCGGAGGAAAACTGTGATCGACCCCAAGCCCGCCACGGGCCGCACGCCCCAGCGCCGCTTCGGCGGCACCGCCGCACAGATCCGCTCGGCGCTCGGGTTCTACAGGGTCATGGCCTACGCGACGGGCTCCATGCTCCTGCTCCTATGCCTTGAGATGATCCTGCGCTACGGTCTCGGCAAGTTCATCTTCGCGGGAGGAAGCGACGCCTTCACCGGGAAGCCTTTTGCCGTTGGGCTCGCGGACGCCGATCCGGCCGGCGTGGTGGGCGGCGTGAACCTCTCGATCACCGTCCTCATCGTCCACGGCTGGATGTACGTCCTGTACCTCGCATCGAACTTCCGCCTGTGGTCTCTCATGCGCTGGCCATTCGGCCGCTTCGTCCTCATGGCGCTCGGCGGCGTCGTCCCGCTGCTCTCGTTCATCGTCGAACGGCGGATGCACGCCGAGGTGGAGCGCGACCTTGTCGCACACCCGGACGCGGGCCAGCGGTACTGAGCACAGGCGGCACCCGTCGTGACGTCCGGTAGGCTTGACGGGTGACAAACGCATCCCAGAGCACAGGCTCGCAGACAGCCCACAGGCCCGTGCTCGTGGTCGACTATGGTGCCCAGTACGCGCAGCTCATCGCACGGCGCGTCCGCGAGGCGAACGTCTATTCCGAGATTGTCCCGCACACCTTGACCACCGAGCAGATCATGGCCAAGAACCCGGCCGCCATCATTCTCTCCGGCGGCCCCTCGAGCGTCTACGCAGAAGGCGCGCCGGCGGTCGGGGCAGACCTGTTCGAGGCCGGAGTGCCGGTCTTCGGCATCTGCTACGGCTTCCAGGCCATGGCGAACGCACTCGGCGGAACGGTGGCGCGCACGGGTCTCCGCGAGTACGGCGCGACGCAGGCATCGGCCGTAGGGGAGCCCCACTCGATCCTTTCTGGGATTCCTGTCCTGCAGAGCACCTGGATGAGCCATGGCGACGCCGTGCAGACCGCCCCCGAAGGGTTCGAGGTGCTCGCGACCACGCCCGGTGCTCCCGTCGCGGCGTTCGTCAACACTGAGAAGGCCCTTGGCGGCGTGCAGTGGCATCCCGAGGTCAAGCACTCCGAGTATGGCCAGAAGGTCCTTGAGAACTTCCTGTTCGGCGTTGCTGGGCTTGAGCGCAATTGGACGACCGGCAACATCCTCGAGGAACAGGTCGCGCGGATTCGCGAACAGGTCGGCTCTGCACGGGTCATCTGTGGCCTGTCCGGCGGCGTCGACTCCGCGGTCGCCGCGGCACTGGTCCAGCGCGCGGTCGGCGATCAGCTCACCTGCGTCTTCGTCGATCACGGCCTGCTCCGCGATGGGGAGGCCGAGCAGGTCGAGCGTGACTTTGTCGCGGCGACGGGCGTCAACCTCTACGTCGCCAACGAGCAGGAACGCTTCCTGTCCGCTCTCTCGGGGGTGACCGATCCCGAGCAGAAGCGGAAGATCATCGGCCGCGAGTTCATCCGCGCGTTCGAAGAAGCCGAGCGGACGATCATCGAGAAGGCCAAGGCAGAGGGCGAGCAGATCCGCTTCCTCGTCCAGGGAACGCTCTACCCTGACGTCGTCGAGTCCGGCGGCGGTGAGGGCACTGCCAACATCAAGAGTCACCACAACGTGGGCGGTCTCCCTGAGGACATGCGCTTCGAGCTCGTCGAACCGCTGCGTGCGCTGTTCAAGGACGAAGTCCGCTCGGTGGGCCGCCAGCTCGGCCTGCCCGCTGAGATCGTCAATCGCCAGCCCTTCCCCGGCCCAGGCCTCGGAATCCGCATCGTCGGCGAAGTCACGGGGGAGCGGCTCGACCTGCTGCGCAAGGCCGACGCGATCGCGCGCCACGAGCTCACCGCGGCCGGGCTCGATGACGAGGTGTGGCAGATGCCCGTCGTGCTCCTCGCGGACGTGCGCAGCGTCGGCGTCCAAGGCGACGGCCGGACGTACGGCCATCCGATCGTCCTTCGTCCGGTTTCGAGCGAGGACGCGATGACGGCCGACTGGTCGCGACTGCCGTTCGACCTCCTGGCCCGGATCTCGAACCGCATTACGAACGAGGTCGATGGTGTCAATCGCGTGGTGCTCGATGTGACGAGCAAGCCCCCGGGAACCATCGAATGGGAGTGATCCGACGCTGATTTGGCCCCTGGCTGCGTTGCGGCCGGGGGCCTCGGCGTTGAAGAGGTTACTCTCGAAACCATGCCGATAAGGTCTATAGGCAAACGACGCAGCGCCACGGACGCCGCAGAGGAGAGCGCCCCAGTGCCCCAAGAGCCGACGAAGCACGAAGACGAGGCACGCCTCGAGGCGTGGCTCTCGTCTCTGCCCGCCGTGACCGGTCCGGATACGATGCTCAGCTTCTTTCCGAAGTCTGACGGCACGATCGACCTGACCTCGGCCCATGCTTCTGGTCTCGCGCAGCTCCTTGCGGGTCGCAGGACGAGGCTCTCGACGCTCGTGCGGGAGCGGCAGGACTACACGGCTGCGGCGCGGGCCGCGCGGAACCTGCGCGGCAAGATCTACGAGCTTTCCCATGAGCGGGGCCTCGACGCCGGGTATCTCGCCGCGGGAATCGCGTCGTGGACGTCCGCGGTCGGCGGCAAGCCGCGGCGCGTGAGCGCGCCCGTCCTGCTCGCGGGAGCGGCGTTGACTGTTCGGAGCGAGCAGGACGACTTCGAAATCAAGCTGACCGAGCAAGCGCGGCTCAATCCCGCCCTCGTCCGTCACCTTCGGTCCGTGCACCATCTCGAGATCGACCCGGTCTCCATCGAACGTCTCGCGTACAGCACCGCACGCCTCGACCCGCATCCCGTGCTTGAACGCGTGCGGGGGCTCCTTCACGGCATTCCCGGAGCCGTCGTCGATTCGCGGCTCCTTGTATCGACGTTCGCCGACCTCGAGCACGCGCTCGACGACCCGGCCATCACGGCCGGCAGTTCTGTTGTCGCGTCCCTCGCCGCCGCCGCGCGCGGCGTGCACGTGGCCCCGGCACCGGTCGACGCGTCTCGCTTCGCGCACATCGACGAGCGCGCGCCCGAGGACGAACTGCTTGTCCTTGACGCGGACGGGGATCAGCAGCTCGCGATCGACGCCGCTCGCGCGGGCGATTCCCTCGTCGTCGAGGCTCCGCCGGGAACCGGCCAGACCCAGACGGCCGTCAACGTCATCGCGAACCTCGTCGACGCCGGCCGGACCGTTCTCGTCGTCGCGGAGCGGCGCGCGAGCCTCACAGAGCTTCATCGGGTGAGCGAGCATCTCGGCCTCGGCTCGACGCTGCTTCCTTTGGGCACCGGACTCACGGCCGGCCTGCTCAAGCAGCAGCTTGTCCGCGCCATCGTGCGCAACGAGAAGTCCGAAGAGCCACGGCTTGACGTGCTGCACAGGACCGTGCGCGACCGCAGGCATCAGCTCATAGAGCACGTCGAATCTCTCCACAACATCCGCGAACGCTGGGGCTGCTCGCCCTACGAAGCGATGCAGTCGCTCGCGGCGTTGACCTCGATCCAGCCGTCCCCCGCGACGACCGTCCGGCTCAAGCGCAGCGTGCTCGACAGCATTCGCGAACGACGCGAACTTGCCGAGCGGCTCCGGAGGGCTGCTGAGCTCGGCAGCTTCAGCCGCGATGCGACCGAAAGCCCGTGGTACGGGGCGCGCATGCTCACGCGCCGCGAAACGGAAGATGCTCAGGAACTCGTCGGGGTGTTGGTGGCAGATCTGCCTGCCCTGCACGAGCGCATGGCCCAGGTCGCCGAGCATTCGGAGATTCGGCTCGGCGCTTCGGTCCAGGAATGGGGACAGCAGATCGAACTGCTCGTTGCCGTCCGCGAAAGTCTTGACAAGTTCACACCGGACATCTTTGACCGTCCCGTCAACGATCTCATCGCCGCGACGGCGTCGTCGGGCTGGCGGCGCGAACGGGGGATTGAGATCCCCGCGATGCAGAGGTCGCGGCTTCGCCGGGTCGCGAAAGAGTACGTTCGACCGGGCGTCCACCTCGCAGACCTCCATACGGCGCTGCTGCTCGTGCAGGAGCAGCGCGCACAGTGGGCCGACTACGCGGTGTCGCAGCGTCACCCGGCCGTTCCGTCCGGTCTCGCCGACCTGCGCGAGGACTATCGGGCCGTCCGCAAGGGGCTCGAGCGGCTCGGCACGATCCTCTCCGGGACCCGAGACGGTGGCAATCTGGTCCGGACTTCCGTGGCGGCGGTCCATCAGCGACTCGAGGACCTCGCGGACGGAGCCGACGCCCTCCGGTCGCTGCCCGAGCGGACCCTCCTCGAGGACGAGCTCCGTGAACGCGGTCTCGGCGATCTCCTTGCCGACCTCGCTGAACGCGAGGCCTCCCCGGATGTGGTCGCCTCCGAGCTCGAACTCGCCTGGTGGCAGTCGGTGCTCGAGGCCATGATCAGCGGGGACGACTATCTCGCGATGTCCGACGGCGCTCAGCTGCGGCGCGCCGAGGAAGAATTCCGGCGCGCCGATCGGGCACACATCGGGTCGGGTCCGGCCAGGGTCCGATGGAGACTCGGCGGCGCATGGGCACGGGCCATCGGCGAACGCCCGCGCGAAGCCGAGTCGCTGCGGAACCTCCTGCGCGACGGGCGCATCAGCCTCGCGAGCCTCGAGGCGAACGCCTCCGGGCTCGTGCGCCCCCTCGTTCCCGTATGGACCTCGAGTCCGTACACGCTGGCGTCGGTGGCCCCAGCGAAGCGGCGGTTCGACGTCGTCGTCATCCTCGACGCGGACTCGATGCCGCTCAGGGCCGCCCTTCCGGCGATTGCCCGTGCGAAGCAAGTCATCGCTTTCGGTGATTCCTACGTCGCCAATCCACGCCCGTTCACAGTCGGCATCGGGGGCAGCCAGCCCCCAGCCGCCCCGGTCGAGAGTTCGTTCTCGGCCCTCGCCCGGGTGCTTCCGACGGTGCGCCTGACAACGGTCTATCGCGGCGTCGACGAGGATCTGGGGCTCCAGCTGAGCCAACGGTTCTACGAGGGGGCCCTCAGGCGGCTCCCTGATGGCCAGTCCGTGACGGGGCTCGATCGCGCCCTCGTCGTCGAGTACCTGCCAGACGGCACCGGGATGCCTTCCGGCCAAGACGGCAACGTCGAATCGACGGCCGCCGAAGTCAATCGCGTCGTCGACCTCGTTTTCGAGCACGCCGCGCACCGGCCGAACGCTTCCCTCGCCGTCGTCACCGCAAGCTCCCAGCACGCGTCCCGCGTCGGAGAAGCCATCCGCCTGCAGATGGCGAACCACACGGAGTCCAGCGAGTTCTTCGCCCGGGCCGACGAGCCGTTCCGTGTTGTGCCGGTCGAGCGCGCAGGCGGCCTCGTGCGGGACCACGTGATCTTCTCGCTCGGCTACGGCCGGACGCCACATGGGCGCGCGATGCACTATTTCGGTCCCCTGAGCGAGCCTGGCGGCCGGCAGCGTTTTGCGCTCGCGATGAGCCGAGCGCGCCAGACGCTGCAGGTGCTGAGCTGCTTCGAGCCCGGCGAACTCGACGTGACCCGTCTGGGGGAGGGGGCCCTCGACTTCCACGAGCTCCTCGACCGCGAACTCGCCGGCCGCACGGGGCTCGGCACTCGTGCTACGCGGGCGGCCGCGAGCACCGAGGCCCTCGGGGCCGACCCGCTCGTGACTGATCTCGGCGAACGCCTCGCCTCGCGGGGCGCGCGCGTATGGCATCACTACGACGGGGAGATCGACATGGCCGCGGCCGTCGATCCTCTCGTCACCATGTCGCGGGACGAGCACGAGCCGAGCATTCCCGTCGCCGTCGAATCGGACGGCACCAAGCGGTATCGCGAGCTGAGCGTCCGGGAGCGGACCCGCCAGCGTCCCGAGCTCCTCGAGCGGATGGGGTGGCGCTACCTCACGCTCTGGACCATCGAGGTCTTCACGGATCCGGCGACGTGTGCGGACATGGTCGCAGAGGCGCTGGGCCTCGACGGACCGTCCGAGGACGGCGCGACCGCCGGATTCCTCACGCGGCAGGAGGATCTGGGAGTGGCCGGTTCGAATTCCGCCGATGACCCTGATGCGGCCTTCGCTGGCCCCATCTCCACGGACACGGCCGAGGACTTCGACGGCGCAGAGGAACCCTATGAGGAGGCATCGCCAGTGGCAGCGCGGAATCATCTGAGTTCGCATCGCCGAGTCAGCGTTCCGGCGACGGGAGTGGGAGACCAAGCGGCAGCCGAGACGCCCGTTCCGGGGCATGAACGGGGTGAACCCGGCGGCGAGGCCGTGAGACCCGAGCAGCCCCCAAGGACCGGGCAGTTCGGCAACCCGGATCGGCCCCGGAGCCATGAGCAGCGCGGGGGTTCGCAGCAGGACTCCGCCCAAGCGGCGGAGTCGCCGTCGGACGCCCGGCCCCTCATTCCGCGCCGCGCGGCGGAGGACGATCCGCGCTCGTGGGGCGACAGCCAGTCTGATCGCGACCACGACCAGTGGCTCAAGGAGCAGCGCCCGCCTCATTGGGGCTGATGGCGCCGTCGCCTGACTCACGGCCTCGCCCTGTCGACGAGGACGAAGAAGACCTTTCCCCGGGTCGATGCCCCAGCTATCGCTCGGGCGCGCTCGCTTTCGGCTGCGACCACGACGAGGCCCTCGGTGTCCTTCGGGGTGCCGAGCCAGCCGCCGGGTGGCGCGCCTCCCGCACCAGTCCACAGGATCGTGACGCCGGTGGCGAGGATCGTCGATCTCTGGCCGTCGGCACCGGCCTGGTCGCTCAGAACGAGGTCGACGACCTGTCCTGTCCGCACGAGCTCAAGCGATCCCGGGTCGGCGATCCGAACGGGGACAGCCACCGTTCCGGGGGAGGCCCCCGCCAGGAGGCCGGGGCCGACGAGGGCGGCAACCGTCAGGATTTCTCCCCGTCGCACGGGACCCGCGAGCCGCTGACCTGCGACTGCGCCGACTTCCGTCGCCGCGCGTTCGGGAAGCACATCGACGGGCACGCGCGCGAGCCGCAGCTGCGAGTTCTGGAGAGGCGCGCCGGCCGGGAGGTCAGCGGCGGCGACGACGACTGAGGCGAGCGCCGCGGAAGGTGGGGTCAGCTGGTAGACGGCAACGGCGACCCCAGCACACAGCGCGGCCGCCGCTAGGGTCCGTCTGCGCCGTTCGAGCAGCCGGACAAGCGGTGCGCGCCGCTGCCTTCCCCACGGCACGGGAGCCTGCGACGCACGGACTTGCGGCTTCCGCCGGGGAGGTCGGGTGAAGGTCATGCTTCGACGCTAGGCGTCGGTGGCCGCCCTCAAGGCGCGACACCGTCCATTGTGGATGGCTCGCCGCGCTGACTTGTGTGGAGGGGAAGTGAAGTGTCAGTTCGACGCGGCGGACGCGGCCGGTGCGGCACTCGGCGTCGAGCTCGGGGCGGGGGTCGATGAGGCCCCCGACGCCGGAGTGGTCGATCCCGCGGGAACCGTGCTCGAGCTCCGCGAGTCGGTCCGGTAGAAGCCGCTGCCCTTGAAGACGACGCCTACGCTGTTGAACTTCTTCCTCAGAGCTCCGCCGCACTCCGGGCACACCGAGAGCGAGCTGTCGCTGAAGGACTGCACGATGTCGAAGGCATGTCCGCAGTCTTTGCAGCCGTAGGCGTAGGTAGGCACTCTTACTCCTTGGAGAACAGGGTTCGGTCACATCGTGCAGATGAAACGGTATTCAGATCGTTCCCGTTAGCAGTCAGCAATCCCGAGTGCCAATTCTAACAGTTCGCCATCAGGCCATATTCCGGAGCGACCTGAGTCCGCTCGGCGTGAGCGCCGCGTCCACACGCCGGTCAAGCGGCTCGTCCGGCACACCACCTGCGGGGAGCACCTCGCCGTCGAACACCACGGCCGCTGTTGGAGGGATTTCGCGGCCGTCGTCGAGCCGCGCGAGGAATCGGTCGTAGTAGCCTCCGCCCTGCCCAAGCCGCCGCCCCTCGATGTCGACGGCGGTCGCGGGGAGCACAATCGCGGCGAGGGGCGGCCGCGCGTCGTCCCCCTCGCGCACGGCGCGAGTGTCCAGCCGCGGGCCCACGGGCTCCTGGATGGGGGCGAAGGCGCTCCGTTCATAGCCGATGCCCGGGTGCCATTCGACCCAGGAGAGCTGCCGCTCGGGCTCGCAAACCGGCAGCAGCACGTGGAAACCGGCCGTGTAGAGGCCCCCGATGAGTTCGGTCGTGGGGGGCTCCGCGCCGACGCTCCAATAGGCGGTGACCGTTCCTCCTTCCGGAAGGGCGGAGCGGGCCCACCCAACGCCGTGTGCGGCGATGGCGGTGCCCGCCAGTGCGCGGTCCCCGGCGCTCATCGCACGACGGCGCTCCCACATTTCGGCCCGCAGGCTCGCCTTGCGTTCGGCGTTGCTCTCCACAGCTCGAGGGTAGCCGGGAGCCCGGGCGTTGGCCGAGAATCTAGGCCGGAGTCCGAGTTCGTCGTATAGAGTGGCAGCGTGTCGACCACGAAGCCAGTCAGGAAAGCTGTCATCCCTGTCGCCGGGCTAGGCACTCGGTTCCTCCCCGTGACGAAGGCCATGCCCAAGGAAATGCTGCCTGTCGTGGACAAGCCGGCTATCCAATATGTCGTCGAGGAAGCCGTCGGCGTCGGCCTCAATGACATCCTCATGATCACGGGCCGCAACAAGCGCGCTCTCGAGGACCACTTCGACCGCGTTCCGTCCCTTGAGGCGACCCTCGAGGAGAAGGGCGACGCGAAGAAGCTCGCCGCGGTGCGCGAGGCGAGTGCGCTCGCCGACATCCACTATGTCCGCCAGGGCGATCCGAAGGGCCTCGGCCACGCCGTCCTGTGCGCACAGCGGCACGTCGGGAACGAGCCGTTCGCGGTCCTCCTCGGCGATGACCTCATTGACGAACGGGACGAGCTGCTCAACGAGATGATCCGAGTCCAGCAGGCGACCGGGGGCTCCGTCGTCGCGCTCATGGAGGTGCCGCACGAGGCGATTTCCGCCTACGGCTGCGCGGACGTCTCCGCCGTCGACGGCGAATCGTTCGTCCGGATCAACGGACTCGTGGAGAAGCCCGCGCCCGAGGACGCGCCGTCGAACCTTGCCGTCATCGGCCGCTACGTCCTGCACCCCGCGGTCTTCGATGTCCTTGAGCGAACGCAGCCCGGGCGGGGCGGAGAAATCCAGCTCACGGACGCCCTTCAGACCCTCGCGGGGCGCGACGACGAGGGGGGAGGCGTCTATGGCGTCGTCTTCCGCGGCCGTCGCTATGACACAGGTGACAAGCTCAGCTACCTCAAGGCCGTCGTCACCCTCGCGTGCAATCGGGACGATTTCGGGGACGATCTGCGTTCTTGGCTGCGCGAATTTGTGGCAAACGGTGCGGAAGCGCCGTCGTCGGGCAACTGAACATGTTCGGGCCGGGGATCTGGCCGGTCACGCTCGAATCCGGGGACGTAGGGCTTCGGCCCATCAGGCAGTCCGACCGTGCCGAATGGATGGAACTGAGGTACCGCAACGCGGAGTGGCTCGCGCCGTGGGAAGCCTCGAATCCTCAGCCCGGCGGGGGACTGCCCACGTTTCGTCAGATGGTGCGCTCGCTGAACCAGCAGGCCCATGAGGGCTCGGCGCTGCCTTTTGTCATCACCCTCGCCGACCCGCGGGAGCGCAGGCCGCCGATCGTGGGCCAGCTCACCGTTTCGTCGATCACGTGGGGGTCGGCCCTCATGGCGACCCTCGGCTACTGGGTCGACCACGAGCACGCGGGGCGCGGCATCGCCCCGACCGCCGTCGCGCTCGCGACGGACTATTGCTTCTTCTCGCTTGGGCTGCATCGCATGGAAATCAATATCCGGCCCGAGAACAGCCCGAGCCTGAGGGTCGTCGAAAAACTCGGCTTCCGGTACGAGGGTCTGCGCCCGCGGTATCTGCACATTGCCGGTGCGTGGGCCGATCACGAGTCATTCGCGCTGACTGCGGACGAGGTCCCCGAGGGGCTCGTGAAGCGCTGGCACGCCTCGCGCGCGTGATTCGCGTCGCTGTGAGCGTCAGTCTGGCGACACACCGACCGTAATCCGGCAGGCCGAGGGGCTCGCCTCCTACGGTTTTGGTATGGATTTCGCTCTCAGCAGCTCGGCGGTGCTTGGCGCGGCCGTGTTCCTCTGGCTGCTGTGGGTGGCGCCCTATGTCCTCCGCCGATTGCGCCCCGCAGCCGAGGGCGCCGCCCTCCTGAGAGTGGCGGACGACGCCGACCCGGAGCCCGCGGTCAGCGCACCGAGCGCTGGGTCGACTTTTGCCCGAGAGAGGCGGGACGACCCTCCCGCGACGCCGACTGCCCGCCAAACCCCTGAGGAGGGGGAGCACGTGAACGACCGGATCCCCCCCGCACCCCCACTGCGCATACGGTGGGGCCGATGTGCCCTCGCGGGGGTCGGCCTCGGGGGGCTGGTCGTCGCCGTCGTCGGCGGAGTGATCGCCGCGATCGGCATGATCTCTGGCCTGATTCCGCTCGCGGGGCTCTCCGCCACGGTGGCTTGCGTTGCCCTCTTGCGCGGGCTCGCGGTACGCGACCGGCGTCGTCGCGTCGACGCTGCGTTCCGCGCGGCCGTTCGGACCGAGGTGAGCGCTGCCGACTCCTCGCGCAAAGTTCCGCCCCGCACAGCGCACGAGGTCTTCGACCTGAAGCCTGAACCCGAGCCTGTTGTCCCCCTGAGCCGGGACGAGCTGCGCGCGGCCGCGCTCGAGGTCGCCAAGGCGGCCCAGGAGGTCGCCGCCGAGGCGGTGGCCAAGGTCGATGCGGCGGCGGAGGCGCAGTGGGAGCCCGTCGAAGTCCCGAAGCCCTCGTACGTCGGCGCGGCGAGGGCCGAGCGCGACGCCCCCGAGCCGCTCGAGGCTCCCGAGCGGCCCAAACCGAGTGCCAAGGTCACGATCAAGCCGAAGCCGGAGGCCACACCGGTCCCCGGGGTTCCGGTCGTTCCTGCTGCTCGCCCGGCGGCCCGCGGAGCCCTCGGCAACCTCGACGCCGTCCTCCAGCGCCGTCGCGCATAACGGGCTAGCGTCGGCTCCGGGCATGAAAATCGGGACGCTCGCGTCCGCGCAATCGCTCGCGAATCAGGGCTCGGCGTCCAATTTGTCTTGAAGCTCTCGGCCCAGTAAGGTTGAACCCGCATCAAGCACCACGGGGTCTTAGCTCAGTTGGTAGAGCGCTTCGTTCGCATCGAAGAGGTCAGGGGTTCAAATCCCCTAGGCTCCACGTTTTGAGCAGAACATCCCCGGTCCTCGGACCGGGGGTGTTGTCGTTCCGGCGCCGGGGGATAGCCCCGAGAAGACGGCTTGTGGCCCAGAAGACGCCCGCGAGCCGTCTTATCTGACAGAACGCCTCCGGCCGCCTCAGCTTCCGAAGTCCTCGCGGGGAAGGGCCTCGCCCGTCTCGATATCGACCGGGAGCCGGGCCGGCATCGGCCCGGGATCCTCGCGTGCGACGAGGAGAAGCGGGACGTCTCGCTCACGCAGGACTTCCGTGAGCGCCGCGAGCGCCCCGGCCGCTTCTGCGGGCGCACCGGCGAGGACGGGAACCCCGCTGACAACCCACAGCGCGTGACGCGGTGCCAGCGTGGCCCAGTCCACACCGTCGGCCCCCGCGCGGGCGACCTCGCCGAACGTGAGCCAAAGGACGTCGTCGTCGGCCTCGATGGCGCGGAGCTCGCCTTCGCCCGCGCGGACGACGGCGGCGGCGCTCGGCGGCGGCGCGAAAAGCCCGAAGATCCCGAGCTGGGACTCCGTTCCCGGCACGAGGACGCGGCTCGAGGACCAGCCCGCATGTGCTGTTGTCATAGCCATCCCTTCCACTTGACGAGCGCGAGGGCGCAACCCGACCGCGAATCGCACCTCGCGCAGAGACCCGCATGAGCTTCGCTCTCGAGCCTAGCCGTGCCGCTGAGGCGATTCGAGGTTCCGATGAGCGGTTGGCGCTAGTGCGCCGCCGCCTCGATCGAGCCCCGGAGGATCTGATCGGCGCGGTAGGCGATGTGGGCGTGGAGGGCGAGCACGGTTTCGGAGCGGATGACTCCCCGGAGCCGGAGAACGCTGCGCAGCGCCGCCTGGAGCTCGTGCGTGTCCGCGGCGGCGAGCCGGCACCAGATGTCACCCCGGCCGGAGATCTCGTGGGCTTCGAGGATGGCGGGGATGCGGCGCAAGCCCGCGACGACGGCGTCGAGCTCGCGGTGGACGACTTCGAGCGTCATGAAGGCGACGACGTCGTAGCCGAGCGCTTCGAGGTCCACCTCGCGCCCGCCGTGCCGGAGGACTTCGGTGCGTTCGAGCCGACGGAGCCGCGACTGGACCGTGTTGCGCGCGACCCCGAGGCGCTGGGCGAGCTCGGCGATCTGCGCCCGCGGGTCCTCGATGAGGGCGAGGATGAGGCGTCGGTCGAGGGTGTCTATGGTGCTCAATGGTCACTCCGTGCAAGGTTGTGATTCGTGAATTAAGCATATCGATCAGTTTTGAGATCTAAAACTGAGTGCGCAGATTAGCTGGCGGCAAACTGTGGACGTGTCGATCTTTGCCGAGCTCAGCATGCGTCCCGCGGTCGAACGGGCGACGACGGCGCGCGCCGCAGGCTGGGATGCGTCGCGGGCCGCGCGGGTCGTCCTCAGCGCGGGCACGCTTTTCGTCCTGCTCGTCGGGGCCAACATCGCGACCCCGCTCTACCCGATGCTGTCGGAGCGCCTCGGCTTCGGTCCGCTCGGCGTCTCCGTGGCCTTCGCGAGCTATGTCCTGTGCCTCGTGGCCGTGCTCATCGTCGCGGGCCACTGGTCGGATCACATCGGCCGACGCGCGGCCCTCGTCGTCGCCGTCGTCCTTGGCCTCGCGGGCGTCGCGGTGTGCGCGGCGGCGGGCTCGCTCGCCGTGCTGTGCTGCGGAAGGGCGCTGCACGGCGCGGCCGTGGGCTTGGCCACGGGCGCGAGCTCCGCGGCCGTCCGGGAGCTCCTCCCCGGCAGGCCCGCGTGGGCGTCGCGGGCGACGCTGCTCGCGACGTCGGGCGGCGTGGCGCTGGGCCCCGTCGTGGGCGGCACCTTGGCCGTTGGCCCCGCGTCCCTCATCATCCCGTTCGCCTCCTACGCCGCGGTGCTCGCGATTCTCCTCGGCCCGCTCGTGCTCGTGCGTGCCCGCCCCGCACTCCGCCCCGCGGTCGACGTATCGCGGGCTCGCCTCCTGGCGCCGCGCGGCTTCGGCTTCGGCGCGCGAACGGCGCGTGGCCCGTTCTGGCGAGCGGCCGCCGTCGGATTCCTGAGCTTCGCCGTCTTCGGCTTTTTCCTCTCGCTCGCGCCGGGCTATTTCGCGCGCGCCCTCGGGCTCACGTCTCTTCCCGCGGTCGGGGCCCTTGCGGGACTTGCGCTCGCTGCGGCGGCCGCTGTGCAGCTCGCGGGGCGGGCGAACGCGGCACGCAAGCACGCGCCGGGGGAGTCGCCGGTCGTCGCGGTCGGCCTCGTTCTCCTCGGCGTCGGGACGCTTGCCGCAGGCTGGGGCGCCGGGGCGGGCAGCGCCGTCGTCCTCGTCGCGGGGATCGCCGCCGCCGGTGCGGGGCAGGGGATGGCGTTCCGCGAGCTCTTCGACGGGCTCGTCGCCGCGATCTCGCCCGAACGGCACGCGCAGGCCGTGAGCGCGCTCTACGTCGTGACGTACCTCGGCAGTGCCGTGCCCGTCATCGGCGTCGGAGCCCTCGCGGCCGCCATCGGCTTGGCCGCTGCATCGATGGTCTTCACGGGCCTGTGCTGCGTGGCCGCAGTCGCGCTGGCCATCCTGTGCGCCCGCGGGCGCGGGCTTGCCAGGGGCTGATCGCAAAGAGGTCGTTGCAAAGAAACAGTTGCAAAGAATTCATTGCAAAGAAGTCGTTGCAAATAAGTCTTTGCAATCGTAGACTCGGGGCATGGCCGACAGCCCGAGCCCCCTGCCGCATCGAACCGTCGATATGGCGTCCCTCAAGGCGCTCGCGCATCCGCTAAGGGTCCAGATCCTTGAGACGATCTTCCGCTACGGCCCCCAGACGGCCGGAACCCTCGCCGAGCGGCTCGGCGAATCGACCGGTTCGACGAGCTACCACCTGCGGCAGCTCGCCAAGTACGACTTCGTCCTCGAAGTCGAAGGCCACGGCACGAAGCGCGAACGCTGGTGGGACCGGCCGAAGGGCATGCTCACGGTCGTCACGCGCGAGCTGGCCCACGACCCCGCGACCCGCGAGGCGGCCCAGCTCGTGCGCCGCGAGTTCGACCGCAGCCGGGCCGCCGCCCTCGACGACTTCATCGATCGGTCCTGGTCCGATGAGCCAGCTGAATGGTCCGAAGCGGCAACCGTCTCCACGACGAACGTCCGGCTCACGGTCGAGCAGCTCGCGGAGCTGTCCCGCGCCGCCGAGGAGTTCATCGCTCAGGCCGTCGAGAAGCTCCGGGCCGCGGGCGTCCAGGAAGGCGCCCGGCCCGTCCAGATCCACCTCAACGCCTTCCCCCTCGCCGACGATCATCCGACCCCGCGGGCCGAGGCGCCGGAAAACTAGGAGATCCAGCCATGTCAGCTCATCGGAACTACACAAGCCAGCGTCGCCCCGGCGTCGTGGACAGCATCGCGGGCCGCGTCGGCGCGGCGCTCGTCGCCTGGTCGGAGCGACCGCGCACGCCCGACCCGCGCATCGCCCGCCTGGACGAGATCGACTCCGTGCGCGACAGCGCGCGCGTGTGGATCCGCCTCTGAGCCTCCTACTCGGGGAGCGGGCCGCGGCCCGGAATCTCTTCGAAGACGAGCGTCGTCTCGGTGTGGCCCACCACGGGATCTGTCGTGAGGTTGTCGAGCAGCCAGTTGCGGAGCTCGTCCGTGCTGCCGACGGCGATGTGCAGGAGATAGTCGATCGCGCCCGACGTGTGGAAGGTCGACAGCACGCCCGGGAGATGCGGCACGCGGGACGTGAAGGCGTCGATCTGATCCCGGTCGTGGGCCCTCAGCCGCACGGAAATGAGCGCCTGGACGCTGCGCCCGACCGCGTTGAGGTTCACCTTGGCCTCGTAGCCCGTGATGATCCCGCGCTCCGAGAGCGCCCGCGTGCGCATGAGCGCCGTCGACGGCGCGATCCCCACGAGCTCCGCGAGCTGCTTGTTGGTGATCCGGGCGTCGTCGACGAGTGCGCCGAGGATCTTGCGGTCGATGTCGTCGAGTGGTTCGGCCATGGCCACGAGCGGGCTCCCTCCTTCGCCTGACGGCAGCCAAACCATCCTATCGGTCGCGCGCGGCGCCTTCAGGCGCTGTGACGAGTCCGCGTCGCTGCGAGGCCAGGGCCGCGGGGTGGGCGACGGCGGCGACCGCCGCAGTGCCGAGCGCCACCGCACCCGTTCCCACCGCGAGCCACGACCAGCCGAACGATTGGAAGACGAGGCCGCCGAGCCAGCCGACGAGGCTCGAGCCAGCGTAGTAGGCGAGGTTGTAGAGCGCCGCGGCCTGGGCGCGTCCCGCCGTCGCAAGCGTCCCGATCCAGCCCGATCCGAGCCCGTGGGCGCCGAAGAAGCCGGCCGTGAGCAGGAGGAGTCCGGCGAGGATGCTCGGGAGCCAGTCGGGGATCGTGAGGAGGACTCCCGCGGCCATGAGCGCGATGCTCGCGATGATGACCGCTCTGCGGCCGAAGCGCCCGCTGAGGCGCGCGGCGTATCCCGAGGAGAAAGTGCCCGAGAGGTACGCGAGGAACAGCAGGCTCGTGAAGGCGGTCGGCAGCGCGAATGGCGGCAGCTCGAGGCGGAACCCCAAGAAGTTGTAGATCGCGACGAATCCGCCCATGAGGGCGAAGGCCTGGAAATAGAGGGCGCCGAGCCGGCGGTTGAAGAGCGCCGCGAGGCGACCGGCGACGGCGGGCTGGCTGGCGGAGGCCTGGCTGGCGGCGAGCCGGGCGACGGCGGATTGGCTGGCGGCGGGCTGGCTGGCGGCGGCCTGGCTGGCGGCGGATTGGGCTCGGCGATTCGCCGGGACGAAGCCCCGCTGGCGAGGGGCGAGGGCGATGAACGCCCCCGCGGCGACTGCGCCGAGGGCGGCGACCGCGAAGATCGCCGCCCGCCATCCCCAGACGTCGGAGATCGGGCCCGCGACAAGCCGTCCGAGGAGCCCGCCGACCGTGGTGCCCGCGACGTACGTTCCCGCCGCGAGTGCCGTGTGCGCTGTGCTGATCTCCTCGGTCAGATACGCGACGGCGAGGGCCGGAACGGCTCCGAGGGCAACGCCCTCGAGGCAGCGGAGCGCCACGAGCAGCCCAATGCCCGGGGCAAACGGCGCGATGAGCCCCAGGAGGGTTGCTGCCATGACTCCGGCCGTCATAGCAGGGACGCGCCCGACGCGATCGGCGACAAAGGACCATGGGAGGACCGAGCCGGCGAGGCCAAGCGTCGCGAATGAGACCGTGAGTGCGGCCTGGGCCGCGTCCACGCCGAGATCGGAGGAGAGGCGGGGGAGGAGCGCCTGGGTCGAATACAGCTGTGCGAACGTGGCGACGCCTGCGCACGCGAGCGCGGCGAGGAGCCGCCGGTAGCCTCGGCTTCCCTTCGCGTGCCCGCCCCACGGGAGATCGCGGGGCGGCGCGGCAGGGGCTTCGCGGGAGGCAGTCACGATATCCACCGTAAGAGCCGCCAATCTATGCGTCCAATACATTATCATTCGGAACATATGGCGAAAACGCATGAAATCCAGCCGCTGCACGGCGAGCTCGGCCAGCTCCTTCCGCTCCTTCCGGTACTCGACGCGGTCGGCCAGACCCGCCACGTGACGGCGGCCGCCGAGCTGCTTGGCGTGCCCCAGCCCACCGTGAGCAGGGCGCTGGCCCGAGCCGCCGCCGTCGTCGGCACCGAACTCGTGCGGAGGGAAGGCCGCGGCATCCGCCTGACTCCCGCCGCGGAACAGCTTCTGCCGTCGGTGCGCGCGGCCCTCGAGAGCCTTCAGGGGGCCATCGATCTCCTGCACGAGCGGCGGCAGGAGGCACGCGGCGTCGTCCGCCTGAGCTTTCAGATGACGTTCGGCGAGGCCGCCGTGCCCGCGCTCATTCGGAGCTTCCGCGCCCGGCATCCCAACGTGCGCTTCGAGCTCATCCAAGGCTCGCGCGAGCGCTGCCTCGACGTGCTGGCCGCGGGCGACGTCGACCTCAGCGTCGTCTCGCCCGTGCCCCGGCCCGGGCGCCAGCTCGATTCGCGGACGCTGTGCGTCCAGCCCCTCCGCCTCGCGGTTCCGGCCGCGCATCGGCTTGCGGAGCGGGGCTCGGTGCGCTTTGCCGAGGCCGCGGGGGAGCCGTTCGTCGTGCTCGAACGCGGCTACGGGATGCGCAGCATCGGGGACCGGCTGTTCCGGGAGGCAGGGGTGCGGCCCGAAGTCGCGTTCGAGGGGCAGGACTCGCGCACGCTGCTCGGGCTCGTGAGCGCGGGCCTCGGCGTCGCCCTGGTGCCGCCGTCGCGTGCACGGCTTTCCGCGGTACACACGCGCGAACTCGGCTGGGCCGAGCTTGAGCTCGAGGACGACGATGCCGTGCGGGAGATCGGCCTCGTGTGGCCGAAGATCGTGGGCGAGCCGCTCCCCGTGAGGCTCTTCCGAGAGCACGTGCTCGCCGAGCCGCCCGAGGCGCTGCTCGACGCGTTCGGCATCTGAGGGAGCCCCGGTTCAGTACCCTTGGCGGGTGAGCACACTGAGCGGCGACAGCATCATGATCGGCCTCGACATCGGGGGCACGAAGACGCGCGGCATCAAAGTCGTCGACGGCGCGGTCGTCGACGACCGGGAGGCCGGGAGCGCGAACGTCCAGAACGTGACGCGCGAGGCGGCCACGGCCAACCTCGCCGAGCTGTTCGCGGTCCTGGACGGCACGGACGCGGCGACGGTCTACGTGGGCTCGGGCGGCATCGACACCGACGCGGATGCCGAGGCCCTCGCGGAGCTCATCCGCCCGCACGCCCCGAAGGCCACGATCACCGTCGTGCACGATTCGCGGCTCCTCCTCGCCGCGGGACACGCGCGCACCGGCGTCGCAGTCATCGCGGGCACCGGCACGGCGGCGTGGGGAACGAACGACGACGGCGAAGAGGCCCGCGCGGGCGGGTGGGGCTACCTTCTGGGCGACGAGGGCAGCGGCTACTGGCTCGCGCGCGAGGCCGTGCGCTACAGCCTCCACCGCATGAATCTCGGGCTCGAGCCCGATGCGCTCACGGAGGCCCTCCTCGCCGCCGTCGGGCTCGAGGGCCCCGGCGAGCTCATCGCGCATTTCCATTCCGCGTCCACGGGCCGCCGATACTGGGCGCAGCAGGCGCGCGTCGTCGTCGAGGCCGCCGATGCGGGTCACGCGGGGGCACGCTTCATGATCGATCAGGCCTCGCACGACCTCGCCCGCATGGCCGCCCAGGTGGCGCGGCAGCTCGGGATCGACGGCCCAGTGATCTTGGGGAGCGGCCTCGGGATGAACGTCCGCAGACTTCAGGACGGCTTCCGTGCCGCGCTCGCCGAGCAGGGCATCGAGGACGTTCGGATCCTCGACCGCGATCCCGTCTTCGGGACGATCGATCTCGCGTCGCGACCGTCCTGACAATCCTGAGGACACGCCCTGTCCTCGACGTTCTCAGGACGTAAGGGGCGGCCGGTTCCCGCGCGGGGGTTCGCTGGTAGGCTCGGCAGAGTGACCGGGGCCATGATCGAGTTCCGCGAGGTGAGCAAGGTCTACGGCGGGGCGACCGCTGTGGACCGATTGAGCCTGAGCGTGCCACGAGGCCAGATCACTGTCTTCGTCGGGCCGTCGGGCTGCGGGAAGACCACGTCCCTCCGCATGGTCAATCGGATGGTCGAGCCGACCTCGGGGACGATCACGGTGGACGGCAGAGACGTCTCCTCGCTTCCGGCCGCGACGCTGCGCCGGTCGATGGGCTACGTCATGCAGGCCGCGGGCCTCATGCCGCACCGGACGGTTGTGGACAACATCGCCACGGTCCCACGCCTGAACGGCGTTCCGCGGGGCGCGGCGAAGTCTCGCGCGCGCGAGCTGCTCGACGTCGTCGGCCTTCCTCAGACGCTCGCGGGCCGGTACCCGGCCCAGCTTTCGGGCGGCCAGCAGCAGCGCGTGGGCGTCGCGCGGGCGCTCGCGGCGGACCCGCCGGTCCTGCTCATGGACGAGCCGTTCAGCGCCGTGGATCCGGTCGTGCGCCACGAGCTCCAGCAGGAGCTCCTGCGCCTTCAGCGCGACCTCGGCAAGACGATCGTGTTCGTCACGCATGACATCGACGAGGCGGTCCTGCTCGGCGACCGGATCGCGGTCTTCGCGGTGGGTGGCCGGCTCGCGCAGGTCGCCGGGCCGGAGGAGCTCCTCCGAGCCCCCGCCGACGATTTCGTCTCCGGATTCGTCGGGCGCGACCGCGGGTTCCGGCATCTGGGCTTCTTCGACGACGCGGGGCTCGCGGTCGACGGCGCCGCGAGCGTTCGCCGCTCCGAGCTCGCCTCCGCGCGGCCGTCGGCATGGGCGGTCGTGGTGGACGACGCCGGCCGGCCTGCCGGGTGGGTTTCACCGGAATCCCCCGGGGTGCTCGTGAGCGGCGGATCGCTGCACCACGCAGGGTCAACGCTGCGGACGGCGCTCGATGCGGCCCTCTCGTCGCCGTCGGGCCGCGGCGTCGTGGTGGACGACGGCGGGCGCTACGTCGGCACGGTCGGCGCCTCTGCGGTCATCGCCCAGGCGGACCGGCGGCGCACCGACGCGCAGCGCGAGCGGGCCCGGAACGGCGAGGCATCCGGTGCGGTCGCGCCCGGCCGTGGGGTTGGCGTGCGGGTCGAGGAAGGCTGAGCATGGAGTGGGCCGCCGCGAACTTCGGCAGGATCCTTTCGCTCGCGGGTCAGCATCTCGTCCTGGCGGTGGTCCCGCTCGTGCTCGGGCTCGTCATCAGCCTTCCGCTCGCCCAGCTCGTGCGACGGCGCCGCGCGTGGCGGACGGCGCTGCTGACCGTGAGCTCGGTGCTCTACACGGTCCCGTCGCTCGCGCTGTTCATCATCCTGCCGGTCGTCCTCGGCACGAGGATCCTCGATCCGGCCAACGTCATCGTCGCGCTCACCGTCTACGCGGTCGCGCTGCTCGTGCGGTCGGCGCTCGACGCGCTCGAGTCGGTCGACGGCGAGCTGAGCCTCGCCGCTACGGCCCTCGGACACACTCCGGTCACGCGGTACTTCAGCGTCGACCTTCCGCTCTCGCTGCCCGTTCTGATCGCGGGCCTGCGCGCCATTTCGGTCAGCAACGTCTCGCTCGTGAGCGTTGCCGCGCTCGTGGGCATGCCCAACCTCGGGATCCTGTTCACCGAGGGGCTCCAGCGGGACTTCGTGACCGAGATCGTCGTGGGCCTCGTCGCGATCCTCGTCCTCGCGCTCCTCCTCGATGTCGTCCTCGTGGTCGTCGGACGCCTCCTCTCGCCGTGGGCGCGGCTCGGAGCGGGGGGCCAGCGGGCGGGGGCTGCGCGCTCATGAGCCTCGTCGAGCTCACCTGGGCGTGGCTCACCGATCCCGTCCAATGGTCCGGCTACGCGGGAATCCCGGCGCGGCTCGGCGAGCACGTCTTCTACACGGTCCTCACCGTCGCGATCGCGTGCGTGATCGCCCTGCCGATCGGCGCGTACGTGGGTCACACGGGGCGGGGACGTGTCGTCGTCGTCGCCCTCGCCGGAGCGTTGCGCGCGGTGCCCACGCTCGGGCTCCTCGTGCTCTTCGTGCTCCTCGCCGGCATCGGCCTCATGCCGCCGATCTGGGCCCTCGTCATCCTGACCGTCCCGCCGATCCTCGCCGGGACGTATGCAGGCATCGCCGCGGTGGACCCCGTGGTCGTCGATGCGGCGCGCGCCCAGGGGATGCGCGAGTACCAGGTGCTCCTATTCGTCGAACTCCCCAACGCGGTCCCCGTCATCTTCGGCGGCGTCCGGGCCGGTGTCCTCCAGGTCATCGCGACCGCGACCGTCGTCGCCTACACGAACCTCGGCGGGCTCGGCCGCTACATCTTCGACGGCCTCGCGCTCTCCGACTACCCTCAGATGCTCGGCGGTTCCGTGCTTGTCGCGGCACTCGCCGTCGTCGTCGACCTCGTCCTCGGGGCGCTCCTGCGCCGCCTCGGCCCCCGCGCCTCTCGGGAGCTGCCGGCTCCCGAGCCACTCGCCAAGGAAATCGTCACGGAAGGAACGCCATGACTACGCAATCCCTCACCATCCCGCGCCGCCGGGTGCTCTCTGCCCTCGCGGCCGGCCTCGGGCTGAGCCTTGCGCTGAGCGCCTGCGGCGGATCCTCGAACCCGCTCAGCACGGGCAGCGCGGGCGCGAGCTCCGGCTCGGGCAAGGCGCTCGTGATCGGCTCGGCGGATTTCACCGAGAGCCAGATCATCGCCGAGCTGTATGCCGGCGCGCTCAACGCGGCGGGCGTCCAGGCCACGACGAAGCCGAACATCGGCGCACGCGAGGTCTACTACAAGGCCGTGCAGGACGGCTCGGTGGACGTTGTCCCCGACTACACGGGCAACCTCCTGCTCTTCATCGACAAGCAGGCCACCCAGGTCTCCGCCTCGGACATCGCATCCGCCCTCCCCGGCAAGCTGCCCAAGGGCCTCGCGATCCTCGACCCCGCGAAGGCCGAGGACAAGGACGCGATGGTCGTCACGAAGGCGACCGCCACGAAGTACTCGCTCTCGAGCATCGCGGACATGGCCAAGGTGTGCGGCGATCTCGTGATCGGCGCGCCCGCGACGTTCCAGCAGAGGGCGTATGGCCTGCCCGGCCTCAAGGACAAGTACAACTGCGTGCCCAAGCAGTTCCAGCCATTCAGCGACGGCGGAGGGCCGGTCACGCTCAAGGCGCTCCTACAGAACGAGATCCAGGTCGCGGACATCTTCACGACCACCCCCTCGATCGCGGACAACGATCTCGTGGTGCTCGACGATCCGAAGAACGATTTCATCGCCCAGCAGGTCGTGCCGCTCGTCAACACGGCCAACCTTTCGGACGCCGCGAAGAAGGCCCTCAATGCCGTCTCGGCCAAGCTCACGACGGCTGACCTCATCAACCTCAACCGCGCCGTGAGCGGGAACCAGAAGCAGAGCCCGGCCGATGCGGCCAAGGCCTGGCTCAAGGACAAGGGGCTCGCCTCGTAGCGCGTTTCCTGTCTCGGATCGACACCACAGGGTGTGAGCGGAATCTCATAAATTCCCGCCCACACCCTGTGGCATATTTGGACAATGGCCGAAATCAAGCAGTCTTCCAAGCTCCATAACGTCCTCTACGACATTCGGGGACCGATCCTGGAGGCTGCCCACCAGCTGGAGGCCGAGGGCCACAAGATCCTCAAGCTCAACATCGGCAACCCTGCACCCTTCGGTTTCGAGGCGCCCGACGCGATCCTCGTCGACATGATCCGCCACCTCCCGCACGCGCAGGGCTACAGCGACTCGCGGGGCATCTTCTCCGCGCGCACAGCGGTCTCGCAGTACTACCAGACGCGCGGGATCCAGAACATCGGCGTCGACGACATCTACCTCGGCAACGGCGTGAGCGAGCTCATCACGATGTCTCTCATGGCCCTCCTCGAGCAGGGCGACGAGATCCTCGTGCCGACTCCCGACTACCCGCTGTGGACTGCTTCGGTCTCGCTCGCGGGCGGCCGCGCCGTCCACTACACGTGCGTCGAGGAAGCTGACTGGGAGCCCGACCTCGAGGATCTCGAGGCCAAGATCACGCCACGGACCAAGGGCATCGTCGTCATCAACCCCAACAACCCGACCGGCGCGGTCTACTCCGACACGACCCTGCGGCGCATTGTCGCGCTCGCGGAGCAGCACGGGCTCATCGTCTTCGCCGACGAGATCTACGAGAAGATCCTCTACGACGGCGTGACCCACACGAACATGGCCTCGTTCACCGACGAGGACGTCCTGTGCCTCACGTTCAGCGGCCTCTCGAAGGCGTATCGGGTGTGCGGCTACCGCGCCGGGTGGATGGCGATCTCCGGGCCGAAGAAGGCAGCGGCCGATTACCTCGAGGGCATCAATCTCCTCGCCAACATGCGACTGTGCGCGAACGTCCCCGCCCAGCATGCGATCCAGACGGCGCTGGGCGGCTACCAGAGCATCAACGACCTCATCCTTCCCGGCGGCCGCCTGCTCGAGCAGCGCAACAAGGCATACGAGCTGCTCAACGCGATCCCCGGCGTCTCGACCACGCAGGCGAAGGGCGCGCTCTACCTGTTTCCGCGGCTTGACCCCGAGGTGTACCGCATCCGCGACGACGAGAGGTTCGTCCTCGACCTCCTGCGCGATCAGAAGATCCTCCTCTCGCACGGCCGTGCGTTCAACTGGCTTGCGCCCGACCACTTCCGGATGGTCACTCTCCCCGCAGTCGCGGACATCGAGGAGGCGCTCGGACGCATGGCCGAGTTCTTGGCCCGGTACGAGGGGAACTGACCTCGGGGGGAGCGGCGATGTCGAAGCGCAAGGCGGGTCACGGGTTCGCCGAGGCACCCGAGGAGCTCCTCGTCGTCGGCGAGGGCTTCTCGCTCGCGGACGTCGATGCCTCCTCGACCCCCGGCTTCCACGGCGGCAAGTCCGTGGGCGAGGCGATCCTTGCCGAGCGTGACGCTCACCTTGCCGATCTCCAAGAAAAACTCTTCGCGGAGGGCCGCACGGGCGGGCGGAGGTCCCTCCTGCTCGTCCTCCAGGGCATGGATACGTCGGGCAAAGGCGGCATGGTGAGCCACGTCGTGAGTGCTGTCGATGTCCAAGGCGTGCAGCACGCGGCCTTCCGCGCTCCGACTGACGAGGAAAAGCGTCACGACTTCCTCTGGCGCATCGAGAAGCGGCTCCCCGAGCCCGGAATGCTCGGGTGCTTCGACAGGTCCCATTACGAGGACGTCCTGATCCACCGGGTCCACGGGTGGGCGGACGCGGGCGAGCTCGAGCGGCGCTACGCGGCGATCCAGGATTTCGAGGTGCGTCTTGCCGATCGCGGCACGAGCGTGCTCAAGGTCATGCTGCACATCAGCCGCGACGAGCAGAAGCGCCGTCTCGAAGCGCGGCTTGACGATCCCACGAAGTACTGGAAATACAGCTCGGACGACGTCTCCGAACGTGTCCATTGGGACGCGTATATGGAGGCGTACGACGTTGCCCTGCGGCGCACGAGCATGCCGTCTGCGCCGTGGTACGTGGTTCCCGCGGACAGCAAATGGTATTCGCGCATGGTCGTCCAGGAGCTCCTGGTCGCGGAGCTCGAACGGCTCGATCCCCAGTGGCCGCCCGCGTCGTTCGACATCGAGGAAGAGAAGCGGCGGCTCGCGGGGAGCTGAGCGGGACCCTACTCTCCGGGCTCCGCGCCGCCGGCGGGTTCGCGGCGCGCCGCGTCGAGCCGCCGTCGTGCGCCCTCAAGCCACTCTTCGCAGCGTTGGGCGAGGGCCTCGCCGCGCTCCCACAGGGCGAGCGATTCTTCGAGGCTCACTCCGCCCGCCTCGAGCTTGGCAACGACGGCGACAAGCTGCTCCCGGGCCTCTTCGTAGCTCAATTCGGCGAACGTTTCTGTGCTGTCAGCCATGTGGCTTTCCTTCCTGGTCGCCTGGGGTCGAGGGGGTCGTCGGGTGGGTTCCCGTGCCGTGCTGGTCGAGGGGGCCTTCCGACCGCGCGGCGAGCGCTCCTTGGGCGAGGCGAACCCTGAGCTGGGTGCCCGCGGGGGCGTCGTCGGGCGAGCGCACGACGGCGGCGGCAGGACCGTCGAGATGCTGGACGACGGCGTAGCCGCGGTCCAGCGTCTGCTGGGGCGAGAGCGCACGAACCTGGGCTCGCAGGTGGCGGACCGCGTCCTCGCCGCGGACGATCGCGGCATTGACGGCGTGATGGGCGCGCGCGAGGAGCCGCTCGAGGTCCTCGTGCCGTGCCGTGAGCATGTGCCCGGGATTCGCGAGGACCGGACGGCTCCGGAGCAGCGCGAGCTGCTGGGCTTCCCTGCCGACGAGGAGCGCGATCTGGCGTTCGAGGCGCTCGCGGCTGTGGTGGACGCGCGCGAGCTCATCCGCGACGTCGGGCACGATCCGCTTGGCGGCGTCCGTCGGCGTTGAGGCGCGCAGGTCGGCGACATCGTCGAGGATCGGGCGGTCGGCCTCGTGCCCGATCGCGCTCACGACCGGCGTTGCGGCGTCCGAGACGGCTCGTACGAGGCGCTCGTCGCTGAACGGGAGAAGGTCCTCGAGCGATCCGCCTCCCCGGGCGATGACGATGACGTCGACCTCCGGCATCGAGTCGAGCTCGCGCAGCGCGCGCGTGACCTCCGAGACCGCGCTCGGGCCCTGGACTGTGACCTCGCGGATCTCGAAATGCACGGCGGGCCAGCGCAGGGCGGCGTTGCGGAGCACGTCCTTCTTGGCGTCCGAGTCGCGTCCCGTGATGAGTCCGATGCGATGGGGGAGCAGGGGGAGGCGCTTCTTGCGGGCCTCCGCGAAGAGCCCCTCCGCCCCGAGGGAATGGCGGAGCCTCTCGATGCGGGCCAGGAGGTCTCCGAGGCCGACGGGCCGGATATTGCGGACCTGCATGTTGAGGCGGCCCGTCTTGAGCCACATCTCGGGCTTGACGAGCGCGACGACCCGCGAACCGCGTTCGAGCGGATCCTTGAGACGGTCCATGACCTGGCCCCACGCCGATGCCGAGAGCGAGACCTCGTCTTCGATGTCTCGGAGCGTCAGGAAGGCGTTGCTGCCGCGCCGATTGAACTCGATGACCTGGCCTTCGATCCAGACCTGTGGCGATCGGTCGATGTGCTCCTTGAGCTTGCGGGACAGCAGAGCGAGCGGCCACGGGTTGTCCGGCGTGGTCTCGGCGGCCCGTTCGGGGACGCTCGCGCGGGCACCGTCGGCGGCGTCGGCGCCGGTCTCGTCGGGGCCCTCGGCTGGGCCGTACCCGCCTGGACCGTACCCGCCTGGACTGTGCCCGCGCGGACCGGCACTGATCGGCTCGGCCGATTCAGGCATCTCGTCCCCCTCTCCAGCGCTCCGGCTCATACCCCACATGTATCACGGCCCGACGACACTCTTTGGGGCTTCGGGCCAATCTGCGCAGGACCACTACGATTAGGTGCGTTGACGCCGACCCCGGGAAGCCATGCGTACTGTCCTCTCAGCACTGTCTGTGCTGCTCGCCGTTGTGCTCACGGCCGTCGCGGTGCCGGCCCTCTGGCTTGAGCGCAATGTCACCGACGAGTCGGGTTTCGTGAAGCTGCTCGAGCCAATGGGCCGAGACGCGGACCTCCAGTCGACCCTCGTGGCCAACCTCGACACAGCGGTCCTCTCAAGCGCCGGAATTCCCGAGGCCGCGCAGCCGCTCGCGCGTCAGGCGATCCAGCATGTCGGGGATGGACTCGTCTCGGACCCCGGGTTCCCGCAGGCCTGGACCGAGACGCTTCAGGCGAGCCACCGGCTCAATTTCACGCCCGGCGTCGCCTCGACCAACGCCTTCGAGCTCGAGCTTCGCCCCGTGGCGGATCTGCTCGCCTCGAAGCTCGGCGCCATCATCGGCGTCCAGCTTCCGGGACCGCGAGCCCTCGGCGTGCAGGTCGGCACTCCGCAGCAGCGCTCGTGGCTCACGGCTGCCCAAGACCTCGCAGGACTCTCGCAGCCGCTCGCCCTGGGCGCGGCGCTCGCCCTCCTCTTGGGCCTCCTCTTCGCACGACGGCGGGGCGTCCCGCTCGCGTGGGCCGGGCTCTGCTTCATCGTGACGGCGGCCGTCTTCCAAGTCGGGACTGGGATCGTGCCGCTCTTCGCGTCCGCGCAGGCCAGCTCGGGTTCGATGTCCTCGACGTTCGGCATCCGCGCCGCCGTGCTCGCAGTGGACAGCTTCGAACCGTGGATCGGCGGGCTTGCCCTCGTCGGCGGCGTGCTGCTTGTCACGGGCGCGGTGCTCGGCCTCGTGCGCCGTCTTCGGCGGTCCCGCGCCGCGGCACAAGGCCGACTCGCTAGCATGGAAGTATGACTTCCGCCTCCGTATCGCTCGCCATGCCCACGGTCCCGCGTCGCCGTCGGTCCCCGCAGGAGGTCGCCGACGCGGTGCCCGTGACGGGCGAGAAGCGGCTCCTTCTCGCGGCTCCGCGCGGCTATTGCGCGGGCGTCGACAGGGCGGTCATCGCCGTCGAGAAGGCCCTCGAGCACTACGGGGCCCCGGTGTATGTGCGGAAGCAGATCGTCCATAACCGGCACGTCGTCGAGACCCTCGAGGAGCGTGGGGCAATTTTCGTCGACGAGACTGATGAGGTGCCCGAGGGGGCGCTCGTCGTGTTCTCGGCGCATGGCGTGAGCCCCGCCGTCGTGCGCTCTGCCGAGGAGCGCGGACTCAGGACCATCGACGCAACGTGTCCACTCGTGACCAAGGTGCACCGCGAGGCCGTCCGGTTCGCGAAGGACGACTACGAGATCCTCCTCATCGGCCACGTCGGCCACGAGGAAGTCGAGGGCACGTACGGTGAGGCCCCGGACCACACGCAGGTTGTGAACTCGCCCGACGAGGCCGAGACGATCGAGGTCAAGGACCCCGACAAGCTCATCTGGTTGTCCCAGACCACTCTCTCGGTCGACGAGACCATGGAAACGGTACGGCGACTCCGCGAGCGCTTCCCGAACCTCCAGGATCCGCCGAGCGACGATATCTGCTATGCGACCTCCAACCGCCAGGCCGCGATCAAGAAGATCGCTCCCCAGGCCGATCTCGTCATCGTCGTAGGCTCCGCGAACTCGTCCAACTCCGTGCGTCTCGTCGAGGTCGCCCTCGAGTACGGCGCCAAGAAGGCGTACCGGGTCGACTTCGCCAACGAGGTCGACGAGTCGTGGTTCGAGGGCGTCGCGACCATCGGCGTGACGTCGGGGGCGTCCGTCCCCGAAGTGCTCGTCCAAGACGTCTTGCGGCTCGCAGCAGAGTACGGCTACGCCAAGGTCGAGGAAATCGTCACGGCCGAGGAGGACATCCTGTTCTCGCTCCCGAAGGAACTCCGGGCGACCCTCAAGGAGGCCGGCGACGGAAGCCGCGGCCTCGGGGGCCGCGGGCAGCGTCCGACCGGCTGAGGCAGCCACGGCTCAGGCCGTCTCCCGGAAGGCGCCCCGCGATTCCAATCGCCCATCGGAGGCTTCGAGCAGGCCGCTGTCTCGGAGCTGCTGATCGTCGAGCAATTCGCTCGCGCTCAGGACCCGAGGCGTGCTCGCGAGCGGAGCCACGTACGGAAGGGTCTCCGCTGCCCCGGGGTCGAGGGCACTGATGCGCCGCGCCGTGGGGAAGACGCGCGACTCGAGTGCCCCCACGAACGCGTTGTAGCGCTCCACGGAGGATTTCAGCGACGCGCCGAGCTTTGCGACGTGCCCGCCCATGGTTCCGAGCCGGCCGTAGAGCTGCTGCGAGAGGTCGAAGAGCTCGCGCGCGTTGTCCGTGAGAAGCTCCTGGCGCCACGCAAACGCGACTCCCTTGAGGAGCGCCATGAGTGTCGCGGGGGAGGCCAGCGCGACGTTGCGCGCGAACGCGTAGTCGAGAAGGGCGGCGTCCTCCGTCAGGGCTGCGGCGAGGAACGATTCGGCGGGCAGGAAGCACACGACGAGTTCGGGGCTGGCGCCCATCGACTCCCAGTAGCGCTTGCTCCCGAGGGCATCGACGTGGGCGCGGAGCGCCTTGGCGTGGTCCGCCACGTGGCGACGGCGGGCATCGGCGGACTGCGTGCTCGGATCGTGGGTGAGCTCCTGGGCCTTGAGATAGGCGCCGAGCGGGACCTTGGAGTCGACGACGATCTGCTTGCTGCCCGGAAGCTGCACTACGAGATCCGGGCGGACCGTGCCGGCCTCGCCGATGGCCGAGACCTGCTCGCTGAAATCGACGCGATCGAGCATGCCTGCTGCCTCGACGACCCGACGCAGCTGCACCTCGCCCCACGTTCCCCGCGAGGCGTTGTTGGCGAGGGCGGCCGTGAGGGCGTGGGCAGTCCGCAGGAGCGCAGCGTCCGACTCCTGGGCGGTCTGCAGCTGCTGCGCGAGCTGGCCGTATTGCTCCACGCGGTCGCGCTCGAGCACCGCGACCTGCCGCTGCACCGCGTTGAGCTTCTCGGCGACCGGCGCGAGGGCCTGCAGGACGTTGTTCTCCTGCTCGTCGAGGCTGATGAGCGCCCTGTTCTGCGTCGCGAGGAGGTCGCGCTGGGCTGCCGCCGCGGCGAGCTCGGTCTCCGCCTGCGCGAGCCGCGCCCGCAGCGCGGGGTGCCCGGCGCCGTCGTTCGCTGCCTTCCGGCGCGCAAGAACGTAGCCGCCCACTGCCCCGAGCACGAGGGCCAGGAGCGCCACGAGCACCGTCACGAGGATCTGTGTTCCGTCCATGTGTTTCACCCTGCCATGGGGGTCCGACATTTCTGCGACGGGCCGCCGGTATGATGGATGACCGTGGCTCTCACTATCGGCATCGTCGGACTCCCCAACGTCGGAAAGTCGACGCTCTTCAACGCGCTCACGCGCAACCAGGTCCTTGCAGCGAACTATCCGTTCGCCACGATCGAGCCGAACGTCGGCGTCGTGAGCCTCCCCGATCCCCGCCTTGCGCAGCTCGCCCAGATCTTCGGGTCCGAGCGCATCCTGCCCGCGACCGTCTCCTTCGTCGACATCGCCGGCATCGTCAAGGGCGCGTCCGAGGGCGAAGGACTCGGCAACCAGTTCCTCGCGAACATCCGCGAGGCCCAGGCGATCGCGCAGGTCGTCCGCGTCTTCGACGACCCCGACGTCGTGCATGTCGACGGACGCGTCGATCCACGCTCGGACATCGAGACGATCCACACCGAGCTCATCCTCGCCGACCTCCAGACGATCGAGAAGGCCCTTCCCCGTGTCGAGAAGGAAGTCAAGATCAAGAAGCGCGACGCCGCGGAGCTCGCCGCGCTGCAGGCCGCGCAGAAGGTGCTCGAGCGGGGCGACACGATCATCGCCGCGGCCCACACCGACAAGCTCGACATGGGTGCGCTCAAGGAGCTCAACCTCCTCACGGCCAAGCCGTTCATCTACGTCTTCAACGCGGACGAGGGCGTGCTCGGTGACCCCGAGAAGCAGGACGAGCTGCGTGCCCTCGTGGCGCCCGCGGACTGCATCTTCCTCGACGCGAAGCTCGAAGCGGATCTCGTCGAGCTCTCCGAGGAAGAGGCTCGCGAGATGCTCGAGATGAACGGCCAGGACGAGTCCGGCCTCGATCAGCTCGCGCGCGTCGGCTTCCACACGCTCGGCCTCCAGACTTATCTCACGGCCGGGCCCAAAGAGGCCCGAGCGTGGACGATCCGCCAAGGCGACACGGCCCCGCAGGCCGCCGGCGTGATCCACTCGGACTTCCAGCGTGGCTTCATCAAGGCCGAGGTGGTCCACTTCCACGACCTCCTCGACGCCGGCTCGATGAAC
The DNA here is from genome assembly GCF_030908245.1 of Sinomonas sp. ASV322. Lineage (GTDB taxonomy): Bacteria > Actinomycetota > Actinomycetes > Actinomycetales > Micrococcaceae > Sinomonas. The sequence goes on from NZ_JAVFJJ010000003.1 coordinate 380,241, forward strand.
GAGGCGAAGGCTCGCGGCAAGGTCCGCATCGAGGGCAAGGACTATGTCATGGCCGACGGCGACGTGGTCGAGTTCCGGTTCAACGTGTGACCCCTCAAGAAATAGCCTGACGCTCGGCCGGTGGGACTAGATCTGCTTGCTCCGGGGCACAGCACGAGGCTAAGGTCATCGGCACGCGTACCGGCGAGGGCATGTCCCAGCGCAAGGCGTAGCTAAGGGCATCGTCATGGGCTGGCGCAGTGTGGAAGTCGTTTCGCAGGATCGCGGAGCGTCGAACGCAGACGGCGTGCCCACCGCCCAAGCGGAACGAGGTGGCCCCCTCAACAGTCCGCAGCGTCGGCACCAGTCGAGCGCTCGCTGTTTGACCTGTGGTTGCCGGTGCGCCTGACTGGTTCTGTCCGTTCGGCAGTGCCGCAAAGGAGGCCGCCAAACGACGGGGGGATCGATCATGGTTTCGTACGCGGAGCTTGACGCCGATGCCCTGCCCCAGATTTGGCAGGAATTGAGGGCGCTTCGATCGCGGAAGGTTGGAGTAGCCAGCAGCGGTGCGAGGCGAGCGACCTTTGACGCTTCTCTCGAGCAAGCGGAGCAGCTATTTGCCGCGGCGACGGCCGGCACGGCCACGCAACCCGAAGCTCGATGATACTGACTCGCCGACCCAGCCGTTCATGCTCTGGTGGGCCGTTCTATACCCACTGTCGCGTCTGGCTAGGTACTACCCGAACGTGTGGGCGAAACTGACGTCTATCTCGACTGATCCGCATGCCGCGCCGATTGAGTTCATCCTTCGAGAGGCGGTCCGAGCAGTCCCGGAGCTGGCGCTGCGGGCGATACGAAGATTCGCGTAGGGGCGGCTTGTCTGCAATCCTCTGGCGGTTCGGCATCATCGATCGGCAGATCATCCGGCGCGGGTCTTCGCAAGCGTCAAGGATCTCAGCGTCGACAGTACCGCCTCGGACACGGAGACGATAGCTCATGTTCCACTTAGATTGCCGATCCTCCCGCAGTCTGATTACGGAATTACTGAATTGCTCTCACTCCCAGCACGGAGACAAATGAGGTGACAAGCCCTGCCGCCACTTAAGAACACTCTTCAGTCGCCCTTTGATTGAACATTCCATCGGCGGCGGTGCTGGCTCGCCACCGATGGATTTTCATCCGCCGGTTATTGACAACTGCTGCATAGGGGAGAAGAGTTGGACCACATGTCGCTGAGACGGTGGCGCGGTCTCACGCTGGCGAGCAGGGGGGACGGATTTTCAATGTGTTGCCCATCGCGGCCACATTTTGCACCGGCGGATGATGGGGGGAAATTGGCTATATCCGAAACGAGGCTTGAGGCAACACCGAGGAGAATTATCTGGGCGGTTGTCGGAGCGGCCTGTGTGACCGTCATTGCTTCCTCGGTCCCGGCCGGTGTCCTCATTCCCGGATTGGCAATATGTGGGGCCATTGTTTTACTGACCGGGCTCTTTCTAAGCATGCATGTCACTGTCGAGGAGACACCCAACGAGCTGGTGATCCGCTGCAGGCCTTTCCGGGCTGTTCGGATACCCAGATCGGAGCTGATCTCAGTCGGTCAGGGGCCCGAGACCGGCCTCACCGAAGGCTACGGTGTCCGATGGCTGGGCCAAGGCAGGAACGGGCTGCTGACGGGTGGCCCCACAGTATGCATAGAGACCGCCGGGCGGAAATGGATTGTGTCGGTGGAGAATCCTTCGTTTGCAATCCGGAAGATCAATGAATTCATTCAGGGAGGCTAGCGTTCCGACGCTGCCTTAGAGCACAGTATTGGGGGAGTTATGAAGAAGCTCGTCAGTGTGACAGCCGCCACCGTTCTCATCGCAGCGGGTATCTGCACAACCGCAAACGCATCATCAGAGACGGGGAGGCAGGTAGTTGGCGTTGAGGCGACTAAGAGCGACACAAACAAAACCCCGCAGTCTATTTTTGAAGCGATCTGGTTCGCCACCGGCCCGTACGCGTCGACGATGGCAAAGCGTGTTGGCAACAACGACTTCCGGGAGTACCTGCGCAAGGGTAGCCAGAGGGCCGAAGTGCAGGCCCTGGCTGCGGAGGTCTCCGGAGTGCTTGAGGGAAGGACCCCGGGCTACCTTGAGCATCTCTACGGGGAGCTGACCTCTGGAGATGTCTACAGGGTTGAAGCGGCAATGGGTAGCACGAGCATTGACGTGCTGAACGTCATGCGGGAGAGGTACCCCTCGAAAGCATTCCCGGCCGTCAAGGACGGAACCGCATCGGGCATGTGCGTCTGGGTGTTCGCGATCGCGGCTGTCGCGGTCTGGGACGGCGCAGTTGCCATCAACTACGCGGGTGTCGTCAATGTGGTCGGTGCTGTGAATGTGGTCGGCTGGTTCAACGCTTCGGTTTCTGTGAACGTGACCAGCCCCACGAGCGTCCTGACGGTTGCTTCCAACGCGGCCCAGAGGTCGTCCACCGAGGGAGTTGTGGCGGCGCTCACCACTGCCCTCGCGAAGTAGACCACGGCGCACGACGATGGAATTACCCGCCGACGACGACGAGCAGAAAGTCAAGCGGAAATCGCCCTGGATGGTCGCCATTCCGCTAGCCCTGATATTAATAGTATTGACGTACTCGATCCTATCCGTTTCGCCTCGTGCTGTTTTCCGGCCGCCCGGCATCGACCTGCTGAAGGGAGACCTGGCGAAAGCGGTTCCCCAAGGATGGGGGTTCTTCACAAAATCTCCGAGGGATTCGTTTCTCCTCGTTTACCGGCAGCAGGATGACGGCGGGATGGTGGAAGCTATCCAGATGCCTACCGTAAAGGCAGAGAACCTCTTTGGGGTCAGCCGCTTTGGTCGGGGACAGCCTGTCGAACTGGCGAACATCGTCAATCCAGTCGACCCGCACAAGTGGTACGAATGCGGGCCAACAATCGACAAATGCCTGGTCGCGCTGGCGGAGCCAATCGATGCGGCAAACGCTAAGCCGGAGCCGACCTTGTGCGGACTGTTGACGGTCGTCGATGTCGTGCCAACGCCGTGGGCATACCGGCATCTCACGAGTAGCCGATACCAGGCGAACAAGGCGATCGTTCTGCAGGTGCGATGCGGTTGACGATGTTCGGTGCCGCCGCGGCAGGTCGGGAATTCGTCGTCTGGTCTCCAGTGGTCGGGCTAGCCCGTTCAGCCTTGGCCTTCGCAACCTTCTTGACGCTCATTGCCACGCCAACGTCCACTCTGTTTCAGGCTCTTTGGGACATCGGCCCGCAGCCTATATGCACAGGCGTGAACGCGGTGAACTGGTTCTGTATGTTCAACCCACACCTGCTTGATCTCGGGAAGATCCTCGCGTGTGTAGGGCTCGTGCTGGTGATGTCTGGATATCTGCCGCAAGTCACATCGCTGGTCCATTACTGGATCTCGTTCTCGGTCTTCAACGGGATCGCGATCCCAGATGGCGGGGACCAGATCACCGTAGTACTCGCTCTCCTTCTCGTCCCGATCTGCGTTACCGACCCTCGGACTAACCACTGGCATGCCGCGGAGATGGTTCATGGGCCGGGCCGATGGCGTCGGGGCTGGTCGACGGCCGCTCTGGTCGGGATCAAGATCCAGATGTCGATCCTTTACCTGCAGTCCTGCATCGAGAAGACCGCCCATGATGAATGGGCCATCGGGAACAACCTCTACTACACAGCCACGGGTGTCTTCGGATTCTCAACTCCAGTGCGGAACCTCCTAGGCTTCATCCTCGACAGCGACATGGGTGTCAGTATTCTCACGTGGTCCGTTCTCGCCCTGGAATTCACTCTTGCCATAGCACTGGTCATTCCCAGACGATTCCGTCCCCACCTCTTCCTCCTGGCTGTGCTGTTACACGGGGGGATCGCCCTCTTCATGGGCCTTTGGAGCTTTGCCATAGCAATGATCGCGGCAGACCTGCTGCTCACGCTGCCATTCGCCGGTGAAGCCTATTCCGCGGGGTACCAGTTCACAGCTCGGCGGGAGCGCGAGAGGCACGTATCTGCGACCGAGATCGCTCGCAGAGCTGCGTCTTATGGCCACACCGCTGGCACCCGGGGCCGGCAAAACAACCTCTAGCGCAGAAGGGAACCTGAGGCGGCACGCCTCGCAAACCTACGAGGCCGCAAATCATCCTCGCCGCACGCGGCTTTGTGTGCTTCCTACAACACCAAGGCCCTCGCGGATACTGGCGTTGAGCTGGTCGCCCCAACAAACGCATCCAGGTGGCCAGTCGCCCTGGATGATTCTGGGTGCCGGAACGTGGTGGAGTTCCGCTTCAACGTCTGAGGCCGGGAACTAGCTTCGCCCTGCACCTGCCGTGTGGCCCTCTGCACGCCTCTGCAGGCCTCCAGCTGCAGCCCCGTCCGTCTGATGTCCGCGGCATTCCGGGAATAAGAGCAGGGGTCCCTTCTCTTACCTTGGAGAGGTGGCACGATGAGCACAGCGATCGTCACGGGGGCTTCCAAAGGCCTGGGCAGGGCGCTGAGCGAAGGCTTGGCCCGGCGCGGCTGGTCGTTGATCGTAGACGGCCGCGACACGGCGCTCCTTGAGCTCGCTCGCGGCCGCCTCTGGAAGCTGATTCCGCCCGGCAGCCACGTGTTGGCCATTCAGGGTGACGTGACCGATCCAGAGCACCGACGGGCGCTTGCCGGTGCGGCGCACGCACTCGGCGGCCTCGACTTGCTGGTGTGCAACGCGGGCGTGCTGGGGCCCAGCCCGCTGCCTTCGCTGGCAGATTTCTCCGTGGCCGCCCTGCGCGAGCTCTTCGAGGTCTACCCGGTAGCTGCTCTGGGCCTGATCCAGGAAGTCCTCCCGCTGCTTCGAGCCGCAAGCGACGGAGGCCGCGTGGCGCTGATCAGCTCCGATGCCGCCGTCGAAGGCTACCCGGGCTGGGGCGGCTACGGCGCGGCCAAAGCCGCCCAGGACCAGCTCGCAAGAGTCCTTGCGGCGGAGGAACCGACGCTGACAGTGTGGGCGGTCGACCCGGGCGACATGCGTACGGACATGCACCAAGCGGCGTTCCCGGGCGAGGACATCTCTGATCGCCCCCTGCCGGAGGCCGTGGTGCCCCGCATGATCGAGCTCTTCGAATCACGTCAGCCCAGTGGCCGGATCAGACTGGCCGACATCGCGGAACCCCCATCGTGATCGCCGCCAAGCCGATCGTGGACTTCGCCCTGCCGCGGGTGCTGGAGGCCAGCGAGCCACCCGAGCAGCGAGGAGGAAGCCGGGACGATGTGAGACTGCTCGTGTCTCGCCGCTCGAGCCTGACCATCGAGCACCACCGCTTCACCGATCTTCCCGAGGTGCTGCGCGCGGGCGACCTGCTCGTCTTCAACCGCTCGGCAACCGTCAACGCCGCGCTGGAGGCGACTGCACTGTCTCAGCCGGCGGTCCTTCACGTGGCCCGCCGGCTCAGCGTCTCCGAGTGGATCGTGGAGCTCCGTCACGCCCAGCCGGGCAGCCTCCGCACAACCCCTTGGCTCGACGCCCACGCCGGCTCCGAGATCGCACTGAGGGGCGGCGGCCGGGCGGTACTGCTGCGGCCGGCGGTCGCCGCTGAGGCGGTCCGACTCTGGGTAGCCGACGTGGAGCTGGATCAGCCGCCTGACGAATACATGGCCCGGTGGGGACGGCCGATCGTCTACGGACACATCACCACACCGCGACCGCTTGGCGACTACCAGACGGTCTTCGCCGACGTTCCCGGCAGTGCGGAGATGCCATCGGCTGGGCGGCCGTTCACGGCCGAGCTCGTGACGCGCCTGCTCGTCAAGGGCGTTGACCTGGCTCCGATCGTGCTGCACTGCGGAGTCTCGTCGCTCGAGACACACGAACCACCGCAGCCCGAGCCCTTCGAGGTACCTCCCGATACCTCACGGCGCGTGAACGCCGCCCTCCGGGCTGGCGGGAGGGTCATCGCCGTTGGCACGACCTCAGCGCGCGCCCTCGAGAGCGCTGCGATCGGTCCCGGGCTTGTCCTGCCCTTCTCCGGCTTGACCAACTTGGTGATCGAGCTGAACTACTCGCCACGGGTCACGACGGGCCTCCTCACAGGCTGGCACGAGCCCTTGGCCTCCCATCTGGCGATGGTCGAGGCCTTCGCCGGGGGACCCCTGCTCGAAGCGTCCTACCGGGCGGCACTCGAGGCCGGTTACCTATGGCACGAGTTCGGCGACAGCCACCTGATCTTGCCGTGAAAAGACCGTTCACCGCGCGCGGCTGAGACGTTCATCGCGCACCGCCGAGGTCGTCTGCGAGGCAAACGCCCAGAAGCTTGAACACTTTCGAAAACGACGCTTCATGGTCGTAGCCGACTTCGCGGGCGATGGCTCCGCGCCCGTAAGCCGGGACGCACAAGGTGCTTCACCCCTTCGGTGGGAGCACCTTGTGCGTCCGCCTCGCGCAGTTGACTATCGGCGTTCTACTGGAGAGTAGGACCGTCGTTGCGCGGCACAAGTGATTGGGTATTCCCAATCGGAGTCGCCGTCTCCTCGGTTGTGCCGCGAATCTGAAAGATATGTTGCAGCTCGATAACAACCTGAATCTGAAACGTAGCTTTCGTAGCCAGCGGCCGCACTCTGTGCATAGGCTGTGTGGCATGTGAGGCGCGCCACGTCCCTGTGTCTTGGGGAGGGCCGTCCGGCCGGGACCTTCCGGTACTGACATTCATTGGAACAAGGAGGCGGAATGCGTTTCGGGCGTATTTCGAAGGCGATCGGGCTTGCAGCTGCTGCTGCATTTGCGCTCAGCGCCTGCGCTACCCAGGGCGGAGCACCGGCGGCATCGTCGAGTGGCGCCGCTGCCAAGCAGGGCGGCACCGCCACTGTCGTCGAGGTGAACGCGTTCAACACGTTCAACCCGGAGACGGCTGACGGCAACACCGACATCAACTCGAAGATCAGCCTCGCGACCCACTGGGGCTTCTACTACGTCGACAATCAGCTGAAGGTCGTCCACAACGACAAGTTCGGCAAGTACGAGAAGACCTCGGACGACCCGCTCACCGTCAAGTACACGCTCAACGACGGCGTCAAGTGGTCCGACGGCACGCCCGTGACCGCCTACGACGTCGCCCTCAACTGGGCCGCGAACTCCGCATGGTTCGATGACGAGAACCCCAAGGCCAAGACCGGAACGAGCTACTTCTCGACGGCGGGCGATCCGACGGGTCTCAACAACACGAAGTTCCCTGAGGTCTCCTCGGACGGCAAGACGTTCACCCTGACGTACACCACGCCGTACGCCGACTGGGAGACGGCGATCGGCGCCAACAACGGCACGATCGACGTCCCGGCGCACGTCGTGGCCAAGAAGGCCGGTCTCGCTGACGCCAAGGCGCTCTTCGACCTCATGAAGGGCCTGAAGAAGGGCGATCCGAGCAGCCCGCAGCCGGCAAACGAGACGCTCAAGAAGGCCGGCGACTTCTACAACACGGGCTTTGACACGAAGACCCTCCCGACCGACACGAGCCTCTTCCTCTCGAACGGCCCGTACGTCGTCAAGGACATCGTGGCGGACCAGTCGATGACTCTCGTGAAGAACAAGGACTTCACGTGGGGTCCGACCGCGAACCTCGACTCGATCGTGATCCGCTACATCGGCTCGGCCCCGGCTCAGATCCAGGCGCTCAAGAATGGCGAGGCGGACATCATCGCCCCGCAGGCATCCTCGGACACGATCCAGCAGCTCAAGGCGATTCCGGGCGTGACGGTCCTTCAGGGCCACCAGCTCTCGTACGACCACATCGACCTGAACTTCACGGGTCCGCTCGCCGACAAGGACGTCCGCACGGCGTTCATGCTCACGGTTCCGCGCCAAGACATCGTGGACAAGATCATCAAGCAGATGGACCCCAACGCGAAGCCGCTCGACTCGCAGCTCTTCGTTCCGGACCAGGCGGCGTACGCAGACTCGGCCAAGAACAACGGCTCGTCGGCCTACGACCAGGTCAACATCGACAAGGCGAAGCAGCTCCTGGCCGGCAAGACGCCGACGATCAAGATCATGTACAACAAGGACAACCCGAACCGTGTTGACGCCTACACCCTCATCACGGCGAACGCGACGAAGGCTGGCTTCAACATCGTCGACGGCGGCCTTGGCAAGTCTGACTGGGGCAAGGCGCTCGGCAAGGGCGGCTACGACGCGACGATCTTCGGCTGGATCAACCCGGGCGTCGGCGTCCAGGGCGTCCCGCAGATCTTCAAGTCGGGCAACGGCTCGAACTTCAACAAGTTCTCCGACCCGGACGCGGACAAGCTCATGACGACGCTCGTCCAGACGACCGATGCCGCCAAGCAGGTCGACCTCGAGAAGCAGATCGACCAGAAGATCTGGGCCGCGTCCTACGGTGTCCCGCTCTTCCAGGCGATCGGCGTGCAGGCGTACAGCGACAAGGTCACCGGCGTGAAGTACATGCCGAACAGCAGTGGTGTTTGGTGGAACTTCTGGGAGTGGGCCGCAAAGTAGCCCCTTCAGAGTTCTGATGCTAGAGAAGCGCCGGGACCGAGCTAGTGGGTCCCGGCGCTTTGCAGCGCCCCGGCACAACCCCAGCCACCGCCGTCGGGCTTCCGCCGACCGCGGACTTCCGTTCACGGCCCCTTCACGAGCTGCCCAGCACCTACCGGGCAGCTGACATTCGAGGTACAACGAAACATGGTGACATACGTCGTCCGGCGCCTCATCACCGCAGCACTGATCCTCCTTGGCGCGTCCTTCCTGGTGTACAACCTCACCGCGCTCTCAGGGGATCCGCTCGAGGATCTGAGGACCAACCCCAACGCCGCGCAGCTCATGCAGTCGCGCTCCCAACTCTTGGATCTGTCCACGCCGGCCCCCATCCGCTACTTCAAGTGGCTCGGCGGCGCGGCCGGCTGCATCGTGGGCAATTGCGATCTCGGCAAGAACATCGCCGGTCAGCCTGTCACGCAGGCGCTCGGCCAGGCCCTCATTCAGACCCTGACCCTCGTCACGGGTGCAGCCATCCTCGCGATCCTCATCGGCATCGCGCTCGGCATCATCACGGCCCTCCGCCAGTACAGCGCTCTCGACTACGGCGTGACCTTCATGGCGTTCCTCTTCTTCTCGCTGCCGATCTTCTGGGTCGCCGTCCTGCTCAAGGAATTCGGCGCCATCGGCTTCAACAACTTCTTGGCACACCCCGACATCCCGCTGCCCGTGGCCCTCGGCATCGGCCTGGTCTTCGGGATCATCGCAACTGTCGTGTCGGGCGGAGAGCTGAGGCGGCGCCTCATCGTCGGCGGGATCGTGTTCGCCTTCGTGACGATCGTCCTCGTCGTCGCGGGCATTTCGCAGTGGTTCCGCACCCCGGCCCTCGGCCTCGGCGTGATCATCCCCGCCGGCGTCGGCATCGCCTTCGGCGTCACCGTGCTCGTGGCAGGCCTCCAGAACCGGCGCGCCCTGTACGCGGCCCTTACGACAGTAGTCGTCGGCGTTGTCCTCTACTTCCCGATCCAGCCGCTCCTCGGCCTTGCGACGCCCCTCATGATCCTCATCCTCGCGATCGTCGCCGTGCTCGTCGGCGTCGCGGCAGGCTACTTCTGGGGAGGCTACGACCGCAGCCAAGGCATGCGCGCCGCCGGCATCACGGCATTCGTCGTGGCCGCCATGGTGTTCCTCGACCGCTTCATGCAGTCATGGCCCGCGTACTTCGACAACAGCAAAATCCGCGGCCGCCCGGTCGCGACGATCGGTGCCGCGACGCCGAATCTCCAGGGCGACTTCTGGCTCTCCGGCATCGACGCGTTCACCCACCTCGTGCTCCCGACCATCGCGCTCATCCTCATCTCCCTCGCGAGCTACACGCGCTACACGCGCTCGTCGATGCTCGAGGTCATGAACATGGACTACATCCGCACGGCCCGCGCGAAGGGCGTGAGCGAGCGGTCGGTCATCATGCGCCACGCGTTCCGCAACGCCCTCATTCCGATCTCGACCGTCGTGGCGCTCGATATCGGCCAGCTCATCGGCGGCGCGGTCATCACCGAGACCGTCTTCTCGGTGCGCGGCATGGGCTTCATGTTCCTCGATGGCATTCAGCATGTCGATCCGAACCCCGTCATGGGCGTCTTCGCGTGCGTCGCGATCACGGCCCTCGCGTTCAACCTCATCGCGGATCTCGTGTACTCCGCGCTCGATCCTCGCGTAAGGGTGAAGTGACATGAGCCAGCAGTCTCAGCAAGAAGACCTCGTGACCGGAACCCCGGGAACGACGCCCGCCAGCGTGCCGGCCGCGGGCATCGAGCCCGTGATCGAGGCGAAGGGCCTGAGCCTCGGCCAGATCGTCCGCAAGCGGTTCTTCGGGCACTCAGGTGCCCTCGCCGGCCTCGTCGTGTTCGCCATCATCTTCCTCCTCGCGTTCACATCCGAAGGCTGGGGCCCGTTCCCCGGCTGGTGGAAGTACAGCCACACGGACGTCCAGCCACTCGTGGGCGAGGGCCAGCCGACGTGGACATTCGCCCCGTTCAGCTTCGGCGATCACCCGTTCGGCCAGGACCGCATCGGGCGCGACCTCTTCGCGATGACGATGCGCGGCGCCCAGCAGTCGATCATCGTCATGCTCATCATCGGCCTCGTCGCGGGCGTCATCGGCGTCGTGATCGGTGCGCTTGCGGGCTACTTCCGCGGCTGGATCGAGACGATCCTCATGCGCCTGACCGACGTCATCATCATCATTCCGGTGCTGCTCCTCGCGGCCGTCATGTCGCAGACCGCGGGTCGCCGCGACACGGGAACGTGGTTCGCAGAATTCGCGTCGTCGAACGGCGTCATCGTCCTCGGCATCTTCCTCGGCTTGGTTGTGTGGGTCTCGCTCGCCCGCCTCGTGCGAGGCGAGTTCCTCTCGCTGCGCGAACGCGAATTCGTCGACGCCGCCCGGATCTCGGGCGCGTCCAACACGCGGATCATCTTCAAGCACATCCTGCCGAACGCCGTCGGCGTCGTGATCGTCAACGGAACGCTCATCATGTCCTCGGCGATCCTGCTCGAGACCGCGCTGAGTTACCTCGGCGTCGGCGTCAAGGCGCCGGACACGTCGCTCGGCCTCCTCATCTCGCAGAATCAGGAGGCGTTCTCGACGCGTCCGTGGCTCTTCTGGTGGCCCGGCCTGTTCATCGTGCTCATCTGCCTCAGCATCAACTTCATCGGCGATGGCCTGCGCGACGCGTTCGATCCGCGCCAGAAGAAGTTCAACGCGAAGAAGGCGAAGAACCGCAAGGTTCACGGCAGCGCCGTTCCCGCGGGCGTCTCGGCTGCGGCCGAGCCAGTCCTTGAGGTGGGCGGCACCGTAGTCCCCGCGACGGGCGTCGTGCCCGATTCCAGCGCGTTCGGCGGCGCGGCGGAGGCTTCGGAGGGCACGCCCGGAGGGGCTTCCTGACGTGAGGCCCGCGGGAGCTGCGAGAGGCCGTCTAGGCGGCCAGGGTGACGATCGTCGCCGCGACGAGCACAAGCGTCGCTGCGACGATGCCCCACTCCGCTCTGCGCAGCACGGGCGTCTCGTCGGCCCGGCCGCCGGCCACGGCGCCGCGCTCCACCTGCTCCGCCCAGCGGCGGCGCACGAGGAGCGCGGCCTGGCCGGACACGGTGTGCGTGAGATCGCCGGGGCGGACCGAGTGCTCGGGGCCATAGCTGCTCTCGGGGAGTCCCGTGAGGTGCTGCGGCCTGGCGCCGCGGGCACCCCACATGCCCGGCGCGGGCGCGGCCCACGAGGCGAAGCGGCCCGAGCCGGTTACGAGCGTCAGCGCGTATTTCGTGTCGACGAAGGCGAGGGCTTCCCACGGGACGCCGATGCGCCGCAGCGGGTTGACGAGCTCGACGCCGGCATCGCTCACGACGACGGCGGGCCGCCAGAACAGTGCCCAGCCTGCGAACGCCATGAGCACGAGCGGAGCGGCGAAGCGGAGTCCGGGCAGGCCGGTCTGGACGACCGTCACGACGATCCCGAAGGCCGCTGCGGCCCACAGGAGCACGGCGAGGGCCGAGTTGCTCCGGGCCTTGAAGACGTCGACTTGACCGGCATGCTGCATGGCACTCATGCACCTAATATTTCAGGATTTTTTGAATTCCGTCCGCAGGGGCCGCACGTGCCCGGCGAGGCGGTGCACGGAAGGAAGAGCAGAGGATGACTGAGAACCTCGGCAGGGCGGGAAGCCCCGGAAGGCAGCGCCGCGGCGCGAAGGGCGGAATCGGCGCCGATCTGGTCAAGGGCCAGATGGTACTCGAGGTCAGCGACCTGAGCGTCGACTTCGGTGTCGAGAAGGAATGGGTTCCCGCGGCGATCAAGCTCAACTACGAGGTTCGCGCAGGCGAGGTCCTCGCGATCGTCGGAGAGTCGGGGTCCGGCAAGTCAGCGAGCTCGATGGCCCTCCTCGGCCTCCTGCCGTCGAACAGCCGCGTGTCCGGAAGCGTCAAGCTCGCGGGCAAGGAGCTGCTCGGCAAGGACCGCGCCGCCATCAAGCAGGCGCGCGGCAACGACGTCGCCGTCATCTTCCAGGAGCCCATGACGGCCCTCAACCCCGTGTACACGATCGGCAACCAGATCGTCGAGACCATCCGGCTCCACAACCCGATCTCGCCCGACGAGGCCAAGGCGCGCGCCCTCAAGATGCTCGAACTCGTCGAGCTCCCGGATCCGGAGAAGGCGTTCAAGTCGTACCCGCACCAGCTCTCGGGCGGCCAGCGCCAGCGCGCCATGATCGCCCAGTCGCTCTCGTGCGACCCCAAGCTGCTCATCGCCGATGAGCCGACGACGGCGCTCGACGTTACCGTCCAGGCCGAGATCCTCGACCTCATGCGCCACCTCAAGGACAAGCTCAACAGTGCCGTGATCCTCATCACCCACGACATGGGCGTCGTCGCGGACCTCGCGGACCGCATCGCCGTCATGCGCCGCGGCCTGATCGTCGAGGCAGGCTCGGCGGAGCAGATCTTCCACAACCCCCAGCACGAGTACACCCAGGCGCTGCTCGCCGCGGTGCCGCACCTCGGGCAGGGCTCTGAGGACGAGGCGGAGGTCGACATCACGGCGGCGCTCGCGGCGGCGACGGGCACCGAGCTCGAAGCGGTCGACGCCGCAGAGCTCGCCGTGCGCGAGAAGGAGAACCTCGAGGCGCTCGCCGAGGCCGAGGCCGCGAAGGAGCGCCGGGGCGAGCCGATCCTCGAGCTCAAGGGCGTCGCGATCGAGTACCCCAAGCAGGGTCGCGTGCCGGCGTTCCGCGCGGTCGAGGGCGCGGACCTCATCGTGTACCCGGGACAGGTCGTGGGCCTAGTCGGCGAGTCTGGCTCGGGCAAGACGACGATCGGGCGGGCCGCCGTCGGCCTCCTCCCGGTGGCCGAGGGGTCGCTCAAGGTCGTGGGCCGCGAGATCTCCCAGCTCAAGAAGAACTCGAAGGAGCTGCACGACATCCGGCGCTCGGTGGGCATGGTGTTCCAGGACCCGTCGTCGTCGCTCAATCCCCGCCTTCCCATCGGCGAGTCGATCGGCGAGCCCATGTACCTCGCGGGCGTCGCGAAGGGCGCCGATCTGCAGAAGCGCGTCGAGACGCTCCTCGACCAGGTCGAGCTCCCGCGCTCGTACCGCAACCGCTACCCGCACGAGCTCTCCGGCGGCCAGAAGCAGCGCGTCGGCATCGCCCGCGCGCTCTCGCTCAAGCCGAAGCTCATGGTCGCGGACGAGCCCACGTCCGCGCTCGACGTCTCGGTCCAGGCCAAGGTCCTCGAGCTCTTCCAGGCGCTCCAGAAGGAGCTCGGCTTCGCGGCCCTGTTCGTGACCCACGACCTCGCGGTGATCGACGTCCTCGCCGATCACATCTGCGTGATGCAGCGTGGCAAGATCGTCGAACAGGGCTCGCGGGACCAGATCCTGCGCAACCCGCAGGAGGCGTACACGCAGCGCCTGCTCGCCGCCGTTCCACTTCCCGATCCCGAGAAGCAGCGCGAGCGCCGTGAGCTGCGCGAACTGCTCCTCGCGAGCGGCATCGAGTAGCCCCGCGGGACACGGGCGCGGCCGAGGGGCTCAGCCGAGCGCGAGCCCCTTGGCCGCGAGGACTTGCGCGAAGATCGGCGCGAGCCGCGCCTTGCCCGCGGGGTTGAGGTGGACGCCGTCGGCGAGCTCGCCCGCGAGCCCGTAGCGCGAGATCCAGTCGCCGCACGCGATGAAGGGAAGGCCGAGCTCTGCCGACGTCCGCCCGAGGAGCGTGTCGACCTGCGTGCGCCGCCCACCGCCGTCGGCCGCCGACTTCGCGAGCGTGCCGACCACGACCGTCGTCGACTGCGGGTAGCTCGCCCGCACCTCGGCGAGGAGGGAGCGGACGCCCGCGATGATCGCGGCGTCGGCCGCGCCGCGCGTCGCATCGTTTCCGCCACCCTGGAGCACGACGAGCGCAGGGGTGCCGTAGGGGATGAACCAGTCGCCGAGGCGCAGGGCGTCCGCGTAGTCGTGGGCCGCCGCCGTCCCGACGGAGAACCCGGTTCCGCCCCGGCCCGCGAAGTACACGGTGTAGCCGGCGCGCTCGAGGCCCTTGCGGACCCAGCTGTCGGCCGGCTCGGACTGCGAGTCGCCGATGAGCACGGCGGTTTTCGCGAGGCTCCCGCGCACGACTTCGCGCCGCCCGCTCGCTGGGTTGAAATAGAACGAGCCGAGGGGCAGCAGCGTCGGGGCCGTGCTGCTGAATCCGCGGGGGAGACGCGCCTCGAGCGCTAGGCTCCGTGCGCCGCCCGCGCCATCGGCGTCGTCGGACGCGGACGACGGCGAGCGGCCAGGCTGCGCCGTGGCACACCCAGCGGCGCCGAGCGCCATGACGAGCGCGACGATGGCGGCGCGCGCCGACCAGGCGGGACGAAGGCCTCGGCTGCCCAAGGGCACCCCTCTCGCGGAACTGACAGTGCCGTAATCATCGTAAAATGGACTTGCTGGCCCTCAAGAGGGTCTGTTCCGTTGTGTCTCCAAGCGCTCTACCATGCTCCCGCGAGGCCTCGGACCGTCGCGACCCACCGAATCGAGCCCGAAGCGAATGACTGAAACTGTGTCCACCGCGTCCCGCACCGACCTCCGCAACGTTGCCATCGTGGCGCACGTCGACCATGGCAAGACGACCCTCGTCGACGCGATGCTCAAGCAGACCAACTCGTTCGCCGCGCACAGCGCGGTCGAGGACCGCGTCATGGACTCCGGCGACCTCGAGCGCGAGAAGGGCATCACGATCCTCGCCAAGAACACGACCGTCCTCTACGGCGGTCCGGCGGCGGCTGAGGTCGGCGAGCCCAACGGCATCCTCATCAACGTCATCGACACCCCGGGCCACGCTGACTTCGGCGGCGAGGTCGAGCGTGGACTTTCGATGGTCGACGGCGTCGTGCTCCTCGTCGACGCCTCCGAGGGCCCGCTCCCGCAGACCCGCTTCGTGCTGCGCAAGGCCCTCGCCGCGCACAAGCCCGTGATCCTCGTCGTCAACAAGACGGACCGACCGGACGCCCGCATCGAGGAGGTCGTCCACGAGACGATGGACCTCCTCCTGGGCCTGGCCTCGGACCTCGCGGACGAGGTTCCGGACCTCGACCTCGACAAGGTCCTCGACGTCCCGGTCGTCTACGCCGCCGCGCGCGCCGGCGCGTCGTCGCTCGAGCAGCCCGTGGACGGCACGGTGCCGGCGAACGACAACCTCGAGCCACTCTTCGAGACGATCATCAAGCACATCCCGGCGCCCACGTACGATCCCGAGGGCGTCCTCCAGGCGCACGTGACCAACCTCGACGCGTCGCCGTTCCTCGGCCGCCTCGCGCTCCTGCGCATCTACAACGGCACGCTGCGCAAGGGCCAGCAGGTCGCGTGGGCCCGCCACGACGGCACGCTCAAGACGGTCAAGATCACCGAGCTCCTGGCCACGAAGGCGCTCGAGCGCGTGCCCGCCGAGTCGGCTGGCCCGGGCGAGATCGTCGCCGTCGCCGGCATCGAGGACATCACGATCGGCGAGACGCTCACGGACCTCGAGAACCCGCAGCCGCTCCCGCTCATCACGGTCGACGACCCGGCCATCTCCATGACGATCGGCATCAACACGTCCCCGCTCGCGGGCCGTGTCAAGGGCGCCAAGGTCACGGCGCGCCAGGTCAAGGACCGCCTCGACAAGGAGCTCATCGGCAACGTCTCGATCCGCGTCCTGCCGACCGAGCGTCCCGACGCGTGGGAGGTCCAGGGCCGCGGCGAGCTCGCCCTGGCCATCCTGGTCGAGCAGATGCGCCGCGAGGGCTTCGAGCTCACGGTGGGCAAGCCGCAGGTCGTGACCAAGAAGGTCGACGGGCACGTGCACGAGCCCATGGAGCACATGACGATCGACGTCCCCGAGGAGTACCTCGGCGCTGTGACGCAGCTCCTCGCGGCGCGCAAGGGCCGCATGACCAACATGTCGAACCACGGCACCGGCTGGGTCCGCATGGAGTTCATCGTCCCGTCGCGCGGCCTCATCGGCTTCCGCACGAAGTTCCTGACGGACACGCGCGGCGCGGGCATCGCGTCGTCGATCTCCGAGGGCTACGAGCCGTGGGCCGGCGAGATCGAGTACCGCACGAACGGCTCGCTCATCGCGGACCGCGCAGGGGTCGCCACCCCGTTCGCGATGATCAACCTCCAGGAGCGCGGGTCGTTCTTCGTCCAGCCCACGGCCGAGGTGTACGAGGGCATGATCGTGGGCGAGAACTCGCGCGCCGACGACATGGATGTGAACATCACCAAGGAGAAGAAGCTCACGAACATGCGCTCTTCGACCGCGGACAACTTCGAGGGCCTCACGCCGCCGCGCACGCTCACGCTCGAGGAATCCCTCGAGTTTGCGCGCGAGGACGAGTGCGTCGAGATCACGCCCGAGGACATCCGCATCCGCAAGGTCATCCTCGACGCAAACGAGCGCCTCAAGGCGAGCCGGTCACGCGCCCGCTCCTGAGCGGGGCCTTCACGGCGAGCGAGGATCGCCGTAAGCGGACGACGGCGTGAGCGGACGACGGCGTGAGCGGACGACAGCGTGAGCGGACGACGGCGGGTGCCCACCCGCCGTCGTCCGCTTTCCCGTTCAGGGGTCACCTCCCGCGGGTGGCGCGTCGTCTAAGGGTCACGTCCCGTGGGTTCCACCCCCATCAGGTGACCCCTGAATGGGGCTCCACCCACAGGAGGTGACCCCTGAAGGGGACCCCACCCACAGGAGGTGACCCCTAAACGAGCCTCAACCCACATCAGGTGACTCTTGAACGGACGGGGGCGGGGCGTCAGTCGGCGGTCGGGTCCGGGTGGTGCGCGACCATGAGCGAGGTCGCGACGCCGTCCGGATCGCTGGGCATCGCGACGTACTCGTCGACGACGGCGCGCAGCTTCGCGAGCATCTCCTGGCAGTGCTCGGCGTTGAGCTTGAGGCCGAGCCGCCACACCTCGATGTCCTCGGGCGGAAGCGCCGCCGTCTCCTGGACGAAGGTCTCGATGAGGACGGGAGCGACGTCGTCGACGTGCTGGCCCCACGAACGTCGGGTCGCAAGGTAGGGGACTTCGCGCGCGCCCCGCTTGCCGCGGCGCTCCTCCTGCGGCGCGAGAAAGCCGGTCGAGACCAGCGTCCGCACGTGGTGGAGGGTCGACGCCGGATTGAGGCCGAGGAGGTCGGCGATCTCCTTGTTGGTGCGCGCGTGGTGGAGGCACAGGCGCAGGATGCGCAGCCTGAGAGGAGAACTGAGGGCGCGGCCCTTGGCGGCTTCGTCGGACATCGACATGGGATCACTCTACCGATGCCCGCCTGAGTGATTGACACTTCCCAATCACTGCCTCACACTGGCCGCATGGGAATAACTCCCTCCGAGCCGGCCACCGTCGTTCCGCTCGTCCGGCGCCCGTCCTTCGTCGCGTTCTGGACCGGTCAGGGTGTGAGCCAGCTTGGCGTCCAGCTCGGCCAGCTCGCGCTCCCCGTCCTCGCCGTGAACCTCCTCGGGGCGCGAGAAGGGGACCTCGGCGTGCTCAATGCCGCGTCGATGGCTGCGTTCCTCGTCGTCGGGCTGCCGGCCGGGGCGTGGGTCGACCGCTGGCTCAAGCGCCGCACGATGATCCGCGCGAACCTCGTGCGCATGGCTGCGATGCTCGCCGTGCCGCTCCTCGCGTGGGCCGGCGCGCTCCAGATGTGGCACCTCTTCGCGATCGCGGCCGTCGTCGGCGTAGCGACTGTCTTCTTCGATGTCGCCTACCAGAGCTATATCCCGCTTCTCGTGGACCGCGAGCACGTCGCCGACGCGAACGGCAAGCTCGAGGCCACGGCGCAGGTCTCGCGTCTGGGCGGGCCCGCGCTCGGGGGCTTCCTACTCACGCTCGTGAGCGCGCCCGTGCTCTTCGCCGCAGAGGCTGGCGGCTATCTCGCCTCCGCGCTGTGCCTCACGCGCGTGCACGACTCTGAGTTGACGCCTGAGCGTCCCGACGACAGCAGCCTGGTGCGCGAGATCCGCGAAGGGGCCGCGTTCGTCGTCGGGCATCCGCTCATCCGCCGCATCGTCGCGAGCACCGCAATCGGCAACCTCTTCTCGTCGATCGTCTACGTGCTCATGCCGCTCGTGGTCCTTCGGGACCTCGGCCTCGGGCCCGCGGGGTTCGGGGCCGTGCTCTCGATCGGTTCGGTCGGCGGCGTCATCGGTGCGATGGCGGCCCCGTGGCTCGCCGCGCGCGTGGGGGAGGGCCCCCTGCTCCCGCTCGGGCTCATGGCGGGCGGGGCCGCCGTCGTCCTCTTCCCGCTCTCGCTCCTCGCGGGGTCGGCGCCGGCAGCTTTCGCGATGCTCGCGACGGGCGAGTTCTTCATGAGCCTCGGCGTCGTCGTCTACAACGTCATGCAGGTGAGCATGCGCCAGCGCGTGTGCCCGCCGCGGCTGCTCGGCCGCATGAACGCGTCGATCCGCTGCGTCGTGTGGGGCGTCATGCCGATCGGAAGCCTCCTGGGGGGGTGGATCGGCGGGGCGTTCGGCATCGGCCCCACCCTGTGGGTCGGCATCGGCGGGATGCTGTGCGCGTGCGTGCCCGTCGCCATCGGGCCGTTCTTCCGGCTCCGGCGCCTGCCGGACGCCGAGGCGGACCTCAGCGCACGGCAGTCGGGCTGACCGCGTGGGACGCCGCGTCGAACACCGTCCACGTGCCGGGGATCCGGTTCGTGACGCCGTTCTCGAGGTCGGTCACGAGCAGTTCGGACCAGGTCGCTCGCACAAGGCTCACCTTCGTGCCTCGCTCGGCCGGTACGAGGCCGAGGAGGAGGCTGAGGGGCGGGGCGTTGAGGACGAGGTCGGCGCCCGTTCTTCCGGAGCGATCCGAGACGGTCTCGCAGTCGTCCGACTGGACGGTCCACAGTGTTTGGCGACCGCGCTGGGGCACCTCGCCGAGCGGGTTGGACACGAGTTCGAGGACGGCGCCGAAGCGCGCCGCGGCGTGGATTGTCGCGCGGCCGGACCGTTCGGGGAGTTCTTCCGTGACGCGGACTCGCAGCGCACAGTCGACGAGCGAGGCGTCGAGGCCCGTGAATCGGGGCACACGGTGGCGCTCGCGCGGGAGGAGTTCGCGGACGGTGTAGGCGGGGACTGGGCTCCAGACGGCGAGCCGATCTTTGAGGGACATGATGATGCTCTGCTTCGCTTCTGACGGGGGATGTCATGGGCGTGCCTCCCAGCGGCAACGCACGCGGTGCGGCCCGAAGGCTTCCGCTGCCTGGCATGGGGAGGCGAGACCAACTCATACCATTAAATCATCTCGATGGATAAATCATACGCCTGTGAATTTGGTCACGCAAGAAGGTTCGGAATCACTCGGCCCGGCGGGCTCGTGGCGCCGGGGGCGGAGGAACCGGCTTCGCGGCGACCACAGAGTCGAGGCGAACGACGTCGAGGCCGCGGCGGGTCGCGATCGTCACCTCGGTGTCGCTGACCTGGGAGAGCTCTCCGAGCGAGTCCGTGAACCCGCCTTCGATGCGATGGCGGACGACGACGCGCGTCCCCGGCGGCAGGGAGCGGAGGAGGTCGGCGGGGCGCGGCACGGCGCCCATCCTAGAGGCAGCCGGGCCCGCCTTGTTTCCCCATGCTACGGAGTGTGACGGTCCGGTCGGTGGCTGCGACGCGCCAGACCGGGCTGTCTGGATTGGTGTGCCGAGCGGGGATGATAATAGGCTCGTTCGGCGGGAATGACCGCCGGTGGCCCGTCAGCAAGAATCGTCAGAAGGTGCAGCAGTGACATACGTGATCGCGCAGCCGTGCGTGGATGTTAAGGACAAGGCCTGCGTCGAGGAGTGCCCGGTCGACTGCATCTACGAGGGCGAGCGGTCCCTGTACATCCACCCGGACGAGTGCGTCGACTGCGGCGCGTGCGAGCCGGTGTGCCCAGTCGAGGCCATCTACTACGAGGACGACGTCCCCGACGAGTGGGCCGACTACTACAAGGCCAACGTCGAGTTCTTCGACGACCTGGGCTCGCCGGGCGGCGCGGCCAAGCTGGGCAACACGGGCAAGGACCACCCGCTCGTCTCGGCCCTGCCCCCGCAGAACCAAGACTGACGCGTGCGGAACGGCAGCGGAGCGGCCGAAGCCAGCGGATCCTCGGCGGGACTCGGGACGGAGCGCGCCTTCGGGCTCGACCTCCCCGACTATCCGTGGGAGTCGATGGCCCCCTATCTCGAGTCGGCGCGCCACCATCCCGGCGGAGTCGTCAACCTCTCGATCGGCACCCCCGTCGACCCGACGCCCGAGCTCGTGCAGGAGGCGCTCCGGGCCGCGGCCGATGCCCCTGGCTATCCGACGGTGCACGGGACGCCTGCCGTCCGCGAGGCCGTCGTCGAGTGGTTCGCACGCCGGCGGGGCGTCGACGGCCTCGACGAGCAGGCCGTCATGCCGACGATCGGCTCGAAGGAGCTTGTCGCGTGGCTGCCCTTCTTCCTCGGCCTCGGGCCGGGCGACGTCGTCGTGCGGCCTCGCGTCGCGTACCCGACGTATGACATCGGCGCGCGCCTGGCCGGCGCTACGGCCGTGGCCGCGGACAGCCTCGACGAGCTTGACGCCGAGACTCGCGCCCGGGTCCGCCTCGTGTGGCTCAACTCGCCGGGCAATCCCACAGGTGCCGTGCGCACCGCCGAGGCGATGCGCACCGTCGTCGACGATGCGCGCGCGCTCGGCGCGGTCGTTGCTTCGGACGAATGCTACGCCGAGCTCGGCTGGGGTGCGTGGGACGTCCAGCGCGGCGGAGAGCCGGTGCCGTCCGTCCTCGATCCGCGGGTCAGCGGCGGGGACTTCACCGGGCTCCTGAGCGTCTATTCGCTCAGCAAGCAGTCCAACCTCGCGGGCTATCGGGCGGCCTTCGTTGCGGGCGCACCAGAGCTCATGCCGAATCTCGTGAACAGCCGAAAGCACGCCGGCATGATCATGCCGTATCCCGTGCAGGAGGCCATGCGTGTGGCTCTCGGCGACCATGCGCACGTTGAAGCGCAGAAGGGCCGCTACCGCTCGCGCCGCGAGAGGCTTGTGCCCGCGCTCGAGTCGTTCGGGCTCCGCATCAGCCACTCCGAAGCGGGCCTCTACCTGTGGTGCACGGCGGGGGAGGACACCTGGACCACCGTGGGCCGCCTTGCCGAGCGCGGGATCGTCGTAGGACCAGGTCTGTTCTATGGCGACGACGGCGCGGGCTTCGTTCGCGTCGCCCTCACTGGCAGTGACGAGCGGGTCGACGCCGCCGTCGAGCGCCTCTCGCACGCGTGAGGAGCGCCTGAGACATTTCGCGGCGAACCCCGGGACGGCGGGTACCGATTAGTCGGCCACCCGCCGTCGGGGGTAGCTTTGGAGTGTTGCGAGCTACCCATGTAAGGGGAACCATGACTGACAAGAACGGTGCCACCCTGCGCCACGAAGGCGGGGAGCTGACCCTTCCCCGCATCGCCGCGGTCGAAGGCAATGACGGCTACGACGTGTCGAAGCTTCTCAAGGAAACAGGGGCGGTCACGTTCGACCCCGGCTTCATGAACACGGCAGCGACGACCTCGTCGATCACGTTCATCGACGGAGACGAAGGCATCCTGCGGTACCGCGGATACCCGATCGAGCAGTTGGCCCAGCACTCGAGCTTCCTCGAGGTTTCCTACCTCCTCATCTACGGCAACCTGCCGACGGCGACCCAGCTCGAGGAGTTCGACCAGAGGATCCGGCGCCACACGCTCCTGCACGAGGAGCTCAAGAGCTTCTTCGCGGGCTTCCCGCGCGACGCGCACCCCATGCCCGTCCTCTCCTCCGCCGTTTCGGCGCTGGGCACGTTCTACCAGGATTCGCTCGACCCGTTCAACGACGAGCAGGTGGAGCTTTCTACGATTCGCCTCATGGCGAAGCTGCCCGTCATCGCGGCGTACGCCCACAAGAAGTCGATCGGGCAGGCCCTGCTCTACCCGGACAACTCCATGAACCTCGTGGAGAACTTCCTGCGCCTCTGCTTCGGCCTCCCGGCCGAGCCGTACGAGCTCGATCCGCTCGTGGTCAAGGCCCTTGACCTGCTCCTCGTCCTCCACGCGGACCACGAGCAGAACTGCTCGACGTCGACCGTGCGTCTCGTTGGCTCCGCGAACGCGAACATGTTCGCCTCGATCTCCGCCGGCATCAACGCGCTCTTCGGCCCGCTCCATGGCGGCGCGAACGAGGCCGTTCTCAACATGCTGCGCCGCATCCAGTCCGACGGCATCCGCCCCGAGGACTACATGGAGAAGGTGAAGAACAAGGAAGACGGCGTCCGCCTCATGGGCTTCGGGCACCGCGTCTACAAGAACTACGATCCGCGCGCCAAGATCATCAAGGCGACCGCGCACGAGGTCCTCTCGAAGCTCGGCGGCAACGACGAGCTCCTCGACATCGCGATGCGGCTCGAAGAGAAGGCCCTCGCGGACGACTACTTCATCCAGCGCCGCCTCTACCCGAACGTGGATTTCTACACGGGCCTCATCTACAAGGCTATGGGCTTCCCGGAGAAGATGTTCACCGTCCTCTTCGCCATCGGCCGTCTCCCCGGCTGGATCGCCCAGTGGCGCGAGATGATCAAGGATCCCCAGACGAAGATTGGCCGCCCGAGGCAGCTCTACGTGGGCGAGCCGCAGCGCGACTATCCCGTGCGTTGACCCTAGCCCGGTTGCGCCGTCACGTTTGCCCGGTGCGGAGCACCCCGCAAACGTGACGGCGCAACACGAAAGTGAGACGGCCGGTGCCTTCCGCTGGGAAGTCACCGGCCGTCGTCGTACGCGGGGGGTGCGGCGGGGCTAGACGGTATGGAGTGACCACCACTTCGTGGGTGGTTGCGGGCCGGGGCCTCGCTCACGCAGATTCGTGGGTTACCGGGCAGAGTCCCCTGCCCGGCCTATCCGACATGCGTGGGAGGCCCCGGTGTTCATTGAGCGTACGAGTGTTGGGCTGGATGTGCACGCCCGTTCGGTTGCCGCGGCGGCGATCGACGGCGTGACCGGCGGGTGGCTGCGACGCGCCAGACCGGGCTGTCTGGATTGGTGTGCCGAGCGGGGATGATAATAGGCTCGTTCGGCGGGAATGACCGCCGGTGGCCCGTCAGCAAGAATCGTCAGAAGGTGCAGCAGTGACATACGTGATCGCGCAGCCGTGCGTGGATGTTAAGGACAAGGCCTGCGTCGAGGAGTGCCCGGTCGACTGCATCTACGAGGGCGAGCGGTCCCTGTACATCCACCCGGACGAGTGCGTCGACTGCGGCGCGTGCGAGCCGGTGTGCCCAGTCGAGGCCATCTACTACGAGGACGACGTCCCCGACGAGTGGGCCGACTACTACAAGGCCAACGTCGAGTTCTTCGACGACCTGGGCTCGCCGGGCGGCGCGGCCAAGCTGGGCAACACGGGCAAGGACCACCCGCTCGTCTCGGCCCTGCCCCCGCAGAACCAAGACTGACGCGTGCGGAACGGCAGCGGAGCGGCCGAAGCCAGCGGATCCTCGGCGGGACTCGGGACGGAGCGCGCCTTCGGGCTCGACCTCCCCGACTATCCGTGGGAGTCGATGGCCCCCTATCTCGAGTCGGCGCGCCACCATCCCGGCGGAGTCGTCAACCTCTCGATCGGCACCCCCGTCGACCCGACGCCCGAGCTCGTGCAGGAGGCGCTCCGGGCCGCGGCCGATGCCCCTGGCTATCCGACGGTGCACGGGACGCCTGCCGTCCGCGAGGCCGTCGTCGAGTGGTTCGCACGCCGGCGGGGCGTCGACGGCCTCGACGAGCAGGCCGTCATGCCGACGATCGGCTCGAAGGAGCTTGTCGCGTGGCTGCCCTTCTTCCTCGGCCTCGGGCCGGGCGACGTCGTCGTGCGGCCTCGCGTCGCGTACCCGACGTATGACATCGGCGCGCGCCTGGCCGGCGCTACGGCCGTGGCCGCGGACAGCCTCGACGAGCTTGACGCCGAGACTCGCGCCCGGGTCCGCCTCGTGTGGCTCAACTCGCCGGGCAATCCCACAGGTGCCGTGCGCACCGCCGAGGCGATGCGCACCGTCGTCGACGATGCGCGCGCGCTCGGCGCGGTCGTTGCTTCGGACGAATGCTACGCCGAGCTCGGCTGGGGTGCGTGGGACGTCCAGCGCGGCGGAGAGCCGGTGCCGTCCGTCCTCGATCCGCGGGTCAGCGGCGGGGACTTCACCGGGCTCCTGAGCGTCTATTCGCTCAGCAAGCAGTCCAACCTCGCGGGCTATCGGGCGGCCTTCGTTGCGGGCGCACCAGAGCTCATGCCGAATCTCGTGAACAGCCGAAAGCACGCCGGCATGATCATGCCGTATCCCGTGCAGGAGGCCATGCGTGTGGCTCTCGGCGACCATGCGCACGTTGAAGCGCAGAAGGGCCGCTACCGCTCGCGCCGCGAGAGGCTTGTGCCCGCGCTCGAGTCGTTCGGGCTCCGCATCAGCCACTCCGAAGCGGGCCTCTACCTGTGGTGCACGGCGGGGGAGGACACCTGGACCACCGTGGGCCGCCTTGCCGAGCGCGGGATCGTCGTAGGACCAGGTCTGTTCTATGGCGACGACGGCGCGGGCTTCGTTCGCGTCGCCCTCACTGGCAGTGACGAGCGGGTCGACGCCGCCGTCGAGCGCCTCTCGCACGCGTGAGGAGCGCCTGAGACATTTCGCGGCGAACCCCGGGACGGCGGGTACCGATTAGTCGGCCACCCGCCGTCGGGGGTAGCTTTGGAGTGTTGCGAGCTACCCATGTAAGGGGAACCATGACTGACAAGAACGGTGCCACCCTGCGCCACGAAGGCGGGGAGCTGACCCTTCCCCGCATCGCCGCGGTCGAAGGCAATGACGGCTACGACGTGTCGAAGCTTCTCAAGGAAACAGGGGCGGTCACGTTCGACCCCGGCTTCATGAACACGGCAGCGACGACCTCGTCGATCACGTTCATCGACGGAGACGAAGGCATCCTGCGGTACCGCGGATACCCGATCGAGCAGTTGGCCCAGCACTCGAGCTTCCTCGAGGTTTCCTACCTCCTCATCTACGGCAACCTGCCGACGGCGACCCAGCTCGAGGAGTTCGACCAGAGGATCCGGCGCCACACGCTCCTGCACGAGGAGCTCAAGAGCTTCTTCGCGGGCTTCCCGCGCGACGCGCACCCCATGCCCGTCCTCTCCTCCGCCGTTTCGGCGCTGGGCACGTTCTACCAGGATTCGCTCGACCCGTTCAACGACGAGCAGGTGGAGCTTTCTACGATTCGCCTCATGGCGAAGCTGCCCGTCATCGCGGCGTACGCCCACAAGAAGTCGATCGGGCAGGCCCTGCTCTACCCGGACAACTCCATGAACCTCGTGGAGAACTTCCTGCGCCTCTGCTTCGGCCTCCCGGCCGAGCCGTACGAGCTCGATCCGCTCGTGGTCAAGGCCCTTGACCTGCTCCTCGTCCTCCACGCGGACCACGAGCAGAACTGCTCGACGTCGACCGTGCGTCTCGTTGGCTCCGCGAACGCGAACATGTTCGCCTCGATCTCCGCCGGCATCAACGCGCTCTTCGGCCCGCTCCATGGCGGCGCGAACGAGGCCGTTCTCAACATGCTGCGCCGCATCCAGTCCGACGGCATCCGCCCCGAGGACTACATGGAGAAGGTGAAGAACAAGGAAGACGGCGTCCGCCTCATGGGCTTCGGGCACCGCGTCTACAAGAACTACGATCCGCGCGCCAAGATCATCAAGGCGACCGCGCACGAGGTCCTCTCGAAGCTCGGCGGCAACGACGAGCTCCTCGACATCGCGATGCGGCTCGAAGAGAAGGCCCTCGCGGACGACTACTTCATCCAGCGCCGCCTCTACCCGAACGTGGATTTCTACACGGGCCTCATCTACAAGGCTATGGGCTTCCCGGAGAAGATGTTCACCGTCCTCTTCGCCATCGGCCGTCTCCCCGGCTGGATCGCCCAGTGGCGCGAGATGATCAAGGATCCCCAGACGAAGATTGGCCGCCCGAGGCAGCTCTACGTGGGCGAGCCGCAGCGCGACTATCCCGTGCGTTG
The DNA here is from genome assembly GCF_030908245.1 of Sinomonas sp. ASV322. Taxonomy (GTDB): domain Bacteria; phylum Actinomycetota; class Actinomycetes; order Actinomycetales; family Micrococcaceae; genus Sinomonas. Next base: position 406,789 of record NZ_JAVFJJ010000003.1, read on the forward strand.
ACCCTAGCCCGGTTGCGCCGCCCGGTTTGCCCGGTGCGGCCCACCCCCAAAAGGTGACGGCGCAACACGAAAGTGAGACGGCCGGTGCCTTCCGCTGGGAAGTCACCGGCCGTCGTCGTACGCGGGGGGTGCGGCGGGGCTAGACGGTATGGAGTGACCACCACTTCGTGGGTGGTTGCGGGCCGGGGCCTCGCTCACGCAGATTCGTGGGTTACCGG
>NZ_JAVFJJ010000003.1:407016-408449 GCF_030908245.1 Sinomonas sp. ASV322
GCAGAGTCCCCTGCCCGGCCTATCCGACATGCGTGGGAGGCCCCGGTGTTCATTGAGCGTACGAGTGTTGGGCTGGATGTGCACGCCCGTTCGGTTGCCGCGGCGGCGATCGACGGCGTGACCGGCGAGCTGGTGCAGGCCAGGCTTGCCCCGTCGGAGCAGGCGATCAGGTCATGGCTGGCCTGCTTGCCAGGCCCGGTCGCCGTGGTCTATGAGGCCGGCCCGACGGGGTTCGGGCTTTGGCGGGCCTTGACCTCACGGGGGGTCAGGTGCGTGGTTGCGGCCCCGTCCCGGCTCCAGCGCCCGTCGGGGGACCGGGTGAAGACCGATGCCCGGGACGCGGTGCACCTGGCGAGGCTGCTGCGCCTGGACGAGGTCACCCCGGTGGCGGTCCCGACCGTGGAGCAGGAGTCCGCGCGTGACCTGGTGCGGGCGCGGGAGGACTGCCGCGGGGACCTGATGCGGGCCCGGCACCGGCTCTCGAAGCTGCTGCTGCGGCACGGGATCGTCTACGACGGAGGCGATGCCTGGACCGGGGCCCATGACACGTGGCTGCGCAGGGACGCGGCCCCGGCGCTGGGCTCGAGGGCGACCCGGATGGCGTTCGACTCCGACTACGAGGCCGTGCTGACGGTCAAAGCCCGCCGCGACCGGCTCGACCGCGCGATCGAGGAGCTCGCTGCGGGCAGCGAGTTCGCCCCGGCCGTACACCGCCTGGGCTGCCTGCGCGGGGTCAGCACGCTGACCGGGTTCGCCCTCGCGGTAGAGATCGGAGACTGGCACCGGTTCACCGGGGCCACCATCGGCTCCTTCGTCGGGCTGACCCCGTCCGAGCATTCCTCGGGCGCGTCCCGGGCGCAGGGGCCGATCACCAAGACCGGCAACGCCCACGTCCGCCGCCTCCTGGTCGAGGCCGCCTGGCACCACCGTGCCCGCTACGCGGTCGGGAAGACCCTTCGGGACCGGTGGGAGCTCGCCCCGGCCGCGGCACGGGCCCGCGGCGACGAGGGCAACCAGCGCCTGCACGCCCGGTGGGTGCGGTTCCTCGAGCGGCGCAAGCGCCCGACCGTGGCCAACGTCGCCGTCGCCCGCGAGCTGGCCGGCTGGTGCTGGTCCCTGGCAGTCATGGACGACGACTGACTCCCGAAGGCCGCTTCGCCACGGCGCAAGGTGCCGGCGGCAGCGCGTGGAGCCACCCGCGGCGCAACTATGAACAGACCCCCTCCTGGGGCCAACGTTCGCTCCTAGACACGCGGACCGACTCCAGCCGAACCACCGCCCTGCGGTAGCCAACCCGCGCATATCAGCCTGACCGCGCGTCGCCCAACGACACGCTCGCCGGCGCCCGCCACGCGAAGCACAGAGGCGCCGCCAGGACTCCCTCCCGGCGGCGCCTCGCCATGCCCACTTGACAGCGGACTACTCCATATCAG
>NZ_JAVFJJ010000030.1 GCF_030908245.1 Sinomonas sp. ASV322
GGGAGGTAGGCCTGCTGGTACGGGTACGAGTTCGCGGCCTCCTCGTTGAACTCGACGCCGAGGCCGGGCTTGTCCCCGGGGTGGAGGTAGCCGTCGGTGAAGGTCATGGACTGCTCGAACACGGTGTTCGTCGCGTCCGAGTGCTGCATGTACTCCTGGATCCCGTAGTTGTGGATCGCCAGGCCCACGTGCAGCTGGGCGGCGAAGCCGACCGGGGAGATGTCCGTGGGCCCGTGGAAGCCGGACTTGACCTGGTACTGGGCCGCGTAGTCCATGACCTTCTTCAGCGGGGAGATGCCGCCGAAGTGGGTCGAGGCCGCGCGGACGTAGTCGATGAGCTGTTCCTTGATGAGCGACTGGAAGTCGTACACCGTGTTGAAGACCTCCCCGATCGCCAGCGGGGTCGTGGTGTGGCTGCGGACCAGGCGCAGGGCCTCCTGGTTCTCCGCCGGGGTGCAGTCCTCGAGCCAGAACAGGTCGTAGGGCTCGAGGGCCTTGCCGAGCTTGGCGGCCTGGATCGGGGTCATGCGGTGGTGGCCGTCGTGCAGGAGCGGGATCTCGGGGCCGAACTCGTTGCGCACGGCCTCGAACACGGTGGGCAGGTGGCGCAGGTACGCGCGCGTGTCCCAGTCCTCCTCGAGCGGGTAGGCCCCGCGCCCGGCCGGCTCGTAGTCGTACCGCTCGCCCGAGGCCTGGGCCTGGGCCGCGACGCCGTAGACGGCCTTGATCCCCGGGACCGCGGTCTGGACGCGGATGGACTTGTAGCCGAGCTCGAGGTGGTGCCTGATCGAGTCGAAGAGCGAGGGGATGTCGGTGCCGGAGGCGTGCCCGTACGCCCGCAGAGCTCGCGGCCGTTGAGCGTCGCGTCGCCGATGCCGGTGACGCCCTCGTCGGTCGTGATCCTGAGCGTGACGAAGTTCCGCGACGGGCTCGTCACGAAGACCTCAGCGGAAACGATCTTCATCGAATTCCTTTCTCGAAGGTGGAGTAACGTCGGCGGTCGCCGAACGAGTTGGCGACGGAGTTCACGGGGTCGACGACGGTGGGTCCCCTGCGACCACGGCGACTTCGGAGGCGCGCGATGGCCTCCGTGGGTCACGGGAAAGGCATGTGGCCATCGCAACGCGATCGCCGAGCGGATCCGTTGTGTTGTTGCGGCGAGCGTCAAGCCTCGTTGTTGACGATGGGAAAGTGATCGGTCACCTAAATGTTCCAGTGACCGGTCGCGTTTAGTCAAGTGCCGCACGCGGCCGCCACTTTGGGACGGTTGACCAAAAAGTGATCGGTCACTAAACTTGCGGCTTGTGACCCGCGTCATAGGGCAAAGCCGCTGACGAAAGCGGTGAGCCATCCCCAGAGAGGTGGAACCCCATGAAACTCCGTACCAAGACCGCCCTTGTCTGCGCGGCGGTCCTTGCGGCAAGCCTGACGGCGTGCGCGCCTGGCTCATCGCAGTCGGATGCCGGACCGAGCGCCCCCGCCAGCGTCGACTTCAACAGCTTCAAGGGTCAGACGCTCACCTATGTGTACTTCACTGACGGGCCCGACGAGCAGGCCACGAAGGACGCGATTGCCAAGTTCGAAGCGGTCACCGGGGCCAAAGTCAACTTGCAGATCGTGCCGTTCGCCAACTTGGCGACCTCCCTGCAGGCGCGCCTCTCTGCTGGCAACGCCCCCGAAGTCGCTCGCGTGGCCGACTGGCACCCGTACGCCGACAAGGAAGTCGACTTCAAGCAGTACTTCGGCAGCAACTATCCGTCAGAGTTCACTCCGGGAGCGGCCGGAACTGCCATGGACTCAGCGGGTCGGATGCTCGCCGTCCCCAGCGACGTCACGATCAACGGCCCGATGATCAACGTCGACGCATTCAAGAAGGCAGGCGTCCCGGTACCTGCCAAATGGACATGGGATGAGCTTGTTGCCAGCGCCAAGAAGGTGGCCGCCGCCAACAACATGCCCTACGCCGTGGCTATCGACAAGTCGGGCAACCGCCTGAGCACAGTTCTGAGCCAGTTCGGCACCGTGCTGGTTGGACCGGACGGCAAGAATGCCCTCGACAAGGACAAGGCGGCGAAGGCGCTCACGTTCTTCACGGACCTGGTGAAAAGCAACGTCTCCCCGAAGGATTTCTGGCTCGGCTCAGGCAGTAAGTACACGGGCGCCAATGAGATCTTCCTCGCCGGGCAGGTGCCTGTGTATCTGTCAGGCCCTTGGCAGGTCGGCGCGTTCGCCAAGAGCGCCACGTTCAACTGGGCGGCCGTGCCCAACCCCTGCCAGGAGCGCTGTGGCGGCTTCCCTGGCGGCAAGTTCATGATCGCGTTCAAGGACAGCAAGAACCCGACCCTCGCTGCCGCCTTCGTCCAGTGGATGAACCGGACTGAGAACCAGCGCGAGGTCGACAGGTCTGCGTACTGGCTCCCGACGCGCAAAGACCTGACCGACTCTGGGATCGAGTACGCCAATCGCCAAAGCGACATGAGCGCCTTCCTCTCGCAGATCAAGGCCACCCCGTCCGACACGTGGACCGATGCGAACAGCCCCGCCTTCACGGCCTCGGCGACCTCGATGATCAACGAGACCGACAAGGTCGTTGCGGGCAAGGAGGATGTTCAGACCGCCGTCGAAAACATCTCCGCCGCTATCGACAAGGCCATCAAGGCTGCAGGCTCATGAGCGTTCTAGCTCCCGATCGGGCTCGCGGGCTATCAGCTTGGATGAGGGGCAAAACGCTTGCCCCCTACCTTTTCGTTCTGCCCAACATGGTGATCTTCGGGGTGTTCACCATCTGGCCGGCGTTCAACGGCTTCAACCTCAGCTTCTACGACAGCAGCAATGGAAGGACATACCGCCCCGTTGGGACCGGCAACTACAGCAACATCCTCAGCGATTCCCAGTTCTGGGGCGTCGTCCAGCACACCGTTCTCTTCACACTCGGATTCGTTCTGCTCTCGACCGTGTTGGCCACGGCGCTCGCCCTCATGCTCAACGCGCAGCGGCGGGGCCGGGGGGCGCTCAGCGCCGCATACTTCCTGCCCGTCCTCATCTCGCCAGTCGTGGTGGGCATCATATGGAAGGCTGCACTGGATCGCACCACAGGCCTCGTCAATGAGGTGCTGTCCGCAATCGGCCTGGGGTCACCGGGATGGCTAGTGGACTCCAGCCTTTCCCTCATATCGATCATCCTCGTGGGGACATGGATCCACCTCGGCTTCTACGCCATGATCCTGATCTCAGGTCTGCAGTCCATCGATACCTCGCTGTATGAGGCAGCAAGAATGGACGGTGCGAGTGTGTGGCAGTCGGTGCGTCTCATCACCCTTCCGCTCCTGCGGCCCACGCTCATGGTCGTCATCATCCTGGCCACCATCGCAGGCTTCCAAGCGTTCGACTTCGTGTACACGCTCACTGGCGGTGGGCCCGTAGGGGCGACGACGCTGATCATCCAGTACATCTACGAGAATGCCTTCAGCTACCCGATCCAATACGGTCTGGCCAGTGCGGCCGCGGTGATTCTCTTCGTCGTGGTCTTTGCCGTGACCTTCGTCAACTATGCGATCGGCCGACGGAGTGAGTCGATATGAGTACACAAGCCCCCGCGCCCGCGGCCCGCCGATCCGCTTCGGCCGGTCTCCAGCAGCCCGCATGGACGTCGACGGGTGGCCGCGCACCGAGCACCGGCGCCGTCGTCCGCGCGACCCTGCTCATCGCCGGAGCCCTCCTTGTGGTGACTCCGGTCGTGTGGGCGGCAGTGTCATCGTTCAAGACCCAAGAGGAGCTTGCTCAGACTCCGCCCACCCTCTGGCCCAACCACCCCACGGCTGACAATTACACGAGCGGATTGCAGGCATTCGACTTCGTGCACTTCCTGACGAACAGCGTCATCGTCACCGTGTTCGCGACCGTGCTCACCCTAGCCGTCAACTCGATGGCGGCCTACGCGCTGTCCAAGTACAACTTCCGCGGCCGCACGGTGCTCTTCCTCATCACCCTCTCGACGATCATGATCCCGCTTCAGGTGATCCTGCTGCCCGTCTATCAGGTCATCTCGTCGTTCGGCATGGTCAACTCGCTGTGGGGGCTTATCATCCCGCCGGCCGCGACGCCGACCGGGGTATTCCTTCTTCGCCAGTACATGCTGACCCTGCCCGACGAGATGATCGAGGCCGCGCGCATCGATGGCGCGGGGGAGTTCAAGATCTTCCTGCGGATTATCCTTCCGCTCAGCCGGCCAGCCTTGGCGGTGGTCGCGATCTTCTCCGTTATCTGGCGCTGGAATGATTTCCTCTGGCCGCTCATCGTCGCCCAGGACGAGTCGGTCCAGACACTGCCCGTGGCCATTGCCCGATTCGCCAGCCAACAGGCAATTCCGTTCAATCAGATCCTGGCCGTCTCGGTCGTCACCATCATTCCGATCATCGTCATTTTCCTGTTCCTTCAGCGGCACATCATCGCAGGCCTCGCGCAAGGGAGCATCAAGTGACCATCCTCAGGCCGGAGGAGCCGGATACGGCTTTGCGTGGCGGCCTTCGCGCGCGTCGCGATAACGGCCGCGGATGGCTTCGAGATCGTCCGGGTCGGTGATCGCGGACTCGCAGCCGCGCATGATCATGTCGGCCTGGCGATGCAGGATGGCCCGCTGGGTGTCGTCCTGGGCGTAGGCCACGGCCCGGGCGAGACCTTCGAGGAGCCGCATGGACACGGCCGTCATGCCGACACCGGACTGACGGACCTTGTCGTACGCACGATTGACCATGCGTTCGTAACTCGGCGCCAGTTCGATGACCCTGATCGCCCCGGCACGGTCGCGGTGGAGGCCATCCGGCAGTTCGCGCTCGGAGATCATGCACAGTCCGTCCGCGAGCCAATCGATGCACGTGAGCGCCGTGAACGTGTCGTTGACGGCTGTCGAGAGCGCGCGGATCGCGATCTCGACAAGCTGGTCGATGGCGAAGACCGCGTCCTGCTCGAGCGTTCGGTGCGGTCCGGTGATGTGGGCCCGCGCTAGCGCAGGGAGGACGGCGTCGGCCGCCGACGGTGGCCAAACCCTCGCCAGCGGGAGACCTCGGGTGATGAAGTGCCCGGGCCGATAGATCAGCTGCACGACTGCGCCGTGCCGTTCCATGATCTCGACGAGGCGCGCGTGGCCAACGAACTGGAGATAGCCGCTCGTCGTGGCGACAACCTCAGCGCCTTCGGCATCGAGGAGCGCGAGGAGTTCAGCGAGCGGGCGACCGGTGCGGGGGATTTGATCGTGAGACTGCCCTCGCGTCGGGAACTGCAGGTCGATAGCGGCCGCCAGCGTGGACGCGATCGACGAGATCACCGCCGGCAGCTGGATCAGCAAGGTGATGTGGTGGATGAAGTAGATCAACATCATCACGTTGACAAAGACCAGCGCGAGCGAGACTGAGACCGAGATCTGCGGCACGAATGTCACAGAGCGGCTTCCGCCACCGATACTGCCGAGCGTAAGGACCGAGTAGACGAAAGTCGCGACGAAGGCGCCGAGCGTGAGTTGGGTGCCGAGGTCGCGAACGAAGTTGCGAAGCATCCGCGGGCCGAACTGCTGCGAGGCCAGAGTCAGCGCAACGATCGTGACCGAGAACACCACGCCAAGGACGGTGATGACGCCCGCCGCCAGACCGGACAGCAGCGTTCGCGCACCGTCCGCGCTCTCCAGCTGAATCCACGCCGGCAGGGTGATTTGAGCGTCGTAGACGTGCAGATCGAGCGAGTACGTCGCCGCGAAGAGGCCGATGATCGCAATCAGGAGCAGGGACGGCACGAACCACAGCGACGTCCGAAGGACGTCGCGGCGCCAGGGGGAGACCCCCAGTGTCAGGACAGTTCGCATCGCCTACCACCCCTTGCCGCACGCGAGCAGCCCGCTCAAACTAAGTCTCATTGTCCGAAACTCGCATGCAGCGCGCTACTGCGTCGCCCCCCGGGCATCACAGGTCCGGGCCTACGGCTCCCTCGACGCTCCTACGGCGTCGGCGGAGTGTGCCAGATGCGGTCGATGTAGTCCCGCATGGACCGGTCGGAGGAGAAGTAGCCGCACCGCGCGACGTTGAGAATGGCAGAGCGGGTCCACGCATCCTGGTCGGCGTAGGCTGCATCCACGGTCTTCTGCGCCGCCACGTACGAGGCGTAGTCGGCCAGCACCATGAAGCGGTCGTCGTAGAGCAGGTTCGAGACAATGGGCTCGAACGTGGACCGGTCGCCGCCTGAGAAGGCACCCGATGCGATGAGGTCCATCGCTCGCCGCAGGTCGGCGTCCGTCTGGTAGTACTCGCTCGGTCGGTAGCCCTTGGCCCACAGCGCCTCGACCTCCGGCTCCGTCATGCCGAACAGGAAGAAGTTCTCGTCGCCGACGAGTTCGCGGATCTCGACGTTCGCGCCGTCGTCGGTGCCGATGGTGAGCGCGCCGTTGAGCGCGAACTTCATGTTGCCGGTGCCCGAGGCCTCCTTGCCGGCGAGGGAGATCTGCTCGGACAGGTCGGCGGCCGGGATGACCCGCTCGGCGAGCGTGACGTTGTAGTTTGAGGGGAAAAGCACCTTGAGGCGCCCCTCGACGCGCGGATCGGCATTGACGACCGACCCGACAGCATTGATGAGGTGGATGATGCGCTTGGCCATCGCGTAGCCCGGTGCCGCCTTGGCTCCGAAGACGAACGTACGCGGTGTGATGTCGGATGCCTCTACGCGCCCGGACTTGACGCCCTCGTACAGCGTGACGATGTGCAGGACCTTCAGCATCTGCCGCTTGTATTCGTGCAGGCGCTTCACCATGACGTCGAGGAGATGCCCCTCACCGACTTCGAGCCCGTCGCGGGCTCGGAGCTCGCTCGCGAGGCGGACCTTGTTCTGGGTCTTGACGGCCGCGAACGCGGCACGGAACTCGGGGTCCGCGGCGAAGGCCTCCAGCTCGCGGAGGCGCTCCAGGTCGGTCACCCAACGCGGGCCGAGCGCATCCGTGATGAGCGACGAGAGCCCGGGGTTCGCGAGGCGCAGGAAGCGCCGCGGCGTCACGCCGTTGGTGACGTTGGTGAACTTGCCGGGGAAGAATTCGGCGAAGTCGGGAAGCAACTTGTCGCGCAGCAGTTGCGAGTGCAGTTCGGCGACGCCGTTGACCTTTGCGCCCGCGACGGTGGCGAGATACGCCATCCGCACCGAACGGTGGGGGTACTCGCCGACGATCGACATGTTCCGGATGCGGAGTTCGTCGTCGCCGAACTTCTCGCGGACCGCGGCGAGGAACTCCTCATTGATGCGGAAGATGATCTCCAGATGCCGCGGCAGGAGCCGGCCGATCAGGTCTACCGGCCACTCCTCGAGCGCCTCGGGCAGCAGCGTGTGGCACGTGTAGGCGAAGCACCCTTGGGTGATGGCCCACGCGTCGGCCCATTCGAGGTGCCGTTCGTCGACGAGCACGCGCATGAGCTCGGGCACGGCGATGACAGGATGCGTGTCGTTCAGCTGGAAGATGACGCGGTCCGGCAGGTTCGCGAGGTCGAAGCCCTCGGACAGCTGGTTGTCGAGGAAGTCGCGGATCGACGCGGCGACGAAGAAGTACTGCTGCTGCAGGCGCAGCTCCTTGCCCTGCGGCGTGGAGTCCTCAGGGTAAAGCACTTTCGAGATGTTCGACGCGAAGGTCTGCGCCCGCACGGCTTCCGCGTAGTCGCCGGCGTTGAAGATGCCGAGGTCGAAGGCGTTCGTGGCCACGGCGCTCCAGAGGCGCAGCGTGTTGACGCGGCCATTCTGGTAACCCGGGACCATGTAGTTGAACGGCACCGCCTGCACGTTCCACGCCGGGACCCAGCGTGTGCGCTCGACGCCCTCGTCGTCGTCGTACTTCTCAGTGTGCCCGCCGAACGAGATCGTCTGCGCTGCCTCCGGGTGCGGGAATTCCCACGGCGAGCCCATGGCGAGCCACCGGTCGGGCTGTTCCACCTGCTGGCCGTCCACGAACGTCTGCCGGAAGATGCCGTACTCGTAGCGGAGGCCGTACCCGATCGACGGGACGCTCATCGTCGCGAGCGAGTCAATGAAGCACGCGGCCAGACGGCCGAGGCCGCCGTTGCCGAGGCCGGGCTCGAGCTCAAGTCGCCGCAGCTCTTCGACGTCGATCCCGCACGACGCGAGCGCCTCGGCGGCGATGTCGGCGAGGCCGCTCGCGAGCAGATTGTTGTCGAGCTGCGGACCGAGCAGGTACTCGGCCGACAGGTAGCACACGCCCTTGGCCTGGCGCACGCGCTGGCGGCGCTGGTCCTCGAGCCACCGGGCCATCAGATAGTCGCGCACGGTCTCCGCGAGCGCGAGATACCGGTCGTTCGCGCTGGACGAGGACAGCGCAACCCCCTGCCGGAAGTTGAGGTTGTTCAAGAACTCGCGCACAAAACCATCGACAGTGCTCGGCGGTGCGGTCACCGGAGCCAGCGCGAGAGGATGAGTCGCCGTGGAATCGCGTTCAAGGGCCATCTCGTAACGGTAGCGAATGCCGAGGCGGTCCGAGGACCGTACTGCCGAGCGGACCAAAAATTTACACGCCCGTCACAAACGAAAAGCGGCGTACGTGAGATGCAATCCGGCGCCTGCGCGGACGCAGACGAATCGGTCCGCCGGGATGACCCCAAGAATCGACGAAGCGCACTCGTCAGCCCAGGGCTTCGCCGAGGAGCGTCCGGAACCAGCGTTGGACGCCGTCGAAGGCTTCGCGGACTGGGACGAAGACGAGGTCGCCTCGGTGGTGGTCCGCGGCCCATTTCTGGCCGGTGGCGGCGTCCGCGAAGAAGAGCATGTGGTGGCAGTACGTGCTCATGATCGAGAGCGCTGAGTCGCCGAAGCCGGTCTCCTTCAGGGGAACGAACGAGACCACCATCCCCTCGGGAGCGGTCATCGTGCCGAGATGCCCGGGATGGACCTCGAGCCGCACCGGTTCGCCGGTCGGGGTGAGACGAGAGTCGACGATCGCCGTCTGACCGAGCAGGAGCGGCAGAAAGAGGGTGTCGACCGCGCACCATGCGTAAAGGGTCTGCGAACCGACGGACAGTCGGTGTGGACTGGGCATGTCCGCGAGCCCGAGGGCCCAGAACGTGCTGATTCCCTCGTCCGCGTCCTCGATGAATGTCCCGGCGAGCGGCCCGTCCAAGGCGGACGCGACGTCGGCGGGCGGCATGCCGAGCTGGGTTGCAAGGCCGCTGCGGGGAACCGGGCTGCCCTGTGCCAGAGCCCGCCACAGCCCAACGGCCACCGTGGCGGCCTGTGGGTCGAGGACGGGCATGCCCTCGACGTAACCGTCAATGAGCAGATCGATCGCTGAGCGCTGGTTGCTGGTTGTTGTCTCGCTCATGTGGCTGATTATGAACCTTCCACTCGACTGGAGGGTCAAGCCCTGGCCTGCTCCGGCGTCGCCCTTTGTGACGGCAATTCGGTGTTGATGACGGGTCGCGGCCGCCCTTTCGCGGCGCGTTCACGGTGGCCGCGGTGGTCACCGCGTGGTGGTGTATGAGGCGGGTGGCGTTGGGCGCCGGCGCGTCGTCCCCTGTCAGGGGCGGTATGTGGTCCGGCGGGTGCCTCGCGGCCGCCGTGCGCGCAGACGGTCGACGGCGGAGCCGTAGCCGTGAGCCCGGCGGAGGCGCATCTGGGGTCCTTGTGGGCCGTGTGCGCGCGGTGGAGGATGTGCTGTGCCGCCGCCGACGGCGGCCTTTTGGCGGGCAGCAAGGGGGCCGGTCGTGTCTGAATTCGAGGCGCAGGCGTATAACGCGTGGTGGCAGGCCAGGTTCGATGTGTGGTCGAGCTTGGCGGAGTCGGCCGAGCGGCTGGCCCGCTCGACGGCGGCAGGCCGGGCGCCGGCGGGGCTCGCCGAGGAGGTGGCGGCGCATCTGGACACGTTGGTCCCGCTCGAGCGGTACTGGGCGTATCCGGGCGCGGACGGGTTCCTGCGCATCCAGGATCTGTTCGCTTCCGGACGCATCGTCGAGTTTGCCCGCCAGACGGCGAATGTCAGCCGGAGCCTGGCGACCGACGCGTACCGGTCTGGCGAGCGCGGAGGAACATCCGAGGCCTCGTACGACGCCGACGCCGGTATCGCACGGTCCGAGCGCGGGCGGACAGAGCGGCCGTATTTCGAGGTTCTCGTCGTCGGCACGATGACCCCCGAAGAGGAACGCGGGCTGCGCGAGGACCTCCTGCGATGGCGACGCGCGGACGACGAGTTCATCTACGACCTCGTCGTCGTGGGCAGCGGCGAGGAAGCCGTCGTGGCGACTCTGATGAACCCGACGATCCAGGCCTGCGTCGTCCAGCGTCGGTTCGCCCACGCCTCGGCGAACGACCTGAGCAGGCTGCGCCAGTTCGTCGACCCGGCCGTCCGCAGCGCGCTCGCGGACCATTCCCCCGAGGAACGCGCGCAGATCCTGGTCGAGCACATCGCCAAGGTCCGCCCGGAGCTAGACCTCTACCTGATGACGGAAATCGCTGTGGAGAAGATCGCCGGGAGCCTCAGCTCCCACGTCAGGCGGGTCTTTCATGCCCGGGAAGGTTCCCTCGAGCTTCACCTGAGCATCCTGGCCGGGGTGGGCGCGCGCTACCGCACCCCGTTCTTCGACGCGCTCAAGTCGTACAGCCGGCGTCCCACCGGGGTCTTCCATGCGCTGCCGATCTCGCAGGGCAAGTCGATCGTGAACTCCCACTGGATCCGGGACATGGTGGACTTCTACGGACTGGACATCTTCCTCGCCGAGACTTCGGCCACTGGCGGCGGCCTTGACTCTCTGCTCGAGCCCACGGGACCCCTTCGCGAAGCGCAGCGCCTGGCCTCGGAGGCCTTCGGGTCGGGGAAGACGTTCTTCGTCACGAACGGGACCTCGACCGCGAACAAGATCATCGCCCAGGCCGCCGTCGCGCCCGGGGACATCGTCCTGGTGGACCGGAACTGCCACCAGTCCCACCACTACGGGCTCATGCTTTCCGGGGCACAGGTGAGCTACCTCGAGGCCTACCCGCTCAACGAATATTCGATGTACGGGGCCGTGCCCGTGGCCGAGATCAAGCGGCGCCTGCTCGGCCTGCGTGCCGCGGGCAAGCTCGACCGGGTCAAGATGGTCATGCTGACCAACTGCACGTTCGACGGCATTGTCTATGACGTGCGCCGCGTCATGGAGGAATGCCTCGCGATCAAGCCCGATCTCATGTTCCTCTGGGACGAGGCATGGTTCGCCTTCGCCCGCTTCCACCCGGTTCTGCGAACCCGGACCGCGATGCACGCGGCCGCCGAGCTCGCCGAAGCCCTGCGCACTCCGGAGATGCGGGCACGCTTCGAGAGGCAGTCCGCGACGCTGGCCGACGGCGACGACGAGACCCTGCTCGCCACTCGTCTGGTCCCAGACCCGGATTGCGCCCGCGTCCGGGTCTACGCGACCCAGTCGACTCACAAGACCCTCACCTCGCTCCGGCAAGGGTCCATGATCCACGTGTACGACCAGGAATTCGGCGGCAAGGTCGCCGAAAGCTTCCACGAGGCCTATATGGCGCACACCTCGACCTCGCCCAACTACCAGATCCTCGCCTCGCTGGACATCGGTCGGCGGCAAGCCTCGCTGGAAGGCTATGAGCTGGTGCAGAAGCAGCTCGAGCTCGCCATGCGCCTGCGCGACGCGATCGACACCCACCCTCTGCTGAGCAAGTACATGCATTGCCTCACCACCGCGGAGCTGATCCCTGCGCTCCACCGTCCCTCCGGCATCGACCAGCCCCTGCGCAGCGGTCTGAGGAACATGGTGACGGCGTGGCAGCAGGACGAGTTCGTGCTCGATCCCTCCCGCGTCACGGTCTACATCGGTCAGACCGGGATCGACGGGGCGACCTTCAAGCGCGAGCAGCTCATGGATCGCTTTGCCATCCAGATCAACAAGACCTCCCGCAACACCATCCTCTTCATGACCAATATCGGCACGACCCGCAGCTCGGTCGCCTACCTGATCGAGGTCCTCGTCACGATCGCCAGGGACCTGGAGAAGAGGATCGAGGAGATGAGCCCCGCCGAATTCGACGCCCATCGTCGACGCGTCACGGCCCTGACCAACGCTTCCGCGCCCCTGCCGGACTTCAGCGGCTTCCACTCGGCATTCCTGACTCCGTCCGAGCCGCCCACCCCCGAAGGCGACGCCCGCAAGGCGTTCTTCGGCACCTATGCCGACGGCGAATGCGCCTACCTGCCCGCGAAGGACGTCGAGGAGCGCCTCGGGCGCGGAGAGCCGGTGGTCTCCGCGACATTTGTCACTCCGTACCCGCCGGGATTCCCCGTGCTCGTCCCGGGACAGCTCTTCAGCAGGGAAATCCTGCACTTCATGTCTAGTCTCGATACGCCGGAAGTCCACGGCTACCAGCCCGAGAACGGATACCGCGTCTACAAGGACACAGCCACGACGCTCGCTGGTACCGCGCCCGCCTCCCAGCCCGCGGCCGTTCTCGCGCCCCTGGAACCGGCTGAACTCGCCGAGCGGCCCGAGCCCACCCGGGAGGACCGGGCTTCACGCAGACGTCCCGCCTCGAAGCAGTCGTCCGCCTAGTACTGGGCGGCGGTGCCGGCGGGCACTTTCTTCATGCGCAGAATGACGGCGGCGCGGACGATGATGAGCACGTTCAGGGCAAGGGATCCGAACTGCGTCCCGCCGGTCGAGCGGCTCGCGATGTTGACGACGACGAGGATCAGCCCGATCGCCCCAATGATGATGGCCCCGATGAGCGGGCCGCGGGCCGTCGAATTCCGGGCGATGATGTTCCACGTCCCGATGCCCACGTAGCCGACCGCGAGCAGGCAGAAGACTCCGATGATGCTCGCCGCCGCAGTCATGGCGCCCTGCGGCACGTAGCCGCCGTGAGCCTCGATGGCCGCGGTGGCCCCGATGACGGCGGCGATGTTGGTGTACGCGTAGAAGGCCGCGAGGAGGCCGAGGAGGACGGCGCTGCTGCCGAGGATGGCCCGCCAGATCCTCGATTTGCGGGCGTCAGCGGGAGCGAGATCGTCCCCGTGCGTTAGCGGGAACGTGGGCCAGGCGGGGGCAGACGGCCGTGATTCGGGGTACTCGTCGCTCATGGGGCTGCTCCTCTGCGGTGACCAGGAGCACGTCCCGCGCCCCCAACGGGAGAGCGTACTCCGCTCGGGACGCTCCCCGCGACAGCACCGACGATCTCCGTGCCTGGCCCCAACGGCTCGACGTTTCTCAGTGGAGGAGCGGCACACCGACTCCGTGGTGAGGGGGTCGGTCAGAGGATCCCGAGCTCCATGGCTCGTGTGACGGCCCGGGTGCGGTCGCCGACTCCGAGCTTGTCGAAAATATGGGCGAGGTGGGTCTTGACGGTTGCCTCGCCGATGAAGAGTGTGCGGGCGATGTCGGGGTTCGACGATCCCGCGGCGACGAGCCGGAGGACGTCGAGTTCGCGTGGCGAGAGCGCCGGCGGGGCGGTGGAAGCCGAGTCGGCGCGAACGCGTCGGACGAGCTGGGCAGCCACCGACGGGGCGAGCACCGTCTCCCCGGCGGCAACCGCCCGGATCCCCGCGAGAATCTCCTCCTGCGGAGCGGCCTTGAGCAGATAGCCGGAGGCCCCGGCCTCGATGGCGGAGACGATGTGCTCATCGGTGTCGTAGGTCGTCAGGACAAGGACCTTCGCCGGATTGCCCTCGGCGGCGAGCCTCGCGGTTGCCGCCGCGCCGTCGAGACCGGGCATGCGCAGATCCATGAGGACCAGATCGGGCCGGACCGTCGCCGCGAGCTCGACTGCCTCGCCTCCGTCCGCGGCCTCGCCGACGACCTCGAGGTCGTCGGCCGCGTCGAGGAGGCTCACGATGCCCGCGCGCACAATCGGGTGGTCGTCGGCGACGACGATGCGGATCACGCGGGCCTCGCAAGAGGCTCGGCACCGACTGCGAACTCCGCGCCAGCGCGCGGAACCTCGACTGCGAGGATCGTCCCTCCATGGGGACCCGGGCCGAAGTCGAGCTGTCCGCCCGCGAGCGCGAGCCGATCCCGAAGGCCCGCGAGCCCAAAGCCGTGCTCGCCGGGGCGTGCGTTTCCGGGCCCCACGCCGTCGTCCTCGACGGTGAGCCGCGCGCCCGAGGCCGTCGCGACGAGCGAAATGGAGACCCGCCCCGCCTGCGCGTGCTTGCGGGCGTTGGCCACCCCCTCCTGTGCGGCCCGGAGCAGGACGATCTCGGTCTCGCGCCCGAGGCCGGCCGCGTCTGCCGTGACGGAGACCGCGATTCCGGTCTCGCGCTCGAACGCGGCGCCGAGCCGCTTGAGGGCGTCCGCCAGAGTCGTGTCGACCCGCATGGGGGAGAGCGCGGCGACGAGGCCCCGGGCCCCGGCGAGGGCGTCGCGCGCCATGTCCTCGATGAGCGCGAGGTCCCGGCGTGCCGCGTCGGTCCGTTCGGAATCGAGCGGCTGGCCGGGCCGGGCGTCGAGTCCGTTGACCGCTCGCTGCGCGACCATGACCATCCCCGTGAGGCTCTGGGCGATCGTGTCGTGGATCTCCCGTGCGAGCCGCGCGCGTTCCTCCGTGACACCGGCGTCCCGGTGCAAAGCTGCGAGCTCGCCCTGCGCCGTCTGGAGCTCCGTGATGAGCTGGGCGCGCTCGTCGCTGACCCGCGCGATATGGGTGATCCAGAGGCCGAGCGCGAGGCTGAAGCCGAGCGAGAGGCCCGCCGTGACGAGGCCGACGACGAGGCCGACGCCGCCGCCCCGCACCGCGTATCCGATCGCGATGGCGGCTGCGAGCGCGACGCTCGCGACGATGGCCCGGCGGGTCGATCGGACGGTCACCCACACCAAGGGGTACATGATGGCCTGCAGGATCGACACGGTGGGGTCGAGCGAGCACCCGACCGCGAGCAGCGCGGCGAACGCGATGGCCGTCCCAGTGTGCACCGCCGGACTGCGCCTCGACAGGTTGGGCCGGGCGAGGACGGCGTAGGCGACAAGGAACGCGGCGCACGCGCCCCACGCTCCCCAGGTCTCGACGCCGAACGGCGCATCGATCGCCGCGATGAGGGCGAGGACTGCGGCCGTTGCGATGGCCGCGAGATCCCACCAGCGCTCGGTCCGCATGGATCCATGCTCGCACGCGGACCGGGCGATGAGCCCTGCCGTGCGGCTCACGCGTCGCGCCGGATCCACCGGAACGTGAGGCGGCTCACCACGAGCCCGACGATGAGCCACGCCACGAGCCACAGCGCGACCCACCCAAGCTCCCAGCCTCCGTGCTGCTCGAGGGCCTTGAAGCCGTCCGGGAGGAACGCCGCGCGCATGCCCTGGGCGAGCCACTTGAGCGGAAACGCGCTCGCGAGGTTCTGCATCCACGCGGGCAGGACCGAGAACTGGAGGTACACGCCAGAGATGAACTGGAGCACGAGCACGATCGGCACGACGACCGCCGTCGCGCTCCGGCTGCTGCGCGGAAGGGCGGAGAGGGCGATGCCCAAGAGCGCCGAGGCCACCGTGCCGAGGACGAAGACCCACGCGAACGTGCCCCACGCCGACCACTCCGTCGGCAGGGCGACGCCGAAGACGAAGCGGGCGACGCCGAGGAGCAGCGCCGCCTGGAGAATCCCGGTTGCGAAGACGCGGCACAGCTTGCCGACGAAGTAGGAGACGGGGGAGAGGGGCGTTCCGCCGAGGCGCTTGAGCGTCCCGTCGCTCTTCTCGCCCGCGATGTCGACCGCGAGGTTCTGCACCCCCGAGAGCAGGACTCCGGCCGCGAGCATGCCGGGCAGATAGTAGGCGCCGACCGAGACATGATCCGCCGAGGTGGGCCCGGGACGGATGTCCCCGAGCGAGCTGAACGCGGCCGTGAAGATCCCGAGCATGACGATCGGGAACAGGAACGTGAAGAAGACCGTATCCGGAGAGCGGAAGTATCCCTTGGTCTCGTAGCGGGCCCTTGCGAGGCCCAGCGTCATCGTGCTCATGCGAATTCCTCCTCGGCCTCAGGCGCGGCGGACGCGTTCGACGCGCCAACCAGGTTCAAGTAGACGTCCTCGAGGCTCGGTCTGATGACCTCGAGTTCCGCGGGTTCGCCGCCCAGCTGCTGCACAAGCTGTGTGACGACCTCCGCGGGGCGCGCGGTGCGGCGCTCGTGGCGAGCGCCGTCGTCGTCCTTCCAGCGCACGATCGGCACCCGGGCCTCCGCGCCGCCGAGCTCATTGATATGGCCGACGGCGATGAGGCGGCCGTGGTTGATCACGCCGCCGCGGTCCGCGAGGCGGGCGGCCTCCTCGAGATAGTGCGTTGTGAGGAGGATCGTGGTGCCCTCCGCCTTGAGCCCCTCGATGAGCGCCCAGAAGTCCCTGCGGGCCTCGGGGTCGAAGCCCGTCGTCGGCTCGTCGAGGAACAGGAGCTCGGGCCGCCCGATGATCGCGAGCGCGACGTCGACGCGGCGCTGCTGCCCGCCCGAGAGCTTCGCGATGCGGGTTGTCGCCTTCTCTTCGAGGCCGACGGCGGCGATCACCTCGTCGACGTCCCGCGACCTCGGGTAGAACGACGCGAAATGCGCGAGCTGCTCGCGCACCGTGTAGACGCCGGCCTCGCCCGAGGACTGCAGGACAATCCCGAGCCGCGCTTTCCACTCGAGGCGCGCGTGCGCCGGATCGACGCCGAGGACGTCGACTTCGCCAGCCGAACGCGATCGGTAGCCCTCGAGAATCTCGACCGTCGTCGACTTCCCGGCGCCGTTGGGCCCGAGCAGCACGAACGTCTCCCCACGCGCGACGTCGAGGTCGATTCCGTCGACGGCCGCCACTCCGCCGTATTCTTTGCGCAATCCCCGGACCCGCACCGCGAGGTCCCCGTGTTGTGCCATCATGCTTCGAGCATCCCGCGCGGGGCCCGTGAGCGGGAGCGGTGGGCAGGCGGATTCCGGCATCCCCCGATCGGGGGATGGGCGTCCTGCTTTTGCCCTCCGGTGAACACGCCGGGTAAACATTTGGTCCCGGACTACGCTTGAGGTACGTTCCCAACCTGAGTCCGCACAGGGGCGGACGCAAGGGGCCATTCGGGCAGAGAGGCACGACCATGGCAGACAACATGTCGGTGCGAGAGGCGCTCAGCGTCGCCTTGGCAGCGGGCGATCTCCTGGGGGAGCGTCTCTCGCTCGCGACGTCGGATGAACTCCTCGAGATGGAGGACCATTCTCCGCTCGAGATCGCCGAACTCTTCGAAAACTTCGAGGCCAAGCGGGACTCGGCCCTCACGGAGCTCGCGGAGACCAGCGCCCCGGAGTGGTGGGACGCGGCGACCCCGCGGGCGATCGGCCACGCCTACATGCTCGCGCGCGCGTGGAAGGACCATGCCCCCGAGGCCGCGACGGTCGAGGGGACGATGCGCTCCGAAATCGCCGACCGGTTCGGGATCGACGTCGAAACCTGCTACGGCCCGCCGCAGCTCATCCAGGACCAGTACGAGCGTCTCCAATTCGACCGGCTCAAGGCCCTCAAGGCGAAGCTCCGCCCACCGGCGGAGAACGCCGAGTAAACGTTTCCTCACCTCTCTCCGCACGATAAGGTGAGGGAGGGCGATTTCCGACTTCCGTCGTCGCCCGTCCGGCTGCCGCGGCACACGCCGCAAGGCCCCGGACCACACGAGGTGTATCTACCTGGCGCCCTCAGCGAGGGAATCCCAAGGCGGCACATGATGCGCGGACCGCCGCGGGAAAGGCGTAGGGGAGTGCGAGGCACGCAGGAGCCGAAGAAGACAGCTGAGCGCGAGAGCAGGAGCCTCATCGAGGCCGCGGGATTCTCCTATTTCCCGATCGCGCTCATGGCGCGTCTCCCCTTCGCGATGATGGTCGTGGGCGTGCTCACGCTCGTCGTCTCAGGCCGCGGATCCCTTGCGCTGGGCGGCCTCAATTCGGCGATGGTCGGCGTCGGCGGGGCCATCTTCGGTCCTCTCATCGGGGCGGCCGCTGACCGCTACGGCCAGCGACCCGTCGTGCTCGCGGCCGGCCTCGCCAACAGCGTGGCCCTGCTCGTCATGTCGTGGATCGTCTACAGCCCGGTCCCGGACACAGCGATGCTGGCCGTCGGCTTCGCGATCGGCGCGACGGCGCCCCAGGTCTCCCCGATGTCGCGGAGCCGACTCGTCGTGATCACGCTCCGCAAGATCCCGACCGCCCGGAGGATCCGGGTGCTCAACGGCATGATGGCCTATGAATCGGCGGCGGATGAGATCGTCTTCGTCTTCGGCCCGTTCGTCGTCGGGCTCCTCGCGACGACGATGAACGCGGCCATGCCTGTCGTCATCGGCGCGATCCTCAATCTTGTCTTCGTGAGCGCGTTCGCGCTCCATCGCAGCAGCACCGTGGCGAACGACGGCGGCTCGGCCCGGGACCGCGTCCAGGGGCCCGCCTCGGAGCTGCTCCGGCCAGCGCTCCTCGTCGTGGTGCTCGGGGTCACGGGGGTGGGCGTGTTCTTCGGCTCGATGCTGACCTCGCTCACCGCGTTCATGGAGGTCCGCGGGCACCCGGAAGCGGCGGGCCTCGTGTACGGGGCGATGGGCGTCGGCTCGGCGGCCCTCGCACTCGCGGTCGCGTTCATGCCTGCACGGTTCACGCCGCGCGCGCGCTGGCTCGTCTTCGCCGCCGTCCTGTTTGCGGGGACGCTCGCGCTCGAGCTCGTCGATTCGGTCGCGGGGATGGTCGTGGTGCTCCTCGTGATCGGCGTTGGGATCGGCCCCACGCTCGTGACCCAATACAGCTTCGGGGCTGACCGGAGCCCGCAGGGGCGGTCCGCGACGGTCATGACGATCCTCGGCTCGGGCGTTATCGTGGGCCAGTCCGCGGCCTCCGCGTTCACGGGCTCGCTCGCGCAGGCGGCCGGGCCGTCGGCCGCCCTCGCGGTTCCGAGCGCTGCCGCGGGGATCGTCGTCGTCGCCGGCCTGGCCAACTGGGTGCTCACGGGCAGGGCGGCCGCGACGAAGGGGTGATCCGCTCATCAGGCTCTTATCGGTCGGCCACCCCCTAGCACGCCCACCGTGGGCTCGACGTATCACGACACTGAGAACTCTTTGAGAGTTTCCGGCCACACGACGACGTAACTGTCTCCTTCAGCCGGCCTGTATGCCGCCCGAACGTCGGCCCATCTTGGGTCAGCGCTCAGCGAAGCCATTGCTTCCCCAAATGCCTCGAGGGGCCGGTCCGTGTGGACGAAGATGTTCATTTCGCCTGAGCCGAAGTCATGCCCGTCCACGAATCCATGGACATCGGGAAGTGCGCCCTCCAGCGCGTCCTCCATGGCGATGAGGGCCTCATAGTCTGCCTCCGACTCGCCCGCCCATTGCAGAACAAGGATGTATCGCAAAACTGCCTACCAAGGGTTTGGAGGTGGATGAAGATCTTTCACCAATCAAGGTTCAGCGTCCCCGATCGGAAGTTGATCAGGGTGTACTTAGCATCTACAGCGTAGGTCCCGACACCCCCCTCGAGTTCGGTGAGCACTTTCTCGCTGGGACCCGGATCAAATGGGAGGCAGTGAGTCGCCGCAAGCAGCCGAACGACAGGAGCGGGATCTTCGCGGAGTAACTCGATTGCGATGCGACCAGACTCAAGATTCCGAATCTCCTTATAGAATGAATGATGCTTCTTGAAGGCGCGGTTTGCTTTCTTTGGGTCATCCTTGGAGGCATCCCATTCGAGGGCCAGCTTGCGATAACGCTCACGAATTTCTTCGGTGTTGAGTGTCATGGAAGGGGTGCTCCTCTTTCGATTAGCGACGTGATATTGGACCCAAAAGCGTGCTGGTCGGCGAAGCTTTGGCCTGTGAGCCAGTCTCGCACTCTCTGGCCACCTGTGAAGGGGCGGATGCTCCCGTAATAGTCTGCCTTTGCTTGGTTGATCGCGGCTGAGACGGGGCTCAGATTGTAAGGATTGTGGATTGCGCGGGGTCGAAGCCACTGCGCCCGATCTGCGACTGCTCGACGATGTGATCGTAGACATTGCCCGTGCCGGGCGATGGCAGCGCTCGTTTCGCAGCACGAAATGAGTTGAATCCCTCAGCCAACTCCGATCCGGCGGCTTCTGCACCCTTGATGGCTCCTGCGATGTCGTCACCGCCTGGGAGGAAGCCGATGGCCATCATGGCGCCGTCGTCGGCGGTGAGGGGGCGCATGGGGTCTTGGCCTTCGATGTCGCCGGCGAGCCGGTTGAAGCCGACGTAGCCGATTCCGCCGACCCCGGGGACGAAGGCTGCGATGGCGCCGGCGATTCTGGATGCGTTTATGCCGACTTGCCGGAGGTCGTCGGCCCAGGTCGTTCCGCCCACTCCGATGTGGTCCCGGATCGTGTCGCTGATAAGGGGCCGTTGGGCAAACGCGGCCCCCGGGGCTGGTGCGGGCGTCGCCGGGGCGGGTTCGTAGTAGGTGCCGGCGTAGGCGCCGTTGACGTAGGTGCCGGGGGCGACGAGCTGGGAGTCGACTGACCTGAGGGGGTTGAGGTATTCGGGGGCGATGCCCCATCGGCCGGGGTGATGTCGGCGGTGGGTGATGAGTGCCAGCTTGAGCCGTCGCTGTCGGTGATGGCGACGCGCCAGAGCCCTGATGGGTCGCTGGTGTTGATGGGGTCGTTCTGGG
>NZ_JAVFJJ010000031.1 GCF_030908245.1 Sinomonas sp. ASV322
TGTGTCAGGACATCGGTGACAGTTTCGTCGGTGCGGGGCCTTGTGCCGACGGGGCGGCCGTTGCTGACGTAGGTGATTCCTTTGGCCGGCCATAGGTGCTCGATCAGTAGCGTGCCCTGGTGGTCGAAGAACGCGATCCCTTCGGGATCCCAGACGATGTGGACTTGGAGTCCGGTCCTGGCGCTGCCGATCTGGAACTTCACGCCGCGGATCGTGATGCCGCCGTTGGCGGGCACGACGCGGGTGGCCGTCCCTTCCACTCCCGGGCGGATGCGTGTTGCCGCGGCGGCGCCGCGTCCCGGGACTGTGGGCTCGGGCGGTGCGGGCCTCGGCCTGGGCGGTTCGGCCTTCGGGGTCGCTTCCCAGGCCTGCAGGGGGGTGATCCTGCCGGGCAGGCCCTGATGCGGGCGCTGGGTGTTGTAGATGATGTCGAACGCGTCGACCTGTTCCTGGAGCTGGTCGATCGTCTCGGCGAGGGGCTGCTTGTCCAGCCAGCGGAAGAGGGTCTGGTGGAAGCGTTCGTTCTTGCCCTGGGTGGTGGGCTTGTTGGGCCTGCCCGTGATCGGCTCGACTCCGAGGGAGGTCACATAGATGACCAGCTGGCCGATCACGCCCCGGCGGATCGGGTTCAGCGCACTGCCGTTGTCGGTCAGGAGCCGCTGCGGCACCCCGTGGGCGGCTATCCCCTTCCTTGTCACGGCGATGGCCGCCTCCGCCGTCTCCGACCGGGCCACGTGCGATGAGACCGCGTAGCGGGAGTGGTCGTCGATGAGCTGGAAGATCACGCACTTGCGCCCGCCGGCGAGCACGTACTCCGTCGCGTCCAGCTGCCAGCACGCGTTCGGCGCCGGATACACGAACCGGCGGAACGCGGCCCGCGGCTTCTTCCTCGGCTCGGCCCGAGCGACCCCTGCCTGGCGGAACATGCGTGCCAGCGACGCCGGCGAGGGCACCGATGCCAGGCCCATGGAACGCATCTTCTCGTGCACGCTGATCGGACCGTGGTCCAGCCCGGAGCGCTCCAGCGCCGCCCGCACCCCGATGGCCTGCTGCCTCACATCGTCCGAGAGCCTGGCCGGGCTGTTCTTCGGGCGCCGCGACCTGGGCTCCAGCGCCGCGGCCGGCCCGTCCGCGGCGACCCGGGCGCGGATCGCATAGAACGTCTTCCGCGAGATCCCATGCTCGGCGCAGAACGTCGTCACCGCACCCCGAGGCGCGTTCTCCGGCCACTGAGAGATCGCGAGACGGATACGAGGATCGACAGTGGAGTTCTTCTTCACCAGCCCATCAGAGCGAAAGAAGTGTCACCACCAAGAACCCCGGAACCGTCACCGATGTCCTGAGGCAGAACTGTCACCAATGTCCCGAGACATAACACCCCACGTCCTGCGCCGATCTCCCCAGGTTCTGGCCCTTTGGCTCAAGTGAGGGCCGCGTGCGCTGCCGGATTCCTGCGGAACGGTACCGCGCCGTCGTCGGCCGATGCCCCAAAAGTTGGGGAGGCCGGCGCGGACCATGGGGAGGCCGGCGCAGAAACTGGGGAGGTCGGCGGGAACCCGGGGCGGCAGCGCCGAATCCGGGAGGCCAGCCAAAGGTGACCCCCGAAAAGAAGCCGCTGACTGGACTCGTTGACCTCTTGACTTTTCCGTCAGCCTATTAGTAAATTCGGGGGACAAATTGAATCTATCCGGCCTGACGACCCCCAGCACTCAGGCCGGAGGCACCGACCGGGCCACGGCACGCCGAGCCCGGTCGGAATGTGCCGCCCCGCCTCCCGCGGATTCGTATCAGCTCGGGCGGCCGGCGCCGCCGATGCGAAAGGGGCCGCCGTGGCCTCGTGGAAGTCCCTCGCTCACCAGCCGACATTCCCGGTCGGCACGATGCTCCTTCTCACCGACGGCACCGTCATGTGCCAGTCCGGCGGGTCCAAGAGCTGGTGGCGCCTCACCCCGGATCTCTCGGGCAGCTACGTCAACGGGACGTGGTCACAGCTCGCGGACATGCACAATTCCCGGCTCTACTACGCTTCGGCGGTACTCCGTGACGGTCGCGTCTTCGTGGCCGGCGGCGAGTACAGCGACGCCGGCTCGGACACCGACGCCGCGGAGATCTACGATCCCGCGACGAACACGTGGACGAGCGTCGGCAACCCCGGATGGGGCGCGATCGGGGATGCGCCGGCGTGCATGCTCGACGACGGCCGCATCCTCGTGGGCTACATCAACGATTCCCGGACCGCGATCTACGATCCGGTAGCGAACACGTGGACCGCGACGGGCACGACGGGAACCCTGTCCGCGAGCTCGAGCGAGGAGACGTGGACGCTCCTGCCCGACGGCTCCGTCATGACCATAAGCTGCACGAACCATCCGAACGCCGAGCGCTACGTGCCCTCGACCGGCACGTGGATCAGTGCGGGGTCGACGCCGGTCGAGCTCGTCCAGGCGTCGTCGATCGAGATCGGGCCAGCGCTGCTCATGCCGGACGGCCGGGTGTTCTGCGTCGGCGCGACGGGGCATACGGCCCTGTACTCGCCGTCGGGCGACACCACCGGCACCGGCACGTGGACCACAGGCCCGGACTTCCCAGCCGACAGCCAGAACCGCCTCCTCAAGGCCAAGGACGCGCCCGGCGCCCTCCTGCCGAACGGGCGCGTCCTGTGCGCTGTGGGCCCAGCGGGCGACGCGGCGGGAGACTGGCCGAGCCCCACGATGTTCTTCGAATTCGACGGCACGAATCTCAATCGCGTCGCGGATCCGCCCAACGCCAATCAGGTGATCTACCAGGGCCGCATGCTCCTCCTCCCCACGGGCGAGGTGCTCTACGGCGCCCAGACGGCCGCGCTGTACGCGTACGAGCCGGACCCCGGGCCGGACCCCTCGTGGGCACCGACCATCACGTCCGTGCCGACGAGCCTTGGCCTCGATGGCACGTATACCCTCACGGGAACGCAGCTCAACGGCCTCTCGCAAGCCGTGAGCTACGGCGACGACGCGCAGATGGCCACGAACTACCCGCTCGTGCGGCTCATCGGCACCTACTCGGGCAAGGTTCGCTACCTCCCGACCCGGAACCACTCGACGATGGCCGTCGCGACCGGCGCGGCCCCCGTTTCGACCGAGTTCACCGTCCCGAACGACCTCGACCTTGGCCCGCACGAGCTGAGCGTCGTCGCGAACGGCATCGCGTCCGCAACCGTCCCGGTCACGGTCGGGCTCGGCTCGGGCCGCGCCCAGTACCTCGTGGTCGACACGTGGACTCCGAGCCAGGACGGCATGGTCTGGGCCTACGTCAACGGCGCGTGGCGCGGGCGCGGGATCGGCCAGAACGAGCTCGTCGGCATCGCGCAGGACCTGTTCAGCGCCGACGCCGTCGACGTCTGGTGGGACTCGACCGGGCTCGTCACCGCTCGGGGCTGGTCGTCGCCGCACTGGCTTGCCCACCCCGCCGCCCTTTCCACCCCGCCACCCTTACCCACCCCGCCACCCTTACCCACCCCGCCACCCTTACCCCAGCAGGAGCCAGCCATGGAAGAACCATCGCAGGACGTCGTCGACCAGCTCGACGCCGCGGCGCGCGCTGCACAGACGGCGGCCGCGTCGCCGTCGTCGGTCGCTCCGCCGTCGAGCGGACCGCCGGAGCCGGGCACGGCACCCGCGAAGCAGCCGACGGCGGCTGCCGCACCCGCCGGCGCGGGCGGCAGCGCAACAACCCACTACCTCGTGCTCGACCACTACTTCTCGGGCGGCCCGGCGGCCCTCTGGGCGTGGGACGGCGCCGCGTGGCGAGCGGGGCTCGTCGCCGAACCGGGGGACGAGCAGGGGGTCGTGCAGGTGGCCTTCGCGGCCAACCGCGTCGACGTCTGGTGGGATTCGAGTGGCTCGCTCAACGTGATCCGCTCCTGGAAGTACCTCTGACACGAAGGGAACATCATGACCACCGAAGCAGCCCTCGCCCGCCACTCCTACGGCTGGGTGCCCGACGTCCCCGACCAGCGCGACTTCCTGTTCGCCGCCCCGCCGGCCGTGCTCGGCGCGCTGCCCGCCTCCATCGACCTCACGTCCCACTGTCCGCCCGTCTACGATCAGGGCCAGCTCGGCTCGTGCACGGGAAATGCGATCGCGGGCGCCCTCGAGTTCGACGCCGACAAGCAGGGCATCGCGGGCTACACGACCCCGTCCCGGCTGTTCATCTACTACAACGAGCGCGTCATGGAGGGCACGGTCGCGAGCGACTCGGGTGCGCAGATCCGCGACGGCATCAAGTCCGTCGGCGCCCAGGGCGCCTGCCCCGAGACCGAGTGGCCGTACGACATCACGCAATTCGCCGTTCAACCCACGCAGCAGTGCTACATCGACGCGAAGCAGCATCGCGCGGTCTCGTACCAGCGCGTGACGCGCAGCCTCCAGCAGATGCAGGGCTGCCTCGCCGCCGGATTCCCGTTCGTGTTCGGCTTCACGGTCTACGAGTCCTTCGAGAGCCCGCAGGTCGCGCAGACCGGCGTCGCGCCCATGCCTGCCCCGAACGAGCAGGTGCTCGGCGGCCACGCCGTCGTCGCCGTCGGCTACGACAGCGCGAGCCAGCGCTTCCGCGTCCGCAACTCGTGGGGCACGGGCTGGGGGCAGGCAGGCTACTTCACGCTTCCGTACCAGTACCTGCTCTCGGCTGGCCTGTCGAGCGACTTCTGGACGATCCGGATGGTGAGCTAGAGCTCTAAGCGGGGGCAGCGAGCCCGGTCCACACGAACCCGATGACGGATGCCACAGCGTCCGTCATCGGCGTTTCGCCGAGCAGACCCGCCGTCGCGAGGGCTGCGATGCCGTGGACCGAGGCGAAGGCGATCATCGCGAGTTCGTCGGGGTCGCCCGCGCGCACAGCGCCGGCGCTCTGAGCGGCGATGATCATCGCGACGAGATCGTTCTTGCCGGCGTGGCTCACCTGGCGCAGGGCTTCGCTCGCGTCGACGTCGTGCTTCGCCGTGTACATGACCGCGAGGATCTGTGGGTGGGTGACGGCGAAGTCGACGTAGGCGAGCCCGACGGCGCGGAAGCGCTCCTCGAACGGGGCTTCGGCCGCCGCGGCTTCCCGCACCGCGGCATTGAGCCGCCCGAAGCCCTCGATCGCGATCGCGTCGAGCAGCGCCTGCTTGTCGCGGAAGTGCCGGGCGGACGCGCCATGGCTCACCCCGGCGTCGCGCGCGAGCTGCCGGAGCGAGAGGGCGTCGGCGCCCGCGACGTCGACCGCCTCCAACGCATGCCGGAGGAGCTCGGCGCGGAGGTTTCCGTGGTGATAGGCGCGTTCGGTCACGCCCAAAGACTATCCGAATGTAGGCATTGACAACAATGCTGTCACTGTCTACATTCGAATCCATGACCATGAACCATCGCGGCACGACCGCACTCATCACCGGCGCGAGCTCAGGCCTCGGCGCCGAGTACGCGACCCAGCTCGCCGCACGCGGGGCCGACGTCGTCCTCGTCGCCCGTCGCGAGGACCGGCTCAAGGAGCTCGCCGCCCGCATCCGCCGCGACCACGGCGTCACCGCCACGGTGATCGCCGTCGACCTCCTGCGCCAGGACGCGGCGACCGCGCTGCGGCAGGAGCTCGACTCGCGCGGTATCCGGATCCAGGTGCTCATCAACAACGCGGGGTTCGGGCTCCACTCCGACTTCATCGACGCCGATGAGGCGCGCACCGCGGAGATGCTCCAGCTCAATATCGCGACCCTTGTCTCGCTGACCCGCGCGTTCCTGCCGGATCTTGTGCGCGCGGGAAGCGGCGCCGTCGTCAACATCGCGAGCACGGGGGCCTTCCAGCCCTGCCCCACGATGGCCGTGTACGGAGCAACGAAGGCTTTCGTCTTGAACTTCACCGAGGCCGTGGCCTACGAGACCCGGGAATCCGGGGTGCGCGTGCTCGCGGTGTGCCCGGGCGCGACGAGCACCGAGTTTCGCGAAGTCTCCGGGCTGCACGCCGATCGGGAAGAGCGCGGCTCGCAGACTCCGGCTCAAGTGGTCCGCGCGACGCTTCGCGCCCTCGATCGCGGGCAGCGCGGCAGCATCGTCTCCGGGGCCCGCAACACGGTTCTCGCCAAGCTTGCCGGCGTCCTTCCGCGCCCCGTCGTCACCGCGGTCGCGGCGAGAGTGCTCTCCTGAGCCGAGGGCTCACCCCGAGGTGACGGCGCAACCTACGGGGACCCGCCCGAGGTGACGGCGCGGCGAGAGGCCCGGGCCGCCCCCAGCGGCGGCCCGGGCCTCTCGCGATGCGCGACCTCCCTTCTTCTCATGCACGCTCGTACTGGATGCTTGGGCTACTCTTTCGTCGCCCCGGCGGTCGTGTTCATGATCCGGCGCTGGAAGACGAAGAACAGGACCGCGACCGGGATGGTCATGAGGGTCGCGGCGGCGAGCTTGACGGGGAACTGCGAGCCCGCGCTGAGAGCGCCGGACGCGAGCTGCGCCGTGCCCTTGGTGAGGGTGAAGAGGCTCGGGCTCTGGGTCGAGATGATCATCTGCGGGAGCTCGTTCCATGAGGCCTGGAACGAGAGGATGAACAGCGTGATGATCGCCGAGCGGGACATTGGCAGCACGACGGACCAGAAGCGCCGGAATACGCCCGCGCCGTCGATCTTCGCGGCCTCCTCGATCGAGGGCGAGACCGATTCGAAGAAGTTCCGCATGATGAACACGCCCGCGGCGTCCGCGAGCATCGGGATGATCATGCCCGCATACGTGTCGTACATCCCGAATTCCTTGATGACGAGGAACTTCGGGATGAGCAGCACGACGCCGGGCACGGCCATGACCGCGACGAGCCCCGCGTAGACGGCGTTCCGCCCGCGGAACGCCAGGCGCGAGAGCGCGTAGCCGGCCATCGAGTCGAACAGGACGCGCCCGCCCGTCACGAGGACCGTCACGACGACGGTGTTGCCGAGCCACAGCGGGAGGTCCGTCTGGAACAGCTGCTGATATGCCGCCGTCGTGAACGTCTGGGGGACGAGCGAGACAGGATGGTTCGCGGCGTCCTCGTCCGTCTTGAACGAGTTCGCGAGCGAGACGACGAACGGGAACACGTAGACGAGCGCGAGCGCCGTGAGCAGCGCGTAGGTGCCGATGGTGCCGCCCCGGAGCGGACGACGGCGGCGCGCAGCCGGGCGCGGATCGTCAGCCATGGGCGCGCCTCCCTCCGGGACGGCGCCGGGGTGCCTTGCGCGCGCTCCCTCGCTCTGCCAGGAGAACCCGCTGGACTAGCGTGAACACCACGATGATCGCGAACAGGATGAACGCGATCGCCGCGCCCCGGCCCCACGCGTTGTTGATGAACGACTGCGAATACGAGAGGAACGCGGGCGTGAGCGTCGTCTTGGCCGGCCCGCCCTTCGACCCGACGTAGATCTGGTCGAAGATCTGCCACGTGCCGATGAGGCCGAGCGTCATGACCGTGAAGGTCGTGGGCCGGAGCATCGGCAGCGTGACGTATCGGAATCGCTGCCACGCGTTGGCGCCGTCCATGATCGTGGCCTCCTCGATGTCCCGGGCGATCTGCTGGAGCGCCGCGAGGTAGATGAGCATGAACGTGCCGGACGTCGTGAAGATCGCCATGACGACGAACACGAGCATCGCGGGGCTCGGCCCGGAGATCCAGTCGAACCATGTGAGGCCCAGGAATCCCGAGCCCGACGGCGCGTGGACGCCGAATGCCCCGAGGGCCTGCTGGACGACCCCTCGAGTATCCGCGAACCAGCCGACGCCGCTCCCGCCGAGCCATTGGACGATCGCATTGACCGTGCCAGACGCGGAGAACAGGAACAGGAAGATGACCGTGATCGCAACGGACGAGGTCACGGACGGGAAGTAGAAGGCCGTGCGGAACGCGCTGCGTGCCGCGAGGACTCGCTGGTTGACGAGGATCGCGAGGAACAGCGAGACGGCCGTCTGGATCGGCACGACGAGCAGGACGTACCACCCGTTGTTGCGCAGCGACGTCCCGAAGTCGGTCTGCGCGAGGCCGGGCTTCGCGAGCAGGGCCGCGTAGTTGTCTCCGCCCACGAACTTCACGGTGTCCTGGAACGGGCTGCCGAGCCCGTTCCAGCTCGAGACCGAGACCCAGGCCGCCATGAGGATCGGAAGCACGAGGAAGAGCCCGAGGATGATGAGCACGGGGGCCGTGAAGAGCCAGCCCGCGATCCCGTCGCGGCCCCGGACGCCGGGGCCGCGACGGCGCGGGCGGGCCTCGGCGGCGGATGGCCGCTTCAGCACGCTCGTCGTCATGGCAGAACTCCTTGGCGCGGGACTACGAGAGGCCCGCGAGGCCCGAGAGGTTGGTCTGGACCTTGTCGAGGATCGTCTTGGGATCGGTCGTCGGCAGTGCGTCGAGCTGCGAGTCGAAATCCTTGATGACGTCACTGATGCCCGCGACGCTCGGGATCGACTTCGACGACGCCGCGCCCTCGAGGAACGCGGTCTGCGCGGGGAAGGCCGTCTTCCACTGGTCCGCGAGCGACTGGACGGACGGCATGACGCCGAACGCCTTCGCGAAGCCCATCTGCTGATCGGGCTGAGTCAAGTACGAGACGAGGTCGAGCGCCCCGCCCTTGTTCTTGGACTGCGCGGCCATGCCCCAGCCGCCGTCGTACTGGATCGTGCCCTCGCCCTTCGGGCCCGCCGGCAGCTTGACGACCTTGTAGTTCACGGACTTGTAGTCTTTGCCCATCGCGCCCGAGATCCAGTTGCCCTCGATCGTCATCGCGGCCTTCTGCGTCCCGAACGCCTCGCCACCCCAGCCGGCGCCGAGCTGCGACGAGTACTTCATGACGCCGTCGGCGAGCAGCTTCTTCGCGTAGGCGAGGCCCTTGACGTTCGCGTCCGAGTTCGCGGCCGCCTTGCCCGCATCGTCCGTGAGCCAGCCGCCCGCCTGCGCCATGAACACGCCGAGCCGCTCGAACTGCGGCGAGACGGCGAGTCCCACGTGCTGCGGGGTCGTGAGCTTCTTCGCGACCGCCTCGAACTGGTCCCATGTGGTCGGGACGTCCGCGTCCCCCAGGCCTGCGGCCTTCCACATGTCCGTGTTGATCACGAGCTCGAGCGTCGAGAAGTCCTTTGGCGCGGCGTAGGCCTTGCCGTTCACGGTGAACGCCTTGACGAGCGACGGGTAGAACGAGTCCTTGTTCTTGAGCTGGTCGACGTACGGCTCGAGCGATCCGTTGCCCGCGTACGTCGCAACCGAGTCGTTCGTGACGTAGAACAGGTCCGCCGGGCTGCCGCCCGAGAAGCCCTGGGAGAGCTGCTGGTTGAGGTCCGAGGCCACGTTCACGGTCGCGGGCGTGCCCGACTGCTTCGACCAGGCCGCGACGGCGGACTTGACGGCTGCGGTCTCGGCCTCGCCCGAGGTGCCGATGAGGATCGTGAGCGGCTGGTGGTTGTCCGCGGCCGCCGACGACGAGGCGCCGGTCGAGGACGGGCTGCCGCCTCCGCAGGCGGCGAGGGTCAGGCTGGCCGCGAGGGCCGCGGCGGCGGCAATGCTGGCGCGTCTCGTGAGCTGCATTCGTGCTCCTTTGGGTGGTGGGGTGGGTGAGATGAAGGGGGTGGGGTGGGTGAGGGTGGGGTGGGTCAGGGTGGGGTGGGTCAGGGTGGCTGGGTGGGTCAGGGTGGCCGGGTGGGTGAGAAAGCCGCTCAGCGCGTGGACATCGGCGGCTGCGAGCTCTCGCGCACGACGAGCTGGGGGAGAAGGAGCCGCGCGTCGCGCTCTCGGGGCGGACGGCCGTCGAGCTGGTCGAGGACGCTCGCGAGGGCCCACGCGGCGGCGGAGTCGAGCGGCTGTCGGACCGAGCTGAGGCCGAGCGCGGCTGCCGTCGGGGTGTCGTCGAAGCCGACGACGGCGGCCCGCTCGCCTGCCGCCCGGACGGCGCTGAACGCCCCGACGGCGAGGGAATCCGACGCGCACACGAACGCCGTCGCCCCTGTTGCGAGGAGCCGGGACGCGGCGTCGGCTCCCTCGAGGATCCCGTCCTGCTGCTCGGAATCGAGCGCGTGCCGTTCGGCGGCCGTGACGCCCGCGGCGGCCATCGCCTCGTCCCAGCCGCGGCGACGCTCGTCTCCCGTCTCGGACCCTGCGGGCCAGCCGACGAACGCGATGTTCCGGTGGCCGAGGTCGAGGAGGTGCTGGGTGGCCTGGGCGGTGCCGGCCGCGCCGTCGACGTCGATCCACGCATGGGTGGGCTGCGCCGCCGTCCCCTGCTCCGACCAGGGACGGCCGAAGACTGAGTAGGGGACGCCATGCTCGGTGAGCCAGCGGTAGCGGAGGTCGTTGCGGTGGGTGCCGACGAGCACGAATGCGTCCGCGGCGCGGGTCTGCGTGAGGCTCGCGAACTGGCGGAGCTCGGCCTCGTCTGAGTCGGCCGTGTAGAGCGCGACGCGGTAGTCGCGGCGCTCGGCCTCGGCCGTGAGGGCGTGGAGGAAGGTGTCGAGGACCGCGCCGCCGATGCCGTCCCGTACCGGATCGAGGCGGTAGGCGATGACGCCTGAGCGGGCGGTGCGCATCTGCCGAGCCGCGGCGCTGCGGACGTAGCCGGTCTCCTCGATCGCGGCGAGGACGCGTTTGAGGGTATCGGGCTGGAGGCGTTCGGGGTTGTTGAGCGCGTTCGAGACGGTCTGACGGGAGACGCCCGCGTGGACCGCGACGCTCGACACGGTCGGGCGCTGTGCCGCCTCTGGGACCTCGTGTCGCATGGCCGCTCCTCTCCGTTGTGAAGGCCTCTTCCGCGAGTTTGATCGATCAACTACGCTGAGTAAACGTCATTTGATTGATCAAATCGGGGAACGTCATAAGAATTGACGAGATGCACCGATGTGTCAAGTAGCTCACAGGAAGCGACCCTCAACCTCATGCCAGAGACCCTGCAGCCGTTCCTCCACGACCTCGAGCTTGTCTTCCGCGCTCCCACTCAGGCCTGGTCCGAACGCGACGGGCAGATCCGGCCGGGCGCGCCCGGGAGGGCGACCGGGGCCTCCGTGTGCGGCGTCATGCACTCCGACGTGCGCGTCCTGAGCGAGGCGCTCCTCGAGGTTGACGGCCGCGAGCCCGAGCCCGCGGGGTCGTGGTGCGACGACGACGGGCGGCTCGTCGCCGTCGGACTGCCCCGGAACATCGACGGGCCCGGAGCGGACCCCACCACCCGCGTGCTGCGTGCGCGGCGCGTCGAGGCGGGGCTCGTCGAGGAGGAGATCGAGCTTTCGTGCGCGACTGAGGGCGCTGTCACCGCCGTCGTGAGCGTCTCGCTCGCGGCGGACCTCGCGCCCATGGAAATCGTCAAGTCTGGGCACGCGACCGTTCCCGCCCTCGCGACGCCCACGGAGGCCGGACTGGTGTGGGGCGCCGGCGAGGTGCGCGTTGAGGTCGAGGCGGCGGGCGCCGTCGTCGACCTCTCCGATCCCGCGCGGCCCGTGCTCCGCTGGACGCTCACTGCGTCGCCCGGCGAGCCGGCCCGCGCGTCGTGGAGGCTTGCCGCGGAGGACGCCGCCGCCGTCGTCGTCGGCGCCCCCGGCCCCGCCCCCGCGGCGTGGCGCGAGCCCCGACGGCGCGATCCGCGCCCGGTGGCGGATGTGCGGCTCGCGCGCTTCCTCGACCAGTCCCTCCGCGACCTCGACGGCCTGCGCATGACGCTTCCGGCACTGTCGGGGCGCGAGTTCCTCGCCGCCGGCGCTCCCTGGTTCTTCACGCTCTTCGGGCGGGACTCGCTGTGGGCCGCGCGATTCCTCCTCCCGCTCGGCACCGAGCTCGCCGAGGGCACGCTCGCGGTCCTTGCGTCGTTCCAGGGCGCGGCGCACGACGTCGAATCGCAGGAGGAGCCCGGAAAGATCATGCACGAGCTCCGCCGGGCCGCGCTCACGCTTCACGACGAGAACATCAGCCTCCCGCCGATCTACTACGGGACCGTCGACGCGACCCCGCTCTGGCTGTGCGTCCTCCACGACGCGTGGCGCGCGGGCCTGCACGTCGACGCCGTCGAACTCCTCCTGCCGCACGCCGAGCGCGCGCTCGCGTGGGTTGCCGCGGGCGTGCGCGACGGATACCTCACGTATCTCGACACGAGCGGCCACGGGCTTGCGAACCAGGGGTGGAAGGACTCGGGGGACGCCGTGCAGTTCCGCGACGGACGCCTCGCCGCCGGCCCGATCTCCCTGTGCGAGGTGCAGGCCTACGCGTACGAGGCGCTCGTCGGCGGGGCGTCGCTGCTCGAGGCGTTCGGGCGTCCGGGTTCCGCCTCCTTGGGGACTGCGCCCGCGCAGCTGAGGGATGCTGCCGCGGCGCTCGCGGAACGCTTCCGGGCGGACTTCTGGCTCACCGACTCGCTCGGGCCGTATGTGGCGATCGCGCTCGACGGCGAGGGCGTACCCGTCGACACCGTCACCTCGAACATGGGGCACCTGCTCGGGACGGGGCTGCTCTCCGGCACCGAGGAGGCTCTCGTCGCGCGGCGGCTCGTCGACCCCGAGCTCGACTCGGGGTACGGGCTGCGGACTCTGGCCACGTCGAGCGCGGGGTACTGGCCGCTCAAGTACCACGGAGGCTCCGTGTGGGCGCACGATACCGCGATCGCGATCCGGGGCCTCGCGGCCTCGGGGCACGCCCCGGAGGCGGGGCAGCTGGCCGAGGGGCTGCTCAGGGCCGCTGAGTCATTCGGGTACCGGATGCCGGAGCTGCACGCGGGCGATCCGGCTGCGGGGCCGGGGACCGTTTCGCGCGCCCTCCCGTATCCGTCGGCGTGCCGGCCGCAGGCGTGGTCGGCGGCGTCGGCGGTCGTCGTGGCGGACGTGCTGGGGGAGCTGGCCTAACCGTTTGGGGGTCACCTCCCGTGGGTGTTCTCCCGTTCGGGGGTCACCTCCCGTGGGTGTTCTCCCGTTCGGGGGGCACCTCCCGTGGGTTCCGTCGGATGGGACCCGCGGGAGGTGACCCCTGGATGTTGGCGGACCCGCGGGAGGTGACCCCTGGATGTTGGCGGACCCGCGGGAGGTGACCCCTGGATGTTGGCGGACCCGCGGGAGGTGACCCCTGGATGTTGGCGGACCCGCGGGAGGTGACCCCTGGATGTTGGCGGACCCGCGGGAGGTGACCCCTGGACGGTGGGGTCAGTAGGCCTGCCAGGACGGCTTCTGCGCGTGCGTGTACTGGTAGTACTCGGTGTGCTTGAGGCGGGAGGCGGCGGCCGTGTCGACGAGGACGGTCGTGTGCTGGTGCAGCTGGAGGGACGACGCCGGGCACAGGGCCGCGAGCGGACCCTCGACGGCGGCGGCAATCGCCTCGGCTTTGGCGGCACCGAGGCCGATGAGGAGGATGTGGCGCGTTTCCCGGATCGTCCCGAGCCCCTGCGTCAGGACGTGGTGCGGGACGTCGTGGAGGCTCGGGAAGAACCGGGCGTTGTCCTTGCGGGTCTGCTCCGTGAGCGTCTTGATGCGGGTTCGCGAGGCCAGGGAAGACATGGGCTCGTTGAAGCCGATGTGCCCGTCCGTGCCGATCCCCAGGATCTGGATGTCGATGCCGCCCGCCGCGGCGATCGAGGCGTCGTAGCGGCCGGCCTCCGCCTCGGGGTCCTCCGCCTGGCCGTCAATGCTGTGCACCGCGCCCTCGGCGAAGTCCACGCTGTCCGCGAACTCGCGGCGGATGACCGAACGATAGGACTCCGGGTGCTCGGCCGGAAGGCCGAGATACTCGTCGAGCGTGAAGGCCTGGACCTGTGCGAAGGAGAGCCCGTCCTCGCGGTGCCGGCGGATGAGCTCGGCGTACGTTCCGAGCGGCGTGGATCCCGTCGCGAGGCCGAGGATGGCGGGGCCTCGGCGGACGCGGTCCTCGATGATGTCGGCGGCGGTACGGGCGACGGCGTCGGCGTCGGGCAGGACGAGGATCTCCATACGATGTCTCCTGGGGTTCGGGTGGCGGGCCCTGGGGGCCCGCCACATCATCTTCCGCCGGCTGTGCGGGCTCGTCTACTGAGCAGATTGGCCTGCTGTGCGGGCGAGCGGCGGGCCCGTGGGGGCCCGCCGGGGAGTTGCGCTGTGGGTGCTATGTGGCGGGTTGGGGTTATTTGGCTGCTTGGGTTTCGATGGTGACTTCGTCGTCTTCGCGGCCGGGGGTGCGCAGGTTCCAGCGTTTGATGACGAAGGAGAAGAGGAAGTAGTAGATGGCGGCGTAGGCGAGGCCGATGGGGATCAGGAGCCAGGCGTTGTGGGCCTTGCCGAAGTTCAGGATGAAGTCGATCAGGCCGGCGGAGAAGGTGAAGCCGTCGTGGATGCCCAGGAGGTTCACCAGGGCCAGGGAGGTCCCGGTGAGGGCGGCGTGGATGATGTAGAGGGGGAACGCGACGAACATGAAGGAGTACTCGATCGGCTCGGTGATGCCGGTCAGGAACGCGGTCAGGGCGGTGGAGAGCATGATGCCGCCGACGATCTTGCGCTGGGAGGGCTTGGCGTGGCGCCAGATGGCCAGGGCCGCGGCGGGCAGGCCGAACATCATGATGGGGAAGAAGCCGGTCATGAAGGTCCCCGCGGTCGGGTCGCCGGCGAAGAAGCGGTTCAGGTCCCCGCGCACGAGGGTGCCGGCGGCGTTGGTGTAGTCCCCGACGAGGAACCAGACCATGGAGTTCAGGATGTGGTGCAGGCCCGCGGGGATGAGCATGCGGTTGGCGAAGCCGTAGACCCCGCCGCCGACGACGGTGTTGGACGCCACGGCGGTCCCGACCCAGGACAGGGCGGCGTTGAACAGCGGGTACAGGAAGGACAGGACGACCCCGACCACGAGGGAGGTGACGGAGGTCAGGATGGGCACGAGGCGGCGGCCGGAGAAGAAGCCGAGGAAGTCCGGGAGCTTGGTGCGGTAGAACCGCTGCCACAGCCCGGCCGAGAGCAGGCCCACGATGATCCCGGCCAGGACCCCGTAGTTGATCGCGGCGGGCTTGCCGGCCGGGTCGACCTGGCCGGCCAGGACCACGGGGGACATGGCCTTGAAGACCCCGTCGATGACCATGTAGCCGACCACGGCGGCCAGGGCGGTGGAGCCGTCGGCCTTCTTCGCCCAGCCGATCGCGATGCCCACGGCGAAGATCAGCGGCAGCCAGGAGAAGACCGCGCTGCCGGCGGCGGAGATCACCGCGGCCCCGGCCGAGAACCCCGGGATCGCCCCGAGCAGGTCCGCCTGCCCGAGCCGGAGCAGGATCCCGGCCGCGGGCAGCACCGCGATCGGCAGCATCAGGGTGCGGCCCAGCCGCTGGAGCGTGGCGAAGACCGCGTTCGGCTTCTTCTCGGCCACCACGGCCGCTTCGGAGGTAGACATCGCAGGCACCTTTGCGTGAGTCGAA
>NZ_JAVFJJ010000032.1 GCF_030908245.1 Sinomonas sp. ASV322
GTTAAGTGGGTGAGGGCCCCACGTCGTTGTGGGGCCCTCGGGTGGTGTTGTCCGGCGGTGTCCTACTCTCCCACACCCTGGCGGGTGCAGTACCATCGGCGCTGTGGGGCTTAGCTTCCGGGTTCGGGATGGGTCCGGGCGTTTCCCCCACGCTATGGCCGCCGTAACCTGTTCTCCGCTGCCCCCGGTTTTGTGGTGGGGGTGGGATGTCTGGGTTGCGGTGCGTCCGGGCCCCCTGGGGGGTCGGGTGCGCGTGTGCTGTGTTCTGTTGTGGTGTTGTGGTGTGGTTTCCCGGGGTTTGTTGTTCGGGGACCGTGCAGTGGACGCGTAGCAGTTGTGTTGTGGTTGAGGTTGTCGGCCTATTAGTACCGGTCGGCTTCGCAGGTCGTTGGTCCCTGCTTCCACGTCCGGCCTATCAACCCAGTGGTCTGCTGGGGGCCTTCAACACTTGCGTGTTTGGAGATCTCATCTTGAAGCGGGCTTCCCGCTTAGATGCTTTCAGCGGTTATCCCATCCGAACGTGGCCAAGCAGCGGTGCACCTGGCGGTACAACTGCCACACCAGAGGTTCGTCCGTCCCGGTCCTCTCGTACTGAGGACAGCCCTTCTCAGATCTCCTGCGCGCGCAGCGGATAGGGACCGAACTGTCTCACGACGTTCTAAACCCAGCTCGCGTACCGCTTTAATGGGCGAACAGCCCAACCCTTGGGACCTACTCCAGCCCCAGGATGCGACGAGCCGACATCGAGGTGCCAAACCATGCCGTCGATATGGACTCTTGGGCAAGATCAGCCTGTTATCCCCGAGGTACCTTTTATCCGTTGAGCGACGGCCCTTCCACGAGGTGCCGCCGGATCACTAGTCCCGACTTTCGTCCCTGCTCGAGATGCCTCTCTCGCAGTCAAGCCCCCTTGTGCACTTGCACTCGCCACCTGGTTGCCGACCAGGCTGAGGGGACCTTTGGGCGCCTCCGTTACCCTTTGGGAGGCAACCGCCCCAGTTAAACTACCCGTCAGGCACTGTCCCTGGCCCGGATCACGGGCCGAGGTTGAGATGCCCAAAGCGACCAGAGTGGTATTTCAACGGCGACTCCGCGGGCACTGGCGTGCCCGCCTCGCAGTCTCCCACCTATCCTACACAAGCCGCTCCGGACACCAATACCAAACTGTAGTGAAGGTCTCGGGGTCTTTCCGTCCTGCTGCGCGTAACGAGCATCTTTACTCGTAGTGCAATTTCGCCGAGTTCGCGGTCGAGACAGCGGGGAAGTCGTTACTCCATTCGTGCAGGTCGGAACTTACCCGACAAGGAATTTCGCTACCTTAGGATGGTTATAGTTACCACCGCCGTTTACTGGGGCTTGAATTCTCCGCTTCACCCTCGCAGGTTGACGGGTCCTCTTGACCTTCCAGCACCGGGCAGGAGTCAGTCCGTATACATCGTCTTGCGACTTCGCACGGACCTGTGTTTTTAGTAAACAGTCGCTTCCCCCTGGTCTCTGCGACCCCTCCCCCCTCCCAGGCGCGTGTCCTGTTCAGGGTGGGGGTCCCCCTTCTCCCGAAGTTACGGGGGCATTTTGCCGAGTTCCTTGACCGCGATTCTCTCGATCGCCTTGGTATTCTCTACCTGATCACCTGTGTCGGTTTGGGGTACGGGCGGCTCGGACCTCGCGCCGATGCTTTTCTCGGCAGCATAGGATCACCCGATCCCCCCTCGCGGGGGTCCCGTCGGATCTCAGGCTCGTGAACGGCGGATTTGCCTGCCGTTCGCCCTACGTCCTTGGACCAGGTCAACCATCGCCTGGCCGGGCTGCCTTCCTGCGTCACACCTGTTAATGCGCTTGCCTCGGGGCCTCGGTATCCCACGCTCACCCCCGCCGGCCGCCCCGAAGGGCGCCCGGGCGGGCGATCCGTTGGTTAGCATCGGCCCTCCGGCATTGGCGGTCCTTCGCCGGTACGGGAATATCGGCCCGTTGTCCATCGACTACGCCTGTCGGCCTCGCCTTAGGTCCCGACTCACCCAGGGCAGATTAGCTTGACCCTGGAACCCTTGATCATCCGGCGGACGGGTTTCCCACCCGTCTTTCGCTACTCATGCCTGCATTCTCACTCGTGCGGGCTCCACCGCTCGGTCACCCGGCGGCTTCGCTGCCCGCACGACGCTCCCCTACCCAGCCCCACCCCTGAACCAATGACGGCTTGGGCGATGTGGGGCTGCCGCGGCTTCGGCGGTGTGCTTGAGCCCCGCTACATTGTCGGCGCGGAATCACTTGACCAGTGAGCTATTACGCACTCTTTCAAGGGTGGCTGCTTCTAAGCCAACCTCCTGGTTGTCTCTGCGACTCCACATCCTTTCCCACTTAGCACACGCTTGGGGGCCTTAGCCGGCGGTCTGGGCTGTTTCCCTCTCGACCACGGAGCTTATCCCCCGCGGTCTCACTGCTGCGCTCTGTCTTGCCGGCATTCGGAGTTTGGCTGACGTCAGTAACCTGGTCGGGCCCATCGGCCATCCAGTAGCTCTACCTCCGGCAAGGAACACGCAACGCTGCACCTAAATGCATTTCGGGGAGAACCAGCTATCACGGGGTTTGATTGGCCTTTCACCCCTACCCACAGCTCATCCCCTCCATTTTCAACTGAAGTGGGTTCGGTCCTCCACGACGTCTTACCGTCGCTTCAACCTGGCCATGGGTAGATCACCCCGCTTCGGGTCTAGACCGCGCCACTGAACGCCCTGTTCAGACTCGCTTTCGCTGCGGCTCCCCCACACGGGTTAACCTCGCGACACGGCACTAACTCGCAGGCTCATTCTTCAAAAGGCACGCCATCAC
>NZ_JAVFJJ010000033.1 GCF_030908245.1 Sinomonas sp. ASV322
CGTTCGTCACCGTGCCCGGAAGGCCGCCGACATTCGGCAGACCCGGAACCGACGGAACACCCGGAACCGAAGGAACACCCGGAAGACCCGGGAGGCTCGGCACGCCGGGCAGGCCCGGAAGACCGCCGCCGTTCGGGAGCTGACCCAAGAGGCCGTCGACCGTGTTCGTCACCGTGCCCGGAAGGTCACCCACATTCGGAACACCCGGAACCGACGGGACACCCGGCAGGCCCGGAACCGACGGAACACCAGGGAGGCTCGGCACGCCGGGGAGCCCGCCGCCGTTCGGAAGGTGCCCGAGGACACCATCGACAACCGGAGCAACCACGTTGGTCACCGTGCCAGGAATGTCACCGACATTCGGCAGACCCGGAACCGAGGGAACGCCCGGAAGGCCAGGAACGCCGCCACCGTTCGGAAGGTGCCCGAGAACATCGTTGACGACCGGAGCAACCACGTTGATCACCGTGCCGGGAATGTCGCCGACGTTCGGCAGGCCGGGAACCGACGGAACACCCGGAAGACCGGGCAGACCTCCACCATTCGGAAGGTGCCCGAGAACACCGTCAACCGCATTGGTCACCGTGCCCGGAAGGCCACCCACATTCGGCAGGCCCGGAACCGACGGAACGCCCGGAACACCGGGGAGCCCGCCACCGGTCGGAAGCTGACCCAGCAGCCCATCGACCGTGCTCGTCACCGTACCCGGAAGGCCGCCCACATTCGGGACACCCGGAACCGACGGAACACCGGGAAGACCCGGGAGGCTCGGCACGCCGGGCAGGCCCGGAAGACCGCCACCGCTCGGAAGCTGACCCAGCAGCCCATCGACCGCGTTCGTCACCGTGCCCGGAAGGCCACCCACATTCGGAACACCCGGAACCGAAGGAACACCCGGAACACCCGGGAGGCTCGGCACGCCGGGCAGGCCCGGAAGACCGCCGCCGTTCGGGAGCTGACCCAAGAGGCCGTCGACCGTGTTCGTCACCGAGCCCGGAAGGTCACCCACATTCGGAACACCCGGAACCGACGGGACACCCGGCAGGCCCGGAACCGACGGAACACCCGGAAGACCGGGGAGCCCGCCACCGCTCGGAAGCTGACCCAGGACACCATCGACAACCGGAGCAACCACGTTGGTCACCGTGCCAGGAATGTCACCGACATTCGGCAGACCCGGAACCGAGGGAACGCCCGGAAGGCCAGGAACGCCGCCACCGTTCGGAAGGTGCCCGAGAACATCGTTGACGACCGGAGCAACCACGTTGGTCACCGTGCCGGGAATGTCGCCGACGTTCGGCAGGCCGGGAACCGGCGGAACACCCGGAAGGCCCGGGAGGCCGGGAACCGACGGAACACCCGGCAGCCCCGGAAGGCCGCCACCATTCGGAAGGTGCCCGAGAACACCGTCAACCGCATTGGTCACCGTGCCCGGAAGGCCACCCACATTCGGCAGACCCGGAACCGACGGAACACCCGGAACACCCGGGAGCCCGCCACCGCTCGGAAGCTGACCCAGCAGCCCATCGACCGTGCTCGTCACCGTGCCCGGAAGGCCACCCACATTCGGGACACCCGGAACCGACGGAACCCCCGGAAGACCCGGGAGGCTCGGCACGCCGGGCAGGCCCGGGAGGCCGCCACCGCTCGGAAGCTGACCAAGCAGGCCATCAACCGTGCTCGTCACCGTGCCCGGAAGGTCGCCCACGTTCGGCAGACCCGGAACCGACGGGACCCCCGGAAGGCCCGGAACCGACGGAACCCCCGGAAGGCCCGGAACCGACGGAACACCCGGAACACCGGGGAGCCCGCCACCGCTCGGAAGCTGACCCAGCAGCCCATCGACCGTGTTCGTCACCGTGCCCGGAAGGCCACCCACATTCGGAACACCCGGAACCGAAGGAACACCCGGAACACCCGGGAGGCTCGGCACGCCGGGCAGGCCCGGAAGACCGCCGCCGTTCGGGAGCTGACCC
>NZ_JAVFJJ010000004.1 GCF_030908245.1 Sinomonas sp. ASV322
CTGATATGGAGTAGTCCGCTGTCAAGTGGGCATGGCGAGGCGCCGCCGGGAGGGAGTCCTGGCGGCGCCTCTGTGCTTCGCGTGGCGGGCGCCGGCGAGCGTGTCGTTGGGCGACGCGCGGTCAGGCTGATATGCGCGGGTTGGCTACCGCAGGGCGGTGGTTCGGCTGGAGTCGGTCCGCGTGTCTAGGAGCGAACGTTGGCCCCAGGAGGGGGTCTGTTCATAGTTGCGCCGCGGGTGGCTCCACGCGCTGCCGCCGGCACCTTGCGCCGTGGCGAAGCGGCCTTCGGGAGTCAGTCGTCGTCCATGACTGCCAGGGACCAGCACCAGCCGGCCAGCTCGCGGGCGACGGCGACGTTGGCCACGGTCGGGCGCTTGCGCCGCTCGAGGAACCGCACCCACCGGGCGTGCAGGCGCTGGTTGCCCTCGTCGCCGCGGGCCCGTGCCGCGGCCGGGGCGAGCTCCCACCGGTCCCGAAGGGTCTTCCCGACCGCGTAGCGGGCACGGTGGTGCCAGGCGGCCTCGACCAGGAGGCGGCGGACGTGGGCGTTGCCGGTCTTGGTGATCGGCCCCTGCGCCCGGGACGCGCCCGAGGAATGCTCGGACGGGGTCAGCCCGACGAAGGAGCCGATGGTGGCCCCGGTGAACC
The DNA here is from genome assembly GCF_030908245.1 of Sinomonas sp. ASV322. Classification (GTDB taxonomy): domain Bacteria; phylum Actinomycetota; class Actinomycetes; order Actinomycetales; family Micrococcaceae; genus Sinomonas. The sequence goes on from NZ_JAVFJJ010000004.1 coordinate 650, forward strand.
GGTGCCAGTCTCCGATCTCTACCGCGAGGGCGAACCCGGTCAGCGTGCTGACCCCGCGCAGGCAGCCCAGGCGGTGTACGGCCGGGGCGAACTCGCTGCCCGCAGCGAGCTCCTCGATCGCGCGGTCGAGCCGGTCGCGGCGGGCTTTGACCGTCAGCACGGCCTCGTAGTCGGAGTCGAACGCCATCCGGGTCGCCCTCGAGCCCAGCGCCGGGGCCGCGTCCCTGCGCAGCCACGTGTCATGGGCCCCGGTCCAGGCATCGCCTCCGTCGTAGACGATCCCGTGCCGCAGCAGCAGCTTCGAGAGCCGGTGCCGGGCCCGCATCAGGTCCCCGCGGCAGTCCTCCCGCGCCCGCACCAGGTCACGCGCGGACTCCTGCTCCACGGTCGGGACCGCCACCGGGGTGACCTCGTCCAGGCGCAGCAGCCTCGCCAGGTGCACCGCGTCCCGGGCATCGGTCTTCACCCGGTCCCCCGACGGGCGCTGGAGCCGGGACGGGGCCGCAACCACGCACCTGACCCCCCGTGAGGTCAAGGCCCGCCAAAGCCCGAACCCCGTCGGGCCGGCCTCATAGACCACGGCGACCGGGCCTGGCAAGCAGGCCAGCCATGACCTGATCGCCTGCTCCGACGGGGCAAGCCTGGCCTGCACCAGCTCGCCGGTCACGCCGTCGATCGCCGCCGCGGCAACCGAACGGGCGTGCACATCCAGCCCAACACTCGTACGCTCAATGAACACCGGGGCCTCCCACGCATGTCGGATAGGCCGGGCAGGGGACTCTGCCCGGTAACCCACGAATCTGCGTGAGCGAGGCCCCGGCCCGCAACCACTCACGAAGCGGAGCGGTCACTCCATACCGTCTAGCCCCGCCGCGACGGCCCGCCAGGCCTGCGTGATGTACGGCAGGAGCAGCTGCTCGCCGTCGGAATGGCCGAGGTGATCGTGGAGATACCAGTCGAGGTTCGCCTCGACGCGGTCCCGGTGCTTCTGGGACGCGCGCAGGTAATAGCTCCGCGACTTCGTGAGCTCGACGATCCCCTCGGGCGTGGTCGGGTCATCCCAGCGGAACACCGCGGACTCCCATCCCGTGAGCTCGGGCCCCGACGGCGGGTGGTAGTCCGGCTTGTGGACATCGCCGGCATGCATGATGCGCGAAAGGCGATGCACCCACGGCACGGAGGTGTCGAGCTGGTTCCACACGAGCGCGGCGCGGCCGCCCGGCGCGAGAATCCGGGCCGCCTCGCGGCTGGCCGCCGCCGCGTCGAACCAGTGCCAGGCCTGCGCAGCGACGACGAGGTCCGCCGAGCCGCTGGGCAGGTTCGTCTCCTCAGCCGAGGCGACGACGACGGCGACGCCCGGGTGGAGGCGTGTGAGTTCCGCGAGCATGCTCGGACTGGGATCGACGGCCGTGACCGAGAGGCCCCTCGCGATGAGCTGTCCCGTGAGCTTCCCAGTCCCGGCTCCGAGGTCGACGGCGGTCCTCGCCCTCGGCGGGACGATCCAGTCCACGGCGGCGTCCGGGTACCCCGGCCGCACCTGCTCGTAATGGGCGCCGCCGTCGAGGAACGCCTCGGCGAGCTCGCGCCGTCGTCGGTCGTCGAATTTGGGTCCGCCCCGCGCCATGCTGTTGTTTTCCTTCTCCAGCATGCGCCCGCATGCTCAGCATGCTCGGCGCATGGTCAGTTCCCGGGGTTCCCCCGGATTCGCAGGGTCGAATCTACCGGGAAAGGAGGCGCAGGCGCGCGGGGCGGGCCGTGTCAGTCTTCGGCCGTGCAGGGAGCGGCGCCCGCCGTGCCGGGCGTGTTGGGCGCCCACGCGGGGAACGCGCGCGTGTCCAGCGCGGGAACCCAGCGGCCGGCGTCCACCTTGTAGTCGAGGCGCAGGCCGCGCTCCACGAGTTCGCGGACGCCGGCCACGAGCCGTTCGACGTCCTCGAGCCGCGATCCGAGCCCGAAGCTCGCCCGCAGCGAGCCGGACGCGAGGCCGAGCCGGCGCAGGGCGGGGTGGGCGCAGAAACGGCCGTCGCGAAGCCCCACGCCGTGTTCGGCTGAGAGGTAGGCGGCCGTGAGGCCGGCGTCGTGCCCCGCGACCGAGAAGTTCACGATGCCGACCGCGCCCCGCGAGGCCGCGCTCACGCCGGGGTCGGAGTCCTCGAAGAGCCGGTGCACCTTCACGCCCTCAATGGTGCCCAGCCCATCGACGAGCGCCGATCGCAGCTGCTGCTCGTGGCGGTGCCAGGCCGCCTCGTCGAGCGACGCGACGACTTGGGCCGCCTTCGCGAGCGTCGCGGCGCCGAGCACGTTCGGGGAGCCGGCCTCGTGGCGCGCTGGGCCATCGGCCCAGGCGACCGAGTCGAGCCGCACTTCACGCACGGCGCCTCCGCCCGCGAGGTGGGGGCGGCCCTCGTCGAGCCAGTCGCGGCGCCCGACGAGGACGCCCGCGCCGAACGGAGCGTAGAGCTTGTGCCCCGAGAAGGCGAGATAGTCGACGTCGGCCTGCGCGACGTCGATGCGGCGGTGCGGCGCGAGCTGGGCGGCGTCGACCACGATGCGGGCGCCGTGCTCGTGGGCGAGCGCGGCGAGCTCGGCGATCGGGAGGATCTCGCCCGTGATGTTGGACGCGCCCGTGACCGCGACGAGGCTGATCTCGCCCGCCTTGAGCCACGCCCGCACGCGTTCGAGCGTCTCCGCGAGCGTGCGGGCCGCGACGACGCTTCGATGCGGACGTGCCTGCCACGGAAGGAGGTTCGCGTGGTGCTCGATGTCGAGGTAGAGGACCTCGCCCGAGCCCGGCACGGAACCCGCGAGGAGGTTGAGCGAGTCCGTGGTGTTGCGCGTGAAGACGACCTCGTCGTCGGCGCGCGCCCCGACGAACTCGCGCACGATGCTGCGCGCGTTCTCGTACAGCGACGTGCTCACCTGTGACGCGTAGCCCGCGCCGCGGTGGACGCTCGCGTAGTAGGGGAGCACCTCGTTGAGATAGGACGCGACCTCGGACAGTGCCGGGGCCGACGCCGCGTAGTCGAGATTGGCGTAGCGGACTTCGCCCCCGCCCGCGAGCGGGGTGATGAGCTCCGAGCCGACGACGTCGGCGAACGGGCGGACCGCGTCGGGGTAGTCCGCGGGCGAGAATCCAAGGGGGGAAAGGTGGGTGGAAGAAGTGGAGGAAGACTGGACGACGACGGGCGTGCTCATGACTGCACCTCGGGGTCGGGGCCCCGCCTCGCGGGGGCCGCGCTTGCCGTATCCGCTCCGGACCGGCCTGGTCGTCACCCGGGGCACCCCGCCGCGTGAGGAGGGTTGCCGGCCAGCAAGCCGGGGCTTCGCGCTGGCACTCGTGACCTGACTACGAGCCTACGGGAGGGGCGCGCACGGCCTCCAGCCGGCGCGTCCGTGTTACATCCCGTGAAGTGCGCCCCTTGCGCGGGGACGCGGTTCGTGCAGCGAAGGCTGTTACGGCACGAGAAGGTCGTCGAGCTCGGGGTTGAGCCGGCGCAGCGCGGCCGAGTGGAGGATGCCGTTCGTCGCGAGGGCGTTCCCTCCCCACGGGCCGTCCGCGCCCTCGAGCGACGTGAAGCGGCCGCCCGCCTCCGTGACGATGGGCACGAGCGCGGCCATGTCGTAGAGCTGGAGCTCAGGCTCGCTCGCGATGTCGACGGCCCCCTCGGCCACGAGGCAATAGGACCAGAAGTCGCCGTACGCTCGTGTGCGCCACACGTCCTCCGTGAGGGTCAGGAAGTCGCCGAAATTCCCCCGCTCGCGCCAGCCGGAGAGGCTCGAATACGAGAGCGAGGCGTCCTGGATCCGCGAGACGTTGGAGACCTTGAGCTTGGTCGCGGCTGCGAGCGAGCGGCCCGTGTACGCCCCGGCCCCCTTCGCGGCCCACCACCGGCGGCCGAGGGCGGGAGCGCTCACGACGCCGACGACGATCTCGTCGCCGTCGGCGAGAGCGATGAGCGTGGCCCACACGGGGACGCCGCGCACGAAGTTCTTCGTGCCGTCGATCGGATCGATGATCCATCGGCGCGAGCCGTGGCCCGTCGTGCCGAACTCTTCCCCGACCACGGCGTCGCGGGGGCGCGAACGCGAGAGCTGGCCCCGGATGGCTTCCTCCGCGGCGCGGTCGGCGTCCGTGACCGGCGTGAGATCGGGCTTCGTCTCGACCCGCAGGTCGAGGGCCTTGAAGCGGTCCATGGTCTGCGCGTCCACGGAATCCGCGAGCACGTGGGCCAGGCGGAGGTCGTCGGTGTACGACTCGGCAGCGAGGGTCATGAGTTCAACGCTATCGTCTTGCGGGTCGTTTCGCGGTGCGCGGCGCGGACGCGCGGAGATCGGCGGGTTTCAGAGGGTTCCGAGTTCCTTGGCATCGGCGATCTCCTCGCGCGGCTCGGTCCCGAGGAGCCGCCGCAGAGACGCGAGGCGCGCGGCGCCCTGCGGGCCAGCGTGGCCCTCGGCGACCCACGCGTCGAGCCCGCAGTTCACGGCGCCCGAGTCGTGGCGGCATCCGCGCGCGCAGTCCTCGGTCCCCGGCTCGAGGTCCGGGAACGCATGGAGGATCCGATCTGGGTCGACGTGGGCGAGGCCGAACGAGCGGATGCCGGGCGTGTCGATGATCCAGCTCCCGGGAGGCGCGCCGTCGAGCCGCAGGGCGAGGGCGGACGACGACGTGTGGCGCCCGCGCCCGGTCACGGCGTTCACACCGCCCGTCGCGCGGCCTGCGCCCGTGAGTGCGTTGACCATGGTCGACTTGCCGACCCCGGAGTGTCCCAGCAGGACGGTCACCTTGCCGTCGAGCTCCTCGCGCAGGCGTGCGACGGCGTCGTCGTCGAGTCGCACGCTCTGCCCGTCCGGAACTGAGGTGCCGTCTGGCGCCTCTGCCCCATCGGGAACGGAGTCGTCGTCCGCCTCCGCCGTGCGGCTCACGACGACGGTGAGCGGCAGGAGCTCGTAGGTGGCGAGGAGCGGCGCGGGATCCCTGAGATCGGCCTTCGTCACGAGGAGGAGCGGTTCGATGCCGGCGTCGTAGGCCGCGACGAGCGCACGGTCGATGAAGCCCGTGCGCGGCTCGGGGTTGGCGGCTGCGACAACGATCACGAGCTGGTCCGCATTGGCGACGACGACGCGTTCGATGGGATCGTCGTCGTCCGCGCTGCGACGCAGGACGGTGTGACGCTCCTCGACGCGCACGAGCCGGGCCAGGGTGTCCGCGCGCCCGGTCACGTCCCCGACGAGGCCCACGAAATCGCCCGGCACGACGGGGGTGCGGCGCAGCTCGCGCGCCCGCGCCGCGATGACGATGCGCTCCCCGGGCGTGTCCTCGGCGACGACGGCCGTGTAGCGGCCGCGATCGACCGTGATGACGCGGCCCGTCACGGCGTCGTCATGGCTCGGGCGGTCCTTCGTGCGGGGCCGGCTTCCCTTCTTGTTCGGGCGGATCCGGACGTCGCTCTCGTCCCATTCGCGGGCGGCCATGGGCCTACCGGGCTCCGTCCGCCGGGGCCTCGCGGCCGGAGGCCACGCGCTCGCCGAGCATGCGCGCCCACATCTGCGGGAACTCGGGCATGGTCTTGGACGTCGTCCCGATGTCCTCGACCTCGACGCCCTCGACCGCGAGCCCCCAGATCGCGCCGGCCGTCGCCATGCGGTGGTCCGCGTAGCTCCGCACGACGGCGCCGTGCAGGTGTGCGGGGCGGATCACGAGGCCGTCCGCGGTCTCCTCGGCGTCGCCGCCGAGCCGCGTGATCTCGGTGACGAGGGCCGCCAGGCGATCTGTCTCATGCCCGCGAAGGTGAGCAATACCCGTGAGCCGCGACGGCGAGTCGGCGAGCGCGCACAGCGCCGCGACCGTCGGGGCGAGCTCGCTCGTGTCGGCGAGTTCGGCTCCCGTGATGCGCTGACCGCCCGTGACGGTGAGGGTTCCGCCGTCGAGCGTCACTCTCGCGCCGAGCTTCGGCAGGATCTCGCGCCACGCGTCGCCGACCTGGGTCGTGTGCTCGGGCCAGTTCGGGATCCGCACCGTGCCGCGCGTCGCGAGGGCCGCGGCGAGGAAGGGGCCTGCGTTCGAGAGGTCCTGCTCGATGCGGACGTCGAAAGCGCTGATCGGCCCGGGCTTGACGAACCAGTGGTTCGGGACGGTGTCGTCGATCTCGACGCCGAGCTCGCGCAGCACGCTCACGGTCATGGCGATGTGGTCGAGGCTTGGCACGGGCTTGCCCACATGCTCGAGGTGCAGCCCGTTCTCGAAGCGCGCGCCCGCGAGGAGAAGCGCGGACACGAACTGGCTCGATCCGCTCGCGTCGACGATCACGTGGCCACCGGGCACCGCGCCCGTCCCGTGGACCGTGAACGGGAGCGACGCCGGGCGCCCGCCGTCGGGGGAGGAGAGGGCGACGCCGAGCGATTCCAGGGCGGTGATGACCGGGCCCATGGGGCGCACCCGCGCATGCGGATCGCCGTCGAACGCGATCTCCCCGCGGCACAGCGCCGCGATCGGCGGCACGAAGCGCATGACCGTGCCCGCGAGGCCGCAGTCGATCGCGGCGGAGCCGAGGCCGTCCGCCTCGCGCGAGCCCGCGGGGATGGGCGAGATCTCGAGGTCCGGGCCGAAATCGCCGTCGCCCGGGACTTCCGTGACCGTCGCGCCGAGCGCGCGGAGCGCGGCGACCATGAGAGCCGAGTCGCGCGAATGGAGCGGGGCCCGGAGTCGGCTCGGACCGTCGGCGAGGGCCGCGAGGATGAGGTATCGGTTGGTGAGGGATTTCGATCCGGGGACCGTGACGGTCGCGTCGACGGGGCCGTGGGCGAACGGTGCGGGCCACGGCGCAGGGGAAGGGGTCACGCGCGCCCGGCCTGCGTCGCCGTCTTCGTCGCGTCCGCGGCGAGCTGCTGGGCACGCCACGCGAGACCCGGGCGGCCAGCCGTGTCGACGGACGCGAGGAGCACCCCACCCACGAGCGAGAGGTTCTTGAGCAGTCTCGCGCGCCGCTCGGCCCTCAACTCCTTCGACCCGATGTCCGCGGTCCGCCATTCGACGAACGTGTTGAGCGCGCTCGTGAGGGCCAGCACCGACGCCGAGAAGCGGGGCGCCTTCCCGAACGCGAACAGGAGGCCCGCGCCAAGCTGGGTCGCCCCGACGGCGCGGGCGAGCGTCTTCTCCTCGACCCGGACGGGGAGCGCGTCGGCCGCGCGCCGCAGGACGGGGGAGAGCTGCTCGGCGGTGTCGTCCGCGTTCTTGAACTTGTCGACCCCGGCGGCGATGAACGACGACGCGAGGAGAGGCCTCGCGAGGAACCGGACTGGCGTCATGCTTCGCTCCTCTTCCGTTTCGGTGTTGGGGAGAATGCTCGGTGGGCTGGGCGGCCCCGGGGCCCTCCAGCAGGTCCAGTCTTCCACTTCCTGGGAATAATTTCGCTTCCGCGGCGGTTCGCACGTTCGACAACCCCGCTTCGGAAAAGGAGAGCCGTGCAGGTCCTCGACCGTCCGCGTCCCGCCCCGCCAGTAGACTGGAGCGCGATGAGCACCGTCGATTCCCTCGAGCCCGACGAGTCCGGGACGGACAGCGTGACGGTCGCAGAGCTTGGCGCCGAGAGCGCCGCGCAGCGCCGCGACCGGTTTGAGCGCGACGCCATGCAGTATGTCGACCAGCTGTATTCGGCAGCGATGCGCATGGCCCGCAACCAAGCCGACGCCGAGGACTTGGTCCAGGAGGCGTACGCGAAGGCCTTCGCCGCGTTCCACCAGTACAAGCCGGGCACGAACCTCAAGGCCTGGCTGTACCGCATCCTGACGAACACGTACATCAACCTGTACCGGAAGCGGCAGCGCGAACCACAGCAGGCCAATACCGACACGGTCGAGGACTGGCAGCTCGCGCGGGCCGAGTCGCACTCTTCGACGGGTCTGCGTTCTGCCGAGGCAGAGGCACTCGACCATCTGCCGGATTCCGACGTCAAGGACGCGCTGCAGTCGATCCCCGAGGAATTCCGGCTCGCCGTCTATTTCGCCGATGTCGAGGGCTTCGCCTACAAGGAGATCTCGGAGATCATGGGCACGCCGATCGGCACGGTCATGTCGAGGCTCCATCGCGGCAGGAAGCTGCTGCGGGACCGGCTCGCGGACTACGCGGCTGAACGCGGTTTTGCGGGTGCCAGCGCATCGGCGAGCTCCGGTGCGAACGCCAGTGCGGGTGCGACCGCAAGAACTAGCTTGAGCAAGCAGGAGAAGGAACGATGAGCAACTGTCAGGGACTCGGCGATTGCGACGAATCGCGGCTTGAGCGCCTCTATGAGTACCTTGACGGCGCGCTGCCGGCCGTGGACGTCGCCGAGATCCGCTCCCATCTCGAGTCCTGCGCCGAGTGCCGCGAGGAGCACAACCTCGAGTGCATGATCCGCAGCGCCATGAAGCGAAGCTGCAGCGAGCAGGCTCCCGCGACGCTCAAGACGAGCATTCTCGAGAAGATCCACGCGATCCGGGCGACGGCCGAGACCGCAGAGGTCTGAGCCCCACACCCCCAGGCACGCAAAATGGCCCGGAGCTATAGCTCCGGGCCATTTCCGCATCCACGGGGATCCCGCTGGGGCATCCCACGAGGCGCCTCAGGCGTTGGGGCGCCGACCGTGGTTCGCGCCGCTCTTCTTGCGGTCACGGCGCTTGCGTGCACGCTTGCTCATAGGGGCCTCCTTCGACTCGGTAAACGTTGTGGCCCAGAAGGCCGCCCACCATCTTCCCACATCCGCGTCGCCGGGCCTAAACGTGCTGCTCGCCTCAACGCCCGCGCCAGGCGACAAGCGCGCTCAGCCGCGGAGCGAGTTCCTGACCGCGATCCGCGCCTGGTCGAGGACCGTCCGCAGGGTTTCGAGCGTCACGTCCGTGACGGGATAGCGCGCGGCGTGGGTGCGCAGTTCGACGCGCACGTCGTCGCGGAACGCCTGGACGAGCATCTCGGCCTCCTTGAGCCGCCCTTGGCTTTCGCGGCTGAACCGCTCCGGCGAAGGCTCGCGCGGTTCCTCGCCGGCCGCTTCCTGCCAGGCCGAGGACGACGGCGGGCTGGCTCCGTAGGGCTGTTTCGCCGTCGTCCGCGCCTCGACGCGGACGCTGCGGGCCACCTGACGCGCCGACTCTGCGGTCGCCGCGAGATCCGCACGCAGCCCGCGCATGCTCGCGCGCAGCTCGTCGCGCAGGGAGTCGGCGAGGCGGCGCACCGATGCCGAGATGTCCTGCTCGACGTCCGCGAGCTCCTCGCGCCGCGCGTTGAGCTCGTGCAGGCCGGCCTCCGTGATGCGGTAGATGCTGCGCCGCCCCTCCGACGCCGCCTCGACGAGGCCCTCCTCCTGGAGCTTCGCGAGGCGGGGATAGATCGTGCCGGGACTCGGGGCGTACGTGCCGCCGAACCGGTCGCTCAGCGCCTTGATGAGCTCGTAGCCATGGCGCGGGCCGTCCTCGAGGAGCGCGAGGAGGTACAGCCGGAGCGCGCCGTGGGCGAAGACCGGGGGTGTCACTCCGTGGCCCGCTCTTCCTGGGGTGCGGCACCGTCGGTGTTGCCGTCACCGTTGGCGCCCGCCCCCGCGTGCACGACCGAGACGTTGCCCGAGACGGTGTTCGTCCGCAGGACCATGAGCTTGAGGTCGGGCCCGAGGATCGTCTCGAGGCGGCCCTTGATCGACGAGAAACGGGATTCGTCGACGACGATGCGGCCTGACACGGTCGTGGCCGAGAGGTCGACGCCGACATCGCGGGGGAGCCGGATCGTGACGTCGCCGCTCACGGTGCTCGCCCCGAGCGACTCGCAGTAGCCCTCGGTGTCGAACACGAGATCGCCCGAGACGGACTTGGCCCTGACGTCCTTGAGGCGTCCGGAGGCCGTGACCTCGCCCGAGACGGTCTTGGCGGTGAGGATGCCGTCATGGCTGCGGGCGATGACGTCTCCGCTCACGGTGTTGAGATGGAGCTCGCCGCGAGTTCCGTCGCCGAGCACCGAGCCCGAGACCGTGTTGAGCTTCGTCACCGGTCCCGTCCCTGACGCGAGGCCGTCCCCGCTCACCGTGCCGATCTCGACGGGGACGCCCGCCGGGATGGCGATCGAGATGACCGCGTGGTTTTCGCTGGACCCGGACACCGTGCTCATGAGGGTCTTGAACCAGCCCTCGAGTCCTTGGATCTGGTGGCGGACCTCGAGCCGCCCGTTGTCGAGGCTCACGGCGACTGCGTCGCCGGACACCTCGCTGATTTCGATGACCGCGTCGGGGCGGTCGTGCACGATCACGTCGAGCCGCCCTCCCACGATCCCGGCGCGCAGCGATGTGACGCCGTCGACCGTAATGGTCTGCGCCTCGGTGACGTTCCAATTCTCTGCGGACATGACCCCTCCTCGCGGAATCCCTTCCAAAGACCCTGACACCGGCCGTCGGGGGCGGTGCCGATACGCGATATATCGCGTTCTTGAAACACGATATATCGCGTTGTTGGGTTGCGCAAGGGGTTCCTGGAAACGTTCAGGGGTCAGCTTCCGTGGGTCCTGACCCACGGAAGCTGACCCCAAAACGGAGGAACTACTGCTGTGGCTGCTGGAGCCTCAGCCACGGGAACCACCCGCGGTGCAGGACGAGCCAGGCGATGAGGCCGTAGCCAGCCTGGCCCGGCGCGCCCGCGTTGGCGGTGAGATCCCCGCGCCACTGCTCGTGGTTCAGAAGGGGCGAGAACGTGTCGACGTAGTAGTGCTTGCGCCGCGTCGTGACGTCCGCGAACGCGGTGTTGAGCTCGGCGAGCCGCCGGTTCTGGACCGGGTCGAGCGTCGGCGGGGGGCCGACGACGAAGACCTCGGCACTGTTCTGCGCCGCGCTGTCGAGGATGTTGGCCACATTGAGGCGGCTCCGGGCCGGCGAGATGCCGAATTCGATGTCGCGGCCCGAAAGCCCAATCACGAGGCGGTTCTCGTAGCCGTCGCCGAAGCGGCGCTGCGCCTCGGCGAGCCAGCGGGTCGAGAGGGATTCCGTGCCCTCCTGAGGGGCCGCGAGCACATAGCTCTCAAGCGTGAGATCCTCGCGCGGTGTCCGAGCGAGGACGCGGCCGAGCCAGCCGAGAGCCCGGGGGTCGCCGTTTCCTGCCAGCAGCTCGTCGCCGATCGCCGCGAGGCGAACTTTCCTCTCCTGCGCCATGCGCTCCTCCACGTCCCTGCCGGCGCCGTGCGCGCACGGCTCTCTCGGCTCCCGAGTCTAGCGAACGAAGGGCGCGGGCCCCGGGAGGCCGAGCGGCCTTCGCGGGTCCTCGATGCTTCCTGAGCGGGGACGACGACGGCCCGCGCCTTCGGGGATGAAGGCGCGGGCCGTGCGTGGGCCGTCGAGCGGGTCAGACCTGGATGAAGCACTCCTCGAGGAGCGTGGTCTCCTCGGCCGTGTGCCGCTTCATCGAACCAGCCGACGTCGCCGCCGAGGCCGGGCGCGAGACGAGCGTGAGCGGGCGGCCGAGGGTCGGCGCGAGGTTGAGCGCGAGGAAGGACCACGCGCCCTGGTTCGCGGGCTCGTCCTGGGCCCACACGACCTCGGCGTTCGGGTACTTCGCGAGCTCCGCCGCGATCTCTGCCTCGGGCAGCGGGTAGAGCTGCTCGAGGCGGACGATCGCCGTCGTCGTGTCCTTCGCCTTCGTGCGCTGGGCGAGCAGGTCGTAGTAGAGGCGGCCCGAGACGAGCAGGACGCGCTGCACGCCGTTCGCATCGAGGTTCTCGTGCTCGGGGATGACCGGGCGGAACGTGCCGGTCGTGAACTCCTCGACGGGGGACGCGGCCGCCTTGAGGCGCAGGAGCTGCTTCGGCGTGAAGACGATGAGCGGCTTCCGCGGCCGGCTGTACGCCTGGCGACGCAGGAGGTGGAAGTGAGACGCGGGCGTACTCGGATGCGCGACGATCATGTTGTCCTCGGCGCACATCTGGAGGAAGCGCTCGATGCGCGCGGACGAGTGGTCCGGCCCCTGGCCCTCATAGCCGTGCGGAAGGAGCATGACGACGGACGAGCGCTGGCCCCACTTCTGCTCGGCCGACGAGATGAACTCGTCGATGATGGTCTGGGCGCCGTTGACGAAGTCGCCGAACTGCGCCTCCCACAGCACGAGCGCCTCAGGCCGCTCGACGGAGTAGCCGTACTCGAAGCCGAGGGCCGCGTACTCGGAGAGGGACGAGTCGTAGATCGCGAGCTTCGCCTGGCCGTCCGAGAGGTTGCCGAGCGGCGTCCATTCGGCACCCGTCGTGCGGTCGTGGAACACCGCGTGGCGCTGGACGAACGTGCCACGCCGCGAGTCCTGGCCCGCGAGGCGCACCGGGACGCCCTCCGCGACGAGCGAGCCGAAGGCGGCAAGCTCGCCGAAACCCCAGTCGATGCCGCCCTCGCGGGACATCTGCTCGCGGCGCTCGAGGAGCTGCTTGAGCTTCGGGTGCACCGTGAAGTCCGAGGGGATTTCGAGGTGCGCCTGGCCGACGCGCGCGAGCGTCTCCGTGCTGATCGCGGTCGACTCGGGGTGACGCTCGCCGGTCGAGTCCTCCTGCTGCTGCGAGATCGGGCGCTCGAGGTCGGAGACGGCCTTGAGATCGCTTGTGACGATCGGGATCGGCGAGGTCTGCGCGGCATGCGTCTCGGCGAAGACGCGCTCAAGCCGCTCCTGATAGTCGCGGAGCAGCTGCTCGGCCTCGTCCTGCGTGATGTCGCCGCGCCCGATGAGGCTCTCGGTGTAGAGCTTGCGCACCGAGCGCTTGGCCTCGATGAGGTTGTACATGAGCGGCTGCGTCATCGACGGGTCGTCGCCCTCGTTGTGGCCGCGGCGGCGGTAGCACACGAGGTCGATCACAACGTCCTTGTGGAAGCGCTCACGGAAGCGGTACGCGAGCTGGGCCACGCGGACGACCGCCTCGGGGTCGTCGCCGTTGACGTGGAAGATCGGTGCCTGGACCATCTTCGCGACGTCCGTCGAGTACACCGAGGAGCGCGAGGCGGACGGCGAGGTGGTGAAGCCGACCTGGTTGTTCACGATGATGTGGATCGTGCCGCCCGTGCGGTAACCGCGCAACTGGGAGAGGTTCAGGGTCTCGGCGACCACGCCCTGGCCCGCGAACGCCGCGTCGCCGTGGACGAGGATCGGAAGGACCGGGAAGGCCTCGCCCGTGTCGAGGCGGTCCTGCTTCGCGCGCACGATGCCCTCGAGCACCGGGTCGACGGCCTCGAGGTGCGAGGGGTTCGCGGCGAGGTAGACCTTGGTCTGCTTGCCGTTCTCCGCCGTGAAGGTGCCCTCGGTGCCGAGGTGGTACTTGACGTCACCCGAGCCCTGGACGCTGCGCGGATCCTGCGCGCCCTCGAATTCGCGGAACACCTGCGCGTACGTCTTGCCGGCGATGTTCGTGAGCACGTTGAGGCGTCCGCGGTGTGCCATGCCGATGCCCACCTCGTCGAGCCCGTCCTCGGCGGCCTCCGAGAGGATCGCGTCGAGCATCGGGATGAGGGACTCGCCGCCCTCGAGGGAGAAGCGCTTCTGGCCCACGAACTTCGTCTGGAGGAACGTCTCGAACGCCTCGGCCGCGTTGAGGCGCGACACGATCCGAAGCTGCTCCTCGCGGCTCGGCTTCTTGTACGTGTGCTCGATCTCGTCCTGGAACCACTTGCGCTCGGCGGGCTCTTGGAGGTGCATGTACTCCGTGCCGGTAGTGCGGCAGTAGGCGTCGCGGAGCACGCCGAGGATCTGCCGGAACTTGAGCACCGGCTTGCCGCCGAAGCCGCCCGTTGGCCACTCTCGGTCGAGGTCCCACAGCGTGAGGCCGTACGTGAGGACATCGAGGTCCGGGTGTCTGCGCTGAACGTACTCGAGCGGGTTCGTGTCCGCCATGAGGTGCCCGCGCACGCGGTACGCGTGGATGAGCTGCTGGATCCGGGCCACCTTGTTGATGGTGTCCTCGGGGTTGATCTGGAGGTCCGGGCTCCACCGGACGGGCTCGTACGGGATACGCAGGGATTCGAAGATCTCGTCGTAGAAGCCCTGCTCGCCGAGGAGGAGCTGGTGCACGATCCGCAGGAACTCGCCCGAACCCGCGCCCTGGATGACGCGGTGGTCGTAGGTCGAGGTGAGCGTGATGATCTTGCCCACTGCCTGGAGGGCGAGGATCTTCTCCGAGGAGCCCTGGAATTCGGCGGGGTACTCGAGGGCGCCGACACCGACGATCGCGGCCTGGCCCTTCGAGAGGCGCGGGACAGAGTGGACCGTGCCGATGCCGCCCGGGTTCGTGAGCGAGACGGTGGTGCCGGCGTAGTCGTCCGCGGTCAGCTTGCCCGCACGGGCGCGCTTGATGAGGTCCTCGTAGGTGTGCCAGAACTCCGAGAAGTTCATCGTCTCGGCCTTCTTGACGTTCGGGACGACGAGGAGGCGTGTTCCATCGTCCCTCGGAAGGTCGATCGCGATGCCGAAGTTGACGTGCGCGTGCTGGATCGCGACCGGCTTGCCGTCGACCTCGTCGTAGCTCACGTTCATCGACGGCATGAGCTTGAGGGCACGGATCACGGCGAAGCCGATGAGATGCGTGAAGGAGACCTTGCCGCCGCGGACGCGGACGAGGTGGTTGTTGATCACGACGCGGTTGTCCATGAGGAGCTTCGCGGGGACCGCGCGGACGGTCGTTGCCGTGGGAACCTCGAGGCTCGTGATCATGTTCGCCGCGATGGCCTTGGACGGCCCGCGCAGGGTCGTGACGACGTCTTCCTCGACGGTCTCGTCCTTGGCCGACTTGGGCAGCTGGGCGGGAATGGGGCTCGTTGCCGAGGGCCGGGCACCGTCGCGGACGACGGCGGCGGCGCCCCTCTTCGGGGCCGGAGCCGCCGTGGGCGGTGCAGCGGGCGGGGTCGGGGCTGCCGCGGTCGGCGCGGCGGGGGCCGGCGCCGGCGGGGCGGCAGGAGCGGCGGCCTGAGGGGCACCGGTGCCCGTCGTCGGCGTGCTGGTCTTGGGGAGCTCACGGGTGAGGGTGTCGACGGAGCCCGGCCTCGGCGCGCCGTTCACGACGACGGAGCTGCTCGCCGCCGGCCCGCCACTCGCGGAATCGGATTCGAAGGATTCGAACAGGGGCCACCACTTCGAGTCGACCGAGTTCTTGTTCTTCTGGTACTGCTCGTAGAGCTCGTCGACAAGCCACTCATTCCCGCCGAATTCCTCGGGCAGGCGGTGGGTTGGCAGTTCTGGCACGGGAGATACGCCTCTTCCATCGATCTATTCGGTCCGTCAGCCGGTCTTCTCACAGACCAGCAGTCGGGCCATGGCCCGGCAGGCGGTTCGAACGTCGGGACAGGAGCCGCCTGCCGCCGTGAACGCTGGGATTTCGACCTTCGCGCCCACACTCCCGACCAGTCTAGTGAGCCCGCGCGCGAAACGGGCAATCCGTGCTGAGTGTCACATCGAATGACGTTCGATTGGCTTCTGGGGCGGCTGATAAGCTGAAAGGGCTATGGACGATGACCCTCACCGATCCAGTTTCCGACGCCCTTTTGTTTCTACACGCTGTCGAAATTGTCGGCGTTCGTGCTCCCTCCCGTCAGACGCCCGGGTGGTCGAGGCCTGAATGGAGTGGCTCTTCCTCGTTGTGGGCATCATCTTGGTGTTCGGCACCGGCTTCTTCGTCTCCGTCGAATTCTCGCTCGTCGCGCTCGACCCCGCGACCGTCCAGCGGAGCATCGAGCTCGGCGAGAAGGGCTCGAAGGCGCTCATGCAGTGCATCACGACCCTCTCGACCCAGCTTTCGAGCTGTCAGCTCGGCATCACCCTCACGACGCTTCTGACCGGCTTCGTCATCCAGCCGTCCGTCGGAAGGCTCCTCGAAACCCCGCTCGCAGCGCTCGGCCTTCCGGGAGCCCACGCGGTCTCGCTCGTCGTCGCGATGATCATCGCGACGCTTGGTTCGATGCTCTTGGGGGAGCTCGTTCCGAAGAACCTCGCGATCGCGCGCGCGCTCGCGGTGGGGCGCGCCGTCGCCCGCCCGCAGCTTGTCTTCACCGCGCTGTTCCGGCCTGCGATCCTCCTGCTCAACGGCTTCGCGAACCGGATTCTCCACGCGATGGGCATCGAGGCACAAGAGGAGATCTCCGGGGCGCGGTCGCCCGCCGAACTCGCCTCGCTCGTGCGCCGTTCCGCTGAGCTCGGCACGCTCGACGAGGGCACTGCGCGCTTCGTCTCGCGCACGCTCAGCTTCGCCGAGCGCACCGCGGCGGACGTCATGACGCCGCGCATGCGCGTCACCACCATCGACGCGACGGATCCGGTTGAGGCAGTCATCACGGCCGCGCGCGCGACGGGCCATTCACGGTTCCCGGTGATCGGCGATTCGCCCGACGACGTGCGCGGGCTGGTGCACGTCAAGAAGGCGGTCGCGGTCCCTGCCAAGAAGCGCGACAGGATCGAGGCGGGGGCGATCATGACCGGCGTGCTCCGCGTCCCGGAGACCATCCACCTCGACGCCCTCATCTCTCAGCTGCGGGACGGCAACCTCCAGCTCGCCGTCGTCCTCGACGAATACGGGGGCACGGCGGGCGTCGTGACCCTCGAAGACCTTGTCGAGGAGATCGTCGGCGAGGTCTCGGACGAGCATGACCGCCTCGTCCCGGGAGTGCTCCAGAGTGCCGCGGGCGACTGGTATTTCCCGGGCCTCATGCGCCCCGACGAGGTGTCGGAGCACGTGCCTGGGCTCGTCGTCGAAGACAGCCCCGCCTATGAGACGGTGGGAGGCTACGTCATGAGCGTGCTAGGCCGTGTGCCCGAGGTCGGCGACCGCGTCGACGTCGTCGGCGGGGCGCTCGAGGTCACGCGCATGGACGGGCGCCGCGTCGACCGGCTGCGCTTCTCGCCGGCCCGCGACGTCACGCCGGAGGAAGCGCCGGAGATCAAGCCGCAGGCGACGACGGCCAAGGAGGCTGACGCGTGATGGAGGAATGGGGCGGAATCGTCTGGCTCGTCGTCCTGCTGCTCGGCAACGCGTTCTTCGTGGGCGCCGAGTTTTCCATCATGTCGGCTCGGCGCAGCCAGATTGAGCCGCTCGCCGATTCGGGCTCGGGGCGGGCCGCGACGACCCTCAGGGCCATGGAACACGTCTCGCTGATGCTCGCGTGCGCCCAGCTTGGGATCACCGTCTGCTCGCTCCTCCTCCTCCAGGTGGCCGAGCCGGCGATCCATGGGCTCATTGGCGTCCCCCTCGCCGTCCTCGGCACCCCCGTCGAGGTCGCGGACACGATCGCGTTCGTCGTCGCGCTCGCGGTCGTGACTTTCCTGCACGTGACGTTCGGCGAAATGGTGCCCAAGAACATCGCGGTATCGGTCGCCGATCGCGCGGCCCTCATCCTCGCTCCCGCCCTCGTCGAGGTGTCGCGGTTCGTTCGGCCCGTGGTCGTCGCGCTCAACTGGGCCGCGAACGGCGTGCTCAAGCTCATCCGCGTCGAACCGAAGGACGAGGTGTCGTCGTCGTTCACGCTCGAGGAGGTCCAGTCGATCGTCGAGGTCTCGACGCGGTCCGGCCTCGTCGCCGACGAATCGGGCCTCCTCTCGGGCGTGCTCGAATTCTCGGACCAGACGGTTGCGTCGATCATGGTCCCCGTCGGAGAGATCGTGACCCTTCCGACGTCGACGACGCCCGCTGCGTTCGAGAAGGCCGTGGCGAAGACCGGCTTCTCCCGCTTCCCGATGGTCGACGACGACGGAGACCTCGCCGGCTACCTGCACGTCAAGGACGTTCTCGCGATCCCGGATGCAGGGCGTCAGCAGCCGATCGGCGAGACGCGCGTTCGCTCCCTCGCGAACATCGGGCTCGACGTGACCGTCGAGGACGCGCTCGCGTCCATGCAGAAGAGCGGGCTTCATGTGGCCCGCGCGATCGACCGCGAGGGCCGAACGCGGGGCGTGCTGTTCCTCGAGGACGTCATCGAGCAGCTCGTCGGGGAGATCCGCGACGCGACGCAGAGCCGCGTCCGGAGGGCAGGCGAGAACGGCATCTTGTAGGGCCGACCAAAGCTAAATGGGAATTGTTCCCAAGAAGCGCTAGAGTGGTCGGTGTTGTGAATGTGATGCATTCGCATTAGCCCTGTTGGCCCTGCCGTTCGACGTGAACTGAGGATTCCCCGTGCTGTCTTTCGCCCGTCCCGCCGCCCGTTCCGCCGCTGCTCGTCCCGCCGTCGCCCGTCCCGCTGCGCGTGCGTTCGCCCTCGTCGGCTCGCTGGTGGCCGGAGCCCTTGCTCTCAGCGCATGCGGCGCCCCTTCGGCCGCGAGCCCCAGCTCGAGCTCGTCGGCTGGCCCGATCCCCGTCGTCGCCTCGACCAATGTCTACGGCGACATCGTCAAGCAGATCGGCGGGGACAAGGTCTCAGTCGCGTCGATCGTCTCCAAGGCGAGCCAGGATCCGCATTCCTATGAGGCGACGAGCCAAGACCGCGTCGCGGTGTCGAAGGCCAAGCTCGTCGTGCTCAACGGGCACGGCTACGACGACTTCATGGTCAAGCTCGCGAACGAGGCGAAGCTCTCGGGCGACAGCCTGCTCAATGCGGTCGAGGAGTCGGGCCTGCACCACGACGGGGCCTCGCCGTCCGCAGGCGCCGGGGCTTCGGCCGCGGCAAAGGACGACTTCAACGAGCACATCTGGTACAGCCAGGACGCCATGACGAAGGTCGCCGAGGCGATCGCGGCGAAGCTCGGCAAGCTGGATCCGGCCGACGCCCAGAGCTTCAAGGACCGGGCCGCGCAGTGGGAGGGCAAGCTCTCCGGCATCACGTCGAAGCTCGCCGCGATCAAGGCCGCACACCACGGCGAGGGCGTGGCCATCACCGAGCCCGTTCCGCTCTACATGCTTGAAACCGCCGGCCTCGAGAACAAGACGCCCGAGGAGTTCAGCGCAGCGTCCGAGGCCGGGGACGACGTTCCGCCGGCCGCGCTCAAGGGCATGCAGGACCTGATCTCGAGCCACGCCGTGAAGCTCCTCGCGTTCAACCCGCAGACCGAGACGCAGCAGATCCTCGCCCTCAAGAAGTTCGCCGAGGACGCCAAGCTCCCGGTGGTCGATTTCTACGAGACGATGCCCGAGGGCTCGGACTACGTGGGCTGGATGACCTCCAACGCCGACGCACTCGCGAAGGCGCTCGGAGGGGCCAACTGAGCGGTGCCGCTCGCCTAGACTTGTCAACCATGACAGTCGACGGCGGGCGGGCCCGCGCAGGTGCCGGCCAAGGCGGCGCGCAGGCTGCCGCACCCGCCGTCGCCCTCCGCGGAGCGTCGCTCGCGTTCGGCCCCCGCACCCTCTGGAGCGGGCTCGATCTGGACATCAGCCCGGGCGAGTTCTTCGCCGTCCTGGGGCCCAACGGAAGCGGCAAGACGAGCTTCCTCAAGGTGCTCCTCGGCCTTCGGAGGCTCACGTCCGGGAGCGCTGTGATCGCCGGACGCCCGGCCGGCTCGGCTGGCCGCGACGTCGGGTACATCCCCCAGCAGAAGGGTTTCGCCGCCGACGCATCGCTCAGGGCTCGCGATCTCGTAGGCCTCGGCGTCGACGGCCACCGCTGGGGAATTCGCCTGTCCCGGCGAAAGGCCGACGTCGAGATCGACGGCCTGCTCGAGCGCGTCGGCGCGTCCGACTACGCGAAGGTCCCGGTGGGCCAGCTCTCCGGGGGCGAGCTCCAGCGGCTCCGCGTCGCGCAGGCGATCGCCGGCGGGCCGTCCGTGCTCCTGTGCGACGAGCCGCTCCTCGCCCTCGACCTCAATCACCAGCAGGCCGTGAGCGCTCTCATCGACCGGCAGCGCGCCGAGACGGGGGCCGCCGTCGTCTTCGTGACGCACGAGATCAACCCGATCCTCGACTACGTGGACCGCATCCTCTATCTCGCCCAGGGCCAGTTCCGCGTCGGCTCGCCGCAAGAGGTCATGACAACCGAAGTCCTCTCCGATCTGTACGGAAGCCGGGTCGAAGTCTCGCGCGTCAACGGCCGGATCGTCGTCCTCGGGCTCCCCGACGCGACAACGCACCTTCACCACGACCACACGCACGCTGCGCTCGCGCTCGACCAGAACGCCGAAGAAGGGGAAGCATGAGCGTGGCGGACATCTGGAACTCGATCTTCTCCTTTGAGAACTACGGCGAGATCTTGGCTCTCGTCCAGAATTCGGTGTGGGCCGGCGCGGTCCTCGGACTTCTGGGCGGCCTCGTGGGCACTTTCGTCGTGCGGCGGGATCTCGCGTTCGCGGTCCACGGAATCTCAGAGCTATCGTTTGCGGGCGCCGCCTTCGCCCTCCTCGTCGGGGCAGACGTGGTGTCGGGCTCCCTCGTCGGCTCGGTCCTCGCCTCCCTCACGATCGGCTTCATGGGCGGCCGCGCGCGGAGCAAGAACTCGATCATCGGCGTGCTCATGCCCTTCGGGCTCGGCCTCGGGATCCTGTTCCTCTCGCTGTATCAGGGCCGCTCGGCGAACAAGTTCGGGCTCCTCACGGGACAGATCGTCGCCGTCGACACGGTCCAGCTCCAGGTCCTCGCGAGCGCTGCGCTCGCCGTCATCGTTGTCCTCGCACTCGTGTGGCGGCCACTTTCCTTCGCGAGCGTCGACGCCGAGATGGCCCTGGCGCGGGGGGTGCCCGTGCGCTTCCTCGGGATCCTGTTCATGTTCCTCCTCGGGGTGAGCGTCGCCCTCTCGATCCAGGTGGTCGGTGCGCTGCTCGTCCTCGCGCTCCTCATCACCCCTGCCGCGGCGGCGCAGCGCGTCACCGCCTCGCCGCCGCTCGCCGTCGTCCTGAGCGTTGTCTTTGCAGTCGCCGCGACGGTGGGCGGGATCCTGCTCTCGCTCGGTGGGCGGATCCCCATCAGCCCGTACGTCACGACGCTCTCGTTCCTGATCTACGCCGCGTGCGCGGGCATCGGCGCCGCGCGCGGCCGATGGGGGAGCAGCGGCCGCGTCCTGCGGGCCGCGGAAACGGCGCGTACGCCGTCGCGCGCCCAGACGCCGGCTGCCTAAAGTTCTCCGCGGGGGACGGCCGAACCACTGAGGGGCGTGGAACCTCTGTGCCTCGGTGCATCTCTCTGCCACCTAAAAATGCGGAAGTTGAGAATTTTTCGCATGTGGTGAGACGCGGGCGGAGTTCCCGGATCATCGATGTTCGAGCGCTTCCACAAGTGCGCGGAGCTCGCGCGTGTCCACCGTGCGCTTCTTGACCAGCGCCCAAGCGTCGACCGCGTCAAGGGCCGCAAGGAGGACGCCGATCAACGCTGGCCGCGGGTTCTCGGGAGAGTCGGGAGGGAGTGCTGCTTGAACCTTGAGCAGAGCGTCCTTCTTACGGAAGACACCGGTGCGCACTCCTTCGAATTCAGGGACCAGATGATTGCCCGGGACATGGAACTCAACGTTCACGTTGATGTCGGAGATGACCCCCTCTCGCTTCACCGCGATCTCCCGGGTGAGCGCACGAAGTTCCTCCACCCATCCACGGTTCGAGGGGGTCTGGCCTCCAACCAAGATGCCGATCGATAGGACTCGGGGCCTCTCGGTGGACGCGGTCATGGGACGTCCCATCCAAACGCGCCGGCCCAGCGTTCACGGTTCAGCGGTCCCGGATCTCGCTCAACGATGAAGCGTTCCAAGTTGAGCATCTGACGGCGGCTCCCGGACTGGAGGATCTGCATTTCTTTGTCCTCCATGAAGGACTTGGTGTACCTCGCGGCGGGGTTCTTGGAGATTCCGGTCTTCAAATATGTACCCGTTTCCGAATCGTAGAGGCGATAGAGGTAGGTGCGCGCCGAGCTCGATGCCGAGTTCCCGTGGACTGCGGTCTCCGCGACGGTCTCTCCCGCCTTTGCGGCTTCTTCGATCTTATCGAGGGCTTTGAGTGCTTTGGCGGCTTTGCCTATGGGGCCGAGGGCTCCGATGCCGATGGTGGCGGCGTCTTCGCCGGTGAGGGGGCCGGGGTCTTTGCCTTCGATGGTGTCGGCCCAGCGGTTTCCGAGCACGTCGATGGCGCCGCCGGCGAATGGGAGGAAGGAGGCGTCGAAGGTGGTGAATCTGATGGCGTTGGCGAGGGCGGCTTCGGTGCCGTATCGGTTCTGGTAGGCGATGATCCCGTCGGGGTCGGCGGCTCCCTGGGCGATGAGCGCGATGTTGTCCTGGCCGGGTGGGTCGGCTGGTGGGGGCGTGGTGATGGGGGTGGGGTTGTAGTAGGTGCCGGCGTAGGCGCCGTTGGAGTAGGTGCCGGGGGCGACGAGTTGGGAGTCGACGGGGCGGAGGGGGTTGAGGTATTCGGGGTAGACGGGGTCGGGCTGCTGCCAGTCGGCGGTGGAGGCGTGCCAGCTGGAGCCGTCTCCGTCGGTGATCCAGACGTTCAGGCCGGTGGGGTCGGAGCTGTTGACGGGGTTGTTGTTGGCGTAGGCGTAGGGGGAGTAATTGCGGGGGTCTTTGAGGTCGAGTAGGGGGTCGGGGGCGGTGAAGGCCCCGAGCGCGGGGTCGTAGTCGCGGGCGCCGAGGTGGGTGAGGGTGCTGGCGGTGTCGGCCAGGGCGGTGAGGTAGCCGGTGGCTGCGGAGAAGGTGCCGGGGTTGGCGGCGTTGGAGCCGGGCCCGGTGGCGAGTGCGGGGGCTGTGGCGAGGGCGCTGTTGCCTGGGGCTGTGAGGGTGGGTGCGCGAGCGAAGCCGTAGGGGTCAGTGCGGCGGGTGGTGACGGTGATGGGGTTGGTGCCGCCGCCGGTGGTGGAGGTGGTGATGGTCTGGGCGGTGTTGAGGGCGTCGCCGGTGATGAACGCTGTGGCCGACCCGGTGGCGGCGGTGGTGGCGGTTCTTTGGGCGACGGTCTTGCCGGCGAAGGTGTAGGTGCGAGTGGCGGTGGTCGGCCCGGTGGTGGGGGCGTACACGGTGGCGTTGCCGATGAGGGCGGTGGTGCCGGTGCCGTCGGTGATGCCGGCGAGGGCGCCGTCGGCGGTGTAGTAGCGGGTGGACGCCTGGGCGGTCCCGGCGGCCCGGGGTGCCCCGGTGGGGCTGTTGGGGTTGGGGTCCAGGGGGATGGTGGAGGCGCCGGTGGTCGAGGCGAGTCTGCCGTCGGGGGTGTAGGCGAGCGTCTGTCCGCCGCGGCCGGTCATGCGTCCGGCGGGGTCGTAGGCGAAGGTGTCGGTTGTGGTGGTGGTGCCGGTGGTGCGGGCGATGGTCTGGAGGCGGTGGGGTCCGCCGTTGCCGTAGGTGTAGGCCTCGGTCTCGGCTGTGGTGCCGTCGGGGTTGTAGCGGGTGGCGGTGGCCCGGTCCCCGCTGGGGGTGTAGGTGTAGGCCTGGGCGTAGGGGGCGGGGCCGCCGATCGCGGCGGGGCTGAACCCGGCCGAGCAGTCGGCGGCGGCGGTGGTCCAGGCCTGGTTGAGCCGGTTGGCCCAGTCGTAGGCGTAGCACTGGCGGTCCGCGCCCGGGGCGGTGGTGCGGGTCGGGTATGAGAGGGCGGTGGAGGTGAGGCGGCCGGTGGGGTCGTAGGCGTAGTCGGTCTTGCCGAGGTCGCTGGTGGTGCCCTTGGCGGCGTTCCAGGCCTGGATGGTGGTGACGTTCCCGGTGGTGGCGTCCCAGGCGTACTGGGCGGTGGTGTTGCCCATGGTGTCGGCGCCGGCGGTGGTGGCGGTGGTGTCGTTCTGGTTGTAGGCGCCGAGGAGGTTGAGGTTGTTGTAGGTGACGTTGGTCGCGTACCGGACGTTGTACTGGGAGATGAGCCCGTTGGGCATGTCCAGGGCGTTGTAGTCGCTCTCGATGCCCTCGGCGGGCAGGGGCCCGGCGGCGGGCAGGGCGGTGAGGGTGGGCAGCCCGGTGGCCCCGTACCGGGTCGAGGTGGTGTAGGTCGCGCCGAGGGCCCCGAACGAGCCCGGCAGGGTGAGCTTGACGGTTCCGGGCTCGTATGCGGCGTTGTAGCCGGAGTAGGCGGTGGTGACGGGCTGGTCTTGGTTGGGCCCGTTGTACCGGGTCGCGGATCCGACCTGGCCCTTCTTCTCCGTGTCGTACACGGTGTTGGCGAGGGCCTTGGCGGCCTGCCCGGAGGCCGCGGTCGAGGTGCCCGTGGCCCGGTCGAGCGCGTCGTAGGTGTACGAGGTGACGGTTCCTGCCGCGTCCGTGACCGTGGACGTGCGCCCGGCGGGGTCGTAGGCGGTGGCGGTGGTGCCGATGTCGGGGTCCGTGCGGGAGGCCTGCCGGCCGAGGGGGTCCAGGGTCCAGGTCCAGGCGTTCCCCGCCTGATCGGTCATCCTTGTCAGGTTCCCGAGGGCGTCGTGGGCGTACGTGGTGGTGTCCCCGGCACCGGTGGCCGTGGGTCCGTGCCAGGTGGTCTTCGCGGAGACATGGCCGTGGGCGTCCGTGGCCGTGGTGGCGGCGGCGGTGGTGCCGGTGCCCGCGGCGGTGGTGGTATCGGTGCCGGTGTAGGCGAGGTCGATCTCGGAGAGCAGCTGGTTGTCCCAGGCCATGTGCCGGGTGCGGGTGGGCCTACCTGCGGGGTCGTAGTCGTACAGGTCGGAGGAGGGCACGGCGATGGTGGGGAGCATCAGGGTGCCGTTGGGGGCGGTGCCCATGTAGTAGGGGTTGCGTCGACTGGAGACGACCCCTGCGGCGCTGTAGAACGTGTCGGTGGCGATGGTGCCCCCGGCGACGGAGGTGGCCTGGGTTTGGCGGACGCGGCCGAGCCCGTCGTAGACGGTGTAGGAGGCGGTGGTCCCGCCGGAGTTGTCGACCTTGGTCCTTTGGACCCAGGACGGGCTGGTCTGGGAGACGCTGTAGGCGGTTGCGGTGTCCGGGGTCGGGTTGGTGGCCCGGGGCCGGAGCGGGCCCCAAGTTGCGGTGATACGTCCGGAGGCGTCGTACGCGTTCTCGGCGACGGAGCCGTTCGGGTCGGTGGCCTTGAGGGTGTTGCCCCGGATGGGGTCGTACGTCGTGGTGGTGGTCCAGCCGAGCGGGTTCGTCACTGTGGTGGCGGTCACGGGCCCGGTGGCGGGGGTGTAGGCGGTGCTGGTGGTGCGGGGGCTGCCGGTGGTGCTGTCGGTCGAGCTGGTAGCGCGGCCGAGCGGGTCGTAGGTGATGGTGGGGCCGGGCTGCCAGGCGGTGGCGGTCTGGGCGGTGACCGCTGAGGCGGCCTGGGATCCCGTCGCGAGGCCGTGGGCGGGGTCTGTGTAGCCGGGTGTGCCCGGCAGCGCGGAGGCGGCCCCGTCGTAGCGGGTCTGGGAGGCTTTGAGGAGGTTCCCGCTGGGAGTGCCGTCCGGGTTGCAGGTCCCGGCGTAGGTCGCGGTCTGGGCGGGCAGGTGCAGGAGGTTCGCGGCGGTGCCGGTGGCGTAGGCGATGGTGGTGCAGGTGTTATCGCCCGGTATGGCGGTGTCGCCCTGGTCGGAGGCCCACACGGGCCGGCCGAGGCTGTCGAAGCCGGTGGTGGCGTTGGTGTACCGCCACCCGGCGGCGACGACGGACTTGGTCCACACCCGGCCGGTGCCCAGCTGGCGGGCGGTGGGCCCGCCCAGGGCTGCGGTGCCGGTCGCGGTCGGCGCAGACGCCCACGGGAACCTCGTGGCGACCTTCAGGAGGGCTCCGCCGTCCCCGAGCGCGCTCTGGGTTTCCAGGGTCCGCCCGGCGTACCAGGGCGAGTCGGTCACGATCGTCCCGTCCGAGGCTGTCGCGGACGAGGCGACGGTGCCCCCGGCGGTGTCGGCGGGGGTCCCGTCCAGTCCGCGCAGGTATGTGCTGGTCGTCGCGGAGCCGGCGGTGACGGCTTTGACCTGGGACCAGCCGGCCAGGACGGACCAGGTCATCTTCGAGCTCGCCGCGTCAGTGCGGTAGTGCAGCTCGGGGTACCGCCAGGCGGGGCTGCCGAGGTAGGTGTAGGCGGTGGTCTGGGTTAGGGACCCAGGCCCGCCGGGGCCGGCGTCCACGCTCACGGCCTGGACGGGGTAGACGTGGAACCAGTCCATCCGGGCCGCCATGCCCGGCGGGGTCCACCACTGCGGGAAGCAGCGGCGGGTGTTCGACTGGGGGGAGGCGGGCAGGGAGGTCGGACTGCAGTCTGCTCCGTTGTACACGACCCCGGTATTCGCCCCGGTCGGGGACTGGATCCCGGAGAGTCGGTACCGGTCCAGGGGGGCGAGCCCGTCGGTGACCCAGACCCGGTTCTGCAGGGTCTGGCCGGAGAACACGGTGGCCGGGTCCGCGACGGCGGCGCTCCCGGTGCTGGTGTCGATCCCGGAGTGCGCGACCGAGCCGAGCCACAGGGCCGGCTTGGTACCGTCCCCGGGATCGGGCATGGAGTGGGCGAGCGTCCACTTGTCCGCGCCCTGGTAGGCGGTGCCGTTGAGCGTCTCAGACTGCACGGCGGTGAGGCGCTGGTCGGTGTAGAAGGTCGGGGAATAGACCGTGCACGGGCCCCCGGCGGGGCAGGAGAACCCGGTGGGGATGTCGGAGCCCTTCGTGCAGTCCACCCCGGAGCACCGGTTGTCGTACGAGAGCAGCACATGCAGCGGCGCCGGCGAGCTCAGCTCGGACCCGGCCCGCATCCCGTAGTCGACCTTCGCCAGCCGGGTGGCGCGAACGTAGGGCAGGACCGCCCCGGTGCCGTTCTGGGACTGGTACCAGTTGGTGTCCTGCGTGTAGTAGAACGCCTGCGTGTTCCCGCTGGGGTCCACGACGTAGTCCAGGTCCCAGCCGTAGGCCTGCTGGCACAGCGACGCGGCGAACGTCGCGGCCGCGCACGGCTGGGACGCATCCGCGGCCCCGACCGGGACGGTGTCCGCGGAGTTCGTGGTGACCTGCCCTGCGGCCCACCCGGGGAGGCGGTTGAGGCCGAAGAACCACTGGATGCCGTCCGGGTCGGTGAGCTTCCAGTACCCGCCGTCGTAGGTCCCGTTGCCGGTGCCGGTGAGGTATTCGACGCGGGTTCCGTCGTCGGCCGCGAGGTGCCAGGTGCCGGTGGCGGCGTCCTTGACGAGCTCGGAGGACCGGCCGCCGAAGCTCACGGCCAGCTTCTGCCCGCCGGGGTTCCCGCACAGGTCGTACGAGCCCGCCACGCCCTGGTCGGCGCAGGCGGCGAATCGCTGGCTGATCCGCCCCGCCCCGGCCAGTGCCCACCCGTCCCCGACCACGGAGGCCTGGTTGTTCGTCGCCGAGGTGAGCCCGTCGACCCGGGTGGAGTCGTAGGAGAACGCCAGCTGCGGGGTCGGCCCGGCCGGAGCCTTCCGCACAGTGAAAGGGTAGGACCAAGTGAACGCCCCGGTCTGGCCGGTCACCCCCCACGATCCCGCCGAGCTGCCCGGCAGGGCCGCGAAGTCCCCTGCCCCGGCCGTGTTCGTCGTCGGCGCGGCCATCGGCACCGCGCCCCGGGCAGAGCCGTGCCCGCCTGCGACGGAGGGCACCTTGGCCGCCGCGGCCCCCCTGACGGTGGCCTGGGTGCCGGGCCCGCCCGGCGTGGTCAACGGATCGGCCGGGCCATGGGCCGGGCCTGCGGGCACGACGGGAATGGTCGGGGCCTGCCACATCGGCGGCGGAACGTACGGGGCCGCCACAGCCAGCGCCGGCGGGGACGCCGCCGCAATGACCACGGCGAAGGCTGCGGCGATCGCGGCCGCGAGGGACGGGCGGGTCTTCCTGGCCATGTCGGTTCTCCCCTCGATGGGTGCCGGTGCGGGCAGAGGTCGGTGCTAGTAGAGGATCTGGCTGGTCCCGGCGGCTGTGCTGCCCCAGAGGTTCTGCAGCTGCTGGGCGGTCAGGACGGCCTGGGTCAGCACAGGGCGGACGAGCAGGCCGGTGTAGGACTGGGTGTCCGAGGCCGACTTCCTGCCCAGGTAGATCTGGGTTCCCGTCCCCGGCGCGGCCGGGGGCTTCGCCACCGCCACGACCCATGTGTCCTTCGTGTTGGAGTAGGAGGCGCTGATGCGCAGCTGGGCGTTGACGCTGTCGTACTGGGCGCTGACCAGGGTCCACTGCCCAGCCGGGGCCGTGTTGACCCCCTCGACCGCGGTCTCGGTTCCGTCGGCGGCACGGGTGGTCAGGGCCCATTTCCCGTCCGCGGCGATGCCCAGCCTCAGCTGGGAGGCCCCGGTGGCGTCGGCCTGGGACAGCACCGTCGACGGCGAGGTCCCGGAGGGGCAGGCCCACACGGAGGCGGTGAACGACTTTGAGGAGTCGACTGCCTGCCCCGCGGCGGTGGCGCTGTACCCGCCGGTGTAGGAGAAGCCCTCCGGTGCGAAGGCGCTCACCGGCTCCGTCGCGCAGGCCCCGCTCGGCCCGCTGAACCCGGAGACGGTGATCCCGGTCCTGGAGGTGCCGGCGGCCGAGTCGGAGAGGTCCATCGCCCTGGCCGGGTCCGGTGCTGTCTTCCCGACCGCGAAGGTCGTCACCGGCGACATGGCCGACCGGTCCGGGGCCATCGGGCAGGTCGACGGGGTGCAGGTGCCGATGTTGCCGGCGTCGTCCACCGTCCACGCGCTCACCGACGTCGACGCGTCCACCGCCGCGACGGTGAACGACGCACTGCTCGAGGGGCCCAGGGCGCAGACCATCACGAACGCCCCGGTCCGGTTCCCGCACTGCATGCCCGCATCCGGTGCCGGCGGGGTCGCCCCGCCCTCGGTCACCGCGTAGATGAAGCCCCTCACTGGGTACGCCGAGGAGGGCGCAGAGACCGTAAACGTGTACGTGGTCGCCCCCACCACCCCGTTGGGGTCGTTTCCCGAGGCCAGGGCGGCCGGGGCCGTGATCTGCGGCGCGGGCGGGGCGGCCGTGTCGACCCAGAACCAGTAGTCCGTGGTCGCGGACACCAGACCCTGCTGGTCCACCAGGGTCACCGAGAACTTGTAGTGCCCGTCAGGCAGCGCCTGGCCAGTGCCTTGGCCGGTCGAGGCGTACCCCCAGGAGCCCGACCCGTTGACCGGGCTCATCCACACCGGCTGCCCCGCCCCCATCCACCACCGGGCGTTCGCCTCGCCCTCTTTCGTCACCGACATCCACGCGGTGATCCACCCGTCGTTCACGTCCGGATCGGACCCGGAGACCGTGAACACCGGGCCCGCGGTGCGGATGATCCCGCTGTTCCCGACCGCACTGTCGCTCGTGCAGTACTTGGCGCACCCCGACACGGCGGTCACCTTGGGCGGGTTGGGCGGGTGCCCGTACGTGATGGTGATCTGGGCGTTGTGCCCGGCCGTGGCCCCGTTGTCGAAGCGCTTCCAGCTCAGCGGGTCCGAGGTGTCGTTGTCCGCGTACAGGCCCACCGTCCACTGAGGGGTGGTCGGCAGGAGGGTCTTGGCGGCCATCATGTCAAACCCGACCGCGGACTGCGGGCAGCTCGCAGAGTTCCCGTACGCGAAGGTCTTCGCGTCGAGCTGCTGGATCTGCCCCGGCTGGCTGTTCCAGTTCGTGGACGGGGTGATCCCGCCGGTGACGTACGCGCGCACTGTCGTGGGCGTGCACGAGGAAGACCAAAGCTCCCAGACGCTGAACTTCGCCGCCAGGATCACCGCGCCCTGGCTCGCAGTCGTGTCGAACTGGTAGAACCCCCGCGTGGTGTGGTTGTACCCGTAGGTGTAGTCCCAAGCCGCGGGCAGGAACCCGACATGGACGCTGCCGTCGGTGTACGACGGCGCGTCCCAGTACGAATAGGCCGGGAACGCCGAGTCCACGTACAGGAAGTCACGGCGCTGGGACGTGTAGTCCGGGTCGATGTACACCGGGAACGCCAGTCCCGCCGGGTCCCCGACTGCGCCGGCGATCCCGGTCGAGGCGGCCCCCTTGGCGTCCGTGGACAGGCCCAGGTCGAACGGGTGCGACAGGCCCGGCCCGCCCGGGTCCGCCGCGGACGTGTCCGGGTACCTGGTGTCCCACCACTGGCCCTTGGACGCCGCCAGCTCCACCTGCCCGGTGTCGGCCCCGCGTATCGCGACCCCGCCGTTCCGGTCAGGCTCGACCGTGGCGCCGGCCGCCTTCAGACGGATGCGCAGCCCCTTCAGCCGGGGGTCGGCCAGCGCCTCCTTGTTCTTGACCTTGAACACCTGGCCCGCCCGGTCCCAGCCCGCGATCTGGACCAGGTCGACCCCAGGCAGGACGTCCGGGTACGTGGCCTGGTTGCCCGACAGGACCGGGGCGGGCAGGCTCCCGTAAGGCCACCACTGCTCGATGCCGTGGCCCTTGCGGTCCCCGACCGTGGACATCCGGGCGTCCCCGCCGCGGGCGAAGCTCACATCTAGGGGTGCCATCCGCGGGCGGACCGCCGTCCCGTCGTCGGCCAGGGCCGGGTCGATGTCCGCCCACCCCGAGCCTGAGCGCATCCGCACCGGCGATGCGGTCACCGTCGCCGTGAACGTCCCGTCCGGATTCGCGTCCACCACCCGGGTCTCGGTCGTGAGCGCATCCACCCGCACCCTTGCCCCGGTGCTCCTTGCGCGCGACATGGCGGCCTCCTCCTGCGTCGCCCGAGCCGGCGTGGCCGCAGGGACCGCTGCCCCGTCGACCGAAGCAAACGCCGGCCCGGAACCGGCGCAGACCAGGGAGCCGAAGGCCAGGGCAGCCGCCCCGAGCACGGCCGCCAGACCCGAAAAAGAGCGCGCAAAACCCCCGCAAAACACAGACATCAGCAGGCCTTCCCCCCGAAAAGGGCGGTGCGCCACACTCCCGTGAGCCCCGCCACAGCGAACGATGGCTGCAGACTAATCCGGACGACCGGTATGCAGAAGGCCTCAGCCAAACATCCAGAGCCTCAGCCAAACATCCAGACTTGGGAGTTGATCCGGATGCATGACCCGTGGTGGCGGGAGCGGGCGATCAAGCCCTGACGGGTTCAGTCCTGTAGCGGGGTGGCGAGGGCGCAATACGGCCCTCACAACGCCTGAATTCGGCTGTGATGCGGCGATTCAGCCCTCCGCGTCGCCTTCGGCCGCCATGGCCGCGGAGCACTCGGAGCACAGCCCGAAGATCTCGACCGTGTGCTCGACGGCCGTGTAGCCGTGATCGGCCGCGACGCGGCTCGCCCACGACTCGACGGCAGGGGCCTCGATCTCGACCGCCTTGCCGCAGCGCCGGCACACGAGGTGATGATGGTGGCCGTGGGCTTCGCACCGGCGATAGCGGGCCTCGCCGTCGTCGGTCCTCAGGACGTCGAGGAGTCCGTCCTCGGCCATGGCCTGGACGATGCGGTAGGTCGTCGCCAGGGAGACGGAGGCGCCGCGGTCCTGGAGGATGCGGTGCAGATCTTGGGTCGAGACGAAGTCGGCCAGATCGTCGAGCGCCTCGCTCACGGCGACCTTCTGCTTCGTGACACGCTGCTCGCGCCCTCCGGACGCGCGTGTGTGGCCCGTCGTCGTCCCGGTCACTGCATCCTCCGTCCCGGACGAGCCGCCCGAATCGCTTCCTCCGCGAAGACCTTTACTTCCGGCCTTCCCTTCAAGAACGCCGTCCGTTCGCAGATATTCCAGCCTAACAAGCCTGCCTAGACTGGCCTGCATGAGGCTCACGAAGTACACCCACGCATGCGTCCGGCTCGACAAGCCCGCCTCGGGCGCGGGCGGGGGAGCGCCCGACGACGGCGGGGCCCGCCGCGTGCTCGTGATCGACCCGGGCAGCTTCTCCGAGGTCGAGGAGGCGCTGCGCGGGGCGGAGGCGCTTCTCGTGACGCATGAGCATGCCGACCACGTCGACGTCGATCGCGTCGCCGCGGTCCTCGCCCAGGACACCGCCCTCGAGGCGTGGGCTCCCGCGAAGGTCGCCGAACAGCTCCGTGCGGCGGCGCCAGGCGCGGCGGATCGCATCCACGCGGCCGAGCAGAACGCCGAGTTCGAGGCCGCGGGCTATCGAGTCCAGACGTTCGGCAGCCAGCACGCGCTCATCCACCCGCTCGTCCCCGTCGTCGCCAACATCGGCTACCTCGTGGACGGCGAGGTATTCCACCCCGGCGACTCGTTTACGGTTCCGCACGGGATCGCCGTCGGCACGCTGCTCGTGCCAATCCACGCACCGTGGAACAAGATCGGCGAAGTCCTCGACTTCATCATCTCCGTGCGGGCCCGCCGCGCGTTCCCGATCCACAACGCCCTGCTCAATGAGCTGGGAACTGGCCTCGTCGAGGGCCACGCGAAGCGGGTCGGGTCTATCTACGGAACCGAGTTCGTGCACCTCGAGCCGGGGGAGACCGTCGAGCTGTGAGGCTCAGCCGGTCCATCGCCCCGTCGCGAAGAACTCCTCGATCGCCCTCGCGTACGGGGCGGGATCGAGGCCGTTCTCCGCGAGCCACGCATCGTTGCCATACGAATTCGCGTAGCGGGATCCGCCGTCGCACATGAGCGTCACGATGCTCCCGCGCTCACCGGTCGCGATCATCTCGGCGACGAGCTGCCACACGCCCCACAGGTTCGTCCCGGTCGAGGGCCCGGCGTCGAATCCGAACCGGGAGGTGAGGTCCCGCATCGCGGCGACGGACGCGCCGTCCGGCACGCGCATCATGCGGTCGACGATGGCGGGGTTGAAGCTCGGTTCGAGCCGCGGACGCCCGATGCCTTCGATCCGGGACGCCCCGCCGTCGGCCGCGCCTCCGGAGGCCCAGCTCGGGTAGAACGCGGAGTTCTCGGGGTCCACGACCGCGAGCCGCGTCGCGAACCTGCGGTACCGCACATAGCGGCCGATCGTCGTGCTCGTCCCGCCCGTGCCCGCGCCGACGACGATCCAGCGCGGCACTGGGTGCCTCTCGACCTCGAGCTGGGCGAAGATCGTCTCGGCGATGTTGTTGTTGCCGCGCCAGTCGGTGGCCCGCTCGGCGTAGGTGAACTGGTCGAGATAGTGGCCGCCGCACGCCTCGGCCAGCCGCGCGGCCTCGCCGTAGACCTCGCCCGCCGCGTCGACGAAATGGCAGCGGCCGCCGTAAGACTCGATGAGGGCGATCTTCTCGCGGCTCGTCCCACGTGTCATGACGGCGACGAACGGCACCCCGATGAGGCGCGCGAAATACGCCTCCGAGACCGCGGTGCTTCCGCTCGACGCCTCGACGACGGTTGCGCCCTCCCGGATCCAGCCGTTGACGAGGCCGAAGAGGAAGAGGGAGCGCGCGAGGCGGTGCTTGAGGCTTCCCGTGCGATGGGTCGATTCGTCCTTGAGGTAGACCTCGACGCCCCATTCCGCGGGGAGCGGGATCGCGTGCAGATGCGTGTCCGCGCTCCGGCGCGCGTCGGCCTCGATGCGCCGGATCGCCTCGTTGGCCCACGCCCGCTCGGCTCCGAGGGGATCGTGATCGACGCTCGGGCGGCTGTCGCGGGGTTCGGCATGAGATTCCACCAGGAAAGCCTATGCCGCCGCGAGCGGCGCGCGGGCTAGGGTGGGGACGATGAGCACAGCACGAGTGAATCCAACGGTCCTGATCTCCGCTCCCGAGCTCAGGGAGCGCCTCGGGGCCAGCCGCGTGGTCCTGGTCGACGTCCGCTGGGCGCTCGGCGGGCCGAACGGCCGCGACGCGTACCGCGAGGGCCACATCCCGGGCGCCGTGTTCGCGGACCTCGAGAGCGAGCTCGCGGTCCCGGTCGCATCCGGCAGCCCCGAGGAGGCCGCGGGCGGTCGCCACCCGCTTCCGAGCCCGGAGCGCTTTGAGGAGTCCGCCCGCAGGTGGGGGATCGACGACGGCGACGCCGTGGTCGTCTACGACGCGACGTCCGGGCAGGCGGCGGCGCGCGCGTGGTGGATGCTGCGCGACGCAGGGATCGACGTCCGGATCCTCGACGGCGGTCTCACGGCGTGGACGACCGAAGGCTACCCGCTCGAGGAAGGAACCCGCACGCCCGCCCCGGGGAACGTGACCCTGCGATCGGGTGCGATGCCGACGCTCGACGCCGACGGGGCCGCCGCGTTCGACGGCGTCCTCCTCGATGCGCGCGCGGGCGAGCGGTACCGAGGCGAGGTCGAGCCCGTCGATCCCCGAGCCGGGCACATACCGGGGGCCGTGAGCGCTCCGACGGCGGGCAACCTTGGCGAGGATGGGACCTTCCTGCCCGCCGACGCGCTTCGGCGGCGTTTCGAGGGGCTCGGCGTCGAGCAGGGACGGCCTGTCGCCGTCTATTGCGGCTCGGGCGTCACGGCGGCGCACGACGTCGCCGCCCTCGCCATCGCGGGCTTCGAGGCCGCGCTCTACCCGGGTTCGTTCTCGCAATGGTCGCGCGACCCCTCCCGCCCGGTCGCGGTCGGCGAGGAGCCGTAGCCTGACCGGCCATGCGATCGGCCCGCGCGATGGGATAGCGTCAGGAGCATGACTCCAGGACGCCCCGTCATGCCAGGGGCGGACAAGCTGCGCCGCGGCCTGCCCGCCGAAGTCGCCGAACCGCCGTCGTCCGCACTGTCGAACGACGCCGAGGTGCCCGCCGGGGGCAGTGATGTCGCCGCCTACGGCGCGACGTCGGCCTCGAGTGGGCTGGTGCCCCTCACCGTGCATCGGCGCGAGGTCAAGCCCGACGACGTCGAGATTGACATCGAGTTCTGCGGCCTGTGCCATTCCGATGTCCATGCGACGCGCGGCGAATGGGGCGAACGGCCGTGGCCCCTCGTCCCCGGCCACGAGATCGTGGGACGCGTGCGGCGGGTCGGCGACGAGGTTCGCGGTTTCGCGGTCGGCGATCGCGTGGGGGTGGGGTGCCTTGTGGACTCGTGCCGCGAATGCGCCAACTGCCTCGACGGCGTCGAGCAATACTGCGAGCGGGGAAACGTGGGCACGTACGGCGTCCCGGATCCCCGGAACGGCGGCGAGTTAACCCAGGGCGGCTACTCCGAGCGCATCGTCGTCAACGAGAGGTTCGTGCTGCGCATCCCCGACGCCCTCGATCCGGCGGAGGCCGCCCCTCTCCTGTGCGCGGGCGTCACGACGTATTCGCCCCTTCGGTACTTCGGCCTGGAGCCGGGCGAGGGCGTCGGCGTCGTAGGCCTCGGCGGGCTCGGCCACCTGGCGGTCAAGCTCGCGAAGGCCATGGGTGCCGACGTCACCGTTTTCACCCGCTCCGAGGCCAAGGCCAGCGCCGCGCGCGAGCTGGGCGCGGACCACGTCGTGGTGACCTCAGACCCCGAGCAGCTCGCGGCCGCGCACCGCTCGCTCGACCTCGTCATCGACACGGTCGCTGCCCCTCACGACGTCAACGAGTACCTCCGCACCCTGCGGCTTGACGGGGCCCTGTTCCAGCTGAGCCTCCCGTCGGGCCCGATGCCGCCAGTCGACCCGCGGCTCCTCGTCAGGCAGCGCCTCTCCTACGGCGGCTCGCTCATCGGCGGCATCGCCGAGACCCAGGAGATGCTCGACTTCTGCGCTGAGCACGGGATCGCCGCCGACGTCGAGCTCGTGGACGCAGACGGCCTCGATGCCGCGCACGACCGCATGGTCGCCGGTGACGTGAAGTACCGCTTCGTTCTCGACGCCTCGACCCTCAGGAATGATTCGACAGCCTCGCACGAGGCGCAGGAAGGACAGCGATGAGCACGATTTTCACCAAGATCATCGACGGCGAGATCCCCGGGCGCTTCGTGTGGAAGGACGACGACGTCGTGGCCTTCCTGAGCATCGGGCCCCTCGCGGACGGGCACACGCTCGTCGTGCCGCGCGAGGAGGTCGACCGCTGGACGGACGCCTCGCCGGAGCTGCTCGACAGGGTCATGCGCATCGCCCAGACGATCGGGCAGGCCCAGGTCGAGGCGTTCGGCGTCGAGCGGGCGGGCGTCATCATCGCAGGCTTCGAGGTCCACCACCTGCACGTGCACGTGTGGCCAGCGAGCTCCGAGGCCGAGTTCAATTTCCAGCGCGCCCAGCATCATCCTGACCCCGCGACGATGGAAGCCGCCGCGGAGAAGATCCGCCAGGCGCTCCGCGATGCAGGGCACGGGGAGTTCGTGCCGGAGTCGTAGTCAATGCACGTGCTGGCTGCGCAATCTGAGCAAGCAATTCGTAATGGGGGGCAAGTGTGAATTCGGATTGGACTTTCCGCGAAGATGACGAGACGGCGAAGTTTGTCATGCCGCCCGATGAGGTTCGGTTACCTCTCCAAGAGGCCTCTTTGGGTCTGCGCGAAACGTCAGAAGCATGTAGGAAGGCAGCCATCACGCTAGGGGCCGCGATAAGAGAAGCGCACGCCACTGGATTCGGCGTCGGCTGGATTCTAGAAATATCAGGCCTGAACGTCGCGGACGTGGAGCGGGTGCTTAGAGGAGAGGAGCTCTTCTAGCTGATCAGATTCCGTGCGGGGCGAGGGGCGCAGGTGTCTGGGTGGTGTCTGCGGGCAAATGCGGCACCGCTGTGGTCGCATTTGGGTCCTTCAAACCCGCCGGATGGCTGGTAGCCGGAGGCTGGGGGCGGCGGTGGTAGTTTTAAAGATTCCCTCGACTGTTGACCTCGAGGATGCGGATGGGTAAGACTCGCCTTGTCGGCCAATCTCGTGATCTTGGGGGAATTATGAAACTTTTGAAGTCGATTATTACCGCCGTTTTGGCTCTGACCGTCGCACTCCGCTCTCTGCATCGTCTCTGCCACCCGATTGGCCGCAGTCGGGCTCAAATGTTCCCAATTCGGTTAGGGTAACAGATGCGGGAACCCTCGCTTTTGCCTCATCGAACGGTGTTGATCCATCGACGGCGATCATGCAGATCGACAAACTCGGGGCAAAAATCATCTCCGATGCCGGGGGCAATTACGTGCTCCAGATTCCCGAAGACGCATCGAATGGTAAGAAAGCAAAGAATGATGGTCGTATGATGGCTTCCGGATGGAGCGTTGGTGTCTGCACGGGATCAGGCATTGATATGCACATTCTTAACAACACCATCGTGTGGGGCGCTACAAGTTCTTGCGCTTCTACGACGAGCCTGTATCCCCATTACATTGATGTGACGCTTCGGTCCACCTGCTCGGCTGGGTGGCCGCTTTGCGGAATCTTTTCCCCTGAAGCGGGGCCGGTCAGATCGAACAACAGCCAGTATTCTAGGGTTGCGAATGCCTACGAGCAGACGCGGTGTGATACGTCACAGAACTATACTTTTGATCAATACATCAAGGTAACTGTGCGTGGAACGCAATATGGACCGTTCAGCGTTCCTGCGGGCGGAAAAACGCTACCGTGCAACGTCACGGCCTGAGGCGGCACCTGGGTAGGACCTGTTTCCGGCTGCTAATGGTGGATGCGCTCGCTCTGGTTTTAGGCCGGGGCGAGCGCCTCGTTGAGGGCTTGGCGGACACGCTTCTCCGAGACTTTGCCGGCCGTGCCTAGCTCGACGGCGAAGAGGCTCACCCGCAGTTCCTCGATCATCCACCGGACGGTGTCGAGCTTGGCCTCGTTCCGCCCGGTCGGGGCGAGCGCCGCGACGGCGTCGTCGTAGCCGTCCTCGAGCGCCTGGACCGTGGCCATCGCGACCGCGTCGCGCTGGACGTTCGTGGGCAGCTTCTCGAGGCGGCGTTCGATGGCGCGCAGGTAGCGGGGCAAGTGCGCGAGCTGGGCGTAGCCCGTGCGTGCTACAAAACCCGGGTAGACGAGCTGCTCGAGTTGGGCCTTGACGTCGTTGAGGCCGCTCACGAGCGCGAGGCTCGTCGCGCCCCTGAGCTGCTTGCCGATGCGCAGCGACGCCGCGAGCACCTGCTCGACGATCGCGGTGACCGCGAAGACCGTGTCGATGAGCTCGGCCCGCACGTGGTCGTAGAGGGTGTCGAACGCGGCGCGGTCCCACGGGAGCTCAGCAGGCACCAACCGATCGATCGCCGCGAGGACGCAGTCCGCGATGAGATCGGGGACGCTCCCGTGCGGGTTCTGGCTGAACGTGAGCTTCTCGCGGTTGTTGAGGTGCTCGAGCACATAGCGGTCCGGCGGCGTGATGCGCAGCGCGAGCAGCCGGATGACCCCGGCGCGGTGAGCTCGCAGCTGGTCCTCCTCGCTCTGGAACACGCGGAGGCCCACTGTCCCACGCGCGCCCGTCTGGGCCTTCGTGCCGCGGCCCTCGTCGACGAGCGCCGGGTGGCCGGTCACCGTGTGGCCGGCGACGACGGCGCTCACCGTGCGCTCGAGGGTCCCCACGCTCCAATCGGCTAGGCCGGTGCGCTCGGTGAGCCCCGACGTCGTGCTTGCGGGGCCCGATCTCGGCGCCACGCCACCCGATGTCGGCGCCACGCCACCCGATGTCGGCTGTACGGGACCCGATGTCGGCGCCACGCCACCCGATGTCGGCGGTACGGGACCCGATGTCGGCGTTGCACGGCCCGACTTCGGGGGCTGCGGCGTGGCGCCGAGCGACTCGGCGATCGCTCGCCGGGTCGCGGGCGCGAGCTGTTCTTGGAGCGCGGCCAGGTCCTTGCCCGTGCCGAGGACCTTGCCCCGGGAATCGACGACGCTGAACGACATCTTGAGATGCGGCGGCACCGCGTCCCAGTTCCACGAGCCTGGCGGAATGATCTGGCCCTTGATCCGCCGGAGCACGAGTTCGAGCGATGGCTCGAGGTCGTCCCTCTCGGGGTCGAAGTCGGCCTCGAGCGCCGCGACGGCCTGCCGCGCGACGTCGGGCGCCGGCACGAAGTTCTTGCGTACCTGCTTGGGCAGGGACTTGATGAGCGCCGCGACGAGGTCCACCCGCTGGCCGGGGATCTGCCAGCGGAACGCCTCGGGGTCGAGCTGGTTGAGGAACAGGACCGGAACCTCGGCGGTGACGCCGTCGTTCGGATCGGGCGTGCCACCGGGCGCGACGGGCTGGAATTCGTAGGCGAGGGGGAGCTCGAATGAGCCCTGCCGCCAGATTTTCGGGTACGCGGCGTCGTCGACGTCCTCGGCGCGATCGCTCAGGAGCAGTGCACGGTCGAAGTCGAGGAGGTGCGCGTCCGCCTGCCGGGCCGTCTTCCACCACGCGTCGAAATGCCGTTCCGAGACGACGTTCTCGGGGATCCTCTCGTCGTAGAAGTCGAAGAGGGTCTCGTCGTCGACGCGCAGGCCACGCTGGCGCACGCGCGTCTCCAGCTCGTCCACTTCCTCGAGCAGGGCGCGATTGCGCTTGAAGAAGGTGTGGTGCGTGCGCCAATCGCCTTCGACGAGGGCGTGCCGGATAAACAGCTCACGCGCCAGCGCGGGGTCGATGCGGCCGAAGTTCACGCGCCGCTGCGGAACGACCGGCACGCCATAGAGCGTGACCTTCTCGTACGCCATGACCGAGCCCATGCGCTTGGACCAGTGGGGCTCCGAGTAAGTCCGTTTGACGAGGTGCGGGGCCACGAGCTCAGCCCACTCGGGGTCGATCTTGGCCGCGGTCCGTGCCCACAGGCGGCTCGTCTCGACGAGCTCGGCTGCCATGACGTACGTGGGGCTCTTCTTGAAGAGCGCAGAGCCGGGGAAGATCGCGAACCGCGTCCCGCGCGCGCCGGAATACTCGCGCTTGCGTTCGTCGAGCAGGCCAATGTGGCTCAGGAGGCCGGCGAGGAGTGACTGATGAACGGCGTCGTGCTTGCCCACCGGATCTGTATCCCGTCCAGGGCCCAGGCTGATGCCGAGCGGCCGGGCGAGCTGCCGGAGCTGTTGGAACAGCTCCTGCCATTCGCGCACGCGGAGGTAGTTGATGAACTCGGCCTTGCAGAGCCGGCGGAACGCCGAGGAGGAAAGCTCGCGCTGCTGCTCTTGGAGGTAGTTCCACAGGTTGAGGTAGGCCGAGAAGTCCGAGTTCTCGTCCTTGAAGCGTGCGTGCTTCTCGTCGGCCAGCTGCCGCTTGTCCGTGGGGCGCTCGCGCGGGTCCTGGATCGTGAGCGCGGCGGCCAGCACCATGACCTCGCGGGCGCAGTCCCGCTTCGAAGCCTCGACGATCATGCGGCCGAGGCGCGGATCGACGGGGAGCTGGGCGAGCTGATGGCCGACGGCGGTGAGCGCACCCTTCGCGCCACGGCCCCCACGGCCGCGTTCGCCGTCGTGCGTTGGGCCGCCCGACCCCGCGCCGTTCTCCGCCAGGGCGCCGAGCTCGCGGAGGAGGGTCACGCCGTCGTTGATCGCGCGGCTCTCGGGCGGCTCGACGAAGGGGAACGCCTCGACGTCCTTCGGGCCGCGCGCGATCCCCATCGCGGTCATCTGAAGGATGACGGCGGCGAGGTTCGTGCGCAGAATCTCAGGGTCCGTGAATTCCGGGCGGGAGAGGTAGTCCTCCTCCGAGTAGAGGCGGATGCAGATGCCGTCCGAGACGCGGCCGCAGCGGCCCGCGCGCTGGTTCGCGGAGGCCTGCGAGACGCGCTCGATCGGGAGCCGCTGGACCTTCGTGCGGTGTGAATATCGCGAGATACGGGCCGTGCCCGTGTCGATGACGTACTTGATGCCCGGCACGGTGAGCGACGTCTCGGCGACGTTCGTCGCGAGGACGATCCGCC
This sequence comes from Sinomonas sp. ASV322, assembly GCF_030908245.1. GTDB lineage: Bacteria > Actinomycetota > Actinomycetes > Actinomycetales > Micrococcaceae > Sinomonas. Next base: position 40,982 of record NZ_JAVFJJ010000004.1, read on the forward strand.
GTCGTCCGCCCGGGGTGAAGACGCGGTGCTGCTCCGCGAGGGAGAGGCGCGCGAACAGCGGGAGGATCTCGGCGTTGGCGAGCGCGCGGTTCCGCTGGATGCGCGCGGCGAGCGCGTCGGCGGCGTCGCGGATCTCGCGCTCGCCGGAGAAGAAGATGAGGATGTCGCCCGGGTCTTCGCGCGAGAGCTCGTCGACGGCGTCGCACACCGCGTCGAGGGGATCGCGGTCGTCCTCGAGGGCGTCGTCGGAGCGCGCGACGGCGGATTCGTCGTCGTCCGCTGTGCCCGCCGCGTCGGCAACCAGCGGACGGTAGCGGATCTCGACCGGGAACGTGCGCCCCGAGACCTCGAGCACGGGTGCCTGCTCCGCCGTCCCGTCCGGGAGCTCGCGCGCGAAGTGCCGCGCGAAGCGATCCGGGTCGATCGTGGCCGACGTGATGATGACCTTGAGGTCGGGACGCTGGGGGAGGACCCGCTTGAGGTACCCGAGGATGAAGTCGATGTTGAGGCTGCGCTCGTGCGCCTCGTCGATGATGATCGCCGAATAGCGCCGCAGGAGCCTGTCCCGCTGGATCTCGGCCAGGAGGATGCCGTCGGTCATGAGCTTGACCTTGGTCTGCGGGCCGACCTCGCCTGTGAACCGCACCTGGAAGCCGATCTCCTGGCCGAGCTCGACGCCGAGTTCCTCCGCGATGCGCTCGGCGACCGTGCGCGCCGCGAGACGCCGCGGCTGGGTGTGGCCGATGAGCCCCCTCTCCCCGAGGCCGAGCTCGAGGCACATCTTGGGGATCTGCGTGGTCTTCCCAGAGCCGGTCTCGCCCGCGATGATCGTCACCTGGTTCGCGGCGATGGCCGCCATGAGCTCGTCACGCCGCTCGGAGACGGGCAGGGCGCTGGGGTACGTGATCGTCAGGGACATGGCTGATCCAGTCTAGTGGTCGCCCACACATGCACCGGGCGCCCTTCGCCGCAATGGGGCCGCGGGTCCGCGGCACATTTGCGGGGAAGCGGCACCGCTACGGCCTGGGCCAGCGGACACGCCCTGTCCGCGAGCAGTCCTAGCGTTGAGCCATGACTGAGGAACGGAACGGATCAGACCAGGACTCATCTGCGGTGGCCTTGCGCGTGCTCGTGTACCTCCCGGAGGGCATGGCCGACTGGGAGGTCGGCTATCTCATGAGCGAGCTGCGCCAGCGAGAGGTCACCGAGCGAGCAGCCGCGATCACGGTGGCGACCGCGACGGGCGGGGCGGTGACGAGCATGGGCGGACTCCGCGTGGCTCCAGATGCGGCGCTCGCCGATGTCGCGGACGAGCCGTTCGACGCGCTCGTCCTGTGCGGCGGCACCTCGTGGTTCGGCGACGGGGTCAACGGCGCTGCCCTTGAGCTCGCGGCCCGACGCAAGCGGGACGGACAGCTTGTTGCCGCGATCTGCGGCGCCGTCGACGCGATGGGCGGGGCGGGCCTGCTCGACGACGTCGACCACACCGGCAACGAGCTGGCTCAGCTCGAGAAGTGGCCCAACTACCACGGCAGGGCCAGGTTCGCGATCGAACCGCACGCCGTCCGAGGCCGCACCCGGGCGGGTGGCACGATCGTGACCGCGGGCTCGTGGGCACCGACTGACTTCGCGGCGGCCGTCATGGAAGAGCTCGGTGCGCTGTCCCGTGAGCGCGCGGGGCTCTGGCTGCGCTTCTGGAAGGACCGTGACGTGAGCGGGATCTACGGGCTGTTCGGCATGGACGTTCCCACGTCCTGACTGCCTCAGGAAACACGATGGCCCCGCCGAGTGAACGGCGGGGCCATCGACGATGGTGCCCTCGATAGGATTCGAACCTACGGCCTTCTGCTCCGGAGGCAGACGCTCTATCCCCTGAGCTACGAGGGCCCATGTGTCCCGGGAATCGCGGCACTAGAGCAGCGCCGCCGCCTCCCGAGGGGACTTATCGAGCTTATCAGGTGCCCGCCCCGCCCACGCAAACCGGGGGGAGCGCAAGGCGCCACGCCGGTCGGCGGCTACCCGAGGTACTTCTCGACGACGTCCTCGGAGCGGGCCGCGGCGTCGTCGGGGTTTTCCCCGTATTGTCGCTTCGCGCGCCGCTGCCGCAGGAGGTCCCAGCACTGGTCGAGCTCGGTTTCGATCGAGCGGAGCCGCGCATGCTCCTCGTCAGCGGTCATGGTGCCCTCGCCGACGGCCGACCGCAGGCGGTGCTCCTCGTCGATGAGCTGCTTGATGCGTCCCTGGATGTCCTGGTCCATGGCTTCTCCTTACGAGGTGCGGGTCGTGCCGACCACGGCCAGCCTACGCCTGAAGGCGAGGCCGCCGAACGCTGCTCAGTATCCCGAGAAGGCGTCCCGCCGCACGCGCCGAGCACCCGCGTGCCGCAACGCGGGGGCGACCGCGCCGACGAACGACGGCGGGCCCGAGACGTACGCTGTCCGCTCGGCGATGTCGGGCACGAGCTCGCGCAGTCGCGCGGCGCTGAACAGGGCCGGCCCGGCGTCCTCAGCGAAAGGGGGCGGCGCGTCGCCGTCGGACGTTCTCACGATGACCCGGGCTTTCGACGCCTTGAGCACGTCGGCGAACGCGAGCTCGTCCGCGCTGGGAACCGAGATGAGGAAGACGACGTCGCGCGCCTCGCCGGTGCTCTTGAGCGAGCGGAGCATCGAGGCGAACGGCATGAGGCCGATGCCTCCCGCGACGAAGACGAGCGGTACCGCGGGATTCCGCGGAAGCACGAAGTCGCCGCCCACGGTCGCGGCCTGCACGCGCTGGCCGGGGACGAGGTCGAGCAGGACCTGCTTCGCGGGCGAGACCGGCGGAGCGGTCCCGACCCCGAACGTCACGACGTCCGCGGAGGGCGCGCTCGCGAAGCTGAACGTCCGGCGACTTCCGGCAAGAGCCTTGCCGGCGTGGGGGAGGGAGAGCTCCGCGTACTGGCCCGGCAGGAAGCGCGCGGGGCGGTGGGGCACGAACACGAACTCGTGGGACGTGGGGGTGAGCCGTCGCCGCTCGACGAAGCGGAGGTCGAGGCCGCGGGAGAATCCAAGGGCGAATGCGAGCGCGTTGCCGACGAGGAGCGCGAGCTCGGGCGAACCGCTGATCGGCCCGAGGCCGAACGGGAGCGCATAGGCCGCCGCGATCACGGCGGCGTAGGCGAGCTGGTGGATCCGCCGGCCGGGCGCCGTGACCGGCTCCGAGAGCATGAACCCCGCGAAGAACACGAGCGGTCCCTGCGCAAGGGTCTGGGTGAACGTCGGCCCGGGGGCGACGCCCGCCGCTCCGAGGACGGCGCTCGTGCCGGCGAGGGCGACGACGGCGAACACCCCCGCCATCGCGAGTCTCTCGACGCGGTACAGCACCAGGAGGGCGCATGGAACGACGGCCCAGAGCATGGCTGGCGTCCCGACCCACCAGGCGGCCGCGCTCCACCCCGTGAGCCCGACGGCGAACGCGCCGAAGGCGGCCGGGTTGAGGGCGTGCCGGCCCCGCCACGCAAGGACGTACTTGGAGGCCGCGGCTACCGCACACGCAAGGGCCGTCGCGGCGAGATCGGTCGGGGCCAGGCTCGGCCAGAACAGGAAGTAGACGAGCAGCCCCGTGACGAGGGCCGATTCCGTGTGTGGCCGGACGCGGAAGAGCGCCGCGACGCCGCGGTTCACGCCGTATGAGACCGTCACGCACACCGCGAGCGAGGCGAGCATTGCGGGCACCCCGAACGTGAGCCAGCCGAGCCCGTCGAGAACCATGCTGTAGAGCGCGAGCACGGCGAGCAGCGACAGGACGAGCCGGTACGGGCTCATCCGTCCGAGCGCAGTGTCGAGGCGGACCTTGGCCGCGCTGGGGGCGGTGAGGATCGGCGTCATGAGAAGAGGCCTCCCATGAAGAACGGGGTGCCTTCGGCATGCCCGTCGGCGAAGACCTGAAGCCACTCTGGGACCGAGGATTCGGTGGCGAACTCCGCCGCGAGATCCTCGCCGGGGGCGACGAAGAGGGCCGTCGCGAGCGCATCCGCCGTCATGGCGTCCTGCGCCGTCGCCCACGTGGCAACGATCGAGCGCACCGGCGCGCCCGTCCGCGCGTCGAGGAGGTGATGGAATCCGTCGCCCCACGCACGGCGGTTGCCCGACGACGCGCACAGCGCCGCCCCGTCGAGCTCGACGACGCCGATCGCCTGGTCCGCGTGGTACGGGTGCTCGAGGCCAACCCGGAGCGGGGCCAGGCCGGCGTGCAGGATGTCGCCGCTCCCGTCGACGACGAAGGCCGGGTGCCCGGCCTCCGCGAGGATCGAACCGAGCAGGTCGACCAGGAGTCCCTTGCCGGCGGCGCCGATATCGAGCACGCCGGGGCGGGAGAGGACGACGGCGGTGCCCTCCCACTGGTGGTCGTCGTCCCACAGCGGTGCTGGTTCGGGGGCGCCGGACGGGACAAGCTCGTAGCCGGGTCCGTAGCCGATGCGTTCGAGGCTAGACCCGACCCACGGGTTCACCGCCCCGCGTGTGACGCGGTAGAGGCGCGCATACAGCTCGGCGAGCCGCGAGCTTTCCGACGGGAGGTCCCAGCGGCCGCTGCCCGCCCGCATCTGCGCCACGATCGAGTCCGGGCGGAATCTGGACCACACCCAGTCAAAGCGCTCGACCTCGCGCAGGAGCGCCCATTCGAGGGCATCGCCGAGCGGCTCGTCGGTGCGGACCTCGAAAAGTGTCCCAATCGCCTCGAATGTGAAGGACTCCATGCCTCTCCTAGGAGGCCTCGTTCTTGATGATCGACACCGCGTCGTTGAAGCCCTGGCCGGTGAGCGAAGACCCCGCCACGATGCTGACGTTGAGATCGTCGAGCTTCTTCCCGACGACGACGTCCTTGATGCCGGACGCGAAGTGCTTCTGGAACAGCCGGGTGTTCGCGCTCGTCGGATGTTCGGTGATCTGCACGTCCGTGACGACGCCGGACTTGAGCGTGAGTGTGACCCCCACGGTCTCGGGCCCGTTGGGCGACGAGTAGTGGCCGTCCGCGCTGAACGTCCCGTCGTGGTACGCGTGGGAACCTGAGGAGCCCGACGTGCCGCCCGACGCAGCAGCGGTGGTCGGCGTCGTCGTCAGCTGCGACCCCGCCCCGCCGGCCTGGCCTGCGTTCGCCGCCGATGGCGCGCATCCGGCGATCGTCCCGGCCAGGGATGCGCCGGCCAGCGCGGTCAGGACGAGCTTCCGCGCGGGGAGCGGCCGAGGGCGGTGTATGGGAGCGGAGGGCATGGGCATGGGTCCTGGGTGATCGGGTCGTGGTGACGCGTCGGTCCATCGGCTCGGGACCGATGGTTGTCCATTAAACGTAGCGGGGCGGATCGGGGTTCACCGTCGCGAGGACTGTGCGTGGGCTGTGAGTTGCTCGTGGGTCTTGGCCGACGGAGCCGGGCCAGGAAGCCCGGGTGGTTGCCGCAGTGCTGTGTTCAACTCTTGGGGCCCGCTCCTGTTGCGCAGTCGGTCCGGTAATGGTCCGTGGCGAGCAATCGGTTACAGGCTGATGATCGACCGGAATCGTCGAGAGATTGCGTCACTATATCGGATACAGAAATGGCTCATTTGTGACGAATGGGCAGTCGGCGCCTCAGTACCCTTCAAAATTTTTCATTGAAATCCGGTGACACTTTCGAATCGCCCTGTTAGCCTGAAGTGACAAACTGAAACGCGATGGTGGCGCTTTCTTTAGCGCTATCGCGGGGCTCAGCTGGATTGTTCTGGTGCACGCGGTTTCGAATGGGGGAATCATGAACAGTCATGCCAAGAGGTCGACGCTCGTTCTAGGGTCGGTGGCGGTGCTGCTGCTGGCTGGGCTGGCGCCGTCGACGGCAGCCCCGCCTACACCACCCGATGAGTCCGTAGCGAGGATCGCGCCGGAAGTTGGCAAGGATGCCGTGAAGCTGGATGGCGTCTCCGGGGTTGGGGGTGCTGCTTTGGCGATCATCTAGGCACAGAAGTTTCATACCCTGTCGTGGCCGATCCTTGGCTGGGGGCTGATCTGTACTACCAGCCGTGGTGGTATGACGCGAATGGCGGGTGGAAGGTCAACGTCAAGCCCACGTTATGGGGCGGCGCCAACACCGCGCCTTCGATTTGGTGGGCGCACCGCGACGAGGTTCGTTCGAAGATGGGTGGGGCGGCGTGGCGCTGGACCACCAGCATCCAAGAACAGTTCTACTGTCATTTGGCTGGATTTCCTGCGTCGTTGCCGGAATATAATCTCGAGTCATGGCGGCCAGCATGGAATTGGGCAACGATGGCTGTCTACAATTGCAATTACCTAGAGGGCGGCTGGGGTTCGGTCTCGGGCTAAGTCTTCGGAGGGGGGTTGGCGTGGGAAGGCAATTGACGATGGGTTTGTTTCCCGTATATGTTGCGCTAAGCGTTGCGGGACTCTTTTTCTCAGCCCTGGCGCTGTTCTCATACTTCGTTCGGTACGCACACCTCGACTCACTGGAGGAGCAGATACCTCACGGCATCTATCTTCAGGCGACCTCGATGTTCGGGATCGAGAGGGTGCTCCTGGTCGGCGGAGCGGGCCTGTTCGTTATCGGGGCTGCCCTCGCGATCGTGGCAGGAATCACGAGGAGCCGGCGCCCGCGGTGACGTCCCTCGGCGAGCCCCTGCTGTAGCGTCGTTCCGTGAGCGAAGCCGGGACAGACGAAGCATCAAGGGGCGCCACACAAGTCTCGCGCGCGGCGACGAGCGCAGGGGCCGTCGCTGCCTTCGGAATCCTCATCGTCGCCTTCACGCTCCGCACCGCCGTCACGAGTGTCCCGCCGCTCACCGCCGACATCTCGAAGGAGCTCTTCCTCCCGACGTGGCTCGTCGGCATCCTCGGGATGCTCCCGACCGCGCTCTTCGGGATCGCGGGCCTTGTCACTCCGACGTTCATGCGACGTTGGAGCGTCGAGGCACTCGCGATCGCGTCGATGGTCGCGGCGGGAGTTGGCCAGGCGATGCGCGCGTTCGCGCCGAGCACGTGGCTCTTCCTTGTCGGCTCGGCCCTCGCGCTCGCGGGCATGGGCGCCGGCAACGTCGTGCTGCCGCCCATGGTCAAGAAGTACTTCCCGAGGCGCATCGGCCTCATGACGGCGCTCTACGTCACCGTCATCAGCCTCGGCACCACTGTGCCGCCGCTCCTCGCTGTCCCCGTCGCCGATGTGGCCGGCTGGCGTACGTCGATCGGTTCGTGGGCACTGCTCAACGTGGTCGCGATGATCCCGTGGCTCGGGCCGTGGGCTCGGCGCGGTGCGCCGTCGTCCTCGCCGAGGGCAAGGGCGACGACGGCGCCCGAGCCGCCGCACGCCGTCGTCCGCCCGTGGCGCTCGCCGGCCGCGTGGGCCTTCGCGCTCCTATTCGGCTGCACGTCGCTGAATACGTACGCGCTCTTCGCATGGCTTCCCTCGATCGCAGCCGGCGCGGGGCTCAGCGCGGGCGACGCCGGCCTCCAGCTGGCGATATTCTCGGGTCTCGGGCTCCCGATCAGCCTCGTCGTCCCACTCCTCGCGGGCCGCCTGCGGAACCCGTTCGCGGTCGTGGCGTTCGGCGTCACCTGCTTCGTTGCTGGCTACCTCGGCCTCTGGCTTGCGCCCGGGACGGCCACGACGCTGTGGTCGACGCTCGCCGGGCTCGGCCCGGCAACGTTCCCGCTCGCCCTCGTCCTCATCAACCTCCGGACGCGCTCGCACCGGGCCTCGGGAGCTGTCTCGGGCTTCGCGCAGGGCATCGGCTATACGGTTGCCTGCTCGGGGCCGCTCCTCGCGGGCATCCTGCACGACGCGACGGGCGGGTGGACGGCGTCGTTCGCGTTCCTCGGGGTGACCCTCGTGGTCCTCGCCGTCGCAGGCTGGGTCATCTGCCGCCCCCGGTACATTGACGACGACCCCGGAGTGGTGAGCATTGTGGCCGAGCCCGCGCGGTTTCAAGGCGGCGGCACGCCGCCGGTAGGCTAGGTTCGTGACTCCCGAAGAACTCTCCTCCGCCATCTCCGCCTGCCTTGCCGACGCCGTGCGCGCCGGGGACATCGCCGTGGACGTGCCGGACGAGATTCGAGTCGAGCGGCCCAAGAACCGCGAGCACGGCGACTGGGCCACGAACATCGCGCTCCAGCTCGGCAAGAAGGCCGGCATGAACCCCCGCGCCTTCGCCGAGATCCTCGCCGGCCGCCTCGCCGCGCTCGAGGGCGTCAAGAGCGTCGACGTCGCCGGCCCGGGCTTCCTCAACATCACGCTCGACGCCGCGGCCGCGGGCGCACTCGCCAAGGCGATCGTCGAGGCCGGCCCGGACTACGGCCGCAACGAGGCGCTCGCCGGCCACGTGGTCAACATGGAGTTCGTCTCCGCCAACCCGACGGGCCCGCTGCATATCGGGCACACGCGCTGGGCGGCGCTCGGCGACTCGATCGCCCGCGTCCTGCGGGCCTCGGGCGCGGACGTCACGGCCGAGTACTACATCAACGACGCCGGCAGCCAGATGAACGTCTTCGCGAACTCCGTGCTCTCGCGCCTCCACGGGCGCGACGTGCCCGAGGGCGGCTACCCGGGCCAGTACATCGTCGACCTCGGCCACGAGGTGCTCGTCGCGCACCCGGACGTGCGCGAGCTCAACGACGACGCGGCGCTGCCGATCGTGCGCCACGCCGCGTACGAGGCGCAGATGAAAGACATCAAGTCGACGCTCGCGGCGTTCGGCGTCTCCTTCGACGTGTACTTCTCCGAGAAGGACGGGCTGCACGACTCGGGGGCGATCGAATCCGCCGTCGCGCGCCTTCGCGAGCAGGGCCACGTGTTCGACGCCGACGGCGCGGTCTGGCTGCGCACGACCGACTTCGGCGACGACAAGGACCGCGTCCTCGTCCGCGCGAACGGCGAGCCGACGTACTTCGCGGCCGACGCCGCCTACTACCTGTCCAAGAAGGACCGCGGGTTCCCCGAGAAGATCTACCTCCTGGGCGCGGACCACCATGGCTACGTCAACCGGCTCAAGGCCATCGCGGCGTGCGCGGGCGACGATCCCGAGGCGAACATCGAGATCCTCATCGGCCAGCTCGTCTCGGTCAACGGCGCGAAGCTTTCCAAGCGCGCGGGCAACATCATCGAGCTCAAGGACCTCATCGACTGGCTCGGCAAGGACGCGGTGCGCTATTCGCTCGCGCGCTTCCCCGCGGACTCGCCGCTCACGCTCGATCCCGAGCTCCTGCGCAAGCACTCGAACGAGAACCCCGTCTACTACGTCCAGTACGCCCACGCGCGCTCGCGCGGCGCTGCGCGCAACGCCTCCGCAGCGGGCGTCGAGCGCGCGGTCGACGGGCGCGACGCGTTCGACGCCGCGCTGCTCACCCATCCGACCGAGGGCGAACTCCTCGCGCATCTCGCTGCGTACCCGTCGATCGTCGGCAAGGCCGCGGAGTTCCGCGAGCCGCACCGCGTCGCCCGCCATCTCGAGACGATCGCGAGTGCCTACCACTCGTGGTACGACAACTGCCGCATCGCGCCGCAGGGCGACGAGGAGGTCACGGACGTCAACCGCACGCGCCTGTGGCTCAACGACGCGACGAGCCAGGTGCTCGCGAACGGACTCGATCTCCTGGGCGTTTCCGCGCCGGAGAGGATGTAGCGATGACGGAGCAGACCGCGGTTCCCGCCACGACGGCGCCCGGCTCGCCACTTGCGCCTGCCTGGCTGGACGTGCCGGCAGACCTCAACGCACTCGAGGCCAAGATGTGGGCGCACGACGCCGAACGCGGCCCGGGCGGCGAGCTCACCGTGGGCGGCCTCGGCGTGGGCGAGCTCGCCGAGCGGTTCGGCACCCCGCTCTTCGTCCTGAGCGAGGATGACTTCCGCGCACGGGCCCGGGCGTTCAAGGACGCGTTCGACGCCGCGTTCGCCGACGTGTGCGGGGGAGTGGACGTCTATTACGCGGGGAAGGCCTTCCTGTGTTCGGCGGTCGCCGCGTGGGCCGCCGACGAGGGCCTGCGGCTCGACACGTGCTCGGGCGGCGAACTCGCCGTCGCTGTGAAGGCCGGCCTCCCCGGCGCCTCCCTCGGACTCCATGGCAACAACAAGTCGGACGCGGAGATCGAGCGCGCGCTCGACCTGGGCGTCGGGCGGATCGTCGTGGACAGCCTCGACGAGCTCGAGCGGGTCGCGGCGATTGCGGCTGCCCGCGCGGAGGCCGATCCCGAACGGCGCGAGGTCCGCGCGAAGGTCATGCTGCGCCTGACCCCCGGGGTGCACGCCCACACCCACGAATTCATCGCGACGGCCCACGAGGACCAGAAGTTCGGTCTCTCGATGGCGCCGGGGACGGCGAGCGTCGAGTTCCAGGCCGAGGTCGCGGAGGAGTCCGGGCCGGAGGCGGCGGCCGCCGTTTCGGCGGCGGAGGAAGCGGTGGCGGCGGCCGCGGGGCACGACAGCATCGAGCTGCTCGGGCTGCACTGCCACATCGGCTCGCAGATCTTCGAGCCTGAGGGCTTCGAGCTCGCGGCGGTGAAGCTCCTCACGTTCCTTGCGGCGATGCGTTCGGCCTACGACGTCGCCTTGCCCGAACTCGACCTCGGCGGAGGCTACGGCATCGCGTACACGTCGGTGGACACCCCGAGGCCGCCCGCCCAGATCGCCGAGGCGATGGCCGCCGTCGTCCGCTCGACCTGCCGTGAGCTCAAGATTACGCCGCCGCGCATCTCGATCGAGCCGGGGCGCGCGATTGTCGGCTCGACGACGTTCACGCTGTACCGGGCGGGGACGGTCAAAGATGTAGTCGTCGATGTGCCAGTCGTCGATATGCCGGGCACGGAGGAGGCCGCGGGGACGACGGCGGTGCGGCGCTACCTCTCGGTCGACGGCGGCATGAGCGACAACGCGCGTCCGGTGCTGTACGACGCCGACTATTCTGCGGTCTTGGCCTCGCGCACGTCCGACGCGGCGCCCCAGCTTACGCGCGTCGTGGGCAAGCACTGCGAGAGCGGCGACATCGTTGTGCGGGACGTCTACCTGCCCGCGGACGCCCACCGCGGCGACCTCGTCGCCGTCCCCGGCACGGGTGCCTACTGCTGGGCGCTCTCGAGCAACTACAACTACCTCGGCCGCCCTGGCGTCGTCGCAGTCCGTCATGGTTCTGCGCGATGGATCGTTCGCGGCGAAACTGAACAGGATCTGCTCTCCCGCGACATGGGAGTGTGACAACCCCGATGGGAGACCGGATGACCGAGACTGAGACGCGGCCGGAGCCGTCCGCAGCCGCGGAGGCCAAGGCGCGCAACGATGCTCCTGTGTTGAAAGTGGCCCTTCTGGGCTGCGGAAACGTGGGCAGCCAAGTGGCGCGCATCCTGCTCGAGGACGCCGACGTGCTCGCGGCCCGCGCGGGCGCGCGCCTTGAGCTGATTGGCATCGCCGTGCGCAATCCGGACGCGAAGCGGGAGGTAGACCTGCCGCGCGAGCTGTTCACGGTCGATGCCGAGGAGCTCGTCGACCGGGCGGACCTCGTCGTCGAGCTCCTGGGAGGCATCGAGCCGGCGCGGTCGCTCATCCTGCGCGCGGTGCGCAACGGCGCATCGGTCGTGACCGGCAACAAGGCGCTCCTCGCGCAGGACGGTCCGGCGCTCTTCGAGGAGTCGGACCGCAACAACGCCGAGCTGAGCTTCGAAGCCGCAGTCGCGGGGGCGATCCCGATCATCCGGCCTATTCGCGAGAGCCTCTCAGGCGACCGCATCACCCGCGTGCTCGGCATCGTGAACGGCACGACGAACTTCATCCTCGACCAGATGGAGGAGACCGGAGCGACGTTCGGGGATGCTCTCGCGGAGGCCCAGCGCCTCGGCTACGCGGAAGCAGACCCGACGGCCGACGTCGAAGGCTACGACGCCGCTGCCAAGGCCGCGCTTCTCGCGACGCTCGCATTCCACACGCCCGTGGCCCTCGCCGACGTCCGGTGCGAGGGGATCACCGAGGTCACGGCAGCCGACATCGAGGCGGCGAGGGATTCGGGCCTGGTCATCAAGCTCCTCGCGATCGCGGAACTCGTAAGGGTCGGCGAGGCTGGGGGAGGCGAGCGCGGCGGGGAAGGCGCGAGCGTACGCGTGCACCCGACGCTTCTGCCGCGCGAGCACCCGCTCGCGGCCGTGCGCGGGGCATTCAACGCGGTGTTCGTCGAGGCCGAGAACGCGGGACAGCTCATGTTCTACGGCGCCGGCGCGGGCGGGCGGCCCACGGCGTCGGCCGTCATGGGCGACCTCGTCTCGACTGCGCGCCGCATCGTCGCCGGCGCGCCCGGCCGCACTGATACCGCGACCCGCAAGCTGCCGATCGTCGGCGTCGACGCGGTCTCGACGAGCTACAGCATCGGCCTCGAAGTCGCCGATCAGCCGGGCGTCCTCGCGCGCGTTGCTGCGGTGTTCGCGGAGCACGGCGTCTCGATCGAGGCCATGCGCCAGACGATCGACGGCGGCGTGCCCGGGAACGGCAATGGCCGCGCCGAGCTGCGCTTTGTGACCCACCGTGCGTCGGAGAAGGCCCTCGCCGAGACCGTCGCGGACATCAAGAACCTCGACGTCGTCGAATCCGTGACGAGCGTCCTCCGAGTCGAAGGAGTCTAGTGGCCCACCAGTGGCGCGGAGTCATCCGCGAATACGCCGACCGCCTGCCGGTCACCGAGTCCACCCGCGTCATCACTCTTGGCGAGGGCGGCACGCCGCTCGTCCACGCCCAGAAGCTCTCGGCCCTGACCGGCTCCGACGTGTACCTGAAGGTCGAGGGGATGAACCCCACGGGCTCGTTCAAGGACCGCGGCATGACGATGGCCATGACGGCGGCCGTGGCGGCAGGTGCGAAGGCCGTCGTGTGCGCGTCGACGGGCAACACGTCCGCGTCCGCCGCGGCCTACGCGACGACGGCGGGGCTCGCGTGCGCCGTCCTCGTGCCCGAGGGCAAGATCGCGATGGGCAAGCTGAGCCAGGCCATCGCCCACGGCGCGACGCTCCTCCAGGTCGACGGCAACTTCGATGACTGCCTCGAGATCGCCCGCAAGCTCGCGGAGGCGTACCCGGTGTTCCTCGTGAACTCCGTTAACCCGGCGCGCATCGAGGGCCAGAAGACGGCCGCCTTCGAGATCGTCGACGCGCTCGGCGATGCGCCGGACATCCACGTGCTCCCCGTCGGCAACGCGGGCAACATCTCCGCGTATTGGAAGGGCTACAAGGAGTACGCGGCGGAGACCAAGTACGAGTCACAGGGGGGCGACGAGGCGCGGACGCTTGATGCAGTCTCGACGAAGCTCCCCGTCATGTGGGGCTTCCAGGCCGCGGGCGCGGCGCCGTTCGTCGCGGGCCACCCTATCTCGCACCCCGAGACGATCGCGACCGCGATCCGCATCGGCAATCCCGCGTCGTGGGACACCGCCGTCGCGGCGCGCGACGAATCCGGCGGCCTCATCGAGGCGGTGACGGACGAGCAGATCCTCGCCGCGCACCGCTGGCTCTCCGCGAAGGAAGCCGTGTTCGTTGAGCCCGGCTCCGCCGCGAGCGTCGCCGGCTTGCTCAAGATGCACGAGGCGGGCAGGGTCCCGGCTGGGAAGACGATCGTGTGCACTGTGACGGGCCACGGCCTCAAGGACCCGCAGTGGGCCCTGCGCACGGAGGGCGGCGGCCAGGTCGAGCCGGTCAAGGTCTCCAACGACGTCGTGAGCGTCGCCGCGGCGCTCGGACTGGAGTCGTCGGCGCGATGACTGCACCTGCGGCGGCCAGCGCGGCCACACTCCGTATGGTCGCGCCCGGCCAGCGCATCACGGTCCGGGTCCCCGCCACGAGCGCGAACCTCGGCCCGGGATACGACAGCCTGGGCCTCGCCCTTTCGCTCTACGACACCGTCGACGTCGAAACGGCCGACGACGGCGAGCTGGGCTTCGCATTGAGCGGCGAGGGGGCGGACACCCTGCCGCGAGACGGCAGCCACCTCGTCGTGCGGACGATCGACCTCGCGCTCGAACGCCTCGGGTACAGCCGCTCGGGGCTGCGCATCGCCGCCGACAATGTGAGTCCGCACGGACGAGGCCTCGGCTCGTCCGCATCGGCCACGGTTGCGGCCGTGCTCGTGGCTGTGGAGCTCGTTGACCCAGCCGATCGCCCGGACCGCGCGTGGGTCCTGCAGCTGTGCAGCGAGATCGAGGGCCATCCGGACAACGTTGCGCCGGCGATCTTCGGTTCGCTCGCGCTCTCGTGGCAGGACGGCGAGGCGTTCCGCACCGCCGTCGCCCGCGTCCACCCCGACGTCGTTCCCATCGTTGCGATCCCGGACTACGAGCTCTCGACCGAGCTCGCGCGGTCGCTCCTGCCCTCGTCAGTCCCGCATCATGCGGCCGCCGCGAATTCGGGACGCGCCGCGCTGCTCGTCCACGCGCTCACGAACGACCCGTCACTGCTCGTCCCGGGCACCGAGGACTACCTCCACCAGAGCTATCGCGAATCCGCGATGCAGCCGAGCGCGGAGCTCATCAAGCGCCTGCGCGCGGAGGGCCACGCCGCCGTCGTCTCGGGCGCGGGACCGACTGTCCTGGCCCTCGCCGCGGGCGCAGCCGAGGCCGATGAGGTGCAGGCCGCCGTCGAGCGCTTTGCCCACGGCGCGGACGCGCGCGGGCTCGACACGGGGATCGCCGGCGAGAGGGCGACGACGTGGCGTGTCATGCGGCTCGATGTCGACGCCGAAGGTGCTAAAGTAGTAGTGCATTCGCGGTAGCTTCCGCCCAGCAAGCCTCCTGACAGCAGCCCTCGGAAGGGTCGCATCTGTGCAGGAGTGCTCACGGCGCCTGCCGATCCGCTGTTAATGCCGTCCCATCCAGCTCCGCAGCCGGTCAGCCCGCTTGCCGCCGTCGCAGAGGCGCTGTCCCCTCCGAATGCTTGGGGCGAATCTGCAGTGTGCCCCGCCTGGTCTCCGCAGCATGGTGGGGCAGCCACCCTGACCGCATTCTGTCCGCGGTCACGAACACGATGCGGCGCTTCACACGAGCCGCAGTCGACGGGGAAGGATCCTTCGTGACACAGACCACTGAGCTGAACCCAGCAGTGGACGCCTCGACTTCGGCCGAGTCCAAGGGAATCGCGGGCCTCAAGCTCGCGCAGCTTCAGGCGCTCGCCTCCCAGCTGGGTATCACCGGCGGTTCCCGCATGCGCAAGGGCGACCTCGTGGCCGCCATCTCAGCGCACCAGAAGGGCGAGCCCGTGCGCCGCAGCGCACCGGCCGCCTCCACCGTGCCGGCCGAGGCCGCTGCGGTAGAGCCCAAGGAGTCAGCCGCGCCCTCGGAAGAGGCCACGGCACAGGCCCGCCGTGGCCGCACGCGTCGTCGCGCTGGGAGCGACGGCGTAGTGGCGCCCGCCGAGGCTGAGGCGCCGGAAGCCGCTGCCGCGCTCGAACCCCAGGCGACCGCTGCTCCCGCGGCCGAGGCCCCGGCCCCCGAGGCCGCGCCCGCCGAGGGCCAGCGCCAGCCGCGCACGCGCAACCGCAATCGCCGCGCCACGAGCGATGGCATGGTCGCCGCCGAGGCCGCGCCCGCCGAGGCAGCGGCAGAGGCCGCTCCCGCCGAGGCGCCCGCGCAGGCCTCCGCCGAGGCCGGACAGCCCGAGTCCCAGGCCGAGGCCGGCGAAGGCCGTCGTCGCGGCCGTGATCGCGGCCAGCAGGACCGCGGTCAGCAGGACCGCGCCCAGCAGGACCGCGGCCAGCAGGACCGCGCGCAGCAGCAGGAGCGCGGCCAGGACTTCCGCCGCGACGAGGGCGAGGGCGAGGACGGCGGAGGCCGCCGCAACCGCCGCAACCGCCGTGGCCGCGAGCGAGACGGCTTCCAGGAGCAGGGCGGCCGCAACGAGCGCTTCCGCGACCGCAACGAGCGCATGCGGGACCGCAGCGGACGCCGCAACCAGGGCCCCGACGTCGACGAGACCGAGGTGACCGAGGACGACGTGCTCGTGCCCGTCGCCGGCATCCTCGACGTGCTCGAGAACTACGCGTTCATCCGGACGTCCGGCTACCTTCCGGGCCCGAACGATGTCTACGTGCCGCTCGCGCAGGTCAAGAAGCACGGGCTGCGCAAGGGCGACGCCGTCGTCGGCGCGATCCGCGCGCCCCGCGACGGCGAGGATAACCGCCAGAGCCAGGGTGGCCGCCAGAAGTTCAACGCCCTCGTTCGCGTCACCACCGTCAACGGCAAGACGCCCGAGGAGATGAAGGGTCGCGTCGAGTTCACCAAGCTCGTCCCGCTCTACCCGTCCGAGCGCCTTCGGCTCGAGACGGACCCGAAGAAGATCGGCCCGCGCGTCATCGATCTCGTCGCGCCGATCGGCAAGGGCCAGCGCGGCCTCATCGTCTCCCCGCCGAAGGCCGGCAAGACGCTCATCCTGCAGGCCATCGCGAACGCGATCACGGTCAACAACCCCGAGGTCCACCTCATGATGGTCCTCGTGGACGAGCGGCCCGAAGAGGTCACGGACATGCAGCGTTCGGTCCGCGGCGAGGTCATCGCCTCGACGTTCGACCGTCCGGCCGACGATCACACGACCGTTGCCGAGCTCGCGATCGAGCGCGCGAAGCGCCTCGTGGAGATGGGCATGGACGTCGTCGTGCTCCTCGACTCGATGACGCGCCTCGGTCGCGCGTACAACCTCGCCGCGCCGGCCTCGGGCCGCATCCTCTCCGGCGGTGTCGACTCGGCCGCCCTCTACCCGCCCAAGCGGTTCTTCGGCGCCGCGCGCAATATCGAGAACGGCGGCTCGCTCACCATCCTCGCGACCGCGCTCGTCGAGACCGGGTCCAAGATGGACGAGGTCATCTTCGAGGAGTTCAAGGGCACGGGCAACATGGAGCTCCGCCTGTCCCGCCAGCTCGCGGACAAGCGCATCTTCCCGGCCGTCGACGTCAACGCCTCCGGCACGCGTCGCGAGGAGAACCTCCTCTCGCCCGAAGAGGTCAAGATCATGTGGCGCCTGCGCCGCGTCCTCTCGGGCCTCGACACGCAGCAGGCGCTCGAGATCCTCACGTCGAAGATTCGCGAGACGCAGTCGAACGTCGAGTTCCTGCTCCAGGTGCAGAAGACGACGCTCGCCTCCAAGTCGGAGAACGACAAGCACTAGCTGGCCCGCACGGCGGCCGGCCCGGGCCTACCCCGGTGCCGGCCGCCGTCGTCGTCGTTGGGCGGGTCGCCGACCCCCCGCCGCCCTCACCGACCCGCCCGCCCACCCTCACCCCGCCAGAAAGGCCCCCACATGTTCGAGTCCGTGAAAGGACTTCTGGACGAGCACGCAGACCTGCAGAAGCAGCTGAGCGACCCCGCGGTCTACCAAGATCAGGCACTCGCCCGGAAACTCGGCCGCCGCTCCGCGCAGCTCAACGGCATCGTGGAGGCGCACACCCGCTGGAAGCAGCTCTCCGGCGACCTCGAGGCCGCACGGGAGATGGCGTCCGAGGATCCCGAGTTCGCCGCCGAGGTCCCCGAGCTCGAGGCCTCCCTCGCCGTCGCGCAGGAGAAGCTCCGCCGTCTCCTCATCCCGAGAGACCCCAACGACGCCCGCAACGTGATCCTCGAGGTCAAGGGCGGCGAAGGCGGCGACGAGGCCGCGCTGTTCGCAGCAGACCTCCTTCGCATGTACACGCGCTACGCCGAATCGAGGGGCTGGAAGTCCGAGATCCTGTCCTCGACCGAGTCGGACCTCGGCGGCTACAAGGACGTCCAGGTCGCGATCAAGGGCGCGTCGAACGATCCCGCGGAGGGCGTGTACGCGCACCTCAAGTACGAGGGCGGCGTGCATCGCGTCCAGCGCGTCCCCGTCACGGAGTCGCAGGGCCGCATCCACACGTCGGCCGCGGGCGTGCTCGTGTTCCCCGAGGTGGACGAGCCCGAGGAGATCGAGATCAACGCGAACGATCTCAAGATCGACGTGTACCGCTCGTCCGGACCCGGCGGGCAGTCCGTCAACACGACCGACTCGGCCGTCCGCATCACGCACCTCCCGACGGGCATCGTCGTGGCGATGCAGAACGAGAAGTCGCAGCTGCAGAACCGCGAGGCCGCGATGCGCGTGCTCCGCTCGCGGCTCCTCGCCCATCAGCAGGAGCAGATCGAGGCCGAGAACGCCGAGGCCCGCAAGTCGCAGGTCCGCACGATGGACCGCTCCGAGCGCATCCGCACCTACAACTACCCCGAGAACCGCATCGCCGACCACCGCACGGGCTACAAGGCCTACAACCTCGACGCGGTCATGGACGGCGACATCGGGCCGATCATCCAGTCGTGCATCGACATGGACGAGCAGCACCGCCTCGAGGCGCTCGGCGAGTGAGCGGATCCGCACCCCGCAGGCTCGGGGAGGACGGCCGGGACGAAGAGCTCGGCGCTGCGCTGCGGCGGGCGACGGCGATGCTCGCCGAGGCGGGCGTGCCGAGTCCGCGGGCGGACGCCGAGCTCCTCGCCGAGCACCTCCTCGGCTGCGGACTCGGGCGGCTCCGTGCCCTTGCCGTCATGGGCGCGCCCGTTCCGGACGGATTCTGGGACCTGGTCGCAGAGCGTGCGAAGCGGGTTCCGCTTCAGCACCTCACCGGGAAGGCGCCCTTCCGGCACCTCGTGTTGAGCGTCGGACCGGGCGTGTTCGTGCCCCGGCCCGAGACCGAGACGCTCGTATCGCTCGCGCTCGAGTGGATCGCCGCTCAGCCGGGCCTCGCGGGCACGGCCGGGAGCCCCGTCGTCGTCGATCTCGGCACCGGCTCGGGAGCCATCGCGGCGTCCATTGCCGCCGAATGCCCGACGGCGAGCGTGCACGCCGTCGAGCTGTCTGAGCTCGCGCATGCGTGGGCCGCGCGGAACGTCGCGCTGCCCGAGGTCGGTGGCCGTGTGCGGCTCGTGCTGGGCGACCTCCGCACGGCGCTGCCCGAGCTCGACGGCGCTGTGGACGTCGTCGTGAGCAATCCGCCGTATATTCCGGCCGGCATGGTCCCCCGCGAACCTGAAGCGGCGGAGCACGACCCCGAGCTGGCCCTCTACGGCGGGGGAGAAGAGGGTCTTGAGCTGCCGTTCGCGGCCATTTCGTCCGCGGCGAGGCTCCTGCGGCCCGGAGGCTTCTTCGCGATCGAGCACGCTGAGGTGCAGGCGAGCGTCCTCGCCGCACGTCTCAGGGCGGATCCACACTGGACGGACGTCGCGTCCCACCGGGACCTCAACGGGCTGCCGCGTGCGACGACGGCTGTCCGGAACGGCGTGCCGCGCGTGGAAGAATTGGGGCCGTGACGACCACGAGCTACAACTGCACTGATCGGGAACAGCGGGCCGAGGGGCTCGCTCACGCGCAGCGGGCCATCGCTGCCAAGCAGTGCGTGGTGATGCCGACGGACACCGTGTACGGCATCGCGGCCGACGCGTTCTCGGCCCAGGCCGTCGCGACCCTGCTCGCCGCCAAGGGGCGTGGCCGTTCGATGCCGCCGCCCGTCCTCATCCCGCGGCTGCAGACGATGGACGGCCTCGCGGCCGATGTCCCCGAGGCCGGCCGGCGGCTCGCCGAGAAATTCTGGCCGGGCCCTCTCACGCTCATCTTCCACGCCCAGCCTTCGCTCACGTGGGATCTCGGCGACACGTTCGGGACCGTCGCCCTGCGGATGCCCGACGACGAGCTCGCTGGCGCGCTCCTGACCATCACGGGTCCGCTCGCCGTTTCCTCGGCGAACCGTTCGGGCCAGCCCGCGGCCCAGACGGCGGATGACGCACGCGCGCAGCTTGCCGAGTCCGTCGAGGTATACCTCGACGACGGCTTCCGTCCCGCGAATGCCGAGACTGCGGCGGCCGGCGTTCCGTCGACGATTGTCGACTGCACGGGCGAGCGCCTGCGCGTCGTGCGCGAGGGCGGCGTGAGCGTCGAGGCGCTCCGAGACGTGGTTCCGGACATCCTCGGGCTCGGCGAGGCCGCGGAGCCCGCCCCTGATGCTGGTCAGGCCGAGGCGGCCGCGGGCGGTGCAGCCGAGCCCGCCGCTAGCGAGGGCGCAGCCGCTGCGGGGCCGGATGCAGCCCCCGTGGAGGAGCCGCGTGACTGAGCCGGGGACCGTGCCAGGCGCTCCGCGCGTGGTCGCCGTCGTCGTCAGCTACAACCGCCGGGAGCTCTTGGCCCGCTCGCTCGCGGCGCTCACCGAGGGGCTCCGCCTCCCGGACGCGCTCGTCGTCGTCGACAACGCCTCGACGGACGGATCGGCCGACTTCCTCGCGGGCCTCGACGTCCCGTTCGAGTACGAGCTCGTGCGCCTCGAACAGAACACGGGAGGGGCGGGTGGCTTCGCCGTCGGCATGGCCGCGGCACTCGCGCGGCACAGCCCGGATCTCATCTGGGTCATGGACGACGACACCGTTCCGCTCCGCGGAACGCTCGACGAGGCCGTCCGGCTGTGGGAGTCGTGCTCGGCGATCGACAGGCCGGCCTTCATCGCGAGCCGTGTCGTGTGGACGGACGGTCGCGACCATCCCATGAACACGATGCGGGACCGGTGGGGCGCCTCGTCGGAGGACGTGGCTTTCGCCCACGCGCGGCGTGCGCGCGTCGTCCGTTCGGCGTCCTTCGTCTCGCTCTTCGTCGACGCCGACACCGTCCGCGCGCTCGGCCTGCCGGTCGCGGACTTCTTCCTCTGGAATGACGACTTCGAGTTCACAGCGCGCCTCGCGCGCCGCCGCCTCGGGCTCGCGAGCCTCGACTCCGTTGTCGAGCACCACACGCGCCTCTACGACTCCAACACGGCCGACGTCGGCGATCGCTTCCGCTTCGAAGTCCGGAACAAGATGTGGACGTTCTTCCGCTCGCCCGCGCTCGCGCCCGTCGAGAAGGCGCTGTATGGGGCGTCGACGCTTCGCCGCTGGGGGGTCATGGTTCGCAGCAGCCCGAGGCCGCGCGTGGTCCTTCGCGCGGGCTTCGAAGGCCTGCTCGAAGGCCTGTCCCGCGGCCCGCGGCCGAACGAGGAGGTCCTCGCGCCGGTGGGCGGCGTCCCGGATGCTGCGCCGTCACGTCCGCAGGATGCTCCCCTCGCGAACGTGACGGCGCACGGCGAAGACGGCGGCTTTCCCGAGTTCTCGGTGCTCCTTCCCGTCTACGCGGGGGACTCGGCCGCGCGCGTGCGCCGCGCGATCGCGTCCGTGACCACGGATCAGACCGTGGCCCCCAGCCAGCTCGTGATCGTGCGGGACGGTCCGGTCGGCGAGGACATCGAGCGGCTCCTTGTCGAGGCGGAGCGCGACGGCTCCGTCCCGGCTGACGTCGTGCGGCTTCCCGCGGGCGTCGGGCTCGCCGAGGCGCTGGACGCAGGCCTCGAACGCTGCCGCCACGACGTCGTCGCGCGCATGGACGCGGACGACGTCGCCCTGCCTGCCCGCTTCGAGCGGCAGCTTGCGCTCCTCGGACAGGGCTACGACATCGTCGGCTCCGCCATCGCCGAGATCGGCGACGACGAGGCACGCCCGTTCGCGAGCCGGCCCGTCCCTGCCTCGCACCGGGAGATCATGGCGCAGCTCGATTTCCGGACGCCGTTCAACCACCCCAGCGTCATGTACCGCGCGTCGGCGGTGCGTGCCGCGGGGGGCTACCGGGGCGTGCCGGACATGGAGGACTACTGGCTGTGGGCGCGCATGCTCCACGGCGGGAGCCTCGGGGCGAACGTGCCCGACGTGCTCGTCCTCTATCGCGTGAACGACGGCGCCTACGTGCGCCGCGGGGGGAAGCGCATGCTCGTCGCCGAGCTACGCCTCCAGCGACGCATGCTCGGGGAACGGTACATCGGGCCCCTCGGATTCGCGCGGAACGTCCTTGTCCGCGGCCTCTACCGCCTCGTTCCCACCGGAGTGCGGCGCCGCGGCTACCGCACGGCGTTCACGGAACGGCCCGCCCCGGCAGAGCAGTCCGGCACGGCCGCGCCGGGGGAGGCCGCGGGCTGAGCCATGTTCATCTACGTCCTCGTGGCCATGCTGGCCGCCATCGTCACGTACGGCGCGACGGGCCTCGTGCGGGCCTTCGCCGTGCGGCTCGGCCTCGTGTCTCCCGTGCGCGAACGGGACGTCCACACGCGCTCGGTGCCGCGCCTCGGGGGTCTCGCGATGCTCGTGGGCTTCGCCGCCGCGTTCTGGGCGGCATCGCAGACCGTCTGGATCCGAACGATCTTCGAAACGCCTCAGACGTGGGCGGTGCTGGCGGGTGCCGCAGTCATCGTCGTCGTCGGCGTCATCGATGACATCGTGGACCTCAACAGCTGGGTCAAGCTCTTGGGCCAGCTCGTGGCAGCCGGGATCGTGGCCGTGTGGGGGCCGCGCGTGACGTTCCTGCCATTGGGCCTCCTCCAGGTCAACGACGTGTGGCTGCAGATCGGCCTCACGATGTTCCTCATCGTGCTCACGGTCAACGCGATCAACTTCGTCGACGGGCTTGACGGCCTCGCGGCCGGCGTCGCCGCGATCGGCGGCTTCGCGTTCTTCCTCACGGCGTACTGGGTGCATCGCAACGCGTTCCTGCCGGACTACACGGATCTCTCGACACTCCTCATGGCGCTGCTCGTCGGGATCTGCCTCGGCTTCCTCCCGCACAACGTGCACCCCGCGAGGATCTTCATGGGCGATTCCGGGTCGATGCTCCTCGGCCTCGTCATGGCGACGGGCGCCGTGGTCGCGACCGGCCAGATCGCCTCGGGGCTCTACGACAGGGCCGAGGGCATCCCGACGTTCGTGCCGGTCGTGCTGCCGATCGTCGTCATGCTCCTCCCGTTCCTCGACCTTGTCCTCGCCGTGCTCCGCCGCACGGCGAGCGGACGGTCGCCATTCTCGCCGGACCGCGAGCACGTTCACCACAAGCTTCTCGACCTCGGATACACGCACCGGCAGGCCGTCGCGGTCATGTACGTGTGGGCGGCCTTCGTCGCGTTCGGCGGCGTTGCCTACGCGTTCATCCCGTGGCTTCCGCTCACGATCGCCAACCTCATCGTCCTGCCGACCGTCGGCTTCATCACGATGCATCCGTGGGTCCGCGAGAAGGGCGTCACCGTGCGGCGCGAATGGCTGCGGACGAGCCCGTGGGTTCCGCGCTTCACGCTTCCGTTCGCGGGCTGTGTGGCGGCCGCGACGATCCTCGGCTTCACGGGGCTCGCGACCGGGGGAGTGCCGCTTCTCTACTCGACCTTCCTCGCGCTCGCAGTCGTCTCGGTGTGCGCGGGAACGGGCGTCGTGATCCTCCACATCGCCGCCCCGTCGCTTCCGTTCCGCCGCCGGACGCTCGTCGCGGACGTCCTCATGAAGCTTGCCGCCTCAGCGATCGTCCTCCTCGCGGTCGGCTCTCCGAGCTGGTCGGATCGGGGCTGGTACTGGTCCTCGCTCGCAGTGTGCGGCGTCGTGTGGATCGCGACGCAGGCAGCGGTCGTCATCCTGCAATGGCGCGCGCGGGTGGCGTCGGCGATATGACGACGGCGGGGGACCGCAAGTTCTATCTCATGTAGAATATTTCCTGCACCCCACCCACGCCGGCACCGCATCGACCTAGCCCTCGACGGAGGCCGCCGACGAACGGTACGAAATGAAGAGCAAGCCCGCACGCCTCGGCCGCCCGGCCGGCGCCGTCGGCTTCTCCTCGCTCTGGCTCCGCCTCGCCGTCCTGTGCACGGGAGCATCGGCCGCCGTCGCCGTCGTCCTCGCGGTTGCAGCGTGGCTCACCGCCAACGCGGCCGCCGCCGGAAGCGTCATATTCGCGGCCGTCGTCGTCATCTCCTTCTTCGCGATAAGCCTCCTCGTGGGCCATTTTGTGGGCCGCAGGAACCCGTCCGGGGCTATCGGGGCCTTCGCCGTCGTGTACCTCGTGAAGATCGTGGGCTTCGCGGCGCTCCTCATCTG
This sequence comes from Sinomonas sp. ASV322, assembly GCF_030908245.1. GTDB lineage: Bacteria > Actinomycetota > Actinomycetes > Actinomycetales > Micrococcaceae > Sinomonas. The sequence goes on from NZ_JAVFJJ010000004.1 coordinate 64,867, forward strand.
GATCGGCACCCCGGTCTGGATCAATCCGCCGTGGTTCGGCGCGACGGGCATCGTCACCGTCGTCGTGTGGCAGGCAGTCGAGCTGTGGGGGTTCAGCAGAGTCCGTCTCCAGATCTTCGACGAGCCCGACGACGACGCCCCCTCCGGGCCATCCGGAGGCTCGCGTGACTGACCCGAACCAGCCCCCGCGCGAACCCCAGCGCGAGCCCGAAGGCGACGGCGGCTACAACGCCGGAATGGCCGTCTTCAGCTACATCATTGGCGGGATCATTGTCTGGAGTTTGATAGGGTGGGGGCTGGACACTCTCCTGAAAACGCACTGGATCGTGCTCGTTGGAGCCTTGCTGGGGATTGCCGGTGGCCTATACCTCGCCGGCAAGCATGGACTCTTCACGCAGCAAGGTCGTTCGGCGAAATCCAACCCTCCCGACAACGGGGTCGAGGGGAACGGAGACCACTGATGGAGAGACCGACAATTTCACACGTGGGGGTCGAAGCCACTCGCCCCGGCACCTGCCCGACGAAGGACACTGCAAGAGAGGAATCGCGTTGACCCCGCTCACGCTTCCGGCCGCCGACAACGGCGCATTCACCCCTCCCACCCTTGAAGAGCTCCACCTGCCGGCGATCCTGCCGTGGGGGGCGTCCGACGGCTTCAACAAGCAGATGCTGCTCGTCCTGCTTTCGGTCGTCTTCATTGCCTGGTTCTTCATCGCGGCGTCCCGCAGGCGGCAGCTCGTTCCGGGCAAGCTGCAGTTCCTCGGCGAGCAGCTCTACGGCTTCGTCCGCAACGGCATCGGCAAGGACGTCATCGGCGGCAAGGACTTCATGACCTTCGTGCCGCTCCTCTTCACGCTCTTCTTCTTCATCCTCGTCAACAACATCTACGGCGCGGTCCCGGTCTTCCAGCTGCCGACGATGTCCCACGTCGGCGGCGCATACTTCCTCGCGGGCCTTGTCTACGTCATCTGGATCGGCGTCGGCCTCAAGCGCTTCGGCTTCCGCTACCTCAAGCTCGCAACGGTCCCGTCCGGCGTGCCGTGGTACATCATGCCGATCGTCGTTCCGATCGAGATCATCTCGAACTTCATCGTCCGCCCGATGACGCACAGCCTCCGTCTTTTCGCGACGATGCTCGCGGGTCACCTCGTCGTCGCCCTCGCGGGCTCGGGCATCGCGTTCCTCATCACGCAGGAGAGCGTGCTGCTCAAGGGCATGAGCCTTCTCGTGCTCGTCGGCGCGATCGCGATGTACATGCTCGAGGCCCTCATCATGGTCCTTCAGGCCTACGTCTTCACGCTTCTCACAGCGATCTACATCCAGGGCGCGGTCGCGGCCGACGCCCACTGAGAATTCCCCCCGAGAGGGGGGTAGAACCAACCGCATCAACCTGCCTGCGGGCGATTGAAAGGAAAAATCAATGGAAGGCACGATCAACGGCAGCCTCAACCTCATCGGCTATGGCCTCTCGGCCATCGGCGGTGCCATCGGTGTTGGCCTCGTCTTCTCGGCCTACATCAACGGCGTGGCCCGTCAGCCGGAGGCGCAGCGTGTGCTGCAGCCGCTCGCGTTCCTCGGCCTTGCCCTGACCGAGGCGCTCGCGATCCTCGGCCTCGTGTTCGCCTTCGTCCTGAAGTAAACCAGGCCGAATCGCAGCAGTACCTACGTAGATAGGAGGGGTGGAGAACATGCATCAGCTCATGGTGCACGCTGCCACCGAGAGCGCGCCGAGCCCGCTTGCGCCGAACTGGTGGGAGTTGCTCGTCACCGCTATCGGCTTCGCGATCCTGCTCTTCATCGTGGTGAGGTTCGTCGTGCCGGCGTTCGAGAAGACCTTCGCCGAGCGCGCGGAGGCCATCGAGGGCGGCATTGCGAAGGCCGAGAAGGCCCAGGCTGAGGCTTCGGCTGCCCTCGAGGAGTACAAGCAGCAGCTTGTCGACGCCCGCGCGGAAGCGAACCGCATCCGCGAGGAGGCTCGCGCCGAGGGCGCCCAGATCCTCGCTGAGCTCAAGGAGAAGGCCGCGGCCGAGTCCGCTCGCATCACGGAGCAGGCCCACGCGCAGATCGAGGCTGAGCGCCAGCAGGCTCTCGCGTCGCTGCGCAGCGAGGTCGGCGCGATGGCGACGACCCTTGCCGGGCGTATCGTCGGCGAGTCCCTGGACGACGACGCGCGCTCTGCTCGCGTGGTCGACCGCTTCCTCGCGGAGCTGGAAACCCAGAACGCAGGTGCGGCGAAGTAATGGCAGGAGTATCGAGCGAATCGCTGGCGACCGCGCTGGCGGACCTGGAGACCAAGCTGCCAACAGCTTCGCTGTCGCTGGCGGATGAGCTCTTCGGAATTCTGCGGATCGTCGACTCATCGGCGGGTCTGCGCCGCGCGCTGACCGACCCGTCCCGCGAGGGTGCGGAGAAGTCCGCCCTCGTCGAGCGGCTTCTGGCCGGCAAGGTCTCGAGCGAAGCGGTCCAGATCGCGTCGCGACTGGCCTCGCTGCGCTGGGCTGATTCTCGCGACGTCAGCGATGCACTCGAGACCCTGGCAGCGACTGTGGCCATCGCCGTGGCCGAGCAGGGCAACGGCGAGGCCGCCGGGCTTGGTGGACTCGAAAGGCTTGAGAACGACCTGTTCGCGTTCAATCGCCGCGTCGAGGACAGCCACGAGCTTCAGGCAGCCCTGAGCGAGCCTCAGGCGACTTCGGACGCCAAGCGGGCGCTCGCCCTTCGGCTCGCCGCGGGCGCGTCCGACGAAGCTCTTCTGCTCATCGGTCAGGCTGCCGCGGCGCCGCGAGGCCTCAAGAGCACCGAGCTCGTGAAGCGCTTTGCGGCCCTCGCCGCGACGCGTCAGGCGCGCTGGATCGCCGAGGTCTCGGTGGCGCGGCCGCTCAGCGAGACCCAGCTCGACCGGCTTCAGGCGGGGCTCAACGGCCTGTATGGCCGCGAGCTCAAGATCACGACGACGGTCGACCCCCAGCTTATGGGCGGCGTCCGGGTTGCGGTCGGCGACGAGGTGCTCGATGCCTCGACCCTGGCCCGGCTTGCGGATCTGCGCCGTCAGCTAGCCGGCTAGGCCGGCCGGCGGCCCACAGCACACTTCGAACCAGACAATCCGGTCATCACAGCCACTGCACCGATGATGACCACGAGATGTAGAGAGCAGGGACTGCAGATGGCCGAACTGACCATCAACGCCGACGACGTCCGCGATGCGCTGAACGACTTCGCGGCGTCCTACGAACCCGGAACGGCTGACCGCGTTGAGGTCGGCCGCGTCGCACAGGCCGCCGACGGCATCGCCCGTGTCGAGGGCCTTCCCTCGGTCATGGCGAACGAGCTGCTTCGCTTCGAGAACGGCGTCCTGGGCCTCGCCCAGAACCTCGACGTCCGCGAGATCGGCGTGATCGTGCTCGGCGAGTTCGCCGGGATCGAAGAGGGCCAGGAAGTGCACCGCACCGGCCAGATCCTCTCGGTCCCCGTGGGCGACGCGTTCCTCGGCCGCGTCGTGGACCCGCTGGGCCAGCCGATCGACGACCTCGGCCCGATCGCAGCGGAGACCACGCGAGCGCTCGAGCTCCAGGCGCCGGGCGTGACGCAGCGCAAGTCGGTTCACGAGCCGATGCAGACGGGCCTCAAGGCCATTGACGCCATGATCCCGATCGGCCGCGGCCAGCGCCAGCTCATCATCGGCGACCGTCAGACCGGCAAGACCGCGATCGCCGTCGACACGATCATCAACCAGAAGGCCAACTGGGCTTCGGGCGATGTGACGAAGCAGGTCCGCTGCGTCTACGTGGCCATCGGCCAGAAGGCCTCGACGATCGCCGCCGTCCGTCAGACTCTCGAGGACCACGGTGCCCTCGAGTACACGACGATCGTCGCGTCCCCGGCGTCGGACCCGGCTGGCTTCAAGTACCTCGCTCCCTACGCCGGTTCGGCCATCGGCCAGCACTGGATGTACGGCGGCAAGCACGTCCTCATCATCTTCGATGACCTCTCGAAGCAGGCTGAGGCCTACCGTGCTGTGTCCCTCCTCCTCCGCCGTCCGCCGGGCCGCGAGGCCTACCCGGGCGACGTGTTCTACTTGCACTCGCGTCTCCTCGAGCGCTGCGCAAAGCTCTCCGACGAGCTCGGCGCGGGCTCGATGACGGGTCTGCCCATCATCGAGACCAAGGCGAACGACGTCTCGGCGTACATCCCGACGAACGTCATCTCGATCACGGACGGCCAGATCTTCCTCCAGTCCGACCTCTTCAACGCGAACCAGCGCCCTGCTGTCGACGTCGGCATCTCGGTCTCCCGCGTCGGCGGCGCGGCCCAGGTCAAGTCGATGAAGAAGGTTTCCGGCACGCTCAAGCTCGACCTTGCGCAGTACCGGGACATGCAGGCGTTCGCGATGTTCGCGTCGGACCTCGACGCGGCGTCCCGTCAGCAGCTCACCCGCGGCGCCCGCCTCATGGAGCTCCTCAAGCAGGGCCAGTACTCGCCGTTCCCGGTCGAGGACCAGGTCGTTTCGATCTGGGCCGGCACCAACGGGCACCTCGACGACGTCCCGGTCGAGGACGTGCGCCGCTTCGAGGCCGACTTCATCGAATACCTCAAGCACCGCACTTCGATCCTCACGACGCTGGCCCAGACCAGCCGTCTTGAGGATGACACGGTTGAGGCGCTCAAGTCCGCCATCAAGGACTTCAAGCAGGGCTTCTTCGGTGAGGGTGACAGCAAGCTCGTGGCCGCAGGCCGCGAGGAGCACGAGGCGCTTGCCGAGGGCGATGTCACCCAGGAACGGATCGTCAAGCAGACCCACTGATTCCATGCGGCGACCCCCGCTGGGGCCGCGGGACCGGAGAGCTTCTCCGGCCTGCGGCCCCGCGGGACCGCACTGGAGAGGAAAGGACAAGAATGGGTGCCCAGATCCGCGTCTACCGCCAGAAGATCGCCTCGACCTCGTCGATGCGCAAGATGTTCAAGGCGATGGAGCTGATTGCCACCTCCCGTATCGGCAAGGCGCGTGCTCGCCTGGCCGCCTCCCTGCCGTATGCGCGCGCGATCACCCGGGCCGTCTCTGCGGTGTCTTCAGCGCGCGAGCTGGACCACCCGCTGACCACCGAGCGCGAGAACGTCCGCCGCGCGGCGGTCCTGGTCCTGACGGCGGACCGCGGTCAGGCTGGGGCGTACTCGTCGAGTGTCATCAAGCAGGCCGAGGCGCTCACCGAGCTTCTCCGCGGCCAGGGCAAGGACGTGGCGACCTATCTCGTGGGCCGCAAGGGCCAGGCGTACTACGACTTCCGCAATCGGCCGTACACGCGCGTGTGGACCGGTCAGACCGACAACCCGGAGTTCGCGACCGCCCAGGAGATCCGCGAGGTGCTCCTCGAGGCGTTCGGCGCCGAGTTCGCCGACGGCGGCGTCGACGAGATCCACGTCGTCTACACGACTTTCAAGTCGATGGTCGTGCAGCAGCCGACGGTCATCCGCCTGCTTCCGCTCGAGGTGGTCGAGGAGAAAGCGGCCGAGGCCGATGAGATCCTGCCGCTCTACGAGTTCGAGCCGGAGCCCGAGCAGGTGCTCGACGCGCTTCTGCCGCGCTACATCGAGTCACGGATCTTCGCCGCCATGCTGCACTCGGCCGCGAGCGAGCTCGCTTCCCGGCAGCGGGCCATGAAGAACGCGGGCGACAACGCGACGGAGCTGATCAAGAAGTACACGCGACTGCGCAACACCGCCCGCCAGGCGGAGATCACGCAGGAGCTCACCGAGATCATCGCCGGCGCGGATGCGCTCAACGCCTAGGCAGCCCGCAGCCTCGGCCCACTCATTAGACTGACAACACGCCATTACCTCAAGAAGTGAGAGACATGACTGCCACTGCCTCTGAAGCGGTTGCCACCGCCGGCGCGACGGGTCGCATCGCCCGCGTGATCGGCCCGGTGGTTGACGTCGAGTTCCCCGCGGACTCGATCCCGGAGATGTACAACGCCCTCACCACCCAGGTCACCCTCGGCGGCCACACCCGCACCATCACGTTCGAGACGGCCCAGCACCTGGGCGACAACCTCGTGCGCGCCATCTCGCTCCAGGCCACCGACGGCCTGGTCCGTGGCACGAAGGTCCAGGACACCGGTGCCCCGATCTCGGTGCCCGTCGGCGACGGCGTCAAGGGCCACATCTTCAACGTCCTCGGCAAGCCGCTCGACGTCGACGAGTCGGAGATCCAGGCCTCGGACCACTGGCCGATCCACCGCAAGGCCCCGTCCTTCGCGCAGCTCGAGGGCTCGACCGAGATGCTCGAGACGGGCATCAAGGTCATCGACCTCCTCACGCCGTACATCAACGGTGGCAAGATCGGCCTCTTCGGCGGCGCAGGCGTCGGCAAGACCGTTCTCATCCAGGAGATGATCACGCGTGTTGCCCGCAACTTCGGCGGCACTTCGGTGTTCGCCGGCGTCGGCGAGCGCACCCGTGAGGGCAACGACCTCTGGGTCGAGATGGAGGAGGCCGGCGTCCTCAAGGACACCGCCCTCGTGTTCGGCCAGATGGACGAGCCGCCGGGAACGCGTCTTCGCGTGGCGCTCTCGGCCCTGACCATGGCTGAGTACTTCCGCGATGTCCAGAAGCAGGACGTGCTCCTCTTCATCGACAACATCTTCCGCTTCACGCAGGCGGGTTCCGAGGTGTCCACGCTTCTCGGCCGTATGCCGTCTGCCGTTGGCTACCAGCCGAACCTCGCCGACGAGATGGGCGTTCTCCAGGAGCGCATCACTTCGACGCGTGGCCACTCGATCACCTCGATGCAGGCCATCTACGTCCCCGCCGACGACTACACCGACCCGGCGCCGGCGACGACGTTCGCGCACCTCGACGCGACGACCGAGCTTTCGCGTGAGATCGCCTCGCGCGGTCTCTACCCGGCCGTCGACCCGCTGACGTCGACCTCGCGCATCCTCGACCCGCAGTACATCGGCCACGACCACTACAACACGGCCGTGCGCGTCAAGCAGATCCTCCAGAAGAACAAGGAACTGCAGGACATCATCGCGATCCTTGGTGTCGACGAGCTTTCTGAAGAGGACAAGATCGTCGTGGCGCGCGCCCGCCGCATCCAGCAGTTCCTCTCGCAGAACACCTACACCGCGAAGCAGTTCACCGGTGTCGAGGGTTCGACCGTGTCCATCAAGGACACGATCGAGGGCTTCAAGGCCATCTGCGACGGCGAGCTCGACCACATCGCCGAGCAGGCGTTCTTCAACGTCGGCGGTCTCGACGACGTCGAGCGCGCCTGGGCCAAGATCCAGGAATCGACGAAGTAGCATGGCTGAGCTCGAAGTCGAGGTTGTCGCGGCGGACCACTTCGTGTGGTCCGGCGCGGCGAAGATGGTCAAGGCCCGTACGGCCGACGGCGAGATCGGGATCCTCCCGAACCACACGCCGGTGCTGGCAGTGCTCCATGCGGGCAACATCGAGATCGAGCCTGTTTCGGGTTCGCGGATCGTCGTCGAGGCCGATGGGGGATTCTTCTCCGTCGACAGCAACCGCGTCGTCATCGTCGCGGACAACGCACAGATCAGCGAGTCAGTCGCGGGGATCCGTTAGCCACACTCAATGGACGATTCTGCTCTTCCGTTCATCGTCCTGGCAGCGATTTTCCTGCTCCTTGCAGCAATGCTCTGTGCCCTGGGGGTGCGCCGCTTCGTTCTGCGGCGCACCCTCGGCACGGTAGATGCCTCCATCAGCCTGTCCTCCGGGGCATGGCGGATGGGGGTTTGCCGTTATCAGGACGCCGAACTCGAGTGGTTCGATCTCCTCTCTCTCAGCCCGCTCCCCAAGCGGCGCTTCACGCGGAGCGCCCTCATGCTCCAGGGTCGGCGTCTGCCAACGGAGGCCGAGCGGCCCAAGGTCCAGGCCGACGTCGTGATCGTGGAGCTCATGCACCGCGGCGCCGAGGTGCGCTTCGCCATGGACTTCCGCGCCTATGCGGGCCTCGCGTCGTGGCTCGAGGCTGGGCCTGTGATCGGCGTCGGAACGTGGCGCTGACCCCGACATGGACGCGCTCTATGACGTGAGGATCGTCGACGGCCCGGCGGCTGTTGTGTGCTGGGCTCTGGCCCTCGCGGGGCTGGGGTCGCTCGTCATCCTCGCCGCGCGGCCGCGGAATGATCCGTGGCATCGCATCCTCATGATCTGCGCCGGTGCGGTCGCGGCAGCAGCGGCCATCACGGCTGTTGCGCACTGGCTCCTCGTGGACATCGCGAACGTCTTTCCCGAAGACCTTCCCGCCGAGGTCCTGACCGCTTCGGGCTTCGGGGTCCTCGGGGCCGTCCTGGCTGTCGCGGCGCTCGTCCGGATCGGCTTCGCGCGGCGAGCCTGGGGCCGCCGGGTGGTCGCGATTCTCTCGGCCGCCGCGATGGCTCTCCTCTCGGGCCAGCTCATCAACGCCTATTTCGGCCTCAATCTCACGCTCGCGGACCTCGCAGGCGTCTCGTTGAGCCACATCCGCCCGTTCGATCCGTCTCTCGATCGGTCGGCGCACCCGACGGCGGCGCTTGGGGCGTGGTCTCGTGCCGGTGGACTTCCGCCCAGCGGAGAGCTGCGCACCGTCCAGATTCCCGCGCCGTCGTCTGGATTCGCGGCGCGACCCACGTACGTCTATTTGCCGCCCGCATATTTTGCCCCCACGAGGCCCGAGCTTCCCGTGCTCCTGCTGGTCCCGGGGCAGCCCGGAAACCCTTCCGACTGGATCGTGGGCGGGCGCCTGCGGCACAAGCTCGATCGCTTTGCCGCCGATCACGGTGGAGTCGCCCCGGTCGCCGTCGTCGTCGATCCGAACGGGAGCCCGTCGGCGAATACGATGTGCATGGACACCAAGCTCGGGCGGGCGGAGAGCTATCTCGTCAATGACGTCATCCCGTGGGTCAAGAAGCATGTGAGCGTCGCCGAGGACCCGTCGCTGTGGGCCGCGGGCGGGTTCTCCTTTGGCGGCACGTGCGCGGTGCAGCTCCTCGCGAAGCATCCCGAACTCGTCACGAGTGCGTTGGGCTTCGCCGCCGAGCAGGAGCCTGCCCTCGCCAAGGACCGGACCAAGACGATCGATCTGGCGTTCGACGGCGACGCCGCGGCTTTCGCTTCCGAGGTGCCCGCGCATTTCTTCGCCTCGAGCCGCCACGAGGGCCTCCTGTTCCTCGCCGCGGGTTCGCGGGATCAGGACTTCACGCGGCAGGCCAGGGTGATTGCGGCGCAGGCGCAGGCCTCGGGTGTCGAGGTCCATGAGTTCTCCGCGGACGGCGAGGGACACTCGTGGGAGATGATCGCGAAGGCCTGGCCGTCGGGACTTGACCTCTTGGCCCGACGCTGGGGGATTGCGTGACCGCCGGGCGGCGCGAGTCTGCCGCTCGCGCGGCGGGCAGCCCGGTGACGAGTGGGCTTGGCCGTCCCAGGTTCGGTGCGTCCGGAGCGCTCGCAGATGCCATGCGCGAGGCCGTGCGCCGGTGGCTCGGCGCGCTCGGGCGCTATCCGGTGACCCTCACCATCGTCGCGGTGTTCTGGATCGTCGGCCTTGCCTCGGACAGCATCCTCGCCGGCCCGGACCAGGACCTCTACAACCTCGTCGGAGGCAACTTCGCCGGGCTCCGCGGGGGGCAATGGTGGACCCCGATCACGTCCGTCTTCTTCGCTTCGAACCCGTTCGCCTATCTCGCGGGCACCGTCGTGATCGCGGGCCTCGTCCCGTTGGCCGAGCGTGTGTTCAGGCCGTGGCGCACGCTCGTGCTCTTCTTCGGCGGGCAGCTCGCGAGCCTCATCGTCTTCTTCACGCTCGCCCAGCTCGCGCGCTGGCTCGGTGACGACTGGCTCGGGTCGATGGTGGATGTGCCGATCCTCGGGCCGTACCCGGCAGCGCTCGCGTGTGGTCTCGCCGCGAGCGGCTCCCTGGGGGCGCTCCTCAGGCGCCGCGTGCGCGCAGTGGTCTTGGTCATCGCCGGGATGCTCGTGCTCTACGTGGGCCATTCGGAGACCGTTCTCGGGCTCATCGGCGCCCTCGTGGGCCTCGTCGCCGGCTGGTGGACGGCAGGCCCCGCGCCGGAGCGGCACTTCCGGCTGCCGAGCATTCGCGAACGGCGCAACCTCCTCTCGCTCCTCGTAGCGGTTGTGGCCATCGGCCCTCTCCTGACGGCCTTCAGCCGCAGCCCCACCGGCCCGCTCGCGCTCGTCCGTGGGATGGTCCTCAACCCCCTTCCCGTCCTCGCCCAGATCCAACAGGACTGCGCCGGCTCCATCAACGCCGTCTGCCTCCCGTCAGGTCCACCGACGGTCCTTTCGGCGGCTGGTTACCTCACGGCCCTCCTGCCGGTTCTCATCCTGCTCGTGTGCGCGGAGGGGCTCAGGCGGGGCCGTTCGGTCGCGCTGCGGGTGGCCGTGGGCGTTCAGCTCGCGGTCTTCGTCCTCGCGGCGGGCTACATCGGCTCGTTCCTCCGCATCCCGTATCGTCCGGGACCGGGACGCACCGGCGTCCTTGGATCAAGCATCGTGCACGTGCTGCCCGTCGTGATCGCGGCGCTCGCGCTCGTCGTCGTGCTCTGGATGCACCGAGACCTCTTCCCGGTCGAAACGGCGCGCGGTATGAGGCGACGGCTGCAGACCGCGGGCGCAGCGCTTGCGGGGGGCCTCGTCTCCCTCTACGTCGTGCTGTGGTTCAAGGACGGTGGAACCGGGAGGCCGGGCGGGGTGTGGGGGCTCGTCGAGGAGCTCGTGCGGCAGTATCTCCCGTCCCCGCTGCCTACGAGCTACGCTGCCCTGTTCCGAGACCGTGACGGCTTCGAGCTGTGGCTCTTCACGTACAGCGGACTGATCCTGTGGGCCGCGGCGCTCGCGGGCGTCGTCGTCGCCGTCCTCCGTGGCCAGCAGACGCTCGGCGCGCGCGACGACAGCCTCCACCTTGCGCGCCGCCTCGTCCACCGAGGCGGGAGCAGCCTCTCATGGATGACGCTGTGGCCTCCCAACCGTTTCTGGTTCGACGAGCACGCCGCCGCGGGCATCGCGTTCCAGCAGCACGGAAGCGTCGCCCTCTCGGTCGCGGGCCCAATCGGGTCACCGGGGCGCGGGCCGGCGGCGCTCGAGGGGTTCATCGGCTATTGCTCGCGCCACGCTCTCGTCCCGTGCTTCTACTCGCTCACGGAAGACCATTGGCCGCTCTTGCGAGAACGCGGATTCCGACGCGTCGAGGTCGCGCAGGAGACGCGACTCCGAATCCGCGAGCTCGAATTCAAGGGCAAGGATTGGCAGAACGTCCGTACCGCCGTCAACCGGGCGAGGAAGACGGGGGTGAAGGCCGAATGGGTGCGCTACGTCGCGCTCAGCCCACACCGCCGCTCGCAGCTCCACATCCTGTCGGAGGAGTGGTCCGCGCGGAAGACACTTCCGGACATGGGCTTCACACTGGGCGGCCTCGACGAGCTTGCGGACCCCGAGGTTCTCCTGTGCCTCGCCGTCGACGGCGAGGGAGGTCTTCACGGCGCCACGAGCTGGCTCCCCGTCTATAGCGAGGGGCAGATCGTGAGCTGGACCCTCGACTTCATGCGCCGCAGCCCCGACGGCTTCCCGGGAGTCATGGAGTTCCTCGTTGCCTCGGCAGTCAGCGAGCTCGGCTCGACGGTCGACACCATTTCGCTCTCGGGCTCGCCGCTCGCAGCCGATCCGGCTGGCGAACGGGCGGCAGTCGAGGGCCAGGACGAGCTCCTGGGACGAATTCTCGAGGCGACGGGCCACGCGCTCGAGCCGATTTATGGGTTCAGGTCGCTCGCCCGATTCAAATCCCATTTCCAGCCCGAATACCGTGCCCTGTACATGTACTACCAGGACTCGCTCCAGCTTCCCGCGATCGGACGGGCGCTCGCCGAGGCCTACCTCCCGGGCTTGACGATGAGGCACCGCATGCGGCTTCTGAGGACTCTCGTGCGCTGACGCATGCAAAATTGACCAAATCTGTCACAAATAGCCCGAGATGCTGGCCCAACGCAACGGAGGCACAAAAAAGCGGGGGCCCCGAATCCGGGGCCCCCGCTCGAAGCGCGAGGCGTCAGAGGGCGGTAACGCCCATGGCCTGCGGGCCCTTGGCCCCCTGGCCGATTTCGAACTCGACTCGCTGGTTCTCCTCGAGCGTGCGGAAGCCGTTCGACTTGATCTCCGAGTAGTGAACGAAGACGTCGCCCTCAGCGTCATCCGGGGTGATGAAGCCGAAGCCCTTCTCAGCGTTGAACCACTTGACGGTTCCCTGTGCCATTACCTGTGTTCTCCTGTGGATTTCCGATTGATGGCCCCCGCTTGTGCTGAGGGCCCAGTTACTCCGCGGGAAGAACCTGACACGCACTGGATATCAGGAGCTTCGCGCTCGCAACGGTCTTGCGAGCATGCTCTGCTAGCTGAACTGGCTGCTAGCTCACAGACACTGCTAACTACATCAAGACTGGATATAGCCAATCATGCCCAGCATGTGCGGTCAATGGCATACGAAACCGGGAAACCAATTCTGGGGGAACAAATCCTGAATGCCGCCGGGTTCAGTTCTGGCCCGGCGCCTCAAGCAGCTGGCCCGCCCGGACGACCGCGACGAGTTCGAGGCGAGAGTCCGTCGCCACGAGATCGGCGCGGAGGCCCCGGCGGAGGCTTCCGAATTCGTCCGAACGGCCCAGGACTGCCGCCGGGACCGCGGTGGCGGACTTGACGGCGGACTCGAGCGGCACACCTGCGGCGGCCGTACGCCGGACGACCTCGAGCAGGGTAGCCGTTCCGCCCGCGATCGCGCCCGTTGCGTCGAGCGTCGCGACGCCGTCCTGCACGGTCACGGGCGAGGGCCCGAGCATGTAGTGGCCGTCGCTGAGGCCGGCCGCGGCCATCGAATCCGTGACGAGCGCGATATTGGAGTCGCCCACGAGCGCAAAGACCGTGCGGACCGTCGCCGGGTCCAGGTGCACGCCGTCGGCGACGAGCTCGACGACGGCGCGGCCCGCGGCTGCGGTGCGGAGGCACGCCGCGACGGGCCCCGGGGCACGATGGTGCAGCGACGGCATGCCATTGAACAGGTGCGTCACCGTCGGGATGGACGCCTGTCCGTCGAAGCCTCCCTCGGTGAGCTCGTCGAGGGCCTGCTCGAGCGATGCCGCTGCGGTCGCGTCGTCGCAGTCGGTGTGGCCGAGAGACGGAGTGACGCCGTGGGCCGTCAGGAGGTCCACGAGCTCGGCGGCTCCCGGAAGCTCTGGAGCGTAGGTCATGGTTTCGAGGTTGCCTTCGGCCGCTTCGATGAGCTCTTCTGCGAGCCCGAGGTCTGGCTCGAGGAGGAACGCGGGGTTCTGCGCGCCGCAGCGGGCCTGCGAGAGGAACGGCCCCTCGAGGTGGATGCCTTCCACGAGCCCCTCGGCGTCGAGCCGCGCGAACAGCCGGACGCCGCGCAGGAGATCCTCGGGGGCTGCCGTCACGAGGCTCGCGAGGAGACTCGTGGTGCCTGAACGGTGAAGGAAGCTGATTGCGCGGCGCGAGCCTTCCTCGTCGGCGCTCGGGAAGTCGGCCCCTGCAGCGCCGTGGCAGTGGAGGTCGACGAGACCCGGAAGGAGCACCGCGTCGGGGGGGAGGGGAACCTCGTCCCCGCCGAAGGCCGCAGCGTCGAAGTCTGCCGCGGGGCCGGCGAAGGCGATCCTGTCGCCCTCAAGGGCCACGACGCCGTCGTCGATCGCCTCCCCGTCGCTCACGATTCGCCCGCGGGCGATGAGACGGGCCTGGGCGGGGTCCGGGGAAGTCATACGACGATCATAGGGGAGCGCTCGGCCCCGCGGACCGGCCCGCAGCGGCTAGAAAAGGCGGCTCTCCGAGTCGTCGACACCGCGCAGGGCGTCGTAGTCGAGGGTCACGCAGTCGATGCCACGGTCGTTCGCGAGGACGCGAGCCTGTGGCTTGATCTGCTGGGCCGCGAGACGCCGCGCATCGCCGATCGAGTCCGGCGGCCTTGCAGCGCGAGCATGCCCCGGAGTTGAATATGCCCCGTGGGCGATCGTGACGACTTCCTCGAATGGTTCAACACGACGTGGTGGGCCGCCGAAGTGGCGCTGCACAACGGCGATCCGGCGCCGAGGTTTGGGACCTGGTCGGAGCGGGAACCGATCACGCTGTTCGGCGCGTGGATCAGCGCCAACGGCAGTCAGGCGGTGCGTGAGGTCTTCTCGAACTTGGCTCGGGGGTTCTCCGATGCGGCTTCTAGCGACATCGAGCTGATCGCGGCTGATGTGAGCGGCGACATGGCCTACACGGCGCATCGGGAGATCACGTCGGTCAGCGTCGACGGCTCTGCCCGCGCCTACGTGCTCCGGGTGACGCAGGTCTACCGTCGCGAGGCCGGCGAATGGAAGGTCGTTCACCGCCACGGCGACGAGGAGACCGACGCCGTCCCCGGGCCGTGACCTGCTGATCTGCCCGACCCAGCGGTCCAGGCTCCGCCGTCCCTAGAACAGGCGGCTCTCCGAGTCGTCGACACCGCGCAGGGCGTCGTAGTCGAGCGTCAGGCAGTCGATGCCGCGGTCGTTCGCGAGGACGCGGGCCTGGGGCTTGATCTGCTGGGCCGCGAAGACGCCGCGCACGGGGGCGAGCAGCGGGTCGCGGTTGAGTAGCTCGAGGTAGCGCGTGAGCTGCTCGACGCCGTCGATGTCGCCGCGCCGCTTGAGCTCGACGGCGACCGTTCCGCCGTTCGCGTCGCGCGCGAGGATGTCGACGGGGCCGATGGCCGTCGCGTATTCGCGCCGGATGAGCGTGTAGCCCGCGCCGAGCGTCTCGATCTGCTCGGCGAGGAGGCGCTGGAGATCCGCCTCGACGCCATCCTTGATGAGCCCGGGGTCGACGCCGAGCTCGTGGCTCGAATCGTGGAGCTGCTCGTAGATGTTCACGATGAGGCGATCGTCGGTCTTGGCGGACTGCACGGTCCACTGTTCGACGATTCCCTCCTCGAACTGGGCCCCCTCGGCTGCGGTGACGCGGAGCGTCGCGGGCGGGCTCATCCAGTTGAGCGGCTTGTAGGAGCCGCCGTCGGAGTGGACCAGCACCGAGCCGTCGGCCTTGACGAGCAGGAGCCGAGTCGCGAGCGGGAGGTGGGCCTTGAGACGGCCTTCGTAGTCCACGGAGCAGCGGGCAATGACGAGTCGCACCCGAGCACTCTACCCGTAGCAGGGTGGGTGGGTGGGAGAAGCCAGTCGGGTGGGTGGGAGAAGCCAGTCGGGTGGGTGGGAGAAGCCAGTCGGGTGGGTGGGAGAAGCCAGTCGGGTGGGTGGGAGAAGCCAGTCGGGTGGGTGGGAGAAGCCAGGTGGGGGAAAATAAGACAGTGCCCCGCTCGAACCGCCCCCGCCGGCCCCGATTCACGGGCAACCCCTCGGCCCGCGAGCTGAACGCGCGCCGCGCCGAAGGCCCGGACGACGACTACGACCTCGAGCGCATCCTCGCCGACTTCGAACGGCTCGAATCGGCGCCCGACGGCGAATGGCGCGTGAGCACGGTGACGACGCGCAGCGCCGCGAAGGTCTACACGTGCCCAGGCTGTTCGCGGCCCATCCCTCCCGGCGTCGCGCACCTCGTGGTGTGGGCCGACGACCACCTCTTCGGCGCGGAGGCCGGGATCGCGGAGCGGCGGCACTGGCACACACATTGTTGGCGCACGCGGACGTTCCGGTATCGCTGATCGCGGGTCCGCCGACCGGGGCGCCGATCGCGGCATAGGCTGTTCCCATGCCCTTCGACCCCCAGTCCTACGAGTTCAGTGCGCCCGACGGCCCGGTCGAGATCCGCGCCAACACGGTCCTCCCCGCGCGACGCGAGAACATCGAGCTTCGCACCGAAGATGGTCTGATGCTCGTCGGCGAGCTCGCCCTCCCGCTCGACCGGGATCCGGTCGCCACCCTCGTGACGCTCCATCCGCTGCCCACGCACGGGGGCTTCATGGACTCGCACGTCTTCCGCAAGGCCTCCTTCCGCCTTCCCGCCCTCGCGGACGTCGCCGTCGTCCGCTTCAACACCCGTGGCACATCGAGCCCGCGCGGGACGAGCGAGGGTCGGTTCGAGGAGGGCGTCGGTGAGCGTGCGGACGTCGAGGCAGCCGTTCGCTTCGCCGTCGAGCGCGGCCTGCCGGAACGCTGGCTCGTCGGCTGGTCGTTCGGCACGGAACTCGCGCTCAAGTACGGCGCCGTGCCGCCCGTGGCCGCCGAGATCGAGGGGGCGATCCTGCTCTCTCCGCCCCTTCATCGCGCAGACGACTCGGATCTGGCGGCGTGGGCCGCACTCGGCAGGCCGCTCAAGGTCCTCGTCCCCGAGCACGACGACTACCTCCGTCCCGCCGAGGCGGCGCAGCGCTTCGCGGCCGTCCCGCAGGCAGAGGTCGTGGGGATCGACGGGGCCAAGCATCTGTGGGTGGGCGAGAAATTCGTCCAGCGCGCCCTCGCTGAGATCGTCGGCACGGTCGCCGGGGGAGCGGGAGCCGAGCGGACGACGGCGGTGCCGGGCACGCGTGCGTGGCAGCTGCCCACAGCGTGGGACGGTCCCGTCGCGACGGCTGTCGGCTGAGCCGAGCGCCCGGCTCAGCGCGTCAGTGCTGGACTGGGCTCCTCGGTGCAGGACTGGGCTCTTCAGTGCTGGACTGGGCTCCTCGGTGCAGGACTGGGCTCTTCAGTGCTGATCCTGGCGCGTGATGAAGACTTCCCTGATGAGGAGCATGACGGCCGCCGCCGTGGGGATGGCGATAAGGGCGCCCAAGACGCCGAGGAGGCTGCCCCCGGCGATGACCGAGATCACGGCGACGGGGCCGGGGACCGCGACGGCTTTCTGCATGATGCGCGGCGAGACGAAATACGCCTCGAACTGGAGGTAGGCGAAGTACGCGATCCCGAGGATGAGTGCCGTCTGCCAGCCTTGGGTGAGCGCGACGAGAACGATTGTCGTGCCCGCGACGACGCCCCCGACCAGCGGAATGAACGCGAGGAAGCCGACCACGAACGCGAGAAGGGCCGCGAACGGGACGTGCAGGATGCTCATGACGATGAAGGCGAACGTCGCGTTGAGCACCGCGACCAGGACCTGCCCGATCACGTAGTTTCCGACTGAGCGGGTGATCTGCTCGGAGAGTGCCTCGACGCGGTGGCGGCGCGAGCGAGGGGCGAGCCGGTAGGCCCACACCTTCATGGCGGGCAGGGCGGAGAGGAAGTAGAGGCTCAGGACGAGCACGACGAGCGAGCCGAATGCCGTGTTCGCGATCGTGGATCCAACCCCGAGGACCCCTCCGAAGACATCTGTGATGGCCTGGGAGTTCTGGCCGAACTTCTGGAGCTCCTCGGTGACGCGCTGCTTGATGCCGAACTGCTCGTCGATGCTCTTGTAGAGGTCCGAGTGGAGGAGGTCCGTGATCCAGCCCGGAAACGCGTTGACGAGCTGGGTGATCTGGTCCACGAGGGTGGGAATGAGGGTCCCGAAGAACGCCGCGAAAACTCCCAGGAGGGCCACGAGCGTGATGACGATTCCGAGCGCGCGGGGAAGACGCCGGCCCTCGAGCCAGCGGACCACGGGGTCGAGGCCGAGGGCGATGAAGAGCGCCGCGAGGATCCAGACGAGCAACTGGGTCGTGTGCTGCGCGATGTAGTAGAGCGCAAGCGCGATGCCGACGCCGACCGTGCCCATGAATCCGATATAGATGGGGTGCTTCGACGACATGCGCGGCCCGGGGGCGCCGAAATCGTCCTCGGCCGGGGATTCCTCGCCCTCTTGGACGGGCGGCATGAGGAACCGGACCCGCGGTTGGGCACCGGGGAGCGGGCGGCGCAGCCGGTTCGCGAAGCCGCGCACGTCCCAGTGCATGCGGCCCTCGTCGGCGAGCGTCTCCTCGAGTGCCGGACGCGGTTCGTCGCCGGGCGTCGGACGGGTTTCGTCTGCCACAGTTCTTGCCTTCCCATGGGGCCTCTCGCCACCCTATCAGCCGCGCAGTTCCGGGCTTCGGAGGTAATTAGGAGGCGAAGGAGTCGAGAGCCGACGAGCGCCTTCGACGCCCATCGGCGAACGTCCGAGTGGGTCATCAGATCACGATTTGGTTACCATTGAGTGATCCCCTTCCCCAACGTGAGGTGTTTTCTGTGCGAGTCAAGACCGCAGCCGCGCTCCTGCTGCTGGGCCTGATAGCTCTCGTGGCCGGCATTGGCCAGCTGACCTTCTGGGCGCCTCCCCAGACGGTCACCGCGACGCTGCAGGCCGACGTCAAGGCGGCCCCGCTGACCGTGATCGACACGAAGCTGCGCAGCCTCCGCGGAGGCGAGGCGGACGTGGCGATCAAGGGCGACGGCAACTTTGTCCTCGCCGTGGGACGCCCCGACGACGTCGCGGCATGGGTCGGCAAGACAGCCCACACGACGATCGACGGCGCCTCAGCGGACGGAAAGCAGCTGACGGCTTCCTTCACGGACGGCGAGCCGAGCGCGCCGTCGCCGGCTTCGGCCGATACCTTCGCGACGGCCCAGAACGCCTCGGGTTCCCTCGACTACCGCTGGGACCTTCCGGACGACGGCGATTGGCAGCTTGTGCTCGCGACGGATGGGACGAAGCCCGCGCCGCACGACATCACGATCACGTGGCCGAGCAATGAGACGACCCCGTGGGCCGTCCCGCTCATCGTGCTCGGCGCCCTCCTTCTCGCTGCCGCCATCGTGCTCCTCGTGATCCGCCGGGGCGGGCCCGGCGCTCGCAAGCCTGCTGCCGAGGCCGCCGCTCAGCCGGGCCCGGACGCGGGGGACAGCACGCCGGGCCGGGCCGAGCGCCGCTCGGCCCGGCGAGCGGCATCGGCGGCCGTCGCCGTCGTCGTCGCCCTCGTCACGGGCGCCGGCGCGGCGCACGCCACCACGGCGCCGAGCCCCCCGGGCTCGGCGAACCCCTCGCCGGCCAGCTCGGCCGCCTCGGCGAGTGCGAGCGCGGCGCCCGCGCAGGAGAAGGTTCTCGTCGACGAGCAGCTCCAGCGCATCCTTGACCAGGTCGCCAACGCCGTCGCCGCGGGCGACCAGGCGAAGGACTCGAAGCAGCTCGAGCCGCGTGTTGGGGAATCCGCACTCCTCGCGCGGACCCAGAACTACAAGATCCGGGCGTCCGTCGCTTCCGCGGCGGCGCTGAGCCCCGTGCGCGGCGCGTCGCTGCGCACGAGCGTCGTCACGACGCAGCGTTCGTGGCCGCGCACGGTCATGGCCGTGACGCGGGGTGAAGGCAACACGACGCCGCAGATCCTGACTCTCCGCCAGGACAACGCGAGGGCAAACTACAAGCTCATCGAGGTCTCCCCGCTCCTGCCCGGCCCCGCGTTCCCGAACGCGCCCAAGGCCGGAGCCGAGCAGCTCGCGCTCGACGCGAAGAGCGGCCTCGCCTACTCGCCGAACGAGGCCCTGCGAGGCCTCGGCGACCGCCTCACGAACGGCGACGCGTGGAAGGACAAGATTCCCGAGAACGCGTACATCAAGGACACGCTCGACTACGAGGCCGACGTCGTCAAGACGAGCCCCAACGGCAACCTGACGTTCACCCACAACCCAACTGCCAACGACGCCGTCGCCTACCGCACTGCGGACGGGGGAGCCATCCTCGTGGCCCCGCTCGACTTCACGATCTCGGGCACCCCCAAGTCCTCGGGGGACAAGGTGACCCTGGCCGATGACTCGGCCGCGGCCCTCGCGGGCGGCAAGGAGGCCACGACGAAGATGACCCTGCAGTTCCGCGAGTCTGTCGTCCTCTACATCCCGGCCGACGGTGCGAAGGGCCAGCTCACCCTCGTCGGCGCGACGCGCAATCTCGTGGGGGCGAGCGTCAGCTGACAAACCCACGGGCTCCGAGGGCGAGCCCGACTTCGCGAGGGGCGGAACTGCTGTGAGCGGTTCCGCCCCTCGCACTATGGTGGAGCCATGAGCGTTCCCGGTTCCCGCAATCCCCATGTGCCCTCCGCAAGCCTCCGCGGCGCCGTCGACCTCTCCGCGCTCAAGGCGCGTGCGACCGCGGCGCCGCCCCAGCGAGCAGCGCGCCCTGTTGACGCAGCGGGCGGCGAGGGGACGACGCCGGAACGCGAGGCGGAGCGCGCCCCGGGGGCCGAGGGCGGTGGCCTGGCCGTCGAGATCGACGACGCGAACTTCCCCGACATCGTCCAGCTCTCGTCGCAGGCGCCGATCGTCGTGCTCCTGTGGGCACAGTACTCGCCCGAGTCGCAGCGGGTCCGCGACGAGCTCGGCCCGCAGGTCGACGCCTACGGCGGGCGCCTCGGCTACGCGACGGCAGACATCGAGGCCTTCCCCCAGCTCGCCCAGGCGCTCGGGGTCCAGGCCGTTCCGACCGCGATCGCGTTCCTGAAGGGGCAGCCGATCCCACTGTTCCAGGGTGCGGCGGCACCCGCGCAGTCCCGGCAGCTCTTCGACGAGCTCCTGCGCGTCGCCGAGGCGAACGGCGTCACGGGAACGGTCGACGGCGCCCCCGCGGCTCCCCTCGAGGAGCCTCCCCTTCCTCCCCTCCACGCGGAGGCCTACGAGGCGCTCGAGCGTGGCGACTTCGCCGCCGCCGAGGCAGCCCTCACGAAGGCCATCGCCGAGCAGCCCTCCGACCACGAGGCCAAGGCCGCCCTCGCGCAAGTGCACCTCATGACGCGCGTCCAGGGGCTTGGGCAGAGCGAGGCCGAGGTGGCCCGCCAATCGGCGGCGGAGAACCCCGACGACGTCGAAGCCCAGCTCGTCGTGGCGGACCTCGACCTCCAGGGAGGCCACGTGGAGGATGCGTTCGCCCGGCTCGTCGGGTTCATCAGCCGGAACTTCGGTCCCGAGCGGGACACGGCGCGCGTGCGGCTTCTCGAGTTGTTCGAGGTCGTCGGAACGACGGACCCCCGTGTGAGCGCGGCCAGGCAGCAGCTCGCCCGCGCGCTGTTCTGAGCCGGAATCATCCTCGCGGGCTCATCCTCACGGTGGATCCGTTCGCGCGCGCTGGCTTGCTAGCGTGTGGTCATGACCGTGCCCAGCTACGCCGCGCCGAATCATGGCAACGGCGAATCGGCCCTCTCGCTGCGGGGGCTCGTGAAGTCCTTCGGCGGCAAGCCCGCCGTCGAGGGAATCAGCCTTGAGGTCCCCGCGGGTTCGTTCTATGGCCTCGTGGGCCCCAACGGCGCGGGAAAGACGACGACCCTTTCGATGGCCACGGGCCTCCTGCGGCCCGATGCGGGGACGGCGGTCATCCTCGGCATCGACGTATGGCGCGAACCCATCGCTGCGAAGCGGCTCATGGGAGTGCTGCCCGATGGGGTCCGCCTCTTCGACCGCCTGAGCGGCGAGCAGCTCATCACCTACGCGGGCCTCCTGCACGGCCTCGACCGGGCAACTGTCGCACAGCGGACGGCCGAGCTGCTCGGGGCCTTCGACCTGACCGCCGACGCGCGGACGCTCGTCGTCGACTACTCGGCCGGCATGACGAAGAAGATCGCGCTCGCGGCCTCGCTCGTCCACGCACCGAGGCTCCTCGTGCTCGACGAGCCGTTCGAATCGGTCGACCCCGTCTCAGCCGCGAACATCCGCAGCATCCTCACGGATTATGTCCGCTCGGGCGGGACGGTGATCGTCTCGAGCCACGTCATGGACCTCGTCCAGCGCATGTGCGATCACGTTGCCGTCGTCGCCAAGGGACGCATCCTCGCGGCCGGAACGGTCGACGACGTGCGCGCGGGGTCGACGCTCGAGGACCGCTTCGTCGAGCTCGTCGGCGGCCACGGTCCCACGGAGGGCCTCTCGTGGTTGCACACCTGATCACCCTCAAGGTCGTCCTGCTCCGCAACGGGCTTCGCCGCAGCGTCGGCCAGCTCGTGGGACTCATCATCGGAGCACTCTACGGACTCGGCGTCCTGGCCCTGGCCATCTCCGGGCTCATCGCCCTCCGCCTCGCCGACGCGGATCTCGCCCGGACAATCCTCGTCGTCGCGGGCTCCGCACTTGTAGCCGGCTGGGCGCTCGCTCCGATCGTCGTCTCCGGTGTTGACCTCACGCTCGACCCCGCGCGCTTCGCGCTGTTTCCGATCCCGCTCCCGAAGCTGCTCCTGGGACAGGCCGCCGCCGGCCTGATCGGCATTCCGGGCGCGTGCACGGCGCTCGCGCTCGCCGCGACGACCGTGACATGGGCACGAGGCCCAGCACCTTTCGCCGCAGCCGCCCTGAGCGCCGTCGTCGCTCTCGCGCTGTGCGTCGTCATAAGCCGACTCGTGGCGAGCGCCGCGACCGAGCTTGCCACGTCCCGGCGCTTTCGCGAGGCGAGTCGGCTGATCCTCATGGTCCCCCTCATGCTCCTCGGACCGATCATCGCCTTCGCGGCGCGGGGCATCGAGACATACGTCACGGTCTTCAAGGCGGTGGCAGGTGTCCTTGGATGGACTCCGCTGGGGGCGGCGTTCGCCGCTCCGGCATCCTTCGCGGCGGGGGACGCCCCCGAAGGCTTCGCGCAGCTGGCTGTCGCCGCGGCCTCCCTTGCCCTCTCCGCCTGGGTCTGGTCCCGCGCCCTCGCGCGAGCCCTCGTGACGCCAGCCAGCCGCGCGTCGTCCAAGAGCCTGCCCGCCGCACGCCGGGGGCTGGGCGCGTTCGGCTGGATGCCGCAGACGCCGGCGGGGGCCATTGCTGCCCGATCGCTCACGTATTGGATCCGGGACCCGCGGTACGGTGCGGCCCTCATTCTCGTGCCGCTCATCCCGGTACTGCTCTTCTTCTCATCGGTCCAGCGGCACAACTCCGAGGTCTTCCTCCTGTCGGGTCCGATCGCTGCCTTCTTGCTCGCGTGGTCGCTGTCGACGGACGTCTCCTACGATTCGACGGCTTTCTCCCTTCATCTCGTTGCGGGCGTCCGGGGGCGCGAGGACCGCTGGGGGCGAGCCCTCGCGCTCATGACGTTCGCTCTCCCTGCTGCGCTCGTCATCACGCTCGTGCCGTTCATCGTCACGGGACGGTGGGACCTGCTGCCGGGATACCTCGGTCTCGCCCTCGGAGTGCTTCTCAGCGGGGCGGGGCTTGCGTCGACGGTGTCGGCCCGATTCACCGTTGCGGTTCCGCTCCCGGGCGAGAGCCCTTTCAAGAGGTCGCCGGGGAACAGGATGCAGACCCTCCTCGTCCAGCTGGGCGGCATGATCGGCCTCGGCATCCTCGTGGTGCCGGAGATCGTGCTCGTGGTCCTCTCGGCAGTCACGGGTGCGGCCGGATTCGGATGGGCCGCCCTCGGGGTGGGACTCGGGCTTGGCGGCGCCTTGTTCGTCGGCGGCATCCTGCTGGGCGGCGCGTGGCTCGAACGGCGGGGGCCCGAGGTGTATGCATCGCTCGTGCGAGCGGGTTGACAGCCTTCCCGTGGGGCTGCTGTGTCGGCCCCCATTGCTAGCATGGACGCATGAGCACAGCTGACCCCTTCGATCCCTACGCGAACGATCCGCGGGACCCCTCGACCTCCGGCTCGACGGCGACGATCGAGCGCGAGGAGGTCCGCGAGGAGCTCGAGCCAGGCGATCGCGAACGCTTCTCCCACTACGTCCGCAAAGAGAAGATCATGGAATCGGCCCTCACCGGCGAACCCGTGATCGCCCTGTGCGGCAAGGTCTGGACACCGGGCCGCGACCCGAAGAAGTTCCCGGTCTGCCCCACGTGCAAAGAGATCTACGAGGGGCTTCGCCCAGGCGACAACGGCGAGAACTCCTGAATGGGGGCCGGGCCCCGCGGTGAGGCCCAAGGACTCATGTCCCGGGCTTACCGCGGGCTTGTCATCGGTCTGCTTGCGATCGTCACGTGCAGCGCGTTCGAGGCGATGGCGGTCACGACGGCCATGCCGGTTGTCGCGGGCGAACTCGGCGGAGCCCGGGCCTACGGCATGGCGTTCTCGCTCTACCTCACGGCGGCGATGGCGGCGACCGCAGCGGCCGGTTCCTGGTGTGACGTCAAAGGTGCCCGTCCGTCCCTTCTGACCGGTCTCGGCCTCATGACCGTGGGGCTCATCCTCTGCGGCGGCGCGTGGGACTTCGGTGCGTTCACGCTTGGGCGCATGGTCTCAGGCGCGGGGGCCGGATTCATGATCGTGCCGGTTTACGTGATCATCGGGCAGGCCTTGCCCGCGGCGCTCCAGCCCGTTCTGTTCGGCTGGTTCTCGGCGGCGTGGGTCGTGCCGTCGCTCGTGGGACCCTACGTGTCCGGCGTGCTGGCCGAGCACGGGAGCTGGCGCTGGGCGTTCTACGGGGTCGCGCCGATCGTTGTCGTGGCCGTGCTGTTCACGTGGCCGCGCGTGCGGAGCCTCGGCGTACCCGAAGAGAGGTCAATGGCTGCGGGCGAAGGACGACGGCGCAGCCTCCTCGGGCTGACGCTCGCCGTGGGCGTCGCGGCGGCGCAGTGGGCCACCCAGTCCTCGGCCGACCCCTCGGTCCGGGACGTGCTGACCCCCGTCCTGCTCGGCCTTGTGGGGCTTGCCGGCCTCGCGGCCGTCCTCGCGACCATCCCTCGGCTCCTCCCGCGCGGGGTCGTGCGTGTGGCCCGCGGGCTGCCTGCCGTCATCGTGGTGCGCGGGCTTCTCACGCTCGCGTTCTTCGGCGCGGAGGCGTTCATCCCGCTCATGCTTGTGGAACGGTACGGGCTTGAGCCGTCGATCGCCGGGCTCGCCCTCACGGGCGGCGCGCTGGGGTGGACCGCGGGCTCGTTCGTGCAGGCGAAGGGGTGGCTCGCGCGGCCCACGTACCTTGTGGTGGGGCCGGCGCTTCTGGGGGCGTGCATGGCAGGTGTCGCGACCGTAGTCGCAACCGAGGCGTCGCCGTGGCTGCTCGCCGCCGCATGGGCGGTGGCCGGTATGGGCATGGGCGTCGCGACCACGACGACCTCAGTCCTGCTCCTGGATCTGAGCGACGCGGCCGAGCGCGGGAGGAATTCGGCCTCGCTCCAGTTGGCCGATATGCTCGGTGGAGTGATTGGAACCGCCGGAGCCGGAACGCTCTACTCCCTGCTGCTCAACCCAGACAGGACCCCGGGACCCGGTGTGTTCGCGGTACTCGTCGGCGTTCTCGCTGTCTCCGCCTTCTTCGGTGCCGTGGCCGGCTCGAGGACTCGCACGCCGTCGCCCGTCGTTCGCGAAGCGGGACGCGCGTGACGGAAACCCTCTTCGGTGGGCATGAGCCTCCGCAACTGCCGCTGGCTTCTCCCGCCCTCCCGCTGGCTTCTCCCGCCCTCCCGCTGGCTTCTCCCGCCCTCCCGCTGGCTTCTCCCGCCCTCCCGCTGGCTTCTCCCGCCCTCCCGCTGGCTTCTCCCGCCCTCCCGCTGGCTTCTCCCGCCCTCCCCCCTGCTTACCCCGAACGTGCCGCGTGGGGCACGGCCCCCAAGCTCCGCGCGTGGCAGCAGGAGGCGCTCGACAGATACCTCGACCGCGCTCCGCGCGACTTCCTCGCCGTCGCGACGCCCGGCGCAGGCAAGACGACGTTCGCGCTCCGTATCGCGTCAACGCTCCTCGAGCGGGGGGTCGTCAACCGAGTGACGGTCGTGGCCCCGACGGATCACCTCAAGCGGCAGTGGGCCGACGCTGCGGCGCGCGTCGGGATCGCGATCGACCCGAACTTCAAGAACTCCGACGGGCAGCACGGCCGCGACTTCCGTGGCGTCGCCGTGACGTACGCGCAGGTCGCGAGCAAGCCTCTCCTGCACCGCGCGAAGACCGAGGCCGCGCGGACGCTCGTGATCCTCGACGAGATCCACCACGGCGGCGAATCGCTCTCGTGGGGTGACGGCCTCCGCGAGGCGTTCGAGCCCGCCGTGCGCCGGCTCGCTCTCACGGGAACGCCGTTCCGCTCCGACACGTCACCCATTCCCTTCGTCGACTACGCCGAGGACCCAGACGGGATCCGCCGGTCGAAGGCCGACTACACGTACGGCTATGGGCAGGCCCTCCGGGACCATGTGGTCCGTCCCGTCATCTTCATGGCGTATTCGGGGCAGATGCGGTGGCGCACGAGCGCGGGCGAGGAGATGGCGGCGTCGCTCGGCGAGGCTGCCGTCACGAAGGACGTCACCGCGCAGGCGTGGCGCACGGCGCTCAACCCCCAGGGCGAGTGGATTCCCGCCGTCCTCGCCGCCGCCGACCGGCGCCTCACCGAGGTGCGGCGCACCGTGCCCGACGCCGGCGGCCTCGTCATCGCGACCGACCACGAGGACGCTCGGGCGTACGCGGGGCAGCTCAAGAAGATCACGGGCGAATCGCCGGCGATCATCCTGTCAGATGACGCGAAGGCGTCGAACCGGATCGAGGAATTCTCCGACGGCGCCGCCCGGTGGATGGTCGCCGTGCGCATGGTGTCCGAGGGGGTCGACGTGCCACGGCTCGCCGTGGGCGTGTACGCGACGTCGACCTCGACGCCGCTGTTCTTCGCCCAGGCCGTGGGGCGCTTCGTGCGCGCCCGCAAGCGAGGCGAGACCGCGTCGGTCTTCCTGCCCTCGGTCCCGCAGCTCATGGCGCTCGCGAACTCGATGGAGGTCGAACGCGACCACGCGCTCGACCGCCCGTCCTCGAACGAGGACGGGCTCATGGACCTCGAGGAATCGCTCATCGACGAGGCCAACCGCGAGGAGAAGGCCTCCGACACGCTCGCAAAGGGCAAGTACGAGGCGCTCGAGTCGCAGGCCGCGTTCGACCGGGTCCTCTTCGACGGCGGCGAGTTCGGCACGGGCGGCGAGATCGGCTCCGACGAGGAACTCGATTTCCTCGGTATCCCCGGGCTGCTCGACGCGGAGCAGGTCGCGACGCTCCTGCGCCAGCGCCAGCAGGAGCAGGTCTCGCGCCGCAAGACCAAGGGGCCTACGTCGTCGGCTACTTCTGGCCCTTCGGGCCTCCCCGACCATCGCCGGCTCATGGACCTCCGCAACGAGCTCGCGAAGAACGTGTCGGCGTGGAGCGCACGGACCGGAACTCCGCATGGCGTGGTCCACACGAAGCTCCGCGAGATGTGCGGTGGGCCGGCCGTCGCCCAGGCCAACGAGGAGCAGATCCGGGCGCGGCTCAAGAAGCTCCAGGACTGGTTCGTCGGCCGCTAGCCGTTCAGGGGTCACCTCCCGTGGGTGGGGTGGCGTTCAGGGGTCACGTCCCGTGGGTGGGGTGGCGTTCAGGGGTCCCGTCCCGTGGGTGGGGTGGCGTTCAGGGGTCACGTCCCGTGGGTTCTAGGCCGCCCGTTCCGCAAGATGACGTCGGATCCGCCGGATGACCTCTCTGAAGTCGTCGCGGAGGTCCTCGACGGTCACGAGAATGACCGTCCATCCGGCTTGATGGAACGCGCGATCACGGCGTGCGTCGGTAAGCCGTTGCGCCTCATCGAGGTGATGGCCCCCTTCGTACTGGATTGCAAGTCGAAAGCGCTTGTACCCGAGGTCGGCGGTCGGCGACTTCGGATTGTCGGGATACAGCCGCAGCTGCAGTTCCGGATCCGGCAGGCCGGCCGCTTCCATCGCGAGTCGGAGGAGGGTTTCCGGGACGGAATCCGAGCCAACTCGCATGAGTTCGAGCGCGCTCTTGGCCTTCCCGACCCCGCGGGACCACGAGTGATCCTTGAGCATCGCGCGCAACGACTCGATCGTGGCGTAGGGCTGGTCTCTGCCTTCGAACTCCGCGCGCGGGCGGCGGATGAGCTGATCTCCGAAGGCTACGAGGAAGTCCGGGGTCAGTTCGTTCGCTAGGTCGAGCCAGGTCCGGGAGGGAGTCGTCATGAGAAGCCCACCGATGTGGTGAAGCTCGCCTGGACGGACCCGAACCCGGTGCCCGACGACGCCCTTCCGGCGTACCCGGGGAAGATGGTCCGGCTTGCTGAGGTGCAGCTGGTCGTGTTCGTCGCACCACGGCGGAAGCGGAAGCTCTTGCAGCTTGGCCGCCGTTCGATGCGACCCCCAGCCAAATGGGGTGACCGCGAGATGAACTTCTAGTTGCTCCGCGAGACTCGGATCGTGGGTACTTGGGCGGTAGATCTCGCGACTGCAGTGCTCGAGGTCACCCGCTCGCAGCCGACCGGGCATGATGCCGGCCGTGAGGGCGTCGGTGAAGGTGAAGGGTTGGTCTCGAAACGGCTCGGGCAGGGGCGCGCGTGCGGTCATACGGCTAAGTCTGCCGGGAAGCCAGCCGCCACCGCGGAAGTTATCCACAGGCACCCGCGGTAGGTGACCCTTGGATGGGGCGGCACCCGCGGGTGGTGACCCTTGGATGGGGCGGCACCCGCGGGTGGTGACCCTTGGATGGGGCGGCACCCGCGGTAGGTGACCCTTGGATGGTGGGGCACCCGCGGGTGGTGACCCTTGGATGGGGCGGGACCCGCGGGTGGTGACCCTTGGATGGGGCGGGACCCGCGGGTGGTGACCCCTGGATGCTAGGCGAGGCGGACGCCCGCGGCCTCGAGGTCGTGGAACGTGGGCTCGAGGTCGTCGGCGATGCCGGCGCTGAGGTCCCGGAGCACCGTGGTGCGGTACCCCGCGTGCGCGGCGTCGAGGGCGGTGGCCTTGACGCAGTAGTCGGTCGCGAGGCCGGCGACGTCGACGTCCGTGACGCCGTGTCGCGAGAGCCACTCGTCGAGGCCGGGTGAGTCGTCCGAGGTGCCCTCGGAATCGCCCGCCTGGGCGAGATGCCCCTCGAAGCCCGAATACGCCGCCGCGTACTGGCCCTTCCGGAACATCGCGTCCACGTTCGAGATGTCGAGGCTCGGGTGGAATTCTGCGCCGTGCGAGCCGGCGATGCAGTGCGTGGGCCATGAGTCAACGAAGTCCGGATGGTCGGAGAAATGCTCGCCCGGATCGATGTGCCAGTCCTGGGTCGTCACGACGGCGCCGTAGTCGCCAGCGTGGCCCGCAAGATAGTCGGTGAGGCGCCCGGCCACGGCTGCGCCGCCGTCGACCGCGAGCGAACCGCCCTCGCAGAAGTCGTTCTGCACGTCCACGATGATGAGTGCGCGCTTCATAGCTCCATTCTCCAACGTGCGGGGGACCGCGGACTGGCTCAGCCCTCGAGATACACCGTGGGGATCGCCGGCTCGCCGCGGTGCATGCGGTGCGCCGCAGGCGGGAGCTCGGCGACTGACGCCGCGTGACGCGCTCGCGCCCGTTCGACGCCCTCGGCGCCCGTCCAGCCCGGCATCAGTTCGCCGTCCTTGACGAACTGCTCGAGGAGCGGGCGGTCGTTGCCGTCGCCTTCGGGAGCCTGGCCGACGCCGATGACCTCGGCGGTTGCGAGGCCGTCATCGCCGAGCCGCCTGAGGGCATACTTGCGTCCGCCGACCGTCTGCTTGTTCTTGGCGGCCTTGGCGACGGAGACGAAGTCCCCGTCGTCGTCCGTGCGGCTCACGAGCTTGTAGACCATCGACGCCGTCGGGGCGCCGGATCCCGTGACGAGCGAGGTCCCGACTCCGTACGAGTCGACGGGCGCGGCCGCGAGTGCCGCGATCGCGTATTCGTCCAGGTCCGAGGTCACGACGATTCGCGTGTTGACGTTGCCGAGCTCGTCGAGGAGGCGCCGGACCCAGTGCGCCTGGCCGATGAGGTCGCCCGAGTCGAGCCGGACCGCGCCGAGGCGATCGCCCGCGATGTCCACGGCCGTGCGGACGGCGGTCTCGACGTCGTACGTGTCCACGAGCAGCGAGGTTCCGGGCCCCATCGAGGCGACCTGCGCCTCGAACGCGTCGCGCTCGGAATCGTGGAGAAGGGTGAAGGAATGCGCGGCGGTGCCGACGGTGCGCAGTCCATAGCGCAGGCCCGCGGCGAGGTTCGAGGTGCTTGCGAAACCGGCGACGACGGCGGCGCGCGCCGCGGCGACGGCCGACTCCTCGTGCGTGCGGCGCGAGCCCATCTCGATACACGGCCGGCCATTGGCGGCGATCGTCATGCGGGATGCGGCGGAGGCGATCGCCGAATCGTGGTTGAGCACGGAGAGGAGGTAAGTCTCGAGGATGCACGCCTCGGCAAACGTCGATTCGACGATGAGGACGGGCGAATTCGGGAAATAGACCTCGCCCTCGGCGTAGCCCCAGACGTCGCCCGAGAATCGGTAGTCTGCAAGGAAGTCCAGCGTCTCGCGGTTCACGACGCCAGTGCGCCCCAGGAACGCGAGCTCCTCGTCTTTGAAGCGGAAGCCGAGGATCCCCTCGAGCAGTCGGCCAGTTCCCGCGACGACGCCGTACCGCCGCCCGTCGGGGAGGCGGCGCGCGAAGACCTCGAACACCGCCCGCCGGTGCGCCGCGCCCGAATGCAGCGAGGCCTGGAGCATCGTGAGCTCGTAGTGGTCGGTGAACAGGGACGTGCGGGGCGCTTCCTGTCGAGCAAGGCCCCGGTCGGTCGAAGTGGTCACGGGATCACTCTAGCTGCGGGGCGCGGCTGCGAGGGCGGGAGGGCGGGGCTGCCTAGAATATCCCCATGAGTTTGAGCGTCGCGACGGAACCATCGCCTGGCCTCACCGAGCAGACGACGTCGGCGACCGACACCGCGAACGTCGTCCCGTGGAGCCTCGTGGTCTGGAACGACCCCGTGAACCTCATGAGCTACGTGAGCTACGTCTTCCAGACCTACTTCGGCTATTCGGAAACGAAGGCCGAGGCTCTCATGATGCAGGTTCACACCGAGGGGCGCTCGATCGTCTCGCGCGGCGCGAAGGAGACGGTCGAGAGGCAGGCCATCGCGATGCACAACTTCGGGCTGTGGGCCACGGTCGAGAGGGCCGGCGAGTATGGCTGATCCCTTCACGTACGGCCGGCGCGGCATCAGCGGGCGCTTCGAGGACGCGGAACGCGAGCTGCTGCGCGGCCTGTTCCGGGACGTCGTCGCGCTCCTCGAGCCGGATGACGCGCCCGACGAGGATCCGCTCGCCGCGCTCGTGGGTATCAGCCCCGATGCCGCCGAGCCCGAGGATCCCGCGCTCAAACGCCTCCTCCCCAATGTCTCGACGGACGACGACGAGGCGTCCCGTGAGTTCCGCCGCTTCACCGAGCGCTCGCTCCGGGAGAGCAAGGCCGGCGCGCTGAGGGCCGCAGCGTTGGGCCTTGAGTCCCGCGACATGCTCCTCGACGAGGCTGCGGCAGCACACTGGGCGACAGCGCTCACCGACGTGCGCCTCGTCCTCGCCGAGCGTCTCGGAATCCATACCGAAGAGGACGCCGAGCGGATCCACGAGGTCACCGACTGGTCTGATGTCGAGGATGACGACGTCGACGCGTACCTCGCGCTCGTCTACAACTTCGTGACGTGGCTCCAGACGACGCTCGTCGACGCGATGATGACGGCGTTCCGCACGCGGACCTCGGACGGGAAGGACGCCGGCGATGGGCCGCAGGGCGAAGACTGACGTGTACGCCGAGCTCGACCGCTCGGAGCGGCCGATCGGCATCTTCGATTCGGGCGTGGGCGGCCTCACGGTCGCGCGCGCCGTCATCGACCAGCTGCCGAACGAGTCGGTCCTGTACGTCGGCGACACGGCGCACGGCCCGTACGGCCCGCTTCCCATCGCGGAGGTGCGGGCCAACGCGCTAGGAGTCATGGACGAACTCGTTGATTCGGGCGTCAAGCTCCTCACGATCGCGTGCAACTCGGCGTCTGCCGCCGTCCTGCGCGACGCCCGCGAGCGCTACACCGCCCGCTACGGCATCCCGGTCATCGAGGTCATCCAGCCGGCCGTGCGCCGCGCCGTCGTCGCGACCCGGAACGGACGGGTCGGCGTCATCGGGACGAGCGCGACCGTCGGCTCGCGGGCCTACGAAGACACCTTCGCGGCGGCCCCCGAGCTGAGCATCACGTCGGCCGCGTGCCCGGATTTCGTGAGCTACGTCGAGGCCGGGGTGACGACAGGCCCCAAGCTCCTTGCGGCCGCCGAGGGCTATCTCGCACCGCTCCGCGAGGCCGGCGTCGACACTCTCGTGCTCGGCTGCACGCACTACCCGCTCCTGACCGGGGTCATCAGCTACGTCATGGGCGACGGCGTGACGCTTGTCTCGAGCGCGGAGGAGACCGCGAAAGACGTCTACCGGGCGCTCGTGGGCCACGGGCTCGAGCGCCGCTCGGCCGAGCCGCCCCTCCACACCTTCCTCGCGACGGGGGACGCGGCACAGTTCGAGGTCCTCGCGCGCCGTTTCCTGGGCCCCGAGGTGCAGCGGGTCGAGCACGCGGAGCACGTGTCCGCGCACTATCCGACGGGGAGCCTGGCCCGCATCACGCCCGAGATGCTCGAGGCCGCCCGCGGCGGGGCGCGGGTCGGGGGCGGGAGCCGTTTGTCGTATTTCGTCGAGAGCTTCGTGAATCCACCGCTTCCGGGTCCTTCCGCGCCTTCAGGGCCGGGCGCGGATAGGATGCAGGCGTGAAACTCACGATCGTCGGCTGCAGCGGCTCATTCCCGGGGCCGAGCTCGCCGGCGAGCTGCTATCTCCTGACCGCGAACGACGGCGATCGCGACTGGCGCCTGCTCCTCGACCTCGGCTCGGGCGCGCTCGGCCCACTCCAGCGATACATGGACCTGAGCGATATCGACGGCGTCCTCTTGAGTCATCTGCACCCCGACCACTGCATGGATCTCGCGGGGCTGCAGGTCGCGATCCATTGGGACCCGAACGGCTGGCCCTCGGGCCGCGTTCCCGTGTGGGGACCCGCGGCGACGTCGCGGCGTCTCTCGATCGCCCTCGACATGGAGCCCCCCGCGGATCTCGACGAGGACTTCGAGTTCCACAGCTGGGCCGTCGGGGAGAAGGTCGAGCTCGGGCCCTTCCGGTTCGGCGCCTATCCGGCGCGGCACCCCATCGCGGAGGCCTACGCGATGCGGATCGAGGCAACCGAGCCCCGGCGCGACGGAAGCATCGAGACGCGGGTCCTGGCCTACTCGGGCGATACGGACACCTGCCCGGGCCTCGTCGAGGCCGCGCGGGGCGCCGACATGTTCTTGTGCGAGGCGGCCTACCACGAGGGCCGCGACGACGCGATCGACGGCGTGCACCTCACCGGCCGGCGGGCTGGGCAGGCGGCGTCCGACGCCGGTGCGAAGCGCCTCCTGCTCACCCACCTTCCCGTGTGGAACGACGCCAATCGCACGGTGGCGGAGGCTCAGGGCGCGTACTCGGGGCCGATCTCCGTCGCCGTGGCCGGCGTCCACTACACGGTCTGATCTGCCTCCGGGCCGGACTCCGTCCCGGCGCCTTCCGCCTCAGAGCTGGCCGGCTGACGCCTCGCGCGCACGAGGATGAGCACCAAGGCCACAGCGCCGCCGAGGAACACGAGTCCCGAGACCCAGGTGTTGACGCGCAGCCCGAGGATGAGGTTGGCGTAGTCGGAGCGCAGGAGCTCGATGACGAAGCGCCCCGCCGTGTAGATCATGACGTAGAGCGAGAACTCGATGCCGCGCGCGAGCCGAAGGCGCCGGGCCAGGATGAGGATCGCGATGGCCCCGAGGGTCGTCCACACGGCCTCGTAGAGGAAGGTCGGCTGGAAGTACCCGATGATGATGGGCTGCCCGTCCGGCCCGATCGCGGCCTGGCCCGTCTGGGAGTCCATCTCGTGGATCTCGAGGCCCCACGGGAGCGTGGTCGGGTCGCCATAGAGCTCGTTGTTGAACCAGTTTCCGAGGCGGCCAAGTGCCTGGGCGAAGAGGAGGCCGGGGGCCAGGGCGTCGGCGAAGGCCGCGAGGCTCACCTTCTTCCATCGGCAGCCGATCCACGCCCCGAGCCCGCCGAGGGCCACGGCACCCCAGATTCCGAGGCCCCCGTCCCAGATCGCGAAGGCATTCCATGGGTTCTTGCCGGGCACGAAGTACAACTCGGGGTCGGTGATGACGTGGTAGATCCGGCCGCCGACGATGCCGAAGGGGACGGCCCACAGGGCGATGTCGAGGACTTCGCCGCCGCGGCCGCCGCGGCTGATCCATCGGCGGTCCGTGAGCCAGATCGCGGCGGCGATGCCAGCGAGGATGCACAGGGCGTAGAAGTGAATCGAGAGGGGGCCGAGCTTGATCGCGTTGATCGTCGGCGAGGGAAGGTATCCGGGGAGGGAGAGCGCGCTCATGGCACGTCCTTTCGTCGTGCCGCGGCGGGCGGCAGGTCCCGGCGCGGGGACACGCTGGGGGTCGTCTGCACGTCCTCCAGTCTAGAGGCGATGTTCCTGGCACACGGCCCTCAGGATGCGCGGCGATCCTGCCGTCGGATCGCCCTGTCAGAGCATTTCGAGCGGAACGGCCCGTCGTGGCGCGGGGAAGGCGGCGTCGAGGTCCGCGAGATCCTCCCGCGTGAGCCGGACGCCGAGTGCTCCACGATTTTCGAGCGTGTGCTCCGGCGTCGAGGACTTCGGGATCGCGATCACCTCGCCCCCGCGCAGGACCCATGCGAGCGCGATCTGTGCCTCGCTCGCCCCGTGCCGTGCGGCGACGGCCGCGAGCGCCGGATGGCCGAGGAGGCGTCCCTGCTCGATGGGGGAGTAGGCCATGACCGGCACGCCGGCTTCGCGGAGGCCTGGCAGGAGATCGAACTCGATGCCGCGGCGCGAGAGGTTGTAGAGGACCTGATTCGTCTGGAGGCCCGAAGCCGAGCGTGCGCCGGGGATCGCGGACAGTTCCGCGAGGTCGGAGGGATCGAGGTTGCTCACGCCCCAGGCCTGGATCTTGCCCTGCTCCTGGAGCCGCATGAGGGCCTCGATGCTCTCGGCAAGCGGGGTGCCGCCGCGCCAATGATAGAGATACAGGTCGAGACGATCGGTGCCGAGCCTGCGGAGACTTCCCTCGAGCGCCTCGGCGGTTCCCCGCCTCGTCGCGTTCCACGGAAGGACCTTGCTCACGAGGAACACGTCATCCCGACGCCCCGCGATCGCCTTCCCGACAAGCTCTTCGGCGGCGCCGTCCCCGTACATCTCGGCCGTATCGATGAGCGTGAGGCCCGCGTCGAGGCCCACCCGGAGGGCTCGGAGCTCTTCGTCGGCGCGGGACGCGTCCTCGCCCATGAACCACGTGCCCTGCCCGAGGCACGGCACGCGCACGCCGCACGGAAGCGCGACGAGGGGGACGCCGTCGTCGTTCGTCTGACGGGACGCGGAGTCTTCGGTGACCATTGGGCCAGCCTAGCGCCGGCCCGCGCCCCGGAAACCTGCGGTTTGGGAATGTTCGGGCGGCAGCCCTCGCGGCAGCGCTCGCCGGTAAGCTGGTCCTATGACCCCACTCACGGCCTCGAGCTCTTCCGCTGTGCGCGCCGACGGGCGCGCTTCCGACCAGCTGCGTCCCATCAGCATCACCCGGGGGTGGTCGAAGCAGGCGGAGGGCTCGGCCCTCATCGAGTTCGGGAACACGCGCGTCCTGTGCACGGCGTCGTTCACCGAGGGCGTGCCGCGCTGGCTCAAGGGCGAGGGCCGGGGCTGGGTCACGGCCGAGTACGCGATGCTTCCGCGCGCGACGAACACGCGCTCGGATCGCGAGTCGGTCAAGGGCCGGATCGGCGGGCGCACGCACGAGATCTCGCGCCTCATCGGACGCTCCCTGAGGTCGATCATCGATACGAAGGCGCTCGGCGAGAACACGATCGTGCTCGACTGCGACGTGCTCCAGGCCGACGGCGGAACGCGCACCGCGGCCATCACAGGCGCGTTCGTGGCCCTCGCGGAGGCGGTGCGGTGGGCCAAGGACAAGGGCCTTGTCGAGCCGGGAGCCGAGCCGCTCATCGACACGGTCTCCGCCGTGTCGGTCGGGATCATTGACGGCGTGCCTGTTCTTGACCTCCCCTACGTCGAGGACGTTCGGGCGGAGACGGACATGAATGTCGTCGTGACCGGCTCGGGGAAGTTCGTTGAGGTCCAGGGGACGGCCGAGGGGGCGCCGTTCGACCGCGACGAGCTCAACATCCTGCTCGACCTTGCGCTCATTGGAACGGGGCAGCTGGCTGATATCCAGCGCGAAACCCTCGCCGAGGCGCTCAGGACCGCCGAGTGAGCTCGGGAGCCTCCCACCCGGGCACCGGGCCTCGGCTCGTCCTCGCGACCCATAACCAGGGCAAGCTCCGCGAGCTGCGGGACCTGCTTCGCGGGCAGGTGCCCGGGCTCGACGTCGAGACCCAAGTCGTGGATGCGGCGGCCGTCGGGGGTCCCGACGTCGTTGAGGACGGCGTGACGTTCGGCGAGAATTCGCTGCTCAAGGCGCGCGCCGTCGCGGCGGCGACGGGTCTCGCGGCGGTGGCCGACGATTCGGGCCTCGCCGTCGATGTCCTCGGCGGGGCGCCCGGGATCTTCTCGGCGCGCTGGGCCGGCCGGCACGGCGACGATCGTGCCAACCTCGAACTCCTGCTCGCCCAGCTCGCTGACGTCCGCGACGATCATCGCGGCGCGGCGTTCGTGTGCGCGGCCGCCCTCGTCGTCCCTGCGGGCGACGGCGACGCGGCCCGCGAGCACGTCGAATACGGCGAACTCAAGGGGACCCTCCTGCACGAACCCCGCGGGGAGGGCGGCTTCGGCTACGACCCCATCCTCCTGCCTCACGGGCTCGATCGGAGCTGCGCCGAGCTCTCGCGCGAAGAGAAGAACGCGATCAGCCACCGCGGCCAGGCGTTCCGCGCTCTCCTGCCCGCGATCGTCGACGCGCTCTCCTGACCCTCAGCAGGCCGTGCCCAGTCCCCGGCCGTCCTCAGTCCCCGGCCGTCCTCAGTCCTGGGGGTCGCCTTGGTCCTCGAGGGAAGCCGCGGGCCGGTCCTCGAGGGATGCCATGGGCTCGGGGGCGGCCGCCGTGCCGCGGCGCTTGGCGAGCCATGACTTCGTGAATTCGACGATGATCGGGATCACCGAGATGAGGACGATGGTGACGAAGATGAGGTCGATGTTCTTGCCGACCCATTCGTACTGTCCGAGCCACGCCCCGAGCAGGGTCACGCCGCCGCCCCACGGAATCGCGCCGAGGACGTTGTAGACGAGGAACTTGCGCTTCTCCATCCCCGCGACGCCCACGATGACGGGGACGAAGGTCCTGATGATGGGCACGAAGCGCGCGAGGATGAGCGATTGTCCGCCGTGGCGCTCGAAGAACTCGTGGGCCTTCCGCACATTCTCCTGCTTGAAGAACCGTGAGTCGGGCCGGCTGAAGAGGGCGGGCCCGATCTTGGCGCCGATGAGGTACCCGACCTGATTGCCGATGATCGCCGCGACGATGATGCACACGATGAGGATCCAGAGATTGAACTGGATCGCGCCGGTTGCGACGAGCAGCCCAGCCGTGAAGAGCATTGAGTCGCCGGGCAGGAAGAAGCCGATGAGCAGCCCCGTCTCGGCGAAGATGATCGCGCACACGAGCAGGATCACCCAGGGGCCGAGCGACGAATGGCGCAAGAACACGTCGGGATTGAGCCAGTCGGGAAGGAGTGCGGCCTTCGGCTGGACGACGGCGGGCAGGGCGGTGGCGAGGTCGTGCAGCGCGGCGGGAATCACCTTCCAAGGGTACCGGCCCACACTATGAGGACCCTGTGGCCGTGGCGGTCCCGGATCTGAGGCCACTCCGCGGCTAAGCTCGCCGCGTGGCCTTGGACTTTACCGCGATCGATTTCGAGACTGCCAACGGCTTCCGGGGCTCCCCGTGCGCCGTCGGCCTCGTCAAGGTCCGCGGCGGCAGGCCCGTCGAGACGGCCACGTGGCTCATGCGGCCTCCCGCGGGCCACGACCGGTTCGACCCGCGCAACGTCGCGATCCACGGCATCCATCCGGAGGAAGTCGCGGACCGGCCCCGCTTCGGCGAGCTCTTCTCAGAGATCGGCGGCTTCATCGGAGACGACGTCCTCGCGGCCCACAACGCGGCCTTCGACCTCGGCGTGATTCGCTCGGCCCTCGAGGTGTCGGATCTGCCGGCCCCTGCGTACGACTACGCCTGCACGGTCGTCCTCTCGCGCCGCACGTACGATCTTCCGTCCCATTCCCTGCCGTTCGTCGCGGAGGCGGCCGGCGTGCCGCTCGTCAATCACCACGACGCGACCGAGGACGCCGCGGCCTGCGCGGGCATCCTCGTCGACATCGCGCAGCGCCACGGAGCGGACAGCGTCGAGGAGCTCTACGATGCCCTGCACCTGACCCTGCCGCACCATCCGGAGTTCGTCCCGGGCCGTGACGCTGTGTCCACGCCGACCGCGAAGGCCCTCCGCGCGACCGTGGGCGCCGCGACCGTGGGCGGCGCGACCGGGGGCGGGGGAATCCGGACGACGGCGGAACGCGCCGTCCGCGGCCCGCGCACGTGGGCGCCGTGGCCCGAGGAGGGCGTCAACCCGTCGGCGAACGCGGCGGCGGACCCCGCGCATCCGCTGTTCGGCCACCGGATCGTCTTCACCGGCGCGCTTGGCATGACCCGCGCCGAGGCGAAGGGCCGCGCCGCGGCGCTCGGCGCCCAGCCCGCGAGCTCCGTCACGCGGGCCACGACGCTCCTCGTGGTCGGGGACGGCTTCGTCGCCGCCGATCTCGTGGCCGGCCGGGGAACAGGCCGCATGACGTCGAAAGCGCGCCGGGCCCTTGAGCTCCGTTCGTCGGGCTTCCGGGTCGAGGTGCTCTCCGAGGGAGAATTCCTGCAGATGCTCGGCGGAGAGTGGCCTGCCAAGAGCGCGTGAAAGTCACGCTCCGCAACATTCCTTTCAAGGTGCGCACGGGATTCCTACGCTGGGGTGGTGACCACGAGCACTGGATCTGTCTCCGACGCCGTCCGTGAAAGCGCGCTGCGCCGCGCGTTCGCGTTCCCGAATCCCGTGAACGAGTACGCGGCGCGCTCGACGGCCGGCATCGTCGTCGTCCTGAGCCTCGCTGCCCTCGTCCTTGGGCTGGCTGCGGGCTGGGGCTGGCCACTGTGGATCATCGCGCTCGGCTTCTGGCTTCGGGTGGCCGGCGGCCCGCGCTATTCGCCCGCGGGCAGGCTCGCCGTCCATATCATCGCGCCGCGTTTCGGCAAGCCTCGCCTCGTCCCGGGCCCGCCCAAGCGCTTTGCCCAGGCCATCGGCGCGGTGCTCTCGACGGCGGCCGCGACCCTGTGGACCGTTGGGCTCGGCCCGGTCGCGTGGGTGCTCATCGTGCTCCTCATCGCTGCCGCGTCGCTTGAGGCCTTCGCCGGCTTCTGCCTCGGCTGCTGGATCTTCGGCAAGCTCCAGGCGGCGGGCGTCATCCCCGAGAGCGTGTGCGAGGCCTGCAACAACATCGCGCTGCGGCGCGCCTGACCCGCGCGGCCCGCCTCCGCGCAGGAACTTCTCGCATTCCGCAGGTGCCCGGGCCTCGACACGCTCCGTGATGCGTTTCAGACTTGGTGGGTGGCTGGATACCGGATCACGCTCTATGTCTTTTCGAGCCCGGGCGTTCGCGGGGGACCGCGCGGGTCAGGCGCCCTGAGACCGGTCGTGAGCGGCTGCCTCGTCGAGGCGCCGTCCGCGCACGCCGCCGCGTTCGAGCTCTCGCGCCCGTTCGTCGGCTCGGGCTGGGCGGTTGAATGGACGGCCCGACCGATCGGTCTCTCATGGCCGCGGCGACGGTGGAGCGGGAGGTTCGCTCCTCGCGGTGGCGACGACGGCCTGGCGGGGGTGCGCGAGCCGCGGCGCCCGTATCCACCCGTTGGATCGGCCAGGGCGGCGCGCGTCTAGCCCGCGCCGGAGGCCGCTGCGAGCTCCGCCGAGAGTTCGACGGCGATGTCTGCGCCCTCGAGCCGCGCTGCCCATGGTGCGGGGACGGCGTCGGCGCCCCACCGGGTGCCGAGCAGGGCGCCCGCGATCGCCGCCGCATCGGGGCCCGCGCTGCCAGCACTGGCGACGGCGGCGGAGAATGCGTCCGCGGCTCCTGCATGCGACTCGGTCGCATTCTCGGCTTCGAGCGCTGCGGCAAGGGCTCCGTGCAGCGCGAAGGCCGCGGCTGATCCCTGTTCGATGGGCCGGCCGTTGAGCGCGGCGTCGACGGCAGCGGCAACGTCGGGAGCCGCGCCGCGTCTGCCCGCGAGGCCCTCGCCCGCTGCTGCCACAGCGTCGCGCAGCCTTGATCCTCGTGCGAGCTCGCTCACGGCCAACGCGACGGCCACGGCGGCCTGAACGGCCGACGCGTGGCCGTGGGTCAGGGACGCGCCGTCGGCGGCCATCGCGGCGACCGCTTCGGCCGGGGTTCCCACGATGAGGCCGAACGGGGCCGAGCGCGCGGCGGCGGCGCCGTCGTCGAACGCGGCGCCGAGCGGGCGAGCGGAAGTCCCCATCTCGCCGCCAGCGAGCGACGACGCCCAAACAGGGCGCGCCGGAAGCGCACGACGCGCGGCGGGCCGGCTGTCGATCCACCGCTGCTGCGCGGGCGGGGCCGAAGAGGGGAGCGGGATGCCCTGTCCTCCAGCCCACCGCAGGAAGGCGAGCCACACGCAGGCGGCCTGGTCCGCGTAGACGCCCGCGTTCGCCCATTCGAGCACCTCGACGAGGGCGTCCGCCGTGTAGAGCGAGAGCTGGCCCGCGGCGCCGAGCCGGATGGCGCCGTCGTCCGGTCCAGGCGCCCCGGACGCTTCGGCCAGGGCAACGCCCTCCGCCGCCGCGCCGCCCACAAGGCAGCCGTGGATCCTCGACAGGGGGTTCGGAGAACGTCTCACGTGAGCAATGTACCGCCCGCCTGCGCTCAGCAAGGTCAGAGTCCGCTCAGAGGGGGACTGTAGGATGTGGGCGGGCCCGCGTCCGGTCACCTGCGTGACCATCGCACATGCGCTATTGAATCGGCCCCAGGCCTTGACAGGGCTGCCTACCGACGACTCGAAAGAGGACTTCCCATGACCACCCCCGCGGCACCTACCGCTGCCGAGGCCGTTCCTTCGGCCCACAAGGAGTTCGGCATCGTCGCGAAGCTCGCGGCCGAGGCCTTCGGCACGTTCCTTCTCGTCTTCGGCGGCATCGGCGTTGCGCTCTTCAGCAACCCGTCGAGCGCACCGTTTCCCGCAGCCCTTGCGCTTGGCCTGAGCATCGGCGTGAGCGTCGCCGCCTTCGGCCACATTTCCGGAGGGCACTTCAACCCGGCCGTGACAGTCGGCACGGCCGTCGCTGGTCGGACGCCGTGGAGGGTCGTGCCGGGGTACGTCCTCGCCCAGCTCGTCGGCGGCTCGGTGGGCGCCCTCATCCTGTGGGTGACGGTCAGGACTCTTCCGAACCTCTCCGACGTCCGGCCGATCTTCACGTCGGTATCGAACGGCGTTGACAGCCTCTCGCAGATCAAGGCTCCCATCGCTGCAGGCCTCCTCGTCGAGGTTGTCGCGACGGCCGTGTTCCTCGCCATCATCCTCGCCGCCACGTCGAAGCGTGCCGCGAAGGGTGTGGCCCCGTGGGCGATCGGCCTCGGCCTCGCGATCCTCATCCAGGCGATCGCCCCCATCACGAACGCGTCGATCAACCCGGCCCGTTCGACCGCGACGGCCATCTTCGCCGAGGGCAGTGCCATCGGCCAGCTCTGGATCTTCTGGGTCGCCCCGCTCCTCGGCGCGGTCATCGCGGGCCTCATCTTCCGGGGCTTCGGTTCGCCCGACGACGTCCTCGTGACGGGCGGGCCGTCCGCGCCGTCCTTCACGACGTCCGAGGGTGAGCCGTCCGAGGGCGAGGCGCTTGCCGAGGAGAAGGCAGGGGACGCGGCAGAGCCGGCGGAGGCCGGCGAGTCCGCGGCGCCGCAGCCGCGTTCCGACGAGGACGACGCGAAGTCGTTCTTCGACCAGTCGAAGTAGCAGGTTCGTCGCGCCTTCCTTCGCGCTTCTGGCGGGTGGCACCGAAGAATGTCGGTGCCACCCGTTAGCGTTTCTCCCATGAAGATCCTGCACACCTCGGACTGGCATCTCGGGCGATCGTTCCACGGGCTAGGCCTCCTTGGGGTGCAGGCTGAATGGCTCGACGGCCTCGTGGAGTTCGTCGCCGCCGAGCGGGTCGACGCGGTGCTGGTCTCCGGCGACGTCTACGACCGCGCCCTCCCGGCCGTCGACGTCGTGGCCCTCCTCGATCGGACGCTCGTGCGCCTCACGGAGGCCGGAGCGCGCGTCATCCTCACGAGCGGCAACCACGATTCCGCCGTGCGGCTTGGCTTCGGCGCGCGGCTCCTCGAACGGGCGGGCGTCCACGTGCGGACGCGCGTCGGCGAGCTCGACGATCCCGTCGTCCTCGAGGGGCTCGACGGGACCCGGGTCGCGGTCTACGGGCTTCCGTACCTCGAGCCGCGGCTCGTGGCGGCGGAGCTCGACGTCGACGAGCCGGGACACACGCCCGTCACTCGGGCCGCGCTCGATCGCGTGAGGGCAGACCTCGCGGGCCGCCGCGCAGACGCCGCTCCAGCCCGTCTGCACGCCGTTGTCATGGCCCACACGTTCGCGTCCGGTGGTGTGCCCGCAGAGAGCGAGCGGGCCCTCGCCGTCGGCGGACTCGACGTCGTCGCGGCCGACGAGTTCGCAGGGTTCGACTATGTCGCGCTCGGCCATCTGCACGGCCGCCAGCGGCTCACGGAGACGGTCCGCTATTCGGGCTCGCCCCTCGCCTACTCGTTCGGCGAGGCGCGCCAGGCAAAGGGGGCGTGGCTCCTTGAATTCCACGATTCGGGCCTGGCGTCGGTGGGCGAGGTGGGCTGGCCCACGTCGCACCGGCTCGAAGTCCTCCGTGGCACGCTCGAGGGGCTCCTGTCCGATCCTGGCCTTGCGGCGGCCGAGCACGCGTGCTGCCAGATCACCCTCACCGACCCCGAGCGGCCCCAGCGGGCGATGGAGCGCCTCCGTGCCCGCTTCCCGCTCACGCTTTCGCTCCAGTTCGACCCAGTCGGCGGGGCCGAACGCGCAGCCACGACGTATCACGGCCGCCTCGCGGGTGCGCGCGACGATCTCGAGGTATGCTCCGGCTTCCTCGAGCACGTGCGCGGCCGCGGGCCGGGCGACGTGGAGCGTGCCGCCCTGACCCAGGCGCTCGACTCGGTCCGGCTCGAGGAAGCCTCGCGATGAGGCTCCACAGGCTAGAAATCGAGGCGTTCGGGCCGTTCGCCGCGCGCCAGACGGTCGACTTCGACGCCCTCGCCGAGCACGGGCTGTTCCTCCTCAACGGTGCGACTGGCTCGGGCAAGACGAGCGTCCTCGACGCCGTGTGCTTCGCGCTCTACGGGGGGCTCCCCGGTGCGCGGCACGGGAGCAAGTCCCTCAAGAGCCATCACGCAGAGGCCTCCGCGCAGCCGGAGACAGTCCTCGAATTCAGCGCGCAGGGGCGCCGGTTCGAAGTGCGTCGAACCCCCGAATGGCAGCGGCCCAGCGCGCGTTCGAGGAACGGCTTCGTGACCCAGCAGGCGAGCACCCACCTGCGGGAACTCGTGGGGGGTGAATGGCAGGCCCTGTCGTCCCGCAGCGACGAGGCGTCCGGGGTTGTCCGCGACGTCCTCGGCATGGACCGCGAGCAGTTCACCCGGGTCGTCATGCTTCCCCAGGGAGAGTTCGCGGCGTTCCTGCGCGCGAAGCCGTCTGACCGCGAGGATCTGCTTGAGAGCCTCTTCGCGACGGGGAGATTCGGTGAGGTCGAGGCCCGGCTCGCGGCGATGGCGCAGGACGCCGAAGCGCGCGCCGCCGCCGCCGAGCAGGCCGCCCGGGTGCCGGTCCGCCAGCTTGAGGCCGAGCTTTCCGCGAGTGGCCTTTCACTCGCGGGACCCGAGCCAGCGCGGCCCGAGCGAGCGGGACTCGAGCTCGCCGAGTCCGGCCCGAGCGAGTTCGACCTCGGTGAGTTCGATCCGGCCGATCCGATCCAGGTCGACGACGGCGCGCGCCTCGACGTGGAGGCCGTCGAGAGACGATTCGCAGGGGTTTCTCGTCGGCTCGCCCTCGTGGCCCGGAGCGCCGGAGCGGCCATTGATGCCGCTCGGCTCGAGGTCAGTGGCGCACGCGCCGCCGAGGAGGCGTGCCGCCGTGCAGACGAGGATGCGGCGGAGCTCTCCGTCGCTCGAAACCGTCGTTCGCGCTGGGAAGCCCACGAGCCGGAGAACGCCGTGTGCCGCGCGAAGCTGCAGCGCGCGGCGGCGGCTGCTGCGCTCAGGTACGAACTCGAGGAAGAGCGCCTCTCCTCCGTCGCGGCCGAGGACGCGGCTTCAACGCTCGCGACGGCCCGTGCGGCCGCCGCCGCTGCGGGATGGGCCCCCGAAGGGGACGCGGAGCCGACGCCGGCCGTGCTTCGATCCGAGGCGGGCAACGCGCGCGCCGAGGCCGCCGTGCTCGCCGAGCGGATCCCGCTCGAGGAAGAGCTCGAGAGCCTCGTCGCCAAGCGAGAGGGGACCGAGGCCGAGGCGGAGCGGCGGCGGTCGGCCTGTGTGCGACTCGACGCCGAGCTCGCGGAAGCCGACGAGGCGCTCGCCCGACTCGCCCAAGAACGCGCTCGGCTCGTACCGCTCGCTGCGTCCCGGCCTGCTGCCGAGCGAGACGAGAAGTCCGCGCGGGAGGTGGTCAACGCCGTCCAGGAGCACGCGATGGCCTCAGGCAGGCTCGCCAAGGCCGAGAGCGCTCTGCTCGAACGGAAGAACGAGACGCTCGCACGTCGCGGTCGATGGCTCGACCTCCGGGAAGAGAGGCTCGCCCACACGGCGTTCGAGCTCGCCGCCCAGCTCGACGCGGGAAGCCCATGCCCCGTCTGCGGGTCCGAGGACCATCCGCGGCCTGCGAGGGGCGACGAGGATCCGCTTCGGCTCGTTGATCTGGAGAAGGACGCGGCGTCGGCCGCCGAGCTCGCGCTGGAGCGCGAACGGATGGCAGCCGGCACCGTCGCCGACGCCAAGGCCGCCCTCTCCGGCGTCGTCGCCCGCGGCGGGGACGCGGATCCGGACAAGGCCGCACGCGAACTCGAGGACGCTGTCCGCGAGGTGCGTTCTGCCCTGGACGCGGAAGCCCGCCTCGGCGTCGTCGTCGCACAGATCGAATCGCGCGAGGCGCGTCGCACGAAGGCTGCGTCCGAGCGCGAGGCGTCCGCCGGTGCCCTCCTGCTCGCGACCGCTGAATGCGGGCGCCTTGCCGCG
The DNA here is from genome assembly GCF_030908245.1 of Sinomonas sp. ASV322. Taxonomy (GTDB): domain Bacteria; phylum Actinomycetota; class Actinomycetes; order Actinomycetales; family Micrococcaceae; genus Sinomonas. The sequence continues at coordinate 109,863 of NZ_JAVFJJ010000004.1, forward strand.
GAGGTCGCACAGCGCACACGGGATCTCGCCGCATGGCGCGATGGCTGGGCGACGCTCCGGGCGCGCCACGCGGCGGTGTCGGCGGTCGTCCGGGTCCTCGAGCCGCTTGCCGAGGCCGCGGCGCACCGCGCGGCCGCGCGGACTCGCCTCGGGGCGGCCCGCGCGTCGCTCGCTGCTGCGCTCGTCGGAAGTCCGTTCGAGACGGCCGAGAACGCCCGGGCCGCGCTTCTCGCCGACGCCGAGATCGGCGAACTTCGGGCCGCGGTGGAAGCGCACGCCGCCGAGGAGCGGACTATCGTCGGCCTCCTCGCATCGGCCGCTGCCGTTCGCGCGCTCGAGGCCGAAGCCGCCGCAGACTCTGAAGCAACCGAAGCCCCCGAAGCCGCCGCAGACTCTGAAGCAACCGAAGCCCCCGAAGCAGATATGGCTCGCGACGCCGCCGAGGGCTCAGCGGTGGGCGGAGGCCATGCAATGGCCGAGCCTGCACAGGCCCGCCGGGCCCAACAGCTTGCCGCGCGGGTCGCCGACCTCGTCGAGGCCGAGGCCCTGCTTGCCAGCGCCCAGACGACGCATCACGCCGCCGAGGCGGCCCACACCCGATGCGAGCGGCTGGCTGCCGAATTCCGGGACACGATTCCCGCCCTGCTGCAGCAGCGCGGGGCCGCAGACTTGCTCACCGAGCTCCAGCGCACAGCCCGGGGGAGCGGGGAGAACCGCCTCCGCATGTCGCTCCACCGCTACGTGCTCGCCGCTCGGCTCGAGCAGGTCGCCGCAGCGGCGTCCGAGCGGCTCGCCGTGATGAGTGACGGCCGCTTCAGCCTCGAGCACACGGACGCCCTCGCGGCGCGCGGTGCGGCGTCCGGGCTCGGCCTCGAGGTCATGGATGCCTGGACAGGGCAGCGCCGCGACCCCGCGACGCTCTCCGGCGGCGAATCGTTCATGGCGTCGCTCGCGCTCGCACTCGGACTGGCCGACGTCGTGCAGCACGAATCGGGCGGGGTGGACATCGAAACGCTCTTCGTCGACGAGGGCTTTGGGACGCTCGACGAGCAGGCGCTCGAACAGGTCATGGAGGCGATCGAGGGCCTCCGTGACGGCGGCCGCACGGTGGGGCTTGTAAGCCATGTGCCGGAGCTCAAACAGCGAATTCCCGCGCAGATCCGCGTGGCAAAGGGGCGCTCGGGGTCATCCCTCGCCGTCGTCGCGGGAGGAGGCTCGATCTAGCCGCCGGCCTAGCCGATGGCTTCGGCAATGCGTCGGGCCGACGTCGCGAGGGCTTTCCCGATGGCTTCCGTCTCCATGTTCCCGCCCAAATGGACGACGGCGAGCGCGGAGGGCCGCTGGCGTGGAGGCTGGATGGGCACTGCCACTGAGAAGACCCCCGGAATGACCTCGTCGTGGCTCACGGCGTAGCCGCGCTCGCGGGCTTCGTCGGCCTCGAGCCGGTACGGGACGCCGGGCATCCGCTGCTCCCATTCGGCTCGGCCGAGGGCAGACTGGATCGCGATCCCGGGGGCTCCCGACGAGACGCTGTGCCGCGTCCCGGGGCGCTGTGCGAGGGTCGCGCCGTTGTGCCGCGGTTCAACGGTCGCGAGTGTCACGCATTCGGCATGGTCCCACACGACCACGAATGCCGTCATGCCGAGCTCATCGGCGATCCGCCCCAGTTCGGGCGACGCCGCCGACTGGAGGTCTCGGGCGACGCCCCGGGCGAGCACCGCGAGACCCGCCCCCGGCAGGAGGCGCCCCGAGTCATCCCGCTCGACGAGCGAGTGGTCCTCGAGCGTGCGGATGATGCGGTACGCGATCGATCGGTGGAGCCCGAGCGACGCCGCGAGTTCCGCGATCGTCAGCGGCGCGCGGGAGTCGGCTAGGATCTCGAGAGCCCGAATGCCGCGCGAGAGCGTCTGGGAGTGGGCGGCGGTCTCGGCGGTGCGAGCCATGCTCGGTCCTTTCAGGAAGAGTCCCCGGGCAGGGGTGAATCTCCGGGTCTTGTGGCAGCGAACACACTCCTGTAGCGTGAAATGTGCTCGATATCGGGACTATATGTTCGATTATAGAACAACATCCCGTGTCGGTCAGTCTGGAGGGCTCGAACTGCTCCTCATACCGATCCACACCTGGAGGCGGACAGACAAGGAGGTTCGGCCCATGAGCGCGCAGCCCGGAGCGTTCCCCGAAGGGCGGAGACGCGCCTCCTCGCCCCGTTCGCACCACTTCCGCGGGAGCCTCGGCCGATTCGCGACCGGCGTAGCCATCGTGACGTTCGACGGACCGAGCAGGCGCTACGGCATCACCGTCAATTCCTTCACCTCGGTCTCGCTCGAGCCGCCGCTCGTGCTCGTGAGCATCGCTCGTCGGACCAAGGCGCACGACGAGATCGCGGACCGCCCGTTCACGGTGAACATCCTCGGCGCAGAACAGCAGGCCCTTGCCCTGCATTTCGCCGGCAGGCCAGGCGTCGAGCCCCAATGGGTCGAGGGATCCGTCGCGCCGCGCCTGAGCCGCGTCCTCGCCTACTTCGAATGCACACCGTGGGCCGCCTACGACGGCGGTGACCACACCTTGTACCTCGGCGAGGTCATCGACTTCGACTACCGTTCGGGCGACGCCCTCGCCTTCGCGAACGGCCGCTTCACGACCATCCCCGAAAGCCAGCTCGGCGTCGAGGACCTGCTCTAGCTCCACGAAGGGAAACACCATGGGCATCCGCACCGGTCAGCAGTTCCTGGACACGCTCAACGGCATGCGGCCGCATCTTGTGATCGACGGGGAGGTCGTCTCCGAGAACCTCACCGCGCATCCCGCCTTCGCGGGCCTCGCCCACACCTTCGCGCACCTCTTCGACATGCAGCACTCGCCGGAGTTCCAGGGCAGGCTGACCTACACGTCTCCGAAGAGCGGAGACCTCGTGAACGCGTCCTTCCTCGTGCCGCGCACGAGGGAGGACCTCGTGAGACGGCGCGACGCGATGAGCGTGTGGGCCGAGTACTCGAGCGGCTTCCTGGGGCGCACGGGCGACTACATGAACTCGTCCCTCACGGCCTTGAGCGCAGCGAAGAAGTTCTTCGCGCAGGCCGATCCCGTCTTCGGCGAGCGCATCGAGGCGTATTACGAGATGGCGCGCGAGAACGACCTCCTCGCGACGCACACGCTCATCCCGCCGCAGGCCAACCGCTCGGTCTCGGGCTCCGAGCAGCTCGGCGGGCAGCTCTCGGCGCGCGTCGTCGAGGAGCGGGGCGACGGCGTCGTCATCCAAGGCGCGCGCATGCTCGCGACGATCGCCCCCATCGCCGACGAACTGCTCGTCTTCCCCTCGACGCTCCTACGCGCGACGCCCGAGGATGCCCCGTATTCGTTCGCCTTCGCGATCCAGAACGACGCCCCAGGCCTGCGCTACCTGTGCCGCACGGGCCTCTACCACGGCGGCAGCCACCACGACGAGCCGCTCGCGAGCCGCTTCGAGGAGATCGACGCCGTCGTCGTGTTCGACGACGTCTTCGTCCCCAATGAGCGCGTCTTCATGCTCGGCCACCCCGAGCTGTGCAACCAGTGGTACGCCGACACGGGCGCGGCGGCGCTCATGACCCATCAGGTCGTCACCCGCACGCTCGCCAAGAGCGAGTTCTTCCTCGGCCTCGCATCGGAGATCGCCGCGACGATCGGCATCGACGGCTTCCAGCACATCCAGGAGGACCTTGCCGAGCTCATCCGCAACGTCGAGATCGGCAAGGCGCTCATCGTCGCGGCAGAGGCGCAGGCCGAGCTGAGCGACGACGGCGTCATGCTCCCGCACTGGCCGACCCTCAACGCCGCGCGCAACTGGTATCCGAAGGTGGCGCAGCGGTTCCCTGAGATCATCCGCAAGTTCTGCGCGTCGGGCCTCATGGCGCTGCCGGGCGAGGCGGACCTTGACGTCGCACGCGAGGACATCGAGCTGTACCTCCAGGGGAAGGCCCTCACGGGTCCCGAGCGCATCCGGCTGTTCAAGCTCGCGCTCGATGCGTCGGTCTCGGGCTTCGCCGGCCGGCAGTCGCTCTATGAGTACTTCTTCTTCGGCGACCCTGTGCGCATGGCGGGCGCCCTCGTGAACAGCTACGACCGCGCGCCCTTGCGCGGGCGGATCCGCGAGCTCCTCCACCGCGAGGACTGAGTACCGCCGCCCGGGGGTGTGCGGCACGCCACACTTCCTGTATCCTCTCGAATTAGTGACCGACCAATCGGTCACTAATTCGGCCCGCTCCGGCTCCTGCTGCCGGCGCTACGGACAATGGAGTTCGCATGACCCAGGCAATCAACAGCGCCAAGCCCGCGCCGGGCGTGTCGAAGGAGGCGCGACGGGTGCTGGCCGGCACCCTGGTCGGCACGACCATCGAGTGGTACGACTTCTTCATCTACGCGCAGGCCGCGGGCGGCGTGCTCGCGTCCCTGTTCCTCGCGCCCGTCGCGAAGGACAATCCGGGCCTGGCCCAGATCCTCTCCTTCGCGACGATCGGCATCTCGTTCCTGTTCCGTCCGCTCGGGGCGATCGTCGCGGGCCACCTCGGGGACCGGCTCGGCCGCAAGAAGATGCTCGTGTTCACCCTCGTGCTCATGGGCCTCTCCACCTCGCTCATCGGTCTGCTGCCCACGTACGCGCAGGCGGGGTTCGTGGCCCCGGTCCTGCTCATCCTGCTGCGGATCCTGCAGGGATTCTCCGCGGGCGGCGAATGGGGTGGCGCGGCGCTCATGGCCGTCGAGCACGCGCCCAGCAGCCGACGGGGCTACTTCGGCGCCTACCCGCAGATCGGCGTCCCGGTCGGCATGATCCTCGCGACCTTCACGCTGTGGGCCCTCACCGCGGCCCTGGGACCCGCGTTCGCCGTGTGGGGCTGGCGGATCCCGTTCTTGCTCTCGATCGTCCTCATCCTCGTCGGCTACTTCATCCGGCGCGCCGTCGAGGAGAGCCCCGTCTTCAAGGAGCTCCAGGAGCGCCGCAGGGAATCGTCCGCACCCCTCGGCCAGCTCTTCCGCCACAACGCGAAGGAGGTGGTCCTCACCGCGGTCATCTTCATCGCGAACAACGCGGCGGGCTACCTCCTCATCGCCTATTTCGCGACATATGCGGTCAAGGCACTCAAGATGGACCAGCCGACGGTGCTCCTGACGACGACGCTCGCCTCCTTCGGCTGGCTCGTCTTCACCCTGTGGGGCGGAGCGATCTCGGACCGGCTCGGCCGGGTGCGCACGTTCCAGCTCGGCTACGCGTTCCTCGCGGCCTGGGCGGTGCCGATGTGGTTCCTCATCGATACGCGCAACATCGTGTGGTATTTCGTGGCGCTGTTCCTCATGACGATCGGCCTCGGCCTGAGCTACGGTCCCCAGTCCGCTCTCTACGCCGAGATGTTCCCCGCCAAGGTTCGTTACTCCGGCGTCTCGATCGGCTACGCGATCGGCGCGATCCTGGGCGGGGCGTTCGCACCGATGATCGCGGAAATGCTCATGAACGGGTTCAAGGCATCGTGGACGATCGGGGTCTACATCGGGGTCGCGGCGATCGTCTCGCTCGTAGGCGTCTCCCTCGTCAAGGAGACCAAGGGCGTCGACCTGCACGTCGCCGAGGCCCGCGCCGACTTTGTCGGGCAACACAGCGGCGAGACGGCGGACTGAGCGGTACTCCACACGAGACCCGCCAAACCGACCGCACGACGGCGGCCCCCCCAGATGCGGGAGGGGCCGCCGAGCGTTGTCAGGACCGGGGCGAGGCCTTCGCGTCCTTGAGGGCCCGGTCCCGCACGTGGGCAATGTGCGCGGCCATGGCCCCGCGCGCGCGTTCGGGGTCACCTGACGCGAACGCGGTGAGGATGTCGGTGTGCTCGGCGATCGCGTGCTCGGCGTCCGTCACTCCGAGGTTCCCGAAGAAGCGGAAGCGCTGCACCTGGCCGCCGAGGGCGTTGTAGGCGTTGAGCAGGAATCGGTTGTGGGCGTTCGCGGCGATGATGCGGTGGAAGCGCTCGTCGGCCTCCCAGTAGGCGCCGTACTCCGCGAACGTGGGGCCGGTGGGTGCCCCGCGGAGATCGTCGACGGCCTTCTCGAGCTCGGCGCGGAACTCCGGCGCCACGTGGGCGCACGCCCGTTCGGCGATGGCAGGCTCGATGACCGCGCGCGCGTCCATGAGCTCGGCGAGCTCTTCGGCCGTGAAGAGGGGAGCGACGCGGTAGCCCTTGAGGGCCTCGCGCCGCACGAGGCCCGTGGCCTCGAGGCGCGCGAGCGCTTCGCGGATGGGGGTCTGGGAGACCTCGAGCTCCTGGGCCATGCGGTCGATCCCTATGCCGGAACCGGGCTCGAGCCGCCCGTCCATGAGGGATGCCAAGAGCTCCTGGTAGACGTAGTCGGCCAGGAGCTGGCGGTTGGCGGGCCGGGGGCCACCTGAGAGGGCGGGCATGGAAGAAAATCCTATATGAGGGCGGAAGCGTAGGTCAGCACATGCGGGCCGCCAGCTGGTCTGGCGGCCCGCATGAGTGTGCTGCGTGCCCCGGGCGGGGCGCCTTGCTAGTGGTGGGCGACGGGTTCGAGCAGCTCGTCCGACTTGGCGGTGCGGAAGTACTTTGTCCCGAAGACCATGGCGGCTGCGACAAACGCGAACACGCCGAGCGAGACGACGCCCCAGACGCCGCTTGGGGTCGGGACGGCGTCGTTGATGCTGGTGCGCATGAGCGGGGCGACGAAGCCACCGAGGTTGCCCAGGGAGTTGATGAGGCCGATGCCGGCCGCGGCGGCTGCCCCCGTGAGGAACGAGGTCGGGTAGGCCCACGTGATCGGGCCGACCGTGAGGAAGCTCGCGACGGCGAGCGTGATGAACAGGATGCCGAGGACGGGCTGGTGGTTCGCTCCGGCCCAGCCCGAGCCGACGATCGTGAGGCCGGTGAGGACGTAGCAGGCGGTGCCCCACGCGCGGCGGCGGACAATAGTGTTCGCGGCCTTGCCGAAGAAGTAGCACGCGAAGAGGCCCACGAGCCACGGGAGGGCCGAGATGACGCCGACCTCCCAGCCGACCTTCTTCCCGATGAGGGAGGCGACCTGCTGGGGGAGGTAGAACGTCGTCCCGTACACCGCGATCTGGAGTGCGAAGTAGATGACGGTGAAGTACCAGACCTTCCAGTTGCCCATCGCACGCCAGATGCCCGTGGGGCCGTCCTCGGTGCGAACGCGGTCCTCGAGGGCCATGACGTCGATGAGCGCGGCCTTCTCGTCCTCGTCGAGGAACTTCGCCTTGGCGGGGCTGTTCGTGAGGAAGAAGAGCGCGGCGATGCCCGCGATGACCGCGAGCAGGCCCTCGACGAAGAACATGACCTGCCAGCCGCGCGCGAAGCCGAGCGAGTCGCCGAAGCTGATGAGGCCGCCGCTGAGCGGGGCGCCGATCATCTGCGAGAACGGCTGCGCGAGGTAGAAGATCGCGAACATCTGCACGCGGACCTTGTTCGGGAACCACTCCGAGAGGAACATGATGACGCCCGGGAAGAGCCCGGCCTCGGTCACGCCGAGGAGGAAGCGGAGCACGTTGAACATGACGTCGTTCGTCGTGAACGCGAAGGCCGCGGCGACGATGCCCCACGTGATCGCGATCCGGGCGAGCCAGAATCGCGCCCCGAAGCGCTTGAGGAGCAGGTTGCTCGGGACCTCGAAGAGCGCGTAGCCGATGAAGAAGATGCCGGCGCCGAGGGCGAAGGCCCCGGCGCTGACCCCGCGGTCGGTGCGGAGCGCGGCCTCGGCGAAGCCGACGTTCGTGCGGTCGAGGAACGCCACGAAATAGAGGATCACGAGCATCGGCATGAGGTGCCGCGCGGCCTTGGAGATGGCGGACTTGAGGGCCGCGCTGCCGACCTCGGCGGTCAGCGGATTGCCAGTTGAGGTGGACACGTCTCTCCTTTGAGATGGTTCTTGTCCGGGTGCGAACGGGGATTGAGGGCGGGTTGGGTGGGTACGGGCAGATCGGGTCAAGCTGGGTATCAGGCGGGATGCCCGACGATCGAGACGATGCCGACGACGACGAGGACGACGCCGATGGCAAGGTACGCGAGGCGGGCTTTCGACCAGTTCGAGAAGATCGAGCTCATGGCTGGGCCTTTCGTGGAATCAGTGCATATACAGGCCGCCGTCGACGTTCAGGGTCTGGCCCGTCACGAAGCCCGCGTCCTCGCTGATGAGGTAGGCGATCGCCGCGGCGATGTCGCGCGGAGTGCCGATGCGCGGCAGCACGCCGTCGGCCGCCATCTTCTCCTTGCGGTCATCGGTGAGCGTGCCGCCCATGATGTCGGTGTCGATCGGGCCCGGGGAGACCGCATTGACAGTGATGCCCCGAGGGCCGAGCTCGCGGGCGAGGCTCCGCGTGAAGCCGATGACGCCGGCCTTCGCGGTCGAGTAGACGGTCTTGCTGAACGTGCCGCCGCCGCGCTGGGCCGAGACCGACGAGAGGCTCACCACGCGGCCGACGCCGTGCCGCACCATGGTCTCGACGGCGCGCTTGGTCGTGTGGTGGACGCCGTGGAGGTTGATGTCGATGACGCGATGCCATTCCTGCGGAGTGACCTCGAGGTAGTCGACGGGGGACGAGACTCCCGCAAGATTGACGACGGCGACGACCTGGGGAAGGGCGGCCTCGAGCTCGTCGAACGCGGCGCGGACCTGGTCCTCGTCGGCCACGTTGGCGCCCGCGCCCGCGGCGACGACGCCGTGCTGCTCGGCGACCTCGGCCGCGACGGCCTTCGAGGCCTCGGCGTCGAGGTCGAGGATGCCGACGTTCCAGCCGTGCTCGGCGAGGTAGTGCGCGGTGTATCGGCCGATGCCGCGCGGCGAGGCGGCGCCGGTCAGGATGACGCTGCGCTGTTCGGGAAAGACAGGGGTGGTCATAGGGTTTCTCTCCTTGGGGTGATCAGTTGATGGGCGCGGGGCCGAGCTCGTCCATGAGCTTCTTGATGGCCACGTAGGCCTTGTTCCGGTAGGCGACGAGCTCTGGGATCCGCTCGGCGGGCACATCGAGGTAGCCCGCGCCGGACTTCGTGCCGAACTTGCCGGCGTCGACGAGCTCGCGCAGCGACTCGGGCGTCGCAAATCGCTCAGGCCAGCGGGTCTGGAGCGACGCATAGCAGAACGAGTAGACGTCGAGCCCGGCCATGTCCGCGATCGCGAACGGGCCGAACGCCGGGAGCCGGAAGCCGAACGTCGTGCGGACGATCGTGTCGATGTCGTTCGGGGTCGCGATGCCCTCCTCGACGATCTGGGTTGCCTCGTGGAAGAGCGCGTACTGGAGCCGGTTGAGCACGAAGCCGGTCGCGTCCTTGATCCGCGCGGTCTCCTTCCCGGTTGCCGCGACGAGTTCCTCGACGAAGGGTAGGATCGCCTCGTCCGTCCCTGCGTGCGGGATGAGCTCGACGCCGGGGATGAACGGAGCGGGGTTCGAGAAGTGCACGCCGAGGAACCGCTCGGGCCCCGTGACCGCCTCGGCGAGGCTGCCGATGAGAATCGTCGACGTGTTCGAGCCGATGATCGCGTCGGGGCGCGCGGCGGTGCTGATGCGGCGGAGCGTCGCGTGCTTGATCTCGATCTTCTCCGGGACGGCCTCCTCGATGAAGTCGGCGTCCGCAACCGCGTCCTCGATCGAGGCAGCAGCCGTCAGGTTCGCCTCGATGCGCTCCACGGCGTCGGCGGGGAAGAGCCCCTCGGCCGCGAATTCGGCGGCCTCGCGGAGCAGACGCTCGCGGTTCGACGCCGCGACCTCCGCGGTCACGTCGGCGATCTTGACGGTGGCGCCGGCAAGGGCGAGCGACTGTGCGATGCCGCCTCCCATATAGCCGGAGCCGACGACGGCGATTCTGCGGAGAGTCATTGAGTCCTCCTTTGGACCGGGCTGCTTGAGGGCTGTCAGGCCTTGGGCAGCAGAGAGCGGATGTACTTCTGGTTGGTCGCGCACATGCCCAGGCTGTCGCCCCCGTAATGCTCGGCGAGGATGATGCCGGAGAAGCCGAGGGCGATCGCGTCGCGGAACACCTGGCGGTAGTTGATGAGGCCGGCTTCCATGGTCGACGGCGCGGACGTCGCCCAGCTGCGGTCAGCGGCCTCGTCCCGCGTGTAGTTCTTGACGTGCCAGTAGTTGGCGTAGGGGAGCGTCTTGGCGAAGAGCTCGCGCCAGTCCTCGACGGGCCGGTGCAGGCGGATGAGGTTGGCGACGTCGGGGTTGAGGCCGACGTTGTCGAGCCCCACCTCTTCGACGAAGCGCACCGCGCTGTCGGCCGTTCCGAGGTACGTGTCCTCGTAGAGCTCGAGGGAGACGGGCAGGCCCAGCTCGGCGGCGTGCTTGCCGAGCTCGCGGATGCGGCGGACGGCGAGGTCCCACATCTCGGGGTCGGCAGGGTCCTTGGGGCCCTCCGCCGTCCAGAACCAGAGGGCCTTGCGCTGGGCGTCGCTGAAGGGCTGGTGCAGGCCGGTCGAGAAGACCTTCATGCCCCATTCGGCGGCCGCGTCGATCGTGCGGTGGGCGTACTCGAGGTTGCGTTCGTCCTGGCCGGGCATGATGATGCTCTGGCGCTGGAGGTGCACGGACGGGATGCCGACGCCGTAGGACGCGGCGACTGCGAGGAACTCGTCGCGACGCGAGGGCTCAAGGTCCGCGGGCCGCACGTGGCTGTCCGCGAGTTCGGCGAGCGTGAAGCCGACGTCGGCGATCTGCGCGAACATGTCGTCCCAGACCTGTGGATCGGCGTCGTGCATGCTGACGCCGAGTGCGTCCTTCGCGGGGAACGCGTGCAGACACGTGGCGATGGGCCAGGTTTCGGCGGTGTATGGAGGGGTCTCCGGCATGATGCTCCGTTGCAAAGTCGAGGTCCTGAGGTCCTTCAGATTCTATAGCAAAGATCCTATAGGATATATGGTCATCCGGACAGCCGATCGAGCAGAACTCTTGCCCAGCTCTATTTGTAAGATGTCTGACATCAAGTCTCCATGGGCACGCGCATCTGTCAAGGGGAGGGGCTTCGCATCGGCGGGCGCGCTCCGCGCCGACGCCGGTGGGCAAGCCGCCGTCCAGGACACGCGACGCCCCTAGACTACGAGTGAGAACACGGACGGAGGACGATGGCTCGAAAGTCGCTCGTCGGCGAGGTCGCCGACGATCTTCTGGATCGAATTGTGGCGGGGGAGTTCCCCCCGGGGGCGCTTGTCCCCGGGGAGCTCGAGCTCTCGGCCCGGCACGAGGTGAGCCGCATGACCGTCCGAGAGGCCATGAAGACCCTCGAGGCGCAGCGGATCCTGAGCGTCCAGCGAGGACGCGGGACGTTCGTCAACGCCGTCGACCAATGGAACTCCCTCGAAGCGCTCCTGCGCGCGGCATCGGCGCACGTGGGAAACGAGGCGGCCGGCATCCAGCTCATCGAGCTGCGCCGCATGCTCGAAACCGGTGCGTGCGCGCTCGCGGCCCCGCGGATCGCCGATGGCGAGCTTGCGCGACTGCGTGGGTTCCTCGACACGATGAGAGACGCCCATGACCGGGGGAACGTGGACGAGTTTGTTGCCGCCGACCTCGCGTTCCACGACGTCATCCTCGAGGCGTCCGGCAACGTCTTCCTGACGGCCGTCTTCCAGCCCCTCCACCGCGTGCTCGAGGCGCGACGCAAGGAAACATCGAGGGTGCCGGACATCCAGGAGCACGCCCTCGGGATGCACGCGGCCGTGCTCGCGGCCCTCGAATCGCGGGACCCGAAGGCCGCGAGCGACGCGATGGACGCCCACATGACGCAGACGCTCGACGACCTTGTGAACTACGTCCAGTAGCGCGCGCCCGCCGTTGCGAGCGCGAGGGCTTCGTCGAGGATCGCCTCGAGCGACGCGGGCCGGTGAGCGAAGCGGCCGAGGAAAAGCCCGTCGACGTCGTCGGCAATTTCCGTGAGGAGGCCGGGCCGGGCGCTCCCGCCGTAGATCACGGCCGAATCGCGGAAGTCCGTCAGGCCCTGAACATGCTCGCGCACAAGCGAGCACACGGCGCGGATGTACGCCGGCTCGGCGGGCTCGCTCGCGCCGATCGCCCAATGTGGCTCATAGGCGACGATGACGCGCCCGGAGCGGCCCGCCGCGCGCGCCGAGGCGAGCGCGTCGTCGATCTGGCGGATGCATTCGCGCGCGGCGTCGGCGTGCGCGAGCCGCGCCGCCTCGCCGACGCACAGCACGGGAGAGAGCCCGTTGCGCAGCGCGGCGAGCGCCTTGGCTCGCACGACGTCGTCCGTCTCGCCGAAAAGGCTTCGCCGCTCGGCATGGCCGACCTCGACGACGCCGCAGCCGAGCTCGGCGATCTCCGCCCCGCTCACCTCGCCCGTGAAGGCACCCGAATCTGCTGCCGCGAGATCCTGCGCGCCCACGCGTGCCACGCCGTCGAGGATGCCGAGGGCGGCGGGCACCGAGAGATACGTCGGGATCACGAAGAGCTCGGCATGGCCTTCGCGCACGGCCGCGTGCGACCGCCCAAGCTCGGCGACCGCCCGGCACCACTCGACCGTCTGGGCGTGGCCGAAGTACATCTTGAGGCTCACGCCGAGGAGGAAGCGCGGCATCACACGCCCTCGTACGCGCAGATCTCCTGAACCTTCTCCTGCGAGTGGCTCGTCTCGTCGAACTCGTACGTGAGCCATTCGCGGACGTTGCGGCGCGCGAGCTCGAGGCCGATGACCCGCTGGCCCATGCACAGCACCTGCGCGTTGTTGGAGAGCACGGATCGCTCGACGGAGAAGGCATCATGCGCCGTGACGGCGCGGATGCCCGGGACCTTGTTGGCCGCGATCGCGACGCCGAGGCCCGTCCCGCAGATGAGGATCGCGCGGTCGGCCTGGCCGCGCGCGACGAGCTCCGCAGCGCTCGTTGCGATGGCCGGATAGTTCGTGTGCGCGCCGGCGGCGACGCCGACATCGGTCACGGACGCGACCAGGCCGCTCGCCTCGAGGTCCTTCTTGATGGCCTCTTTGTACTCGAAGCCCGCGTCGTCCGAGCCGACGACGATGCGCCACTGCTGTGCCATGGGTGCCTCCTGGGGTGGGTGGGAACGTGGGTTGCGGATGAAAGGGAGTCGCCGTCAGTCGGCGGCGAGAAGTTCAACGACCGCCGTCGCGATGAGGGCGAGCGAGACGGCGCCGGGATCCGGCACCCCGAGCGCCTTGTCGCCGTGCGAGCGCGCGCGGCCCATGCCGGGGAGCAGATCGGCCGTGTCCTGGGCGGCCTTCGTCGCGGCCTTCGCGGCGGCCTCCCACGCGGTCGCGAGGTCTTCGCCATCCGCGACGCCGGCCGCGAGGGTCGCTGCGAACGGCACGAGCGCGTCGACGAGGGTCTTGTCTCCCACGCGCGCCTTCCCGTACGCCATGACCGACTCGGCGGCCTCGCTCAGGCCGGCCGCGACGCGCTCGCGGGTGAGGGATTCGCCGTCGTTCGCACGGGAGCCGAGCGTGCGGAGGATGACGCCCCACAGCGCGCCCGAGGTGCCGCCCGCACGGTCCGCCCACGCGTCGCCGACCCCCACGAGAAGCGTTCGCGCGCCGGCCCCGCGGGCGGCGAGGTCCGCAGCCTCGGCGGCCGCAGCGCGTGCCCCGCGCTGCATGCCGATGCCGTGGTCGCCGTCGCCCGCGATGGCATCGAGGCGCCCGAGCTCGTCGGCATGCGCGTCGATGGTCTCGCGCACGGCCGCGAGAAGCCCCGCGATGCGGCGGGCGGCCTGTCGCGACTCCGTGCTCGCGGCGGGAATCGCACGCACGGCGGCCTCGGCGTCGACGTGCGGGGCGTCGTGGGCCGGGGCGAGCCCGCTCTGGTCGAAGGCTCCCGTGCGGAACGCGGGCGTGTCCGCGGGGGCGCCCCAGAGCTCCTCGAGCTCGTCGTCGAGCCACAGGAAGGTCAAGGAGACCCCTGCCATGTCGAAGCTCGTGCAGAACTCGCCGACCTGCGGATCGACGAGCGTGATGCCGCGTGCCTCGGAAAGCTCTGCCACGCGCCGGTAGACGACGAACAGCTCTTCGGATTTGACGGAGCCGAGCCCGTTGAGGATGGGAACGACGCGCGCGCCGGTCGCGTCCGCGACGGGCACCTCCGCGTCGGCGAGGAGGTGTTCGAGGAAGAGCTCGGCGAGGCCGTCCGCGGTCGGAATGGCGGTCTCGGCGAGGCCGGGCTCGCCGTGGATGCCGAGGCCGATCGCCATGCGCCCATCGGGGACGGAGAACAGCGGCTCGGCAGCCCCGGGCATCGTGCAGCCGCTGAACGCGACACCCATCGAGCGGGTCCTCGCGTTGGCACGCCGCGCGACGCGCTCGACGTCGTCGAGGCTCCAGCCGCGCGACGCCGCCGCGCCGGCGATCTTGAACACGGTGAGGTCGCCCGCGATGCCGCGGCGTTTCTCGGCTTCGTGCGGGCTCGCGGAGAAGATGTCGTCGGTGACCGTCACCGTTCGGCACTCGATGCCGTCGGCTCGGAGCGCCTCTTGGGCTTCCGTGAAATGGAGGACGTCGCCCGCGTAGTTCCCGTAGCTGAGCAGCACGCCGCGGCCGCGATGGCTCGCGCGCGCGACTGACTCGACCTGGTGGGCGGATGGGGACGCGAAGAGATTGCCCATCGCGGCGCCGTGGGCGAGGCCCGGGCCGACGAGGCCAGCGAACGCGGGATAGTGGCCGCTTCCGCCGCCGATCACGACCGCGACCTCGGGCTCCGCCGCGACCGTCGAGCGGGAGACTCCGCCGTGGACCTTGCGGACCCACCGGGCGTTCGCGCGGGCGAAGCCGTCCACCATTTCGTCGGCGAAGTCGGCGGGTTCGTTCCAGAGTCGCGTCACGGGGTCTCCTCATCGAGTGATCGAGCTACATCCTATAGGATATATGCCTGACAGATGATTGGGAAGGCGACTGGTTCGCGCCCGTGGGCGGCCGTTCGCTCCCCGACAAGCGCCGTGCGCCCGCGTCGCGGCGCCTCCGACGGCTCGTGCGGGAGGGTGGACGCATGACAGCTTCCGTTCTCGAGGCGCCGCCACGGCGGCCGGCCGGGGCCGACGTGCGGCGAGTGTCGCCGTCGTCAGGTCCGCGTCGTTCCCCGACGGACGACGGCGGGAGGCGGGCACGCGCCGTCGTCCGCCATGCGCGCTGGGTCGCCGCGGTGGCTGCGGTCGGGGTCACGGCCCACCTCGCGATGGCGCTCGACGGCGGGTGGATGGCCATCTTCGCGCTCGCGATGGCCTCGGCATGCGCGCCGTGTGTGTGGGCCATGTGGCGCCGGCCGTCGGCGCACGCCGCGCGGGTGCTTGTCGGGATGTCCCTTGCGATGGCCCTCGCGCACGCGGCGCTCGTGCTCGGGCTCGCGGGTGTGCCGGGCGGGCATGCTGCGCACGGCGGCGGCTCGCGCATTGCCCCGTCATCGGAGCAGGTGGGCCACGACGGGCAGGCGCTCGCGATCGTCGCGGCCGATCTCGGGTCGGCGCTGCTCGCCGCGGGCTGGCTCAGGAGGGACGGGGCACGACGCTCTGAGTGAGCCGGGCTGACGCTAGGGTGTCCTCGTGGCAGAAGCGCTGAATCCCACCGATGGCACCCCTCTCGCGTTCGACGTCTCGGGCGAGGGGCCCGCCGTCCTCCTTCTCCACGGCTCCGCGCTCTCTCGTGCGATCTGGCGAGGCTTGGGCTATGTGCGGGGGCTCGAAGGCTTCACGGTGGTCCGCATGGACCTACGCGGACATGGCCGCAGCGGGAAGCCGCACGCGGCCGAGGCGTACCGGATGCCGCGCGTCGTCGAGGACGTGCTTGCCGTGCTGGATGCGGCTTCGGCGCCTGTCGCCCACGTGGTGGGGTATTCCTTCGGCTCGCGCGTCGCGTTCGCGCTTGCCGCGCGGGCTCCCGAGCGCGTCGCGAGCCTCGTCACGCTCGGCGGCGCGTACGGCGCCCAAGGCGGCCAGGTCGAGAAGGTGTTCTTCCCGGGGTATCTCGAGGCGATCAGGGCGGGTGGCATGGCCGCGTTCGCGGACGGCTATGCAGCGGCAGGCAAGACGCTCGATCCCGCGACGCGCGCAGCCTTCCTGGCGAACGACGCCGGGGCCCTCGCCGCGTATTTCGAGGCGACCGAGGCCGATGAGGGGGTTCCCGAGGACGTCCTCGCGCGCCTCGGCATGCCCGGGCTGCTCATGGTCGGAACGCTCGACGCGCCGCGGCTCGAGGAGTCCCGGCGGGCTGCTGCCCTCATGCCGCACGCCCGGCTCGTCGAGCTTCCGGGGCGGACGCACGCCTCGACGCTCTTCCCCGCCGGACCCGTTCTCGCCGAGCTCGTGCCGTTCCTCGAGGAGAACTCGTAGGGCGGACGGTGTGCGGCCCCGAATGAGGAAGGACCGGGCCCCGGCCGCGAGTGCGGTGTCTCGCGACGAGGCCCGGTCCGGAATGCCCGAGGTCGTCAGGCGCGCGCGAACACGCCGGATTCGATCGGGAGTCCGGCTTCCACCCACCCCTGGATGCCTTCTCGGTACTTTCGGACGTTGCTGTATCCGGCCGCTGTGAGCAGGGCCGCGACGGCCTGGCTGTTCGGGCAGGCCTCGTTCGAGCAGTACGTCACGATCGCCGCGGCCTTGTCGGGCAGGAGGCTCGGCGCCTGCGCCGCGACGTCGGCTTCGACAAGCGGCAGCGCACCTGGGAGGTGCTGCTGCTCGTAGTACATGCCTCCCAGCGCGTCGACCACGGTCACGGCTCCGGAGTCGATTGCCGCCTTGAGCTCGTCGCGGCTGATGAGTTCGGTCATGAGGATACCTTCCCTTCGCGATCTTATAAGTGCGTGCGCACGCAACTATATTTTTGCGTGTGTGCGCACGCAATCGCAAGTAGGCTGAATGTCATGCCCTCCCGCAGGAAGCTCGCCGCCGACGCCTGGGGCGCGCTGCTCCACGTGCACGCCGCGCTCGTCCCCGCCCTCGACCAGGAAATCCAACGCAAGACCGGCCTGCCACTGTCCTGGTATGACGTGCTGCTCGAGCTGGCCGCCGAGCCCGGGGGACGGTTGAGAATGAGCGATCTCGCCGAACGGGTCGTTCTGAGCCGGTCGCGGGTCAGCCGCCTGGTCGACGTGCTGGTCGCTCGCGGCCTCGTTGGCAAGGAGGATCATCCCGACGACCGACGCTCGTCCTTCGCTGTGATCACGAAGGCCGGGATGTCCGAGTTCCGCCGCGCCGCTCCGGCCTACCTTCGCGCCATCGAGGAGCGGTTCGCAGCCCAGCTGAGCGACGAAGAACTCGTCTTTCTGGCCGGGGTTCTCGGCAAGATCCAGCAGCCGACTGCCTGACGAGCGAAGGACGTCGACGTCGCGGCCGGCTGAGGCCCCGCTGCCGTCAGCTCGCGCGGTAGCCCGTGGGGGATTCGCCGAACGCCGCCCGGAAGATCCGGCTGAAGTGGGCCGAGTCAAGGAATCCCCAGCGCGCCGCGATGGCCGTCACGGGGCGGTCGGCGAGCACGGGGTCCCGCAGGTCGCGGCGGCAGCGCTCGAGCCGGCGCTCGCGGACGGAGGCGGCGACGGTGGTTCCGACCTCCTTGAACAGGTCGTGGAGGTGTCGCGTCGAGATGTAATGCGCCGAGGCGATGGAGCCGGGGGAGAGATCGGGGTCCGCGAGATTGGCCTCGATGTAGTCATGAATTCGCGAGAGGAGAACCTGATGCGGGTCCCGATTGCGCGCGATGTGCTCGTCGAGCTCTCCGTTGAAGAGCGTCGTGACGAGATCCAGTGCGTTGTGCACGAGGCGTGTCCCGTTCGGCCCCGCGATCGAATCAAGGCTTTCGGCGAGTCGGATCAGGAACGGGCTCACGAGCAGTCCGAGGCCGCTCGTGCCGCTGATCGAGGTCGCCGTGATTTGGGCCATCGCTTCGGCGGGGAGGTCCAGGGCTGAATGGGGGAACATGAACACCAGGGTGCGGAAGTCGCCGTCGAACGCGATTGTGTACGGGCGGTCCGTTGAATAGACGGCCAGGTCGCCCGGGCGCATGACGGCCTCGCGCCCGTCCTGGAGCAGAAGCCCCGTGCCTTGGAGCTGGATGCCGAGCTTGAAGTATTTCCGTTCGGAGGCCGCGATGAGGTCGTCGGTGCGGTGCACGGCGTGGCTGCTCGCTGCCACTTCGATCATGCTCAGGTCTTCGCGCGCGAGGCGCTTGCCGCGCATCGTGCCGCGGAACGCGGCATGGCGGTCGGCCGTGACCTTGAGCGGGACGAAGGATTCGGAGGTTGCGCGCCGCCACGTGTCGATGTCCCGGGCGACGGCGATGTCGAGGCCGGGGGTGGATGCCACGGCCGACTTCGTCGTCGGCTTCAATCCGGTGGTGAGTGCGGTGTTCATGCGAGGTCGCCTTTCACGAGGGCGTCGAGGAGACAGTCGAGCTGCGCTACGAGCTGGGCGGGTGAGTGATGGTCGGGGGAGAGGGTTGCCGTGATCTGAGCCCCGAGCACGAGGTTCATGACGGCGCCCACGGCGGAGTCGACGTCGACCGCGCCGTTCCGGAGGCCGGCGCCACGGATGAGCTCGGCGAGCATCGCGCGCCACTGTTCCATGGACCGTTCGTGGACGGCCGCCTTCGCCGGGTCGCGGAGGGCCTTCTGCCAGAAGGCGATCGCGACGCGCGCCTCACTGAGCCGTTCGTCGTCGAGCGGGAGGATCTCGTGGCAGTACGCGCGCAGGGCGGCGCGGCCGGCCAGTCCTGACGTCGCGGCCGCCATGCGGCGGTTCGTCTGCGCGAAGATGTGCTCGAATGCGAAATCGAGCAGGCGGTCCTTCGTTGGGAAGTAGGGCTTGAGGGCGCCGTTGGCGAAGCCCGCCTCGGCCGCGATGTCCCGCATCGTCGCCCCGTCGAGCCCTCGCTCGGCGATGATCCGCCAGGTCGCATCGACGAGCTCGATGCGGCGCTGGTCGTGATCGACGATCTTCGGCACCCGGTCTCCGCCTCTTGCTCGGATTGCGCTGCAGGTCTTTTTTCTACAGCCGTTGTGATTCAGCTTACAGGGCGTTATTCTCTACGTCCATAGAAAAAAACTGTTCCGACCCACTTCCGGAGGGACCAATGAGCACCGAGACCATGACACACGGCGACGGACATTGCGCGCACGAAGCGCATTCCGGCGAAACCCCCACTCGCGATGGCAACGGCGCCTTCGCCCTCCCGGCGGCCGACGAGATCACGTCGGTGCGCGAGATCCTGCACGGCGCGGGCCTCTGGCAGGAGACGACACGCATCGCCTACCTTGGTCTCGTTGACCCGCCGCGGGGCGCCCGAGCAGAGGCCGACGCGGACGTCGACCGGCGCTTCCGGGTGTTCCTGCACGACACCGCCGGCGCGCGGCCGCATGACGTGACCGTCTCGGTGACGCGCGGCGAGGTGCTTCGAGACGTCGAACTCGACACGGCTGTCACCGGTGAGCTGCCGGTCCTCGAGGAGGAGTTCGAGGCGGTCGAGCAGATCCTCAACGCGGACGAGCGCTGGCTCAAGGCGCTCGCGGACCGCAACCTCGACGCGGCGAAGGTGCGGGTGGCGCCCCTCTCGGCGGGCGTGTTCGAGTACCCCGAGGAGAAGGGGCGCCGGATCCTGCGGGGGCTCGCGTTCGTCCAGGAGTTCCCCGAGGACCTCCCGTGGGCGCATCCGGTGGACGGCCTCGTCGCCTACGTCGACGTCGTGAGCCGTTCGGTCGACAAGATCCTGGACTTCGGGCCCGTGCCGGTCCCGGCCGAGCACGGCAACTACACCGACCCCGAGCTCACAGGCCCCACCCGCACGAGCCAGAAGCCCATCGAGATCACCCAGCCCGAGGGGCCGAGCTTCACGGTCACGGGCGGCAACCACGTCGAGTGGGAGCGGTGGAGCCTGGACGTCGGCTTCGACGTGCGCGAGGGCCTCGTGCTGCACAACATCTCGTTCGACGACACGTCCGCAGGAGGGGCCAGCGCTGCCAATCCCGGCGAGCGGGCGGCCACCCGCCGCCGCCGGATCCTGGATCGGGCCTCGATCGCCGAGATGGTCGTCCCGTACGGGGACCCCTCGCCCGTGCGGTCGTGGCAGAACTACTTCGACACGGGCGAGTACCTCGTGGGCCAGTTCGCGAACGAGCTTGAGCTCGGCTGCGACTGCCTCGGCGAGATCACCTACCTGAGCCCGACCGTGAGCGACGCGTTCGGCAACCCGCGGACCATCCGCAACGCCGTGTGCATGCACGAGGAGGACTGGTCGATCCTCGCGAAGCACTCGGACCTCTGGAGCGGAGTGAACTACGTGCGCCGCAACCGGCGCCTCGTCATCAGCTTCTTCACGACCGTCGGCAACTACGACTACGGCTTCTACTGGTACCTCTACCTCGACGGCACGATCGAGTTCGAGGCCAAGGCCACCGGCGTCGTGTTCACGAGCGCGCTGCCGGACAAGGAATACCCGTACGCGTCGGAGCTCGCCCCCGGCCTGGGGGCGCCGTTCCACCAGCACCTCTTCAGCGCGCGCCTCGACTTCGCGCTCGACGGCGGGCCGAACCGCGTCGAGGAGGAGGACGTCGTGCGCGTCGCCATGGGGCCCGGGAACGAGCGCGGCAACGCGTTCACCCGCCGCCGTACCGTCATCGCCCGAGAGTCTGAGGCGGCCCGCAGCGCGGACATGGCTGCCGGTCGTACGTGGATCGTCTCCAATCCGGAGTCGCGCAACCGCCTCGGCGAGCCCGTCGGCTACAAGCTGCACCCGCACGGCCAGCCGACCCTGCTGGCGGACCCGGGCTCCTCGGTCGCGGCCCGTGCGGCGTTCGCGACGAAGGATCTGTGGGTCACCGCATACGACGAGGCCGAGCGCTACCCGACCGGCGACTTCGTCAACCAGCACCCCGGTGGTGCCGGCCTGCCCGCGTACCAGGCCAAGGACCGCGAGCTCGACGGGACCGAGCTCGTGGTGTGGCACACGTTCGGCCTCACGCACTTCCCGCGCCCCGAGGACTGGCCCATCATGCCCGTGGACCACGTGGGCTTCCGCCTCCGGCCCGAGGGATTCTTCGACCGCAGCCCCGTCCTCGACGTCCCGGCTTCCCCCGCGCACTCAGGCACGGCCAGCGAGGGCGGCCACTGCCATTCCTGACCGGCCGTTCGGTTGTCTCGTTAGGGGACAAGAAGCGTTCGCTGTGAGACAAGTCACGCGCTAGGCGGCCGCAGCACCATGGTGCTGTGGCCGCCGCGCCGTTCCCCCCAACAAATTCGAACGACCTTCCCGCTGCGCGGGAGATTGGAGGAGCCATGAGCATCGAGACAAGCTCACACAGCGCAGACTCACGCAGAGCTGATTCACGCAGCGCTGATTCACGCAGCGCAGACACGTCGACGAGCGCACCCCACCGCCGCCTCGGCGTCGCATCCGTGACGATGATGATCATCGCCGCCTCCGCGCCGCTCACGGTCCTCGCGGGCGGCGTGACGACGACGTTCGCCGTCACGGGGCTCCTCGGGGTCCCACTCTCGTTCCTCCTCCTGGGCGGCGTGCTCGCGGTCTTCGCCGTCGGCTACGCCGCCATGAGCCGGCACGTGACGAACGCGGGCGCGTTCTACGCGTACGTTGCGCAGGGCATCTCGCGACCCGCCGGAGTCGGGGCCTCCCTCGTCGCCCTCATGTCCTACAACCTCATGCAGGTCGGCATCTACGGGCTTTTCGGCTTCACGGTGTCCTCGCTCCTCTCGCAGCGCTTCGGTGTCGACGTCCCGTGGTGGATTCCCGTGCTCGTGTGCGTCGCCATCGTCGCCGTCCTGGGCGTCAATCGAGTCGACCTCTCGGCCAAGGTTCTCGGAGCCCTCGTTGCGCTCGAATTCCTCGTCGTGATCGTCTACGACGTGGTCTCGTTCGCGGTCGCGCCCGAGGGAGTCACCGCCGCGCCGCTCTCACCCGAGAGCCTCTTCGTGCCTGGCGTCGGGGCGGTGCTCTCGTTCGGCATCGCGGCGTTCATGGGCTTCGAGTCGGCCGCGATCTACGGCGAGGAAGCCAAAGATCCGCGCCTCACGATTCCGCGCGCGACCTACACCGCGGTGGCCATCATCGCGGTCTTCTACGCGGTCTCCTCGTGGGCCATGGCCGTCGGCACGGGCCCGTCGCAGCTCGTCGACGTCGCGGGCAAGCAGGGCCCGGACCTCATGTTCTCCTTCCTCGGCTCGCACGTCGGAACGATCGTCGCCGACATCGCGCAGCTCCTGTTCTGCACGAGCCTCTTCGCGGCCCTCGTGAGCTTCCACAACGCCGTCGCCCGCTACTTCTTCTCCCTCGGGCGCGAGCGGGTGCTCCCCGCCTGGCTCGAACGGCGGAGCCGCCACGGCGCGCCCAAGGCGGGCTCGCTCGTGCAGACGGGCATCGCCGTCGTCGTCGTGGTGGGATTCGCCGTCGTCGGCATCGGTTCCGACCTCGGGCCGCTGTACCCGGTCCTGACCCTCTTCACCTGGCTCACCAACGCCGGTGCGATGGGCCTCGTGCTTCTCATGGCCATCGTGTCGGTCTCCGTGGTGGGCTTCTTCCGCCGTCGTCGTGCCCTCGCGGGCGGCGCGTGGTCGGCGCTCGTCGCGCCGGTCATCGGCGCCGTCGCGCTCGCCGCGGTCTTCGCGCTCATCGTCGCGAATTTCGACGTCCTGCTCGGCCAGACCGAAACGACGCCCGTGAGCTTCGTCCTTCCCGCGCTCATCATCGTGCCGGGGATCGCGGGCATCGTGTGGGCGCTGCGCCTGCGGGCCACGGCCCCGGAGCTCTACCGCCGAATCGGCCACGGCGAGGAGGGATCGCTCGCTCATCACCTCGGGGAGGAGTAGCCCCGACCGAGTCAACCGCGCGCGGCGAGGAGGCCCATGACCTCCTCGTCGCTGCATTGGGGGAACGAGATGTAGGCGCCCCCCACCGAGCGGAACCCATGCGGCTGGCGGGGGCACACAACGCGGTCGACGAGCGCGGCAAGGTCCCTCACCACGGAAGGCGGTGCGACCGGGAGGGCGAGGACGACGGCGGAGGCCCCCGCCGCGCGCACGGCGGCGATCGCCGCGCGGGCTGTGTCGCCGGTCGCCGCGCCGTCGTCGCACACGACCACGATGCGACCGAGCACGTTCTGGGACCGCCCCGCGAGGTAGAGCCTTTCCTGGCGCTCGAGTTCGGCGGCCTCGCGCTCGCGTACGCGGTCGAGGCCCGACTCCGTGAAGCCCGAGGCGAGGAGCCTTCGCATGAGCGGGCGGTCGACGTCGGACCGGCGCACGCCGTCGCACGCGGCGATCGCGCCGAAGGCAACCTCTTCGTGGCCGGGGATCCCGAGCTTGCGGGCCGGTACGACGTCGAGCGGGAGGCTGAGGACGCGGGCGACTTCGGCCGCGACCGCAACGCCCCCGCGGCTCAGGCCGAGAACGAGGGCCGGCGCCGTGGTGCCACCGGCACCGGCATCGGGGGAGGCAGCGTAGTCGCCGAGCTCAGCGGCGAGCACCCGGCCCGCGGCGGCCCGGTCGGCGTACGGTCCGTGTTCTGCGTCTCCGTACGGCCACGCCATGGCTTCAGTATGCGCGCGGAGCACCTCATCCGCGACGCGATGGCGCACGGACGTGGTGGCAGCGGCTGGGGCGTGGGCGGGGCTGATGCCCGCCCACGCCACCTGCACCGCGCGGCGCGTCAGTAGCTCGGCGGCCGCTCGCCGTCGTCGGCCTCCGTGACTTTTCCACCGTCAGCCGCCTGGACGCGCGTGAACCGCGCCGCGAGTTCCTCGCTCGATCGCGCGAGGATCGACACGTCGGCGCCCACGAGCACGAAACGAGCCCCGGCATCGATGTAACGCCGTGCTGTCGCCTCGACGAAGGCGTTGACGCCCGCGGGCTTGCCTGCCCCGTGGGCGGCGGCAAGGCAGCGTTCGACGGCGGAGATCACCTCGGGATGCTCCTGCTGGCCCAGATAGCCCATCGACGCGGCGAGATCGGAGGGTCCAATGAAGATTGCGTCGATGCCGTCGACGGCGAGGATCTCCTCGACGTTCGCGACCGCCTCGGCCGTCTCGATCTGCACCGCGAGCGAGATGGTCTCGTTGGCCCGCGCGAGGTAGTCCGGGATCCGGTTCCACCGCGCCGCGCGGGCGAGCGCCGAGCCGACCCCGCGCACGCCGTGCGGCGGGTACCGCACAGCGGCGACGGCCGCGCGGGCCTGCTCGGCGTCGTTGACCATCGGAATGAGCAGGTTCTGCGCGCCGAGGTCGAGGTACTGCTTGATGAGTACCGCGTCGTTCCACGGCAGGCGCACCATCGGCAGGACGGAGTACCCGTACACGGCCTGGAGCTGGGCGAGGACGGACTCGAGCGAGTTGGGGCTGTGCTCGGCGTCGATGAGCAGCCAGTCCGCGCCCGAGCCGGCCATGATCTCGGCCACGAGGGCGCTGCCCGAGCAGACCCACAGGCCGATCTTCGCGCCGCGCCCCTGGCCGGCGTTCGCCGCGCCGTCGGCGAGCGCGTGCCGGAACGTGCGTTCGGGCTCTAGACGAAACGACATGTCACCGTCCCCAAGGGCCCGTAGTCCGCGTACACCGTGTCTCCCTCGTAGACCCACATGGGGCGCGTGAACGACCCCGCGAGGACGAGGTCTCCGGCGCGCAGGAACTGGCCGTGCTGGGCGAGCTTGTCCGCTAGCCACGCGACGCCCTTGGCCGGGTGGTTGAGCACGCCCGCCGCGACGCCCGTCTCGATGATCTCCTGATTCTGGTACAGGAGCGCGGAGACCCAGCGGAGGTCGACGTCGTGCGGCCGCACCGGGCGGCCTCCCACGACCATCGCGCCCATCGCCGCGTTGTCCGAGATCGTGTCCACGATCGTGCGGCCCTGCATCTCGATCCGCGAGTCGAGGATCTCAAGGGCCGGGACCACGTAGTCCGTCGCGTCGAGGACATCGAAGAGCGTGATCCCCGGGCCCTTGAGGTCCTGTTTGAGGCGGAAGGCGAGCTCGACTTCGATGCGCGGGTGCGTGTAGCGCTTCCACTCCACGACCGCGCCGTTCTCGAACACCATGTCGTCGAAGATGACGCCGTAGTCCGGCTCGGTGATGCCGGTCGCGGCCTGCATGGCCTTCGACGTGAGCCCGATCTTGCGCCCCACGGCGCGCTTGCCCTGGGCCTCGAGCCGCGAGGCCCAGAGCTTCTGCACGGCGTACGAATCCTCGATGTCCATGCCCTCGTAGCGCGTGTGGAGGAGCGGGACAGGCGTGCGAGTCTTCCCCGCGTCGACGAGTTCGTCCGCGATGGCCTGGATCGTCGTCTCGTCGAGCATCCGCTAGACCTGGCTTCCGAGCTTGAAGCCCTTCGACGCCTCGCCGTGGTACGAGCCGGACTCGTCGCCCGCACGGGTGTACGAGAAGCCGTCGGCGCCGATGGTCACGGCCATCTCCGACTTCTCCTCGCGCTTGACGACCTCCTGCGGGTTGCCGTCGAGGTCGAGCACGAGCGAGGCCTCCGTGTACCAGGACGGGACGACGGGGTTGCCCCACCAGTCGCGGCGCTGGTTGTCGTGGACGTCCCACGTGATCGTGGGGTTGTCCGGGTCGCCCGTGTAGTAGTCCTGCGTGTAGATCTCCACGCGGTGCCCGTCCGGGTCGAGGATGTAGAGGTAGAACGCGTTCGAGACGCCGTGGCGGCCCGGGCCGCGCTCGATCCGGTCCGACATGCGCAGGGCGCCCATCTTGTCGCAGATCTGGATGATGTTGTGCTTCTCGTGCGTCGAGAACGCGATGTGGTGCAGGCGCGGACCGTCACCGCCGGTGAGCGCGGTGTCGTGGACGGTCTGCTTGCGGTGGAGCCACGCGGCGTACGTCGTGCCCTCGGAGTCCTTGATGTCCTCCGATACGCGGAAGCCGAGGCCCTCGAGGTAGGCGCGGCCCCGCGGGACGTCCGGCGTGACCTGGTTGAAGTGGTCGAGGCGCACGAGCTCGCCGGCCGAGTACAGGTCGTACCGCATGTGGAGGCGCTCGACGTGCTCGACGTCGTAGAAGAACTCGTACGGGAAGCCCAGCGGATCCTCGAC
Source organism: Sinomonas sp. ASV322 (assembly GCF_030908245.1). Taxonomy (GTDB): domain Bacteria; phylum Actinomycetota; class Actinomycetes; order Actinomycetales; family Micrococcaceae; genus Sinomonas. The sequence goes on from NZ_JAVFJJ010000004.1 coordinate 135,895, forward strand.
GCGCACGGCGTCGCCGATGCCGCGCACGAAGCCCTCGCGGCGGCGCTCGGTCCGGCAGCCGAGCTCTTGAAAGTACGCCTCGGCCTTGTCCACGTCCTCGGGCGTGCGCACGCGGAACGCGAAGGCAGCAGCGGCCGCGACCGGGCCCTTGCGCAGCACGAGGTTGTGGTGGATGAACTCCTCGAACGAGCGGAGGTAGATGGCCTCGTCGTCCTCGTAGGTCACGTGCAGGCCCAGGAGGTCCACGTAGAACGCGCGGGACTTCGCGAGGTCCGTGACCACGAGGTCGAGGTAGGCGCAGCGGACGATGTCTGGTGCGGGGACGGAGGGCGTGGTCGGGACGGGTGGGCGGGTGAAATCAGGGTGGCTGGTCATGGTTGTGCTCTCTTCTTCGAAAGTCGCCTGGTGAAAATCGCGGGAAGGGTCAGCTGTCGGCCGAATCGGCGGCGTCTGCGACGCTGCCGAACTTGGGCGAGTGGGCCTCGTTGAGCGTGATCTGAACTGACTGCTGGGTGGTGTAGAAGTCGATCGAGCGGTAGCCGCCCTCACGTCCGAGGCCGGAGGCCTTCACGCCGCCGAACGGGGTGCGCAGGTCACGGACGTTGTTGGAGTTCAGCCACACCATGCCCGACTCGATGGCGTGCGCGAAGTTGTGCGCACGCTTGAGGTTCGAGGTCCAGACGTAGGCAGCGAGGCCGTACTTGGTGTCGTTCGCGAGATCGAGCGCCTCGGCGTCGTCGTCGAACGGTGTGATCGCGACGACCGGCCCGAAGATCTCCTCCTGGAAGATCCGCGCGTCCGGCTTGACGTCGGCGAAAACCGTCGGGGCAACGTAGTTGCCGTCCGGCAGGCCGTCCGGACGGCCGCCGCCGGCCAGGAGCCGGCCCTCGGTCTTGCCGATCTCGATGTAGCTCATGACCTTGTCGAAGTGGTTCGGGTGCACGAGCGAGCCGACCTCAGTTGCGGGATCGCTCGGGAGGCCCACGACGATGTTCTTGGCGCGCTCGGCGAAGCGTTCGATGAAGTCGTCGTAGATGTCGCGCTGCACGAGCACGCGGCTGCCGGCGGTGCAACGCTCGCCGTTCAGGCTGAAGACACCGAAGACCGTGGCGTCGAGGGCCGCGTCGATGTCGGCGTCGGCGAAGACGACGGCCGGGCTCTTTCCGCCGAGCTCGAGCGAGAGGCTCTTGAACTGGGGGGCGGCTGCGGTCGAGATGGTGGCGCCCGTCGAGCTGTCACCCGTGAAGGAGACGAGCGGCACGTCCGGGTGCTTCACCAGGTAGTCGCCCGCGACGCTGCCGGATCCGAAGATCAGGTTGAAGACTCCGTCGGGCAGGCCCGCCTCGCGGAAGATCTCGGGCCACAGCACGGCGGAGAGCGGGGTGTAGCTGGCCGGCTTCATGACGACGGTGTTGCCCGTCGCGATGGCCGGGGCGAGCTTCCACGACTCCTGCATGAACGGGACGTTCCACGGGGTGATCAGTGCGGCGACGCCGATCGGCTTGCGGTTCACGTAGTTGAGCTGGCGACCGGGCACCTTGAACGCGTTGTCCTCCTGCGCGACGATCAGGTCGGCGAAGAAGCGGAAGTTCTCGGCGGCGCGGAGGGCCTGGCCCTTGGCCTGCGTGATCGGCAGCCCGGAGTCGAAGCTCTCGAGGAGGGCCAGTTCGTCGTCGCGCGATTCGACGATATCCGCGATCTTGTGCAGCACGCGTGAGCGTTCACGCGGCAGCATTTTCGACCACGGGCCCTTCTTGAAGGCGCGCTTGGCTGCGGCGACGGCGAGGTCGACGTCTTCTGGCTGGCCGGCGGCGGCCGTGGCGTAGTTCTGGTTGGACACCGGATCCAGCACGTCGAAGGTCTTCCCGCTGATGGAGTCAACGAACTCGCCGTCGATGTAGTGCTGGAGGTGCGTGGGCAGATTCTCCGGGACGAAATGCTTGCTCATGTTCTGCTCCTGAGAGTGATGGACGGTTAGAGGGTCACGAAGGAGGCGAGGGGGCCGCCGTCGGGCGCGGACGAGCGGCTGTACTCGAGGTAGGCGTTCAGGGTGGCGGCGCGGTGCTCGCGGGCGACCTTCTCGATCTGCTCGGAGCCGGCACCGGATTCGATGAGCTTCAGAATGCGCTCGTGCTCCTCCACGGATTCGCCCGCGCGCTCTGGCACGAAGCTGAACGTCGAGCCGCGCAGCGCCGTGAGCCTGTTCCAGCCGCGGTGGACGAGGTCGAGGATGTGCGGATTCGGGCAGTGCTCGAACAGGACGCTGTGGAACTCGTGGTTGAGGCGCGTGAACTGCACAGGGTCGAACTTTTCGGGGAAGTCGACGAGCATGGTGCGCATGCGAGCGTTGATCTCGCGGGCGGCCGCGAGGTCGGAGGGCCCGACGGCGGGGGCCGAGAGCGCGGTCGCGGCGCCTTCGACGAGGCTCAGGGTCTGCATCGTGTAGAGGTACTCGACCGGATCGATCCCCGAGACGGTCGCACCGATGTTCTTCTCGAACGTCACGAGCCCCTCAGCTTCGAGGCGGCGCACGGCCTCACGCACCGGCACGACCGAGACGTCGAGCTCCGCTGCGACTTGCGCCAGGACGAGGCGCGCGCCCGGCGCGAGGGCACCGGCGACGATGCGGGCGTGGAGCCACTCGTAGGCGAGCTGTGACTTGCTGAGGCTGGGAGTCGTGGCCGTTGCCGCCACCGTACGGGTCGGCGCGCTCATGCTTGCGGGCCTGCTTCACCCGAGGCGTCAGCGTCGTACTTTGCTCGCCACACAGCGTTCATCGGGAACAGGCCGTCCACGGGGTTGCCCTCGGCGACCCGCTCCGCGACCCAGGCCTCTTCGCGCTCCTGGGCAACGGCGTCGTCCGCTACCTCCTCGACGAGCTGCGGCGGGATGACGACGATCCCGTCCTCGTCGCCCACGATGACGTCGCCGGGCTGCACGGCCGCGCCGCCGCACGCCACCGTCTCGTCGACAGCCCACGGCACGTGCTTGCGTCCGAGGACGGCGGGGTGCGCGTTCGCGCCCCACGCCGGGATGTCCATGCCCGAGACCGGGCCGAAGTCGCGGATGCCGCCATCGGTGATGATCGCCGCCGCTCCGAGGACTTGGGCGCGGAGCGCGAGGACGTCGCCGAGCGTGCCCGAGCCCTTCTCTCCCCGCGCGTCCATGACGAGGATGTCGCCGGGTCGCAGCGAGTCGACGGCGCGCTTCTGGGCGTTGTAGCCGCCGCCGTGGGTCTTGAAGAGGTCCTCGCGGGCCGGGATATAGCGGAGAGTCCGGGCCGTGCCGACGACTTTCGCACCCGGCTTCGTCGGGATGAGGCCCTCGATGTGGCAGTTCTGCATGCCGCGCTTGCGGAGCTGGACGCTCAGCGTGGCCGTGCCGACCGAGTGGAGCTTCTCGGTGAGCTCCGGGGTGAGGACGCTCGCGGGGCGCGGATCCTGCGCGGGCTCGGGGGAGAGGCCCGCCGCTTCAGCGGAGCCCCACGCGTCGATGCGGTCCGCGTCCGTGAGCTTGGGCATCGCGCCGTACGGCTCGAGCCCGCGCGGCGACTCGACCACGCGGTTGGCGAGCCGCCCCGTGGTGAGGGTCGCGCCGTCGGACGTTGCGCCGTCGACCTCGATCTCGACGAGGTCGCCGGGCTGGGCGACCGTTGCGCCCGCGGGCGTGCCGGTGAGGATGATGTCGCCCGGCTCGAGGGTCATGAGGCGCGAGAGGTCCGCCATGAGCTGCGCAAACGGGAACAGGAGCGTCGACGTGGAGTCCTCTTGCGCGAGGTCGCCGTTGATCCACATGCGCACGCGCAGGGCCGCCGGGTCGAGCTCCTGGGCCGGGAGGAGGGCCGGGCCGACGGGCGCGATGCCGTCGACGCCCTTCGACCGGAGGTTGGAGCCCTTGTCCGGCCAGCGGAGGTCGGCGAGGCCGGCGTCGTTCGCCGCGGTGACTGCACCGACGTGCTGCCACGCGTCTTCCGGGGCGATGCGGTGTGCGCGGCTGCCGATCACGAGTGCGACTTCGCCCTCGACCGTCAGGAGCTCGACGCCCTGCGGCCGGTGGAGGTCGGCGCGGTGGAGCGCGAGCGACGTCGCGGGCTTGAGGAAGTAGGACGGGACAGCGGGCATGCGGCCGCGCTGTGCGGCGCGGCTCGGGTAGTTGAGGTGGACGGCGATGACCTTGCCGGCGGCGTCGAGCGTTTCCTGGCCAAGCTGCTCCGGTCGTTCCACGGATCCCTCTCCCTCGAGTCGGCAGTTCCGCCAAGCCCGGGCGATTCCCGGTCAAGTGGAACTGGATCGTATACGATCATCGTATACGATCCAGTCTGCCCGTCCGCGGGCGGCGCGTCAACCCCCCATCGTTCAAGGGTCACCTTCCGTGGGTGGCGGTCCGTTTGAGGGTCAGCTCCCGTGGGTTGGACCCACCGAAAGTGACCTCTGAACGTGCTGGGACCCGCGTTAGGTGACCTTTGGACGGATTAGCCTTCGGCGAGGAACGCGATCGCCGCCTGCTTGAAGGCGCGGGCGGTGACCGCATTGACGTGGTTGCGCCCCGGGAGCACGAGGACCTGCGCCTGCGGTACGAGCGCGTGGAGCGCCTCGAGCCCCTCGATGCGCTCGTCCTTCTCGCCCGCAACCACGAGGACGGGCTGCCTCGGCACGGCCTCGGCCGCGTCGAAGGGCTCCTCCTTGACGGCCTCGACGAGGGAGAGGAGGGCGTACATGTCCGATCCTGGCGAGGCCTGCGCCATGGTCACGAGCGTTGCGGTCGACTCGTCCTCGATGGGAGTGCCGTCGGCGAGGAACCGCTGGGCAGCCACGAGGTCGAATTCCGCGAGGGGATCGCGTGGGCTCGGCCCGCCGAGCACGATCCGCCGCACGATCGCGGGCTGGGTCGCGCCGAACTCCCAGGCGAGCCGCGAACCCAGCGAATAGCCGATCACGTCGAGGCCGCTCGACGGGTGCCCGGCCGCGATCGGCCGGGCACCCGCGTCCGAGGCGATCTGCAGGAGGTCAGCGCGGATGCGGCTCGGCGAGTACGAGTCCACATCCTCGGGCGCGGTGCTGAGCCCGTGCCCCGGAAGGTCGACGGCGATGACCCTCCGCCCCGCGTCGAGGAGCGCCGCGATCCATCCACTCTGCTCCCAGTTGAGTGCAACAGACGAGGCGAACCCGTGGATGAGCAGGACGGGCGGGAGCTCCGCGGGGCTTTCCGGCTCGAAGACCTGCACATTCAGGCCCGGATCGGTCCCCTCGACCGTGTGGTGTGTCGCGGGTCCCTCGTGGCGTCCGGTCATCATCGTCATGGTCCCGCCCATCCCTCGTTCTGGTGTTCTTGTTCGATCAGTCTTCGTCGAGGTTGGCGCTCAGCCGGACGCGCCGCTTCGGCGCCTCCTCGCTCGGGACCGTTCCGACGATCCCGGCCGTATCGTCCGGGACCTCGAACACGATGAGCGGCTCGCCGACCTTGATGACGTCGCCGGGGGCGCCGTAGAGCTTGAGCACCTTGCCGGACTGCGGCGACGGGAGCTCGAGTGAGGACTTCGTGGTCTCGACCTCGACGAGCGGCTGATTCCGCTCGACCTGGTCGCCCTCGGCGACGAGCCAGTCGAGGACGGTCGCCTCGATGAGGCCTTCGCCGAGGTCGGGAAGGGGGAAGGGAAGCTCAGCCACGCTTGTACTCCAATACTCGTTGGATGCCGAACAGGATCCGGTCGATGTTCGGAATGTACTCGTCCTCCAGGTCACCTGAGGGATACGGTACGTCGAAGCCTGTGACGCGCTCAACGGGTGCCTTGAGGGTTCCGAAGCAGCGCTCGGTGATGATTTGGGCCACCTCGGCGCCGAGGCCGGACGTGCGCGGGGCCTCATGGACGACGACGGCGCGCCGCGTCTTCCCGACGGACGTCGCCAAGGCGTCGGCGTCGATGGGCTTGAGCCAGCGAAGGTCGAGGACCTCGACGTCGATGCCGTCCTCCGCCGCGAGCTCGGCGACCTGGAGGCAGCGGGCCACCATCGCGCCCCACGCGACGAGCGTGAGGTGCCGACCGGGTCGTGCGATGCGCGCGCCCGTGAGGCCAGCGTCGGTGAGGCCAGCGCCGGTGATCTCGGCGGACGACGGCGCGTCCCCGCCGTCGTCTGCTGTGCCCAGGTTCGCGGCCGCCTCCGTGACGACCAGGCCCTTCTGCCAGTAGCGGGACTTGGGCTCCATGAAGATGACTGGGTCCGGCATGCGCACTGCGGCCTTGAGGAGCGAGTAGCCCTGCTGCGGGTCGGCGGGGGAGACGACCTTGAGGCCGGGGACGTGCGCGAAGAGCGCCTCGAGGCTCTCGCCGTGGTGCTCGGGGGCGCGGATGCCGCCGAAGCTCGGCACGCGGAGCGTCACCGGCATCGGGACGGCTCCACGGCTGCGGTAGTTCATGCGGGCGAGCTGGCACACGATCTGGTTGACGGCCGGATACGCGAAGCCGTCGAACTGGACCTCGGGGACGGGATGGAACCCTGCCATCGCGAGGCCGATCGACATGCCGAGGATCCCCGACTCCGCGAGCGGCGTGTCGAAGACCCGCTCCGCGCCGTGCTTCGCGGCGAGGCCCGACGTCACGCGGAACACGCCGCCGAGCGTGCCGACGTCCTCGCCGAGCACGAGCGCCTTGGGGTCCTCCGCGAGGAGCTCGTCGAGCGCGAGGTTGAGCGCGCCCTGGAGGGAGAGCTCGAGGGTTGCGGAGGCCCCGGGGGCCACGCCGTTGTTGGACACCGTCAGCGTCTCACTCATGCTCGGACTCCTCACGCCAAGCAGCCTTCTGGCGCTTCAGCTCGTCGGTGGGCTCCTGGAAGACCAGGTCGAACATCTCGGCGCCCGGGCGGGGCCCCAGTGCGATGACGCCGAGGCGCAACGCCTCCGCTTCCGCGGCGGCGGCTGCGTCCGCCTCGGCGAGGGCCGCCTCCGTCGCGACGCCCTCGGCGAGGATCCGCTCGCGGAGCCGTGCGATCGGGTCGGCGCCGGCGTCCTCGCGCTCCTCGTCGAGTGAGCGGTAGCGGCCCGGATCGTCCGAGGTCGCGTGCGGTCCGCGGCGGTACGTCATCGCCTCGACGATCGCGGGGCCGTGGCCGGCGCGGGCATGGGCGACGGCGCGCCGGGTCGCCTCGAGGACCGCGGCGGCGTCGTTGCCGTCCACCTGGACTGCGGGGATGCCGTAGCCCGCCCCACGCGCCGCGACGCTCCCGCCGGCAACCTGCTTCTCGGTCGGGACCGAGATCGCCCAGCCGTTGTTCTGCACGAAGAACACCACAGGGGCCTTGAACACGGCGGCGAAGTTCATGGCCTCGTGGACGTCGCCCTGGCTCGAGGCGCCGTCGCCGAGGTAGGTGATGGCGACGGGGAGGCCGTCCGCGCTGCCGGCGGCGCTGTTGGCCGGGCCGTTGGCCGCGCTGCGCGCCTCAAGAGTCTGCCCATGGGCCCAGCCGACCGCGTGCAGCACCGAGCCCGCGACAACGGCCTGGATGGGCGCGAGATGCGTTGCGGCTGCGTCCCACAGGCCGCCGTGCCACGTGGCCTTGTGGGTGGACATGTACTCGACCATGTCGACGCCGAACGCCCGGGCCACGCCGAGCTCGCGGTACGTCGGGAAGGCGAAGTCGCGGGCGGGGTCGAGCGCGAGAGCCGAGCCGACCTGCGCGGCCTCCTGGCCGAGCTCGGGCGCGTACGCGGGGAGGATGCCCTGGCGCTGCCACGAGATGGCTGCGACGTCGAGCTGGCGGACGGCGGTCATGAGCCGATAGAGCTCGGCGAGCTCGGCTCCCGTGGCAGCTTCCACCGCGGGGAGCTCGGGGAGTGGCTCCCGAGGTGCGCCGGCGAGGCCGGCGCGGCCCGCCGTCGTCGGTCGTGTTCCTAAAGTCTGCATAGCTCGACGGTACGATCGCCGCGCAAGATGTGCAACATCTATTGTTTTTTCTATACAAGCTGTCTCCCATGCCTGGAATGTGGCCCGGGTCACGCTGCATAGTGCCTAGCCAAAGGAAAAGCTCCGGGTTTTCGGACTCTGCCCCGCGCCGGAGCGCAAGGGCGAAGCCCGAAACCCGGAGCATCGCCGTTTGGCGGGCCGGGGCCCGTCAGACTTTAGCGGCCACCGCCCGCCGCCGCAGCCCGCAGCCTGCCGCGATGGCTGCCACGAGGGCGAACGTGCTGAGAAGCTGCGGGCGCGAGTCCTCGCCCACGAGGCCGACCGCGAAGATCGCCGCGAGGATCGTCAGGCCCACGACCGTGAGCCACGGGAAGCCCGCCATGCGCAGCGGCAGCTTGACGCCGTCGCGGTCCGCTCGGTGCCGCAGCACTAGCTGCGAGAGCAGGGCCGAGCCCCACACCATGAGGCATGTCGAGCCGACGATGTTGAGCAGCACGGGCAGGACCTTGTCCGGGAAGGCAATCTCGAGCACCGTCGCCACGACCCCGAACGCGACGCTCGCGAGGACCGCCGCCGCGGGAACCCGCGACGTCGTGAGCGAGGCGAGGGCACGGGGTGCCTCGCCGCGCTCGGCGAGCGAGTACACCATGCGAGACGCGCCGTAGAGGTTGGCGTTGAGGGCCGAGAGAAGCGCGACGACGGCGACGAGTGTGATCGCTGTCGCAGCGCCGGGCATGCCCGCGGCGTCGAGAACGGCCGCGAACGGGCTCTTGAGCCCCGCCGAGCCGACCGGGACGACGGCCGCGATGATGAAGATCGAGCCCACGTAGAACACGAGGATGCGCCACACGACGGTGCGGACGGCCTTGCCGACGCTGCGTGCCGGATCGCGGGTCTCGGCCGCGGCGACCGAGACGATCTCGGTCCCGCCGAACGCGAACGCCACGACGAAGAGGGCGGTGGCGATGCCGGCGAAGCCGTGCGGTGCGAACGAGTCCCCGCCGAAGTGCGCGACGCCGGGCGAGGGGATGCCCGGGACCCAGCCGAACAGGAGCGCGGCGCCGATCACGAGGAAGCCCACGATCGCGGCGACCTTGAGAAGGGCGAACCAGAACTCGAACTCGCCAAAGTTCTTGACCCGGGTGAGGTTGACCGCCGTGAGCGCCGCAACGAAAACGAGGGCCATGAGCCATACGGGGAGCGCTGGGAACACGGTCGCGAGGAGCCCCGCCGCGCCGAGGGCCTCCGCCGCGATGACGACCACGAGCTGGATCCACCAGAGCCAGCCGACCGTCGCGCCGGCCACGGGGCCGAGTGCGCGCGAGGTGTAGACGGAGAACGCGCCGCTGTTGGGGTTTGCGGCGGCCATCTCGCCGAGGGCCCACATCACGAGGATGATGAGCGTGCCCGCGACGAGGTAGGAGAGGAGGACGGCGGGGCCGGCGGCTTGGATGCCAGCCCCCGATCCGATGAACAGGCCAGCGCCGATCGCGCTTCCGAGGCCCATCATCGTGAGCTGCCTGGGCTTGAGTGCTGCCCCAAGCGTCGACGTCGTCGTCAATTTCGCTTGGTCGGTGCGCCCTGTCGCATCTGCAGTCTGCATAGAGTTATTGACTCTCTTCAGTTCTTGGGTGGCCGCGCTGGGGTGTGCGCTGAGCCGGGGACGGAGTCGAGAATAGCGCGTATTTCCGCGCTTGTGTGGCGCGTATCACGCCGCTGCGCAGACTGCTTTGTTACCGAGGCGTCTGCCATGTGACGCTGAGCAGAATGCGCAGTCTGTACCGGAGCTGGCATCAATCTGTAGCATCGCCTCGAAGGGGTCCGGCGGGGTAGTCGGACACGAGAGGTGGCCATGCGGGTTGATGAGCTCGACGCGAAGATCGTGCGTCTTTTCTCCGAGGAGCAGCGCATGTCGGTGCTCGAGGCGTCGCGGATTCTCAAGGTCGCGCGGGCGACCGTCCAGGCGCGGCTCGACCGCATGAGCGCGAGCGGCGTCATCGGGCGTTGGGTGCCGCAGCCCGAGCCGCGAGCGTTCGGTTTCCCCGTCGTCGCCTTTTGCTTCCTGACCATCAGCCAGGACCTCGGTCACGATGCCGTCTCGCGGGCCCTCGCGGACATTCCCGAGGTGATCGAGGTCCACACGGTCTCGGGCGACAGCGACCTCATGGCGCGCATCGCGGCTCGCTCCAACTCGGATCTGCAGCGCGTTCTCGACATCATGATGGCCACCAAGGCGATCGTGCGGTCTTCGAGCGTGATCGTCCTCAACACCCATTTCGAGGGCCGCACCCTTCCGCTCCTCGAGGCGGCGGCGCGCGGCTAGCGGGGCTCGCGGGGCCCGCGGCCGACGCCGGGGCGTCACCTTTTGCCTGCGGCCTCGCGCCGGCGTATCATCACTTAGAGTCACGCTGACTTTAACAGTCGGTGAACGGAAGCTCCGATGAACAAGACCGGCGAACGGAAGGGGGCACCATGAGCACGACCTACCCGAGCCCGTTCGGGGCGAACGTCTCCGAGCGCGCTCAGCTCCCGCCGACGCTCGCCATCTCGACGGTGATCTTCGCGCTCAGGCCGAGTCGGGCGTCCGGCAAGCCGACGCTGTGGCTTCCGCTTGTGCGGCGCGTGAAGGAGCCGTTCAAGGGCCAGTGGGCGTTGCCGGGCGGCCCCTTGACATCGACGGAATCGCTTGAGGACGCCGCTCGGCGGAACCTGCTCGAGACGACCGGCCTGGCCCCGGAGTATCTCGAACAGCTCTACGCGTTCGGTGGCCTTGACCGCTCGAGCCGCCCCGAGCGCGGGGCGCAGCGCGTCGTCTCGATCGTGTACTGGGCGCTCGTCCGCCCGACCGAGGCGGTGCTCCTCGTCGACAGCGAGACCGACAACGTCGCGTGGCACCGTGCCGATACGGCGGGGCAGGGCGAGGGCGGCCTCGCGTTCGATCACCGCGAGATCGTCGACTACGCGCTGTGGCGCCTGCGCAACAAGATCGAATACGCGCAGATTGCCTATCACTTCCTCGGCGAGAGGTTCACGCTCGCGCAGCTCCGCGAGGTCTACGAGGCGATCCTCGGCCGGACCCTTGACCCCGCGAACTTCCGTCGCCAGCTCACGTCGACTCCGCAGATCGAGGCGACCGACGAGTTTCTCGAGGGCGGGCGGCACCGGCCACCCCGCCTCTACCGATACGTCGGGCCGCCGACGCCGTATCCCGCATCAGACCATCCGCACCCGTCCACCTCAAGGAGCACCCCATGACGTCCGTCGCCACCGCCATCAGCCTCATCACGCGCGTCGAGGCAGAGCGCCGGTCCGCCACGGGTGGCGTAAGCACGTGCGGCACCGACCTTGCGAAGGGCCCGTGGGAGTTCGACGCCGCCGAGGCCCTTCGCGGCCTGCCCGCCTACGGGCCGGGCGCATCAAGCGCGGACATCGCCCCGGCGTCGACCCCGCGTCAGGGCCAGCTCCCGCAGGAGTACAAGGACGCGAGCGACGACGAACTCCACGCGCGCATCCTCGCCGCCAAGGAGACCCTCGGGGAGCGCGTCGTGGTGCTCGGCCACTTCTATCAGCGCGACGAGGTCGTCGAGCACGCCGACTTCGTGGGCGACTCCTTCCAACTCGCGAACGCGGCCCTCACGCGCCCGGACGCCGAGGCGATCGTGTTCTGCGGCGTGCACTTCATGGCCGAGACCGCCGACATTCTCTCCCGCGACGACCAGGCCGTGATCCTCCCGAACCTCGCCGCGGGCTGCTCGATGGCGGACATGGCGGATATCGACTCCGTCCAGCAGTGCTGGGACCAGCTCGAGGAGCTCTTCGGCACCGAGCCGGACGTCGACGGCCGCGTCCCCATCATCCCGGTCACGTACATGAACTCGTCCGCGGCCCTCAAGGGCTTCTGCGGCGAGCACGGCGGGATCGTGTGCACGTCGTCGAACGCCGCGACGGTGCTCGAGTGGGCGTTCGAGCGAGGCCAGCGCGTCCTGTTCTTCCCGGACCAGCACCTCGGCCGCAACACGGCCAAGGCCATGGGCGTCCCGCTCGAGCAGATGCCCATGTGGAGCTCGCGCAAGCCGTGGGGCGGCACCGACCCCGAGACGCTGCGCGATTCCCGCGTGATCCTGTGGCACGGCTTCTGCTCCGTGCATCGCCGGTTCAATGTCGCGCAGATCGAGAAGGCCCGCGCCGAGTACCCGGGCGTGCGGGTCATCGTGCACCCCGAGTGCCCCATGGAGGTTGTCGACGCCGCCGACGAGTACGGCTCGACCGACCACATCCGCAAGGCCATCGCCGCGGCGACCGAGCCGACAGTCTTCGCAATCGGCACCGAGGTCAACCTCGTCAATCGCCTCGCGGCCGAGTACCCGCAGCACACGATCTTCTGCCTCGATCCGGTCATCTGCCCGTGCTCGACGATGTACCGCATCCACCCGGGCTACCTCGCGTGGGTCCTCGAAGGCCTCGTCGATGGGGAGATCCGCAACCGCATCGAGGTGCCCGCGGGGGTCGCCGAGACGGCGCGCGTCGCGCTAGAGCGCATGCTGGCGGCCCGGCCGTGACGAGGCTCGCGACCGGGCGCACGCTCGCCATCGGACGCAGATTGGCCATCGTCGGAAGCGGCGTCGCGGGACTCTTCGGCGCCATTTCCGCCGCCGAGGCGGGGGCCGACGTCGTCCTGCTCACGAAGGCGCGCCTCGGCGACAGCAACAGCATGTTCGCCCAAGGCGGCTTCGCGGCCGTCCTGCCGGAGGGCCAGCACGCACCCGGCGACAGCGTCGAGAGCCACGTCGCGGACACCATCGCGGCGGGTGCCGCGCTCGGGACTCGCAGCGCCGTCGAAGCCATGTGCGCCCGCGCTTCCCGCGCGGTGGACGCGCTCCTCGCCCACGGCGTCGTGTTCGACCGCGACGCGGACGGGCGGCTCGCCCTCGGACTCGAGGCGGCCCACTCGTTTCCGCGCGTCCTGCACGCTGGCGGCGACGCGAGCGGCGCGGGGATCACGCGCGCGCTCATCGCGCGGCTCCGCGGGCTCGAGGCCGCTGGCCGCGTGCGCGTGATCGAGGGTGCCAAGGTTACGGATGTGATGATCGAGTGCGGCGCGGTCGCCGGCGTCGAGTTCGCCGCGGCGGGTGAGAGCAAGGCGGGTGCAAACGGCCCCGGCGCACGACGGCGCGTGGCGGCCGACGCCGTGCTCCTCGCCACCGGGGGAGCGGGCCAGCTCTTCTCGCAGACCACGAACCCCGCGGTCGCGACGGGCGACGGCGTGGCGCTCTCCTTCCGCGCGGGCGCGACACTGCGTGACCTCGAGTTCTATCAGTTCCACCCCACCGCCCTTCAGATCGCGGGCCCGGATGGGGTCCTTCGCTCCTCGCTCGTGTCCGAGGCCGTGCGCGGCGAGGGAGCCGTGATCCGCGACGCGTCTGGACGGCGCTTCGTCGCGGACTACCACCCGCTCGGCGAGCTAGCGCCCCGCGACGCCGTCTCGCGGGCCCTGGCCCTTCACCGACGCGCTGGCGGCGGGCAGGCGTATCTCGACGCGACCGGGCTCGAAGCAGCCCGCGGCCGGGGCTTCCTCGCGCAGCGCTTCCCCGGTCTTGACGCGATGACCCGCGCCGCGGGCTACGACTGGCGCCGCGACCTCCTCCCGATCGGCCCGGCCGCGCACTACTGGATGGGCGGCGTCGCCACCGATCTCGACGGCGCGACGAGCGTCCCCGGCCTCTACGCCGCGGGCGAGGTCGCCTGCACCGGAGTGCACGGGGCGAATCGCCTCGCATCGAACTCCCTGCTTGAGGGGGTCGTGTTCGCCGCCCGGGCCGTCGAGCGCTTCGTCGCCGCGGCCGGCGGCGCGTGGCGCAGGCCGGAGCCACGGGCCGCATCCCTCCTCGCGCTCGACGCTGAGCCAGACGCCGACGCGCGCGAGCTCGTCGGGCCCGAGGGCCGCGCCGAGCTGGCCGCCGTCATGGAGGCGGACGCGAGCGTTTTGCGCGACGCCGAAGGCCTCGCCCGAGCCGCCACCACGCTCGCCGGATGGCGCTCCGACGACCCCGAGACCGCGAACCTCCTCGTCGCGGGCCGACTCCTCGTGGCCGCGGCCGGGGCCCGCGACGAGTCCGTCGGCGCCCATTACCGCCTCGACTTTCCCGGGCGCCGCCCTCGTGACGGCGCCACGGAAGCCGGAATCGACGTCGTCCGCGAGACCGCGCTCGCGGGAAGGAGCCTTGCGTGAACGCCCAGCACCACACCCTCCCGGACGCCCGCATGCCTGAGACGACGCGCGCACCGCTGCCGTCCCTGCCGCTGCCGTCCCTGCCGCTGCCGCCCATGCCGCTGCCCGCGCTTGCCCTGCGCTCCGTGCTCGAGCTCGCCTACGCCGAGGACGCCCCGCACGGCGACGTGACGTCGCTGGCCCTCATCCCCGAGGCGGCCCGCGCGACGGCGGAGCTTCGTGCCCGGGTCCCAGGAGTCTTCTCCGGCGGTCCCGTCATCGAGGCCGGCTTCCGTTTCCACGATCCCGAGGCCCGCATCGAGCTGCTCGTTGCGGAGGGCGAGGCGTTCGAGGCTGGCGCGGTCCTCGCACGAGTCTCGGGGCGTGCACAGCCGGTCCTCACGGCCGAGCGCGTCGTGCTCAACCTCGTCCAGCGCATGAGCGCGATCGCGGCGCTGACGGCGCGCTATGTCGCGCTCACTGCGGGCACGCGGGCCCGCATCGTGGACACGCGCAAGACGACGCCGGGGCTGCGCGAGATCGAGCGCTACGCAGTGCGCTGCGGCGGCGGCCGGAACCACCGCTTCAGCCTCTCCGACGCCGTCATGGCCAAGGACAACCACCTTGCCGTCCTGACCGGCGGCGACCCCGCCCGCCTCACCGACGTCCTGCGCGCCGCGCGCGAGCGGCTCGGGCACACGACGCATTTCGAGGTCGAGGTCGACGCCATCGAGCAGATCGAACCGGTGCTCGCCGCGGGGGTGGACACGATCATGCTGGACAATTTCACGCCGGCGATGCTCCGTGAGGGCGTCGCGCGCGTCGCGGGCCGTGCCATCGTCGAGGCAAGCGGCGGCGTCAACCTCGACACGGTCGCGGAGATCGCGGCGACCGGCGTCGACGTCATTTCGGTCGGGGCGCTCACCCATTCCGTCGTGAACCTCGATCTTGGGCTCGACGTCGTGCTCGACGCCGCGGGCGTGGGAGCGGAGGGCCTCCGGTCATGATCTACCTCGACGCCGCCGCGACGACCCCCGTGCGCCGTGAGGCGCTTGAGGCCATGTGGCCATACCTCACGGGCGACTTCGGCAACGCGTCGAGCCACCACGAACTCGGCGAGCGCGCCCGCACCGCACTCGAGGCGGCCCGCGCCGACGTCGCCCGCGTGCTCGGCTGCCGCGCCGGCGAGGTGACGTTCACGTCCGGCGGGACCGAGGCGGACAATCTCGCCGTCAAGGGCATCGCGCTGGCCCGCCGCGCCGCTGATCCGCGCCGCACGCGCGTGACGGTGAGCGCCGTCGAGCATCCCGCCGTCCTCGAATCGGCGCGGAGCCTTGCCCGGCTGCATGGCTTCGCCGTCGATGTCGTGCCCGTCGACTCTGCGGGCCGGGTGACGCCCGAGACGTTCGCGGGCGCGATCGGCCCCGAGACGGCCGTCGCCTCGATCATGTACGCGAACAACGAGGTCGGGACAGTCCAGCCCATCGCCGAGCTCGCCGAGATCGCGCGCGCGGCGCGCGTGCCGTTCCACACCGACGCCGTCCAGGCCGCGGGTGCCCTTCCGCTGGACGTGCGCGAGCTCGGCGTCGACTCGCTCAGCATCTCGGGGCACAAAGTAGGTGCCCCCAAGGGAGTCGGAGCGCTCTACGTCGCGGGCCGCGTGAGTGTCGAGCCCCTCGTCGATGGCGGCGGCCAGGAGCGCGGCCTGCGTTCGGGCACGGAGAACGTCGCGGGCGCCGTCGCGCTGGCCACAGCGCTGCGGCTCGCCGAGCAGGAACGGGCGACGACGGCGCCCCGCCTTGCCGCGCTGCGCAGCGACTTTGTCGGACGCGTCCTCGAGCTCGTCCCGGACGCGCTCCTGACGGGCGACGCCGAGAATCGGCTGCCGGGCAGTGCGTCCTTCTGCTTCCCGCGCGTGAGCGGCGAGTCGGTGCTGCTCGAGCTCGAACGCCGGGGCATCGTCTGCTCATCGGGCTCGGCCTGCGCGGCGGGCTCGAGCGACCCATCGCACGTCCTGCTCGCGCTCGGCCTCGATGCCGAGACCGCTCAGACCGCCGTGCGCCTCACCCTGCCCACGACGATCACCGACGGCGAGCTGGCCGAATCCGCGCTCGCCCTCGCCGGCGCGTACGCCGCCGTCGTCGGCATCGCCCGCACGTAGAGCGGTACCGCCACTGCCGTCCTGCGCGGTGCTGATCCTGCTGCGCGGTGCTGGTCCTGCTGCGCGGTGCTGGTCCTGCGCGGTGCTGATCCTGCGCGGTGCTGATCCTGCCTGCGCGGTGCTGATCTCCGCGGTGCTGGTTGCCGTTAGAACGGAGGCGGCAGATCTCCTTCTGGATACGTGATGTACCTGCGGCCGGAAGGTGCCCTCCATTCCAGGGTTCCCGGCGGGGAACTGGAGTCGACCTGCCGCACGCACCACTGCCCGATCGTCTTGAGCCTGTGATGCTGTGGGCAAAGGAGAGCCATGTTGCTGGTGTCTGTCGTGCCTCCCTCGGACCATTCCCAGGTGTGGTCCGCTTCCGTCGCCGCCGCCGGCTTGTCGCAGCCCGGGAATCGGCAGGTCCTGTCCCGCGCCCCGAGGAAACGCCGCATGGCGAGCGTCGGCGCATAACGTCGTCGACCCAAGGCAAGCGGGGCGCCGTCTTCTGGATCGACGAATAGCCGCGTCCAGGTTGTTGCCTCGGACGCGAGAAGCCTCGCGGCGTTCGGATCAATGGCCCCATAGCCCACGATCTCGCCGGGCGAGTCAGAGTCGCCGGAGAGCGTGCGCGCCGGAACGGTCACGATGAGCTCGGTGCGCACGCCGCCTGCTGGCGGCGATGCCGAGGGAGCCTCGGTCGTCGTCGCCCCGCCGGCAAGCGCACCGCCGGCAAGCGCACCGCCGGCGAGGAGATCCGCGAAGACGTCGGCGCGCAGCTGGTTGACCGTGCGTTGCTCCTCGGGGCCTTGGAGCGAGCGGGCGATGGCCTCCAGCCGAGTATCGATCGCCGCCCCCATTTCCAGGGGCAGGTAAGCCGAGAGCCAACACATGCCGTCCTGGGCCGGTTCGAGATCGACACGGCGATGGGACGCGACTCGTTCCTTTCGCACAGAGAGCGGCTCGCCCGCGCACATGTCAGCCAGACGACGCAGACGGCGCTTCAACGCGCCCTGGCTGGGGATCTGTTCGGGATCGGAAGGGCAGGCGATTCCGATCGCCCTCGCCGCGAACTCTTCGAGGCGTTCGCGAGGAACGGGCGCGGCCGCATCGAGGATCACCGTGGCGCGACGGCGGGGGAGATCACCGGCCGCCATGGCGTCGAGGACGGGTCTCCAGACTGGACCCGTGATGGCGAGGGCCTCAGCGACCGAAGCGGAGGCTGTTCGCTGGGAGACCCGGAAGGCCGCGGCGAGCTCTGACGCGGCGACGTTGGGCGCCTCGAGCCGGTGAACAGGGTTCTCGGACGATCCGCCCACTGCAGCCGTGAGCGCTGCAAGCACCACGGCCTTGCGAGTGTCAAGCCTGGCCTGCTCGGCATCGATCATCAACAGCTCTGCGACGAGCGCGTCGGCTCGCTGTGAACGCGCCCGAGCCATGAGCGCCGTTGGCGAAAGGGCAGCCTCCCAGAGTGCATCGGCCTCGCCGTCGTCCTCCTCGGGCGATTCGAAGAGCGCGGGGTCCGCCAAGGGCGGATCGACGAGATGGGCAAAGGGGTCCGCGCGGAAGTCCCAGCCGTCCGTCCCCAGCGGGTCGGCCGACGAGACCGTCTGCTGATCACGCCCCCCGAAAGCCATGACTTGAGTCTCCACCAGGGGACCGACATTTTCAGCAAGCACCCTGAAGCTTCAGCAAGGACCCTGAAGCTCGGGGCGGGGCGGACGTGAAGAGTAGCCTGAGGAAATGGTCGTGGCACGCTCCATGAAGTGGCTCCTCGAAACTGATCCCGCGCTTCGCTGGCAGGTCGAACGCGACCTCCTCGGGGCGTCGCCTTCCGTCTGGGAGCCGACCCGCCAGCGCGTCGCGACGGAGGGGTTCGGCGCCCGCCTCCTCGCGCTCCAAGATTCCGACGGCCAGTGGGACGGCGGCGCCTTCTTCCCGGGGAACTTCGATTTTCACGGGCCCGAGGCGGCCGAAGGGGCTGGGCAGCCGTGGACGGCCACGACGTGGACGCTCAACGCCCTGCGCGAATGGGGGCTCGATCCCGCCACGCTTGCGGGGACCGCCGAACGCCTCGCCGCCAACAGCCGGTGGGAGTACAACGGAATGCCGTATTGGGCCGGCGAGGTGGACTGCTGCATCAACGCCTACACGCTCGCGAACGGCGCGTGGCTCGGAGCGGACGTTTCAGGCCTTGCCACGTGGTTCGTGGATCACCAGCTCGACGACGGCGGGTGGAATTGCGAGTGGGTCGAGGGGTCTGTGCGTTCGTCCTTCCACTCGACGCTCAACACGCTTAGTGGCCTTCTCGAATACGAGCGGGCCGCGGGCCGAAGCGACGGCCTCCGCGCTGCGCGCAAGGCCGGCGAGGAGTATTTGCTCGAACGGAGGCTCCTGCACCGGAAATCGACGGGCGAGATCGTCGCCCCCTGGGTCTCGACGTTCGCCTACCCGTTCCGCTGGAGGTACAGCGCGCTCAAGGCCATCGACTACTTCCGCTCCGCATCCCTCCATGACGGCACCGGGCCCGATCTTCGTGCAAGCGAAGCCGTCGAGCTCGTCCGCTCGGCCCGCCGGGATGACGGAACGTGGCTCCAGGAGGAACGGCTCCCCGGGCGCGCGTGGTTCGACGTCGACGTTCCTCCGGGGCAGCCCTCGCCGTGGCTCACGTTCTACGCGACCCGGGCCCTCGCATGGTGGGACGACGCGCGGTGAGCGCTGCGCGATGAAACGCCGCGCGATAAAACGACGCCCGGTGAGGGCCGCGCGATAATGACGACGCGCGGTGAGCGCCGCGCGATAAGGGCCGCGCGATAATGACGACGCGCGGTGAGCGCCGCGCGATAAAACCACGCGCGGAGAGCGCCGCGCGGTATATGCAACGTCAGGCGTTCCGCGCGCGGCGGAAAATCCAGTGCCGCAAGAGCGTGAACCGGACCGCGGTCGCGACCCAGCCGGCGATCGTCGTCGTCCATAGCTCGACCGCAACGCCGGCCACCGGATTGAGCCAGAGGAGGGCCCACAGGCTCCCGCTCGTGAGCAGGAGTGCGACGCCCATCGCGACTAGGCCATGGATGTGATCCTGCGCGAGGCCCCGCCGCTCCGTGATCTTGAACGTGAAGCGCCGGTTGAGCGCCGTGTTCATGACGGATGTCGCGATGAGGGCCACGGCATTCGCCAGCTGAGGGCCGAGCCAAGGGCGGCACAGTGCGTACAGGGCGAGCGAGGTCACGGTGCACACGATCCCGACGCCCGTGAAACGCGTGAGCTGGCGGATCAGGGGGCGCCGCCAGGCGGCCTCGAGCAGGCTTCCCGGGACACGCCGAAGCCCCTTCGGGGCCAGCGCGGTGCGCGCTGGTGCCGAAGGGGCCTCTCGCGAAGTCCACGGCTGATCCATGCGTCTACCTTCTCACGGCCAGCTGTGGTTGGCCTGTGCCGGAGAAGTGATTATCGCTGCTTCGGGGACGGCCGGTTGGCGATGACGGGGGCGGTTCCGGTGTAGCCGTCGCGGGCGGCAGCGATGGCGCGGATGCGGTCGCGGCTCGCGTACCAGCCGATGACCATGAGGACGACGGCGATGCCGGTGGTGAGGAGGGTCCAGGGGGAGTCGGCGAGGATCATGACGAGGACGACGACGAGGAACGCGAGCGTGACGTAGCCCGTGTAGGGGGCGCCGGGCATCCGGAACGCGGGGCGGGTGGTCCATCCCTTCTTGGCCCAGCGCTGGAGGGCGATCTGGCAGAGGACGATGGTGGCCCAGGTGCTGATGATCCCGACCGAGGCCACGTTCAGGACGATCTCGAACGCGTCGGAGGGCACGAGGTAGTTCAGCGGCACGCCCAGCAGCGAGACTACGGCGGTGATCGCGATGCCGCCGTAGGGCACGCCGGCCTTGTTCATCCGGAGCGCGAACTTGGGGGCGGAGCCGGCGGCGGCCATGGAGCGCAGGATGCGCCCGGTGGAGTAGAGGCCGGCGTTGAGGGAGGACAGGGAGGCGGTGAGGACGACGAGGTTCATAATGACGTCGACGCCGCCGACGCCGATGTGCCCGAAGAACGTCACGAACGGGCTGATGCCCTTCTGGTAGTCCGTGTACGGGAGCAGGAGGGAGAGCAGGATGACGGAGCCGACGTAGAACACGGCGATGCGGGCCACGACCGAGTTGATGGCCTTGGGCATGACCTTGGCCGGGTTCTCCGTCTCCCCGGCGGCGGTGCCGACGAGCTCGACGGAGGCGTAGGCGAACACGACGCCCTGCATGAGCAGGATCATCGGCGCCAAGCCGGTCGGGAAGAGGCCGCCGTGGTCGGCGATGAGGCTGAACCCGGTCGGGGAGCCGGTGGGGGTGCCGAAGGCCACGAAGTAGATTCCGATCACGAGGAAGCCCACGAGGGCGGCGACCTTGATCAGGGCGAACCAGAACTCCATCTCACCGAAGACCTTGACCGAGACCAGGTTCAGGGCCAGGACCAGGCACAGGGCGATCAGGGCCCAGGCCCACTGCGGCACGGCGGCGATCCACGGCACGTAGCGGCCGAAGAAGTTCATGTACAGGGCGGCGGCGGTGGTGTCCACGATCGTGGTCATGGCCCAGTTGATCCAGTAGAACCAGCCGGAGACGTAGGCGGCCTTCTCGCCGAAGAACTCGCGGGCGTAGGAGACGAACGAGCCCGACGACGGCCGGTGGAGCACGAGCTCGCCGAGGGCCCGCAGGATCAGGAACACAAACGCGCCGCAGATCGCGTAGGAGAGCACGAGCGAGGGCCCGGCCGCGGCCAGGCGCCCGCCCGCGCCGAGGAACAGGCCCGTGCCGATCGCGCCGCCGATCGCGATCATCTGGATCTGGCGGGCCTTGAGGCCCTTGTGGTAGCCGGCGTCCTCGGCGTGGATGACGTGGTCGGCCGAATGCGCGTGGCCGCCGTCCTCGAGATGGTCGGGAACAGGGTTCTGGGCAGAGTCAAGCGAGGACATTGCTGTCCTTTCTCGGGAAGGTGATACGGGAGGGGGAGGGTGGTACGGGAGGTGTGGGTGAGGCGCCCTGAATCAGGCGGTGAGGTTCGCGAGCCGCTCGGGCTTGAGCAGCTCTTCGAGGCGTTCGGCCGTGAGGAGCCCGCGCTCGAGCACGAGCTCCGCCACGCCGCGACCGGTCGCGAGCGCCTCCTGGGCGATCGACGTCGCGGCGGCGTAGCCGAGGTAAGGGTTGAGGGCCGTCACGAGCCCGATCGAGTGCTCGACGCTCGCGCGCAGCCGCTCGTCGTTGGCCGTGATGCCGCGCACGCAGCGCGCCGTGAGCGTGCGGCACGCGGCCTCGAGGTGCGTGATGCTCTTGTGGAGGCTGTGCACGATGATCGGCTCGAACGCGTTGAGCTGGAGCTGACCGGCCTCGGCGGCCATCGTGATGGTCACGTCGTTGCCGATCACCTCGTAGGCGACCTGGCTGACCACTTCCGGAATCACCGGATTGATCTTGCCGGGCATGATCGACGACCCCGACTGGACGGCCGGCAGATTGATCTCGCCGAGGCCCGCGCGGGGACCTGACGAGAGCAGCCGAAGGTCGTTGCAGATCTTCGAGAGCTTGACGGCAACGCGCTTGAGGACACCCGACAGGTGCACGAATGCGCCCATGTCCTGGGTGGCCTCGATGAGGTCGGGCGCGGTCACGAGGGGGAGGCCCGTGGCCTCGCCGAGATGACGGCACGCGGCCTCCGCGTAGCCCGCGGGGGCGTTGAGGCCCGTGCCGATCGCGGTGGCCCCGAGGTTGATCTCGTGGACGAGTTTCGAGGCCTCCCGCAGCCGCTCGCGATCCTCGCCGATCGTCACGGCGTAGGTCCCGAACTCCTGTCCGAGCGTCATGGGCACGGCGTCCTGGAGCTGGGTGCGGCCCATCTTGACTACCGTGCGGAACTCGGCGGCTTTTTCCGCAAACGAATCTTCGAGCTCGGTGAGCGCCGCGAGGAGCTCCTCGATCCCGAAGACCGTCGCGACGCGCACGGCCGTCGGGTACACGTCGTTCGTGGACTGGCTCAGGTTGACGTGGTCGTTCGGGTGGAGGGCCGCATAGTCGCCCTTATCGCGGCCGAGGAGCTCGAGGGCGCGGTTCGCGATGACCTCGTTCGCGTTCATGTTCGACGACGTGCCGGCCCCGCCCTGCACGACGTCGACGACGAACTGGTCCCCGAGCCTGCCGCCGAGGACTTCGAAGCACGCCTCCTCGATCACGGCCCCACGCTCGGCGTCGAGGAGCCCGAGCTCCTGATTGGCTCGGGCGGCCGCGAGCTTGACCGCCGCGAGTCCGCGCACGAGGTGCGGATTCGTCGAGAGCGGCTGGCCCGTGATCGGGAAATTCTCGACGGCGCGCAGCGTGTGCACGCCCCAATAGGCGTCGGCGGGGATCTCCCGGTCGCCGAGCAGGTCGTGGTCGAGGCGGTAGCCGCGTCCGCGACTCTGGTCTGCGAGCTGCTCTTCGGTGAGCGTCCCAGTCGCGAAGGTCATGAGGAGGCCTTTCGTGCAGTGGCGATACGTGTGGCTGGTGGGAGGTGGGGTAAGGATTGGGTGGGTCAGGCGCGGGAGAAGGCGCTCTCAAGCGCTGCGAACGTGCCGACGGGCCGGCCGCCGCCCAGCACGGGGGACTCGGCGAGCGGGGACAAGGCTCCGCCGGGGGCGGCCTCGGCGATACCGAGGGCCTTGAGGGTGCGGACGGCGACGGGCATGCGGGCGCGGTCCCCGCCGTCGGAGATCTTGACCGCGACGGCGTGCCCGTCGGGCAGGCCCACGAGCTGGACGCCCTCGAACCCGTCCTTGGCCACGGCGCCGGGAAGGAGCCGCATGAGACGGGCGACGTCGCGGCCTTCGCCCGCGACCATCTCGGGGTGCGCGGACATCGCGCGGGCGACGGCGGCCTCGGCACCCGGGTGAGCGGCGCCGTCGTCGTTCGCCCCCGCGAGGGCGAGCCTTCCGTAGGCGCGCGCCATGCCCGCGAGGCTCACGGCGGGGAGCGGCGTCCCGCAGCCGTCGGTCGTCCACGCGCTGGGGTCTTCGCCGGTCAGCTCCGCGACGGTGGCCGCGACGAGCCGCTGGAGCGGGTGCTCGGGGTCGAGGTAGCCCGCGACCGACCAGCCGTTGAGCGTGCACACGGCCGCCATCGCGGCGTGCTTGCCGGAGCAGTTCTGGCACACGCGGTCCGCGTAGCCGCCGGAGCGCAGCCAGGCTTCGCGTTCGGCGACTCCGTACGGCAGGTCGGCCGTGTTCTCGAGCGAGGTGACATCGAGCCCGTGCAGGCTGAGGATGCGCAGCGTCCCCTTGCGGTGTTCCGCCGCGCCACTGTGGCTCGCCGCGGCAAGGGCGAGGAGCTCCGACGGGACGCTCAGGCCCGCGCGGACCAGGGCGACGGCCTGAAGCGGCTTGAGGGCCGAGCGCGGATAGAACAGCGCGCTCGCGTCCCCGGCCTCCCAGATGAGACGCCCCTCGGCATCGGTCGCGGCGACGCTCCCATAGTGGACGCCCTCGACAAGGCCGCCGCGGGTCTGCACGGCGAGCGGGGCATGTGCCGGGAGGGCGGGCGGGAGATGCACCGTGGAGACCGGCGTCGCGGGCGAGTCGGACACCGAGGGGGCACTGTCGGAGGCGAAGGGCATGGCTCTTTCGGGGGCTGGGAGGGTGGGCTCGGAAATCGAGGGCGGGCCTGGGTTGGCGGCGGGCAATCGGGTGTGGGTGGGCTAGCGGTTCGCGAGCGTGCCGAGGGCGGCGTTCACGGCGGCGAGGTGTTCGGCCATCGCGGTGCTCGCCGCGTCGGATGAGCCGGCTTCGATCGCCGCGAGGATCTTGCGGTGCTCGACGTCGGACGCGCTCTTGCGGTCCGCGACGAGGTTGAGCGTCTCGGATTGGTGGGAGAGCGCGTCGCGGAGATCCGCGACGACGCTTTCGAAGACCTTGTTCCCGCTCGCGCGGGCGATGAGTCCGTGGAACGTCGCATCGAGGGCGACCCATGTGGCGGGGTCGTCTTCGAGGGCCATGTCCGCGAGGATGCCCTTGAGCGTGGCGAGGTCCTCCTCGCTCCGGCGGGTCGCCGCGAGTCCCGCGGCGGGCACCTCGATGTGGGGCCGGGCCTCGGTGAGGTCGCGGGCCGAATAGCGCCCGAGGACGAGGTCCCCCGAGACGCGGCCCGAGACAACGAACGTGCCCTTGCCCGTGTGCGTTTCGGTGAGTCCGAGGGCCGCGCACGAGCGGAGCGCCTCGCGGACGACCGAGCGGCTCACGCCGTAGCGGCTCGCGAGGGTGGATTCGGAAGGGAGCTTGGCGCCCACGGGAACGCCGCCGGACTCGATCTCGGCGCGCAGTTCGGCCAGCACGGCCTCGGCCGCGCTCATGCGGGCGAGGGGCCGGCGGGCGGCCGCGGCGGCTGAGGGCTCGTCCGCCTGTCGGAGTGTCCGGCTGTCTGACAGGTTCACGCCTCGACTATGGCACCCATCACACTCGGGTGTCAACCTGCTCGGGACATCGGCTAGGCAGACGGCGATGACACCGGCACCGCGATGACGCGGTTGCGGAGGGTGCCGATCCCGCCTACCGAACATTCGACGACGTTGCCCGCCACGATCGGGGCCGCCGCACCGGGGAAGCCGCTCAGGATGGCGTCGCCCGGGTGCAGCGTCATGAGCGAGCTCGCGTACACGAGGATTTCCTCGAGGCCCCAGCCGAGGTCGGCGATGCGCCCTGCCGGCAGCGGCTCGCCGTCGATCGCGACCCGCACCTCGGCGTCCGCGCCGGGGCGCCGCGTGACGATCCACGGGCCGAGCGGCGAGAACGTGTCCGCGCTCTTCGCGCTGATCCACAGCTCGTCCGTCGCCTGCGCGGCACGGTCGGTCACATCGTTGCCGATCGTGAACCCCAGAACGGCGTCCATCGCGGAGTCGAGCGTGAGGCCGCGGGCGCGCCGGCCGACGACGATCGCAAGCTCGGCCTCCGGCTCGACTCGGGAGTCCGCCGGGACCTCGATCGCATCGCCCTGGCCGATCACGCTCGTCGCGGCCTTGTGGAACGCCTGCGGCGGGAGCGCACGGCCCGCGGCCCCGGTGTTGTGGGCCATCCCGAGCACGTTGGCCGGCACACAGGGGGAGAGGAAGGCGAATGACGATTGGTCGACGACGTCGCCCTCCTCCCAGCCGGGCCGGCCCGGCGAGGCGGCGTTCGACGGCGACGCCGGGAACGGCGTGGTCGTCACCGTCCAGCGGCGTCCCTCGGGCGCCTCGAAGTTGTCGGCGTCGCACGCGACAAAGAACGCTTCGGGCTCGCGATCCGCCGGTGCATCGAGGGGGCGGACGCGCGCGATGCGCAGGGGAGTGCGGGAAGCCGAAGTCATTCGGACATCGTAGGCGTACGGGGCCCCGTCGTGCGGCCGTCCCGGAACGTCCCGACGAGGTTTACAGGAACGGGTACAGCTCGCCCACCGGCACGTCGGCGCTGATGCGGTTCTCCGGTCCGGGGAGCGGGCACGCCCACGCCTCGTTGTAGGCGCACGACGGGTTGTACGCGAAGTTGAAGTCGAGGACGTAGAGGGTTCCCTCGTCCGCGCCGGAGGCTTCGGCGGTCGGATCGGCGTCCCGCGCTCCGAGGAACGCGCCCTTGATCGTGTCGATGAGATAGCGCCCCGCTCCGTAGGAGCCGCCCGGGCGGCCCGCCGTCGTATCCCGGAACGGCACGAAGACGCCGCCTCCATAGCCCGCATGCTTCCAGGCCGCGAGACTGCCGAGGCCCGGAACCTCGAACGTTCCGAGCCGCACGAACGGGACCACGCCGTCGGTGCCCGTCTGCACCGGTCGCTCCTGCCCGGCGCCTTCGGCCGCGAGCGGGAGCTCGAAACGGAAGGCAGGGTCATAAGGTGCCACGCGCAGGCCGCGGAACGCCGCGCGGTCCGCCGGCAGGAGGGCGGAGGCGGGGTGGGCGCCGAACAGCGCATCCCGCTCGCGGCACCACAGCGCGTGGGCCTCCGACGACGACGGCGCCGCGCGCACCGCGGCGTACACGGCGAACATCCGCAGTCGCCAGTCCGCGATCTGGTGGGCTGGAATGGACAGCCCGGCCTCGCCGTCGTCCTGCTCCCACTGTGCTGTGCCGTTGGCGGCTGTATTCTCGCCGCCCGCGTTCTCGCTGTCCGTGCTTTCGCCTCGCTCGTCACGCATGGCGCCAGAGTACTCCGCGCCGGGTTCGCTAGGGTGGCTGTATGGCGTCTCGACTCCGCGTGATGGGATTCGCCCTCGCGACCTTCCTTGCCGCATCCTGTGCCGTCTCCACGCTCGCGGGGTGCGGATCCGGCCAGAACTCTCCCTCGTGGACCCCGGTCGGTCCGAGCGGTTCCTCCGCCGGGGCGGGCCCGACGGCGGGCGGCTCCGCGCGCGCCTCGGCGAGCGGCACGCCGTCGCCCGGCGCGACGTCCGCCGAATGGAAGACGTTCACGGACCCCGGGAAGGCGATCAGCTTCGAGCTGCCGGCCCAATGGATCGTCCAAGCCGGCCCCCCGGCCGCGGGGTCATCCTCGGGAGCCCTGCACTTCGACGTCAAGAAGGCGGACGGAACCTTCGTCGCGGCGCTCCAGACCGGCCTCCCCATCCCGAGCCAGGCGCCATGCGATCCGGCCCAGGCCAAGGCCTATTCGGTGCTCAACAGCCTGCCCGTGAGCGTGCCGTTCACAGATGGGCCGGATGCGATCTCGCCGCGTTTCGTGTTCAGGGTGATCCAGGGCTACAAGTACTTCGGCTCGTTCGGGCTCGTGGGTGTCCCCACGGCCGCGCAGGACGGGAAAGCGTGCCGCCTGCGGAACGTCGTGCCCGGTCCCGCGGGCGTCGGCGGGTACTCGTTCTCGGACGTGCTCGAGCTCGCTCCGCTCGCGCCGGAGGCCAAGGTTGCTCCCCTGCAATCTTTCGATACGCTTGCTCAGGCATCCGCATATGTTGAGGATTCGGGGGACTTTGCGGACGCCCAGCGAATGATCATGTCGCTGAAGTTCACGAAGAACTCCTAGCCCCACTGGAGCACCATGCTGCGCACTGTCGGCGCCCGCCTCTCCTTCACCACCGTGGCGCGGACGAAAGTCGCGATGGCCGTCGCCGCCGCGCGAAACCCCGGCTACACGTCCTTTGACGAAGACCTCTCCATCACGGTCGGCGGCGATCCTGTCCCGTGGCGCGAGCTCGTGGACGGGCACGGCGGGCGGTTCCACGTCTTCGAGCTCGAGGAGCCATCCGACGTCGAGGTCGAATACCGCGCCGCGATCGGAGGGCACGCCGAGCCCGAGCCCGTCGACGAGATGGCCCTCATCCGCTACGTGCGACCGAGCCGCTACGCCGAGAGCGACCGGCTCCTGCCGACCTCCTACGGCCAGTTCGGCTCTCTCGGGGGAGCCGACCTCGTCGCTGCCGTGCGGACGTGGGTGCATGATCAGCTCTCCTACGTGGCGGGCTCGTCGCGCGGGACCGACGGGGCCGTCGAGACTCTCCTGCACCGTCGCGGCGTGTGCCGCGACTACGCCCACCTCGCCATCGCCCTCCTGCGCGGCAAAGACGTCCCCGCGCGCCTCACGGCCGTCTACGCGCCGGGGCTCAAGCCCATGGACTTCCATGCGGTCGCCGAGGCCTACGTCGAGGGCGCATGGCACGTCATCGACCCCACGGGCCTCGCGCCACGCTCCCGGATGCTCCGCATCACCTCCGGCCGGGATTCGTCGGACACGGCGTTCCTCTCGACGGTCGGCGGGAGCCTCGCACTCCGCCGGCTTTCCGTCTCGGCCGAGGCAGACGCCGATCTCCCGCGCGAGGATCCCGAGCAGCTCCTCGTCCTCGCCTGAGCCGTTTGGGGGTCACGTCCCGTGGGTGTGGCGCGGTTTGGGGGTCACGTCCCGTGGGTGTGGCGCCGTTTGGGGGTCACGTCCCGTGGGTGTGGCGCGGTTTGGGGGTCACGTCCCGTGGGTGGGGCGCCGTTTGGGGGTCACGTCCCGTGGGTGTGGCGCGGTTTGGGGGTCACGTCCCGTGGGTGGGGCGCCGTTTGGGGGCGTTGGCTCAGAGCGGGTGGTGCTCGACGACGTGGTCGCGCAGCCGCCCGGTGAGCCGAGTGAGCTCGGCGAGCTCTCCGCCGTCGAGCGCCCCGCCCAGGAGCCGTGCGATCTCGCGGACGTGAGCGCGGCCGATCCGCTTCTGCGTCGCCCACCCCTCCTCGGTGAGCGCGATGAGCGTCCCCCGGCCGTCGTCGGGGGCCGCGCGACGGGTGACGAGCCCCTTCCGCTCGAGCCGCTCGACGAGCCGGCTCAGGCTCGACTGGGCGAGGAGCACGTGATCGTTGAGCTCGTTGAGTCGCAGCCCGCCCTCGGGACACCCGGTCAGGGTGAAGAGGACGTCGTACTCCTTGATGCCGAGCTCCTTGAAGGCGGGGTCTGCCTGGAGCCTCCGCATGACCGCGACTTGGGCCCGGAAGAGCGATTCCCACGCCTGGGCCGTCTCGCGCACTGATGCCGTCTCGCGCCCTGATGCCGTCACGCGAACCGGCGCGGTCTGCGCTGCGCGCTCGGATGGGGTCACCGCGTCGCCTCGGCTTCCGCTGGCTCGGCGGCCGCAGAGGCCGCGCGCTGTGCGACAAGCGCGGCGTGCGTCGGCCCCTCGGGAACGTCCGCGGGGCGACGCTCCTCGAATCCGGCCCGCAGCTGGGGGAGCACCTCGCCAAGGAGGTCGAGCTGCTCGAGGACGGTCTTGAGCGGCAGGCCCGCGTGGTCGACGAGGAACAGCTGGCGCTGGTAGTCGCCGAAGTAGTCGCGGAACGCGAGCGTCTTCTCGACGAACTCGTCGGGGCTGCCCACCGTGAGCGGCGTCTGGGCCGTGAAGTCCTCGAGCGACGGCCCGTGGCCGTAGACGGGTGCGTTGTCGAAGTACGGACGGAACTCCCGCACGGCGTCCTGCGAGTTCCTCCGGATGAAGAACTGCCCGCCGAGGCCGACGACCGCCTGATGCGCCTTGCCGTGGCCGTAGTGCTCAAACCGCTCGCGGTAGAGGTTGATGAGCCGGATGTAGTGCTCCTTGGGCCAGAAGATGTTGTTCGCGAAGAAGCCGTCGCCGTAGTACGCGGCGAGTTCGGCGATCTGCGGCGTGCGGATCGAGCCGTGCCACACGAACGGGGCCACGCCGTCGAGCGGGCGCGGGGTCGCCGTGAAGTTGTGCAGCGGAGTGCGGAACTTGCCGCTCCAGTCGACGACGTCCTCGTCCCACAGCCGGCGCAGGAGGGCGTAGTTCTCGATCGTGAGCTCGAGCGCGTCCTGGGGGTTCTTGCCGAACCACGGGTACACGGGCGCGGTGTTGCCGCGGCCCAGGACGAGGTCAGTTCGGCCGTCCACGAGATGCTGGAGTGTCGCGAAGTCCTCGGCGATCTTGACCGGGTCGTTCGTGGTGATGAGCGTGGTCGTGGTCGAGAGGATGAGGTGTTCGGTCTGCGCCCCGATGTAGCCGAGCAGCGTCGTGGGGGAGCTCGGGTAGAACGGCGGGTTGTGGTGCTCGCCCGTCGCGAAGACGTCGAGGCCGACCTCCTCCGCGTGCTTGGCGATCTCGACGATGGCCTTGATGCGCTCGCCCTCCGACGGCATATGGCCGTTCGTGGGGTCAAGGGTGACGTCGCCGACGCTGAAGATTCCGAACTGCATGATGACCTCTTTCCTCGGTTCATTCAGGATACATGCATTTGCATCTATCTCGAACCCGAGAGGCCGTTGGAATGTTCCCGCCAGGTCAATCCTTCGCGGCCCGGCGGCCCGTGACCTTCGGCACAGCACCCGTCGTCCAGTCGCCCGCGTCGTCGTCGTCGTCGTTCGTCGCGGCCGCCGGCGCCGGCCGCCGGGTCAGGTCCCGCAGCAGCCGGCGCCGCTCGAGCCGCCCTTCGACGAGACGGTAGAGCACCGGGACGAGGACGAGCGTCAGGACGGTCGAGGAGACGAGGCCACCGATGACGACGACGGCGAGCGGCTGCGCGATGAACCCGCCCCCGCCGGTGAGCCCGAGCGCCATCGGTGTCAGGGCGAAGATCGTCGCGAGGGCGGTCATGAGGATCGGCCGCAGGCGCTGGCGCGCCCCCTGTTCGATCGCGTCCTCGAGCGGCAGCGCCGGGCGCCGCCCGCGCGGCCGGCGGTACTGGTTGATGAGGTCGATGAGCACGATCGCGTTCGTCACGACGATGCCGACGAGCATGAGGAGGCCGATGAGGGCCGGGAGGCCGAGCGGGATGCGGGTCGCGAGCAGGAGGCCGATCGCGCCCGTCGCCGCGAACGGGATGGAGACGAGCAGCACGAGCGGCTGCAGGAGGCTCTTGAAGGCCGCGACCATGACGACATACACGATCGCGATCGCCGCGAGCAGCGCGAGGCCGAGCTGCTTGAATGACTCCGCCTGCTGCGATGCCGCGCCACCCACGGATGCCGTGGCCCCGCCGTCGAGCGCTAGGCCGGCGATGCGTTTCTGGACCTCCGCGCTCACCGACCCGAGATTCGTGTCCCCCGGCATGACCGAGACAGTCGCCGTCCGCTGGCCCGACGTGCTCGTGACCGTCACGGGCACGTCGACCGCCGTCACGCTCGCGATCGCACCGAGGGTGAGCCCCGGCTGGCCGGGAAGGGGCATGCCGCGCACGGAGTCGACGCTCGAGAACTGGGTTCCCTTGCCGATGAGCACCGGATAGTCGGTCGTGTCGATCCGGACCGTCCCCGCCGGCACGGGGCTCACGGTCGCAGCGAGGAGGGCTCCGACCTGCTGCTCGTTGAGCCCGGCCGCAACAGCCTTCGCGCGGTCCACGCTCACCTGGACGATGGGCTGCGCGGCCGCGAGATTGCTCGTCACCCCGGTTGCGCCCGGCACGTCTTTGAGCGCGCCGACGACGGCGTCGTTCGCGCGTCCGAGCGTGGCCGAGTCGGGCGCCTTGACCGTGACGTCGACGGTCGACGACGTCCCGAAGCCGCCCTGCTGGTCGCTCACCGTCACGGTGCCGGCCCCGCTCAGGCCGGCGACGGCGTTGCGCGCGCGCTGCTGGACGGCCGCCTGATCCGCCGACCCGTCGGTGATGACCGTGAAGCTCGCATTCGACGCGCCCGACGAGACGAACGCGCTGAAGCCGGTCGTCGAGTTGCCAATCGTCACCTGGACCGTCTGCACGCCTTCCGTTCCCCGCAGGGCGGCCTCGACCTTGGCGGCGGCTGTGCTGGTCGCGTCGAGGCTCGTGCCCGGCGGCAGCTTCTGCGTCACAGTGAAGCTGTTCTCGCCCGAGCGTCCGAGGAGGTTCGTCGCGAGGAGCGGCGTCATGGCGAACGTCGCGACGAGGACCAGGACGCCTGCGACGACCGTCCAGACCGGGTGTTTCTGGGTCGCCCGGAGGACCGGGAGATAGCCGCGCTGGAGCGCCGACTTCCTCTCCTTCACGTGGGCCTCCGCTTCGACGCCGGCGCGGTTCGCCGCTCCCGAGGACTTGTGGCCCAGGAACCAGTAGGCGAGCACGGGAACGATCGTGAGGGCGACGGCGAGCGAGGCGAGGAGCGCGATCGTCACCGTGAGCGCGAACGGGCGGAAGAGCTCGCCCGCGAGATTCCCGACGAAGGCGATCGGGAGGAACACGGCCACGGTCGTGAGCGTCGATGCTGTGACCGCGGCGGCGACCTCGCGCACCGCCGCGAGGATCGCCGTCGTCTTCTCCTCGCCGTAGCTCAGGTGCCGCTTGATGTTCTCGATCACGACGATCGAGTCGTCCACGACGCGGCCGATGGCGATGGTCAGCGCGCCGAGCGTGAGGATGTTGAGCGAATAGTGCGCCGCGAACAGCCCGATGAACGTGATGAGGAGCGAAAGCGGGATCGAGACGGCCGTCACGAGCGTCGAGCGGACCGAGAGAAGGAAGACGAGGATCGTCAGGACGGCGAAGCCGAGGCCCAGGAGGCCCTCGGTCGTGAGGTCCTTGATCGACTTCTCGATGAACGGCGCCTGGTCGAACACGGTCGTGAGCTTGGCGTTCGACCCGAGAGAGGATTCGAGGCCGGGGAGGGCGTCGCGCACGGCGTGCGAAATCGCGACGGTGTCGCCTTCGGGCTTCTTCGTGACGGAGAGCGCGAGCGTGAGCTTGCCGTCCGTGCGCGTGATCGACGTCGCCGTGTCGTCCTGGATCGCGACCGACGCGACGTCGCCGATCTTCGTGGGCTGCTTCGCGCCGGCGACCGGGAGCCCCTTGATCGTGTCGGTCGAATCGATGGGGCTGCCCGCCTGGAGGGACAGGGTGCGGCCCTGGTCGGTGATCGTGCCCACCGGGACGAGCGAGCCGTTGTTCTGGAGCGCGGTGCGGATCGCGGCGACGTCGACGCCCCGAGCTCCCATCGCGGCCGGGTCCGGCTGGATCTGAATGTGCCGTGTCGCGCCACCCGTGATGTCGACTCCGCGGACGCCCTCGATCTTCGACAGCGTCGGGACAGCCTGCTGGACGAGCTGGCCCTCGAGCTCGCTCAGGCCCTTGTCCGAGGACGCCGCGATGAAGACGATCGGGAAGTCGCTGATGCTGCCCGCGAGTGTATTCGGCTGCACGCCGGACGGGAGCTGCTGCTTCGCCGTCGAGATCGCGCGGTCGATCTGGTTGCGCGCCCGGTCGAGGTTTGTCCCGTAGGCGAAGGAGAGGCGGATGGTCGAGACGCCCGTGCGGGATGTCGACGAGCTGCTCTCGAGCCCCTCGACGGCCTGCAGCGCCTTCTCGAGCGGCTGGCCCACCTGCTTGTCGACGACGTCGGGCGACGCCCCGGCCATCGACGTCACGACCGTGAGCTGGGGGAACTCGATCGACGGGATGAGCTCCTGCTTGAGGCTCCCCGCCGTGATGACGC
This sequence comes from Sinomonas sp. ASV322, assembly GCF_030908245.1. Classification (GTDB taxonomy): domain Bacteria; phylum Actinomycetota; class Actinomycetes; order Actinomycetales; family Micrococcaceae; genus Sinomonas. The sequence goes on from NZ_JAVFJJ010000004.1 coordinate 169,019, forward strand.
CGAAGACCGCGGCGAACAGCGTGATGAGCGCAATGAGCGCCTTGTTGGACATCGAGAGGCTCGCAAGCCGGAACATGTGTGCTGTTTTCCCCATATCGAGATATCGATCTATGGACGACGACGGCCCGCACCGTCCGTACGGTGCGGGCCGCCTTGGCCTGTGCTCTACTGGGCGGTGGCCGCGAGCTGGAGGGCTTCGGCCGTGGTGGCCGCGATCTCCGCCGCGAGCTCCGGGTTGTCGTTCAGCTTCACGCCGTAGCCCGGCATCATCTCGCGGAGTGTGTCCTCCCAGCCCCGGTACTGCTTCGGGAAGCAGCGCCGCATGAGCTCAAGCATGATCGGAACGGCCGTCGAGGCGCCCGGCGACGCGCCGAGCAGCGCTCCGACGGAGCCGTCGCGGGCCGTGATGACCTCGGTGCCGAACTGGAGCACGCCGCCCTTGTGCGGGTCCTTCTTGATGATCTGCACGCGCTGGCCGGCCGTGATGAGTTCCCACTTGTCGCCGTCCGCGAGCGGGAAGTATTCGCGCAGCGCCTCGACTTTGGCGCCGTGGCTCTTCGCGACCTCCTTCACGAGGTAGGCCGTGAGGTCCATGTTGTCCTTCGCGACCGCGAGCATCGGGACGATGTTGCTCGCGCGGATCGACAGCGGAAGGTCGAGGAGCGAGCCGTTCTTGAGGAAGTTCGTCGAGAACCCCGCGTACGGCCCGAACAGGAGGGACCGCTGGCCGTCCACGTAGCGTGTGTCGAGGTGCGGGACCGACATGGGCGGCGCGCCGACCGAGGCCTGGCCATAGACCTTCGCGTTGTGCCTCGCCGCGAGCGCCTCGTCCGTGCAGCGGAAGAACTTGCCCGAGACCGGGAACCCCCCGTAGCCCTTGCTCTCGGGGATGCCCGAGGCCTGGAGGAGATGGAGTGCGCCGCCGCCGGCTCCGATGAAGACGAACTTCGCGTGGATGCTGCCGCGTTCGCCGGACGCCGTGTGCTTGGTCGCGATGTCCCAGCCCCCGCGGGAGCGCTTGACGTCGCTCACGTCAGTTCCGTAGTTGACCTCGACGCCGCTGCGCGCAAGGTAGTCGACGAGTTCGCGGCTCAGGGTGCCGAAGTCGACGTCCGTGCCGGACGCGACGCGGTTCGCCGCAACGCGGCCGGGGCCGCGCCCCTCCATGACGAGTGGCGCCCATTCTGCGATCTGCTCGGGGTCCTCGCTGAACTCCATCTCGGAGAACAGCGCGTTCGGCTTGAGGGCCTCGAAGCGCTTTGCGAGGTAGTCCGCATGCGAGTCGCCGATGACGAAGCTCATGTGCGGAACCGTGTGGATGAAGCGCGTGGGGTCGCCGATGTTCCCCTCGCGCACAAGGTGGGACCAGAACTGCCGCGAGAGCTGGAAGCCCTCGTTGATGCCCAGCGCCTTTGCCGGGCTGATCGAGCCGTCCTCCGCCTGAGGCGTGTAGTTGAGCTCGCAGAAGGCCGCGTGGCCCGTTCCTGCGTTGTTCCACGGCCCCGAGCTCTCGAGCCCGACCGCCGGGAGGCGCTCGAAGAGCACGATGTTCCAGGCCGGTTCAAGCTTCTTGAGGAACGCCCCGAGTGTGGCGCTCATGATGCCGCCGCCGACCAGGACGACATCGGCGGACCGAGTGGTGGATATGAAGGTCACTGACTCTCCCTGCGCAAATGGACCACAGGCAGAATATCCCTCGCGAGGGCCCTTCTCTAAATCTCCGCGGGCCGCCGAGTCAAGGGGTCCGCCTCCACTTTTTTGCTGCGCTGTGCTCCTTGCGGCGCTCCGCTATGGGGTGACGGCGGCAGCCTTGAGCACCACGTGGTTGAAGGTCTCGTTCAAGACCGGCGACGTCGGGTAGCTCTCGACCCGCGAGGACACCGCGACGGCCGAGATCGGGAACGCAATCGGCACGGCGGGCGCGGTGCTCCCGAGCTGCGAGTTGATGCTCTGGTAGGCCTGCGTCCGGTCGGTGCCGTCGGCGAGGCCACGCGCGCGTTCGATCTTGCTGAAGAGCTGCGCGTCGAAGAAGCCGAACTCGCCGTTCTTCGCGCCGAACAGCGACGAGAGGAAGTCGTCCGGATCCGCGTAGGTCCCGTAGCGGCCGAGGAGGTGGAACGCATGGTCCCCCGGTGACGTGACTTTCTGGAGGTAGCCGTCCGACCAGTCGATCGGCACGGGCTTGATGTTGAGGCCCACGCGGGTGAGCTGTGCGCTGAGCTCGGCGTAGACCTTCTCGGGCGACGGAAGATAGAGGCGCGTGACGTTGAGCGGGTAGCAGAACTTGAGCTCTTCGCCCTTGTAGCCGGCCTCCGCGAGATAGCGCTTCGCCTTTTCGGGGTCATACGAGGGGAAGCCGCCAGCCTGATTGAATCCGCTGAGCTTCGGGGGGACGAACTGCGAAGCGGGCTTCGTGTCCTCGAGGAAGAACGGTCGGATGATCGCGTCCTTGTTGACCGCCATCGAGATGGCCTGCCGCACCTTCTCGTTCTGGAGGATCGGAACGGCCTGGTTCATGCCGAGGTAGATGATCGAGAATGGATCCCGGCGCACGACTTGGAGGCCCTTGCGGACGAGCGTCTCGATGTTGTCGATCGTGACCGCGTCGTAGCCGTCGATCCGGCCTTCGAGGAGGGCCTGGAGCCGGCTCTGAGTCTGATCGAAGACGACGAACGAGAGCTGGCCGATCTGGCCGCGCGTCCCCCAATAGTCAGACGACGATTCGAGGAGGATCCTGTCCTTGCCCCATTCTTTGAAGCGGAACGGTCCCGTGCCGATCGGGTGGAGCGCGTAGCGGGAGACTTTCGTGCCGGCCGATGCCTGGTCTTCGACGTCGGCCGCATCCGCCGAGAGCGCGGCGGGGGAGGAGATCGCGAAGCCGGGCGCAGTGAGTGCCTGCAGGAAGCCCGTGAGGGGCTGCGTGAGTTGGATCCTCACCTGATAGTCCCCGACGATTTCGCAGGATTTGAAGACGGACAGGGTCGGGGCGTCGGAGTGGGCCTTGAAGACGGCGGTGAACGGCAGCGTTGCATGGCCCGCGCGGAAGGCGGGGGAGAAGGAGAACCAGCGGTCGAAGTTGGCCTTGACCGCCGCCGCCGTGAACGGCGTTCCGTCGTGGAATTTCACGTTCTGGCGCAGAGCGAACGTGTACGACATCTGGTCCGCGCTCTGGATCCACTGTGTCGCGAGGGCGGGAGCGGGAGCCCCAGTCTCGGGATCTGTCGTCACGAGACCCTCGAGCACTTGGCGGGTGATTCGAAGGGAGTCGATGTCGGTCACGAGCGCGGGGTCGAGCCCGATGGGCGCCGCCGGGGTCGCGAACGTGAAAGATTCGGTGGGCGCCGTCGTGCTGTCGGCGCTCGGGGTGGGCTTCGGCCCGGGCGAAGGGGTGCACCCGCTGAGGAGGGCGGCGACCGCCGCTGCCTGGAGCAGGTCCCTTCGCCTGAAGCTGCGCGCCACGCCAACGCCTTTCCCGCCGCATGCCCGGCGCCCGATCCGAGGGTGTCGACCTGCTCGGCCGGTGGAAGCGGGCCGGAGGTGGTGCGCGAGGAGGGACTTGAACCCTCACGTCCGAAGACACAGGAACCTAAATCCTGCGTGTCTGCCAATTTCACCACTCGCGCGCGAGCCCCTGCGCCGGCAGCCGACCAGGTTGGCGCCGCGTGCTGGGGTCCTCGCCAGTCTAACTGGGAGTCTCACCACGGACGTGCACTCGACGCCACTGAGGTGGCCTCGGGAAGAGGGGCTCTCAGTGGTGCCCCATGGCCGACTCAGCCGTTCTGAGGTCGCGCCGCAGCTTGGCGACGTGGCCCTTGGCCCGCACGTTGTACTGCGCGAGTGCTATGCGTCCCTCCTCGTCGATCACAAACGTGCTGCGGATGAGGCCCTGATACGTCCGCCCGTAGTTCTTCTTCTCGCCCCACGTTCCGTAGAGGTCGGCTACCGCGTGCCCCTCGTCGGCGAGGAGCGGGAAGCCGAGACGCTGTTCGTCGGCGAACTTGACGACCGCCCTGGCCGGGTCGGGCGAGATGCCGACGACGGCGTAGCCCGCCCCGGCGAGCGACGCGAGACTGTCGCGGAAGTCGCAGGCCTGCTGGGTGCACGCAGGGGTGTCCGCCTCGGGATAGAAGTAGAGGACCGCCTTGCGTCCGCGCAGGTCGGCGAGGGCCGTCGTCCCGCCGTCGGAATCCGGAAGCGAGAAGTCTGGCGCGGGATCGCCGGAGGCGAGCCGGAAGGGGGCCGCTGAAGTGGTCATGCCGCCAGCGTAGCCGCGTGCCGACGGGGCCGTGAGAGCGGTGACGGAGAACACTCCCGTGGGAGTGTGTGTGGATTTCGCTCTTAGGCGGGAACCGTGTAGAGTTACATGTCGTTGCGGGGGACGCCGCGAGGTCCGGAAGGTCCGCGAGAGTCCCGCACGAAGCGCGCCTCTAGCTCAACTGGCAGAGCAATTGACTCTTAATCAATGGGTTCCGGGTTCGAGTCCCGGGGGGCGCACATCGATCGGGAGGACCCCGTCGCGATTCTGCGACGGGGTCCTGTCGTTTAAGCCCAACACCCACATGAGGTCGAAGCCGAGTGCGCGGTGGAGCGTATCAACTTCGTCGAAGCTCCACTCGATCTCGCCGTTCATGCGCCTCGAAATGACAGTGGGGTTCATCCCGAGCAAGCGCGCCGCTTCCTTCTGTGTCACGCGCTGCGCGGCGAACTGCATCCTGAGCCGGCGTGCGATGCCCTGGCTCCACGTCTCCTGAGACTCTGGCTGTGCGCTCATGGACGCGATACTACTTGCAGAAATTGCAACATTCAACCCAAATCAGCAACTATGCTCCCGTACTGTCATCAGCCATGTACATGATGCATGGAGATGTGACACGCCCATGAAGATGCAAAATTTGCATCTTCATGCATAACGAGCCTACGGTGTGGGGCATGGCCAAATCTCCCGAAGGCGTAGCTGCCAATATCCGAGCTGAGATCGCTCGATATGGGGTGACTCAAAGGTCGTTGGCGGACCAGCTGGGCATGCCGCCGAGCACCCTCTCGAAGAAGCTGAGTGGATCGACACAGCTTCTTGCGGTTGATGTCGAACGCATCGCCGAGGTGCTCGGCATCGCCGTCTCGAGCCTGTACGGCGAGCGGGCGCCCGCCGTCGCATAAGACCCCCGGCGCGGCCCGTGCAGCTTCCCCCCAGGCCGCGGTCCGCGCCGGGCATCACCCCCACGAAAAAGAAGGAACGCCCGGGCCGTTGCAGCGGCCCGGGCGTCACCCCTCAAAGGAGTCTCGAATGTCTAGGTTCGATCGTCTTGTGCGTAGGACCCCGCTATGGGTGTTCCCGATCGTGGGCGGCATCTGCGGCTCACTCGCGTTCGGCGTCGTGATGCTCGCGGTCAAGTGGATTTTCGGGTTGTGACGGGGGGCCAGGTCAGTGCTGCGAAGCCGGGAAGAGAACGTGCACGAGCAGACTCACCAGCGCGCCGCTGACGAGGCCGCCGGCAAAGCCAAAGAGCGTCAGCCGCCACTTGAGCGTGTTCTCTCGGTGTTCCTTCTCGGGTACGTCGCGGACGACCGGAACCGCCCGGAATCGCTGCCACCACGGAACGGGCTCGATGTGGTCTTTGGCGATCGCCTGGAGCATCTGCGCGTACCGCAGGACGTGTTCGCCAGAAGTCGAGCCGGCGACGAGGAGGTACCGACCCATGTGTTTGTTGTTCAGCTCGAGCGACGCCGCGTCGGCTTGGACACGGAGATTCCGGATCGGACGGGAGGTGTGGTTGAACATGTCCTCGACCGCCGTCGGACCTCTGAAGACGCCGCCGATCAGGTCCGTCCCCGTGTACGCGTGCTCGACTCCATAGGGCTCGAACGCTTTCCGGATCGCGTCGTCAAACCTCTCGAGCGCTTCTCGGGTCTTGAAGTGGTACCTCCCTCGGTACCGGCTCGCCGGTATCAGCTGGATCTCGCTCCATCTCCGCAGACGGTCGCGGTCGAGCCAGGTGTTCATCCGGAGCAGCATCGATTCCCCCTTGTCTCAATCCCCACGAAGAATGCCCCCAGCCGTTGCAGCGGCTGAGGGCGAAGGAAATCTCCCCACGAAAGGAAAAGTCCTGTGTCCATCGTACAGAACACCGCCCCGCGCCCGGGGCGTTGGATCACGGTTCCTGACGAGCCTCGCCCGGCGCGGACGTCGCGCGAGCTGATCGAGCGGGCCGAGCGCGCGCTTAGGACCGGTCAGCCGAACCTCGCGGCCCTCTACCTCCGACGCGCGGACCTCGCGAGCGACTATGAGCGGATCGACCGCTCGATCGCGCTCGCGGTCCTCCGCACCGGTGCCGGCATCGGAGGCCTGGTCGCGGCGTTCAGCCCGATCGCCGAAGCCGTTCGCTCGGCCCTCGCCAGCTTCACGAGGTTCCTTGAGTCCCTCGCTGGGGCGGTCAGTGACTCGATCGCCGGGGAGCTCGAGCAGGACGACTTCGCGCTCGCAGGATCAGGGGCCGCGTCATGAGCGCCGTGGATCTCGTGTACGCGGCCATGTACGAGGTGGCCGACGTCGACGCGGGCACGGCTGATCTCTTTGTCGAGGCTGAGCTCCGCTGGGTGGATGACGTCGTTGAGCTCGGCTGCCGCCCGACGGGCGAGAGCGCGCCGGTTATCGCGGTCGCGGAGGTCAGCGACAGGATCTGGGTCGAGGTCACCGCGCCGGTCAGGAGGATCGCGGGCAGCGTTTGGCCGGACGGCGACACGTATGAGACGCCGGGTCCGGACTGGCAGAAGAAGGCGGCGGCGTGATGCGCAACCTGTACTTCGGGTGCTGGGATCGCGACGACCTTCATCCCGAGCCGAGCGCCGAGCCCACGCCGTCGTCGGCCTCGGTGCCGTCAAGGCTCAAGGCTGAGGAGTCCCGCCGTGCAGCGCTCCTGTCGAACGCGGTGAAAGCGACCGAGCGGACCCGCGCGGCGCTGATCACGGTGCGGCAGTTCGACGGGACCGGCAACGCTATCCTCGCGGTGAATCATCTGCAGGGCTGCCACGGCGAGCTGCGCATAGCGATCCAGTCGCTGGTCTCGGACCTCGAGGAAGCGTACGAGCGCCTGCGCGGCGACGGCGGCGTTTCTCGCGGCCCGGAGATGAACGTCGTATACGTCGATGAGATTTCCGCGGTGGCCAGTGAGCGGCCCGCAGAGCCCCTCTCGGAGCCGATCCCAGCGCCTGCACCGCTTTCGGTGCCGTTGCAGCCTGAACCGAGCGTCTCAGCGGCCGGGGGCCGCATCTCTGGCGTGATCCTGGTGCCGGGCGTGCCGTCACCGGCCGATGTCGCGCGGGCCAAAGATGCGGCCCGGTCGAGGGCACTCCGGGCGAGGTGGGGCGCGTGAGCCGGGCGTACCGGGTCCGGAAGGACGCGACGATCCAGCCGATCGGGGAGCGCCCGCTGCGCCGCCGTGCGGCGCTGTCGTACCGGTCCGGGAAGCCAGCCGAGCTCGCAACCCAGCTGAAGGCGTATTGCCGGAGCGTGTGGCCGACGGCGGAGATCCGCGTCGATTCGTCGCCCAAGCACATCGAAGCGAACGGGACCGCTAAGGCCGACGGGTCGATCTTCGTCGACGGCGTGGAACGGGCCCACTACTTCCTGAACGATCCCGCCCCGAAGCTGGCAGAGCAGGAGGGGCTCCTGTGAGCGCCGAGTCCCGCGCGGCCGCGCGACGTCGCCGCCTCGCCCTCGTCTACGTCCCCGTGTTCGCCGTGGGCGCATTCATTGCCATCGCCGCGGCCGAGACCCTGGACGGGGCCTGGACCTTCGGCGCGTTCCTCATGGCCGCCGCGGTCGCCGGCGTCGCCCTCGATCTGGAGAAGCCCACCGTGAACGAGAAGCAAGACCAGCCCACAGCGGTCGACGTTTTCGACCTCGCCACCGGCCGCCATCCGGAGGCCGACGCCGCCCTTCTCCCGTTCCCCGAAACGCCGTTGGACGACACCCCGCAGGGCGGCGACGCCGAGTACGCCGCGGCGTTCGACGCCGTCCACGACGCGTACGACGCGGCCGGCGACGCGCTGGAGAACGGCGAGCTCGACCGCGCGGCCCATCACGCCCGGTTCCTGCTCGCGCACATCCGACACCTGAAGACTCTCGATGCCCAGGAGGCACAAGCCAGATGACCACTTTCGAGACGATCGAGCTCGCCAGGCTCGAAGAGCACCCGAAGAACCCGCGGAAGGACCTCGGCGACCTCGCCGAGCTCGCGATGTCGATCCAGGCCAAGGGCATCGAGCAGGCTCTCACGGTGGTCCCGAAGCCCGGGCACCGGACGAAGTACCTCGTGCTGGCCGGCCACCGGCGCCGCGCGGCCGCGAAGCTCGCCAAGCTTCGCATGGTCCCGTGCATGATCCGTGACGACCTCACGACCGAGGCCGCGCAGATCGAGTTCATGCTCGTCGAGAACGTCCACCGCCGCGACCTCACCGTCCTCGAGGAGGCCGAGGCCGTGCAGGGCCTCTTCGACCTCGGCCTCGACGAGGCCACGATCGCGAAGAACATCGGCCGCTCCCGCGAGCTCGTCCGCGGCCGGGCGAAGATCGCATGCCTCGGAGACGTGGCGAAGGACAAGCTCGAGAAGCGGACCCTCACGATCGAGATGGCCCTCGACCTGGCGGAGTTCGCCGACGACCCCGAGGCCACGGGGGCTCTCCTCGAGAAGACCCACTACAACCCGTGGGCGTGGAAGCACGAGGTAGAGCAGCTCCGCCAGATCCGGAAGGCGCAGGCGCTCGCCCCCAAGACCAAGGCGCGGCTGGAGAAGGCCGGCGCTGTCGTGGTCGAGAGGCTGGCGTTCGCCGCTCTCGACAAGGAAGGGCTCACTCTCAGCAACAGGTGGGACGCACGCGACGTCTACAGGGACTGGACAGAGGAGCAGCACATCGCCGCTGGCCACAAGGCCATAGTCGATTCCGCGTCCGGGGGCGAGCCCGTTTGGATCGTCCCCACCCCAAAATCCGAACAGGATGACGACGGCGAGGCCGAGCGCCCCGAGGTCGCGGAGGAGCGCGTGAGGATCCTCGCTGCGCTAGCCCCTGCCGCGAAGGTCCGCCGCGAGTTCCTCCGGGAGCAGCTCCTCAGCCCCGGCCCAGCCGTCCTGGAATGGGCGCGCGAGAAAGCCATCGAAGATCTCGCGCGGATCCTAGTCAGAAGCATTTGGCTCGAGTTCCTATTCGGCCTCTCGGCGAAGGGAACCGATTTCGACGCCGTGAAGGCCCAGCTCGCGGGACTGCCCGGTGAGACGATCCACATCCTCCGGCTCGTCTGCAGCCGTTTCGACATGAGCGAGGCCGCGCTCGCGGGCGGCGGCAATGCCCCCAGCTATGACCTTCTGGCGGCGTTCGGGTCCTCGTTCCCGGGAGGCGGGGACTGGGCTGCGGGCTATCGGGACTTCCTGACGGGGGTTCTCGGCTATGTCTTCCACCGGGCTGAGGCGGAGGCGATCGCGTTCCAGGCCGCGCGTCTCGCGGAGCGCGCCGCCGACGCCGACGGCGCCGAGGACGACGATTGGTGCCCGGTCTGTGATGAGGAGGCGGCTGAGGACGGCTCCTGCGGGTGCGACCGGGTCGCCGATAACGACGAGGGGGTGGCGTAGGTGATCCTCCACGTGAATACCCTCGATCTTCGCCGCGCGCTCCAGGCGTGCCTTCCGCACGTCGCGGACCCGGAGGCGTATCCGGCGCTCGCGGTGCTGCATTTCGTGGCGACGGACGAGAATCTCTTCGTCACCGGGGCGAACACGATCAGCCTCGGTCACGCGGTGGTGTCGATGTGGGACCACCGTGACCTGACCGGGGACCCGGACACGGACTGCTTCGATCTGTCCCCGGCGACAGCGAAGGAGCTCCTGACTGTGTTCAAGTCGGGCGGCGCGCCGGCATCCGAAGACGGGGTGGGGGAGTGCCTGCGGCGGATCACCGTCACTGAGGACAAGGTCAGTGTCCTGGACGTCTCGGGCCTGTTCCCCGGGAAGGCGTTCACGGTCCCGCGGGAGACGCGGGACGAGTACCGGGTCGGGTTCGCCCGGATGCTCCTGGAATGCCTCACGGCGGATTCTGTGGTCCCGGCCCGTCTCGCCGTCGCCGGCGCCGTCGTGAAGTGGTTCACGACGGCGGCGCTGGCCTACCGGGCGCCGCTGATGCTGGAGCCGACCGCGGACGAGCGGCGCATCCTGATCTCCTGCGGCGACAGCTTCCTCGGGATCCTCATGCCCATCCGCTCCGGCGACGAAAGCGAGCTCGCGCAGGACACCGCGATCGCCCGCCACGGCTGGCTGCACCGCCTCGTCCCGCTCCGAGATCACGGGGCCGGCAAGGCCCGGCAGGAGGCACACTGACATGGCCATATCCGAGCACAAGCCGCGCGAGCTCAAGAAGCACCGGCACCTGAAGCCGTTCAGCGCCAGCCACGAGCGGACTTGGCCGCGCGCCGGAGTCCGCCGCAACACCGAAGGGCACTGGCAGCTCGTCATGTGGCTCGAGCCCGACATCATGAGCGGCATCTACGCCGGCGTCTCGTTCAAAGACCGGGAAGAGGCGATCACTCTCGGCGGGACCATCGCTGGCGCCCACCGGACGGAGCACAGGATCGAGGCTGTCGCATGACCCCCGACCCCTCGCGCTGCGGCTCCTACGACAGCGTGATCAACCAGCAGACCGGCGAATGCAGGTGCTCCGATTGAGCCCCCTCACCGACGACGAACTGACCGACTGGCTCGTCGAGCTCCACAAGAACACCGACGCCGCCCATCAGGCCGCCGCGATCGCCACGGGAGACCTCAACACCCGGAACATGCTGATCGAAGCAGCCGCGCTCGCCCGGCGCCGTGAGCACTACCTGCGCTCGCGGGCCTTGGTCCCGGCGGCGTGCACCTGGTGCAGCCAGATCCGCGAGCTCTGCGACGACTGAAAGGAAAGGAAACAAGATGGCTAGGCCGCTGGACCTCGTCATGTACGAACGAGTCGCGGGCCCCGGCACGGGAACGTGGGACTTCATTTACCGTGACCCGGGCACCGGCTCTGAGCTCGACTACATCCATGACGGTTTCAAGCGCCTCACGGACGTCGAGCTCGCCGCCGAGTATTGGATGGCGCGCGACGACGCCGGGTACCGGCGCCATCGCGTCGACATGGGGAGCAGCGCCGGATCCGGGCTGAGTGCTGACGAGGCCGAGGATCTCGAACGCGTGATGTTCCGCTTCGCAAGATCCCCGCACTACGACCAGGACGCGGAGCATGGCTGAGCGAATGAACGCGAAGTATTCCGAGGTGCTGGTCCTGATTGGGTGGCACGCCCAGCAGGCCGCGCCCATCGCGGAACAGCTGCAGCACGACTCGAAGCCGTTCCAAGACCACCTCCAGCGCATCGTCGATCTCGCCGGCGTACTGGCCGACGCCGCGCTCACGGACAAGGAACCCACCGGCCTAGCCGGCGGCACGGAAGGAGACAACCCCGGATGGCCTGGGCCAGATTCGGCGACACGAGCGCGAACCACCCCACCGTGCTCGCCGTCCTCGAACACGAGGACGCAGACGACCGAATCGTCAACGAGCTCTTCGGCTTCGTCGCCCGCTGCTCAACCCAGTCCGCCGCACACCTGACCGACTACGTCATAAACCGCGGAACCGCGATCGCGCTCGCAGGCAGCATGGCCCGCGCGGACGCTCTGCTCAGGCTCGCGATGTGGGCCGGGTACATGGTCGAGGAGGAGGGCGTCGTCGACGGCCGGACCGTGAAGCTGTACCGGATAGTCGAGGACGAGGAATTCATCCACCTCCGCACGAGGGAGGAGATCGAGTGGGAGCGGCAGCGCAAGCGCGATAACTCGAACCCGGAGCTGATCGTCCCCGTCCGGCTCCGCGACGGCGACGGCTGCCGCTACTGCGGCTGCGTCGTCCGCTGGGGCGACCAGAAGAGCCCGCAGGGCGCGACGTACGACCACCGGAAGCCCCGGCGCCGCGCGGAGACGCCCGAGGATGTCGTCGTTGCCTGCCGTGCCTGCAACTCGGGCCGCAAGGACAACCCGAACGCGGATCTCGACTACCCACTTCTGCCGCCGCCGACCCGGGCCCGTTTCGCGGTGTCGACGGTTCAGTGGCTGCGCGAGCACGACTACGTCCGGCGCCTCGGCATCGAGGTACCGGAACCCACCGAGGCCCTGCGCCCCGGTGCCCACGCGGGCGACGGCTACTTCCGGCCCGCACCCCGCCCACGCGACTTAAGCAAGCCCGGGCAGGGCACAACAACGGCGGCGAGCGACCGCACCTCCGGCTCCCGCACGAACGAGGGCGACGGCACCACCGGCCCGACCGCTGGCAACGGCACCTCCGGCCAGCACAACCCCGGCGACGGCACCACCGGCCCGACCGCTGGCAACGGCACCTCCGGCCAGCACAACCCCGGCGACGGCACCTCCGGCCGGGACGGCGATTCAGCAGGAATCGAGCAGGATTGGCCAATTCTGACCAATCCTGACCAATCGCCTGACTCCGGAATCCGGAAAAGCCGGGACGGGACGGGTCGGGTCGGGAAGGGCAGGGGAGGGAAGGGGCGTAGCCCCGCCTCGCCCCCTGCCCCCATGCCCACGAAGCGATCGAGACCTAGGAGGAGGAAGAACAGATGACCGAGAGCCGAGTGCTGCCTGCCAACTGGAGGCTCGCCAAGCGGTACCCGGTCGTGGTGGACGGCCGTGTCCGCATGGTCCCTTATGCTCTGGCCCGTCGGGTCGTCAGGTTCTCGGGCTGGTGCGTCACCGGCCATGACGACGGGTCTGTGCAAGCAGAGCGCGGTTCCTGGCTGTGCTGGCGATGCCGCGACGACCTCCAGCGGGCTCTCCTCGGCATCGAGCGGTCGTGGCCGGCGCTCCAGGACCTGCTCCACCCGACGAAATCCGGCGGTCAGGTCGGGTCGAAGAGCGTCGATCCGGCCGTGCCGGTGGAGCTCGCGATCGTCGACGTTACGACCAAGATCGAACTCGCAGTCTCAGGGCTCGCGTCGCAGCTGCTTGAAGATCGGCCGGACCTACGACTCGCCCGGGGTCGGAATACAGGCACCATCGCCGGAGCGATCGGCCGATGGCATCTGACGTGGATCACGTCGCATCCGAGCTCGAGTCTCGTAGCGGACGGTCTGCCCGAGGTGTGGGATGCATGGCTGGCGATCCCACGCGACGCGGGCCAGCTTGCTTGGGTGCCGCCCATTAATCGTTGGATCGATCGTGCGAAGGAGCGGTGTGGTCAATCCTGAGGTGTGGGTCGACGTGGATTCAGTGATGATGCTCACGGGTTGGACGAGGCCCTATGTGCATAAACGCGCCAGTGTCGACGGGTGGAGAAGGGCCGGTACCAGGCCGCAGCAGTACCCTCTCACAGACGTCATTGCGTCGTGTCGCGGACACAAGGACACGACAGTGGAGCGTCACTTGAAGCATCGCTACGCACTTGAGACGTCGGGGCTCGGGGCGGAGTTGTTCAGGGCATGAATTCGGGATGCTGGCCGATGAGGCTCTGGGTAAGTTCCCACGCGATCTGCCTCAGCGATGCCGGGACGGGAGAGCCAGCGGACGTGAGTTCGATTTCGGGTGCCTCCGCAAACTTCCCGTCGGCGCTGGCCCACATCAGTCGGAGATTTTCCTTGTCTCCGCCTGCGTAGACCCCAAGAGAGTTTAGTCGAGTTAGAGCGTAGTAGTCGTCGTCGACCCCGGGGTCCACGTGGGCGCCCTCTTGGTTGGCTGTCGTTAGGATCAGTTTCTTCCTGCTGAATTGGTGTCCCGCGGGAGCGTTGATGACCGTCTGATTCCACCATTGGTCGAACGGAAGATGCATGCCAGGGGATCGGGGCGCTTTACGGCCATTGAGCAACTCGTGTATCTGGTATCGAATATCGGGCTGCGGGGGTTCCGGTTGTCCGAGCTTGGGGATGAAGGAGTTCTTGAACGCTTCGTGGTTCCCGATGACTTCTATGTGGAGGCCGGTCAGAGTGAAAGGCGGCTGCCTGAGATCTGACGTGACCTCCCCGGCAGAATCGAGAACGTAAAGGCGATTGAGCAGACCGACTTGGCCAAGGAGGGCGTGGGAGTTGGGAGTCTGGTGCAGCAATACCCGAAGGGACGCGGCGATTCTCTTGGCCTCAGATGCGTTTCCGTCGTCGAAAGCCCGGCATGAGGACAGCAAGAAACCGAGATGATCCTTCAGGGCCTCCGTGGTTTCGTCATTAGTCAGCGGTGTCTTCACAAAATCAGGATAGTCGCGCGCCTCGACACGCCACGCCGCGACCGATTGACGAGAATCTCGTGCTTGACGGGGGTACAGTTACGAACTGATGGTGGTGTACTATCACCGCGGGAGGCTCGGCCGATTGGTCCGGGCCTTTGGCATGTCAGGGAGGTGCCGGCGCTGGTGCAGGGGCTGCATGTTCCGCCCTGGTCGGGGCGTCGCCGGCAGGAGGCGCTCGCCACGGTAAAGGCGAAGGGCCGCCGGGCGAAGTCTCCGTGCTGCATCTGTGACCAGGGCATCGACTACTCGCTCGAGTATCCGCATCCGCAGTCGTGCAGTGTGCAGCACATCAAGTCGCGTAAGCGGTATCCCGGGCTGACGTGGGATCCGTCGAACTGGGCGCCAGCACATCTTGACTGCAACAAGGGTGCCGGGCTGGAACCGTTGCAGGGTCTCGGTCTGACGTCGAACGATTGGTGAGCCGAAGGCGGGCCCAGAAAAATCTAGGGCTGTCCGAGCCCGGACTCTTCCCGCCGGCACCGTCCTCTCCCCCCGGCCTGATCCCGGAAATCCGCCGAATTCCGCGCTTTTTGGCAGTGAAAACGGACCCCGGACTGCCCTGAGGGGGGTAGATGCACGATCGGCCCCGCATCCGTGTCCTGCGCGTTGCCGGGTCGCCGCTGAAAGGAATCGCGCGGGACCTCGGCGCGTCCCGGAACGCCGTCCGGCGGGCCTTGGCGCCCGGGGCGAGGGATTCGTACTGGCGGGCGTCGGACGCTGAGGCCTTCGAGCCTGCGGTGCGGGATGTCCTGGCCGATTATCCCGGCATGCCGGTCTCCGACATCGCGGTCATGGTCGACTGGCGGCGCTCCCGAAGGGCCCTGTCCGATCTGGTGGCCCGCCTGAGGCCCGAATTCCGTACCGCGGCCCCGAACCTCAGCGCGCGTCCGGCTGAGAGCATCCGGACCGGCACCATCAAGGCAGGAGAGGCCTCGTTCGGTGTCCTTAGCTTGGGGGAGGTGGCCTTGTGACCGCCAAGTCCTCTCCGGAGGAGTCAGAGCCGCTTGCGCCGCCCCCAGGTCTACCCGCCTCTGCGGTCGAGGCGTGGCGGGAAATCGTCGTGGCGAACGACTTTGCGGGGAACGTCGACCGCGCGGCGTTGGAGGCGTTCTGCACGCTGATGGCCAGGCTCCGGGAGGCGCGGCAGCGGGTCGAGGACGAGGGCATGGTGGTCAAAGACCCTCGTGGCCGCGTGGTGCCTCACCCGGCGCTCGCAGTCGAGCGTCAGACGGCCGAGCAGATCCGCGCTTGGGGCGACCGCTTCGCGCCGCTGGTAAAGCCGGCCCGGAAACGCGGGTATATGGCGGATGCGACGGCGGCCTCGATCGCGAACGCCCCGCACCTTGCCCAGCGGAAGTACGCGGGCCCGGTGGCCGCGGTGAAGACGCTCGCGTGGATGATCGACGAGGCACAGCGCGAGGGGATGGAGGCGCTGCAGAAGGCCATGGCCACGACGGTGCCGACCTATCTGAAGGCGTGTGCGGACCTCCAGATCACCCCGGCCTCGGTCCCAGCGAAGGCCGTCGGCGCCGCCGGTGGTGGTGAGACGAAGGCGCCGGCGTCGAAGGTGACGGACATGCAGGAAAGGGCGCGGTCACGCCGTGCCGCAGGCTAGCCCCAAGGCCCGAGACGCCCGCAAGCACAGCAAGCCCCGCCCCCCGCTGTTTGGGTGCGAGACACCCCGCATCTTCACGCCGCCGCTCCGCCCGCTGGAGCCGCGCTCGCCGGAGACCGAGGAGCGCACGCTCGGGTACGACGTCATAGACTTCGCCCGGGATGTCCTGCACATCGAGCTGTACCCGTGGCGGAAGTGGCTGCTCGTGCACATGCTCGAGCTGCTCGAGGACGGCAGTCTGCGGTTCCGCACCGTGGTGGTGCTCGTGGCCCGTCAGAACGGCAAGTCGACGCTCTCGCAGGTGCTGGCGCTGTGGTTCATGATCGTCTGGGGCTGGCCGCTCGTGCTCGGCACAGCTCAGGACCTCGAGACGGCCGAGGAGGTCTGGCAGGGCGCCGTCGACCTCGTCGAGGAGGACGCAGAGCTCTCCGAGCTGCTCAAGCGGGTCGTCAAGGTTAACGGCAAGAAGGCCCTGGAGCTCACGAACGGGACCCGGTACAAGGTCAAGGCCGCGAACCGGCGGGCCGGGCGCGGGTTCACCGGCAACCTGATCCTCCTCGACGAGCTCCGCGAGCACCAGAACTGGGAAGCCTGGGGAGCGATCACCAAGACCACCATGGCCCAGCTCGAGGCCATGGTGCTCGCCCTGTCCAACGCCGGCGACCTCACCAGCGTCGTCCTCGCATACCTGCGGAAGATGGCCCACGAGGCCGTCGGCGACCCCGACGGGATCTGCAAGGAGCACACCGCGTCCGGGCCGACGCTGCTCGACGTCGAGGCCCTCCAGGAAGACGGCGAGGAGTTCGACGAGGACGACCTCGAGGACTTCGAGCAGGACGAGGACACCCTCGGCCTCTTCGAATGGTCCGCACCGCCGGGGTGCGACAAGTGGGACCGGGACGGGTGGGCTCAGGCCAACCCCTCGGTGGGGTGGAACAAGGGCTTCACCCAGCGCACGATCGCCGCAGCGTGCCGGACCGACCCCGAGTGGGTGTTCCGCGTCGAGTGCCTTTGCCAGTGGATGGAGCGCGTCCTCGGGGGACCGTTCCCGCCCGGGGCATGGGACAGCTGCAAGAACGTCCCCCTCCAGGGGCCTGACGGCAAGCCGTACATCGCCGAGGAAGACCGGATCGTCGGCCCGGTATGGGTCGGCGTCGACCAGTCCCACAGTCGGGACAAGACGTATGTCGCCTTCGCCGGGTTCCGGGCCGACGGTGTCGCCCAGGTCGAGGTGGTCGCCGCCCGCCAGAACTCGGACTGGGTCAAGGGCTGGCTCATGGACCCCAAGCGCCGAGACCTGATCACCGCGGTTACCGGGCAGTCGAAAGGGGCACCGGTCTCGCCGCTGCTGGAGGACCTCGACGGCGACCCCGAGTTCACGATCCCGGTTGTCGAGTGGTCCGGGGGCGACCTGACCGCGGGATGGGCGAACGTCTTCGACTCGGTCCGCGATCGCACGGTCCGGACCAACCCGCAGGAAGTGCTCGACATCGCTGCGGCCACCGCGGTGCTCAAGACCTTCAGCGCGGGAGCCTCGATCGTTGACCGGCTGGCCTCTCCCGAGGAGACGGCGCCGCTGATGGCGTTCATCGCCGCGAAGTGGCTGATGGACCGGCGCGTGGTCCCCGCTCCGCCGCCACCGCCGAAACCCGAAGCCGTCGAAGCCACCCATGTCGGGCCGGGCAGTGTCGGGACGGACGATCTAGCACACGTCGGCTTCTGAGGAGCGAGAGGGGATGGGGGTGCGTGTGGGCGTTCCGGTCACGGAGAAGGGCTACGCGGCCGAGGGCCGCAGCGGTTGGGCGGATCTGGACGAAGAGGCGACACCGGAGCTCCGTTGGCCGCGCAACGTCGAGGTCTACGACCGGATGCGCAGGCAGGACGCCCAGGTCATCTCGGTCCTGCGCGCGGTCACCCTCCCCATCCGGCGCACGGCATGGCGCATCGACCCGAACGGGGCCCGCCCAGAGGTCGCCCGGCTCGTGGCAGAGGATTTGGGGCTAGACATCGCGGGGGAAGCAGCCCAGCCTGCGACGCGGACCCGTGACCGGTTCTCGTGGACGGAGCACCTGCGTCAGTCCCTGCTGATGCTCGCCTTCGGGCATAGCTTCTTCGAGCAGGTCTACCGGATCGACGGCGCTGGCGCGGCCAGGCTGCGCAAGCTTGCGTGGCGCCCGCCCAAGACGATCGCCCAGATCGACGTCGCCGCCGACGGCGGCCTCGTCGCGATCGAGCAGCACGGCGCCGGTGCGGGGAAGCGGCCCCGGATGGGCGTGGACCGGCTCGTGGCGTACGTGAACGACCGCGAGGGCGGGAACTGGCTGGGCCAGTCGCTCCTGCGTCCGGCCTACAAGTACTGGCTGCTCAAAGACCGCCTCCTAAGGGTCCAGGCCCAGACCGTGGACCGCAACGGCATGGGCGTCCCCGTCTACGAGGGCTCCAAGATCCACGACTCCGTCGTCGGCGCGGAGAGGGCAAAGCAGGAGAAGGAAGAGCTCGGCGACGGCCTCGCGCTAGCGAGAGGGCTCCGTTCCGGCGACAGCGCTGGTGCGGCTGTCCCCAACGGGGCCAAGCTGAGCCTCAAGGGCGTCGACGGGACTCTGCCGGATGCCGACAAGCCGATCAGGTACTACGACGAGCAGATAGCCCGCGCAGTCCTCGCGCACTTCCTCAACCTCGGCACCGAGACCGGGTCGTGGGCACTCGGATCGACCTTCGCGGACTTCTTCACCCTCTCCCTGCAGACCGTCGCGATGCAGGTCGCCGACACGACGACTCAGCACGTCATCGAGGACCTCGTCGACCTCAACTGGGGTCCCGACGAACCGGCCCCGCGGCTGGTGTTCGACGAGATCGGCTCGAAGCACCCCGCCACCGCCGAGGCAGTCAAGATGCTCGTCGACTGCGGGGCCATCACCCCGGACGAGAAGCTCGAGCAGCACCTCAGGACCGCGCACGGACTCCCGCCAGCGGATCCGGCAACGGCCCGCCAGCCCCCGGCAGCACCGGCCCCGGCCGGACCCACTCCGGCATCCGCCGACCCGGCAGGGGAAGGCCATCGGCCGCCCTGGCACACGAACCAGCAAGGAGGGACACATGGCTGAGAGCCGATACCGCTTCCGCGGGAATATCGCACCGGCGCCGGGCATCCGCGCCTCGGTCCTCGAACCCGAGACCGACGGGCAGGCCGCGACCCTGCGCCTCTACGATCCGATCGACTCGTGGGGCGAGTACTGGGGGGTCTCGGCGAAGGAGTTCGCCCAGAGCCTCGCCAGCCTGCCGCCCGACACCGAGGAGATCCGCCTCCACATCAACTCCCCGGGCGGGGAGGTCCACGAGGCCATCGCGATCCTGAACCAGCTCCGCGGGCACCGGGCAAAGGTCGTGGCCTACGTCGACGGCCTCGCAGCCTCGGCGGCCTCGTTCATCGCCGCCGGAGCCGACGAGCTGGTCATGGGCCGCAACTCCCAGCTTATGGTCCACGACGCCTGGGGCCTCGTCGTCGGCAACGCCGGGGACATGCACGCCATGGCAGACACGCTCGACAAGATCTCGGACAACATCGCCTCCGTCTACGCGGCCAAGGCCGGGGACACCACCGAGGCATGGCGCGACGTCATGCGCGCCGAGACGTGGATGAACGCCGAGGAAGCCGTCGCCGCCGGCCTCGCAGACCGCGTCGACGAACCAGCCGTCGACACAGCCCCGGCCAACCGCTTCGACCTGTCCATGTTCGCCCACGCAGGCCGGGAGCACGCCCCCGACCCGGCCGCCATCCTGCCACGGCGCCCGCAACTGGCGCGCGCCGCGGCAGCAACCAGACCTCCGGCCGAGCCGGTGGGAACCACCCCCAACAAGGAAGGAAGCGATCACATGCCCGAGGCATTGATCAAGGGGCTCCGCGACCGGCTCGGCATCCCCGCCGGCACGGAGCTCGACGACGACGGAATCCTCTCCGCCGTCGACGAGGCGCTCGCCGAGCGCGCCGCACCGGCCCCCGCCGAGCCGGCCGCCGGCACGGTCGTGCTCGACGCCGCACAGTACGAGGAACTCCGGAATGACGCCGCCGACGGCCGCGCCGCCCAGGCCCAGCAGCTCGAGGACCAGCGCAGGCTGCTCGTCGAGGCCGCGGTCCGCGACGGCCGAATCCCCCCGGCCCGCCGCAGCCACTGGCTCGACGCCCTGCTCGCCGACCCCGGCGCCGCGGACACCCTCGCGGGCCTGGCGAAGGGCCTGATCCCCCTCGAGGCCCGCGGCATCACCGGCGGCGTCGACGAGTCCTCCGACGAGGACGCGCACGACGCGCTCTACTCGAAGTTCTACCCGGCTGAGGAGGCCCGACCGTGAGCACCCACATCCATCTCTTCGACCCCGGCGCGACGGTCACGTTCACGGCCGCCGCCGACGTCGCCGCGGGACAGCTCCTGGCCGTGGCCGGGAACCGCAGCGTCTCCCCGGCCGCGGCGAAGTCCGCTGCATGGATCGGCGCTGCGGCGTTCGACGCCAAGGCGGGCGAGAAGGTCGCCGTCCTACGCGGCGGAGTCCAGCGCCTCACCGCCTCCGGCACGGTCGCGGCGGGGACGCTCGTGGTCGCGGCCGCCGGTGGGAAAGTCGCCGCGCTCGCCCCCGTCACCACGCCGACCCCTGCCGACGTCGCGGACACGCGGGCAGTCGTCGGCATCGCACTCACCGGCGGCACGGACGTGCCCGTCGAGATCGCCCTGGACCGCTAAGGAGAGCACAGCATGGGCTACACCTACCCGGCCCCGCCGGCCACCGTCGTCGGCGGGGACACCGTCGACGTCCACCACCTCTTGAAGACCCCGTCCCTCGTCGCGCGGCGGCTGAGGACGCTCCTCGAGCAGCGCTACATCGCGGACTTCCTCCTCACCGGCCGGTTCAAGGCCGTCGGAGGCTCGATCCTCTACGAGACGGGCGAGCCGATCTTCGCCGACGACGCCCCGGAGGCTGTCGCACCCGGTGCGGAGTACCCGAGCACGCAGGCCGACACCGGCCAGCTCGCCGCGGCGAAGACCACCAAATGGGGCCAGGACATCCCCGTGACGGACGAGGCGATCGCGCGCCTTGGCATCAACCCGGTCGACCGTGCCTTCGCGAAGTTGGTCAACCAGTCCGTGAAGTTCGTCGATTCCGCGGCGCTCGGGGTCATCGCCTCGAAGGTCACCCAGACCTTCGACGTCACCGGCGCCGGCGCCCCCGGCGCGTGGACGACTGGCGACGCGATCGTCGAGGGCGCCTTGCTGGCCAAGGCTAAGGTCACCGGCCTGGACGAGGGCTATGACCCGAATGTGATCGTGCTCAGCGACATCCAGTGGGCCAAGGCGATCGCCCGGCTCAACGCCGCAGGCCTCCTGCCCCGTGAGTCGGCGAACCCGCTCGTGAGCGGGACGTGGCCGGAGGCACTCGGGCTGACGTGGACGAAGACCAACCACAGCCCCACCGCGGACCCGCTGATGGTCGACAACACCCAGCTCGGCGGCATGGCCGACGAGGACCTCGGCGGCCCCGGCTACACCAGCGCCGGCGGCGTCGGCGTGGAGACTAAGGCCATCCGCGATGACCGGCGCGACAAGTACGACCTCCGCGCCCGCCGCGTGACCGTCCCGGTCGTGCTCGAGCCTCTCGCCGCTATCCGCATCACGAACACGGGGGTCTGACGTGGCGCACATCGTGACTGCGACCCTGATCGTGGCGAAGGTCGACGACACCGAACGGTACTTCGACAAGGGCGCCGTCCTCCCGGCCGGCGTCACCGCCGCCGAACGGAAGCGCCTCGTGGCCGCAGGCCTCGTCGCCGACCTCGCCGATGAGCCCGAGCCCGCTTCGGGATCCGAGGCAGGCGAACCGGACTCCAAGGGAGGCGAGCCAGACCCCCAGGGGATTGGGAGGCCTCCAGCCGCAGAGGCGGCCAAGCCGGCGACCTCGTCCGCGAAGAAATAGCCGGAAGGGGGCGCCATGGAAGATCTCGCCGCGATCGCGGACATCGAGGGCGCCTGGCGTCCCCTCGTAGGCGTCGACCGGACTCGGGCCGAGTACTACCTCGGCGTCGTCTCCCGCGGTATCCGGGACCGGTGGCGCGACGTCGACGAGCGCATTGCCGCGGGCACCATCGAGCGCGGGCGCGTCAAGGACGTCGTCGTGCAGCTCGTTTTGCCCAGGATCGGTCCCCGGCCCATCCCGGGTGCCCGCTCGTGGTCCCAGACGACGGGCCCCTTCGGGCAGCAGGTCACCCTCGAGGCGGGTGGGGAGCTGTTCGATCTGGCCGACTGGATGGTGGAAGTCTTCGAGGGCAGGCCTGATGTGCGTGTCGGGCCAGTTTTCGCCTTTCCGCCCTCGGGCCGGTACGAGCATGTCTTCATCTGGCCCGAGGAAGGGATCTGACCATGTGGGACATGATCCCGGCCGCGGGCGGCGAGGCCATCGTCCGGCTCCGACGGCGCCTCGTGGAGGACCCGTACAGCGCGCAGCAGACCCGCGGGGACTGGTCCAGCCCCGACGAGCTCCCCATCCCGGGTGCCTTCTGGGCCCCCGCGGGCACCACCGAGACCGAAGACGCGATGCGCTCGCAGGTGACCGGCCTGCGCGACGTCTTCGGCCCCCACGGGATGGACATCCTGCCCATGGACCGGGTCCGGTTCCCGGACGATCCGAGCACGGTGTGGGAGGTCGACGGCGAGGTCCAACGCTGGAAGAACCCGTTCAGCGGCGACCCCATGGGCTCGGTGGCGAGGGCGAGGAAGGTGAGCGGATGAGCATGCAGTTCAACGACGCGTTCTTCCGCGACCTTAGCGCGTCTCCGAAGCTGGCCGGGACGTGCGAGCGGATCGCCGAGCAGGTCGCCGAGACGGCCCGCAGCACGGCGCCGGTGGAGTCGGGCGCCTACCGGGATGCGATCAAGGTGGTGCGGCGCGAGACCCCACGCCTCGTCACATTCCGCGTAGTCGGCGGGGACTGGAAGACGATGCTCGTCGAGTCCAGGACGGGCAATCTCGTCCGAGCGCTCCGCGAGGCGAAGAAGGGCCTGTAGTGCCCAGGGTCGTGTTCGCGGACCTCGAGCTGTGGCTCACCGGTTGGCTCCGCGCCGAGCTGGCCGCGCGCCCCGAGCCGTTCTGCCGGGGCGTGTTCGTCTCCAACAGGGAGCCCGGCCCGGACCAGGGCGACGTCGTGCACGAGCGGATGGTCATCGTCCGGGACGACGGCGGGCCCCGGGAATCCGTCGTGACCGAGTCCCGGAACGTCGGCACGACCGTCGTCGCCGGCCCGAGGGACGCACCCAAGGAGGCCGGCGATCTCGCCCGCGTCGTCCGCGCGATCTTCGACGACGCGGCGGGGACCCAGCCAGGCAACCCCGTCGCCGCCGTGCGGGCGTCCCGCGGCCCGTACTCTGTCCCGGACCCGGCAGGGCGAGCCCGGAAGTACATGACGCACGAGATGGTCTGCGCGGGCACCCCGCTCCCGTAGACCGCCCAGAAGAACCGACTACGAGCCCCGTCGAAGGCGGGGCTCACCTTGTTAAGGAGCACAGCAGCATGGCAGCAGACGCCAGAGGCAACGACGTCGGGGCCGTAGGCATCCCGGTCACCGGGGCTATCGCGATCGCCCCCGAGGGCACGGCGATCCCGACTCCCAACGCGGGCGCGCAGCCCGCCTACACCCTCCCGGCGGCATTCAGGCGACCGGGCCTCCTCACCGAGGACGGCGGCTTCGAATGGACCATGGAGCCCGACGGCGACCCGATCGTCTTCTGGCAGGAGGGCTACTCGATCCCGTCTGGCGCGGCCAAGTGCGAGCTCAAGGTCATCTTCGCCCAGACCGACGAGACTGTCAGGTCGATTATCCGCGGCAAGACCGCCGACGCGAACGGCTACATCACGATCGACGCCGGCGGTACGTCCAAGAAGTACGTGATCTGGACCGAGGAGATCTTCAAGAACGCTGTCGTCCGCCGACGCGTCGCCCCCAACGCCTCGGTGCTGTCCGTGAAGGAAGCCAAGAACACCCGCGGCGAGGTGCTCGGCTACGAGACGACGTTCCGGATCGACCGGCATCCCGCCGTCGCGAACGAGCACATCGGCGAATGGCTCATTCCGGCCACGGCCGCGGCGGACGCCGTGCCGGCCGTCACCGCCGTCGAGGGCTCGCCCGACCCGGCCAAGGCCGGCGAGCTCGTCGTGATCACCGGCACGGGCTTCACCGGGACCGCCTCGGTGAAGTTCGGCGCAACCGCCGCGACGGACTACACGGTCAACTCCAGCACCCAGATCACGGCTGTCATGCCGTCCGGCTCGGCCGGCGCCGTGAACGTGGTGGTAGCCAACCCCGTCGGGTCCTCGGCGCCGTTCAGCTACACCCGGGGCGCCTGACCCACCTGACCTGGGGCCCGCGCCGTGATGGGCGGGCGCGGGCCCCAGCACCACATTCCGCCCATCTGCCCATCACGAGAACGGAGCACCACCATGCCGAAGGCGCCAGCCCCGAAACCCGCCTCGCAGGTCGTTGAGGACAGCCTTCATTTCCAGACCAGCGAAGGCGAAGTCGTCATCCCGCTGCGGTTCAAGACCAAGCTCCTGCGCAGGATCCGGAAGATGGACGAGCTTGATGCCTTCTTCGAGGTCATCGACAACGCTGCGGGCCAGGAGACGGCCGAGCTGATCGACGAGCTCGACTCGCTCGAGACCGCCGGCATCGTCGAGGCATTCTTCAAGGCGTACCAGGAGAAGGTCGACGCGACGTTGGGGGAATCTCGGCGCTCCTCGAGCTGATCGAGGAGCAACGCACCGCACTCGCCTACGACTTCCGCGCCCGGTTCGGGCTGTCGATCTTCGACGTCGGCGAGACCTGCTCCTGGGGCGAGGCGGTGGCGCTGGTCAGTGCCTTGAGGGAAGACCCCGGATCGCACCTCTATGCCGCGCTCGCCGGGTGGGCGTTCCCGATGCCGCGCCCTGACCTGAATGCCGCGCTGCTTGCGCAGCGGGTCGTGAACTTCCTCCGGGACCAGTCCGAGAAGCCGTGGGCAGCCGACTGGCCGTGGGATTCCGACCTCGGCCGCGGCCAGGCGGACGTCACGGACGAGGAGCGGGAGCGGCTGAGGGCGCGCCTGCGGAGCGTGAGCGCGATCCCAGACTGAGAGGGGAGGCCACGGCGTGTCCGAAGAGGTCGGTTCCGGCCATGTCGCGATCTTCCCGAAGTTCACCGGTTTCCGGCGCGCGGTCTCGGCCGAGGTCGCCGGGTCGGGCCGGGAGTCCGGGTCCGCGTTCTCGAAGGCGTTCTCGGCCTCGGCCGACGGCGCGGCGCAGGCTGTGTCCCGGAACCTCCAGAGCGCTGTCGCCTCGGCCTCCCAGGCGCTGTCCAAGGCGCGCCTGTCCGAGGCCGACGCGTCGGGGAAGGTCCGCGTTGCCGAGGCCCGGCTTCTGGAGCTCCGAGACCGGGGGACCGCGTCGGTGTCCCAGCTCGCCGCAGGGGAGGAGCGCCTCGCCTCGGCGCAGCGCCGACTCGAGCAGGCCCAGGGCAGGACCAGTGTCGCGTCCCAGCAGCTCGCCACCGCACAGGACCGGCTCCGTGAGTCGACCGAGGAAGCCGCGGGCGCGGGGGAGCGGTCCGGAAACCGGTTCGCGCGCGCCTGGCAGGGCATCCGAGCGAAGGTCGGGTCCGCGGCACGGGATGCGGTGGAGGACGCCGGCCGGCAGGGCGCGGCGGCGGCCGACGATGCCGGCAGCAAGGCTGGCGGGGCGTTCGCGGGCGGGTTCAAGAAGGCCGCGGGGGCGCTCGCCGCCGTCGTGGCGCTGGACCGCCTCCGCGCGGGCTTCATGTCCGCGATCACCGAGGCGGGCGGCCTCGAGCAGTCGGTCGGCGCGATCGAGACCGTGTTCAAGGGCTCGTCGGCCCAGATGCTCCAGTGGTCACGGGACGCGTCGGCCGCGGTCGGCCTGTCGAAGAACGACTACAACGAGCTCGGCACGCTGATCGGAACCCAGCTCAAGAACGGCGGGCTGGCCATGGACCAGCTCGGGCCGAAGACGAACCAGCTCATCGGGCTCGGCGCCGACCTGTCCTCGATGTTCGGCGGCACGACGAAGGAAGCCGTCGAGGCGCTCTCCTCTGCCCTGAAGGGCGAGCGGGACCCGATCGAGCGGTACGGCGTCTCGCTCACTCAGGCCGCGATCGACGCGAAGGCCGCCGAGCTCGGCTTCGCCAAGGTCGGGGGATCGTTCGAGGCCCAGGCGCAGCAGGCCGCGACACTGGCGCTGATCATGGAGCAGACCGCGGACGCACAGGGGAACTTCGCGCGGGAGACCGACACGTTCGCGCACAAGCAGCAGGTCGCCTCGACCGGCTGGAAGAACCTCAGCGCGTCCATCGGCGAGCTCTTCCTCCCGTCCGCGACCGCCGCGATGGGGTTCCTCGGCGGGTCCCTCCTGCCGATGCTCCAGACCCTCGTCGGCGGGGTAGCCGCGTTCGGCGCCGCCTTCGCCGCCGGCGGGAACGACATCACGAGCTCCGGGTTCGCCGGCGCACTCGAGGCGCTCGGGTTCAAGGCTCGGGCCTTCGTGGACGGACTCGCCACGCTCGGGCAGGCCTTCTCGACGATGTTCGGCTCCCTCGGGCCCGTGTTCGCACCGCTCATCGGGCAGGTCGTTGACCTCGCGGGCGCGTTCAGCCCGCTCGGGCTCATGTTCCGCGCCCTCGCCCCGGTCCTGCCGGACCTCGTCGGACTCCTGTTCCAGCTCGGCGCGACCATCGGCAGTGTCCTCGGCCAGGTCCTTCCGCCGGTGACCCAGATCGTCCAAGTCCTCGTCGAAGCCCTCTCGGGGGTCTTCGTCGCGATCCTGCCCACTCTGGTCGCGCTGGTCCAGACACTCGGCGACGCGTTCACGAACCTCGCTCCCGTGATCGCCTCGCTTGTGGCCGCCGTCGTGCCCCTGGTGGCGACCCTGACCGCGATCCTGGCCCCGATCATCACGGAGCTGGTGAACTCGGTGCTCCCTCCGGTCATCGCGATCATCGGCCTGATCGTCTCCGCGATCGCCCCCCTGATCACCACCATCGCCGGGATCCTGATCCCCGTGATCCAGGCGCTCATGCCGATCGTCGGCACCGTCTTCGGCGCGATCGCTGGCATCATCACCGCCGTCATGCAGATCGTGCAGGGCGTGATCGAGGTCGCGACCGGCATCATCACAGGGAACTGGGACCAAGTCTGGTCCGGCGTGCTCAACATCTTCCGCGGGATCTGGAACACCATCGTCGCGGTGGTCACCGGCGTCCTGAACACGATCGGCTCGGTCGTCCTCAACGGCCTCACCGCCGTGGGACAGTTCGTGCTCGGCGCCCTCGGGGCAATCGGCCGGTGGTTCGCCGACGCGTGGGACTCCCAGATCCGAGCCGTGTCGGGCTTCATCGGCACCCTGCTCGGCTTCTTCGGCGACCTGCCCGGCAAGATCGTCGGATTCCTCTCCGGACTCGGCCGGTCCCTCTGGGACATCGGACGCAACATGATCCAAGGCCTCCTCGACGGCGCCGGATCGCTGCTGGCGAACATCGGTAACTTCTTCCTGAACATCGTCCCCGACTTCATCCGGGAGCCCTTCAAAGCCGCACTCGGGATACACTCGCCCAGCCGCGTATTCATCGGCTACGGCGAGGACATCGCCGAAGGCCCCGCGATCGGCGTCCGCCGCAAGGAGCAGGGAGTCCGGGACGCAACCCGACGGCTCGCCGAAGCCGCACAGGCAGGATGGGCCACACCGACGCTGGGCACCGCGCTCGCAGGACGGCCCGCGGCCCCCGACACCGGGGCCGGCTCCGCCGCGGGCGACATCAACGTGTACGGCAACGTGTACGGCGACCCCGAGGACATCGTCGACGAGCTCAACGTCCAGAAGTCCCGAGCCGTCCGGGTCAACGGGCTGCGCCGAGTCGCCGCGGGGGTGTGAATGGCAGGCATCTCCTATGGGACCCCCTACGTGCCCCCGGCCCCGCCGGTACCCCTCCTGCGCGGCCTCAAGCTGCTCTGGAGGGGGCCGGGCAAGGATGCCCCGGAGTGGGACCTGACCGCGCCGCAGGAGGGGCTCGGGATCGTCCGCGAAGGCGTCGAAGGCCTGAGCTTCCCCGCCTACCAGCACATCGTCCAGGAGTCCCCGGCGCTCGCGGGCCAGTGGCACCGCGGGTCCCGGGCGAAGGCCCGCCGGGTGTTCTGGCCGCTGTGCATCTGGGCGGATGCCTCGAGCGACGCGTGGGCTGTGAGGGACGCCGCATTCTGGGCATCCCTCGGCGACACTCTCGAGCCCGGGCAGACGGGGACATGGACGGTCGTGACCCCGGCAGGAAGCCGTCGGCATCTCGCGTGCCGGTTCGAGGACGACGGCGGGCACGCCTTCTCGCATGACCCGTTCCAGAAGGGCTGGGAGGTCTACGGCATCGCGATGGCCGCGGACGGGCCGTACTGGGCTTCCGACCCGATCAGCCAGGCGTGGGGTGCGTCGGCCTCCAGAGCCTTCCTTCCGTCCGCGCCGGGGGAGCCGTACTGGGTGACGTCCGGCTCGCTGCTTGGCGCCGCGTCGATCACCAATCCGGGTGATGTCCCGGCCTGGCCGCGGTGGACGGTCGTGGGGGGCTCCACGTCGGTGTCGGCCGGTGTCGGCGGCAGCGTCGTGGAGATCCCCTTCCCCGTCCCGCACGGCAAGGCCGTCGTCGTCGACACCGACCCGCGCGCCCAGACGGCGAAGTACGGCGATTGGGACGAGGCCACGAGGACGCTGTCGAACGCCGTCGACAGGACCAGGGAGCTCGGTGCGGCGGACTTCGCGCCGGTCCCTGCGGGCCAGAACCTCCCGCTGAGCATCGCCATTACGGGGGGCGGCAGCGTGACCGCAGAGATCACCCCGCTTCACAGGAAGGCCTGGTGATGGAGAGTCCGTTCCGTCTGACCCTGTACGACAAGTCCTTCGCAAGGCAGGGATGGCTCGGCGACCCGATCGAGGTGACCGCCACGCCAGCCCATAACGGCCCCCAAGGGCTCACTGTGACGGTCTCTTCCCTCAGCGAGAAGGCCCCGATCCTCCTCGAACCGGGATCGCGGATCGTCGCCCAGTATCGCGGCGAGCACCTGATCAGCGGTCCCGTCCGGAGCCGCAGCGGGAAAGGACCCGGGCGGGCGGGCACCATGACGTTCACCGTCGAGGACGATTGGCGGCTTCTGCAGCGGGTCCTCGGCTGGCCGGTGCCCTCGGCGCAGATCACCGGTCAGGGGGCGGCGGAGTACGACGTCGTGTCCGGGCCTGCGGAGACCGTCCTGAAGACACTCCTCACGCGCAACGCCGTGAACCGTCGAGGCCTGCCCGTCACCGTGGCCCCAGACCGGCGCCGAGGGGCGAACATCACCGTCTCGGCACGCTTCCACCCCCTCGCCGACATCCTCCTCTCGGCGCTCGACACAGCCGGGATCGGCGTGACGGTCCGCCAATCCGGGTCCGGACTCATGGTCGACGTCTACGAGCCGACTGTGCACGCCCGCGAACTGAACGACGAGTCGGGCGTCGTGGCCGAATGGGAATGGGCGAGCGAGGCACCCGAGGCGACAGACATCGTCGTCGGAGGCCAGGGGGAAGGGACAGCCCGCCAGTTCGCCCTCTTCCAGAACGCCGCCCGGGCCGCGGAATGGGGCGACGTCATCGAGGTGTTCCGCGACGCTCGCGACACCAACGCGGGGGACGTCTTTGCCCAGCGCGCCGTCGAAACGTTCGCCGAGACGGCCGAGAAGACCGGGCTCAAGATCAGGCTCTCCGAGACCGAGAACTTCCGCTACGGCCGCGACGGCGTCCACGTCGGCGATCGGGTGTCGCTGCGGGTTGGCCCCGACCTCGTCGTCACCGACATCCTCCGCTCCGCGGAGCTGACGTGGAAGGCCGAAAGCGGACTCGAGGTCACGCCCAAGATAGGCGAGATCGCCGACAGCGACGACGAAGTGCTGGCCAAAGCCGTCCGCCGGACCGCCTCAGCCCTGAGAGACATGAGGAGCAGATAGATGGCCATCACGAGCATCGGCTACGACGGGCCGATCACAGAGCCCGGCTTGGCCTCCCTCCTGCCCAACAGCGGGGGCATGCAGTGGGGCGTAATCGGGGCGGGCGACTGGGCAGTCACGCCGCACCCGTCAACGGCCCAGGCATTGAACATCGCCCCGGGCGTCGGATGGGGTCCGGGTGTGATCGACACCTCGAATGCGATCGAGACCATCCAATGCGACCCGATCAGCCTCGGCCAGACTCGATGGGACCTCATCGCGATGCGCCGCAACTGGCAGCCGGCCGGCGGCCAGTCTCGATTCGTCGCGGTGAAGGGCACCTCGGCGAAGGGCCTGCCGGGGAAGGCCGTCGCGCCGACCCCGCTTTCGAACACCCAGCGGCAGGTCTTCCCCGGGATCGTCGAGGACCAGCCGCTCGCGCTTGTGCAGTGGACGGGCGGCCAGTCCCAGCCGACCGCGGTCGTCGACCTGCGCCTCTGGGGAGCCAACGGCGGCATGGTCGCCAAGTCAGACCTCGTCCTGACGTACCTCGACCGCGTGGGGTCGACCGTGACGATCGAGGGCGACGTGTGGCAGTGCACGCTCGGCGCCAACGACACCATGGCTTGGACGAAGAGCACCAGACTCGGAAGGATCCCCCTGCTCGGGGCGGGCAGCACCCTCGTGGGCGGGGTCCCGCCGCAGGGCACCGACTTCCTCGTGCAGGCGGGAACGGTCGCGCAGCAGAGCGACCCCAACGGGTACGCCCGCCTCACCTATCCGACCCCCTTCCCGAACGGGGTTCTCACAGTGCAGATCACCCCCGGTGACACCAGCACCGACCGGGCGTGGTGGAACGCCCCGATGAGCTACGGCATCGCGGGCGGGTGGGCGCCCGTCGGCGACAGGAACGACTTCGTCTACGGCCTCATGACTATGAACCCCGGCGGCGGGATCAGGCTGTGGGGCAACCAGTGGCACCGCATCAACTGGCTCGCGATCGGATGGTGAGCGCGTGGACGACGGGATCCTGGCCTGGACTGATCTCCTGTCGCTGGTGCTGAACTTCGTCTTCGGCGGCGGGCTGCTTGCCCTGTACGGGGCGCACAGGAAAGCGCGGGTGGAGCTCGCTACCGCGAGGGCGGCCCAGACCACCGCGGACGCGGCGACGGTGACCGCCGAGAACGCGGGCTGGAACGCGCTGATGGAGTACTGGCAGACCGAGATACGCGACCTGCGGACCGCCCAGCTCAAGGACCATGGCACGATCGCGGGCCTTCAGGCTTCCCGGGACATCGACCGGAAGTACATCGACATGCTGCAGCAACACATCTGGGAGCAGAAGCCCCCGCCGCCCCCGGCCCCGCCCTCGCTCCGCGAGGAACAGCCCTTCACCGACTGACCCAACCCCCGCCCCGAGGGCCCCCGCCACAGGCTGGGGCCCTCACCCATGCCCCATGAGAGGAACCTGCGATGAGCTACGACTGGCCCGTTGGGCCTGAATACCCGGTGACGCAGGAGTTCGGGTCCAACCCGGGCAACGGCGTCAATCCGGCCGGCGGGCACACAGGCCGCGACTTCGCGGCCCCGATCGGCACCCCTGTGCGCGCCCCGGGCGACGGGGTGATCGAGTGGGCCGACTGGGTCGACGGCACGTGGCAGGACAACCTGCTGTGGCTGCGCGGGGGCATCTCGGTGGTGCTGAACTGCGGCGACGCGGAGCCGACGTTCGTGTTCGGCCACCTCGACCGCACGGACCGGAACATCGGCGAGCGGGTCCGCCGCGGGGACATCATCGGCTACACCGGCAACACGGGGTACTCCTCGGGCCCCCACCTGCACTTCGAGGCGCTCCTGCCCGGCTACGTCCTGGCCTCGCCCACGCTCGGCCGTACGGACCCGCGGCAGGTCTGCTCGGGCTACTGGACCGAGCCGACGCCCGCCGACCCGCCGTCGCCTCCCGCGGGGCCGATCACCCGCACGGTGACGAACGACGTCGCGTGGGCGCGAGTCGCGCCCTCCGCCGACGCTGCCCCGGCACCTGGCTACCCGGAGGGGATCGCCAACGGCGCGACGATCGCGGTCGTCGGCTACGTCAAGGGCGAGAACCCGTACGGAGAGGCCCCGCCCGACGACGCGTGGTACAAGACGGTGAGCGGCTTCTTCGTCTGGGCCAACGCGGCAGGGAACGACCTCGCCGGCCTGGACTACCTCGGCGACCTCTCCGCCCCGTCCCCGACGCCCGTGCCAGCTCCGGCGCCCGCGCCTTCCCCGGCCCCGTCCGCGGCCCCGTATTACTTCGCGCTCGACTTCGTCGCCCTGACGCGCGAGGACGGAGTGGTGGTGACGGTGGAGAAGTCCCCGGCGGACGGCGGCAACCTCCAGGAGGGCGCCGGGAGCGCCAGCCCGGACAAGGCCGTGATCCACCAGTTCGGCACGCCCGGGGTGGACACGTTCGACTCCACGGACAGCCAGTTCAAGACCCCGGGCACGTCCGTCTCGGCGTACTTCTCCGTCTCCGGCCGGCGGATCCGCCAGCACGTTTCCCTCGCCGACCGCGCCTACCACGCCGGGCCGACCGGGAACGGCTGGTTCGGGGTGGAGACCGACCCGGCCCAGGACCCCGAGACGGTCCTGACGGCACGCGCCCTCCTGCTCGCCGTCGACGGGAAGTACGGGCGGAAGCTGGGCCTGATCCGCCACCGCGACGTGCCCGGCTGCTCCACGGACTGCGGGGCCGCGATCGACCTCGCCCGGTACGACGTCGCCTACCCGCCCGAACCCGCACCGGTCCAGGATCGGGTGACGCCCGAGGTGGAGGCCACCGTCCTGCGGCGGTTCTTCGACTGGCTGCTCGCCCTGTTCCTCGGGCGGCAGAGGTGACCCGGCCGCTCGTCGCCGCCGGAGTCGCCGCGGCCGCCGTCCTCCTCGCTGCGGCTGCCGTGGCGGTGCTCGCGCTCATCGCCGACGCCGCCGTAACCCTCTACACCCGCGCTCTGGAAGGAGCTTCCCGTGGCTGAGCACACCGCGCCGCCCACCGGCCGGGGCATCGGGCCCGTCACCCTCGCCACCTCCGGCAGCGTCGCGGCCGTGACCGTCCTCGTCTGGGCCCTCCGGGTCTTCTTCGGCGTCGAGGTCCCGGACGAGGTCGCGGGCGCCGCCGCGGTCCTCGTCGCGCTCGCCGCCGGATACCTCACGCCCTCGAAAGGACACAGAGCATGACCGACTACCCGTTCGACTCGACCCTCGTCGCCGACCCCGTCACCTTCGCCCGCGCCGCGAACGCGAGCGTCACCGTGTACGACGTCGCCGACACCGCCAACGCATCCCCGCTGGCGCTGAAGGACCTCAACGGGCTTCCCCTGCCGAACCCGCTGGCCTCTAGCAAGGACGCGTTCCTGCCCCCGTTCGTCGCGGGGGTGCCTCAGGTCAAGCTCGTCGGCGGCGGGCTGACCGTCACCGCGTCCTCGTACAAGGGGATGCTGGAGAACGTCGCCGCCGCGCTGGCCGCGGCGCTCGCCGCCTCGGGGGCGACCGACGCGCAGGTCGCCCAGGCCGTCGCCACTGTGGGCTCGCAGACCGCTGTCGCCCTCGCGCAGCGGTTCGTCGGGATCCCGGCCGGGATCACCGACGGGCAGGTGCCCGTGTATGACGCGAAGGCAGGGAGGTTCGTCCCCGGCGCGGGCGGCACCGGGGGCGGGGCCGGGGTGGTCTTCGTCGTGCTCACGGCCGCGGACCAGCCGGTCGCGGTCCCGTCCGGGGCGGTGGTTGGCCTCGCCCTCGCGCAAGGCCCTGGCGGGGGCGGGACCGCGGCGTGGCCGGCCGGGATCAAGTGGGACGGCGGTGCGGTGCCGGCCCTCCACACCGGGACGGGCGCGGTCGACCTGTTCACCTTCGTCCAGAACCCGGCCGGGGGCTGGCTCGGCACCCGCGCCGCCTGGTTCGAGGGCGTCGACAGCGTTGCGCCGACAGCACCGGGAAGCCTCGCCGCGGGGACGCCGACGAAGACCACGATCCCGCTGTCGTGGACCGCCGCGACGGACAACACGGGGGTCGCCGGGTACGAGTACCGGGCCAACGCCGGGGCATGGGTCTCCACCGGGTCGACGGGGACGGCGTTCACCGTCACCGGGCTGACGGCGAACACCTCGTACACGATCGAGGTTCGGGCCTTCGACGCGGCCGGGAACCGCGGCTCCGCCGCGTCCGTGACTGCCTCGACGCAGGCGGCCCAGACGTACCAGCAGGCCCTCGCTGCGACGAACCCGGCGACGTGGCTCAGGCTCGACGGCGACACCGCCAATGCCGGCTCCGACCGATCCCTGGCTTGGGCGGCGCCCGCCGGGCTCGCGTGGGGGACGGGACTGGACGGCGGCACCGGCTCAGCCGACTTCGCCAACGCGGCCGGGCCGATCACGGCCACCGGCGCCACGGCGTCGGCCATGGACGCCGGGGCCGGGGCGTTCACGATGATGGCCCTGGTCCGCTCCACGGCCGCGGCCGGGACGCATCAGGTGATCTTCGCCGGGAACTCGTGGATCGCACTCCACGGGGCGACCGGCAAGTTCCAGGGCGTCGTGGCCGCCGCGGGCGGGAACAAGGAGCTCCTCGGCGGGGCGTGGGCCCCGGGCACGCTCTACCATGTGGCTCTGGCCTACGACGGGGCGACGGCCCGCCTGTACGTCAACGGGACCCAGGTCGCCAGCGTCGCGCTCTCCGGGGCGGTCAACGGCTCGGTCCCGGGGCCGATGGTCGGCGGCTGGTCGCCGGGCTCAACGAGCCTGCGGATGACCGGGCTCGTGGACTCCCCGACGGTCCACCGCTCCGCCCTGAGTGCGGCGCAGATCCTCGAGCTCGCCCAGGCAGCGGGGGCCGCCTGATGGGCGGCGCGTCGCTCCTGCTCCTCACCGGCACCGGCACGGGCCCCTCCCCGGCCGAGCCGCCGTTCGCCGTGCCCACGGGTCCGGTGCGGAACGTGCTGAGCCTTGCCGAGCAGGCGAGCGCGCAGTGGCAGATCAGGGCCGCGGACCCGGGCAAGGCCGGGACCACCCGGCACCGGGTCCTCGTGGACGTCCAGGACCCGGTGTTCACGTGGGTGGTGCGCCGGCAGCGGCTCGGCGGCCCGCCCACCGGCACCGGGGTGTTCCGGGCGAGGATCAGCGGCGGGTCCCTCACCACCCCAGTCGACGTGGCCTTCGCCGGGAACCCGGTCGCGGGCATCCCGGCCGACGGCGGACAGGTCTCCTGTGACCCGGTCCCGGTGCGGCTGCGCGCCGGGGACGCGATCGACATCCTGACATGGGTGGACGCCGACACGGACGGGAACCTCGTCTCCTCCAACACCCCGCCCGTGCCTGGCTACGACCCCGGCGGCGCGGCCGGCACATGGGAGCAGGCCGCCGCCGCGGTCCCCGCGCATCCGGGGACGGGGGCGCTGCGGCCGTCCGGGCTCTGGGCGCCCTCCGACAGGGCGTCGTGGGTGCTGTGCGGGGACTCGATCGCGGCCGAGGCCAACAGCTACCTCGTGCAGGCGGCACGGAACCACGGCTTCGCCAGCGTGCTCGCCGCGATGGGCGGCGAAGGGTTCTACCACTACCCGGCGCCTGGGACCACAGGATGGCCACCGCCCTGCAGTACGCCGACACGGTCCTGTCCGAGTACGCGATCAACGACATGGGCACCGGCCTGACCACGCTCCAGGCCACCGCGGTCAAGTTCTGGAACCAGTGCAAGGCCGCGGGCGCCGCCCGGGTGCTGCAGACCACCACCCTGCCGCAGGCGGCCTCCACGGACGGGTTCACCACCCTGGCCGGGCAGACACCCGTGGCGTCCACCCTGACCCGGCAGGCCTGGAACGCGTGGCTCCGCGACGGCGCGCCCCTGGCCTCCGGGACCCCAGCTGCCGTGGGAACCGCCGACCCGGCTGCCGTCAGGGCGGGGCAGTCGGGCCACCCGCTCCACGCCGTGGTCGAGGTCGCCCAGGCGGTCGAGGACCCGGCCGAGCCCGGGAAATGGCGCGTCGACAAGGGTCCCATCGGAGGCGACGGCACACACCCCAACGCCCTCGGCCACAAGGTCCTCGGCGAAGCCCTCACCACAGCCCTCGGACCCCACACCTGACACGCAACGCGCCCCCACCCACACCGGGTGGGGGCGCATTCGTCGTGTAGCCTCCTGGTGCGCGCCCGGAGCGGAGCTGTCCCCCACAGCGACCCCCGGGCGCGCCTTTTGATCCGTTCTCCGCGCCGACATTCGTAGCCCAAGGGATTCGAACGTTTGTATTAGGTATCTGCTTAGCTGAAGTGGGCTCTGGGTGCATTGTCGATTTGTCACCGCGGAGCCGGGGCGGGTGTGGACTCAGAATGAGGTGCGGAATGGGCCGATACCGACCTCCTTTGGGTATGAGTCATGGGCCTTCCAGATTTGAGCCTGCTAATCTTCCAATCTTGGTAGACTCCAGCCTAGATTGAAGAGACTGTTGTCTATCGACTCGGCCGCCGCGCAGGCCACAGCTTCCGATCGGTCATATTGAATCATCTCTGGCGGGAGGTTATCCACGTTCGAGCCCAGTACGGTCAGGGCGCGTTCATACCAGAACCGAGGGTAGATGATGCGAGCATTAAATTTGTAGCGCAGATCCCTCGCTGAGTTACCATCTAAGTGTTCTATGAAGGGTACGGCGCCAGTGAGCGCGTCGAGCAAACCGCCCTGCAGCACAATGCCACCTAAATCTGCAAGCATCTCGTCAAAGAGCCGGTTGGCCTTGTTGTCGTTAAGTTGACGAGATAAGTGGAAGCCATACGCGACGTCTGGCGCCACATCTCGGACCCCCTGAAACCATGCGGCCAGGGAACTGACATTGTCTTTCAACTCCCTCACCTGAGTCATCACTTGCTCGGTGAGGCGAGAAAGGCGCGTAGCGTCCTGTGGGATATTGAAGGAGGTTTCAAGGGCGCCGATCAGTCGCCCTGCTTCCAGTGATTCCAGGATCCATCGATCGTTCCAGAGTTGATCCAGCAGGCTGCGCGCCTCCTGGAAATTTAGGTCGCCGAGAGCCAGGATGCCCCGGAAAACGAGATTGAAGGGATAGTCCGGGACACGCCGGGATTCCGCAGCTGAAAACCAATGTGAGGTGAAGCGCTTCCAGGCCTCCCAGTAGCCACCGAATGTTCCCTCGTTTCTCAACTTGTAGGGGGAAGCTGAAGTGCCTCCCTCCGGTGACAGGTAGGGTTGACGAACCACCTCGTGAGCCGAAGGTTGGGATGTAGCCGAACGGATGTTTTTCGCCATTTCCTGCAGTTGTGACGTGTCAACGCGTGTACCGTCTTCAATTTCGGCCAGTTCCTCAGCTGAAAATGCTAGCAAAGAGATAAGCTCCGCGTCCTGGAGTCGGCGAATCAAGGACCGGTCGACGTACTTCACTGCTTTTCGGTCCAAATTGTTACAGAGATGTGGGTGACGACCTTGCTCGCGTCCTTAGCGGCCGCAGCAGCCGGCCATCCATAGTGTTCCAGCACGGCTGCCGCTGCGGCTACCGCTGCCGCGCTCGCTTCGGGAGAAGGGGCAGGGCTTGCTGAGGCTTGCATCAATCCCTCCTCAAGTTCATCGGCTGGCGCTGCTTGTCGCTTCGCTCGCCATTTCTTGAGTCTCTCCTTAAGGTCGTCGCTCAGTACGTTGCTGAGGGTTGGCAGGACTACGGTCGTAAGCAGGAGCCCTAGGAACTGCAGGACGCTCGCATCGGCGAAATAGCGAGTACTGTCATCCTTGCCGGAGTTGAAGTACATGGCATTTGGTTCGAGGATCTCCGCCACTCCGTCGAGCAACCTCTCATCTGGCTGCATGTGCTCTCCTACGTCCAATGACCTCTCGCGAGTTGCGAGTTTGTGCTGACCGTCTGCTACAGGTGAGTTGCCAATTCTGAGGCCTAGCGGCACGGGAGGCAAGAGCACGCCGAGCGACAGGTGGAGCTCTAGCGCGGGCAGGGTCGAGACAGCAGATTTGGCATGCGCGGGTCTTGGAGGCCTGCGTCGAGTGCCTTGCGAGACTGCGCTGGAGCCGGGCTGCGCTCAGCCATCGCCATTTGGGCGTACGAGTTGCTCCCCCGTGTCAGCGGTCATCCTCTCGACCTCGGCTTGATATGCCGCAGCCACCTCCGTCGAGAAAAAGATCGGTCATCGGTCCTGGCGTCTGAAATCCAACCGGCGCCGGTCTTGGCCTGCTGTCCTTGGCTATCGAAACCGAACAGCGCAGTCGGAGCTCACCGGCATGGTCGGAAATCGGGAATGCTGGGAGGGAACTTCAGCTAAGCAGATACCTAATACGTTTGTTCTACTCTCGAGATGTGGGCAAGCCGCGGCGTGATCGATTGTGGCCGCGACCGCGGTTGACGCGGCACGCGTGGCTTAAAGACAGCGCTGAGCCTTGGCGCGCCTCCACGGCAGGTGCTGGTGATCGAGTGGCGGCGACACAGCTATAAGTGGTCGGCGCGGATCTCGTATTGCATCGAGGTCCAGGGCGCCCCGGACCCGGTCGTCGTCGAGCGCTGGGTGCTGGCCGAGGCATTGAGGCCAGTCCGGGCTGACCCGAATGCCGCGTTCGGACTCCGATGAGACCGGGGCGGCGAGCGTGTCTTGTACGCGGGTGCTCGAATAGTTTTCTGTTATGGAAAGTGATTACGGGTTCCAGAAGGCGCTCGCCGACGCCGAGGAGGCTCGAGATCGGCTCGCCTCGGAGCTCCGAGCCCCTAGCTGATACTTCTGGCTGTTCGGCGCGCACGTCTTCGTCTACTTGGTGGTGATCGTCTGGCTTCCGCCGCTGGCCGTAATCGCCGTGAGCGCGCTTTTCACCGTTACGGGCTCGGTCATCGTGCGGGATGGCAAGAAGCGGCTCGGAGCGGTCGAGCGATTCAGATGGATCGATCTTCAGACGGCCGGAGTTGTAGGAGCCGTGATGCTTGCAGCGAGCATCGCGGCGCTGGTGGCCCGGTTCGGCCCGCTGCCTTCGTGGTCCGGTTGGCTGGTCGCTGTGGGCGCCGCGCTCTCGGTGTCCGCAGTAATGCTCCCCTATGACCGTGCGTTGTCCAGACGGATCCGCGCTGGCCGATGAACACGGTCGCAGGATTCGACGAGACCATCCACGCACCTCTGAGGCTGCGCGTGTGCGTGATGCTCGCCGCTGTCAAGGAACTCGAGTTCTCCAAGCTGAGAGACGAGCTCGACGTCGCCGACTCTGTCCTGTCCAAGCACCTCAAAGTGCTGGCCGATGCCGGGTACGTCGGTCTTCGAAAGCCCGTCGGGCTGGGTGGGCGCCCGAAGACATGGGCCAGCCTTACCAAGGGGGGCAGGGCGGCGCTCAGTGGTCACCTTGTCGCCCTCCAAGCCCTTGCGCAGCAGGCCGCTCTAGATCGCGCTCAGCCTTGAGGAAGTCCCCGACACCGAGGCTGGCGCGGATTGCTTCCAGCACCCGGCCGCGGGCGAGGTCGAGGCTGCTCATTCGGCTGAGAAGCTCGATGTCTCCCCAGTCCTTAATAGACTCGAACCCATCCGGCTCGATGATGTCGTCGAGTCGATCGCGGGCGACCGCCTTGCGAACGGTTCCTGTCTCGTTGAGTGCCACGCCGAACTGGTATGCCTGCGCCAGCCAAGTGAACTGAGCCTTCTTGACGTCCGCGGAAGCCATGATCCCGAATAGACCGCTCGCGGTCGGCGGGAGCCGCACACCCGGAGTTGTGCCGAACGCGTACCACCGCTCGTCGATGATCATCATTCGGATCTCGAGAAGGTGCGTGTGATGGTCGTCCATTGAAGCCACCAACTCCGAGTAGGTCTTCAGCCTCAGATCGCGCGCCCAATCCGCCTGCGCTCGCCTTCCGGCCGACTTGTGAGTCCACCATGTCACGGCTGCAGAAACGATGCCGCCGCCGAGGAGGGCAACGATGAGTTGAAGCGCAATCTCCACCTATGCCTGCTTCATCTGGAGCGGCTTCCATCGTTCGGGGCCCGCGCTCTGGATCGGCTCGAAGCGCGCCTGGCTGGCCTCAAGGGTCTTCGTTTCGATGGGACGCATGGTGCGAGTGACCTTCACGGACAGAGCCTAGTTCAGAAGAGTGTCGCCGAAGCTGCACCCGGTGCCGTGGGTGTCGGCGTAGACGATCGTGGGTGGGTGCTCGTCGTCTCCTTCGTCGAGCACCCAGAATCCGCGGGCGCCTGCGTTTACGCGACGTAGTTCGAGTTCCCCATGATTGAGTCCAGGATCTCTTCGTGCCGGCTGACTTCGGCAGCCGTCGTGCCCTCGGGGTGCCCGAGGCTCTCGGCCATCGCGAGGTGGCTTGCCCCGACGACGAGCATTGCGCGCAGCAATCGCTCTCCCTCGACCTCGGTGAGCGCATGGTCTGAATGACGCGCTCTGTTGGCGCCGAGTGGGGGTACCTTCGTCGAGTGGCCTTGCGGAACGCCGAGCCAGCGGGGAGGGGACCGCAAGGTGGCATTGCGCGGCGAGCGGGCTGCGGTACCCCGCAGCCCTTCGCGAGCAAGCGAAAATTTGGGTGCGTGGATACGTCCACTCTCGGGAAAAGGGGATAGCAATGATGGCAGGATCTTATTCGGAAGAGAGCCTCCGGAATCTAGCGAAAGTCAGCTTTGCCGTCTTGCAAAGCCCCCAGTTATCCGCCCAGGACGGCCAAAGTTTCTACGATGAGCCCATGCTCGAAATTAGCACGTTGGCGACATCAGTGATTATGCAGTTGAAGGAGTTCAGTGATGCAACAGAGGCGTTGGCGCAGGATGGAGATCTTGCGGGTCTGGCTTCCGCCGAAGGTCAGCTTGATCCGATAATCACCTACCCCGGAGGGAGCTCGAGGGAATCGATCCTCGCCCTATCACTCCTATACCCTGCAATTCGGATGGCAAAGGTTCAGCCTGTAAATTCTGAGGGTGAATTTTGCGACCTTGTTCTCGGGAACTTCGCATCGTTGAAGCGGGCAATGCGGGGGGAGCCCGTTGAAATCACGACCGTCCATGGACTAAACGGAATCTCATTGCCCCAGGATGCTTGCATCAGGACACCTTGGGGCATCATCATTCCTATACCCGAAGAAGCAAGGGCATCCGCCAGCTCATCTGGCGCGGCTCCAACCTCAGCAGTATTGATCGGGAAGAAACCTTCGCCGGTCCGGATTAGTCGTGATGGTGCCCCCGAGGCCATGGTGTCCCCAGATTTCCAAAGCCTCGAAGAACACATTCGAACCCTCCTCCCTCTCGCCTTTGTACTGGGCATCGACGGGGGCCGGCATGGTGCTCCAGGACTGACGTTCTCAACGAGAATTGTTCCATTTGCCAGCGGATTCGGAGCGGGCCGGAGGACGTTCGGGCACCCTCGAGAAGTCCTCGCGGTTGAAGAGGGCCAAATCGCGGGCATTGAGCGATGGGCACGGCTCATTGAGGCAAACCACACCCCTAGTCTGAACATCGCGGCTCGAAAACTTGGTTCTGCCATCAGCGAACGCTACGATGTCGACGATCGGCTAATTGACGGTGTTATCTGCTGGGAGAGCCTTGTAGGTACCTCTTCGGAGACGCTTCACAGAGTCACGACGGCACTGGCGATTCTGCTCGAAACCAACATTGGAGAAAGGCCACAGCTAGTAAAGAAGCTGAAAGAAACCTATGACGCGCGCAGCAAAGTTGTGCACGGAACTGAGGTCTCGGAGACCAAGCGGCGGGCCGCGGCAGATCATTCAGTCGAAATCGCTGTTCGCGCTCTTCGCCTCATCTATTCGGCCGGCTCTGAGTGGACGGAGGGCGCGAGCGAAAGTCGCGCAAATCGAATTATCCTCGGCGAGTGGGCGCAGCTGCGATCTGCGACGGAAGCGAATTCGCCGGGTTCGGGTGTCTAAGGCGAGCAGTCCTGAACGTGTTGGTAGGCAGCCCCGTGCGGCAGTAACTGGGGGTGCCTCTATGGTTTACGTCAAGCCGCTGGGGTGCGGCTCGTAGAGTGGGTGGTCGCGGAGCATGGCGAACAGGACGTCGCAGCGGCGGCGTGCTAGGGCCTGAGTTTGGTCACTTGGTCGCTTTCCGCCGGGGGCGCAGCACGCTGACCTGCGGTAACTCCGGTGAGGGGGCGGTTTTGAGGCACTAATTGGTGCCGTACTGTCCTGCCGCCCAGAAACGATGGCCCCGCCCTGCGTGACGGAGGGCGGGGCCATCGTCGCGTATGAGGGATCAGCCGGCAGCGATCAGCCTGTTCAGGGTGTCCCGGACCTGGGCGGCTTCGGAGTGCGAGACGCGGAAGTCGATCGCGTGCCCTGAGCTGATGACGCTAACGATGCTGTTAAGCATTCCGTCGCGTTTTGTCAGCACTGAGCTGATCGAGCGGATCGGGATCATCTGTGTTCCCGCCTTGCCGTTCTTCACTCCGGTGGCGAGGAGGGAAACGCCTCCTGTGAGCACGCCGGCTGCGAGCTTCCCGGCCGAGACCCCGCGGGCGAGATCCCACTCAAGTCGGTCGGAATAGATCCGCACTTTGGCGTTTTTGCCGGCGGTGTGGCTGGTGAATTCGTGTAGCGGCGCCTCGGGCATCTGTGTCATCGTGGTCCCCCTTGGACTCATGTGGGTGTGTGACGAACTGGATTCTAGGGGATAGCTCTCCTATCCCATCGGTTCATGGGTGCCGGACTACGATGCAGCGGCCATGACGGCCGTCCGTTTGGCGCCGTCGGGGACGAGGACGTACCGGGCGGTGGTCTCCGGCCGGGTGTGTCCGAGGAGCTCTTGCACGGCTCGGAGGTCTCTTTCGGCGCTGTAGGCAACGGAGCCGAAACGGTGCCGTAGCTGGTGGCCGGTGTAGTCGCCGTCGAGCGCGCGGGAGAGGCGCTTGGAGACATATGCGGCGCTCAGGTGCCCCTCTATCCGTCCGGGGAACACGTACCCGGGCGGCGCGTTGCGCAGCATGCTCGCCAGACCGTCGGAGAGGGGAACGAGCCGGACACGCCCGCCCTTGCCCTTCACACGGAGCGACCATCCGAGCATGTCGGGCTCGACGTCGTCGGTGTGGACTTTGCAGATCTCGCAGCTTCGCAGGCCCGCCTCCGAGGCGAGGCGGATCATCCGCTCGTCCCTCGGATCGGCGCGCAGGCGTGAGGACCGGATCACGGGATCTGGCGCGGGCCGGGGCTTCCCCTCCGCGGCCTTCACGGTCGGCAGGAAGGCCGCCGGATTCACGTGCGCTCGGCCGGTGGCATGAGCCCAGGTGTAGAAGCCTCGCACGGCCGCGCGATGCGAGCGGAGCGTTTCCGCCGCCCATGCGTGGGCTCCTAGCCATTCGGCGAGATCGTCGACGGATAGCGAGTATGGCGCTCGGTCTGGGTGGGCCTCTGCGAGGCGTCGGAGCTGTGTGGTGCGGAGTTTGATCGTGCT
Source organism: Sinomonas sp. ASV322 (assembly GCF_030908245.1). Lineage (GTDB taxonomy): Bacteria > Actinomycetota > Actinomycetes > Actinomycetales > Micrococcaceae > Sinomonas. The sequence continues at coordinate 212,370 of NZ_JAVFJJ010000004.1, forward strand.
CTCTGGTCGTCCGGAGGCTCTGAGCCAGCTGAGCCAACTCGAGACCGCCGTCGACCAGCCCCCCGGCATCGGTCGTGATGTCATGCTGCGGATCCTAGGCACGCCTGCGTGCGTATCCGTGCCCGATTCCGCGGATCTCCGTGGCCGATCGGTGGTGGGCATCACTCGACGTCAGTGTTTTCAGCTCTCGCGCCATTGAGGTCTCCGTGTGTGGTCGCCGGTTCCTCCGTGCTGGTCCGGGTGGCCCGGCGCTCGTCGTAGGCGTCCAGGAGGGCCCTGAATGCGATGTCGGCGGTGTCCCGGAGCTCGCGCTCGAGGTGGAGCTCGTACGCCGCATACTCGGCGTGCCAGCGGGCGCCCTCGAGGTCGCCGCGCAGGAGCGCGCGGGTGCACAGGTGCTCCTCGGCCTCGGCAGCGCTCCGGTGTCTGTTGGCGCGCTCGGCCATTGTTCCCATTTCAGGCCCTCCGCGAGTCCAGGTCGACGACGTCGCCCGGATGGTCGAGAGGGCTCGTGCCGCGCTCGCGGGGCTGGGGGAGGAGGATGACCTCGCCGTCGTGCTCTCCGGCCTCCTGTGGGGCGTCCAGCGGCCCGGGGAAGGGGATGACGACGGCGTCGTCGGAGTCGCCGGCCCTTAACCAATGGGTTCCGGGTTCGAGTCCCGGGGGGCGCACATCGATGGGAAACACCCCGTCGCCGAGAGGCGGCGGGGTGTTTTCGTTTTGCCTGCCATACCTATTTGTTCCAGTGGTAGTGGCCACTTGCATCCGGCCCATTGCGGCCGCACACGTAGGTGTGCCCGTTCGCGGCGACTCCGGCCTGACCGACCATGGCGTCCGGGCAGAAGGCACCTGGAATGATGTATGTCTGAGCTGGCGCTTGGGCGGGAGGGGCCTGAGGCGGCGGCGCGACAACGGCCGGGGGAGGTGCAGGAGCCGAACTCGGTGCAGCGACGGGACTTGCGCTTGTAGGCGAAGGCGTGGCTGTCGGCGTCGCGCGGGGTGGCGAAGGGCTCGCGAGGGCCGGTGCCGCCGAAGTGTGAACCGCCGAGGTCGTCGGAGACGGAGCTAGGGCGGTCCCGCCGCAGCCGGATAGAGAAAGAATCAGGGCGGCGGCCGCAAGCGTGCGCAATGCCGATCGAAGTGTCACAAGGGCCCCCAATGTCACGGCCAACAGTGGCGCGAGACTACTCCGTTTTACGTGTCAACTCAACGGCCTGCACGCGCGCTCAGGGGCCGTTGCCCCGCGCTGTCGTGCTGCGAATTCCGGGATGGGCTACACAGTTCCGCCCGGCCGCGAACGGTGGCGCCCAGTGCCCGCGAGCGATGCGTCCTTGTGGAAGATGGTCCACGCTGCGACGGCCGCGAGGGCCAGGGAGGAGATGACGATCGGAAGCCAGTCCATGGCGACCCCCATTCGGTCCGCGGCACCCCGTCCCTGTAGTGCGTGATGCCTTTCGACCATTGAAGGATCCCGCGTCGTACGTGTCCAGTGGCCACGCGGCGGTGGCCACCTCAGAGCGCCGTGAGGCCCCGCATGAACTCGGCGAAGTCTTCGGCGTCGTCGTGCTGTTCGATCGTCCTCGGTGCGGGCACGTCTGGACGGTCGAGCGCGCAGCTGCTCCGCACGGTGAAGCAGAAGATGCGGCCCATGTTCGTCCCAATGTCGAAGGCGCCCAGCGTGGCCTCTTCGGCGTACGCGAGGTTGGTCAGATCGATCGTCGAGGGGCGCCCGATCGGGGTGAGGGTGCGCCGGTCGAACGGTGCGATGACGAGCTCGGCGGGCTGCCGCCGGTACCCCAGCACCAAGCCGAGCGGAATCGGCGGACCGGGAATCGATCCGGGTTCGGCGTCGACGGTGCCGCCTGCTTCGGCAGCGCAGATGAGGTTGTACGACGCGTAGTTCGGGATCTGTCCATCGAAGAGCCGGTGCAGCGCCGCTTTGAGGGCTGCGTCCGACGCCCCAGTGCTTCGGCCACTGACCGGGGGCGGGTGCTGGCTGCTCACGCTTGCTCCTTTCGCCGCGGATTCAGTCTACGTGTCCGCGATGTGGACATCTGTCCGTGATGTGGGCGACACAATGCCGATATTTGGCGCCGACGCGTCGTCGGGCGACGGGGCGGGCCCCACCGCGGTCATAGACTTTGCCCATGACCGAGCAGAGCCAGACCTCCACCGCGCCCCGCGAGGGCGTCGATATCAAGCCGCGAAGCCGAGTCGTCACGGATGGCATCCACGCCGCCCCCGCGCGCGGCATGCTGCGCGCCGTCGGCTTCGGCGATGATGACTTCGCCAAGCCGCAGATCGGCATCGCGAGCTCGTGGAACGAGATCACTCCGTGCAATCTTTCGCTGGACCGTCTCGCGAAGGCCGCCAAGGAAGGCGTCCACGCAGCCGGCGGCTTCCCCATGCAGTTCGGCACGATCTCGGTCTCCGACGGCATCTCGATGGGCCACCAGGGCATGCACTTCTCGCTTGTCTCGCGCGAGATCATCGCGGACTCGGTCGAGACGGTCATGCAGGCCGAGCGGATCGACGGCCAGGTGCTCCTCGCGGGCTGCGACAAGTCCTTGCCGGGCATGCTCATGGCGGCCGCGCGGCTCGACGTCTCGAGCGTGTTCCTCTACGCGGGCTCGATCATGCCGGGCTGGGTCAAGCTCGAGGACGGCACGGAGAAGGACGTCACGCTCATCGACGCCTTCGAGGCGGTCGGCGCGTGTGCGGCCGGAAAGATGTCGAAGGGCGACCTTGATCGCATCGAGCGCGCGATCTGCCCAGGCGAGGGTGCGTGCGGCGGCATGTACACCGCCAACACGATGGCGAGCGCCGCTGAGGCCCTCGGCATGTCCCTCCCCGGCTCCGCCGCCCCGCCCTCGGCGGACCGCCGCCGCGACATGTTCGCGCACCGCTCGGGCGAGGCCGTGGTGAACCTCCTCCGCCAGGGCATCACCGCGCGCGACATCCTGACGCGCGAGGCGTTCGAGAACGCGATCGCCGTCGTCATGGCATTCGGCGGCTCGACGAACGCCGTCCTGCACCTCCTCGCCATCGCGCGCGAGGCCGAGGTCGAGCTCGAGCTCGAGGACTTCAACCGCATCGGTGACAAGGTCCCGCACCTCGGCGACCTCAAGCCGTTCGGCCGCTACGTCATGAACGACCTCGACCGCGTCGGCGGCGTCCCCGTCGTCATGCGCGCGCTCCTCGACGCGGGCCTCCTGCACGGCGACGCGCTCACGGTGACCGGTAAGACGGTCACCGAGAACCTCTCCGAGATCGCGCCGCCGGACCTCGACGGCAAGATCGTCCGCGCGCTGGACAACCCGATCCACAAGACGGGCGGCGTCTCCATCCTCAACGGCTCGCTCGCTCCCGAGGGCGCGGTCGTCAAGACGGCGGGCTTCGACGCCGAGGTCTTCGAAGGCAGCGCCCGCGTGTTCGAGCGCGAGCAGGGCGCGCTCGACGCGCTGGACAACGGCAAGATCAAGGCGGGCGACGTCGTCGTCATCCGCTATGAGGGCCCCAAGGGCGGGCCCGGCATGCGCGAGATGCTCGCCATCACGGGAGCAATCAAGGGTGCGGGCCTTGGCAAGGATGTCCTCCTGCTCACGGACGGCCGCTTCTCGGGCGGCACGACGGGCCTGTGCATCGGGCACGTCGCCCCCGAAGCGGTCGACGGCGGCCCCATCGCCTTCGTGCGCGACGGCGACCGCATCCGCGTGGACATCCCGAACCGCACGCTCGAGCTCCTTGTCGACGACGCCGAGCTCGCCTCGCGCCGCGAGGGCTGGGCGCCGATCCCTGCCCAGTTCACGAAGGGCGTCCTGGCCAAGTACGCGAAGCTCGTCCACTCGGCGAGTGAGGGTGCCGTCCTGAGCTGACGCCCGGGAAGAGTCCGGCGGCGGGGCCGAGGGCCCCGCCGCTGGCACAGTCTCACGTGGTGGAAGCTTGTCCGAATATTGAGACGACGAGTCGGCGGATTGACACTCTCGCGGGCCATTGTGAAGACTGTGGGCATGCAGACCGTTTCGATCGACATGGTGCTCAATGTCGTCGTCCTTGCCGAGCGCGTGGCTTACTGAAGCCCGACTGGCAACGTTCTGTCACGCGCAACCCCTCGGAGAGCCGAAAGGCTGAGGGGTTGTTTTTATTTGAGCTGGGCACAGCTCCTTCGCCACGAAGATCCTAAGGAAGAGACTGATGAGCAAAGGAACGCCGATCAGCCCATCGCTGATGGCTTCGAAGCCGTCTGCGGCCAAGGCCGCGGATTCCGTCGACACCGTCGACTCTGCCTCTGCCGTCCTGGGGCCCAACCGTGTTGTTGAGCCCACAGAGATGACTGGATCTGAAGCAATCGTCCGCTCGCTCGAGGAACTTGGCGTGGACGATGTCTTTGGTCTTCCGGGCGGCGCGATCCTGCCGACCTACGACCCTCTGATGGCTTCGAAGATCAACCACGTCCTGGTGCGCCACGAGCAGGGCGCCGGCCACGCTGCCCAAGGGTACGCGATGGTCACGGGACGTGTCGGGGTCTGCATTGCGACGTCGGGTCCGGGCGCCACCAACCTGGTGACCGCGATCGCCGACGCGCACATGGACTCCGTTCCCCTCGTTGCAATCACCGGCCAGGTCGCGAGCAGCGTCATCGGCACCGACGCGTTCCAGGAAGCGGACATCGTCGGCATCACGATGCCGATCACGAAGCACTCGTTCCTCGTGACGCGCGCGGAAGACATCCCGCGCACCCTTGCCGAGGCCTTCCACCTCGCCTCGACCGGCCGCCCCGGCCCCGTCCTCGTGGACGTGACGAAGGACGCGCAGCAGGGCAAGATGACGTTCAGCTGGCCGCCCAAGATCGACCTTCCCGGCTACCGCCCCGTGACCCGAGGCCACAGCAAGCAGGTCCGTGAGGCGGCCAAGCTCATCGCGGCCTCGTCCAAGCCCGTGCTGTACGTGGGCGGCGGCGTGGTCAAGGCCGACGCATCGGCCGAGCTCCTCGCCCTCGCCGAGGTGACGGGCGCGCCCGTCGTCACGACGCTCACCGCACGCGGTGCGTTCCCGGACTCGCACCCCCAGCACGTCGGCATGCCCGGCATGCACGGTTCCGTCTCGGCGGTGACCGCGCTCCAGCAGGCCGACCTCCTCATCACCCTCGGCGCGCGCTTCGACGACCGCGTCACGGGCGTGCTGAGCTCGTTCGCGCCGACCGCAAAGGTCATCCATGCGGACATCGATCCCGCCGAGATCTCCAAGAACCGCACGGCCGACGTGCCGATCGTCGGCTCGGTCAAAGAGATCATCCCCGAGCTCACGGAAGCGATCCGCGCGCTGCAGGAGAAGGAAGGCGGCCCGGACCTCGACGCGTGGTGGACGTTCCTCAGCCGGCTCCGGGACGACTACCCGCTCGGGTGGACCGAGCCCGAGGATGGTCTCCTCGCGCCGCAGAGGATCATCAAGCGGATCGGCGAACTGACGGGCCCCGAGGGCGTGTACGTCGCGGGCGTGGGCCAGCACCAGATGTGGGCCGCGCAGTTCATCGACTATGAGCGTCCGCGCGCGTGGCTCAACTCGGCCGGCCTCGGCACGATGGGCTACTCCGTTCCGGCCGCGATGGGCGCCAAGGTCGGCAACCCCGACCGCGTCGTGTGGGCGATCGATGGGGACGGCTGCTTCCAGATGACGAACCAGGAGCTTGCCACGTGCACGCTCAACAAGATCCCGATCAAGGTCGCGGTCATCAACAACTCGTCGCTCGGCATGGTGCGGCAGTGGCAGACGCTCTTCTACGACGGCCGCTACTCGAACACGGACCTGCACACGGGTGCCGAAACGGTGCGCGTGCCCGACTTTGTGAAGCTCGGCGAAGCGTACGGGTGTGCTTCCTTCCGCGTGGAGCGCGAGGATGAGATCGACGAGGTCATCGCCAAGGCGCTCGAGATCAACGACCGGCCGGTCGTGATCGACTTCGTCGTGAGCCCCAACGCAATGGTCTGGCCCATGGTCCCGTCCGGCGTGAGCAATGATCTGATCCAGGTGGCCCGCAATTCCACGCCTGTGTGGGAAGAGGAGGACTGAGGCATGGCCCGCCACACCCTGTCCGTGCTGGTCGAAGACAAGCCCGGCGTGCTCACGCGCGTCGCGGGCCTCTTCGCCCGCCGCGCGTTCAACATCCACTCGCTCGCCGTCGGTCCGACCGAGGTCGAGGGCATCTCCCGGATCACGGTCGTCGTCGACGCTGAGGGGGATCTGCTCGAGCAGGTGACGAAGCAGCTCAACAAGCTCATCAACGTCATCAAGATCGTCGAGCTGCTTCCCGAGAACTCGGTCCGCCGCGACCACATCCTCGTCAAGGTCCGCGCGGACGCCGCGACCCGCATCCAGGTGACCCAGGCCGTCGAGCTGTTCCGCGCGTCGATCGTCGACGTCTCGACCGACGCGGTCGTCGTCGAGGCCACCGGCACGACCGAGAAGCTCGAAGCGCTCCTCACCGTGCTCGAGCCCTTCGGCGTCCGTGAGATCGTCCAGTCCGGCACGCTCGCGATCGGTCGCGGTTCGCGGTCGATGAGCGACCGGGCGCTCCGAGCCAGCTGATTCCCGCGGCGTCCGCCCGCGGGGGGGGGGGGCGCCGCTCCCACACCTCAACAGAAATCCAAGGGAGAACAAATGACCGAGCTCTACTACGACGACGACGCCGACCTCTCGCTCATCCAGGGCCGCAAGGTCGCCGTGATCGGCTACGGCAGCCAGGGCCACGCGCACGCGCTCAACCTGCGCGACTCGGGCGTCGACGTCCGCGTCGGCCTGCTCGAGGGTTCGAAGAGCCGCCCGAAGGCCGAGGAGGAGGGCCTCCGTGTCCTGACGCCGCGCGCCGCCGCGGAGGAGGCCGACGTCGTCGTCATCCTCGCGCCGGACCAGAACCAGCGTCACCTGTACGCCCAGGACATCGCGCCGGCCCTCAACGAAGGCGATGCCCTCGTCTTCGGCCACGGCTTCAACATCCGCTTCGGCTACATCCAGCCGCCGGCCGGCGTTGACGTCATCCTTGTCGCGCCGAAGGCCCCGGGCCACACCGTGCGTCGCGAGTACGTCGCAGGCCGCGGAATCCCGGACATCATCGCCGTCGAGCAGGACGCGTCCGGCAAGGCCTGGGACCTCGCGAAGTCCTACGCAAAGGCCATCGGCGGCACGCGCGCCGGCGTCATCAAGACGACGTTCACCGAGGAGACCGAGACCGACCTCTTCGGCGAGCAGGCTGTTCTCTGCGGCGGCGTCTCGCACCTCGTCCAGGCGGGCTTCGAGACCCTCACCGAGGCTGGCTACCAGCCCGAGATCGCCTACTTCGAGGTGCTCCACGAGCTCAAGCTCATCGTTGACCTCATGTGGGAGGGCGGCATCGCCAAGCAGCGCTGGAGCGTCTCGGACACGGCGGAGTACGGCGACTACGTCTCCGGCCCGCGCGTCGTGACCCCGGTTGTCAAGGAGTCGATGAAGGAGATCCTCGCGGACATCCAGTCCGGCGCGTTCGCGAAGCGCTTCATCGACGACCAGGACAACGGCGCCGTCGAGTTCCTCGAGCTCCGCGAGAAGGAGGCCGGCCACCCGATCGAGGCGACCGGCCGGGCGCTGCGCTCCCACTTCTCGTGGAAGCAGCAGGACGCCGACTACACCGAAGGCAGCGCGGCCCGCTGACCTACTATCGAAGCGGGGGGGGGGGCCCCCCCCCCCCCGGGGGGGGGGACCACCCCGCGGGGTGGCCCCGCCCGCCCCCCCCCACCCCCCCCGCCCGCGCGCCCCCCCCCCCCCCCCCGGGGGGGGGGGGCCCCCCCCCCCCCCCGCTTCGGCTGTCACCGACCGTGATGTGACCCCGCCCACATCGCGCCCCGACCAGCTTTCTCACCCAGTTGTTCTCACCCCTGCCTAACCCGCCCGCCCAAGCCCTCGGAGGCTCCGCCAGTGTCTACCGACAAGCCCGTCGTCCTCCTCGCCGAGGAACTTTCCCCCGCCACCGTCGAGGCCCTCGGCCCCGACTTCGAGATCCGCCACGCCGACGGCGCCGATCGCTCACAGCTCCTGGCCGCGATCGCGGACGTCGACGCGATCCTCGTCCGCTCCGCGACGAAGGTCGACGCCGAGGCGATCGCCGCGGCGAAGAAGCTCAAGGTCATCGCCCGCGCGGGCGTCGGCCTCGACAACGTCGACATCAAGTCCGCGACTCAGGCCGGCGTCATGGTCGTCAACGCGCCGACCTCCAACATCGTGTCGGCCGCCGAGCTCACGTGCGGCCACATCCTGAGCCTCGCACGCAACATCCCGGCGGCCAACGCGTCGCTCAAGGGCGGCGAGTGGAAGCGCTCGAAGTACGCGGGCACGGAGCTCCTCGACAAGACCCTCGGCGTGATCGGCCTCGGCCGGATCGGCGCGCTCGTCGCGGCGCGCATGCAGGCGTTCGAGATGAACGTCCTCGCGTTCGACCCGTACGTCACGTCGGCCCGTGCCGCTCAGCTCGGCGTCAAGCTCGTCACGCTCGACGAGCTGCTCGCGCAGAGCGACTTCATCACGATCCACATGCCGAAGACGCCCGAGACGGTCGGCATGCTCGGAGCGGATGCCTTCGAGAAGATGAAGAGCACCGCCTACGTGGTCAACGTGGCCCGTGGCGGCCTCGTCGACGAGGACGCGCTCACGAAGGCGCTCGAGGCAGGCAAGATCGCCGGCGCGGGCATCGACGTGTTCGTGAAGGAGCCGAGCACCAACCTCCCGTTCTTCGACAACCAGAACGTCGTCGTCACGCCGCACCTCGGCGCGTCGACGGACGAGGCGCAGGAGAAGGCGGGCATCTCGGTCGCGAAGTCGGTGCGCCTCGCCCTCGCGGGCGAGCTCGTGCCGGACGCCGTCAACGTGGCCGGCGGCGTCATCGCCCCGGACGTGCGCCCGGGCATCCCGCTCATCGAGAAGCTCGGCCGCATCTTCACGGCCCTGAGCCACGAGCCCGTGACGCAGATCGACGTCGAGGTCGCGGGCGAGATCGCCGCCCTCGACGTCAAATCGCTCGAGCTCGCAGCGCTCAAGGGCGTCTTCACCGACATCGTCTCGGAGAAGGTCTCCTACGTGAACGCGCCCGTGCTCGCCGAGCAGCGCGGGGTCGCGGTGCGCCTCCTCACGACGTCGGAGGCGGAGGACTACCGCAACGTCCTCACGATTCGCGGTCTCCTCTCGGACGGCTCCCAGGTCTCCGTTGCGGGCACGCTCACGGGCCCCAAGCAGGTCCAGAAGCTCGTGGGGATCAACGGCTATGACCTCGAGATCCCGATCTCCGAGCACCTCGTCGTCATGACCTACACGGACCGGCCGGGCGTCATCGGCACGATCGGCCACATTCTCGGCATGAACGGCGTCAACATCGCCGGCATGCAGGTCGCGCGCGCCGAGGAGGCAGGCGAGGCAATGGCCCTCCTCACCGTCGACTCGAAGATCCCGAGCACGGTCCTCGAGACCGTCAAGAGCGAGATCGGCGCGACGGCCGTGCGCGAGATCGACCTCGAGGACTGACCCGAGGCGACTCACCCCACGCTCCCGGAAGTGACGGACGACGGCGGGGACCCACCACGGGTTGTTTACCCGGGCACGGTGAGGCCCCGCCGTCGTCCGTCTTTTTCTGGGCGCCGGCGCCGCTCGCGTTCGCCGCGCGCCCGGCGATCCGGTAATTTCTTAGGGTGACGTCCGCAGCTGAGAAGACCCCGTACTACATCACGACCGCCATCACGTACCCGAACGGCGAGCCGCACATCGGCCACGCGTACGAGTACATCGCGACGGACGCGATGGCGCGCTTCAAGCGCCTCGACGGCTACGACGTCTTCTTCATGACCGGCACGGACGAGCACGGCCTCAAGATCGCGCAGTCCGCCCAGAAGGCAGGCGTGACTCCCCAGGAGTTCGTCGACCGGAATGCCGAGATCTACAAGCAGACCCACGCCGAGCTCGGCGTGAGCTACGACCGCTTCATCCGCACGACCGACGCCGACCACTACGCCGCCGCGCAGGCCATCTGGAAGCGCATGGAGGCCAACGGGGACATCTACCTCGACAAGTACGAGGGCTGGTACTCAGTGCGCGACGAGGCGTACTACACCGAGGACGAGACGGTGATCCGCGATGGCGTGCGGTACACGAAGGAGACCGACACCGAGGTCACGTGGACGGCCGAGGAGAGCTACTTCTTCAGGCTTTCCGCGTACCAGGACAGGCTCATCGCGCTGTACGAATCGCAGCCGGAGTTCGGAGCGCCGCAATACCGATTCAACGAGGTCATCTCGTTCGTCAAGCGCGGCCTCGAGGACCTCTCGATCTCGCGCACCACATTCGACTGGGGCATCCCCGTGCCCGACGCGCCGGGCCACGTCATGTACGTGTGGGTCGACGCGCTCACGAACTACCTCACGGGTGTGGGCTTCCCCGACGTCGACTCTGCGGCGTTCCGCAGGTTCTGGCCCGCTGACGTGCACGTCATCGGCAAGGACATCTCGCGCTTCCACGCCATCTTCTGGCCCGCGTTCCTCATGAGCGCGGGGCTCGACCTGCCCAAGCGCGTCATGATCCACGGCTTCCTCCAGAACAACGGCGTCAAAATGTCCAAGTCGCTCGGGAATGTCGTGGCGCCCCGCGACTTCATCAGCCAGTACGGCCTAGACCAGGTGCGCTACTTCCTGCTCCGCGAGGTGCCGTTCGGGGCCGACGGGAGCTACAACCACGACGCGATCGTCGGCCGCATGAACGCGGACCTCGCGAACAACCTCGGCAACCTCGCGCAGCGGTCGCTTTCGATGGTCGCGAAGAACCTCGACGGCGTCGTGCCGGAGCCGGGCGAGCTCGCGCCGGCGGACATCGCGCTGCTCGACGCCGCCGACGGCCTCCTCGATGCCGCGCGGGCGGCCTTCGAGAAGCAGGAGTTCAGCCGCGGCCTTGAGGCGATCTGGGGCCTACTCGGGGACACGAACGCCTACTTCGCGGACCAGGCGCCGTGGGTGCTGCGCAAGACGGACCCCGCACGCATGGCGACCGTCCTGTACGTGACGCTCGAGGTGCTGCGCATCGTCTCGGTTCTCGTCCAGCCGGTCATGCCTGACTCGGCTGGGAAGCTGCTCGACGCGCTCGGTCAGGCCGAGGGGGACGCGCGCCTCTTCGCCGCCCTCAGCGCCCGCCTCGCCCCCGGCACCCAGCTGCCGGCGCCGTCGCCCGTCTTCCCGAAGTACGAGGAGCCGGCGGGGTCCTGACCCGCCGAGGTCGGGTCGGGCCACGCCGAGGTCGGGCCGGGCCACGCCGAGGTCAGGCCTGCTGCGGCCGAGGTCGGGCCGGGCGCCGCCGAGGTCGGGCCGGGCCACGCCGGGGTCAGTGGCCGTAAAGGCGAGCTGGGGCCATCAGACGCCGAGCGCAGCATGTGGCGTCCTGATGAAGTCGGAGACCTTCCGCCGGAGCACCCCGACGTTGTCGAGCTCCGGCCAGTACACATTCAGCACCCGCCATCCCGAGGTGAGGAGTCCCGCCTCTCTGGTCCGCTGTTCGGCCACTTTGGTGTCGATGGGACCGTAGTCGAAGTACTTGGCGTATCCGTGAACCTCGATGACGATCCTCCGCGAGGACCAAGCGAAGTCGACCCGGTAGCGACCTTCCGCAGTCTGGATCCAGACCTGTAATTCGGGCTGGGGAAGATTCCACTCGTCCAATAGGAGCCGAAATCGGGTTTCCGCCGGCGATTCCGCGCGCCCGTCCGCGGCTTGCAGGGCTGTGCGCACGTTGCGGATTCCGCGCGTCGCCCTTCCCTCTGCTACAAGCTCTCGCAATAGGTCAGGACGTGCGCCTCGAGCGAGTCCCGAGTCCGCGATGACGACGGCCTGCTCGAAGGGCAGCAGCCGTGCGCAATCAATGATCGTTCGCTCGAGAGACGTCACTCGAAGGCCGTCGACAAGGCGCAATTCCGTCTCCGGAATCCGTTGATTGTGCCGCACAACGTCCCCGGCTGGTCCGGCGTCCCCCCGTCGGCTCGAATGCGCGACATGGACGAGCGGACGGGCTCGCCATACAGACAGCCCCCAGATAAGGGCGGCCGAGGTGTGCGTGTACACGTGAGCACTGCCGGAGGAAGCCGTGTTGTGCTCGAAGATCCGCACGATCATCGGATCGGACCTTTCGGAGAGCCACGGAAGGTAGACGCCGCGCCCGCGGCGGGTCAGGTCCCCGGCTGCGATGAGGTTTCGAATTGTCGGAGTATCCAGGCCGGCTGCCCGCAGCTCGTGGTAGGTGAGCATCGGAACGGGCGACGACGACTGGCTGGCCATCGCGGCAACTCGTTGCCTGCCGCGTGGGTCGAGATTCAGGTCCATGACCTGGAGTCTGACGTGTTGCCGGGTGCAAGCGCTCGCCGTGGAGGGGGTATGTGGATAACAACGGCACGGCGCCAGCCTGTGGAGGACGAACGGCCGCCCCCCGAGCCCGATCTCGGCGCGGTGCCCCCCGATCTCGGCGTGGTGCCCCCCGATCTCGGCGCGGTGCCCCCCGATCTCGACGTCAGGGGGGCCGATCTCGGCGTCAGGAGGGCCGATCTCGGCGGGAGGCCTGTCCGAATGCCGAGACTAGGTGCCCAGTATGTGGATGCCGTGGTTAGGGTTATCGCATGACGCAGACTCTTGACCTCGCAGTGATCCCCGGCGACGGCATCGGCCCCGAAGTGACGGCCGAGGCGCTCAAGGTTCTCCGCAAGGCGCTCGACGGCGCGGATGTCGAGATCAAGGAGACGCACTATAGCCTCGGCGCGCGGCACTGGCTCGAGACCGGGGAAACGCTCCCCGACGATGTCCTCGAGGATCTCCGCGGCCGGGACGCGATCCTGTTCGGCGCGGTCGGTGCGGCCCCCGGCGACACGCGCATCCCGTCGGGACTCATTGAGCGCGAGCTGCTCCTCAAGCTCCGCTTCACCCTCGACCACTGCGTCAACCTGCGTCCTTCGCGCCTCTACGCGGGCGTCGGCAGCCCGCTCGCGGCCCCCGGCGAGATCGACTTCGTCGTCGTGCGCGAGGGGACCGAGGGTCCCTATGTGGGCAACGGCGGTGCCCTGCGCGCCGGGACGCCGCACGAGATTGCCACCGAGGTCTCCGTCAACACGGCCTACGGCGTCGAGCGCGTGGTCCGCGACGCCTTCCGCCGCGCATCCCAGCGTCTCCGCAAGAAGGTCACGCTCGTCCACAAGCACAATGTCCTCGTGTATGCGGGCCACCTCTGGAAGCGCACGGTCGAAGCCGTCGCAGCCGAATTCCCCGAGGTCGAGCACGACTACCTGCACGTCGACGCCGCGACGATCTTCCTCGTGGCCGATCCCGCGCGCTTCGACGTCATCGTGACCGACAACCTCTTCGGCGACATCCTCACGGATCTCGCGGGTGCCGTCACAGGCGGCATCGGCCTCGCAGCCTCGGGCAACATCAACATCGACCGCACGGCGCCGTCGATGTTCGAGCCCGTCCACGGCTCGGCGCCGGACATTGCGGGCCAGCAGAAGGCTGACCCGACCGCCGCGATCCTCTCGGCGGCGCTCCTCCTCGACCACGTCGGGCAAGGCGAAGCTGCGGCGAACATCGAGGCCGCCGTCAAGGCCGACGTCGAAGCGCGCGTTCCGGGAGAAGAGCGCACGACGGCGCAGGTCGGCGACGCGATCGCAGCCCGCCTCTGAGGCCCCTCCCCGCCCGGTCGGCCGGTCGGGGGAGAGGCGTAAGCTGAAGGCACTGACAGCCCGACGGCAGTGGCAGGGACGCCCGCCGGCTCGGAACGATGTGGAGGAACCATGACTCAGAACGCCGTCGGCGTTGAATTCACCCAGCGGCTCACGGAGAACCCGACGAGCGCTGAGGAGCGTGCGGCCGTCCTGGCGAACCCGGGATTCGGCGACTACTTCACGGACCACACCGCGATCGTCGACTGGTCGATCGACGCCGAGGGCAAGGGCGGTTGGCACGACGCCCGCATCGAGCCCTACGGGCCGATCGCGCTCGATCCGGCGGCGGCGGTTCTGCATTACGGCCAGGAAATCTTCGAGGGGCTCAAGGCGTACCGCCACGCGGATGGCTCGATCTGGACGTTCCGCCCGGAGGCCAACGCCCATCGCATCAACCGCTCGGCCCAGCGCCTCGCCCTCCCGGAGCTTCCGCCCGAGGTCTTCGTGGAGTCGCTCCGCCAGCTCGTCTCGGTCGACAAGGACTGGGTCCCGGGCGGCGATGGAGAGGCCCTGTACCTGCGCCCGTTCATGATTGCGACCGAGGCGTTCCTCGGCGTGCGGCCGGCGCGCGAGGTCTCGTATCGCGTCATCGCCTCACCGGCCGGCAACTACTTCGGCGGAGAGCTCAAGCCCGTCTCGATCTGGCTCTCCGAGCACTACGCGCGCGCCGGCCACGGCGGTACGGGAGAGGCCAAGTGCGGCGGCAACTACGCGGCGTCCCTCGCGGCCCAGCTCGAGGCCGAGGCGAACGGGTGCAAGCAGGTGCTCTTCCTCGATCCGACCAACGACAATGCTGTCGAAGAGCTCGGCGGCATGAACATCTTCTTCGTGTTCACGGACGGCCGCCTGGTCACGCCGGCGCTCAACGGCAACATCCTTCACGGAGTCACGCGCGACTCTGTGCTCCAGCTCGCCCAGGATCGGGGCCTCGCGGTCGAAGAGCGCAAGATCACGATCGACGAGTGGCGCGAATCGCTCGCCGACGGCACGCTCTCCGAGGTGTTCGCGTGCGGCACGGCGGCGGTCATCACGCCCATCGGCGAGCTCAAGACCGCCAGCGGCTCGCTCGTCTCGCCGGCGCACGGCTCCGATTCGGTCGCGATGGCGATCCGCGAGCAGCTCCTCGGCATCCAGACCGGAACGGTCGAGGACCTGCACGGCTGGCTCACGCGGCTCGCGTAGCACGTCTTCACAACGAACGACGGCGCGTCCCCGGCCTGGGTGACGCGCCGTCGTCGTTCGCCTTCCCGACGCCTCTCGCGTGAGCCAGGCCAGTGTCGTCATACCGGGTTATACTCTTGGGGTGAAGACCGCAATCTCCGTTCCAGACCAGACGTTCGACCGCGCCGAACGAGTCGCAAGGAAACATGGCATGAACCGTTCGCAGTTCTACTCTGCAGCTGCCGAACGCTACGCCTCTGAGCTGGAGTCCGAGGATCTGACCGCCGCGATCAACGCCGCGGTAGACGAAGCGAACACCGACGGGTCAGCCCGGTTCGCCGCGGCTGCGGGTGTCCGTCTGCTCGAAGAGGCCGATGAGCAGTGGTGATCCGCGGCGATGTGCACTGGTGCGATCTTGGCGAACCGTCTGGGAGCGCGCCGGCCAAGCGGCGGCCGGTCCTCGTCATCCAGGCCGACGAATACAACCGGAGTCGCCTCGCGACGACCATTGTGGCCGTCCTCACCTCGAACACCGCGCTGGCCGCGATGCCCGGAAACGTCTTCCTTCCCGCCGCCACCACCGGCCTCCCGAAAGACTCGGTGGCGAACGTCACGGCCGTGGCAACAATCGACCGAGGGGACTTGGACCCGCGCCCAGTGGGCCGCGTCCCTGATCACCTCATGACCGAGGTTGATCACGGGATACGCCGTGTTCTTGGGGTCGTGTAAGACGAGAGTCAATCCGCGATGTCCACGATCGGCATGGACGCCATGGCGTGGTCGCCTTCGTCGGAGGTCAGGGTGTCGAGGACCCATCCGTGATCGGTCCGCGTGAACGTCGCGCTCTCTTTCGCCACGTACTTCGTAGGGACGTCACTCGGGCCGTTTGCCGCGGAAGCCAGGTACATCGTTCCCGTCTCCGTGAAGCGAGCCCGCGCCGTATCCCCGGACGAGGCCCAAGACTTCAAGGTGACCTCCGACGACGCCTTGATATAGGTGAATCCGAAGCCTTTGAACCCCGTCTTGGACTGCTGAATGTGTGCGACCACCCGCACCCAGTTGGCCTTGAACCGGTCGGTCGTGCTGTCCGGACTCAGCGTGGGCGGTGCCGTCGGGGTCTCGAGGCAAGCCTGGATGCGGTCATTGACCGCATGCGCGAGGATCGCCTCTATCCCTGCGGGAGGCGTCTCGGCCGCAGCCAACGACAAGCCGCCGCACGCCGTCGTCGTCAGAACCGCGCCGAGCGTCGCCGCGATGGCAAGCGCGTTCCGCAGACCAGCCATGATCCCCCTCTCGTGCCCCCGTGGCCGCAAGAACCCGGGCCGACGTCGGGTTCTGAAAGTGTTGCGGCGGCTTTGGGGTTCGGTCAAGGATCGTTGAGGCCCCTAGCGCCCGCCGCGATAGGGTGGGGGCCATGCGTATCGCCCGATTTGTCACTGATGCTGCCCCCGATTCGGCCCCTGCCTACGGCGTAGTCCACGGGGAGCCTGGGAATGAGCAGATCGCGGTGATCAAGGGGGATCCGTTCTTCCAGGGGATCACGCCGACGGGCCAGACGCATCGCTTGGAGGACGTTCGCCTCGTCGCGCCGATCATCCCTCGCAGCAAGATCGTCGGCATCGGGCGCAACTACGTCGATCACGCGAAGGAGCTGGGCAACGAGGTCCCGACCGAGCCGGCGATGTTCCTCGTCGCCAACACCGCCGTCGTCGGCCCCGGAGACCCGGTCATCCTGCCTGAGTGGACGGAAGAGGTCTCCTACGAGGGCGAGCTGTGCGTCGTCATTGGGCGCATCTGCAAGGACGTCCCGGTCGAGAAGGCGGACGACGTCATCTTTGGCTACACGGTCGGCAACGACTTCACAGCGCGGGACAAGCAGCGCTCGGACGTCCAGTGGTCCCGGGCGAAGTCATTCGACACGTCGAAGCCGCTCGGCCCATGGATCGAGACCGAACTCGATCCCGAGGATCTTGCCCTCGTGACCCGGCTCAACGACGTGGTCGTCCAGGACGGCACGACGGCGGACATGGTCTTCGGGGTGCGTGAGCTCGTCGCGGCGGTCTCGCAGGCTTTCACGCTTCTCCCCGGAGACGTCATCATGACGGGGACGCCGGCCGGCGTCGGGCTTGTGAGCGAGGGCGACCGGGTCGAGGTCGAGATCGAGGGGATCGGCACACTGTCCAACCCCGTCGTGCGCCGGTAGCGGAGCGGCTGCCCGCGGGCACGGCCGACGCGGAACGGGCTGTGGCCGCGCCTTAGAATGAGGTCACTATGACTTCCTCCGCCGCACCTGCGCTGTTTGATGCTCCTGACGAGATTCCTTCCGTCACCCCGGACACCCCCGTCCGCGTGCGCTTCTGCCCGTCCCCGACGGGTACCCCGCACGTCGGTCTGATCCGCACGGCCCTGTTCAACTGGGCCTACGCGCGCCACACGGGCGGGACGTTCGTGTTCCGCATCGAGGACACGGACGCGCAGCGCGACACAGAGGAGAGCTACCAGCAGATCGTCGAGGCGCTCACGTGGCTCGGGCTCACGTGGGACGAGGGCATCGACGTCGGCGGCCCGCACGAGCCATACCGCCAGTCGCAGCGCCTCGACATCTTCAAGGACGTCGCCGCGAAGCTCAAGGACGCCGGCTTCCTCTACGAGTCGTACTCGACGCCTGCCGAGATCGAGGCGCGCCACCGCGCCGCGGGCCGCGACCCGAAGCTCGGCTATGACAACTCGGACCGCGACCTCACGGCCGAGCAGATCGCCGCGTTCCGGGCGGAGGGCCGCGAGCCCGTGCTCCGCTTCCGCATGCCGGAGGAGGACGTCGTGTTCAACGACCTCATCCGCGGCGAGATCCGCTTCAAGGCCGGGAGCGTCCCCGACTTCGTCGTCGTGCGGGCCGACGGCTCGCCGCTGTATACGCTTGTCAACCCCGTGGACGACGCGCTCATGGGCATCACGCACGTGCTCCGCGGCGAGGACCTGCTCTCCTCGACGCCGCGCCAGGTTGCGCTGTACCACGCGCTCCACGCCGTCGGCGTCGCCTCCTACATGCCGCTCTTCGGCCACCTCCCATACGTCCTCGGCGAGGGCAACAAGAAGCTCTCGAAGCGCGACCCGCAGTCCAACCTCTTCCACCACCGCGACCGCGGCTTCATCCCGGAGGGCCTGCTCAACTACCTCGCGCTCCTCGGCTGGTCGCTCTCGGCGGACGAGGACATCTTCACGGTCCAGCAGCTCACGGAGAACTTCGACGTCGCCGACGTGCTGCCCAACCCGGCCCGCTTCGACCAGAAGAAGGCCGAGGCCATCAACGGCACCCACGTCCGACTCCTCGCCGCCGAGGACTTCCGCGATCGCCTCGTGCCGTACCTGCGCGCCGCGGGCGTCGTAGGGGAGACTTTGACCCCGCGCGAGGAGGAGATCCTCACCGAGGCGGCCCCGCTCATCCAGGAGCGGATCACGCTGCTCGGCGAGGCGCCGGACATGATCGGCTTCCTCTTCGCCGCCGACTCCGAGATCGAGGTGGAGGACGACGCGCGGAAGGGCCTTCCGGAGAACGTCGCCGAAGTCGCTGACGCGGCCATCGCGGCCCTCGAGCCGCTCGGAGAGTGGACGGCCGAGAAGATCCAAGACGCACTGCGGACCGCACTCGTCGACGGGCTCGGGATCAAGCCGCGCCTCGCGTTCGGTCCCGTGCGCACGGCGATCTCGGGCCGGCGAATCTCGCCGCCGCTCTTCGAGTCGATGGTCATCCTCGGCAAGGACTCGTCGCTCGCGCGGCTCAAGGCGTTCCGTGGCTGACGCGCCAGTGGGGGCTCTCGTCGCCGGCGTGCTTCTCGACATCGACGAGACCCTCGTCGATCTCGAGGGCGCGATGCAGCGTGCCCTTCGCGAAGTCACGGCGAGCTACGTGACCCTCACGGACGAAGGCTGGGACGAGTTCTGCAACGTCTTCGGCCGCGATTCCGAGGACATTTACGACCGGTACGTCGCGGGGGAGATTTCATTCGCTGAGCAGCGCGTGCTCCGCGCCGAACGCGGCCTTGCACGGGTTGGGGCGGCGTTTCCAGACGGCGAAGCTGCGGCAGAATGGCTCCGCACCTACGAGGCCGTGCAGCCGAGCTACGTTCGCGCCTTCGACGACGTCGTGCCCCTCCTGGACGCACTCGACGCCGCGGGCGTCGCCTACGGTGCCGTGAGCAACAACGTCCATGACTTTCAGCGCGCCAAGCTGGACCACGCTGGGCTCGAGCGGATCCGCGTGCTCGTCGGGATCGACGCGGTCGACGCCGCCAAGCCGGATCCCGCGATCTTCCGCGAGGGCCTGCGCCAGCTTGGCACCGCGGCCGAGCGCACCGTCTACGTCGGCGACAACCCGCATCACGACGTCGTCGGCGCGGCCGGCGCGGGGCTCCGAGGCATCTGGCTCAATCGGTCTGGTCGAGAAGTCCCCGAGGAAGCTGCTCACGCGGTGCGCGAGCAGATCGCGAGCCTCGGGGAGCTTCCCGCACTCATCGGCCTGGCCTAGCGGGAACGCCTCACGCGCGGAGCGCGGCGGGACGCATCCGGGCTCTCACGAGCGCCCCGACGGCGGCGAACACGAAAAGCGCCCCGATGATGGCGACGGCGGCGGGGGCCCCCGTCGACGAGGTGGGGGACACGCCGGCCGTGCCGTCGTGGAGCCTCGATGCCCCCTCCGCGAGGGCCCGGCTGCCGTCCGCGAGCTGACCGGCGCCCGACGCGAGCTGCTGATTCCCGTCCGCGAGCTTCCCGGCGCCATCGGAGACCTTGGCTGAGCCGTCGGCGAGCGCGGAATTGCCCTGCGAGAGCTGGACCGCGCCATCGGCCAGCTTCGAGGCTCCGCCGAGGAGCCCCGTGCCGCTCGGATCGGAGGAACCGGTGATCCCGTTCGAGAGCTGCACGGTCCCGTCGGCGAGGGCCTGGGTTCCCGTCCGGAGCGACGTGGTGGCCTTGAGGAGGCCCGGATGCTCGGGGTCGCCGGGCACGCCGTCCATGCCGACGGCGATCGCCGAGGTGCCGTCCGCGAGGAGCTCGGTGCCCATGACGAGGCCGGGAGCTCCCGGATCACGGCCGTTGAGTTTCGTGTCGAGGACGGAGAAGCCGTCTACAAGCCGATTCGCCCCGGAGCTGAGCTGCCCTGCGCCGCCGCTGAGCTGGCCCGCACCCGCGTCGAGGCGTGCCGCACCGTTTGCGAGCAACGCGATCTTGTCCCTGAGCAGCGCGAGCGGCACGAGGCCCTGGGGGCCGTTCGCCGCGTCGAGGAGCTGCTGGAGGCCTTGGGCGAGGGCAGCCGTGCCGGTGCCCTGTGCCGGGTCCCCATTGGCTCCCGGGTAGCCCTTGAGCTGCTGGGCTCCCGTCGCGAGGCGCGACGCGCCCGAGGCGAGCTGCCCGGCACCGTCGGCGAGGTTGTTCGGGGCGGCCCCCGACGCGGTGGGAGTCAGAGCCGCCGCAAGGGCCGCCGCGCCGTTGCGAAGCTTCTGCGCCCCCGAGTCGACCTTGTATACGCCGGGCGCGAGCTTCGCGCGCACGTCGGCCTCGACCTTCTGGGTTCCCGTGAGGAGGCGCTGCGCGCCATCTTCGAGCTGCTGGGCGCCGGGCGCGAGCTTGTCGCGGATCCCGTCCCGCAGGGCCGCGGCGCCTGCGCTGAGCGAGGCTGCCCCCGCCTGGGCACGGTGGGCACCGTCGTCGAGCTGGGCGGCTCCGTTCGCCAAGGCGGACGATCCTCTGGAAGCGGCGTGAGCGCCGCCGTCGAGCTTCGCAGCGCCGGCCGACGCTCTCGCCGCGCCGTCGCGGAGCTGCTGCGAGCCGTCGGCGAGCTGGGCGGAAAGGAATGTGTAGAAGGCAAGGAACGCGATGAGCAGGATGGCGAGGACGACGACGGCGGCCCTCCGTCCGGGGACGGAGGCACCTCGAAAACGCCGCAGGGCGTGGAGTGGAAAGACGGGCACCATTGACCTCTCTCGTAGTTACCGACAAGTAACTTACCGAGAGTAAACATGATGCAGATCACATGGCAAGGGTCATGTTGCAGGGTGTCAAACGCCACGTTCAGCGGTGCCATGCGCGATTTGGCAGCGCGGGCGGCGATCCAGTAGAGTAATTACTCGTGCTGAGGGGCACGGAGCAACTCGGACGGCTGGTTCGATGAGGTCCGGACCGGATCACACGGTGGGATATGGTGTAATTGGCAACACTACGGTTTCTGGTACCGTCATTCTAGGTTCGAGTCCTGGTATCCCAGCTCCTGATGTCCGCGAGCGAGTGGCGGTCTGACGGTCAGGTAAAGTACACGGCCCCATCGTATAGCGGCCTAGTACGCCGCCCTCTCACGGCGGTAACGCGGGTTCGAATCCCGCTGGGGTCACGGATGGTCCGCGGTTTTCCGCTGGACCTCCTTTCAAGCTTCCCCTCGGGGAAGTGCAGTGTGAGGCCCCATCGTATAGCGGCCTAGTACGCCGCCCTCTCACGGCGGTAACGCGGGTTCGAATCCCGCTGGGGTCACTGCAGGAAAGGCGCCCCGGTCCAAGACCGGGGCGCCTTTCGACTTTCTCGTGGCGATTTTCTCGCGGAGATTATTCGCTGGTTTCTTGTGGGGCGCCGAGTCAGCGGTTTGCGGTGGTCGAGGCGGCCTCCCACGCGAACCCGTCCGGGTCCGTGAGGGGTCCCGCGACGCCGTTGATGGCGAGGCGGTGTGATCCTGTTCCGTCGGGGGCGACCCCCGCGTCCTTCGCGAGGGCGCGGCGCCCGTAGAGGCCAAGCTTCACCGGCCCCTCCGCCGCGAACTCGACGTACATGCGGCCGAAGCTCTTCGCCACGGCAAACCCGTTCTCGACGTAGAAGCGCTTGCTCGCGGCGACGTCCGACGCCCCGAGCAAGACAACGAACTGATCGAACTCCTGACGGGTGGGCGCCGAGTCCTTCTTCTCCGACGTCGCGACTTTCAGGATCGTGCCGTCGGGGGCCTGGACAACGCCGCCGTATCCCCAGAACGATTTGGCGGCGGGTTTTACGATCGTCGCGCCAGCCCTGAGGGCGGCCTCGATGAACAGATCGGCATTGCCTGGCTGGGACACGACGAGCGAGAGCGTGAATCCGCGGAAGCCCGTCGACGCCGCGCCTGAGGCCCTCACGTGCACGGGAGCTGCCGGGCCGAGGACCGTTGCGTAGAAGTGTTCGGCGGCCGTCGGGTCGGCTGCCTCGATGGTGACTGATTCGATGTTTGCCATAGCCACCACGCTAGCCACGGCCCTGCGGCCGCCGCTTCTCGATTCCTGACCAGCTTTCGTCAGGCAAGCTTGCGCGTGGCCGCCTGCACTTTGAGCATCGTGCGGAGATTGCGGGTCGTGGTTGTGGCCTTGTACCTCGCCTTGGCTGTTGCCTTCGACATGGGGCTCTCGAGCGTGCCGCCCACGCGGGCCAGCCACGCCGTCGCGATGGGGGAGAGGCGCGTGTGCTCCGTGCCGTCCTGCTGGGCCATCGACCACAGTTCGTCGAGGACTGCCGGGTCTGAGCTCAGGGTCACGTAGGTATGCGTATCCTCGTCGTCGGCCGGGTAGGGGCAGGCACCCACAACCGCGTCGACGTCGTCGGCCGTCATGACGATGACCCACGCGTCGTAGCCGAACCTGGCCCGCAGCGCGACTTGGACGGCGTCCTTGAGCTCGCTCTCCGAGAGGTCGGAGCGCATGACGGCGTTGCCGCTCGCGAGGAGCGTCGAGACGTCGGTCACCGGAAGTTCGGCGAGGGCCTCCTTGACATCCGCCATCCGGAGGTTGATTCCACCCACGTTGACCCCGCGGAGGAAGACGGCGTAGGCGGTCATGGAGTCTCCTGGGGTGGGTGGGTGTGGGCGGCGGGGTCGGGCGGCGGGGTCGGTGCGACGAGTACCTTCAGTCATTGCCCTTGCGGAGGGCCTCCGTGAGCAGGCGCGCGGCGCTGCAGACGACCTCAGCATGCTGACGGCCCGGCTGCCGCGTCAAGCGTTCGATCGGGCCGGAAATCGAGACGGCTGCGATGACCCGGCCGGACGGGCCGCGCACCGGCGCCGAGACCGAGGCGACCCCGGGCTCGCGTTCGCCGAGGGACTGAGCCCAGCCCCGCCGTCGTACGCCCGCGAGCACGGTGGGCGTGAAGCGCGCGTTGTTGAGCCCCTCGAGGAGCCGGTCGTGGTCCTCCCACGCGACGAGGACCTGGGCGGCGGAGCCGGCCTTCATGGTGAGCTGGGTGCCGACGGGGATCGTGTCGCGGAGGCCCACGGGCCGCTCGGCCGAGGCGACGCACACGCGCCAGTCGCCCTGGCGGCGGAAGATCTGCGCGCTCTCGCCGGTTGCGTCGCGGAGCTGGACGAGGATCGGGCCGGCCGCCGCGATGAGGCGGTCCTCTCCCGCGGCGGAGGCGAGCTCGACGAGCCGCGAGCCGAGCACGAAACGCCCCTGGATGTCCCGCGCCACGAGGCGGTGATGGACGAGGGCGAGGGCCAGCCGGTGAACGGTCGGGCGCGCAAGGCCCGTGGCGGCGACGAGCTGTGCCAGGGTGGTCGGTCCCGCCTCGAGAGCGTCGAGCACCATGGCGGCCTTGTCGATCACGCCAACGCCACTAGAATTGTCCATAGGTTGATATTGCCGTCTCAATATCTGAGATGCAAGTCGGCAGAGTGGCCCACCATGCGGACTCCCTGCTGGACTGGTGAGAGGCGCCGATCGCGCCGTACAAGAACCGAAGGGAGCTGGCCATGGGACGCACTCTGGCCGAGAAGGTCTGGGACGCGCACGTCGTGCACAAGGGCGAAGCTGGCCAGCCGGACCTTCTCTACATCGACCTCCACCTCGTCCACGAGGTGACCTCCCCGCAGGCGTTTGAGGGTCTTCGTCTCGCCGGCCGCCAGCTGCGCCGCCCCGACCTCACGATCGCGACCGAAGACCACAACACCCCGACGCTCGACATCGACAAGCCGATCGCCGACCCGACGAGCCGCACCCAGATCGAAACGCTGCGCGCCAACTGCAAGGAGTTCGGCGTCCGCCTGCACCCGCTCGGCGACAAGGAGCAGGGCATCGTCCACGTCGTCGGACCCCAGCTGGGCCTCACGCAGCCCGGCCTCACGATCGTGTGCGGTGACTCCCACACCTCGACGCATGGCGCGTTCGGGGCGCTCGCCATGGGAATCGGCACGTCGGAGGTCGAGCATGTCATGGCCACCCAGACGCTCCCGCTCAAGCCGTTCAAGACGATGGCCATCACTGTGGAGGGCACGCTCAGGCCCGGCGTGAGCTCGAAGGACATCATCCTCGCCGTCATCGCCAAGATCGGCACGGGCGGCGGGCAGGGCTACGTCCTCGAGTACCGTGGCTCCGCGATCCGGGCCCTCTCGATGGAGGCGCGCATGACGATCTGCAACATGTCGATCGAAGCTGGCGCCCGCGCCGGCATGGTCGCCCCCGATGAAATCACTTACGAGTTCATGAAGGGCCGCCCGCACGCCCCCCAAGGAGCGGACTGGGACGCGGCGGTCGAGTACTGGAACACGCTGCACACGGACGATGACGCAGTCTTCGACGCCGAGGTGTTCCTCGACGCCGACGAGCTCGAGCCGTTCGTCACGTGGGGCACCAACCCCGGCCAGGGCGTCTCGCTCTCGCAGACCGTGCCGGATCCCGACTCCTTCGCGAACGAGAACGCGAAGGCCGCAGCCCGCCGCGCGCTCACGTACATGGGCCTCGAGCCCGGCACGCCCATGAAGGACATCCGCGTCGACACCGTGTTCCTCGGCTCGTGCACGAACTCGCGGCTCGAAGACCTCCGCGTCGCCGCGGACATCATCCGCGGGCGCCAGAAGGACCCGAACGTGCGCATGCTCGTGGTTCCGGGCTCGGCGCGCGTGCGCCTCGAGGCCGAGGCCGAGGGCCTCGACAAGGTCTTCAAGGAATTCGGGGCCGAGTGGCGGTTCGCCGGATGCTCGATGTGCCTCGGCATGAACCCCGACCAGCTCGCGCCCGGCGAGCGCTGCGCCTCGACGTCGAACCGCAACTTCGAAGGTCGGCAGGGCAAGGGCGGGCGGACGCACCTCGTCTCGCCCGTCGTCGCCGCGGCGACCGCGATCCGCGGAACGCTCTCGTCGCCGTCGGACCTCGACCCCCTGCCCACGGCCGCCGCACCCACCGCCGCCTGACCTGCCGAGCCGAGAACCTACGGAGAAAACCATGGAGAAGTTCACCTCCCACACCGGCATCGGCGTCCCGCTGCGCCAGAGCGACGTCGACACCGACCAGATCATCCCTGCCGTGTTCCTCAAGCGGATCACGCGCACCGGATTCGAGGACGCCCTCTTCGCGAGCTGGCGCAAGGACGAATCCTTTATCCTCAACCGGGAACCGTTCGATCGCGGCTCGGTCCTCGTGGCCGGGCCGGACTTCGGCACGGGCTCGTCCCGCGAGCACGCCGTCTGGGCGCTCAAGGACTACGGCTTCAAGGCCGTCCTCTCGTCCCGGTTTGCCGATATCTTCCGCGGCAACTCGGGCAAGCAGGGCCTCCTCGCCGCCGTCGTTGCGCAGGACGACATCGAGCTCATCTGGAAGGAGCTCGAAAACCACCCCGGCACGCAGATCACCGTGGATCTCGAGGCCAAGATGGTCACGTGCGGGAACATCGTCGCGCCGTTCGAGATCGACGACTACACGCGGTGGCGCCTGCTCGAGGGCCTCGACGACATCGGCCTCACGCTCCAGCACGAGGGTGACATCGCGGCGTTCGAGGCGACGCGCGCTTCCTACAAGCCCACCACCCTCCCCGAGCCCACCACCCTCCCCGAGCCCGCTCCCTGAGCCCGCTCCCTGAGCCCGCTCCCTGAGCCCGCTCCCTGACGCCCGCCCCGCGTCCTGAGCGCGGGCCTTGGCTCGGATGCGTGCCGCCTGCCGCCGCGGGCGGCACGCATCCGGGGATGTTTGTTTCGCCGCTCCGCCGGGGAGCTTCTATGCTTAGCAGGGTCCGAGGCCGGGCTGTTGGGGGCACGCGAGCAGTAGAGGAAGCAACTATATGAGCAGTGTCCTGACCATCCGCGGCGGTGTGCCTCTTTCGGGACGGGTCGCCGTCCGGGGAGCCAAGAACCTCGTGCCGAAGGCCATGGTCGCGGCTCTGCTCGGCGACGAGCCGTCCGTGCTCCGGAGCGTCCCCGAGATCAAGGACGTCGAAGTCGTCACGAGCCTGCTCTCCCTCCACGGCGTCGAGATCGCCCGGGATCCTGCGACCGGCGACCTCACGCTCGATCCCGCCAACGCCCGCACGGCCCATTCCGCGGACATCGACGCGCACGCGGGCGATTCGCGCATCCCGATCCTGTTCTGCGGTCCGCTCATCCACTCGATCGGCGAGGCGTTCATTCCGGATCTCGGGGGCTGCCGCATCGGCGACAGGCCCATCGACTACCACCTGAACGTCCTGCGCCAGTTCGGCGCGGTCGTCGACAAGGGATCGGTGGGCATCCGCATCACGGCCCCAAAGGGCCTCAAGGGCGCCAAGATCTCGCTCCCGTATCCGAGCGTCGGCGCGACGGAGCAGGTCCTGCTCAGCGCGGTCAAGGCCGACGGCATCACGGAGCTCACAGGCGCCGCGACCGAACCCGAGATCGTCGACCTCATCGCCGTCCTGCAGAAGATGGGCGCGCTCATCTCGATCCAGTCGGATCGGACGATCCGCATCGAGGGCGTGTCGGCGCTCGGCGGCTACGACCACACGGCCCTCCCGGACCGCAACGAGGCGGCATCGTGGGCATCCGCCGCGCTTGTCACGAAGGGGGACATCTTCGTCGAAGGCGCCCTCCAGCGAGACATGATGACGTTCCTCAACACGTTCCGGAAACTCGGCGGAGGGATCGACATCCGCGACAACGGGATCCGGTTCTACCACACGGGAGGCAAGCTCTCGCCGCTCGTTGTCGAGACCAACGTGCACCCCGGCTTCATGACCGACTGGCAGCAGCCGCTCGTCGTCGCACTCAGCCAGGCGGAAGGTGTCTCGATCGTGCACGAGACCGTGTACGAGAACCGCTTCGGCTTCACGGATGCGCTCCGCCGCATGGGGGCGACGATCCAGGTCTACCGCGAGTGCCTCGGCAGTGTGCCGTGCCGATTCGGCCAGCGCAACTTCCTTCACTCGGCCGTCATCTCGGGCCCGAGCGAGCTGCACGGCGCTGACTTCGATGTGCCCGACCTCCGCGGCGGATTCAGCCACATCATCGCTGCGCTTGCCGCACAAGGAACGTCGCGAGCGACGGGCGTCGACGTCATCAAGCGCGGGTACGAGCGGTTCACCGACAAGCTCGCCGGCCTCGGGGCCGATTTCGATCACGAGGAGGAGGCCGCGTGAGCGGAGCCGTCAAGGCGGGGACCGGCGAGTCCGCGGGGGAGCGCACGGCGTTCGCACTGGCCGCGGGCGTCGTGCGGCCCATGATGAACGCGCTTCTGGGCAAGACGTGGCTCGGAACCGACCGGCTCCGGAGTCTCCCCGGCCGGGGCGGCTTCATCGCATGCCCCAATCACTGCACGGAGATCGATCCGCTCGTCGTGGGCCACATGCTCTACAACCTCCGGCGGCCGCCGCACTTCCTCGCGAAGGCTGGCCTCTTCAAGCCGCCCGTGCTCGGGCAATTCATGCGGTTTACGAAGCAGATCCCCGTGGACCGGCGGGGAACGGGCGCGGGCCAATCGCTCGACGTCGCGCGCGACGTCCTCGACGAGGGCGGGGCCATCCTCATCTATCCCGAGGGCACGCTCACGCGTGACCCCGGTCTGTGGCCCATGAAGGGACATACGGGCGCGGCGAGGCTTGCCCTCAAGACCGGCGCGCCCGTCGTCCCGATCGCGCACTGGGGCGCCCAGGAGCTGTTCCCCCGCTACGCCAAGAGGCTCTACGTGTGGCCGCGCAAGCATGTCCGAGTGCTCATCGGCGATCCCGTCGACCTCAGCGAGTTCGAGGGGCGGCCGCTCGACAAGGCGACGCTCGTGGCCGCGACCGAGAAGATCATGGACGCCATCACGGCGCTGCTCGCCGAGCTCCGCGGGGAGGAGCCTCCCGCCGAGCGCTGGGATCCCGCGGAGCACCAGCAGAGCAAGCACGGGCGCGACGTCGAGCGCGGCTCGAAGGGCGCGGCGAACGACGGCGGAGTCCCGGCGTGAGCGCAGACCTCACCGGCGTGGGCCCGGCCCAGGCCAGAGAAGCTGCGCGCGAGGAGGTGCAGGACGTCGAGGCCGCCATCACCTCGGTCGCCATCTTCGGCGCCGGAAGCTGGGGGACGACGTTTGCGAAGGTCCTCGCGGACGCGGCCGAGTCCCACGGCATCGAGCGCAGCATCCGGGTATGGGGCCGCAACCCCGAGACGATCGCGGACATCAACGGCCATCGGAACGGGCGCTACCTCGGAGACATCGAACTCCCGAGCGCGATCACGGCCACGACAGATCCCGCCGAGGCCCTCGCCGGCGCCCAGCTCGTCGTCTTCGCGGTCCCCGCCCAGTCCCTGCGGGCCCAGCTCGAAAGGTGGCGCGCGCTCGTGCCGCGGGACGCCGCCGTCATGTCCCTCATGAAGGGCCTCGAGGTCGGCACGGACCTGCGCATGAGCGAGGTCATCGCCGAGGTGACCGGCGTGCCGACGCCGCGCATCGCCGTCCTGTCGGGTCCGAATCTCGCGATGGAGATCGCGCGCAAGGAGCCGACGGCGTCCGTCATCGCGTGCGCCGACGAGGCACTCGCGCAGCGGCTCGCCCGCGCGTCGACCGCTCCCTATTTCCGCCCGTACACGTCGACGGACGTCGTCGGGGCCGAGATCGGCGGCATCGTCAAGAACGTCATCGCCCTGTGCGTCGGGATCTGCGACGGCCGGGGCATGGGAGACAACACGAAGGCCTCGGTCATCACGCGCGGCCTCGCGGAGACGACCCGCCTCGCCGTCGCGCTCGGCGCGGACCCCCAGACCCTCGCGGGCCTCGCCGGCCTCGGCGACCTCGTGGCGACGTGTGCATCGAAGCTCTCGCGCAACCACACCGCCGGAACGCTTCTCGGGCAGGGCCTGAGCGTCGAGGAGGTCGGGGCACGGATGACGCAGATCGCCGAGGGCATCAAGTCCGCGCCCGCGGTCCGCGACCTCGCGCGTCGCGTCGGCGTCGACATGCCGATCACGGAGGCCGTCGTCGGCGTGCTCGCCGGCCGCATCGGCATTGACCAGCTTCAAACAGCCCTGCTCGCGCGGGAGCTCAAGTCGGAAGGCGAATAGCGTGACCCAGCCTGCAACTCCCGAGCCGATCCATGCGACGCCCGCGGACGCCGGGCGCAAGATCCGCGTCGCGCTCCTCTTCGGCGGACGCTCGAGCGAGCACGCCGTCAGCTGCGTGACCGCCGCGGGCGTCATGAACGCGATTGATCCGGACAAGTACGAGGTCCTCCCCATTGGCATATCCAAGGACGGCCAGTGGGTCCTCTCTGACGGCGACTGGCAGCGCTGGGCGCTCAACGCCGGCGAGATGCCCGAGGTCCGTCCCGGTGCAGAGACCGTGCGGCTCACGAGCAGCCCCGGGCGGCCGGGCCTCGTTGTCACAAGGCCCAACGAGGTTCCCCGCGAGCTGGGCGAGGTCGACGTCGTCTTCCCGCTCCTGCATGGGGCGTTCGGCGAGGACGGCACCGTCCAGGGCCTGCTCGAGCTCGCCGACGTCCGGTACGTCGGCGCGGGCGTGCTCGCCTCGGCCGTCGGCATGGACAAGCACTTCATGAAGATCGCGTTCGAGGCCGCAGGCCTCGCCGTCGGCCCCTACGTCGCGGTGACCGACAAGGAATGGCGCCGCGACCCGCAGTCGGTGCGCGACGCCGTCGACCGCCTCGGCTACCCCGTCTTCGTCAAGCCCTGCCGCGCCGGCTCCTCGGTTGGCATCACACGCGTCGCGCGGCCCGAGGACCTCGACGCCGCCGTCGTCGAGGCACGCCGTCACGACCTCCGGATCGTCATCGAGGCCTCGATCGCGGGGCGCGAGATTGAATGCGGCGTCCTCGAGGGCCACGGCTCCCACGAGCCGCGGACGTCGCTCCCGGGCGAGATCGTCGTCCAGGGCGGCGAGCACACGTTCTACGACTTCGAGGCCAAATACGTCGAGGCCGACGCGGCGGCGCTCAGCTGCCCCGCGGATCTCCCCGAGGACGTGATCGCCCGCGTGCGGGAGGAGGCCGCCCGCGCGTTCGACGCGGTGTCCGCGGAAGGCCTCAGCCGTGTCGACTTCTTCTACACGCCGGATGGCGATCTTGTCATCAACGAGATCAACACGATGCCGGGCTTCACGCCCATCAGCATGTATCCGCAGATGTGGGCGGCGAGCGGGCTCTCCTACCACGACCTCATCGACGAGCTCATCCAGCTCGCGCTCGAGCGGCCCACCGGCCTGCGCTGACGGCGTCCCGACGCGGCGGAACTCCTCCGGGCGCCGCTCAGCCGTTGGGGAGTTGGGCGACCTCCGCCTGACCGACGCATTTCGCGGTCTGCGGGACCTTCGAGACGGCGGCCGAAAGCGTTGCGAGGACCGTCGCCGAGCTGATCTTCGACGAGTCGAGAAGCAGCTCGGTCGCCGGCTTCCGTCCAAACGTCGTGAGGATATAGGTGCCGTTCTCGCCGCCTCCGCCGGCTCCGGCAGCCGCGGAGGCCGAGCCGCTCGGCTGGCCCGAGGCGCTCGAACGGCTTGACGGCGCCGCGGACGGCGTCGACGCCTCCCGGATGACCCAGTCGACCCCGTTGACGGTCACGCAGCGGTCGGTCGTCGGCCCGGGAGTCGGCACGCCGCAGCGGAGCACGACGGCGGCCGGGTCGCCCCACGCTGCCGTCGCCTGGCTCGTCGTCTTGCGGAGGGCAGCGGTGCCGAGCGAGTCGGGGAGCGCGATCATCTCGGGCGCGCACGCCGGATTGGCCGCGTCGGGCGCCGGATCGACGGACACGGGAGCGCTGCAAGCTGCGAGCGACACGGCGAGGACGGCTGCGGAACCGGCGGCCGAAGCGCGCAGGAAGGCTGCGGCGCGGCGACGGCTGCGGGTCATGGGCGATCCTTTGGGAAACGTACGGGGGTCGGCATCAAGCCTACTAGGCTGGGGCTGTGCGCACGTCCCCCCTGCCCCCGACCGTGGGCGAGCTGAGCGAGGGCGAACTCCTCGACCGGATCCTCCCGCGGCTAGCCGGGGGAGCCGAAGCGCTTCTCGGACCGGGCGACGACGCCGCCGTCCTTGCCGCGCCAGATCGCCGCGTTGTCGTCTCGACAGACACCCAGACGCAGGACGCCGACTTCCGCCTCGTCTGGCCGAACGGCTACCGGCACACGGGATTCGACGTCGGTTGGAAGGCTGCGGCCCAGAATCTGAGCGACATCAATGCGATGGGCGCCGTCGCGACCGGCATCGTCGTGAGCCTCACGCTCCCGCCCGCCACACCGGTCGGCTGGGTCGAGGACCTCGCGGACGGGCTCGCCGCGGGCGTGCGCGGGCTCGGCGCGACGCGCTGCGCGCTCGCGGGCGGTGATCTCGGGCGCGGAGGCGAGCTGTCGATCACGGCCACCGTCCTCGGGAGCCTCGACGGCCGTGCGCCCGTGCTGCGGAGCGGTGCGCGCCCCGGCGACATTCTCGCCGTCGTCGGCGCTCTCGGTCCGGCGGCCGCCGGACTCGAGCTCCTCGAGCGCGGGCCGGCGTACGACGAGCTCGACGCGGCGCTCCGCGAGCTCGTGGCCCGCCAGTGCCGGCCCATCCCGCCTCTCGAGGCCGGCCCCGCCGCGGCGCTGGCCGGAGCCACGGCGCTCATGGACCTTTCGGACGGGCTGGAGCGCGATTCGCTCCGTCTCGCCCAGGCAAGCGGCGTGCGCCTCGACTTCCACCCGGACGCCCTCCGCGTGTATGCGGAGCCGCTGCGTTCCGCTGCCGCGCTCCTTGGCGCTGACGCGCTCGCATGGGTGCTCGGCGGGGGAGAAGACCACGGGCTGCTCGCGGCCTTCCCTGCCGACGCACAGCTCCCGCACGGCTTCGCTGCGATAGGCTCGGTGTTGCCTGCCGATGGCGGGACGCCCGGCGTCTCTGTCGGAGGGCACCCGGCAGCCTCGAGGGGATGGGACCACTTTGCCTGGTAGCAACGCCGCGAAGACGGCGTCCAACGCTGCGGCCATGCGCCGTTGGCTCGGCATGGCGGAGACCGTGCTGGCCAACCACAGCGACCGGCTCAATGCGATCAACATCTTCCCCGTGCCGGACGGCGACACCGGCACGAATCTCTACCTCACGGCGCGGGCGGCGGCGGAAGCGGCCCAGGAATGCGACAGCGCTGACCTCGGAGCAGTCATCGGCGCTGCTGGCCACGCGGCCATGGAGGAGGCGCGCGGGAACTCCGGGACCCTCTTTGCCGTCTTCCTCGACGCATTCTCAGTCCCGCTTGCGGGCCAGTCCCGGCTCAGCGGCCCGCTCCTGGCCGAGGCCCTGCACCGGAGCCAGATCCGGGCGTGGTCCGCGCTGAGCGAGCCCGTCGAGGGGACAATGCTCTCGGTCCTCGCGGCGGCGGCCCACGCCGCGGCCGGCGCGAGCTCGGGCTCGGACGGACAGCACGAGGCAAGCCACAGCAACGCGGCGCTCGCGCGGGCCCTCGACGCGGTCGTCGCCGCCGCGTTGGCCGCTGTCGTGAGCACGGAAGAGCAGCTCGAGATGCTGCACAACGCGCGGGTTGTCGACGCGGGTGCCGTGGGCCTCCTGCTCGTCCTCGGCGCCCTCCGCTCGGCCGTCCTCGGCGTCGACCTCACCGACCAGATCCTCGATCAGCTCCACGGCTACCGCGTCGAGGATCCGCACATCCACAAGACCCAGCCCCCGGCCGAGGGCGTCGAGCTCATGTGCACGATCACGTTGAGCCCCCTCGATGCGGCCGGGCTGCGCCACCGGCTCGACGAGCTCGGCGAATCGGTCATCATGAGCCCGCTTGGGCCGCTCGACGAAGACTCGGGCAGCGTCCGATGGCGGGTCCACGTCCACGTGCGCGACCCCGAGGCCGTGCTGGCCGAGATCAAGAGGCGGGGCGAGCCCGAGCGCGTCTCGTTCACCGAGCTCCATTCCGGCCATGCGAGCTGACCGGTCCACGCGACTCGATCGGCTCATCGGCGCGCGGGGGGCGAAGAAGTTCGCGGACCAGCTCGGGCTCGTCACGGCGGGCGACCTCCTCGGCTACTTCCCGCGCCGCTACATGGCGCGGGGCGAGCTCACGCCGATCCGGGAGCTCCCGCTCGACGAGGACGTGACGCTCCTCGCCCAGGTCGTATCGTCGTCTAGCCGGCGCATGGCCACGCGCAAGGGGAGCATCACGGAAGTGCTCGTGAGCGATCGCCCCGGGCAGACGGACGGGCCCAGCACGCTGTCCCTGACGTTCTTCAACGGCTACAAGGCCGCGAAGCAGCTCACCCACGGCGTCGTCGCGATGTTCTCCGGCCGCGTGAGTGTGTACCGCGGCCGGCTGCAGCTCACGAACCCGATCTACGACCTTCTCGACCCCGAGGAGCTCGACCCCGAGGCCACCCTTCGGCTCGCCGGCCGACCCCTTCCTGTGTACCCGGCCACGGCGTCAGTGCCGAGCTGGACCATCGCGAAGGCCGTGGGAACGCTCCTTGGGCAGCTCGACCTCGCGTCGCTGCCGGAGGCGCTCCCCGCCTCGATCCGTGAGAAGTACCGACTCCCGCCCGTCGCCGACGCGTATCGCATGATCCACGAGCCCGAGTCCGATGCCGCATGGCGGGCGGCGCAGAAGCGGTTCCGCTTCGAGGAGGCGCTCGTCCTCCAGACGGCGCTCGCGCGGCGGCGCGCCCAGCACGCCTTGCTTCCGTCCCGACCGAGCCCCGCGCGGCGCGGCGGGCTCCTCGATGCCTTCGACGCAGGCCTCCCGTTCGAGCTCACCGCCGGGCAGCGCGACGTCGGAGACCTCCTCGCACGCGAGCTCGCGGCCGGACACCCCATGAACCGGCTGCTCCAGGGCGAGGTGGGCTCGGGCAAGACCGTCGTCGCCCTCCGCGCGATGCTCCAGGTCGTGGACGACGGCGGGCAGGCGGCGCTGCTTGCCCCGACCGAGGTGCTCGCGGCCCAGCATTATTCGTCGATCCGCGCGACCCTCGGTCCGCTCGTGCGGGACGGGCTGCTGGGCGGGAAGGAGGATCTCGGCGTCGAGGTCGTGCTCCTGACCGGATCGCAGTCGGCGGGCGAGAAGAAGCGCAGCCTCCTCGCGGCCGCGAGCGGGCAGGCCGGAATCGTCGTCGGGACCCATGCCCTCCTCTCCGAGCACGTCCAGTTCGCGGACCTCGGCCTCGTCGTCGTCGACGAACAGCACCGCTTCGGCGTCGAACAGCGCGACGCCCTCCGCGCGAAGAGCCTCGCCACTCCGCATCTGCTCGTCATGACCGCCACGCCGATCCCGCGCACGGTCGCGATGACCGTGTTCGGCGACCTTGAGACGTCCGTCCTGCGCGAGCTCCCGAAGGGACGCTCGCCCATCGCGACCCATACCGTCGGGCTCGTCGAGAACCCTTCGTGGGAACGCAGGATCTGGCAGCGCGCCCGCGAAGAGGTCGACGCCGGGCGGCAGGTCTACGTCGTGTGCCCCACGATCGGCGCGGGGGCCGGCGGCGAGGGCGATGCGGGGGATGATGTCATCGACGCGCTCGATGCCGCGACGTGGGGAGGCACGGCCCTCGCGGCCCCTGCACCGCCGGAACTGCAGCCCGCGTCGGTTTCCGACGTCGTCGAGCAGCTTGCGTCCGAGCCCGCGCTCGACGGCGTGAAGGTCGGAATGCTCCACGGCCGGCTCGACACCGACGTGAAGAGCGCGGCGATGCGCGCTTTCGCGAACGGCGAGACCGGGGTGCTCGTCGCGACGACCGTCGTCGAGGTCGGCGTCGACGTGCCGAACGCGACCCTCATGGTGATCCTCGACGCCGACCGCTTCGGCATCGCGCAGCTCCACCAGCTGCGCGGGCGGGTGGGCCGCGGCGGCCACGCAGGCACGTGCCTCCTCGTGACGCGGCTCGAGCCGGGGCATCCGAGCCGCGAGCGGCTCGCCGCGGTCGCGGCGAGCACTGACGGGTTCGAGCTCGCCCAGAAGGACCTCGAGTTCCGCCGCGAGGGCGACATCCTCGGCGCGAGCCAGTCAGGGCGCCGCTCGACGCTCCGGCTTCTGCGCGTGCTGCGCGACGGCGACGTGATTTCGAGCGCCCGCGAGGATGCGCTCGAGATCGTGGCCGACGATCCCGACCTCGAACGGCACCCCAAGCTCGCGTCCGCGATCGAGGACTACCTCGACCCCGAGAGGGAGGTGTTCCTCGAACGTGGCTGATCGGACGGCGCACGGAACGTACGAAGGCACAGGGAGGGGAGCGGCATGAGCAGGATCATCGCGGGGATCGCCGGCGGCGTTCCACTCGCATCCGTGCCGGGCTCGGCCACGCGCCCGACGACGGATCGCGTCAAGGAGGCGCTCTTCTCACGGCTCGACGCCCTCGGATTGCTGAGCCGCGCGCGCGTCCTCGACCTCTACGCGGGGTCGGGGGCGTTGGGGGTCGAGGCTGCGAGCCGCGGCGCCTCGACGGTCGAGCTCGTGGAATCCGAGGCGAAGGCGGCCCAAGTGTGCGAGCGGAACGCGCGGACGGTCAACGACGCCCTCAGCCGTCGGGCCGTCACGGTGCGCCGAGCCAAGGTCGGGGCATTCCTCGAACGCATCCCGCTGGGACAGCACTGGGACCTCGTGCTCATGGATCCGCCGTACCCGCTGGGCGAGGACCAGCTCGCCTCGGTGCTCGACGCCGTGGCGCCACGGCTCGCGCCGGACGCGCTCGTCGTCGTCGAACGTTCGGCGCGCTCGCCCGAGCCTGCGTGGCCCGAGGGACTGGCCCACTACGCGGACAGGAAGTACGGCGAGACCCACCTGTGGTTCGCCGAGCCCGCGAGCTAGCTCCCTCCAGCGCCCCCGGCGAGGCCGTCGAGCTCGACGCCGCGGAGCAGCGTGGTGGGGTGCGGGCCCGCGGCGACGAGCGCCTCCGTCCACCCTTGTGGCCACGCACCGTTGAGGCCCACCGCGACGATATTCCCCGGGAACCTCGCCTCGAACATCTCTGGTTCGCTGAGCGCCGCAACCTCGCGGAAGACCGTCCGCATCGCGGCGAGCTGGGAGCGGACGAGGGTGAGCGGCGGATCGTCGCCGATGTTGACGAGCATGGCACCCCGCGGGGACAGAAGGGCTGCGCACTCGGCGTAGAAGTCACGGTTCGCGATGTGGCCTGGCGCGTCGGGACCCGAGAAGATGTCGAGGACGACGGCGTCGAACCGCGGCTCGTCGTCGAAGGCGGACAGCTCCCAGCGGGCGTCCCCGATGCGCACCGAGAGCTGGGTGCCGGCGGGAAGCGGGAGCTTCTCAAGAACGAAATCGAGGAGCTCGCGTTCGAGTTCGACGGCGGCCTGCCGCGATCCCGGGCGCGTCACCTCGACGTAGCGAACGAGCGTGAGCGCGCCCGCGCCCAGATGCAGGACGCGGAGGGGCTCGCCGGGAGGGGCCACGAGGTCAAGGACGTTGGCCATGCGCCGAAGATACGCGTAGAAGACGTGGTCCGGCCGGGCCACGTCCACGTGCGACTGCTCCGCGCCTCCGATGGAGAGGACGTACGCCCCCTCGACGAGGGGGTCGGGCGCGATCTCCGCGTGGGTGCCAGCCCCCGCGAGGTACCGCGACGCGCCGGCTTTTGTGCCGCCGTCGTTCGTCGGCCTTGAGCGGGCAGGACTCACACGAGCCCTCCGAGGCGCGCGAGGCGGCCCGCCGCCTCTTCGAGCACATCCTCGCGCTTGCAGAACGCGAAGCGCAGGAGCGAGCGCGTGCGCCTCGCGCCCTCGTCGTGGCAGAACACCGAGACCGGGATCGCGGCGACGCCTGCGAGATCGGGGAGGCGGCGGGCGAGGTCGAGGGCATCGTCGAAGCCGAGGGTCGCAGTGTCAGTCGTGATGAAGTAGGTCCCGTCCGGCACGTAGACGGTGAGCCCCGCCGCTCGCAGGCCGTCGGCGAGAATGTCGCGCTTGTGCCGAAGCGTCGAGGCCGCGCCCGCGAAGAACTCGTCGGGCAGGCCCAGGCCGAGCGCGACGGCCGCCTGGAACGGCGTCCCCGAGCTGTACGTCGTGAACTGCTTGACGGTCCTCACGCGCGCGACGAGCTCCTCGGGCCCCGCGACCCATCCGACCTTCCATCCCGTGAACGAGAAGGTCTTGCCGGCCGAGGAGATCGTGAGGGTCCGCTCGGCCGCGCCCGGGATCGACGCAATCGGGACGTGGGGCTCGCCGAACACGAGGTGCTCGTAGACCTCGTCGGAGACGATGATCGCATCGTGCTGCGCGGCGAGCCTCACGAGCTGCTCGAGGACGTCCCGGCCGAAGACGGCGCCCGTCGGATTGTGGGGATTGTTGAGGACGACGATCCGCGTCGAAGGCCCGAAGGCGGCCTCGAGCTCCGCGGGGTCCGGCTGGAAATGCGGTGCGTGGAGCGGGACCGTGACGTGGTTGGCGCCCGCGAGGCCGATCATCGCGCCATAGGAGTCGTAGAACGGCTCGAACGTGAGGACGTCGTCGCCCGGCTCGGCGAAGGCCAGAATGGCGGCGGCGATGGCCTCGGTGGCGCCCGTCGTGACAAGGACCTCCGTCTCGGGATCCGGCTCAAGCCCGTAGAAGCGACGCTGATGCGCGGCGATCGCATTCCTGAGGACCGGGAGCCCCTTGCCCGGAGCGTACTGGTTCGAGCCCTCGGCGATCGCGCGCCGCGCGGCCTC
The DNA here is from genome assembly GCF_030908245.1 of Sinomonas sp. ASV322. GTDB lineage: Bacteria > Actinomycetota > Actinomycetes > Actinomycetales > Micrococcaceae > Sinomonas. The sequence goes on from NZ_JAVFJJ010000004.1 coordinate 250,143, forward strand.
CTTCATTTCCTCCGGGCCGTCCTCGTCGGGAAAGCCCTGACCGAGGTTGATCGCACCGCGGCTGGCGGCGAGCCCCGTCATCTCCTCGAAGATCGTCACCCCGAGCCGCCCGTCAGCGCCCAAAAGGTTCGCGCCCGCCGCCGTGCGCTGCCAAGGAGAAGTCATTGGCCCATGCTATCCAGCGCCGCGCAACAACTCCCGGCGACGCTCCCCCGTTGCAGTATGTTGGCAGCATGAGACGCGCCGTCTGCCCAGGCTCCTTCGACCCAATCCACAACGGCCACCTCGAAGTCATCGCGCGCGCAGCGAACCAGTTCGACGAGGTGGTCGTGGCCGTGTCGACCAATTACGCGAAGAGGTACCGCTTCAGCATCGACGAGCGGATCGAGATGGCACGGCGGACGCTCGGGGCCATCAGCGGGATCATCGTCGAGCCGATGGGGGACGGCCTCCTGGCCGAGTACTGCCACGAGCGCGGCGCGTCCGCGATCGTCAAGGGGCTCCGCTCGTCGTCGGACTTCGACTACGAGCTGCCGATGGCTATCATGAACCGGCAGCTGACCGGGGTTGAGACGGTATTCCTCCCGGCGGAGGCCCACTACGTGCACTTGTCCTCGACGCTCATCAAGGAGGTGCACGATCTCGGGGGAGACGTCTCAGAATACGTGCCCCGTTCGGTGCTCGCGAAGCTCGACGCGACGACACCGCGCCGGTCGCCGTAGGCCGGGCGCGGCGCGGCAGCCCGGGGCGCGATGGGCTTGGGGGGCGTTTTCTGTTTTTGCCTGAGGCCTCGCACAGGCTAGGATTGTTTGTCGGTCTATGTTCTACAGGAGTTCTCATTAAGCGCGAAGGACGTTCGCCCTTGACTATTGACGTCAAGGACCTCGGGCGAAGCCCGGGCACGATGCGGACACTTAAGGAGCATGTGCCCGCACCGAGTGAACTCGGTGTGGCGCTCATCGGCGTCAGAGAAGGGTCCCCTGTGGACCTCGATCTGAGGTTCGAGGCGGTCCACGAGGGGATCCTGGTATCGGGATCCGCACGCGTCGACGTGGTCGGCGAGTGCGGGCGGTGCCTGGATCCCATCGAGTACGGCCTCGAGGTCGATGTGCAAGAGCTTTTCTCCTACGAGGGCGCTGAGCCCTTGGAAGGAGAAGACGATGAAGAGCAACGTCGAGTCGAGCACGATTCCATCGATCTTGAGCCGGTGTTGCGGGACGCAGTAGTGACCATGCTGCCGTTCCAGCCGGTGTGCCGGGAGGACTGCCAGGGGCTCTGCCCTGAGTGCGGGATCCGCCTTGCAGACGACCCTGGCCACCATCACGAGGTCCTGGACCCGCGGTGGTCGGCCTTGGCCGAGTTGATCGGGCCCGACCGGCATAACGATGAATAAGTGTTGGCCCTAAGAGAGAAATGAGTTAGCCGTGGCCGTTCCCAAGCGGAAGATGTCCCGCTCGAACACCCGCGCCCGCCGTTCCCAGTGGAAGGCGACTGCACCCAACCTGATCAAGACCGTCGAGAACGGCCGCGTGACGTACAGCCTCCCGCACCAGGCCAAGGTCGTCACCGACTCTGCCGGCACCGAGCTCTTCCTCGAGTACAAGGGCCGCAAGGTCGCCGACGTCTGATTCGGCGTACTGAAGCCGGGCCGCGCGATATGCCCGCTCGCGAGGAGCTTTTGAAGCGTCTCGGCGTCGACATCGACGCCGAGACGCTTCGTCTTGCCCTCACCCATCGCTCGTATGCCTACGAGAACGGCGGAATCCCGACGAACGAGCGCCTTGAGTTCCTCGGCGACTCGATCCTCGGCTTCTCCGTCACAGACCACCTCTACCGGACGTACCCCGACCTCTCGGAGGGCGAGCTCGCCAAGCGGCGCGCCGCCGTCGTGAGCACGAGGGCCCTCGCGGGCATCGCGAGGCGCCTCGGAGTGGGCGAGTGCATCTACCTCGGCCACGGCGAGAAGGTGACGAACGGGAAGAACAAGTCGTCGATCCTCGCCGACACGATGGAGGCTCTCATCGGGGCCACCTACATGTCCAAAGGACTCGAGGAGGCGCGCTGCCTCGTCGTCCGCCTCGTCGGCCCGCTCCTTGAGGACGCGGCCGTCCTCGGCGCGGGGACTGACTGGAAGACCCACATCCAGGAGCTCGCGGCGAACCGCCAGCTCGGGAACATCCACTACGCGGTCGTGGGCGAAGGCCCGGATCACGCGCGGACCTACACGGCCACCCTCCTCATCGGCGGCGTCGCCTACGGGTCGGGCACGGGGAACTCGAAGAAGGAGGCCGAGCAGCACTCGGCCGCCGACGCGTGGAAGGTCCTCCGCCCGGACGAGACCGGCGCGGCGGGAGGCGCCGAGGGCGCCAACGGGGCTGCTTAGGCGTGCCCGAGCTGCCCGAGGTCGAGGTCGTCCGCCGGGGCCTCGAAACCTGGGTCGTGGGCCGTCGCATCGAATCGGCCCAGGTCCTCGATCCTCGCTCGGTGCGCCGCCATGCGCTCGGGCCGGAGGATTTCAGCGGCCAGCTTGAGGGCGCCGTCGTGCTCGCCGCAGTGCGTCGCGGCAAGTTCCTCTGGCTTCCCCTCGCGGACGGGGCGGACGACGGCGGCGCCTCCACTGGCTTTCCACGTTCGGTGGGGGTTCCCCACACCGCCCTCATGGCGCATCTCGGCATGAGCGGCCAGCTCCTCATCGAAGACGAGGACCAGCCTGACGAGAAGCATCTCAAGGTGCGTCTCAGGCTCGCTGAAGCGCACGGCCTGCCGCCTGAGCTTCGCTTCGTCGACCAGCGCATCTTCGGCGGGCTCGCCGTCGTGCCCCTCGTGCCGACCGACGACGGCGGCCCGGGCGGAAGCGGTTCCGTCCTCCTCCCGCTGATCCCGCGGGAGGCCGCCCACATTGCGCGGGACCCGCTCGACCCGCTTTTCTCGGTGGAGGCCTTCCACGCGCGTCTCCGCGGCCGGCGCACCGGACTCAAGCGCGCGCTGCTCGACCAGCAGCTCGTGTCCGGCATCGGCAATATCTACGCCGACGAGGCCCTGTGGGCCGCGCGGCTGCACTATGCCCGCCCGACGGACACCCTCACTCGGCCGGAGGCTGCCCGGCTCGTGCGCGCCATCGTCGAGGTCATGGAGCGTGCGCTCGACGCTGGCGGCACGAGCTTTGACTCCCTTTATGTCAATGTGAACGGCGCGTCTGGCTACTTCGACCGTTCCCTCGCCGCGTACGGCCAGGCCGGCCGCGCGTGCCCGCGCTGCGCCGCCGAGGGCAGGACGAGCATCATCGTGCGCGAATCGTTCATGAACCGATCGTCGTACCGCTGCCCCCACTGCCAGAGGATTCCGCGCAACGCGCGATGGTAGCGCGGGGCCGCCAGCCGGTGGTGGCAGAATGGCCGAAAGCCGCTGCTTTCCGCGCCGTGGAAGGCGATCCGCGATCACGAGGAGAACACCGGACCCTTGCACCTCAAGACCCTGACGATCCGAGGCTTCAAGTCCTTTGCCTCGGCGACGACGTTCGAGTTCGAGCCGGGCGTGACCGCCGTCGTCGGTCCAAACGGCTCGGGCAAGTCGAACGTCGTCGATGCGCTCGCGTGGGTCATGGGCGAGCAGGGCGCGAAGACCCTCCGCGGCGGCAAGATGGAGGACGTCATCTTCGCGGGAACCGCGGGGCGCCCGCCCCTCGGCCGCGCGCACGTCTCCCTCACGATCGACAATGCGGACGGGGCCCTTCCCATCGACTACAGCGAGGTCACGATCTCGCGGACCCTCTTCCGCACGGGCGGCTCCGAGTATGCGATCAACGGCGACGCGTGCCGCCTCCTCGACATCCAGGAGCTCCTGAGCGATTCGGGCCTCGGCCGAGAGATGCACGTCATCGTGGGGCAGGGCCAGCTCGACCGGGTCCTGCATGCGACGCCCGAGGACCGGCGCGGATTCATCGAGGAAGCCGCCGGCATCCTCAAGCACCGCCGCCGCAAGGAGCGGACGGTCCGCAAGCTCGACGCAATGCAGGGCAACCTTCAGCGCCTTGCCGACCTCACGGGCGAGATCAGGCGGCAGCTCGGTCCGCTCGGCCGGCAGGCGCAGGTCGCACGGCGGGCGCAGACCATTCAGGCGGACGTCCGCGATGCGCGGGCACGGCTCCTGGCCGACGACGTCGTGCGGCTCCGCGGCTCGCTCGAACAGGACCGCGCGGACCAGTCGGCCCTCACGGCCCGCCGCGCCGAGGCCGAACGCGAGCTCGAGGGCGCCCGCCGGGAGCAGGCCGAGGCGGAGCGCGCCGCGGCCGTCGCGACGCCGAAGCTCAACGCGGCGCGTGACCTCTGGTATCGGCTGTCCTCGGGGCGCGAGCGCCTGCGCTCCCTCGCGAAGGTCGCGGAGGAACGGCGCCGCCTGCTCGGGACGTCGGAACCCGTGCCGTCTGGGCGTGATCCCGAGCGCCTCGAGCGCCAGGCCGAGGAGGCACGCGACGAGCTGGCCGTGCTCGCCGAGGCCCTTGAGGTCCGGGCGGAGGCTCTCGAAACCGCGTCCGAGGCTCGCGCCGAGGCCGAAGAGGATGCCGCGGCCGAGGACCGCCGCCACACCGCGCGCCTCAAGGCCTCCGCGGACCGACGCGAAGGCCTCGCGCGGCTCGCCGGCGGGGTCGGTGCCGCGCGCAGCCGGGTCGAAGCGGCCGAGGGCGAGATCGGGCGCCTGCGCGCATCGCTCGACTCCGCGGCGGGCCGCCGGCGCGATGCCGAGCTCGAGTTCACGGCACTCGAATCCCAGGTCGCGGGCGTCGAGGCGGGAGAGGAAGGCCTCGACGCCGACTACGAGGACGCGGCCGGGGCCCAAGAGGAGGCCGAGGCCGAGCTCCACGCGATCGAGGAGCGCCGCCGCGACGCCGAGACGTCCCGCCGCTCGCTCGAGGCGCGCCTCGATGCGCTGCGGGCGGGGCTGCGCGGCCGCGACGGGAGCGGCGCCGTCCTCGACTTCGGCGAAGGGGTCTTGGGCCCCGTGCCTGCACTCGTCGCCGTCGAGCCGGGCTTCGAGGCGGCCGTCGCGGCGGTGCTCGGAGCCGTCGCCGAGGGGCTCGCGATGGATGGCGCGGAGGCAGCACACCGCGCGCTCGCTCGGCTCCGCGAGGACGACGGCGGGCAGGCGGCGCTTCTCGTCGCGGACGCCCACGCTCCCGAGACCGGCCCCGCCGACCGCCCCGGGCTCCCGGCAGGCGCCCGCTGGCTCGACGCGGTCGTGAGGCCCGACGCCCGGGTGCGCGGCGCCGTCGTGCGCCTCCTCGCACGGGCGGTCGGGGCGGCGGACGCGGCCCAGGCCCAAGCGATCCTCGCCGACCACCCCGAGCTCACCGTGGCGACGCGGCACGGGGACGTCTTCACTGCGGCCGTGGTTCGCGGCGGCTCGATGGCCGCTCCGTCGACGCTCGAGCTTCAGGCCCAGGTCGCGGACGCCGAGGCAGCGCTCTCCGCCGCGCACGCGGAGTACGAGCGAACGGGCTTCGAGCTCGCGGGGGCGCGCGATCGGGTCCGCGAGGCGACCGAGCGGGCCGACGCCGCCCTGGCAGCCCTCCACGATTCGGATGCGAGATTCGCAGCCGTCGCCGAACGGCTCGCGGCGCTCGGCGCCCAGCTTCGGGGCGCCGCGGCCGAGGACGAGCGCCTCACCGCCTCGCTTGCCGCGGCGCAGGCCCAGCTCGAGGCTGAGCAGGAGGCGCTCGCAACCGCCGCGGAACGCCTCGATGCCGCGGAAGAAACGGACGCAATGGCCGACGAGCGCGAGGAGCCCTCGGCAGACGAGCGGGACCGGCTCGCGCAGCGGGCGACGGCGGCGCGCGCCGCTGAGCTCGAAGCCCGCCTCGCGCTGCGCACCGTCGAGGAACAGCACCGCGCCCTCGAGGCTCGGGCCGAGTCCCTCGAACGCGCCGCCGTCGCCGAGCGCCGCGCCGCGGCGGAGGCCGAGCGCCGCGCCGCGGAGCGCTCGCGCAGGGCGGCTCGGGCGGGCGCGGTCGCGCGCGCGGCACTGCTCGGGGTCTCGGCGATGGACCGCGCCGTCGACGAGGCCGCCGAAGAGCGCGACGCCGCGGAGGAGCGACGCACCGCGCTCGACGAAAGGCTTTCGGTGCTCCGGACATCGACGGACGCGCTCGCGAAGGAGCTCGCGGAGCTGAGCGACGCCGCGCACCGCGACGAGCTCGCGCGCGCCGAACTGGGCCTGCGCCTCGAAGCACTCGAGGACCGCGCGGTCGAGGAGCTGGGGCTCTCTGCCCAGCAGCTCGTCGACGAATTCGGCCCGCACCTCCCGATCCCGATCGCCGACGACGCAGGCGACAAGTGGGCGTCGCTCCGGGTCGAGGTCGACGACGCCGGGCGGCCTGTGAGCGGGGCACCGTTCGTGCGCGAGGAGCAGGAGAAGCGACTCAAGAAGGCCGAGCGGGATCTCGCCGCCCTCGGAAAGGTCAATCCGCTCGCCCTCGAGGAGTTCGCGGCGCTCGAGGAACGGCACCGCTTCCTCAACGAGCAGCTCGAGGACCTCAAGTCGAGCCGACGCGACCTCCTCGCGATCATCAAGGACGTCGACGATCGCGTCCAGCGCGTCTTCGCGGAGGCCTACGCCGACACCGCCGTTCAGTTCGAGCGCGTCTTCGGGCGGCTGTTCCCGGGCGGCGAAGGCCGCCTCGTGCTCACCGACCCCGAGGACATGCTCACGACCGGGATCGAGGTCGAGGCGAGGCCCGCGGGGAAGAAGATCAAGCGCCTGTCCCTCCTGTCCGGCGGCGAGCGCTCGCTCACGGCCGTCGCGCTCCTCGTCGCGATCTTCAAGGCGCGCCCGTCGCCGTTCTACGTCATGGACGAGGTCGAGGCCGCCCTCGATGACACCAACCTGGGCCGGCTCATCACGATCTTCGAGGAACTGCGCGAATCGAGCCAGCTCATCGTCATCACGCACCAGAAGCGCACGATGGAGGTCGCGGACGCGCTCTACGGTGTCTCGATGCGCGGCGACGGCGTCTCGACGGTCGTGGGCCAGAAGCTTGAGCGAGTCGAAAGCCTGACATGACAGACTAGGTCTCGTGACAGACGCCATGCTGCCGTTGATTATCGCTGTGATCGTGCTCCTCGTCGTCGCCGGGTCCATCATCGGGCTCGTGCGCGGACGCCGCTCGAGGGTCCGCTACACCGGGACCCGGGACGCCAACGACCTAGCGGCCTCCCCGGGGAGGCCCGAAGGCGGGGAGGCATCTGGTGCCCCGGTGGCTGTTGCCGAATCGCCCGGCGCGCCAGCCGAACTGGCCGAGGCGCCCACGGAGATCCGGGATGAAGCCGTCGTCGAGGCGGTTCCGACCGAGACGCCTGCGCCTGTCGCGGGACGCCTCCAGCGGCTCCGCGAGAGGCTCGTCAAGAGCAACAACGTGCTCGGGAAGGGCCTCCTGGCGCTCCTCTCGAGCGATCGCATCGACGATTCTGTCTGGGACGAGGTCGAGGAGACTCTCCTCCTCGCCGACATCGGCACCGAGCCGAGCCTCGAGCTCGTCGACACGCTCAAGGAGCGCGTCAAGGTCATGGGCAGCCGCAAGCCCGACGAGGTTCGGGCGATGCTCCGCGAGGAGCTCATCAAGCTCGTCGACCCGAGCCTCGACCGCTCGCTCAGCGTCGACCGGAAGGCGGGCAAGCCCGCCGTCGTCCTCGTCGTGGGCGTCAACGGCGTCGGGAAGACGACGACGGTCGGCAAGCTTGCGCGCGTCCTCGTCGCGGAAGACAAGGACGTCATCCTGGGCGCCGCGGACACGTTCCGCGCCGCCGCGGCCGAGCAGCTTGCGACGTGGGGCGCGCGAGTCGGGGTGCCGACCGTGAAGTCCGACGTCGACGGCGCCGACCCGGCTTCCGTTGCGTTCGAGGCCGTCAAGGCGGGCATCGAGCAAGAAGTCGACGTCGTCATGGTCGATACGGCCGGTCGTCTGCAGAACAAGGTCGGCCTCATGGACGAGCTCGGCAAGGTCAAGCGGGTCATCGAGAAGCAGGCCGAAGTCGACGAAGTGCTCCTGGTCCTCGACGCGACGACGGGCCAGAACGGGCTCAATCAGGCCCGCGTCTTCTCCGAGGTGGTGGACATCACGGGCATCGTGCTCACGAAGCTCGACGGCACCGCGAAGGGCGGCATCGTCGTCGCGATCCAGAAGCAGCTCGGCGTCCCGGTCAAGCTCGTCGGCCTCGGTGAGGGCCCGGACGACCTCGCCCCGTTCGACGTCGAGGGCTTCGTCGACGCGATCCTCAACTAGGGGCTCGGCCTCCGGCCTTGACACGCGCGGCGCCGCTGTCGCACCGTGATGGGGCGGGGTGTTCCATTGCTGTCCTCATGACTAGGAGGAGCGATGCGCCCCGCCCGTCGTTCGCGCACCCTTGCCGCCGCCACCGCAACCCTGACCGCCTTTTTCGGACTCGCGGCCGTGCCTGCGCACGCTGCATCCAGCCCGCCCGCCTTCGTCCAGCAGGCGTCCGCCCATCAGGGCGGGGCCGCCTCGCTGGCCGTCACGCCGGGCTCAGCCATCACCGCCGGCAACCGGCTCATCGTCGAGGTGGGTGTGTGGGGGAGCAGCTCCCCGACCGCGTCAACCGTGACTGACTCCGCCGGCAACGTCTACACCGAGCTCGTGCACTTCGCGGCATCGGAGCGCACGGAACTGAGTGTGTGGACCGCCCAGATCACGGCTGGTGGGGGCACGAAGCCCGTCGTGACCGTCAAGCCGACCTCGACGGCGGACGTGGGCGTCGCCGTGCTCGAGTACTCGGGGCTCTCGACGGCGGCCGGCACTGCCTCGCTCGATGTCCACGCTCAGGCCACCGGTACGACGTCGGGCGCCGGCACGGTGTCTTCGGGGTCCACGCCGGCCGCCACCGGGGCGGGGGAGCTCGCAGTGGGCTTCTACGCCGATTCGGGGTTCGGGAACGCCCTCGGCGGCGGGACCGGCTTCTCGGTGCGGACAAACGTCTCGAATGCGACCGACATAGAGCTCGCCGTCGAGGACGCCGCGGTGGGATCCGGCGCGACGCCCGCCGCGGGCTTCACGACGGGCGCGAATACGACGTGGCTCGCCGCGACCCTCGTGTTCCTCCCCGCGAGCACCGTGGCGGCGACGGCGCCCGGGGCCCCGACCGGTGTCACCGCAAGCCCCGGGAACGGCGGCGCGTCGGTGTCCTGGACCGCGCCTTCGGACGGCGGCTCGCAGATCACGTCCTACACCGTGACCCCCTATGCGGCGGGGGCCCCGCAGAAGCCGACGACCGTGAGCGGCACTCCGGCCGCGACGTCGGCCCAGATCTCCGGCCTCACGAACGGCACGTCCTATACGTTTGCCGTCACCGCGACGAACGCGGTCGGCACGGGCCAGGCGTCGTCGCCGTCGAACGCGATCACACCCAGCACCACGGCCAACGGCCAATGGGGCGCCCTCATGAACTGGCCCATTGTCGCGGTGCACTCCGTTGTGCTCAATTCGGGCAAGCTCTTGCAGTGGGACGGCTGGGCGACGCCCGAGCCGACCTCGGTGTATGACCCGGCGACGAAGACGTTCACGACCATCACCGCGCCGTCGAGCATCTTCTGCTCCGGCAACGCGAAGCTCCCCGACGGCCGCGTTCTCGTGGCGGGCGGCTACGGGGTCTCGACCACGGGCAACCTCGGCCTGACGGACGTCAACGTCTTCGACCCCTCGAGCCAATCGTGGAGCCGGCTCGCGAGCATGAACTATCCGCGCTGGTATCCGGACCTCGTGGAGCTCCCCGACGGCCGGTACGTTGCGATCAGCGGCAACTCGTCGAGTGCGTCGGCGTGGGCCGATACTCCGGAGCTGTACGATCCGGCGACCAACACGTGGACGGCCCTGTCGAAGATCAGCACGTCCCAGGTCCATGAGGAGGAGTACCCCTTCTCCTACTTGGCGCCCAACGGCAAGGTGTTCACGATCGGGCCGTCCGAGGACGTCTCGTTCTGGCTCGATCCCTCGGCGCAGACCTGGACGTCGGTGGGCGCGAGCGGACTCACAAACGGCTCGTCCGTCATGTACCGTCCGGGGAAGATCCTCTACAGCGGCGGCGCGCCGAGCGTGACGCTGACGACGACCGCGGTCGCCAAGGCCGCGACGATCGACCTGACGGCGGCCGCGCCCGCGTGGAAGTCCATCGCGCCCATGAACTACCCCCGCGTCTACCACACGCTCGTGACGCTTGCGGACGGTCGGGTCCTCGCGGTGGGCGGAGAGGCCACGTCGGATCAGACTCAAGCCACGACCGGCGTCCTGCCCGCGGAGATCTGGGACCCGACGACCGGGGCGTGGAGCGTCATCGGACCGATGGCTGCGGCGCGCAACTACCACTCGACTGCCGTCCTCCAGCCGGACGGAAGCGTCTTGGTCGCCGGAGGGGGCCACGAGGAGTCCCTGAACAACCCGGGCCAGTACAACGCCCAGGTGTATTCGCCGTCGTACCTCTTGGGCGGGTCCCGGCCGACGATCAGCCAGGCGCCGGCCACCGCGTACTACGGCACCACGTTCAGCGTCAGCACGCCCGACGCGGCGTCCATCTCCGCCGTCAACCTCGTCTCCTTCGCGGCGGACACGCATCAGGCGGACATGGACCAGCATTTCGTGCCGCTGACGTTCACGGCAGGCTCCGGCTCGCTGAGCATCCAGGCTCCCGCGTCCGGAACCTACGCCCCGCCCGGCGACTACATGCTGTTCATCGTGAACGGCAGCGGCGTCCCGTCGATGGCCGCGACCGTCCACATCGCGCCGCAGCCGACGGCTCCCGCGGCCCCCACCGGCGTCACCGCGACGCCCGACAACGGGTCCGCAGTGATCGGTTGGACGGCGCCGGCAAACGGCGGAGCGACGATCACGTCCTACTCCGTGACGCCGTGGACGGGGGGAACGGCACTCGCCCCGACGACCGTGACGGGCAGCCCCGCCGCCACGACCGCGACCGTCACGGGGCTCACGAACGGCACGCCGTACACGTTCACCGTGACCGCGACCAACTCGGTCGGGACATCGCCGGCCTCGGCGCCGTCGGCGAGCGTGACGCCGTCGAACGCGGTCGTGCCCGCCTTCATCCAGCAGGCCTCGACGCACGTGACCGGAGCGCCCTCGACGACCGTCTCGCTCGGGCAGCCCGTCCGGGCCGGCAACCGCCTTGTCGTCGAGGTCGGCGCGTGGGGCACGGCCTCCCCGACGACGAGCGGCGTGACGGACTCGGCGGGCAACACCTACACCGAGCTCAGCCACTTCACGGCTTCGGACCACACCGAGCTGAGCGTGTGGACGGCGCCCATCACCGGAGGGGGCGGCGCCGCCGTGAGCGTCACGGCCTCGACGACGGCTCCCGCTGACGTCGGGGTCGCGGTCCTCGAATACTCCGGGCTCTCCACGGCGACGGGGGCGGGCGCAGTCGACGTCCAGGCCCATTCAACCGGCACGACCGGCACGAAGGCGGCGACCGTCGCGTCCGGCGCAACGACCGCGACGGCTGCGTCGAACGAGCTCGCCGTCGGCTTCTACGCAGACTCGGGCTTCGGAGCTGCGCTCGCTGCTGGGTCAGGGTTCGCCTCGAGAGTCAACGTCTCGGGGACATCGGACATGGAGTTGATGGTCGAGGACCAGCTCGTCGGCGCGGGAGCCACGCCCAGCGCGACGTTCTCCACGGGCGCACAGACCATATGGCTCGCGGCCCAGGTCGTGTTCCGGCACGGCTGAGGGCAGGCGCGTTGCCTCCTCAGACAGGCGTTCGACGGCGGCGCGCGGCCCACGCGGGCATCGCGGCGAGGAGGCACGCGCCCGAGGCCGCGAAGGCCCACCCGTAGCCCACGCTGTCCGCGAGGAGCCCCGCGAGCAAGGGCCCGATGATGCTCCCGACGTCGGAGACCATCTGGAACACCGCGAGCGGGGCGCCCCCGCTGCGCTCGCGTCCGATCGCGTCGGCGACCGTGGCCTGGAGCGCGGGGCCGAGGAGGCCGGAACCGAATCCTGCGACGACGGAAAGCGCGTAGAGGATCGCGTCGGATCCGCTCAGGCCCATGAGTCCCGTGCCCGCGGCGGCGATCACGAGGCCCGCCAAGGCGAGCGGACGGCGGCCCCACGAGTCGACCAGACGCCCCGAGAAGGTCAGCGCGCCGGCCGTGCCGAGCGCGAAGAGGGTGAGCGCCAGCCCCGCGGTTGCGGGCGAGGAGTGCAATGCGGCCGCGGCGAAGAGGGGTACGAGCGCCATGCGGATTCCGAAGGTGGCCCAGCCGTTCGCGAAGCTCGCGACGAGCGAGGCCCGATACGGCGGGAGAGCGAAGGCCTCCGTGAGCCGTAGGGGCGGGAGCCTGTTCTCGGTCCGCGCCGCCCGGCCGCGGCCGAGGAAAAGGCCGACGACCGACGCCGCCACGACGAGCGTGCCCGCGTACACGAGAAAGGGCACCCGCAGACCCCACCCCGCGAGGAGACCGCCCACGAGTGGCCCCGCGATGTTGCCGAGCAGGAACGATGAGGCGTAGAGACCGCTCACTCGACCGCGGGCCTCGGGCGGGGCGAGCCGGACGATGAGGCCTGAGGCGGAGATCGTGAACATGGTCGAGCCGATGCCCGCGAGCCCACGGAAGAGGAGCAACTGCCAATAGTCGCCCGCGAACGCGCACGAACCCGTGAAGACGGCGACCGTGAGCACACCGATGACGTAGACGGGACGCTCGCCGAGGCGGTTCACGAGCGACCCCGCAGTCGGGGCAAGCACGAGCCGTGCGAGCGCGAAGACGCTCACGATGATGGATGCCGCCGTCGCGCCGACGCCGAAGCTCGCCGCGAACTGGGGGAGGACCGGGGCAACGATGCCGAAGCCGATCGCGATCGCAAAGGCGGCGACGACGAGCACCCATACGTCGCGGGGAACGGCAGGGCGGACGGGCATCGAACGGGAGGCGACGCCGCGGAAGACACGAAGGGGCACGCATCAACACTACGAAACACCCCGTTAACACGTCGGTGACGAGGCCTTAACTCGCGGGATGAAGTTGTAACACGAGGGCAATTTTGCCCGCGAGCGGATGAAACACCCGGGGAGGAATCTGATGTCAGTGGTTCGGACGGGCCGCCGTTATGGCGCCCCCGGGCCTGAGGACCCCGTTCCCCCCTCGAAAGGCAACACCATGACCCCCACCCTCAACGCGGGCGACACCGCTTGGGTGCTCGCATCGGCGGCCCTCGTGCTGCTCATGACGCCCGGGCTCGCGTTCTTCTACGGCGGCATGACCCGCGCGAAGTCCGTCCTGAACATGATGATGATGAGCTTCGGCGCCATCGCGCTCGTCGGGGTCCTGTGGGCGACCGTCGGGTACTCGATGTCGTTCGGCACGGACGCGTTCGGCGGTCTCGTCGGCAACCTTGACAAGTTCGGACTCCACCACGTCCTTTCGACCGGTTCCGACATGCCGCTCTCGGGGACGATCCCCGAGCTCGCGTTCGTCGGATTCCAGGCGGTCTTCGCCATCATCACGGTCGCGCTCATCTCCGGCTCGATCGCGGACCGCGCGAAGTTCGGCTCGTGGATGGTCTTCGCGGCGTTCTTTGCGGTCCTCGTCTACTTCCCGGTCGCGCACTGGGTGTTCGACGGCAACAAGGACGCGAACGGCAACTTCATCGGCGGCTGGCTCAACGGCCTCGGCGTTATCGACTTCGCCGGTGGTACGGCGGTCCACATCAACGCCGGTGCGGCTGGCCTTGCGCTCGCCCTCGTGCTCGGCAAGCGCCGCGGCTTCGGCAAGGACCCGAACCACCGTCCCCACAACCTTCCGTTCGTCATGCTCGGCGCGGGCCTCCTGTGGTTCGGCTGGTTCGGCTTCAACGCCGGCTCGGCGCTCGCCGCCAACGGCACGGCAGCCTTCGCCTGGATCAACACGCTCATCGCCCCGTGCGCCGCGACGCTCGGCTGGCTGATCGTCGAGAAGCTCCGCGACGGCCACGCGACGTCCCTCGGTGCCGCGTCGGGCGCCGTAGCGGGCCTCGTCGCCATCACGCCGGCCTGTGCCGCGATCTCCCCGCTCTACGCGATCATCCTCGGTGTCCTCGCCGGCGCGGTCTGCGCGCTCGCGGTCGGCCTCAAGTACAAGTTCGGCTACGACGACTCGCTCGACGTCGTGGGCGTCCACCTCGTCGGCGGCGTCATCGGCACGCTCTTCATCGGCCTCGCGGCGAGCCCCGGCGCTCCGTCCGCCGGCACGGGCCTCTTCTACGGCGGCGGCTTCGACCTCCTCGGCAAGCAGGCCATCGGCGCCGGCTCTGTCCTCGGCTACTCGTTCGTCGTCTCGCTCCTCATCGGCCTGCTCATCAAGGTCACGATCGGCTTCCGCGTCACGACCGAGGCGGAAGAGGCGGGCGTCGACATCGCGATCCACGCCGAGACGGCCTACTCCTCGACGTCCTCCGGGAACACGTTCCACCCGCTCGGCTCGAAGGCCACGGAGGAGATCGCCGGATTCAACGCCGATGATCTGCTGACCGAGTCCGCCAAGGCAGGGAAGGTAACTTCATGAAGCTCATCACCGCGATCGTCCGGCCCGAGAAGCTCGAGGCCATCAGGGAGGGCCTCGAATCCTACGGGGTTCAGGGACTGACGGTCAGCACGGCGAGCGGCTACGGCCAGCAGCGCGGCTACACCGAGGTGTACCGCGGCGCCGAGTACAGCGTCGACCTCCTCCCCAAGATCCGGGTCGAGATCCTCGCGACCGACGAGCAGACGGATGACATCCTGGACGTCCTCATCACCACGGCCAACACGGGCCGGGCCGGCGACGGCAAGGTGTGGACGGTGGACGTCCACGAGGCGATCAGGGTTCGGACCGGCGAGCGAGGAGCCGCCGCGATCTGAGCGCCACCCTTGTGAAGGCAAGCGGACGACGGCGGGACATCCCGCCGTCGTCCGCTTCCGTTTGCGCGGCGCACGGCGCGCGCAGGGGGACCCCGGAAAAGCCCGAAAACAAGCGGATGAAACATCCCGTTAACGCGGCGGTGACGTCCTCTTTACGTCAGTTGGAATCTTGTAACACGTGAGCAACATGACCGCCTGAAGTCGGAAACACCGCACCGAGAATCTGGACGGCAAGAGAAGCCCGTCCCTCGGAAGGCACGACGACACATGAACGCTGGCGACACCGCCTGGGTCCTCATCTCCGCAGCCCTCGTCCTCCTCATGTCTCCCGGCCTCGCGATCTTCTACGGCGGCATGACCCGCGTGAAGTCGATGCTCAACATGATGATGATGAGCTTCGGCGCCCTCGCGATCGTCGGCGTCCTGTGGGTCACGGTCGGGTACTCGATGTCTTTCGGAGCGGACGCCTTCGGCGGCCTCGTCGGCAATCCGTTCCAGCTGTTCGGCCTCCACGGACTCCTCTCGACGGGGACCGACCTGCCGCTCGTCGGCACGGTTCCCGAGCTCGCGTTCGTCGGCTTCCAAGGGGTCTTCGCGACGGTCACGGTCGCGCTGATCTCGGGGGCGATTGCCGATCGGGCGAAGTTCGGCTCGTGGATGGTGTTTGCCGCGCTGTGGGCCGCACTCGTGTACTTCCCCGTCGCGCACTGGGTGTTCGACGGGAAGAAGGCCGCCGACGGGACATTCATCGGCGGCTGGCTCAACCACCTCGGCCTCATCGACTTCGCCGGCGGTACCGCCGTCGAGGTCAACGCGGGGGCGGCGGGGCTCGCCCTCGCCCTTGTGCTCGGCAAGCGACTCGGTTTCGGCAAGGATCCGAACCACCGCCCGCACAGCCTCCCGCTCGTCATGCTCGGCTGCGGCCTCCTGTGGTTCGGCTGGTTCGGCTTCAACGCCGGCTCGGCCCTCGGGGCCAACGGCGAGGCCGCGTTCGCGTGGATCAACACGCTCGTCGCGCCGTGTGCCGCGGTCCTGAGCTGGCTCGTCGTCGAGAAGGTCCGAGACGGTCACGCGACCTCCTTCGGCGCCGCGTCGGGCGCCGTCGCGGGGCTCGTGGCCATTACGCCGTCATGCGCGTCGCTCTCGCCGCTCTGGTCGATCGTCCTCGGGCTCGTTGCGGGCGCCGTGTGCGCGCTCGCGGTCGGCCTCAAGTACCGCTTCGGCTATGACGACTCGCTCGACGTCGTGGGCGTCCACCTCGTGGGCGGGATCGTCGGCACCCTGTTCATCGGCCTCGCGGCGAGTCCGGGCGCGCCGGTTCCGGGCCAGGGCCTGTTCTACGGCGGCGGCTTCGATCTTCTGGGCAAGCAGGCCCTCGGAACTGTCGCGGTGCTCGGCTACTCGTTCGTCGTCGCGCTCCTCATCGGCCTCGCGGTCAAGGCGACGCTGGGCTTCCGCGTCTCGAAGGACGTCGAAGAGGCCGGCGTCGACCTTGCGATCCACGCCGAGACGGCCTACCACTCCGCGGCCGAGGCGGGCCGCGCGTTCCACCCGCTGGGCACGAAGGTGGCCGACGGCGGGCGGTCCGCGGTCGACGACGACGAGCCCCTCGTGGGGTCCGCCCGCGGCAGGGAACTCGTCGGATCGGGCAGCACGGCTAAAGTGAGTCCGTGAAGCTCATTACCGCGATTGTCCGCCCCGAGAAGCTCGATGCCGTGCGGGAAAGCCTTGAATCCTACGGCGTCCAAGGCCTCACGGTGAGCAGGGCGAGCGGCTACGGCCAACAGCGCGGGTACACCGAGGTCTACCGCGGCGCGCAGTACAACGTGGACCTCGTGCCCAAGGTCCGCATCGAGGTGCTCGCCGAGGACGAGCAGTCCGACCACATCCTCGATGCCATCATCTCCGCGGCGAACACCGGCCGGGCAGGCGACGGGAAGGTCTGGACCGTCCGCGTCGACGACGCGATCCGCGTCCGCACCGGCGAGCGCGGCCGGGACGCGATCTGACCCGCCGGTTCGAGAACGGTCAGGCGCCTGTCCCGTCCTCGCCGGACGCCGACGTCGCCCACCCGGAAGGTCCTGCGCTGCCGGCGAGGTACGTGTCCATCGGCACTTCGCCTGCGGCCCACGCCGCGAGCACGGGGTCGACGACGCGCCAGCAGCTCTCGGCCGTGTCGCCACGCACCGAGAGGAGGGGATCCCCGTTGAGGATCCCCTCGAGGACTTCGCCATAGGGGAGCAGATCCGCCTCGCTCAAGTCCGCATCGAGGGTCACGCGATTGAGGGTCATGACGTCGCCGGGTCCGTTGACGTCGACGTCGAGCTGGAGGACGTCCGGGCCGAAGCCGATGCGCAGGCGATTCGGCTCGTCGACGCCCGCGAAGCCCTCGGGCAGGTGCGGGACGGGCTTGAACGTGATGATGGCCTCTTTGCGTCGCATGCCGAGGGCCTTGCCTGAGCGCAGGATGAAGGGGACCCCGGACCACCGCCAGCTCGCGAGCGAGACGGTGATCTCGGCGAGCGTCTCGGTTCCGTGCGAGGGATCGACGCCCTCCTCCGCCGTGTAGTCGGGGATGGCGCGGCCCGCAATGGTCCCGGAGGCGTAGCGGGCGCGCCGCGTCGTCTCCTCGAGCGGGCCCTCGACGTGCGCCGCCCTGAGCACCGAGCTGATGGCGTCGCGGAGATCTCGTTCATCGAGCCGGGCCGGGGCGTCCATCGCGAGGATCGCCATGATGTGGAGGAGATGGCTTTGGATCATGTCGCGCAGGGCCCCGGCGCGATCGTAGTATCCGGCCCGTCCCTCGAGCGCCAGGTCTTCGTCGAAGAAGATCTCGACCTTATCGATGTGGTCCCGGTTCCAGATTGGTTCGAGGAAGTTGTTGGCGAAGCGCAGGCCGAGGATGTTCAGGACCGTGCCCTTGCCGAGGAAGTGGTCGACGCGGTGGATCTGCTGTTCCGGGAGGAGTGCTCGGAGCGTCTCGTTGAGCGCGGCCGCGGATTCCGCCGACGAGCCGAAGGGCTTCTCGAGGGCGAGGCGCGTGCCTTCGGGGAGATCGCGCGGATCCAGGACCTCGCAGGCCCTTTGACTGATCTGGGGCGGAAGCGCGAAGTACACGGCGACGGGAGCGGGCAGCTCCGCGATGGCGCTCGCGAGTGCGCCAGGGGCCGTGACGTCAAGCTGTCGGTAACGCGACTCCTTCCGGATGCGCTCAAGCTCGGCGCGGCCCTCGGGCGTCGAGTCTTCGAGGGCGTCGTCCGTCGCGTCGTGGACCCGCGTGGACCATTGCTCTGCGGTCCAGTCCTCGTGGCCCGCGCCCACGATCGTGAGGCCCTGATGGCGCCCGGTCGCGAGGAGACGCGCAAGGCCGGGGAACAGGAGACGGCCGGTGAGGTCTCCCGAGGCGCCGAGGATGAGGAGGCTCTTGACGGACTGCGGGCTTCCCGGAGCGCCCTCCCGCGCCGGCCGAGGGGCGTGGACGTGCTGCTCGTCAGATGTCTGCGTCGTCACGGTGCCAAGCATGCCATTGATACCCTTGAAACGGCAGAACCGCCTCCGGGCGGCCGTTTCCCATCACCGAAAGCGACCCCGTCACGTGTTCAACTCCCTCTCGGACCGACTGACAGCGACGTTCAAGAATCTCCGTGGCAAGGGGCGCTTGAGCGAGGCAGATGTCGACGCGACCGTCCGCGAGATCCGTCGCGCGCTCCTCGACGCTGATGTGGCCGTGCCCGTCGTGCGCGACTTCGCTGCGCGCGTGCGCGAGCGCGCGCTCGGTGCCGAGGTCGCCGCCGCGCTCAACCCGAGCCAGCAGATCGTCAAGATCGTCAACGACGAGCTCGTGACGATCCTCGGCGGTGAGACACGTCGCATTCGCCTCGCGAAGAACCCGCCGACCGTCATCATGCTCGCGGGCCTCCAGGGCGCCGGCAAGACGACGCTCGCGGGCAAGCTCGCGAAGTGGCTCAAGGGTCAGGGCCACTCGCCGATCCTCGTCGCGGCCGACCTCCAGCGACCCAACGCCGTGACTCAGCTGCAGGTCGTCGGCCAACGGGCCGGCGTCGCGGTCTACGCGCCCCACCCCGGCGTCCAGTCGGAGTTCGAGGCGCCCACGGGCGACCCGGTCGGCGTCGCCCGGGGCGGCCTCGAGCAGGCGCGCCAGAAGCTCCACGACGTCGTCATCGTCGACACCGCGGGCCGCCTTGGCATCGACGCCGACATGATGCAGCAGGCCGCGGATATCCGGGCCGCCGTGAACCCGGACGAGGTCCTGTTCGTCATCGACGCGATGATCGGCCAGGACGCCGTCAACACCGCGAAGGCGTTCGAGGAGGGCGTCGACTTCACGGGCGTCGTGCTCACGAAGCTCGACGGCGACGCGCGAGGTGGCGCGGCGCTCTCCGTCGCGTCCGTCACGGGCCGTCCGGTCATGTTCGCGTCTACGGGCGAGGGCCTCGACGATTTCGAGCTCTTCCACCCGGACCGCATGGCCTCGCGCATTCTCGACATGGGCGACATCCTGACACTCATCGAGCAGGCTGAAGCCAATTGGGACAAGGGCGAAGCCGCCCGCATGGCGAAGAAGTTCGCCGACCAGGAGGACTTCACCCTCGAGGACTTCCTCGCCCAGATGCAGCAGATCCGCAAGATGGGCTCGATGAAGAAGCTGCTCATGATGATGCCGGGCGCGGCGCAGTTCCGGCAGCAGCTCGAGCAGTTCGACGAGCGCGAGATCGACCGTGTCGAGGCGATCGTCCGATCCATGACCCCGCACGAGCGCGTCGCGCCGAAGATCATCAACGGTTCACGCCGGGCCCGCATCGCCAAGGGCTCCGGCGTTCACGTCTCCGAGGTCAATGGCCTGCTCGAGCGTTTCGGCCAGGCGCAGAAGATGATGCGGCGCATGGCACAGGGCGGTGGCATCCCCGGGATGCCCGGCGCGCCGGGCATGAACGGCGGATCCCGCAAGCCCGCGGGAAAGAACGCCAAGAAGAAGGCCCGCTCGGGCAATCCCGCTAAGGCGGCCCAGCAGCTCCGCGAGGCGGAGCAGAAGCGTGCCGCGGGCACCGCGAACGCGCTCCAGGGCGGCTCGTCGTTCGGCCAGCAGACCCCGCGGGACTTCGACCCGGCCTCGCTCAACCTGCCGAAGGGGTTCGAGAAGTTCCTCGGCAACTGAGCTAGTCGGCGCGGAAGCCCGCCGGAGGCCGCAGAGGCCCCGGCCCTGCGTTCCCGTCCGCTTCTCGGGCCCACGAATCGCGCCGCGACGCGAAACGCCGCGTTCCGGCCCGCATCCCACGGGATAAGCGGACTGGAACGCGGCGTTCCCGGGACTACTCGGGCGAGCCGACCGCGATCGTCTCGGGCAGGTAGACCTTCCCGCCCTGGGCGAGGAACTCGGCGCTCTTCTGCTTCATGCCTTCGGCGGCGATGGCCTCCTGAGCCTGCTTCGAGCCGAACTCGTTGCGGATGTCCTGCGAGATGCGCATCGAGCAGAACTTGGGCCCGCACATCGAGCAGAAGTGCGCCGTCTTCGCGGGCTCCGCGGGAAGCGTCTCGTCGTGGAATGCCTCGGCCGTTGCCGGGTCGAGGGACAGCGAGAACTGGTCCTTCCAGCGGAACTCGAAGCGCGCCTTCGAGAGGGCGTCGTCGCGCTCGTGTGCACCGGGGTGGCCCTTCGCGAGATCGGCCGCGTGCGCGGCGATCTTGTACGTGATGACGCCGGTCTTGACGTCGTCCTTGTTCGGGAGGCCGAGGTGTTCCTTCGGCGTCACGTAGCAGAGCATTGCGGTGCCATAGCGCGCGATCTCCGTCGCGCCGATCGCGGACGTGATGTGGTCGTAGCCGGGTGCGACGTCCGTCACAAGCGGGCCGAGCGTGTAGAACGGCGCGCCGTCGCACAGCTCCTGCTGACGCTCGATGTTCTCGCGGACGAGGTGGAACGGGATGTGACCCGGGCCCTCGACCATGACCTGGACATCGTACTTCCACGCGCGCTTCGTGAGCTCGGCGAGCGTGTCGAGCTCGGCGAACTGCGCGGCGTCGTTCGCGTCCGCGGTCGAGCCCGGGCGCAGGCCGTCGCCGAGCGAGAACGCGACGTCGTACTCGGCGAAGATCTCGCACAGCTCGTCGAAGTGCGTGTACAGGAAGTTCTCCTGATGGTGCGCGAGGCACCAGCCGGCCATGATCGAGCCGCCGCGCGAGACGATGCCCGTGACGCGGTTGGCGGTCAGCGGAACGTAGCGCAGGAGCACGCCCGCGTGGATCGTCATGTAGTCCACGCCCTGCTCGCACTGCTCGATGACGGTGTCTCGGAAGATCTCCCACGTGAGCTTCGAGGCGTCGCCGTTGACCTTCTCGAGCGCCTGGTAGATCGGCACCGTGCCGATCGGCACGGGAGCGTTGCGGATGATCCACTCTCGCGTCGTGTGGATGTCGTCGCCCGTCGAGAGGTCCATGACGGTGTCCGCGCCCCACTTGGTGGCCCACTGGAGCTTGTCGACCTCCTCGGCGATCGACGACGTCACGGCCGAGTTGCCGATGTTCGCGTTGATCTTCACGAGGAACGCCTTGCCGATGATCATCGGCTCGGACTCGGGGTGGTTGATGTTGTTCGGGATGATGGCCCGGCCCGCGGCGACCTCGTTGCGGACCAGCTCGACGTCGCAGTTTTCCCGCAGCGCGACGAAGCGCATCTCCGGCGTCACCACGCCCCGCCGTGCGTAGTGCATCTGCGTGACACGGCGGCCCTCCTTGGCGCGCCGCGGCACCGGCTTGGCGCCCTTCCACTCCTCGGACGCCGCGCCGCGCCGCATAGCCGAGCGGCCGTCGTCGAGCAGGTTCCGCTCGCGCCCCTCGTATGCCTCGGTGTCGTCGCGCTCCGTGATCCACGCCGCGCGGTACGGCGGGAGTCCGACGACCGGATCGCTGCCCGGGCCGGCGGTGCGGTAGACACGCAGCGGCGCGTTGGCCTCGCCGTTGGGGGAGTCGTCGAGGGCAATCTCGGTGACCGGGACCCGCAGGCCGTGCTCGTGATCCTCCAGGAACGCGAGTGAATGGGCAGGGTGCTGCTCCTGGCCTCGGAGGGTTTCGATTTCAGATGTGCTCATCAGGTGAGCCCTCACTTCCTACGCCGGCATGACCCGGACAGGTTCGACGGTCGCAGGCTGCGTCAGCCTGATCTCAGCCCCTGCAGGGGCACCCGTGTGGACAGATCGGAGGTTAGCACGAGGTCTAGGCTTGAGACATGACCGAGGTTTTTCATGTCTCCGGCCCCATCCTCACAGCGCCCCGTGAAATCGCCGCCGAAGCGTGGATTGTCGGTGGCCGCATGACGTACACGCAGCCCGCGGAACCCGCGAGCCGAACCCTCGGCGGCTGGGTCATCCCCGGCCTTGTCGACGCGCACTGTCACCTCGGCCTCGCCGCCGGTGGGGCAGCGGGCGACGGCGAGACTGTCCGCCAAGCGCGGACCGACGCCGCCGCAGGCACGCTCCTCGTGCGCGATTGAGGGAGTCCCGCCGACACGCGCTGGCTCGACGCGCGCGACGACGTCCCGCGCGTCGTGCGGGCAGGCCGGCACATCGCGCGAAGTCGGCGGTATTTGCGCGGCGCCGCGCTTGAGGTCGAGCCGGAGGACCTGGTCGAGACCGTGCGCAAGGAGGCCCGCGCGGGCGATGGCTGGGTCAAGCTCGTCGCGGACTGGATTGACCGCTCGGCAGGCGATCTCGCGCCGGCGTTCCCGGCCGCCGTCGTCCGCGATGCCATCAAGGCCGCGCATGACGAGGGCGCGCGCGTGACGGCGCATTCCTTCGGCGAGTCGACGATCGACGATCTGCTGGATGCCGGGATCGACTGCATCGAGCACGCGACCGGACTCCAGCCGCGGCACTTGCCGCGGATGGCCGAGCAGGGCGTGCCCATCGTCCCGACCCTCGTGAACATCGCGACGTTTCCGGAGATCGCAGCGCACGGCGAGGGGAAATTCCCGGTGTACGCGGCGCATATGCGCGCCCTGTGGAGGCGGCGTTTCGAACGCATCGCCGAAGCCCACGCCGCGGGCGTGCGGATCTATGCGGGAACGGATGCGGGCACGGTGATCGGGCACGGCCGGCTTCCGGAGGAGATCGCTCTCCTCGCTGAGGCTGTGGGGGCGGAGGCAGCGCTCGACGCCGCCTGCTGGGGCGCGCGTTCGTGGCTCGGGGCCGCAGGGCTCGGCGAGGGCGACCCCGCGGATCTCATACTGCTCGACGCCGACCCGCGCCAGGACGTCACGACCCTGTCTCGGCCACGGTGTGTCCTCCGGGCAGGCCGTGTGATCGCGGGGGAATAAGACTTCTGGATTGAAGCTTCAACTAAAGGTATTCTTGAAGCTGTCGATTCATCCCGAGGAGCCCCGATGACCACCCCCGCCAACCTCTCCGTGCCGTCACAGGACCTCCTGCCCGCGGACCTCAGCATGGGCACCGTCATGCTCAAGGTCGGCGACATGAAGCTCATGCTCGACTACTACGAGCGAGCCATCGGCCTTGTGGCCATCTCAGAGGCCCTCGGCGGCGTGTTCCTCGGGCGCAAGGGCGTGCCGATCATCCACCTGAGCCCCGCCGCCGGGCTTCAGATCCCGGGCCGCGGCGAGGCTGGGCTGTTCCATACGGCGATCCTCTTCGACACCCGTGCGGACGTCGCGGCCGCAGTCGCGACGGCCGCCCAGTATGATCCGCGGCTCTTCGCCGGCAGCGCCGATCACCTCGTCTCCGAGGCGTTCTACTTCACCGACCCCGAGGGCAACGGCGTGGAGCTCTACTTCGACAAGCCGCGCAGCACGTGGGAGTGGCAGGGGGACCGGGTCGTGATGGACAGCCTCCCCCTCCCGCCCCAGGCCTACCTCAACGCCAACCTCACCGAACAGGCCCTCGACGGCCAGCGGGACTCCGCGGCGGGAGTCGGCCACGTGCATCTCCAGGTCGGCGACGTCCACACGGCCCATCGCTTCTATGTCGAGACGCTCGGCTTCGAGCAGACCGCGGGCTGGCACGGCCAGGCGCTCTTCGTCTCCGCCGGCAAGTACCACCACCACATGGCCATGAACGTGTGGAACAGCCGCGGGGCGGGGCCGCGCAAAGACACGCTGGGCCTCGGTGAAGTGCTCATCCACGTCCCGGGCCACGACGACATCCTCGCGGCGGCCGATCGGCTCAAGGCCGCGGGCGTCGCGACACGCCACACCGGACTCGAGCTCCGCTTCGAGGACCCGTGGCGCAATTCGATCCGCATGACGGTCTGATCCCGAGTGCCGTCGTGGCAGCCGGACCCCTCCTGCGATACGCTCAACGTGTCCGCGGATTCGCGGGCACGTTGTCCGTCTCGCAGCCGGATCTGCCGGGACCACCCCGGCGCCGGCGCCCGCCTTTCAAGGGGGATACCGTGTCAGCTCCCAGCCCATTCGCCGAAGTCTTCGTTTCAACCCACGCCGGCGCCCTGCAGCGAGCCTCGGCGCTCGACTCCGGATCGGCGTCCAGCCTGGACGGAGAAGCCGTCCGCATTCCCGGAGTGTCCGACTACGAGATCGAGCAGCTCGGATCGCTTGTCGGCACCGCGGTTCACGCGGGCGGCGCAGATTACGAGCTCTCGATGGTCGACGTCTCGAGTGACAGCCTCCTGGCCGTCCCGCCCGCGATGATCCGTGCGCTCGCCGAGCTGCTCGCCTACGAATCCGACGAAGGCGAGGGCGACGCCGTCGAACGCGTGGCCGCCGCGTGGGTCGACCAGGAAGACCTGCCGTTCGACGCTCAGGAGGCCTACCGCTACGTCGAGCAGCTCGCGAAGCTCGCGGCTGACGTCGACGATTCCGATCGGCAGGAGCTTTTCGTCTGGGCGGGCTCCTGAGGTCTGCTGCGCAGCACCACCGCGCCGCGAATCGCACTTCGTCGAAGCGTCTGGCACAATAGTCGGGTACCCGATCCGCGCGGCCCCTCTCTCCGTGCGCGTCGTGTCCGAATGGAGCCCATCCGAGTACGGCCCGCCCCACGGGAGCGGAAAGCGTGGGCTCGACCCGTGTGCAGAAACAGGAGTGACCACAAAAGTGGCCGTTAAGATTCGACTCAAGCGCTTCGGCAAGATGCGCGCGCCGTACTACCGCATCGTCGTCGCCGACTCGCGCACCAAGCGCGACGGCCGTGCGATCGAGGAGATCGGCAAGTACCACCCGATCGAGGAGCCCTCGTTCATCGAGGTCAACTCGGAGCGGGCGCAGTACTGGCTGTCCGTCGGCGCCCAGCCGACCGAGCAGGTTCTCGCGATCCTCAAGGTCACGGGCGACTGGCAGAAGTTCAAGGGCCTTCCGGGCCAGGAGGGAACCCTCAGGTTCCCGAAGGGCAAGGAGCCGTTCGTGGCTCCCGAGAAGGGCTCCGTGATCGTCCCCGAGGCTCCCAAGGCCGAGAAGGCTGCCGAGGTCGCCGACGAGGCTCCGGCCGAGGCCGAGACGACCGAGGCTGAGTAGTTTGCTGGCCGACGCGCTCGAGCACCTCGTCCGGGGGATCGTCGACAATCCGGATGACGTCCAGGTGGAGGCGAAGAACAGCCGCCGGGGCGACGTCCTTGAAGTCCGCGTCCATCAGGAGGACCTGGGCCGAGTGATCGGCCGACAGGGCCGCACGGCGCGCGCGCTGCGAACTGTCGTGGCCGCGCTTGCCGACGGGGATACGGTCCGGGTCGACGTCGTCGACACCGACCGCCGCCGGTAAAGCCCGCGCGACCGCAGTAGCCATCAGCATGAGGCTCCGGCCCCTCGCCCGATTGGAGGGCTGAGGGGCCGGAGTCTTTTTCATGACGTCTGTGCTGGTCCTGCCGGCCAGCACAGACCATGCAGCACTAGGAAGGGACACGCCATGAAGGTGCGGGTCGCACGCATCGGCAAGCCGCACGGAATCCGCGGCGAGGTGACCGTACAGGTCCTCACCGACGCGCCCGAGGAGCGTTTCGTGCGGGGAACCGCGTTCGACGTGGACCCTGCCTCCCATGGCGTGCTCACCGTCCGCTCGGCCCGCTGGAACAAGGACATCCTCATTCTCGGCTTCGAGGAGGTCCCCGACCGCAACCGCGCCGAGGAGCTCCGCGGGGCCACGCTCTCGATCGAGACCGACGAGCTCGACGACGAGGGCGAAGAGGGCTGGTACGAGCACGAGCTCGTGGGGCTCGAGGCGCGCGTCGACGGGCGGGCGGTCGGCACCGTCACTGCGCTGCAGGTGATGCCCGCCCAGGACCTGCTCGTCGTGGACACGCCCTCGGGCGAGGTGCTCGTGCCCTTCGTCGAGGAGATCGTTCCCGAGGTCGACGTCGAGGGCGGCTTCGTCGTCGTCGTTCCGCCGCCGGGGTTGTTCGAGCTCAATCGCGAGGCCGAGGACGCCGGTGACGACCGCGATCACAACAAAGGCGACGACGCACAGGGCAGCAGCGCCGGACGGGACTCCTAGGTGCGCGTCGACGTCGTCAGCATCTTCCCCGAGTATCTTGCGCCCCTGCGCCTTTCCCTCCTCGGCCGTGCCCAGGAGGAGGGCCTCCTCGACCTCGTGGTCCACGACCTCCGCGACTTCGCCTTCGACCGCCACCGGACGGTGGACGATACGCCCTACGGAGGCGGCGCGGGCATGGTCATGAAGGCCGAGCCGTGGGCCCTCGCGCTCGAAGCGGTGCTCTCTGCGCGCGCTGCGGCCCCCGCGGGCGCCGGCCACCCGCCCACCCTTATCGTGCCCTCTCCCGCAGGCGAGGTCTTCACCCAGCGGCTCGCCCATGAGCTCGCCGACGAGCCGACCCTCACATTCGCGTGCGGCCGCTACGAGGGCATCGACGAGCGCGTCCTCGAATGGGCCGCCGGGCGATTCCGCGTGCGGCCAGTCAGCCTCGGCGACTACGTGCTCAACGGGGGAGAGGTCGCTGTTATGGCGATGGTCGAAGCCATCGGGCGACTCCTGCCGGGCGTGGTGGGCAACCCCGAATCGCTCGTCGAGGAGTCCCACGCCGACGGCCTCCTCGAGTACCCGGTCTACACGAAGCCGTCCTCGTGGCGCGGCCACGACGTCCCTGACGTCCTCCTGAGCGGGAACCACGGCCTCATCGCCCGCTGGAGGCGCGAGCAACAGCTTCGCCGGACCGCCGCGCGCCGTCCCGAGCTCCTCGACGGCGCGGACGCGTCCGAATTTGCGCGGGACGAGCGAGGCGTGCTCGCCGAACTCGGGTACGACGTCGTCGACGGTCGCCTCTCGCACCCCTGACACGCGCTGGGGTTCTGCGTCGGCCGCGAGTTGCGCGGTCACCTTCGCAGGGTGCGATTCGCCCGGTGGGCGCTCGACGTGGCAGAATAGAGCGTTGCGCCCGCCGGGCCCGGACTCTGCCACAGGGGAGCCGGCCAACGGACAGGGCGGCCCGCGGCCGGGTCAACTGGCGTGCGGGTGAGAGCCCCGGGCCCCACGGCCCGTGACTGAAGCGATTGACCTGTGGCAGTCGCCAGGAGTAGCACAATGCATATTCTCGACTCGGTTGACGCTTCGTCCCTGCGTTCGGACATCCCGTCCTTCGCCCCCGGCGACACCATCAAGGTTCACGTCAACATCATCGAAGGCAAGAACTCGCGTATCCAGGTCTTCCAGGGCTTCGTCGTCGGCCGTCAGGGCCACGGCGTTCGCGAGACGTTCACCGTCCGCAAGGTTTCCTTCGGCGTCGGCGTCGAGCGCACGTTCCCGGTTCACTCCCCGATCATCGACAAGATCGAGGTTGTGACCAAGGGCGACGTCCGCCGCGCGAAGCTCTACTACATGCGCGAGCTCCGGGGCAAGGCTGCCAAGATCAAGGAGAAGCGCGACTACACCGCTTCCAAGTAAGACCTGGCGATTGCATCGCCGCTTAGGCCTTACGGCTTCAGCCGCAGACGTTTCGTGACTTCTCCAGCAGACTCCGAACGCGGCACCCGGACCGAGCGCCGGCCCAGGCTTCTGGGCTGGCGCTCGGCGCTTCTCGGGGTGTTCGCGGCCCTCCTCGTAGGGGGGCTCGCGCGGGCGTTCATCGTCGACGTCTTCTATGTCCCCTCCGGCTCGATGGAGCCTCTCCTGGCGCCAGGCGACCGCATTGCCGTCTCCCGCACAGCCTTCGCGGGGCGGCCGGTGGCGCGCGGCGACGTCGTCGTCTTCGACGGCCGCGGCTCGCTCGCGCCCCTCGAGAGCGGGCGCGGCTGGATCGGCGACGCCGTGTGGGGCGTCGGCGCGTGGCTCGGCGTCGTCCCGAACGAGACGGCGTACGTCAAGCGCGTCGTCGGAGTCGCCGGCGACCATGTCGCGTGCTGCGCGGCGGACGGGCGTCTCACCATCAACGGTGTCCCGCTCGCCGAGCCGTACCTGTACCCGGGTGACGCGCCGAGCGACGTCAAGTTCGACGTCGTCGTCCCTCAGGGAAGGCTGTGGCTCCTCGGTGACCACCGGTCGGATTCGGTCGACTCCCGCTCGCTCCTCGGAGCGCCGGGCGGCGGGCTCATCCGCACGGATCGTGTGATCGGCGAGCCGGTCGCCATTCTGTGGCCGCTTGATAGATTGGGGGAAATGAGCACCATGAAGGGACATCAGTGACGCACGGGGCCGGAACAGGATCGGACGCCGCGGATTCGGCCGCTCGTCATCACGAGGGCGCTTCGGGGAGCACGGGGAAGCCGAAGCGGAACGGATTCCTTGCGCTTCTGCGCGAGATCGCGCTCATCCTCGTGATCTCGATCGTGCTCTCGTTCGTCATCAAGACGTTCTTCTTCAAGGCGTTCTACATCCCCTCCGAGTCGATGGTGCCGACGCTCGAGGAGAACGACCGCATTTTCGTGAACCTCATGGTGCCGAGGAACTTCGCGCTCCAGCGGGGGGACGTCATTGTGTTCAAGGACACGAAGGGCTGGCTTCCGCCGTCCACGTACGGCGAACAGAACTGGTTCCAGGAGAGCTTCGAATTCATCGGCCTGCTCCCGGACACGTCGCAGCAGCACCTCATCAAGCGCCTCATCGGCCTCCCCGGCGACCATGTCGTGTGCTGCGATGCCCAGCAGCACATCACGGTGAACGGAGCCGCGCTCAGCGAGCCTTACGTCAATCCGGCCGAAATCCCGCGTCCCGTCCCGTTCGATGTGACCGTTCCGGCCGGCAAGGTGTGGGTGATGGGAGACAACCGCAACCATTCGTCCGACTCCCGCTACCACAACTCCCAAGAGCCCGGCGATGGATTCATCGACAGGGGCGACATCGAGGGCCAGGCCGTCGTCATTGCCTGGCCGCTCAACCGCCTGACCGCGCTCGGCAACTACCCCTCTACGTTCTCCTCCGTTCCGAACCCCAAGTGACATGACGCCGCTCGACCACTCCACCCTCGACCGGCCGGTCGCGCCGAAGCGGCCACCCGCCGCGCCGACCCTTCGCTACGTGCGGCAGCTCGCCGCCGAGTTCGGCCCGCTGGTCGCAGGATGCGACGAGGTCGGCCGCGGCGCGCTTGCGGGGCCCGTGAGCGTCGGGGTTGTCGTGATCGATGCGCGATCTGTCAAGACCAGAACGGTCCTGCGCGACAGCAAGCTGCTCGCCCCCGAACGGAGAATCGAGCTCGTTCCGCTCGTCCGAAAGTGGGCGGTCGCGAGCGCGGTGGGACACGCGAGCGCCGAGGAGATCGACGACGTCGGCCTCATGGAAGCGCTCCGCCTGGCAGGCGCGCGGGCCCTCGGCGAGATCGAGGCGGCCGGGGTCGTGCCCGACGTCGTCCATCTCGATGGCAACTACGATTGGCTGGGCCGCGGGGGCCAGGGATCCCTCTTCGGCGATGCGACGCCCGTGCCGACCGTTCCGGTGCGGACGATGATCAAGGCCGACCTCAAGTGCCAGGCAGTTGCCGCTGCCAGCATTCTCGCCAAGGTCGAGCGCGACGGGCTCATGGGGCAGCTCGGCGCGCAGGACCCGCGTTTCGGCTGGGCCGTCAACAAAGGCTACGCGACCCCCGAGCATCGCGCGGCCCTCCAGTCCTTCGGGCCGACAATGTGGCACCGGCGGAGCTGGAACCTCGACCGGGCGGCGGTCGAGGCCCTCGTCGGTGATGGAAGATAGGACTATGAGCGCAGAAGACCTCGAGAACTATGAGACCGACATGGAGCTCCAGCTCTACCGGGAGTACCGCGATGTCGTCTCGCTCTTCAGCTACGTCGTGGAGACCGAGCGTCGGTTCTACCTCGCCAACCACGTCGACCTCCAGGCGCGGTCTGCCGACGGCGAGGTGTACTTTGATCTGACCCTCCAGGATGCGTGGGTCTGGGACGTCTACCGCAGCGCGCGCTTCGTCAAGAGCGTTCGGGTGATCACGTTCAAGGACGTGAATGTCGAGGAGCTTCCCAAGGTCGAGGACCTTGCCCTCCCGAAGGACGGCCTGGGCACGTAGCCGCGGTGGGTTGCCGCGGGGTTAGTCCTCAACAGGGATTCCCGAGGCGATTCGTCCACATAGCGCGGACTCGCCATGGGGTCCTGCGCTGGGTGCTGGCAGTGTAGGCCGCATGAGGGCAAAAGACCGGGTGGGCCAGCGCGGCGAACGCCTCGCTGAGGCGTACCTCGACACGATCGGCTTCACCGTGCTGGACCGGAATTGGCGGGGGGTCGGCGGCGAACTCGATCTCGTGGCCCTCGACGGAGACGTCTTGGTTGCGGTGGAGGTCAAGGCGAGGTCCTCATGGGCGTTCGGCCATCCATTCGAAGCGGTCGACGGCGCCAAGCTGGCTCGCATCGTCCGGCTCGCTGCAGCGTGGGCCCGCGAGAACGGCCAGCTGAAGCGGGCGCGGCGCGTGGACGTCGTGGCCGTGACCGGCATCGGGCGAACCGACACGCCGCTCATCGAGCATCTCCGGGGCGTTGCTTAGCGGTGGTTGTGGGCGCGCCCTCGGGGTCTCGGTCACGGGATGCGCGCATCTGCCCCATCGAAGGACGGATAGGACTGTGACGCCGCCTGGCTCGCGACGTCGACACCGGGCTCGCCGCCCTCGGCATCAGGATTGCTGCTGAAGAGTGTGACACCCTCGTCCGGCGAAGGCGGCACGTGAGCGTGCTTGCCGGCCTTCTTGGCCCGCCGCTCCGCGCGTGCACCGCTGCCGAGCGTCAGCCCCAGAATGCTCATCCCGGCAATGAAGCCGTAGACGACGGACCGCTCGTACCACCCGCGCGGATACGCGTGGTTCGGGTCAAGCCATCCCCAGCTGAGCGCGAGGAGCATGTAGCCCCCGTACGAAGCCCAGATCGCCGTGAAGAACATCGCGATCGCGACGAAAGGTCGGGGTGTCCACCAGAGGACCGCGAGGAACAGCACCGTGAACACCGAACAGACGAGGAACGCTTCTGTGCTGTACACGTGCATCGGTGTGTTGTAGTCCTCAGGGAAGGCGCCGACGCCGACGAGGGATGCGCCTGCACATGCCATGAGGAACCGGGTGAAGTTCGTCACATGGTGGCGCCAGCCGACTCGATGGTCAAAGTGCTCTCCGACAACATGTCGGGCTACGCGTCTCGCTTCGCTGATGCGGACGTCGCCGGGCTCGGTGGGGCGGGTGGTCGCGTCCTTGAACCGTTCGTGGTGGCCGCCGACCCGGAGCACAGTTGACGTGATCAGCGCCGCCGCGACGACGATCCCGGCCCCCAGGGAGATGAGCGACAGGTCCATCATCGGAAACAGGGGAGAGCAGATGTTGCGCGCGTAGACGCTGCCGACATCCCGAGGCTGGCAGCCGCGGGCCCCGAGGTCGCTGATGAAGTACTGCCAGTAGTCGTAGGTCACGTAGTTGAGGGGCGGTTGCCTCGTCGGATCTACCCATGCGACGGCCGCGACGCGCTCGACGACGAAGTACAGCAGCAGACTTCGGGCGGCCCACGATCCGATGATGTGCCGGGTGTCAGCAAGGCCGGGGCAACGCGCAGCCGTCCAGGGCGTGAAGATGCTCGCGAGGATGGCTTTGGGGTTCATGGCGACGATTAACGCGCTTCGATGGATAAATATCAAGGGGCTTGTTGGACATGACCGAAAACGTAGGCCTACCGGATGTGCGCTGTCGATTCGCGGCAGGCTGATGCCAGTTCGCCAATCGTCCTCCACAGAGGTTTTTTGGGCGCTCCATCCACATGGGGACCCATCAGCGCGACAGCCTCGCATCGTACCCGGCAGGGTGGACTCATGGGGGAAAGAGAAGCGACGGCACCCGCCCGACCGTGCTGTTTTGGGGACTGCACTCGGTGGCGGATAGGCCGTCCGGGGCTGGATGGGCGGCATGCGTGAGTGGGGTCGGGAGGGCTCTCGGGATCGGTCTCGTGGGGCTCAATGGGTATCTCGTCGAGGTCGAGGCCGATATCGGCCAGACCCTCCCGGCGTTCGTCCTGCTGGGGCTTCCAGATTCGGCGTTGAACGAGGCCAAGGAGCGGGTGCGGTCGGCGGCGCAGAACTCAGGCATTCCGCTGAGCCGCCGGAAGATCACGGTCAATCTCCTGCCGGCGGCCCTGTCGAAGAGGGGCACGGCGTTCGATCTCGCGATCACGGTGGCGGCACTCGCCGCCGCGGGGGACATCCGCGTCCCAGCTGAGACAGTGTTCATCGCCGAGCTGGGGCTCGACGGGCGTCTTCGTCCGGTGCAGGGCATTCTTCCTGCCGTGATGGCGGCCGTGCGCGCTGGGCACCCCGACATCGTCGTGGCAGCGGCCAATGGCCCCGAGGCGAGGCTCGTTCCGGGGGCGCGGGTCCATGAGTATGAGAGCCTGGGCGGGCTCGTGCTCGACCTCGGGGCGGATCCGCTCAAGGTGCTCCTTCCGGAGCCCGGCTCCGACGCGGCTATGGCCGAGGCGGTCGTTCGCCGCGCGGATGCGGGAAGCGAGGGCGGGGCGATCCCAGAGAGCGGGAGCCCCGACCTCCGCGACGTTGCAGGCCAGGCCGACGCGCGGGCGGCGCTCGAGGTTGCCGCGGCGGGCGGGCATCATCTCTTCATGCTCGGCCCGCCCGGGGTGGGAAAGACCATGCTGGCCGAGCGTCTGCCGGGGATCCTGCCTGACCTGGACGACGAGGCTGCCATGGAGGTCACTGCGATTCACTCCCTCTCGAAGCTCCCGAGCGCGACACGGGAACTCGTGCGCCGACCGCCCTTCGAGAGCCCCCACCACACCGCGAGCCAGGTCGCGATCATCGGCGGCGGCTCGGGAATCCCGCGCCCAGGCGCAGCCTCGCGGGCCCACAGAGGCATCCTCTTCCTCGACGAGGCGCCGGAGTTTGGGGGCCGGACGCTTGATTCGCTTCGCCAGCCGCTCGAGAGCGGAGAGGTGTCGATCCATCGATCGGCGGGGCACGCCACCTACCCGGCGCGTTTTCAGCTCGTGCTCGCGGCCAATCCTTGCCCTTGCGGGCAATCGTCGGGGAAAGGCCTGCAGTGCACGTGCACGCCCCAGGCGCGCCGCCGCTACCTCGCGCGGCTCTCGGGACCGCTGCTCGATCGCGTCGACATTCAGGTGGGCGTGAGACAGCCTTCGACCTACGACCTGGCCTCGAACG
Source organism: Sinomonas sp. ASV322 (assembly GCF_030908245.1). Classification (GTDB taxonomy): domain Bacteria; phylum Actinomycetota; class Actinomycetes; order Actinomycetales; family Micrococcaceae; genus Sinomonas. The sequence goes on from NZ_JAVFJJ010000004.1 coordinate 283,604, forward strand.
AGCCAGCCGAGGCCTCAGCGGTCGTGGCGGCCAGGGTCAGGGCGGCGCGCGAGCGCCAGACCGAGCGGCTCGCGCCCTATGGCCTCCACACCAATGCCGAGATCCCGGGACGCCTCCTCAGGGGGCCGTTTCGGCCACCTCCGTCGGCCATCCGCACCCTTGAGCAAGCACTCGAGCGGGGCACTCTGACGGCCCGAGGATACGACCGGGTTCTTCGCGTGGCCTGGTCGATCGCCGACCTCGCCGGGCACGACGTGCCGGACGATGACGATGTGGGACAGGCGTTGGTTTTCCGAACGATAGAGGGGGGTCGCTGATGGGAGGCGTTCAGTTTAGGGGAGCTGGCCTAGGGGTTCCGATCGAAGGAGGCCTGGGGGACGCGAGGATCGCTCGTGCGGCGCTGACCCGCCTGATTGAACCGGGCGATCGGACGGGTGCGGCGCTCGTGGCAGCGCTCGGTCCGGTCGCGGCGCTCGCCGTGGCGACCGGCCGAACTCGCGCCGACCAAGGCCTCGATGCCGAGATCGGCCAACGCGTCGTCGAGGGCGGGGCGAAGCGTTGGGAGGGAGTCGCTACGGCGCAGGAGCGGTGGCGAGGCCGGGTAGCCCACCTCGCGCCGGAGCGTGATCTCGAGACCATCGCCCGCTTCGGAGGGAGGCTCGTCATCCCTGAGGACGCCGAGTGGCCTGAGGGGTTCGACGACCTCGGCGAGCAGGCTCCGATCGGGCTCTGGGTGCGGGGGGAAGAACGCGTCGCAACACCGAGACGCAGCGTGGCCGTGGTGGGGTCACGGGCGGCCACCAGTTACGGCCTGGAAGTCGCGGGCGAGATCTCGAAGGGGCTCGCGGACCGCGGAGTCACGGTCGTCAGTGGGGGAGCGTACGGCATCGATGCCCAGGCCCATCGAGCGGCTCTCGCGTCGTCTGGCTCGGCGCTCCCGACCGTCGCCGTCATGGCGGGAGGACTCGATCGGTACTATCCATCGGGCAACGAGGAGCTCTTGCGGGCTGTCGCACGTCGCGGCCTCTTGGTCTCCGAGGTGCCGCCAGGAGGCGCCCCGACCCGACACAGGTTCCTGCGCAGGAACCGGCTCATCGCGGCCCTCGCCGGCGTCACCGTCGTGGTCGAAGCCCAAGCGCGGTCGGGTGCCCTCAGCACGGTGAATCACGCGGTGGACCTCGGCCGTCTCATCGCCGCGGTGCCCGGTCCGGTTTACAGCATCAACTCCGTGGGATGCCATCGCCTCCTGCGCAACGGCGCGGCCGTCTGCGTCACCGATGCCCAGGAGGTGTGGGAGCTGCTCGCGCCAGCGGGTGAAGGGCTTCCCGAGGAGGAAACGGGCAGAAAAGCCGTTCATGACGGGCTGTCCATTGAGGATGTGCTCGTCCTCGACTCCCTTCCCTTGCGCAGCGGGGCGTCTGTGGACAGCATCGCCTCCGTCGCCGGGCTGAGCCCCGGGCAGGTGCGCGCCGGTCTGGGCAGGCTTCAGCTCCTCGGCCTTTGCACTCGGGCAGGAGAGGGCTGGAAGCGCACGAAGGAGGGCGCATGATCCGAGGCCGGGCCTGCGCACGAGCCCGCCCGAGCCCGCCCGCGCGCGCCTGAGCGCGCCTGAGCCCGCACGAGCCCGCCGGCGCGCGATCGACCGGTGTCGTGGGAGTGTCGGCTTGTTCCAGACCGGCGAGGCCGCGAGAGTGGGAACGTGCACGATGCGACGCCGTTGGCTGCGGGACTGAGGGGCCCCTTTGAGGGCTTCCTGCGCCATCTCGAGCTGGGGCGTGGCCGCTCCGCCCACACGGTTCGTGCCTACGAGGGCGACTTGGTCTCGATGCTCAGTTCCGCCGAACAGGACGGAGCCCGCGAGCTGAGCGACATCGACCTTGCACTGTTGCGGCGCTGGCTCGGGCGCCAAAGCGAGTCGGGCCTCTCGCGGTCAACGCTAGCCCGCCGTACCGCCGCAGTGCGTTCCTTTGCCGGGTGGGCCGTCCGTGAAGGCCTCCTTGAGACGGATCCGTCGCTTCGGCTTGCTTCTCCCAAACGCCACCAACACCTTCCCGAGGTGCTGCACGAAGAGCAGACACGCCGCATGCTGTCCGGCCTTGCCGATGCAGCGGACGACGGCGACCCCGTGGCGATGCGAGACGCCGCCCTCGTCGAGGTGCTGTACGCAACCGGAATTCGCGTTTCCGAGCTTGTCGGTTTGGATATCGATGACGTTGACCTCCAGGCCCTCACGATCCGTGTCCTCGGGAAGGGCAACAAGGAGCGCACGGTGCCGTTCGGCGTCCCTGCCGCCAACGCGTTGGTTCGGTGGCTGGGGGCCCGCCGCGCGCTCGCGATCGAGACTAGCGGGTCCGCCCTGTTCCTGGGTCGGCGTGGCGCGCGGTTGGGGCAGCGCCAAGCGAGGGATACGGTCGATGCGTCTCTCCGCGGCCTGGGGGACACCGCTGCGCGGGGACCCCACGCGCTCCGCCACACCGCGGCGACGCACCTCCTCGACGGCGGGGCTGATCTCCGTTCGGTGCAAGAGCTGCTTGGCCACTCGAGCCTCGCGACGACCCAGCTCTACACTCACGTCTCCGTCGAGCGTCTCCGCTCGAGCTACGTCCAGGCCCATCCGCGCGCGTAGCCCCGCAGTCCAGGCCCACGGCTCGCCTGCCTGGATCACGGCGTGGCCGCTCGGGCCTTCCATGACGAGAAGGCAACGTTTGGTCTTTCCCTCGGCGCGTCGCGGCGCGCTGCTGGCGGAATGTGCAATGGTCCGGCAGAATGGGTGCCGACGGCGGCCTCGTCCGGTGCCCTGCACCGACGAGCCGCTCACAATTGAAACCGCCATTGGTCACGCACTCCGGGTGCTGACGGTCGTAGGGGAAGACGTACCGACAGCGATGGAGGATGGAATGTCTGCAGTGATGACCCGTGGTCTGCTGTTCGTGCACTCGTCACCGAGTGCGCTATGCCCGCACGTCGAGTGGGCCATCGGTTCCGTCGTGGAAAAGCGAACGGATCTCGAGTGGACCGCTCAGCCTGCTGCGCCCGGAATGTTCCGGGCTGAGCTCTCGTGGGTGGGTGCTCCCGGCACGGGCGCACAGCTCGCCTCGTCCCTCCGGGGATGGGCGCACCTTCGCTACGAGATCACCGAGGAGCCTAGCCCGGGCGTCGACGGTGCCCGCTGGTCACACACACCGGAGCTCGGGATCTTCCACGCGACGACCGATGTCCACGGCAACATCATGGTGTCCGAGGATCGCATTCGGTACGCGTACGAATCCGGGGCCGGCGACCCCTCGGTCGTCTTCCACGAGCTGTCCCTTGCCCTCGGCGAGGCGTGGGACGAGGAACTCGAGCCGTTCCGTCACGCGGCCGAGGGAGCCCCCGTCCGCTGGCTCCATCAGGTCGGTTAGGCAGGGCACGCCACGGGACCTGACGTCAAACTTCCATCGCAGACACGTGTGGGGCCCGCCGAATGGCGGGCCCCACACGTGCTTCTCTACGATGCTGCGTCAGTGATTGCGCACGACGATGACGGCGTTGTGGCCGCCGAAGCCGAACGAGTTGCTCAGCGCCACGATGTCGCCCTGCGGGAGATCGCGCGCCGTCGTCACGACGTTGAGCGGGATCTCGGGATCCTGGTGATCGAGGTTGATGGTCACCGGCGCCTTGCGGTCGCGCACGGCGAGCACGGTGAGGACCGCCTCGACCGCGCCGGAGGCCCCGAGCAGGTGACCCATCTGCGACTTCGTGGCGGAGACCGCCACGTTGTCGACGTGGGAGCCGAGCGCTGCCTTGAGCGCCGTGTACTCGGGCTTGTCGCCCACGGGCGTCGACGTCGCGTGCGCGTTGACGTGCACGATGTCCTCGGCCTGGATCCGCGCGTCGAACATCGCCGCCTTGAGCGCGCGGGTGGCGCCAAGGCCTTCGGGATCCGGGGCGGTGATGTGGTACGCGTCAGCCGTGACGGACGTTCCCGCGAGCTCGGCGTAGATCCGAGCTCCGCGCGCGAGCGCGTGCTCCTCGGCCTCGAGGACGAGGGCGCCGGCCCCTTCGCCCATCACGAAGCCGTCGCGGTCGAGGTCGTAGGGGCGCGACGCGCGCTCGGGATCGTCGTTGCGCTTGGACAGCGCCTGCATCGACGCGAAGGCCGCGATCGGCATCGGGTGGATGGCCGCCTCGGCACCGCCGACCATGACGACGTCGGCCTTGCCCGAGCGAATGAGCTCCTGGCCGACCGCCATCGCCTCGGTTCCCGACGCACACGCCGAGACCGGGGTGTGCGCCCCTGCTCGCGCGCCGAGGTCGAGGCTCACAGCCGCCGCCACGCCGTTGGGCATGAGCATCGGAACCGTCATCGGGAGGACCCGGCGCGGTCCCTTCTCCTTGAGCGTGTCCCACCCGTTGAGGAGCGTCCAGACGCCGCCGATGCCGGTCGCGAAGGCGACGGCGAGCCGATCGTGGTCGATCTCCTCGATGCCCGAGTCCTTCCACGCTTCGCGCGCCGCGATGACGCCGTACTGCGTGGAGGGGTCCATACGCTTCATCTCGACGCGCCCGAGGACTTCCTCGGCAGGAACGGAGAGCTTCGCCGCGATCTTGACCGGCAGGTCGAACTCCTCGACCCAGTCATCGGTCAGCCTGACGACGCCGGAGACGCCCTTGAGCGCGTTCTGCCACAGAGTGGGAACGTCGCCGCCGATCGGGGTGGTGGCGCCGAGGCCGGTGATGACAACTTTGCGGGCCATGGTTCACTCTTTCGGGGGTCGAGAGCCGGTGACGGCTGTCTGGGTGGAGAAGACGGCCGGCACCGTTCGGTACCGGCCGTCGCAGAAGGCAGGTCAGGCCTGGGCCTTGGAGATGAAGTCCACGGCGTCGCCGACGGTCGAGAGGTTCTTGACCTCCTCGTCGGGGATGCGCACGCCGAACTTCTCCTCGGCGTTGACGACGATGGTCATCATCGAGATCGAGTCGATGTCGAGGTCGTCGGTGAAGGACTTCTCGAGCTGTACGGCCTCGGTGGAGAGGCCGGTCTCTTCGTTGATGATCTCGGCCAGACCGGCGAGGATCTCTTCGTTGCTAGCCATGTCGGCTCCTTTTCTCGGTTAGCCGGCTTGCGCCGGGCTGGCTGGGCAAGCCACTTGTGCGGCTTGGCTCAAAGCGCAACGGGCGCGAGGCCCGGTCCGCTGGGGGACTAAGGAAGGGCGATGACCTGGGCCCCGAACACGAGCCCGGCCCCGAAGCCGATCTGGAGGGAGAGCTTGCCGCTCAGATCGGGGTTCTCCGTGAGGAGCCGGTGCGTGGCGAGCGGGATCGATGCCGCCGAGGTGTTGCCGGCATCCGCGATGTCGCGGGCGACGACGACGCTCTCAGGCAGCTTGAGCTGCTTGACCATCTCGTCGATGATACGCATGTTCGCCTGGTGCGGCACGAAGGCTCCGAGGTCCTCGGGCTTGACTCCCGCGGCCTCGAGAGCCTGCTTGGCAACCTTGGCCATCTCCCACACCGCCCAGCGGAATACCGACTGGCCGTCCTGTCGGAGCGTGGGCCAGATCTTCGCCTCGGTGCCGAGGACAGCTGCGGCCTTGCCGGCGCCGTCCCGCTCGGCCTCTTCCGAAAGATCCCGCACGTCGAGGAGCGAGTGGGTCATGCCGATCGTGTTCCACTTGCTGCCGTCCGAGCCCCACACCGACGGGCCGATGCCGGGGGTCTCGGAGGGGCCCACGACCACGGCGCCGGCGCCGTCGCCGAGAAGGAACGAGATGCTCCGCTCGCTGTTGTCGATGAAGTCGCTGAGCTTCTCGGCGCCGACCACGAGCACGTACTCGGCCGCGCCGGAGCGGACAAGCGCGTCAGCCTGCGCGACCCCGTAGCAATAGCCGGCGCAGGCCGCCGAGATGTCGTACGCCGGGGCCGGGGTGGCGCCGATCCGGTCGCACAGGAGCGAGGCGGCCGACGGCGTCGCGTAGGGGTGCGTGACGGTGGAGACGATGACGGCGCCGAGCTGGGAGCCTTCGATGCCTGCCTTCTCGAGGGCCTCGCGCGCGGCTCCCTCGGCCATGTCGATGAGCTCGACCTCAGCGGGGGCGCGGTGGCGCGTCACGATGCCGGTGCGCTGACGGATCCACTCGTCGGACGAGTCGATCCACTGGCACACGTCGTCGTTCGTGACGACGACGGAGGGCCGGTACGCGCCGACGCCCAGAATGCGCGAATGGGCGCGGGTGGGGGCCTGCCGCAGCTCGATCGTGGTCATACGGTTTCCTCTTCGGGTGACGGGTTCTGCTCGGCGTCCGCAGCGAACAGCTCGAGGGCGGCCGTGAGGTCGGCCGGGGTCTTGACGGCGACGGTCTTGATGCCGGGGAGTCCGCGCTTCGCGAGGCCAGCGAGGGTGCCCGCGGGAGCCAGCTCGATGAGGCCCGTCACGCCGAGGGACTTCATGGTCTCCATGCAGAGGTCCCACCGGACGGGCCGCGAGACCTGGGCGACGAGGCTCTCGACCGCGGCGTCGCCCTGCGTCACCTTCTGGCCGTCGAAGTTGGAGAGGAGCGGAACCGCGGGGTTGGCGACCGCGAGCGTCGGGCGGAGCTCTTCGAGCGCCGAGACCGCGGGGGCCATGTGCCGGGTGTGGAACGCGCCGGCGACCTTGAGCGGGATCACGCGGGCCTTTGCGGGCGGGTTCTCGGCGAGGGCCGCAAGCTCCTCGAGCGTCCCTGCGGCCACGATCTGCCCGCCGCCATTGACGTTGGCGGGCGAGGCGCCGCTCGCCTTGATCGCCGCGAGGACTTCATCCGGGTCGCCGCCGACGACCGCGCTCATGCCAGTCGGCGTCGCGGCGGCGGCCTTTGCCATCTCGCGGGCGCGCAGGCCGACGAACGTCATGGCGTCAGATTCGCTCAGGACGCCGGCGAGGGCCGAAGCCGTGATCTCGCCGACGGAGTGCCCTGCGAGGACGACGGGGAGGGTCGATAGCTCGACGTCGAACAGGGAGCGCGCGGCGACGAGGCCTGCGGCAACGATGAGGGGCTGCGCGACAGCCGTGTCCTTGATCGTCTCTTCGTCTGACGTCGTTCCATGAGCCACGAGATCGAGGCCGACGACCTCGCCGAGTTCGCCGAGATGCTCTGCGGCAGATGGCAGCTCAAGCCACGGGGCAAGGAAGCCCGGCGTCTGGGAGCCCTGTCCAGGGCAGACAATTGCTAGCACGTTATCCAGCTTTCCAAAGGGTAGGCGGTTCCAGCGGTGCCTGCGCGCACCAAGCTCCAGAACCCGGATTGTAGGAAGTCTACAACGGGGCACTCTGCGACGAGCGGTGTTTCGCGGTTGTGTCAGAAGTCCGCGCGCCGCGGTTCGCCAGCTCTCGGGGGACCGTGGTCCCGCCCTACCCGCCCTGTCGGCCGCCGCGTTCGCGCCCGTTCGGAGTCGCCGCGAGGCGCCCCACGACGAGTGCAGTCTGGAGCACGAATGCCTCGCGCGGAAGCAGCGGATCCCATCCCGTCACGTCGCACACGCGCCGGAGCCGGTACCGGACGGTGTTCGCATGCACGAAGAGCTCGCGGGCCGTCGCCTCGAGGGAATGCCCCAGCTCGAGATACGCGCTGAGCGTCTCGATCAGCCCGTTGGAGGCGGCGAGCAGCGGGCGGTAGATCTTCTGGACGAGGGCGCGCCGCGCCGCGTCGTCGCCTGCGACGACGCGCTCCGGAAGGAGGTCGTCGGCCGCGACCGGGCGGGGAGCGTTGGGCCATGCACGCGCCGCCGAGAGGCCCGCGAACGCCGCCTGCGCCGAGGCGCTGATCTCGGGCAGGCTTTCCGCCTGAGGCCCGAAGACGACGGGGCCGGGGGCGAAGAGCTCGCTGAGCTTCGCGTACGCGGCTTCGTCCTCGTCAATGCCTCCGAGGATGAGAATGAGGCGGTCGCCTTGGATGCCCACGAGCGCGTCTTGAGCGTACCGGCCCGCGATGCGCCGCACCTCGCCTACGTAGCTCGGGCTCGGTTCGAGCGGCGAGCTGCCGACCATGACCGTGAACCGCTCCTGCGCCTTCCAGCCGAGGGCGGCAATGCGCGAGCGGAGGGCGTCGGTGTTCTCGCCGCGCAGGATCGCGTCGACGATGAGCGCTTCGAGCCGCGTGTCCCACGAGCCGCGCGTCTCCGCGGCGCGCGCGTAGACGTCCGCGGCCGCGAACGCGACCTCGCGCGAGTACCGGAGCACGGCTTCACGGAGCGCCGGCTGGTCCTCCTCGAGGGCAAGGTTGGGCACCTGATCCTCGACAACCTCGACCACGATGCGGATCAGCTGAAGCGCCTTCTGGAGGCTGATTGAGCGGGTGAGCTCGGTCGGGGCGTTGCCGAAGACATCGGAGAGGACCCACGACGGAAGAGTCGGCCGCTCGTACCAGGTGACGAACGCCGCGATGCCGTTCTGCGCGACGAGGCCCAGCGCCGAGCGTTCGTCGGCGCTCAGGCGGCTGTACCACGGAAGGGAACGCTCGAGCTCCCGCGTCGTGGTCGTTGAGAGCTGGCCGACGCTGCTGCGGAGCTTCTTGAGTGTCTCGGCCTTTGCGGGGGAGACGCTCAGGCGGGCCTTGCGGGCACCTCCGGGGGCGGGCGGCGAGGGCTGCATGTGAAGAGCATAGGTTGTGCCTCCCCGCGACCGGAATTTGTGCGAAGGCTACAAGGGGCCTCCCTGCCTCCTGTCGGCGGGGCGAGGGACGACGACGGCGGCGCCCCCGCTTCGGGGAGCGCCGCCGTCGTCTGTGGTTCTGGAGCCGGACGGGAGACTAGCTCTCTCCGCCCGCGTTGCCGGTCGTCCCAGCGTTGACGTCGAGCAGGTGGTACCGCTCGAATGCCTGGCGAGGCGCGTCGGCGTCGACTTCTCCGCGGCGCGCGAGCATCTGGAGCGCGCGGACCACGACCGAGTGGCTGTCGATGTGGAAGTACCGGCGGGCCGCGGCGCGCGTGTCGGCGAAGCCGAACTCGTCGGCGCCGAGCGTCGCGAACTCGTTCGGCAGGAACTGGCGGATCTGGTCCGGCACGGCCTTCATGTAGTCCGTGACGGCGACGATCGGTCCTGTCGCACCCGCGAGCTGCTGCGTCACGAACGGCATGCGTGGCTTCTGGCCGGGATTGAGGAACGCCTCCTGCTCCGCGGCGAGCCCGTCGCGGCGGAGTTCGGTCCACGAGGTCACGCTCCACACGTCGGCCGAGACTCCCCATTCTTCGGCGAGGATCTGCTGGGCCTCGAGAGCCCACGGGATCGCGACGCCCGAGGCGAGGAGCTGCGTGCGCGGGCCGTCGATCTTCGCGGGCGCAAGGAGGTAGATGCCCTTGAGGAGGCCGTCGACGTCGAGCTCTTCGGGCTCAGCCGGCTGGACGATCGGCTCGTTGTACACGGTGATGTAGTACATGACGTTCGGATCGGGATGGGCGCCGCCGTACATGCGCTCGAGGCCCGCCCGCACGATGTGGCCGATCTCGTACCCGTACGCGGGGTCGTAGGAGACCACGGCGGGGTTCGTGGACGCCAGGATCGGCGAGTGCCCGTCCGCGTGCTGGGTGCCTTCGCCCGTGAGGGTCGTGCGGCCCGCGGTAGCGCCGATGATGAAGCCGCGCGTGAGCTGGTCGGCGGCGGCCCAGAACGAGTCGCCGGTGCGCTGGAAGCCGAACATCGAGTAGAACACGTAGATCGGCACGAGCGCCTCGCCGTGCGTCGCGTAGGACGTGCCCGTGGCCGTGAACGCGGCCGTCGAGCCCGCCTCATTGATGCCCGCGTGCAGGATCTGGCCCTCGGGTGCTTCCTTGTACGCGAGCACGAGGTCGCGGTCCACCGAGAGGTAGTTCTGGCCCTTCGGGTTGTAGATCTTCGCGGTCGGGAAGAACGCGTCCATGCCGAAGGTCCGCGCTTCGTCGGGGACGATCGGCACGATGCGCTTGCCGAACTCCTTGTCCCGCATGAGGTCCTTGAGCAGGCGCACGAAGGCCATCGTGGTCGCGGCCTGCTGCTTCCCCGAACCGCGCCGCGCGACCTCGAACGACTTCTCGTCTGGGAGAGCGACGGCCTTCTTCTGGTCGCGGCGTTCGGGCAGGAATCCGCCGAGGGCCCGGCGGCGCTCCATCATGTACTGGATCTCGGGAACGTCCATGCCGGGGTGGTAATACGGCGGCTGGTACGGATCGGCCTCGAGCTGCTCGTCCGTGATCGGGATGCGGAGGTGATCGCGGAAGTCCTTGAGGTCCTGCAGCGTCATCTTCTTCATCTGGTGGGTCGCGTTGCGGCCCTCGAAATGCGGACCGAGGCCGTAGCCCTTGACCGTCATGGCCAGGATGACGCTCGGCTTGCCCTTGAACTCGGTCGCGGCCTTGTAGGCGGCGTAGACCTTCCAGTAGTCGTGGCCGCCGCGCTTGAGGTTCCAGATCTCCTCGTCCGTGAGGTCCGCGACGAGTTCCTTCGTCTCCGGCGTCTTGCCGAAGAAGTGCTCGCGGACGAACCCGCCGGACTCGGCCTTGTAGGTCTGGTAGTCGCCGTCGAGCGTCTCGTTCATGACCTTGACGAGCTGGCCGTTGGAGTCCTTGCGGAGCAGGGCGTCCCACTCACGGCCCCAGATGACCTTGATGACGTTCCAGCCCGCGCCGCGGAAGAAGGCCTCGAGCTCCTGGATGATCTTGCCGTTGCCGCGCACGGGCCCGTCGAGGCGCTGGAGGTTGCAGTTGACGACGAACGTGAGGTTGTCGAGGTTCTCGTTCGCCGCGAGCTGGAGTAGGCCGCGGCTCTCGGGCTCGTCCATCTCGCCGTCGCCGAGGAACGCCCACACTTGCTGGTCCGAGGTGTCCTTGAGGCCACGATTGTGGAGGTAGCGGTTGGTCTGGGCCTGGTAGATCGCGTTCATCGGGCCGATGCCCATGGACACGGTCGGGAACTCCCAGAACTCGGGCATCATGCGCGGGTGCGGGTAGGACGAGAGGGCGTGGCCCTGGTGCGACTTCTCCTGGCGGAAGCCGTCGAGGTCTTCCTCGCTCAGCCGCCCTTCCATGAATGCGCGCGCGTACATGCCGGGGGAGGCGTGGCCCTGGAAGAACACCTGGTCGCCGCCGCCGGAGTGGTCCTTGCCGCGGAAGAAGTGGTTGAACCCCACCTCGTACAGCGTCGCGGCGCCGGCGTAGGTCGAGATGTGCCCGCCGACCCCGATGCCGGGGCGCTGCGCGCGGTGCACCATGATTGCCGCATTCCACCGCATGTAGGCGCGGTAGCGGCGCTCGAATTCTTCATTGCCCGGGTATTCGGGCTCCTGGTCGGCAGGAATCGTGTTGACGAAGTCCGTCGTCGTCACCATCGGGACGCCCACACTGCGTGAGCCGGCGCGCTGGAGCAGGCTGCGCATGATGTACTGCGCGCGCTCGGTGCCGTGCTGTTCGATCAGGGCGTCGAGAGACTCGATCCATTCGGCGGTCTCTTCCGGGTCGCGGTCGGGCAGTTGATTCGTCAGACCGCTCAGGATGTGCGAGGTTTCTTCTCCTACAGACACGTCCAAACCTCTCTTCAAGCCCGCTGGACCGGAGCGGGTGGCAGCCGGACGTCGGGCGATATCGTCGCTGGGGCTCACCATTCAGGCCCCGATTTCGTGTAAGCGCTCTCCCCAGCGGCCGGGTTCACCGGCCGGAGCAGCGGCGCGCTCTGAAGTCACTCTAGCGGCGACAGCCCGCCCTTGCAGCGCGTGCGCTTGATGCTACGGGCCAAACGGTGTTGGCTTATAGGTACATTCCCTGCAGCACGGGGAAAACCCGGGTCCACGATGCTGGATTACGAGGGATACATGCGCTCTGGGCGAGGAGGAAGAACGTGGGCGAGACCGACACCGCCGCGGGAAGCAATGTGGCGGAGCGATTGGGTTTCAAGGATGGAGACCTGATCCAAGAGTTCGGATACGACGAGGATGTCGACTTCGACCTCCGCGACGCGATCGAGGAGTTCGTCGGCGCCGAGCTCCTCGACGAGGACGACCACGACGTGGTCGACGCCGTCGTGGTGTGGTGGCGCGATGGAGACGGTGACCTCGTGGACATGCTCGTCGACGCCCAGACGACTCTCGACGAGCACGGAGTGGTGTGGCTCCTCACCCCGAAGCAGGGCCGCGAGGGCTACGTTCCCCCAGTCGAGGTTCAGGAGTCGGCTCCCACGGCGGGCTTGCATTCGACGTCGACCGCCGGCGTCTCGAAAGACTGGCATGCGACCCGACTCGCCCGAAAGAAGTGATCGACCGAATGGCGAACGCCTCCGCAGCCCCGGAAGTCGGGGCCGAAGCCCCCGATTTCGACCTCGTCAATCAATTCGGCGAGCCGGTCCGGCTTTCGTCCCTTCGCGGCAGGCCCACGGTCGTGCTCTTCTTCCCGTTCGCGTTCTCCGGCATCTGCACGTCCGAACTGTGCGAGATCCGTGACAATTGGGCGCCTTTCGCCGACGTGGATGCCCAGGTTCTCGCGATCTCCGTGGACAGCAAGTTCGCGCTGCGCGCCTACGCCGAGTCGGAAGGCTACGACTTCACCCTTCTGGCCGATTTCTGGCCCCACGGCGAGGTGGCGCGGCGCTACGGAGTTTTCGACGAGTCGAGCGGAATGGCCCTTCGCGGCACGTTCATTCTCGACGCAGAGGGGATCGTGCGCTATCGAGTCGTCAACCCCCGCGGGCAGGCGCGAAGCCTGGCCGAGTACAGGGACGCGCTCTCCGCGGTGGGCGCCGGGGTGCGCGGCTGACCCCGGACGACGACGGCGCCCCTCACGAGAGTTCGCCGGGGTCCTTGCGCTCGGGTAGAGTGGGGGATCGCCGGCCCGCCGGCACGGGTCTTTAGCTCAGCTGGTAGAGCGCCACGCTTACACCGTGGATGTCATCGGTTCGATCCCGGTAGGACCCACATCCCACAATGCCCGCTGCTCGGACCCACTCCGACCGGCGGGCGTTGTGCTGTGTGATGCCGGGGGGCGGCCGCAGGAGAAGCGCCCTCCCTCGCCTTGAAGATGGGTGCCGTCCTGCCTATGCTTGACGCGCAAGGTGCCGTTCGTTAGCTGAGGCTCCTTCGCGTAAACATGCCAGCGACCGTAAACGTCGAGAGACGCCACCGGTCAGGACAGGCTGCCCCGGGCTAAGGGGCAACCCCGATTGGCTCCCTCTTACGGAGGGTCACGACGCGGAGTGCCAAAGGTCTTACGAGGAAGGGCACCCCGGGTTTTCTGCCCGGGGCCTCCGGAGGCACGTGAAGAACGATTCCGGGAGGTGACACGCTGTGCCAAGTGGCGATAGTGGTGCCTCCCGTTCCGCGCTCTGAGCATTCCGCTCAGGACAATTCGTCCCTCACCGCCTCGCGCGCCGACTCCGTCCCAGTCCGAGTGAGTTCGGCGTGCCCGCTTCACGAGCCCCGGCTGCCGCCGGGAGGAAGCAGGTCCCCATGATCAAGACACCACCGAACCACGCTCGCCCGCCAGCCACACGTAGGCCCGCGAACAGGCCGAGGCCGCGCCCGATACCGAGTGCAGCTTCTTCCGCCGCGCTCGATTCCGCGCACGTCGGGGATATCCAGGGCGCCTTCGGAACCATCCGCCTCGAGGAAACGCCGACGCCGAAGAGCTGGAAGGCGCGCCTCAAGACCCTCCTGGCCATCGTCGGACCGGGCCTCATCGTCATGGCTGGCGACAATGACGCCGGCGCCTTCGGCACGTACTCCCAGGCTGGGCAGAACTACGGCACAAGCCTCCTGTGGACGCTGCTGCTCCTGGTGCCCGTCCTGTTCGTGAACCAGGAGATGGTGATTCGGCTTGGAGCGGTGACCGGCGTCGGCCACGCCCGGCTCATCCTCGAGCGCTTCGGCAAGTTCTGGGGCGCGTTCAGTGTGATCGACCTGTTCATCCTCAACGCGCTCACGATCATCACGGAGTTCATCGGCATCAGCCTCGGCCTCGGCTACCTCGGCGTGCCCAAGGTCCCCGGGGTCATCCTCGCCGCGCTCACCGTGATCGCGGCGACCAGCACCGGCTCGTTCCAGCGCTTCGAGCGCGTCTGCATGGCGCTCGTGTTCGGCTCGTTCCTGCTTGTGCCCATCTTCTTCATGAGCGGCCCCGACTACGGCCAGATCGGGCACGACTTCGTCGTGCCCGGCATTCCCGCGGGCTCGAGCGTCGCGGACGTGACACTCCTGATCATTGCGATCGTCGGCACGACCATCGCCCCGTGGCAGCTGTTCTTCCAGCAGTCCTACGTGATCGACAAGCGCATCACCCCGCGCTACCTGAAGTACGAGAAGGCCGACCTGTGGATCGGCATCGCCATCGTCGTGATCGGCGCGGCGGCGATCATCGCCTTCACCGCCTTCACCTTCGCTGGCAAGCCCGAGTTCGGGCAGGCCACCGATGCCGCCGGCGTCGCGCAGGGCCTCGAGAAGTACGTGAGCCACCTCGCCGGCATCCTGTTCGCGCTCGCCCTCATCGACGCCTCGATCATCGGCGCCGCGGCGGTGGGACTCTCGACCTCGTACGCGCTCGGGGACGTCCTCGGCCTCAGGCACTCCCTGCACCGCAAGGTGAGCGAGGCCAAGGGCTTCTACGCGGCCTTCGCCGGGATCATCCTGCTCTCGGCCGTCATCGTGATCATCCCGGGCAGCCCCCTGGGCCTGCTCACCGTCGGTGTCCAGGTCCTCGCCGGCGTGTTGCTTCCGTCGGCGACGCTGTTCCTGCTCCTCCTGTGCAACGACAACGCCGTGATGGGCCCGTGGATCAACGGCAAGGCGATGAACGCCTTCACCTCCGCCGTCATCTCCGTCCTCGTGATCCTTTCGATCGTCCTCACGTCCGCAGTGCTCTTCCCGGGCATCGACGGCACCACGATCCTCGCGATCCTCGGCGGCGGCGCGCTGCTCGCGATCGCAGGTGCCCTCGCGGTCGCCGTCGTCAGGATCCGCGCCCGGGTGCAGGGCAAGGCGGTGGCCCCGACCGCCGTCGACCGCTCGCAGCAGCTCACGTGGCGCATGCCTCCGCTCGCCCTCCTCGAGCGCCCGCAGCTCTCGCTCGCCCGACGCGCGGGGCTGAGCGTCCTGTGGATCTACCTGATCGTGGCGATCATCCTCGTCGTCGTCCGGGTCGTGCAGCTCGCCCTCGGCGCGCCCTGACCCCACGTCGTCGAGTCCTGACGCCTCGCAGGGGCGCCCTCCGGCGTTCGCGTGCCCGACGGCGGGCATGGAAAGAGCCTCCCGCCGCAGCCATTGGGGGGATGCCGCGGTGGGAGGCTCTGAGAGAGGATCCTAGGTGAACATTAGGTGAAGGATCAAGTCTGGCCTGCCGGTCGCCGTCGTGCACTGTTCCGCGCCTGACAGGGCCGTGCACAGTACCATGTTCTATGTCCAGCATTTTGGACAGCACGCGGGCATCCCGCAGACGTTAGGAGTGCAGTGGCACCGAGCAAGTCAGCAGTCACCCCCGCAGTGGAGCGCGCCCGCGACGAATCGCCGTCGCCGTCGTCGCCTGCCCCCGCGGTCACGCGTGCCGCCGCAGTCCTCGACGTTCTCGCCTCCTCGCCGAGCGGGCGGGCGACGCTCAGTGATCTGGCGCGCGAGCTGGGCATCCCGAAGTCGTCGACGTCGAACATCCTCCAGGCACTTGAGGATACGGGCCTCGTCGCGCGTGACGGCGGCGACTTCTCGCTCGGACGCAAGCTCGTCGAGCTGGGGGCCTCGTACTTGAGCCGGCGAGACGAGATCCGCGAGTTCTACCAGTTCTGTGCCCAGGCGCCGACGCTCGCGCATGAAACGGTGCGGATCGCGCTCCTCGATGGGGACCACGTGATCTATCTTGCGCGCTATGAGGGGCATCCCGCCGTGCGCCTGACGTCCACGATCGGCGACAAGATGCCCGCATCGCTGTGCGGCGTGGGCAAGGCGCTCGTCGCACGCCTCCACGAGCATGATTGGGAAGAGATGTATCCCGATGATGCCGAGCTCCCCACCCTCACGCCGTATTCGATCGCGACCGGTAAGGCGTTCAAGGCCGAGCTGCGCCGCATCAAGGAGCAGGGATATGCGTTCGAGGACGAGGAATCGACGATCGGCGTCGTGTGCCTCGCCGTCCCCGTGCCGACGCGCGGGGCCCACGGGCCAAACCTCGGGGTGAGTGTCACCGCCCTCAAGGCGACTTTCACGGAAGGGCAGAAGACGTCGATGATCGCCGAGCTCAAGGAGCTCGCGAGGGCGCTCGGCAACCCGATGGGCTGAGGGCAGTCCTTTGAATTGAGTTCACTCCACTGGACAATCGTTCAGGATTCTGTACGCTATTCAGTACGGTGATCGGCGTCACGCCGACCTGATGCGTCCCCGCCGCGCTATGTCTGCCGGCGTGTCCAAAGGAGTACAGATGCACACCAGCCCCTTCGACGGCGCCCTCGCTGCGGGTCAGCGGCGCGATGAAGCGGTCGATCCTGTCCAGCTGCGCAGCGCGACGCTGGCAAGCTCGATCGGATCTGCCCTCGAGTACTACGACTTCTACATCTTCGGCCTCGCAACTGCGCTCGTCTTCGGGCCGCTGTTCTTCGCGCCGTTCGGCGATGCGAGCATGATCGCGAGCTTCGCCGCGTTCGGCATCGCGTACGCCGCACGGCCTCTCGGCGGCTTCATCTTCGGGTTCATCGGCGACCGCTGGGGGCGCAAGGTCGTGCTCCTGAGCACGATCCTCCTCATGGGTTCTGCGAGCTTCCTCATCGGCGTCCTGCCCACCTACAGCCAGATCGGCGCTGCGGCCCCTATCCTCCTCATCGCGCTGCGCATCCTCCAAGGCCTCGGCGCGGGTGCCGAGCAGGCCGGCGCGACCACGCTTATCTCCGAGGTGGCGCCCGCGAAGCGCCGCGGCTTCTTCGCCGCCCTCCCGTTCGTCGGGATTCAGCTCGGCACCTTCCTCGGCGCCGGTACCTTCACGCTGCTCGGCCTTGCGAATCAGCAGATCGTCAAGGACTGGCTCTGGCGTGTGCCGTTCCTCTGCTCGGTCGTCCTCATCATCACGGCCGTCCTGATCCGGCTTCGGCTCAAGGAGACGCCGGTGTTCCAGGAGATCGAGAAGCATCAGGAGGTCGTCAAGAACCCGATCGGCGCGGTCCTGCGCACGTCGTGGCGGACCGTCCTCAAGGGCATCGGCATCCGCCTGGCGGAGAACGGCAACTCATCGATCTACTCGGCCGTCGTCGTGGGCTTCCTCGGAACGGTCGCCGCGTTCAAGGGGGACAAGGCCATCGGTCCCGCCGCACTGCTCGTCGCGGCCGGCGTTGCCGCGGTTGCCGTCGTGACGTTCGGTGCCCTCTCGGATCGTTTCGGCCGCGTGAAGGTGTACCGCTATGGCGCGCTCTTCCAGGCGATCATCGCGATCCCTGCCTTCTACCTGGTCACCCTCGGGCAGCCGTGGCTCGTGTATGTCGTCATCGCCGTCGGAACGGGCATTGGCGTGCAGTCGACCCTCGGTCCCCAGTGCTCGCTGCTCCCGGAGATGTTCGGCGCGACCCGCCGCTTCACGGGTGTCGCCCTCAGCCGGGAGATCTCGGCGATGATCGCTTCCGGCCTGGTTCCCTTCCTGATCGGGATCCTGCTGGCGGCGACCAAGAACTCGTGGATGGTCCTCGCCGGCTTCTCGCTCGCCCTTGCGCTCATCACGTTTGCGACGACGTTCACGATCCGCGAGACCAAGGGCCGCGATCTGACGGCGCTCGAGGACGGTGCCTGAGTCGCAGGACACAGCGAAGGGGCCCCGCCGGCGGCGGGGCCCCTTCGGCATGCTGGCCGCGACTCAGTAGAAGTGGACCGGATCCACGCGATGCGGGAGCTGCTCGCCGTCGAGGAACCTGCGGAGATTGCCGGCGAAGCGCTCGGCGATGAGCCGGTTCTCCGCGGAGCTCAGCGCCGAGGTGTGGGGCGAGACGAAGACACGCGGATGATGCCACAGCGGTGAATCGGCGGGAAGCGGCTCGACGGCGAAGACGTCAAGGCATGCGTAGCCGATCGTCCCGTCCTCGAGCGCTTCGAGCAGCGCGGCTTCGTCGACCACGGTGCCGCGGCCGACGTTGACCAGGATGGTCCCGGGGCGCATGGCGGCGAACACCTCGCGACCGATGAGCCGTTCGGTGAAGGGCGTGCCCGGGAGCGTGTTGACGACGGCGTCGGCCGTCCGGACGAGCTCGGGGAGGCGGTCTGCCGTGGCAACTTCCTCGATGCCCGGAATCGGCTCGGCGTGACGCTTGGTTCCGCTCACGCGCATCCCGAGGGCGCGGGCCAGCCGTGCGGTCTCGAGGCCGATCTCGCCGAGGCCCGCAATGACGACATGCGAACCTGAGGCGAGGCGCGTCGGGACCCGCAGCTCGGGCCAGCGCTTCGTGCGCTGGTCGGCGGCAAGCTCGGCCGTTCGCTTGAGGCCGTTGAGGATGCCCATGACGGCGAATTCGGCGAGGGGAAGCGCATGGACGCCGGCCGACGTCGTCACCGCGACCCGCTCGAGCTCGTCGCGGGAGACGCCGCTCGCCTTGACGGCCCCGCCCGCGCCCGCGGCCATCGCGTGGACCCATCGGAGGCGCGGGTTCTCCGCGACGACGCGGGCGAACCCGGCGGGCGATTCGTTCGGGAACCCGTAGAGCACGTCGGCCGAGTTGACGAGCTCCCAGTAGCGCGCCTCTGCAGCCGGGGTGCGGGCGAAGTCTGGATCCCCCGAGTGGTCTGCCGGGAAGCGCTCGGGGGGAAGGAGATCGGGCTCGTAGAGGACCGTGACGCGGGGGTCGATCGCCCGGATCGCCTCGACGTGCTCAGTCTCGAGGGGGACGGCGATGGCCACCTTGAGCGGCCCGTCGGCGAGCGACGCCGGGGCGTGGGGTAGGGAGTCGTGAGTCATGTGTCCATTCTACTGAATGACGGCTAATATACTGAACAGCAGAACGAGAGGAGAGCAACGTGGCACTCGGCAGCGACGCGCGCCCGACGGTCGGATTCGTCGGTCTTGGCCTCATGGGCGGCCCCATGGCCGCCAACCTCCTGGCGGCCGGCTGGCCCGTCAAGGGATGGAATCGATCGGCGGCAGCCTACGAGCCGTTCACCGCGGCCGGCGGCGAGCCGGTCGAGACGGTCGCCGACCTCGCGGGCGCCGAGACGATCGTGTTCATGCTCCCCGATCTGCCGATGATCGAGGAAGCGGCCGCGCCCCTGCTCGAAGCATGGGCTGCCGCGCCCCTGGCGGCGAGGACCCGCGTCGTCGTCATGAGCAGCGTCTCTCCGGTAGACGTCAAGAAGTTCGGTGCCGACGTCTCCGCCTCAAGCGGGGGCCGCGCCGTCGTCGTCGACGCTCCCGTGAGCGGCGGCAGGATCGGTGCCATCGAAGCAAAGCTCGCCATCATGGTCGGCGCCGAAGCCGACGACTTTGCGGCGCTTTCACCGCTCTTCGGAGCGATGGGCAGGAGCGTCGTGCACCTCGGCGCCCTCGGCGCCGGCTCGCTCGCGAAAGCCTGCAACCAGCTCATCGTCGGCGCGACGGCGGCGGCGCTCGCCGAAGCCGCCGTGCTCGCGGAAGCCGAGGGCCTCGACGTCGCCGAGCTTTTCGGAGTGCTCTCGGGAGGCCTCGCGGGCAGCCGGGTGATGGACCAGCTAGCCCCCCGCATGATCGCGCTCGACTACGCGCCCACAGGGCCGGCCAAGTTCATGCTCAAGGATCTGGGCTTCGTCGACGCCGCGGCGTCCGCGTCTCACGCGGCCCTTCCGCTCGCTCGCGCTGCGCTCGCCCTGTACGGCGACCTCGTCGACGAGGGCCTCGGGGACCTCGATCTCGCCGCCGTCCACGAGCTCGCGCGCCGCCGCTCGGGCCTCACATCCACGTCCCCCCAGAAGGAATCCCTCTCATGAGCCCGCTCTTCGACCTCACCGGCAGGACCGCCCTCGTCACCGGTTCGAGCCGCGGCATCGGCAACGCCCTCGCGCGCGGCCTCGCGGCTGCCGGGGCCACGATCGTCGTCCACGGCCGCGATCCCGAGCGTGCCGAGGAGGCGCGCCGCAAGCTCGCCACGGACTTCGGCGACGACCGCGTCCACGCCGTCGCGTTCGATGTCACGGATCCCGACGGCGCGGCGGCGGGCGTCGCCGAGGCCGAGGCCAAGGCGGGGCCCCTGCGGATCCTCGTGAACAATGCGGGCATTCAGCACCGCGTGCCGCTCTTCGATCTCGACCCTGCGGACTGGGACCGGGTCATCCGCACGGATCTCACGAGTGCCTTCCTCGTGGGGCGTGAGGCCGCGCGCGGCATGGCCGAGCGGGGAACCGGCAAGATCATCAACATCTGCTCGGTCCAGACGGATCTCGCGCGCCCGTCCATCGGGGCCTACACGTCGGCAAAGGGCGGCCTCCGCAACCTCACGCGCGCCATGGCTGCCGAATGGGCGTCCTCGGGCCTCCAGATCAACGGCATCGCTCCCGGCTACATCCACACGGAGATGACGCAGAACCTCGTCGACGACCCCGAGTTCAATTCGTGGATCCTCGGGCGCACGCCCGCCCGGCGCTGGGGAACGGTCGAGGACATCGCGGGGCCGGTCGTCTGGCTCGCCTCCGATGCGTCCGACTTCGTCAACGGCCAGACGATCTTCGTCGACGGCGGCATGACCGTCGTCGTGTGAGCTGCGCGACGGCGGCTTTTCGGCGTTCGTGTGTCGGCCGCGTTTCGTTCGCTTCACGGCCGCTGCCGCCGGGGCGCACCAAAAAGTTAGGTTCACCGAAATAGGCCGTCAAGAAGCGGCACGCCAAGCGCTTGTCGACTAGCGTGGACTGAGGCACTTGCAATGGCCGCGGTTCCGCGGACCGTCGCGGGCCGGGCACGAGAAACGGAGAGTACATGTCTGCACAGATCGGCGTCACTGGCCTCGCGGTGATGGGCGCGAATCTCGCCCGAAACCTTGCACGCAACGGCTACACCGTCGCGCTGCACAACCGCTCGGTGGAGAAGACCGACACGCTGCTCGCGAAGCACGGCGACGAGGGCAACTTCATCCGCACGGAGACACTCCCGGAACTCGTCGGCTCGCTCGAGAAGCCGCGCCGTGTGCTCATCATGGTCAAGGCCGGCGCGCCCGTCGACGCCGTCGTAGACCAGCTCGTGCCGCTCCTCGAAGAGGGCGACATCGTGATCGACGCCGGCAACTCGCACTACGAGGACACGCGCCGCCGCGAGGCCGCGCTCGCGGAGAAGGGCCTCCACTTCGTGGGCGTCGGCGTCTCTGGCGGCGAGGAGGGCGCGCTCAACGGCCCGTCCATCATGCCCGGCGGCTCGAAGGAGTCCTACGACGCGCTCGGCCCGCTGCTCGAGAAGATCGCCGCGAAGGCCGCCGACGGCACGCCGTGCTGCGCGTGGATCGGCACCGACGGCGCGGGCCACTTCGTCAAGATGGTCCACAACGGCATCGAGTACGCGGACATGCAGGTCATCGGCGAGGCCTACGACCTCCTCCGCAGCGCCGGGATCGAGCCGGCCGAGCAGGCCGCCATCTTCGACGAATGGAACAAGGGCGAGCTCTCGTCGTTCCTCATCGAGATCACGGCCGAGGTGCTCCGCCACGTCGACGCGAAGACGGGCAAGCCGTTCGTCGACGTCGTGGTTGATGCCGCAGGCCAGAAGGGCACGGGCCGGTGGACGGTTCAGTCCGCCCTCGACCTCGGCTCCCCGGTCTCTGGCATCGCCGAGTCCGTCTTCGCCCGCGGGATTTCCTCGCAGGCGGGCCAGCGCGCGATCGCTCAGGAGACGCTCGCAGGCCACGAGGCCGAGGTCAGCCTCCCCGAGAACTTCGTCGAGGACGTGCGCCAGGCGCTCTACGCGTCGAAGCTCGTGAGCTACGCGCAGGGCCTCGACATGCTTTCGAGCGCGGCCAAGGAGTATGGCTGGGACCTCAAGCTCGACGAGATCGCGTCCCTGTGGCGCGCGGGCTGCATCATCCGCGCCGAGCTGCTCAAGGACATCATGGAGGCCTACAAGGGCGACGAGAAGCCCGCGAACCTCCTGTTCGCCCCGGCCTTCGTCAAGTCCGTCGGCGACGCAGTTCCGGCGTGGCGCCGTGTCGTGGCGACCGCAGTCCAGCTCGGCATCCCGGTTCCCGTCTTCTCGTCGTCGCTCGCGTACTACGACGGCCTGCGCCGCAAGCGCCTCCCGGCCGCCGTCATCCAGGGCCAGCGCGACCTCTTCGGCGCCCACACCTACCAGCGCGTCGACGGCGAAGGCACGTTCCACACGCTGTGGGGCGAGGACCACTCCGAGATCTCCGCGGTCGACACGCACTGATCCTTCCAGGCGTGAGCTCTCGCATGAATGCCGAGGCGATCCGGCCGAGAGCTCACGCTTCGATCGCGTAGAGGCGCGAACAGAACGAACGACGACGGCGCCGCCCGCCTTACGAGGTGAGCGGCGCCGTCGTCGTTTGTGTCTCGGGCCGCTAGTTGCCGGCGCCCTGGCCGACCTGGACATTCTCGCGGGCCTCGCTGCCGTTCCGCGAGTCCGAGCGCGGCCTCCGCAGCGTAAAGGTCTCGAACGTCTCGAGCCCGCCGCCCAGGCCCGTCACGTTGAGGTATGTGACCTTCATGGTCGTCTCACCGCCGGGAGTGCCCGGGTCCACCTCGAAAGCGCCGAAGCCGTACGAGTTGGCGACGTCGCGCACCGACGACCAATCCGTGTTGGCGTCCTGCACGTAGATCGGGGCACGCTTCCCGTTGGCACCGGGCGCCTGCACGCCGACGATCACGCGGCACTGCGGGGGGTTGTAGAACAGGCTGTTCGACGGGACCGAGGTGCCGCCGCCGCCCAGGATCATGTGGACCGTGCCCTTGGTGGTGTCGATGACCTGGGCGTTCGTGTCCGCCGTGATGGGCGTGAGCGTCTGGTTCTGCATCTGGCCACGGATCGGGTGCGAGCGCTCGTAGTGGTGCTCGTGGCCGCACACGACGAGGTCGACGCCGTACTTGTCGAACAGCGGCACGAATTCCTGGCGGATCCCGAGGTCGGCGCCGTTGAAGTTGTTCGCCGTGCTGACCACGCACTGGTGCATGCAGACGACGACCCAGTCGATGTCCTCGTTCGAGCGGGCATCCTTGAGCGCGCTCTCGAGCCACGCCCTCTGCTCGCCGTTCGAGTACCCGCGGACGTAGTGGTCGCCACCGTCCTGATAGCAGACATCGTCATTCGCGATCGAGATCACGCGGACCGCGCCGACCGTGAAGCTGTACCAGAGGCCGCGCCATTGGCTGCTCTGACCAGCGGGAGCCGGGACCTCGAAGTACGTCTGGTAGGCGGCGTAGCCGATCGGTCCATTGCCGCGCTCGTTCTCGTGGTTGCCGGCCGACGGCATCCAGGGGCGGTTGCGGGCGCTGCGCGAGTTGTTGGTCCAGAAGTCCCACCATGTGCGCACGCGGTCGGTGGCGAGGTTTGCGTAGCACAGGTCGCCGTTGAAGAGATGGAACATGGGCTGTACGCGCTCGACGCCGCCTGTCGTGTCCCCGGCGGCGGGGGAGCCGAGGTTGTCGTTCTCCCACAGCTGCTTGATGCCGCTCATGCCGGTCTTCTTGCCGAGCGTCGGGGTGCCTTGGTCGCCGAAGCTCGTGAACGTCACGCGCGCGCGGCCGCGGGGGCCCGTCGTGAACGTGCCGAATTCGGGGGTCGCGCCGGCGTGGACCGCCGCGTAGAGGTATCCCGTCGCGGCGTTGAGGTCCTTGAGGGCTGCGTGGTGGGCGTAGACCGTGCGCCCCGACTTCGCGTCGACGTAGGTTCGCGTCGTGGCCGCGACCGCCTTCTCGAAATTGCCTGCGCCGTCACCGAGGAGCGCGCGGGCGCCCTCGACCGGCTGCAGCGTGTGCCATGAGACGACGACCTCGCTCGACGCGTCGGCGCCGAACTGGAGGTGCAGGCCGTCGACGGTCGGAACGGCGGCCGGGTTGGTGGCCGAGAGCGAGCCGGGCAGGTCCTTGCCGGGCGTGGCAGGGGAGGCGGGTGCTGCGTCGGCGGGCGCAGCGATGGAGACGGCGCCGACGGCGGCTGCGAGGCCGGCGCCGATGAGCAGACGACGGCGGGTGACGGGGGAGTTCTCTGGGGGCGTTGTGGTCATGCGCCGAGGATCCCAATTCGGCGACGACGGCGGGGTAACTGCGGGTGAACGTCGCGTGCAGCCACAGGGAACAAACGCGCGACCTCGCCGGTAACAAAGGTCGGGGCCCTTGCCGCTGTGGGCCCCCGCCCGCGCTCAGATGTAGTAGTACTCCGCCGGGTCGACCGCGGGCTTCGTCTCCTTCTCGGAGTCACGATGCCGCCACGTGGCCGGGATGCCCGTCACGATCGAGTTCGGCGGCGCGTCCTTGACGACGACCGCGTTGGCGCCAACGGCGCTCCCCGCACCGATCGTGATCGGCCCGAGAACCTTGGCACCCGCCCCGATCGTCACCCCGTCCCCGATGGTCGGGTGGCGCTTGACCTTGGCGAGCGATCGCCCGCCGAGGGTGACGCCGTGGTAGATCATGACGTCCTCGCCGATCTCGGAGGTCTCTCCGATGACCACGCCCATGCCGTGGTCGATGAAGAACCGCCGGCCGATCGTCGCCCCGGGATGGATCTCGATCCCGGTGAGGAACCGTCCGGCCTGGGAGATGAGCCGCGCGGGGAAGCGAAGCTCGGGCTTCTGCCACATCTTGTGGGTGAGCCGGTGGATCCAGATGGCGTGGAGTCCCGAATAGGCGAGGAAATTCTCGACGTTGCCCCGGGCTGCGGGGTCGTGGGCCCTCGCGGACTCGAGGTCTTCGAGGAGCCGCGCGAACGTGCGCTTGATCAGTGACACAGAGATCTTTCTACCGCAGCCCGGGCGCCGAGGCGATTCCTAGCTGCGGATGTCGTCGAAGAGGACAGTGGAGATGTAACGCTCGCCGAAATCCGGGACAATCGCGACGATGAGCTTGCCCGCGTTCTCGGGGCGCTTCGCGAGCTCGAGCGCGCCCCACACGGCAGCGCCGGCCGAGATGCCGCCCAGGATGCCCTCCTGGGTCGCGAGCGCGCGCGCCGTCGCGACGGAGTCCTCGAGCGTCGCGTCCAGGACCTCGTCGTAGACGTTCGTGTCGAGCACCTCGGGCACGAAGTTCGCGCCGATGCCCTGGATCTTGTGCGGGCCGGGGGCGCCGCCGTTGAGGATCGGGGAGTCCTTCGGCTCGACCGCGACGACCTTGACGCTCGGGTTGCGCTCCTTGAGGAGCTGCCCCGCGCCGGTGATCGTGCCGCCCGTGCCGATGCCGCCCACGAAGATGTCGACCTTGCCGTCGGTGTCGTTCCAGATCTCCTCGCCCGTGGTCGCGCGGTGGATCGCGGGGTTGGCCGGGTTTGCGAACTGCTGCGCCCAGATCGAGTTCTCGGTGTTCGCGACGATCTCCTGGGCCTTTTCGACCGCGCCGCGCATGCCGTCGGAGCCCGGCGTGAGGACGATCTCGGCGCCGTACGCGCGGAGCAGCACCCGGCGCTCGGTCGACATCGTCTCGGGCATCGTGAGGATGACCTTGTAGCCGCGCGCCGCGCCAACGAGCGCGAGGGCGATGCCCGTGTTGCCCGACGTGCCCTCGACGATCGTGCCGCCCGGCTTGAGCGCACCCGACTTCTCGGCGGCGTCGATGATCGCGACGCCGATCCGGTCCTTGACGCTGTTGGCCGGGTTGTAGAACTCGAGCTTGACGGCTACATCCGCGCCGAGGCCTTCCGTGAGGCGGTTGAGCCGGACGAGGGGCGTGTTGCCGACCAGCTGAGTGACATCGTCGTAGATGCGCATGGGCTTCCTTTGTTGTCGAGTGCTGCTGCCTTCGCGGCAGCATGGGCGGGCCGCGCTCAGCCTAGCGACGTGCTGAAATGACGGCTACACGTCAAGCCACGCCGAGTAATATTTCCTCGCCTTGGCGAGCTTCGGATTGATGATGACGTGGCAATACCCCGCGTCCGGGTTCTTCGCGTAATAGTTCTGATGGAATTCCTCCGCGGGATAGAAGGTGCTCGCACGCGTCACCTCGGTCACGATGGGCCGGTCCCAGAGGTGCTGATTCCGCTCGATCGCCTCCTCGAAGAGCACCTTCTCCTCGTCATCGACAAAGAACATCGACGAGCGGTATTGGGTCCCGACGTCGTATCCCTGGCGATTCGGCGTCGTCGGGTCGTGGATCGCGAAGAAGAGGTCGAGCACCGTCCCGGAAGGAATGGCCGCCTCGTCGAAAGTGACGGCGACGACCTCCGCGTGGCCCGTCATCCCGCTGCAGACGCTGTAGTAGTCCGGGTTTGGGAGATGGCCACCGATGTAGCCCGAGACGACGGAGCTCACGCCGACGGTCTTCTGGTACACGGCGTCGAGGCACCAAAAGCATCCGCCGCCCAGGATGAAGGTCTTCATGCTGCCTACAATGTCCGGGACAAGCGGAAGATTCCCGAGAGAGGACTGAGCCTTTTGTCTGACGAGAGCTCCGCGTCCGAGAACGCCACCCGCGACCGCGAGAACCCCGCCCTCAAACCGGTCGCGAATGCTGCGGAAGACCGCCCGGAGGGCGTGGACGAAGGCTTCGACGCGACGGACGACGGCGCCGGGCCGGCGCCCGCTGTCACGCTCGCCGAGGTGCTCCTTGCCATCGAGGAGCTGTGGCCCGAGTCGTTGGCCGAGGACTGGGACGCCGTCGGGCTCGTCACGGGACGCCCCGCGCATGAGGTGTCGAAGATCCTCTTCGCCGTCGATCCCGTGCTCGAGGTCATCGAGGAAGCCGTGAACTGGGGAGCGGACCTTCTCATCACGCACCATCCGCTCCTCCTTCGGGGCGTCCACTCGGTCGCGGCGAATACTCCCAAGGGCCGAGCCGTGCACAAGCTCATCGAGTCAGGCACCGCCCTCCTGACGGTCCACACCAATGGCGACAGCGCGGTCGGAGGCGTCTCCGACGTCCTCGCCGACGCCCTCGGGCTCGAGAACGTCGAGCCGCTCGCCAAGTCGGCCAACGGCCTGCCCGAGGAAGGCATCGGGCGCGTAGGAAGCCTTCCGGAGCTCACGAGCCTCGGCGACTTCGCGGGCGAGCTCTTCGCGCTCCTGCCCGCCGTTGCCGGGGGAGTGCGCGTCTCCGGGGATCGCGATGGGCTCGTCCGGCGTGTTGCGATCTGCGGGGGAGCGGGCGACAGCCTCCTCGAGAAGGTGCGGGCCGCGAATGCGGACGTCTACGTGACAGCCGATCTCCGCCACCATCCGGCCTCCGAGGCGCGCGAGGCGAGCGCCGATGGCCGCCCCTACCTCGTCGACGTGAGCCACTTTGCGAGCGAGTGGCTGTGGCTTCCCGCCGCAGCGCAGGCGCTCGACAACGTGCTGCGCGATCAGGGCCACGCCGTGGACATCAGGGTCTCGACCGTCAATACCGATCCGTGGGACTTCATCCTGACGCCCAGCGAGGGATAGAGTCGCAGCCACGAGCCGACGATCCGCAAGGAGGCATCATGCCGAAGGCGCCCGCCGCCGAACAGCTCAAGCTCTTGGACCTCCAGGCCCTCGACGCGAAGCTGCGCTCGCTCGACGTGCGCCGCAAGGCGCTCGAAGAGGATCCCCGCCTCTCCTCGGCGAGCGATGCGCTCACGGCCACCTCCAGATCGGCACGCGACGCCGATCTCGCCGTCGACGAGGCCCAGGCTGCGCTCGTCAAGGCCGAGGACAGCGTGGCCCAGGTTGCCGCGCGCATCGAGAGGGACGAGGCCCGCCTCTACGCCGGTGGGCTCTCGAAGGACCTCCAGGCCCTTCAGCAGGACATCGCGGCCCTCTCGTCGCGGCGCTCCGACCTCGAGGACGCGGAGCTCGAGATCCTCGAGCGGCTCGACGGGCTCCGCGCGGAGCAGTCCACCGCCGCTGCGGCGCTCGCCGAAGCACAGACCGCGTCGGCTGGGCTACGGTCCGAACTCGATGCCAAGCTCGCCGAGATCGCCGAAGAACGCGTGCACGTGGCCCGGGACAGGGCAGACTGCGCGGCCCGAATCGAGGACACGCTCGTCGAGGTCTACGAGAAGACGCTCGCGAAGCGGGGCGTCGGCGCCGCGAGACTGTTCCACGGGACCTCGGAGGGTTCGGGCATGGCGCTCAGCCCGGGCGACCTCGCGACGATCCGGTCCGCGGCCGCGGACGACATCGTGTTCTGCCCCGATTCCGGGTGCATCCTTGTGCGCTCGCCCGAGTGGAGCTGAGCGGATTTCTCTCAGTCGTCGAGCACGAGGACGAGCGAGTGCGGCTTGCGGGCGGTCCCGTCCGTGAGCTCGGCGTTCCAGCGTTCGCGTGCGACGGCGAGCAGAGCGGCGGGGGAAGAGGGCGCTTTCCCGCGGCGCGCGAGCAGGTGCCGCACGAATTCGCCGCGATGATGCTTGGCGAAGTGGCTCACGACCGTGCGCTTCCCGTTGCGCTCGGTGACGACGTCGACCGTCACGGTGCGCTCGGCTGGCGGCGAGTATGCGGAGGCATACGTGCTCGACCGGCAGTCGACGACGAGTCCCTCAGCGGCGCGCTCGGCCAGCGCCTCCCCGAGCCGCGGCTTCCAATAGGACGCGAGCCGCCCGACGCCGGGGAGCGCGGTCGACATCGAGAGGCGATAGGCCGGAACGGCGTCCGCGAAGCCGACGGCGCCCCATAGCGCGGAAATGACGACGATCCATTCATCGGCCTTGCGACGCTGCGCGGGCGTCAGGGAGCCGTAGCCGAGCGCCTCGTACAGCACGCCTGAGTAGACGCGGTGGGCCGGGGCCGCCGGTTCGGCGTGAAGCCGCCGGTTCCGGTCGACGTCGTCCGCCAACGATGCGCCGACGCCGAGCGCCTCGAGCGCGTCGTGCCGCCCGCTCACCTCCGCGAGGGCTTCCATGATTTCCTGCCGCGCGACCTCGAGGCCCGGAAAGCTCAGGGTGGGGAGGTCGACGGCGGCGCCACGAGAGGCGGGGGTCTTGCCTTCAGAGGGCGGCAGGAGGATGAGCACCACGGAATCCTAACTGTTCCTGTCGGCCCGTTGCGCCTCTGCATGGCCCCGGAAGGGCGCCCACAGCGGCTAGAATGCTTTGGCGAGGTCAGGTCGGCTGGGCGATCGCGGGGCGCCTCTTTTCGGGGAGGGGCCGCGAGGAAAGTCCGGGCTCCGCAGGGCAGGGTGGTGGGTAACACCCACTCGGGGCAACCCGCAGGCCAGTGCCACAGAAAACAGACCGCCCGGGCAGTATGCCCGGGTAAGGGTGAAACGGCGGTGTAAGAGACCACCAGCTCCGCGGGCGACCGCGGAGGCTCGGTAAACCCCACTCGGAGCAAGGCCAGACAGGGTGCGTTTGAGGGCTGCCCGCCCAAGCGCCCGGGTAGGCCGCTCGAGGCCGTCGGCAACGGCGGCCCTAGATGGATGATCGCCTCCCGCGTCCGGGCAACCGGGCGCGGAGACAGAACCCGGCTCACAGGCCGGCCTGGCCTCGCACTTCTCAGCCGGCCGCGCCTCCGGGCTCAATAGCCCGTGTAGTTGTTCTGCGCGGCGTAGATCCCGACGAAGACGTAGAAGAGGAGCGCGAGCGCGCCCCATCCGATGCCCACCCAGCCCCAGACGACGGCGAGACGCGAGGCGTTCGCCGATCCCGCGGCGTCTCCGCGGCTCCATCTCGACGTCACCTGGGCGGACATGACGACCGCCACGATGCCGAGGGGAATGAAGGACAGGATCGAGATCAGCATGCTCGTGATGCTGAGCCCCCAATGCTGGGCCGGAAGGCTGCCTGCGGGGTTGGTGCGGGGCTCGTAGCGCGGCCGCGGTGGCCGCTGTGGCTGCTGTCTGAGAGGCGGCGGGTTCGAGACCGTCACCTGCTGCTGCTGCGGCTCGGCGAACGCCGGGATGCGACGGATCCGATCGATTTCCCGCTGCGTGCTCGCGTAGAGGTCTCGCCGGTTCTCGAGCAGGGTGAGGAGTTCGAGTGCCGCGTCGCGTTCGCGGGGGCGCTGGACGGCGTCGGCGAGCTTCGCGACGACAAGGCGCTGTTCGTCGTCGTTGAGCGAGGAGCGATGGAGCATCTCGGACATCCCGCCGAAGTAGGACGCGGGAAGGGGTGGCGCGGGCGGCAAATCGGTTGGCAGCGAGTTGGCCCGCGGCAAGGTGTTCAGGACGTTGGCAAGCTCGATGCCGGTCGTGAGCGTTGGGCGCGTGAAGTCGATGTATTGCCGTGCGGCGATATCCGGGGGAAGGAGGTCGTCGCGGACCTCTCGCACCTTGATCGGAATGAGTGGCTTGCCAAGCGCAAGGGCGTAGCCCCGCTCCGCCCTCGCCGCGTCCGATTCCAGGAGTTCGGTCGAGACGGCAACGATCACGGCGTCACAGCGTCGAAGCTGGTCCAGGATTTCGTTCCACCACTCGTGGCCGCCCTCGAGATTGCCGTCGATCCACGCCTCGTGGTGCATGGCGACGACGGCCTGGCGGATGCGATCCGCGGCATCCTGGTCGGCGCGCGCGTAGGAGATGAAGACGAGCCGGCTCCTGTGTGGCCCGGTGCCTCCGGCGGGGATGGCCATGGCGGATCTCCTTGACGAGGCCGGAGTCGCCATCCCCCGCAACAACTCCGGGGATAACCCCGAGGAGATCGCCTCCGGGGGTTAATCCAATGACTGTCGTAATGAGGATACGCCGCCGCTCAAGGGTGCGCCAGAGGCTGCCCGGATCGATTCGGCGCGGAACGTCATTCGTTGCGCGACGCGAGCCACATCGTGTGTTCCCGGCTGATGGCCTCCTCGGCGTCGGACACGGCGTGGGCCCATTCGCTTTCGTTCACCTGCGAGAGGAGGTCCTCTTGGAGCGAGAGCTCGCGGCTCGCGAGGCTGTAGGCCGCCGAGAGCTGGGCGTATTGCTTGAGGGCGAGCCAGGCCGCGCCTGCGCCGATGGCCGCGCCGAGGATGCCGGCAAGGTCGACTTCGAGCGCCTTCGTGACCCGCAGGGTCGAGGCGGTGACTGCGATGATCTCGGCCGCGACGAGCGCCGTTCTCCATGCATCGGCTTTCCGCTTGTCCTGCCGCGCCTTGCGGGCATACCAGTTGCGCTGGTCACGCGTGCGGTGTTCGAGGTAGGCGGCTCGCCGCGTCTCGAAGTCGCTGTGCCGAAGCTCCGTCATCCATGCGGTGACGAGAGGGCTTTCCGTGGACATCGAGATCTTGTCGCCTCCCTTCTGGAGGAGCAGCTCGGCGCGCTGGCGCAGGATCCGCCGCGCCTCGGCGTCGTCGATGCCCGACGCGAACGGATCGCCGCCGACGGCGTAGCACCACGCCATGGTCTTCATGGACTCGGCGAGGGCTCGGCCTGAGTACCAGTCTCGTTCCGGCTGCAGGTAGGCCAGGACGAGTTCCGCGACGAGGGCGACGAGGAACCCGGCGAGGGCCACGAGGGCCCCCGCATCGAGGTCCGCCGCCGACCACGTGATGGCGCCTCCAAGTGCGCCCGCAACCGCGCTCCAGAGCCGCGTCCGATTGAGGGCGAGATAGGTGCGCTGCGCTGCCAAGGACGCGGCGTCGGCGTCCTTGAAGAA
This sequence comes from Sinomonas sp. ASV322, assembly GCF_030908245.1. Classification (GTDB taxonomy): domain Bacteria; phylum Actinomycetota; class Actinomycetes; order Actinomycetales; family Micrococcaceae; genus Sinomonas. The sequence continues at coordinate 315,170 of NZ_JAVFJJ010000004.1, forward strand.
TCCGGGGAGCTCCAGGCCGGTGTCCATATGGCTCTTCCCGCCGAGCGGTTCACGCGGGCCGACGGCCTGTGGTCCGGCGCCCGGCTGAACGCAGTGTAGGGCTGGCGGTGGGGGCTCGCCAGCCTTCGCGCGCCGGCATCTGTGAGTGAGTTCACATGGTATCCCGGATTTGATGCTGGGCTAGGCCGGTAGAATTGAGCCTGAACGTGGATGTTCAAGAGCCGGCTCTGCGATCGCAGACCGGCTTTTTTCGCGTCAGGCCCCGGTACTCGGCGCCGCGCGTCCGGCGCACAACGGTGTGCGCGACACTGCAGAGAAAGGCACCTGTGTGAGCAAGACGGAGTCCGCCCGCGAAATGGAAACGGCCTTTGACACGTGGATCGGCCGCGAGGCCGCAGCAGAAGAGATGATCCCTCTGATCGGGCGCCTGTACCGCGAGAACAACGTCGTGACGTCGGTCCACGGCCGGAGCCTCATCAACCAGTCGGTCGTCGGCCTCCTCAAGGCGCACCGCTGGGCCCGCCAGATCGACAGCGAGGAACTCGATCTCGAGGAGACCCTCCCGATCCTCAAGGCACTCGACACGCTTGAGCTCGGCGCCGCGTCGATCGACATCGCCCGACTCAACGAGAGGTTCCGCGAAGAGGGCGGGAGCCGGACCCTCGAGCAGTTCCTGCGCGACGAGCTTGCGGCGATCGTGGGCCAGCGGGGCGCCGATCCGCGGCCGAGCACCGACGTCGTCCTCTACGGCTTCGGCCGCATCGGACGCCTCGTCGCCCGCATCCTCATCGAGCACGCGGGCGGCGGCCACGGCCTGCGCCTGCGGGCGATCGTGGTCCGCAAGGGCTCCGACAAGGACCTCGTGAAGCGCGCGAGCCTCCTGCGCCGCGACTCGGTGCACGGGCCCTTCGAGGGCACCATCACGGTGGACGAGCAGAACAACACGATTCTCGCCAACGGAACCCTCATCCAGGTCATCTACTCGGACAACCCCGCGACGGTCGATTACACGCAGTACGGAATCGACAACGCGATCGTCGTCGACAACACGGGCAAGTGGCGCGACGAAGCCGGCCTTTCGCAGCATCTCGAGAGCAAGGGCGTCGCGCGCGTCCTCCTCACGGCCCCGGGCAAGGGGACCCTCCCGAACATCGTCCACGGCATCAACCATGGCGACATCGCGCCCGAGGACCGCATCGTCACGGCGGCCTCGTGCACGACCAATGCCATCACGCCCGTGCTCAAGGCCGTCAACGACAAGTACGGCGTGCTCCACGGACACGTCGAGACGGTCCACTCCTTCACCAACGACCAGAACCTCACCGACAACTTCCACAAGGGCGACCGCCGCGGCCGATCCGCCGCCCTCAACATGGTCCTCACCGAGACCGGTGCCGCGAAGGCTGTCGCGAAGGCCCTGCCGGAGCTCGCCGGCAAGCTCACGGGCAACGCCATCCGCGTTCCCACCCCGGACGTCTCGATGGCGATCCTCAACCTGAGCCTCGAGAAGGAGACGACGAAGGACGAGGTCAACGCGTACCTCCGCGACGTGTCCCTCCACTCGGAGCTGCGCAAGCAGATCGACTACATCGCCTCTCCCGAGGTCGTCTCGACCGACTTCGTCGGCTCCCGCCGCGCCGGCATCGTGGACGGCCTCGCGACGATCAGCAACGGCACGAACCTCGTGCTCTATGTGTGGTACGACAACGAGTTCGGCTACACCTGCCAGGTCGTGCGGGTGCTCGAGGAAATGGCAGGCGTCCACGCGCCGTCGTTCCCCGAGAACGCCGCCGCTCGGGCTGGCGACCTTTTCGCAACAACTCGGTAAGGTCACTGGATTCGCCCAGCAAGCAGGGGCAAGATGCAGCTATGGAAGCGACTGAGCACGAGAGCACGCTCGAACACGCCCTCGATGTGGCCAAGGCCAACGCAAAGCAGGCACGGCTCCTCCTGGACCACGCGAAGGCCAAACTCGAGGCCGGGGAGGTCACTCCCCAGCGGGTCGCCCAGCTCGAAGAGCTGTTGCGGACTGCCGAGGAAGACCTCGTCCGGGTGAGCAGGGAACAGTAGCCGAATCGACACGTTCATGACGGAGGGCGCCGCACCAGCAGGTGCGGCGCCCTCCTTTCTCTGCCGTGACTCCCGGCGTGCGGGGCGGGGCTCAGTGGCCGAACGGATCCGGGTCGACCCCCGGCATCCACGTCAGGCCCGGCACCCCCCAGCCGTGGTTCTTCGCGGCCTTCTTCGCCTTGCGGGAGTACCGGTCCGTGAGCCTGTCGACGTAGAGCTTGCCGTCGAGGTGGTCGTATTCGTGCTGCATCACGCGGGCGAACCAGCCCGTGGCCACGAAGTCGACGGGCTTGCCCTCGCCGTCGAATCCCTCCACCCGGGCCCAGTCGGCCCGCTTGAGGGGATAGCTTTCCCCGGGGAAGGAGAGGCAGCCCTCTTCGTCTTCCTCTGGGTCGGGCGCCGAGCCCGGGATCTTGGAGAGGGTCAGCCGAGGATTGACGACGGCGCCGCGCGGCGGCACGCCGTCGTCGTTCTGGTACTTGTACACGAAGAGGCGGAGCCCGACGCCGATCTGGGGTGCCGCGAGCCCCACGCCGTTGGCCGCGTCGTTCGTCGCGTGCATGTCGTCGATGAGCCCGCGGAGCTCGTCGTCGAACTCGGTCACCTCGGAGGCCCGCCGATGGAGGACGGGCTCCCCCCAAATGGTCACGGGGTGGACAGTCATGGGCATCCCTCGGGGTCGTGGACAATGCTGGAGCGCGCAGCCGGACGGCAGCCGAGCGGGGCCGACGCGCAAGAGGCCGCACGGTGAACCGTGCGGCCTCTTGCGGGGATGACCCCTCTCGGGGTGAGTAACGGGGGTTGAACCCGCGACCTTCTGGACCACAACCAGACGCTCTGCCAACTGAGCTATACCCACCATGCAACCCGCGGAGAAGCGCGCAAGAATCCCTGCACCCTCTGCGCTGGCAACGAGTAACAGTCTACCTGTTGTTTACGAGTGCTTTTGCCACTTGAGGCCGATCGCCTCGACTTTTCCCCGACGAGGCGCGGGTCACACGTCCGCCGTGGCGGTCCCCGAGCCGCTCGACGCGGCGGAGATGCGCGCGGAGATCTCCTGGGCCTTGGCCGAATCCGGACCGGGCTGCGGGACGAAGATTGCCTCGCGGTAGTAGCGGAGTTCGTCGATCGAATCGCGGATGTCGCCGAGCGCCCGATGGCCGCCGGTCTTGGCGGGCGCCTGGAAGTAGGCGCGCGGGAACCAGCGCCGCGCGAGCTCCTTGATCGTCGAGACGTCCACGATCCGGTAGTGCAGATGCTCGACGACCTCGGGCATGTCGCGCGCGAGGAACGTGCGGTCGGTCCCCACCGAGTTACCGCCAAGCTGGGCCTTCCTCGGCTCCGGGACCCATGCGCGGATGTACGCCAGGACCTGGGCCTGCGCGGCCTCGAGCGTGAGGCCGTCCGGCAGCTCGTCGAGCAGCTTGGAGGTCGTGTGCATCTCGCGCACGAAGTCGTTCATGCCGGCGAGAGCCTCGTCCGCGGGGCGGATGACGACGTCGACCCCGTCGCCCAGGATGTTGAGCTCGGCATCGGTCACGAGGACGGCCACCTCGATGAGGGCGTCGCGGGCGATATCGAGGCCCGTCATCTCGCAGTCGATCCAGACGATGCGTTCAGCATGGTTTGACACCCTGCCAATCTACCTGAGGCCGTCCCCGCGGGACGGCAGAGGGCCCGATGCTAGACTGAAGCCCTCCCGCCACTGATCGAAGGGTGACCTGTGTCCGCAACGCGCTTTGGCTTGCTCGGGAGGGTTCTCGAGTGGCTGAGGTCGCTGTGGACCGCACTTCCGCCGGTCGGCGTCAACCAGCCCTCGCATTGGGCCCTCGGGCAGGGGTTCGTGGGCTCGCTGCTCATGGTCTACGGCTCGTTCGGCGTGGGCCGGCTCGCGGACGTGTCTCCGCTCACGCGCAGCCCCTTCTTCATCGCGCTCCGCACGGAGAGCTGGGGTGTGACATCCTGCATCCTCGCCCTCGTCGTGGGAGCGATGCTCCTGACCCGGTCGTGGCTGAGGCTCGGGCAGCGCCTCCGTTACTGGGGGTCCGGCACGGTCCGACCGGTCGCCGTCGCGATCGTCCTCTGGGGCCTTCCGCTCGCGTTCACTGTGCCCATCTATTCACGCGATGTCTACGCCTACGTCGGTCAGGGCCGGCTCATGGCGGCGGGCCTGAATCCCTACACGACCGGCATCTCGGCGCTCAACAATTGGCTCGAGCTCGGGACCGACCCGTCGTGGGCGTCGACTCGAACGCCCTACGGACCGTACTTCCTCTGGCTCGAGCGATGGGTCGTCCAGCTGACGGGCGGCCAGCCCGACACCTCGGTGCTGCTCTTCAGGGTCCTGGCGCTCGCGGGCGTTGCGCTCTGTGCGTTCTACGGCTTCAAGCTCGCCCGGCTCCACGGCGTGGACGGCGCGCGGGCCGTGTGGCTCACGGTCGCGAATCCGCTGTTCCTCATCAGCTGCATCGCGAGCGCTCACAACGAGGCGCTCATGATCGGGTTCGCCGTCGCCGGCGTCTACTACGCGGCGCGGGGGAACTGGTTCCTGGGGATCGTCCTCGCGACGGCGTCGATCGGGATCAAGCCGATCACGGCCGTCGTGCTTCCCTTCGTGGGCCTCCTGTGGGCTGGCCCCCGTGCGACCTGGCTCCGCAAGTTCCTGTGCTGGGCGGCCACAGGGCTCGTCAGCCTCGGCCTGTTCGCGGCGAGCTCGCTCGTCTACGGGCTCGGCTTCGGCTGGGTGAATGCGATCGTCGACCCGACGCCCGGCTTCATCGCCTACACGCCGTCGGGCTTCGCGAGCAACGTGATTGCGTGGCTCGGGAGCACGGTCGGCCTCGACGGCGGGTCGATCGCCGAGGTGTTCCGCACGGTCCTCAAGTGGATCGGGGTCGGCCTCGCGGTGCTGCTCATCCTGCGCGGCGACAACAACAAGGTGGTCCGCCGCCTGGGCCTCGCGTTCATGTTCATCGTGGTCCTCGGCCCGATCATCCAGCCGTGGTACGTGCTCTGGTTCATCCCGTTCCTTGCCGTGACGGGGATCCGGGACAACTGGGAGATCAGGCTCTGGTACTTGACCGTCGTGTTCTTCGTCGTCTTCGGGGCGCAGGACCAGCTCTACGTCTTCGGCTTCGTGAACACGCCGCTCGCCCCCGAGGCCATCGCGGGCATCACAGCGGTCGCCTTCCTCGCGTACCTCGTGCTCATTGACCCCAAGACGAGGCGGATCGTCTTCGAACGGCCCGCGGGCCGTCAGAACCTCGCTGCGCGCAGTTCCTGATCGACGGCCGGAGCGCCCTTCCGCCCAAGGCGGACGAGGCGGATGGCCGCCCACACGAAGAGCGCGACGAGCAGGACATTCCGGACGCTGAGCACGAAGGCCATGATCGGGTTGTTGTGGCTCAGGGCGTCGTAGAAGAGCGGGTAGACGACGAACGTCGCCGCCGCGATGCCGAGGAGCAGACGAGCCGGGACGCGCCACGCCGTGCGGTCCTGGGCGAGGCCGAGCGCGACGACGGGGCCGAGCCAGACCATGAACTGCGGCGAGCCGACCTTGTTGAACACGATGAACGCGCTCACCATCGTCAGGGCTCCCGCGAGCAGGAGCTCGGCGCGATCCTCGTGGCCGCGCTTCTTGCCCTCATGGAGGGCCCAGAAGATCACGATCGCGACCGCGAGCGCGATGACGACGAAGAGCGGCTGCATGAGGGCCGAGGCGATCGTGCTGCCGGGACCGTCCACCTGCATCGAGTTGATCTCGGTGTTCATGTACATCCGGGCGCCGCCGATCCCGAGGACTGACATCCACAGCCACGGGGTCGTGAACGTCGCCTCGAGCTGCATGCCTCGGGATCCCTGTGTCGTGAGGAAGTCGAGGAGGTGGGGGAAAACATGGAGCGCTGCGGCGACGGCGGCGACGGCGGCCGTCACGAGGATTCCGCCGACGACGACCTTCCAGCGGTCGCGGACGACGGCGAAGAGCGGCACGAGCGCCGCGGCCGGCCAGACCTTCATCCAGGTCGCGAACGCCAGGATCGCCGAGGCGGCGAACGGGCTCGCAACGCCGAGGCTCAGACCCAGCAGGACGATCGGCGCGGTGACGCCGTCGACCCTCGCGAAGCCGAGCGTGCCCATGATCGCGATGAAGACGAGCCACCACCAGCCCGCGCGGATGCCTTCGTGCTTCTTTCCCCAGCCGCTCAGGACGCCGAGGGCGACCCCGTTGAGCACCGAGGTGAGCAGGACCCACAGGATGAGGAACGGGCCGCCGCCGAGGAGGCCCGAGATCCAGATCGGGAGGAGCCCCGCGATGGGGTAGACCCACGGCGAGGGCTGGACGTCCTGCGGGAATCCGCCCACGGACCAGTCACGGTAGATGTTCGTGTCGCTGAAGGCCTGGCCTTGGAAGACGAAGATCGACATGAATGCGAGGTAGCCGAGGTGCACGACGAGGTACCCGGTGAGGAGACCGCGCGGCGTCAGGAGCCACCGCTTCACCTCGAGGGGCCCGGCGGCCTGATTGCTGTGGTCCGCGGGGCGGGGCGTCTCGGTGGGAATGGCGGTCTCCTCAGAGTCATGCGGGGGCCGTGGACGGCAGAGCGGCCGCCTGCCAGTTTATCAGCGGCCTGTCCTGAGCCTTCCTCGAAGGCCCCGCTCAGGCGGCTGCTGATAGCATCGAATCCATGTCACGCCAAGCGATCGGAGGCGTTGGCAGCACCGCGCGGTGAGCGCAAGGCGCCGGGCGGTCGCGTCGCGCTCTGGGCGTGAGACCGCGCGACGCCTTCCTCGACAGTAGGGAATGACGATGCCTCAGCCTTCGGCTGGCAGCAGCCTGAGCGCCGCACCCGGTGCCCGGACGATCGCTGCCCTCCCAGGGGCTGGGGCGGTGGCGGTCTGGCAGGGCACCGCGGCCTCGCTGTGCATGATGCTGGGCGGGCTCGGCGTCGGCTGGATGGCCAGCGGCTCGTCCCTCATCCGCGTTCCGTTCTTCATCGCCTTGCGGGACAATCCCGTGCTCGTCGTGCTCTGCACGGTCCTCGTCGCGTTCGGCGGCCTCCTCCTCGTCCGCGCGTGGCTGCGGCTCGAGCAGCGGGTAGGGGACTGGAGTGCAGTCCGTCCCGCGGTCCTGTACCGAATCGCGGCCCTGTGGTGTGCGCCTCTCATGCTCACGTTCCCCCTCTTCAGCCGCGACGTCTACGCCTACATCGGGCAGGGCCGGCTCATGATGGCAGGGCTCGATCCGTACGTGAACGGCATCTCGGCGCTCAACAACTACCACAACCTCGGTCCCGACTCGCTCTGGACCGAGGCGCCGACGCCCTACGGCCCCCTGTTCCTGTGGATCGAGCAGGGCATCGTGTGGCTCAGCGGAGGGAATCTCGAGGTCGCCATCGTCCTTTTCCGCGTCGTCGCGGCAGTGGGTGTGGCGCTGTGCGCGGTCGCCGTCGTGGGGCTCGCGCGGCACTATGGCCTCGACCCGTCGCGGACCCTGTGGCTCACGGTCGCGAACCCGCTCTTCGTCATCAACTTCATCGCGAGCATCCACAACGATGGGCTCATGCTCGCCCTGCTCCTCGTCGGGCTTCTCGCGGCGGTCCGCGGCCGCCCCGTCGTCGCCGTCGTCCTCGTGACGCTCTCGATCGGGATCAAGCCCATCACCCTCATCGCGCTTCCGTTCGTCGGGCTCATCTGGGCGGGCCAGAACGCGAGGTGGGGCCGGAAGGTCGCCTGCTGGGCGGCGACTGCCGGAATTTCGGGCGGCCTGCTCGCCGCCGTCGGTGCCCTGACGGGCTTCTGGTTCGGATGGCTGCCCGCGATGACGACGTCGGGCACTGTGTGGATCTGGTACGCGCCGTTCGGCCTGCTCGCGGCGACGGCAGGCGCCGTCGTCCAATTGTTCAGCGGCCCCGGGGACGTCGTGTCGGAGGCCGTGAAGACGGCTGGCCGCGTCGTGGGAATCGTCGCCGCGGCGTGGTTCGTCCTAAGGGGGACGAGCGAGACGATCATGCTCCGGATGGCGCTCGCGTTCACCGCCGTCGTCGTGACGGCCGCGATGATCCAGCCCTGGTATGTCACGTGGCTCATGGCCTTCTTCGCGCTCGTGGGCGTGACCGACGGCTGGCGCCTGCGCCCCTACTATCTCGTGACCCTCTTCTTCACGGTAATCGCGCTGACGGATCAGCTCGACGTGTTCGAGTGGATCCCCATCGTCATCGTCCGCGCCGTCGCGATCGCCCTGAGCGTCGCGTTCGCGGCCTACATCATGCTGTGGGACTGGAAGACCCGCGTGCTGTTCGGCCCCGGCGCGGCGATGGGCCGGGTCACCGCGTCGCGCTAGACTGATCAGGCAAGCAGCGCGCTGCGCCTGCCCCAGTAGCTCAGCGGATAGAGCAGGGGCCTTCTAATCCTCTGGTCGGGGGTTCGACTCCCTCCTGGGGCGCTTCTGTGCGGTGCTCCGGGCCCTCCATGCGTGGCCTGACGCCGACCATGCCCCTGGCCTACGGGCCGGGGGCATGGTGTGTCCCGCTATTTCTTCACGGCGCGGCATGCGAGGTGGAGCGCGAGCCGGGCCTCGGGACTGGCCATGTCGATGCCCAACAGCTCCTCGATCCGGTGGACGCGCGCGGCAACGGTGTTCCGGTGGAGGCCAAGGGCGGCGGCCGTCGCCGCGATGCTCGACTCGTGGTCGAGATAGGCGGACAGCGTCGCGAGCAGATCGTTCCGGTCAGTCCGCAGGGGCGCGAGCAGTGATTCGGCCGCCGGAAGGAACGTATCGCTTCCGGTCCACGCGAGGAGGAGCTGGTCAAGGCCGAGGCTGTCGACGCGCACGAACCAGCCCATGGCCGACCTGTCGGACGCGATCCTCGCGGCGTCGCTCGCTTCGCCCAGGGTCGAGGACAGGCCCGCAGAACCGATGTGAACGGAGCCGACGCCGGTCGCGACGTTGAACGAGCGTCGCACCCTCGTGTGGAGGTCACGGAGGGCAGACACAGCGGCTTCGACGTCCTTCGGGCCCGGCGGATCAGCGAAGGTGATCCAGCCGCTCACGCCACGGCCGCTCGTGGTCGCGTGGGCCGGCGCGAGGCCGAGGACGCCCGTTTCGCGCGAGACGAGCCGCAGAAGCTGGAACGTATCGAGGCGGCTTCGCCCGAGGATGCGGAAGCCCAGGTGATGGCCCCCCGTGCGCCACCCCCGGTCGAGCATCCGCCGCTCGACCTCGGCGTTCGGCACGCCGCGCAGGTCGAGGAAGTCGCGCAGCAGCCCCGAGGAGACTGCCGCGTCGTTGACCGCCGCGACGTCGTCGATGAGGATCCGGGCCGCGACTGCGGGCATCGCGATTTCGGCGGCGACGGCGAGGGCCTGCAGCTGCGCGTCGTCGAGTCCGTCGCCGAAGAGCACGAGGCGCAGCCCGGTTCGCGTGGGGCTGTCGATCCGCACCGACGCGGCCGCGGATTCACCGGAGCGGACGACGTCGATCCACGTGCCGGTCGCGATCCCTGCCCGGAGCGCGTCCCCGAGCCGGCCGCCTGCCTCGTGGAGAATCCCCGACGCGTCGACGACCGCGAGTCCGTGGCCGAGGTTGGCCGCCAGATGGCGGAGCAGCCCGGGAAGGTCGTCAGCGGCGAAGGCGAAGGAGCGGGCAATGCGGCGCACATAGTCGAGAGTGAGCGCGTCCCGGGCCTCGACGAGCTGCCAGCAGGCCTTGGCGAGCTCGACGGGCCGTGCCGCATCGAGGAGGGTCAGCCCGAGGCGAAGCGCAATGGCGCGTGCCCCCGATCCGAAGTCCTCGGCGTGGGGGAGCGCGAGGCCGCGGTAGCCGCGGTCGCGCACGCGTCGCAGGAGGGCGTCCTGCTGCCAGGGCGCCGACGGCGCCGCCGCCGTGAGAATCGCGAGGCTCCCGTCGTCGTCGTTCGCCAGCTCGCTCTCGTCGGCGCCGACGACGACGCCAGCCCATGCGGCATCGTCGGGCCCCGCAACGAAGCGCAGGCGGCCGTTGGCCGGGTGCGCGAGGAGTGCGCGGAGGCGGAGAGGCCCGCTCATGCGGGAGGATCCAGTTCGTCGAGTCCGTAGGCCGAGGGGACGACCTTGCGGAGCCGTGTGGGCTCGGCCGCCCACCACGGCGGCGCGGGAAGCTCGATCGCCGCGACAGGGCGCGCGAACGTGAGGTCAGTCACCTCGAGCACTTCCCGGGACACCGCGTCGAGGACGGCGATGACGGCCGGCGCCGACGCCTCGAGCCGCCCGTCGGTGAGGAAGGCCAGCGTCTCCGATCGTGCGACGATCCGCTGGACTTCGCCCCTCGCCCCCGCGAGCTCGATGCATTTGACGTGGGGATCGCGCGCGTCGGGTTCGACGGCCGTGATGCGTCCGTGCCCGAGAAGACGGCCTCCGAGGGCGGCGGCCAGCTGGTGGAGGGGCATCTGGGCGGACGCCGCGTAGGCCTGCCCGAGGCTGAGCGCTCGGCGAAGGTTGCCAAGGATGGCGTGCTCGAGGAGGTCACCCACCGTGAAGCCGGCGAACACCGCGCCGCCCGTGCCGCCGGCCTGGATGATCGCGGAGCGGATGATCCGCTCGGCGTCGATCGCCCGCGGCGTCGACACGAGCATGACGCCGCCCGCACCCGTGTCGCATGCGACGACGACGCCCGGAACACGGTCCACGAAAAGCGACATCTGGTCGAGGCCCGGCACGGCGCGACCCGTGCAGTCGGCGTCGACGACGACGCGCTCGCCGGCGAACGCGAGCGGGACCAGCCCGTTGAGCCCTCCGCCCTCGAGGGAGCACACCGCGGGGATCCGCTGCCCGAGCCAGCGTTCGACGGCGGCGATGAGGGGAGCGAACGGTGCGTCGCCCGGGAGCCGCTCGCCCAAGAGCATCGTCGATCCCACGAAGGCCGCGCCGAGGCACGGCGTGGACGGATCGAGATCCTGCGGATCTTCGACCGAGATCGGCCACGCCGCGGCGCGGCCGAGCATGAGCTCGAGCATCGTCGTCGTGCCGCCGCCCCCAGAGCCCAGGAGCGAGAATCCGCGCGCGAGGGCGGGGAGCTGGCTCCGGTCGAGGACAGTGGGCACACCCCCAGCCTAGAGGTGCGGCATCGCGCGGGAGGCCTCCACCGGCACGAACTCCTCGTCGAGCCCGAACGCCGCGGGGCCAAAGGCCGCGAGCGCCCCTGCCGTGCGCATCATCGCAGGCGTCGAGATGCCGAGGACGCGGACGCGCTGGCCGTAGCGGAGGCCTTCGGTCGTGATGGGCTCCGCCGATTCGTGGTCGACGACGCAGATGAGGTCCGGGACGATCGCGACGAGTTCGCCGCCGCGGCGCGCGATGAGGTTCTCGTTCTGGAAGAGGATCTCGAAAGTCTCCTCCGGCGCGTCGAGCGGCGCGATGGCCGCGCGGCCCTTCGCGAAGCCCTCTGTGGTGCGCCGCTCGACGTCCGTGACCTTCCCGACGACCAGTTCGCGCACGTGCGAATAGAGCGTCGGCGCGAGCGTCTCGGCGATCGCGTCGAACGGGCTCGTGTGGGCTTCCCGCGCGAGCCGGATGGCCCGACCCAGGGCGAGGGCCATCGAGAGCGTGCGGGGAACGGCGGTGCGCTTCACCTCCGCGCCGGACATGGCGTACTCGGCGATGTGGCCGACGCCTCCGAGGCGGATCGTGACGGCGCGCGCAAGCCACTCCATCTGCCGATCGTCGTCGCCCGTGTCGATGATGACCCGCTCGCCCCGTTCGCCAGCGAGCGCGAGCGGCGATCCGTGCACCCCATAGACCGCGAAGGTCTCCATCGACAGCTCGGGGAACGCTCGGCCCATGCCGTCCGCGTCGACCACGGGAAGCCCGGTCTCGGCTGCGACGACCAGCGGGATCATCGAGTTGATCCCGCCGCATTCGATGGGCATGGTCGCGTCGGCGGCGCGTCCGAGATGCGACTCGAGGGTCCTGAGCGCGAGCGTGGGCTCGGTGCCGGCAGGGATCTTCTCGACCATGACGGTGGGGGCGCCCATCTGGGCGGTCGGGATGACGAAGGCATCGTCGTCGAGGTCTTCGGGGTCGAGCACCGTGATGCTGCCGTCCCCGAGCACGCGCCGCACGAGCATCGAACCGATGTAGGGATCGCCTCCGCCGCCGGTTCCGAGGAGGGTGGCGCCTCGGGCCAGATCCGGGAGGTCGGCGGCCGTGAGCTGCCAGCTCACGCGACGGCCTCTGCAGCCGCGATGACCTCGGGGGTTCCGTCGAATCGATGCGGGGGGAAGTCGTACCCGAAGTACCGGGGGCCGACCATGGCGAGCGCCGCCGTCGTATGCCAGCGCTCGTCGGACGGCGCGGCGAGGACGCGCACGCGCTGGCCGTAGCGGAGGCCCTCGGTCGTGATGGGCTCCCCGGAATCGTGCTCGAGCACGATGATGAGGTCTGGCGTCGTCGCGAGCGTCGTCCCGTCGGCCTCGGCGATGAGGTGCTCGTTCTGGAAGCTGAGCGTGAGCTGCGCTTCCCCACCGTCGATCCGGGCGCGTCCCCGGGCGAAGCCCGTCGTCGTCGCGCGGTGGACGTCGACGACCTTGCCCGCGAAGATCTCGCGACCCCCGAGCAGCTCGACCGTGCGCGCAACCGCGTCGGCCTTCTCGCGGCGCGCCGCCGCGATGCCCCGCCCGATCTCGATGCACCGCGTGAGCGAGCCGGGGACGAGCGCCTCGCGGGACTGGCTCCCGGACATGCGGAACCCGGAGATCATGACCGAACAGCCCATTTCGACGCACGCGACGCGGGCTATGCGCTCGGTCCACGTGTTGTCCACCGTCTGCAGGACGCCGATGTTCCCCTTCTCGTCGCTGAAGGCGAGCGGGGACGCCGTGATCCCGTAGAGGGTCGGGAGGACCATCTGCAGCTCTGGGAAGGCGCGTCCCATGCCGTCCGCGTCGAGGAGTGGCAGGCCGAGTGCCGCGGCCGCGGCGATCGGGATGGTCGAGTTCACGCCCCCGACCTCGGCGCACGCGATGTGGGTCACCGGACGCCCCAGGTAGGTGGCCAGGCCGTGGACCGGGGCTGTCACCTCGTCGAGGCTCGGAAGCTTCTCGACCATGACCGTTGGAGCCCCCATCATCGCGACCGTGAGGACGAGGGCGTCGTCGGGCACCTCGTTGAGTGTCACGACGGTCACGTCTCCGTGCTCGCGGATGGCCTGGGCGGCGAGGAGGCCCCCGATGTACGGGTCGCCGCCTCCGCCGGTCCCGAGGACGGCGGCTCCGCGCGCGAGGTCTTCGATGTCAGCCACGCCGATCGTGCGGATCATGTCACACCCCCATGTCGAGGTCGCCGACGGCCTTGACGCGCACGCGCGTCGCGTTGCCGGGAAGGTACGGGATGGGAACCTCGTCGAAGTCGACGATCTCGACCGTTGACGGCTTGGCGCCCGCCGCGACGGCCTTGTCCGCGGCCTCGGCGCGCACGTCGGCAAGCATGGCCTCGCGCCGGCCCGGCTCGATGGCGTAGACCTTGTCGATCTCGCCCCCGACCTGGGCGATCGACGCGCCGATCGCGTTGGCCACCGCATAGTTCTCGGGCCGGTGGACCGCGCCGAAGAGCGACAGCTCGTCGGGCAGTAGGATCGAGCCGCCGCCGACGGCGACGACGGGGATCGGCTCGGGCGAGGTCCGCATCCGGTCGACGGCTTCCGCGACGCGCTCGGCGATGCGGTCGAGGACTCGCCGGACGAGTGAGGGGTCGAGGTGGGCCACCTTGGCGGGGTCGCCGATGCTCGCGCGGCCCGCTGCGACGGCGATATCCGTCGCCGTGAGCGTCGAGCCGCCGAACACGAGCGCCTCGGTCGTGAGCCGGTACCCCACGGACTCGGGGCCGACTTCGGCCGTGTCCGGGTCGACGATGCTGCCGCCGCCGATGCCGATCGAGAGGACATCCGGCATGCGGAAGTTCGTCCGGATGCCTGCCACCTTGACTTCGTTGGCCGTCTCCCGCGGGAACCCGTTGATGAGGAGGCCGATGTCTGCGGTCGTGCCGCCGACGTCGACGACGGCGCACGTCGAGAGGCCGCTCGTGACGGCGGCGCCGCGCATCGAGTTCGTGGGACCAGAGGCGAACGTCGCGACGGGGTAGAGGCGCACGTAGTCCTCGTCCATGAGCGTCCCGTCGTTCTGGCTGAGGAAGATCTGTGCGTCGATGCCCTGTGCGCGCACGGCGGCCGTGAGACCGTCCACGATCTCGGACGCGAGCTCGCGGAGCGCCGCGTTGATGATCGTCGCATTCTCGCGCTCGAGCAGCCCGATGCGGCCGATCTCGTGCGAGAGCGAGATCGCGACGTCCGGCCCGAGCTCCTCGGCCAGGATGCGGGCGGCCTCGACCTCGAGGTCGTGGTTCACGGGGCTGAAGACCGAGGAGATCGCGACCGAGCGGATACCGTGGGCCTTCATGTCCGCCGCGTGCTTGCGAAGCTCCTCGGGGTCAAGCGGGGAGATGGGCCGGCCGTCGAACTCGTAGCCGCCGTGCGCGAGGTAGCTGCGGCCCTCGATCGCGTGCGTGAGCACCTCGGGCCAATCGACGAGCGGCGGGAGCGCCTTCGTCGCGGGGAGCCCCAGGCGCAGCGCTGCGGTGGGCGCGAGGCGCTTGGCCTGCACGAGGGCGTTGATGAAGTGCGTCGTCCCGATCATGACGGCGCTGATGTCGCTGCCCTCGAACGTGTGCCGGGCCCGGAGGTCCTCGATGGCGCGGACGATCCCGCCCGTGACGTCTGGGGTCGTCGAGTGCTTGACGCCCGCGAGGGTCTTGGTTCCGTCCATGAGGACGGCATCGGTGTTGGTGCCGCCGACGTCGATGCCGATGTGCATGATTCTCGCTTTCGGTCGTGGTGTGATGCTAGGCGATGGCGTCGGCCGGCGCTGCTGCTGCTGCTGTCTGCTTGGTCTCGGCGATGCCGACGCCGCCCACCCAGCCGAGCTTGCCCGCGACGATATACAGCACCATCGACAGCACGAGGCTCAGGAGGGCCGGGATGCCCCACGTGGTCATGTAGCCCACGATCGCCGAGACGAGCCAGATCACGATGGTGGCGGGGACGATGCGCGGCGCGGTGGGCGGGAGGACCCCGGCGGCCCGCGACACGTCGAGATCGTCGCGCCAGCGCTTCACGACGAAGTACTCGGCGACCATGATCCCGGCGATCGGCGGGAACGCGACGCCCAGGATGAGGAGGAATCCCGTGAACTGGCTCAGGATTCCCGCTGCCGCGAGGATCGAGCCGACGACGCCGAGGACAATCGTCGTCGTCACGCGGTGGAGATTGCGGCCGAAAGTCGTCGCGATGAAGTTCACGAGGCCGAGCGTCGACGAGTAGAGGTTCCAGTCGTTGATCTTGAGCGTGCCCGTGATGACGATGATGAGCCCGACGAAGCCGATCGAGGACGTCACGATTGCGACGATGTCGCCGCTCGCCGCCGCATGGGCAAGGAGCACGCCGGCGAGGCCGATGACGAACTCGCCGAGCGACACCCCGACGACGGTCTGCTTCACGACGTCGGCCTTTGAGCGGTTGTAGCGCGTCATGTCGGCGGTGATGATCGCGCCGACGATGAGCCCGCCGGCAACGATGCCCGTGCCTTGCCAGACGCTCATGACGGGGCCGGGTGCCGGTCCGGTGAGGAGCTGCCCGAAGTCGTGGCGCGAGAGCTCGCTCAGCACGGACCAGCCGACAAGAACGAGGAAGAGCGGCACCGTGACGTTCGCGAGCCACTGCATGCCGACGAAGCCCCATGCGACGATCGCGGTCACGGCGAGCCCGAAGAGCAGGCTCCAGAGCCAGATCGGGAGCGCCCCGGGCATGAGGGCGTCGAGGGACTTGGCGGAGATGGCGGACTGGATTCCGAACCATCCGATGAGGCTGATGCCGATGGCGAGGCCGACGAGGGAGGCCCCGATCTCCCCGAAGCCGGTCCAGCGGGCCAGGAGCGCGGTGTTGAGCCCTTCCTTCTGGCCGATGATCCCGACGATGCACATGATGACCTCGAGGATGATCGAGCCGAAGAGCAGGGCGAGGGCGGCTTCCCCGAACGTCATGCTGTAGCCGAGCGTCGCGCCGAGGAGGAATTGCGACAGGGCGGAAACCTGTCCGAAGCGTTGCACTGCGATGCCAAACCACGGCTTTCTGGCTCCCGATGCCACGCGGGAGAGGGCGAAGTCGTCAGCGTGAACCGTGCTCACCATGGGGGGTCCTTATGGGCTGGGGGGGACTGGTGTCGAACAGGCTAGACAGAGACGTTAACCCGTCCTATATGCAGAGTGCACTGAATTGGCTCATGACAGGTCGGTGTGCACAGTCTTGACTCGGCGTCTTTCCCTCCACACGATTGCTCCCCGCGCGTCATCCACATGGGCCCGGGATGGGGTGGTGCTCGCATGCCTGCGGTCGGAGGCTGGAAGTGCCCGGTGGGGGCGGAGGGAACGACTTCGAGAAAGGGCAGGCTATGGGCGACACTATGACGGTTCGAGGGTTTGTCGCGACGGATCCGCGGACGAACACGACTCACGGCGGAGACATCGTTTCGAGCTTCAGGCTCGCGGCCACAGAGCGGCGCTACGACCGCGAGGCCGGGGCATGGGTAGACGGGCACACGAACTGGTACACGGTTGTCGGCTTCCGGCAGCTTGCGAGCAACATGTGCGGGAGCCTCAAGAAGGGTCAGCGGGTCATCGTGGTCGGGCGGCTCCGGCTCAAGCAATGGGAGAAGGAAGGCCGGATCTTCCATTCCGCGGAGGTCGAGGCCGAATCCATCGGCCACGACCTCTACTGGGGGTCCGCGAAATTCTCCCGAAACCAGCAGGACTCGCAGCGCAGTGAGGCGCCCGTCCAGCGGGTCGCTGTCGACGGTGTCGGAGTGGTCGATCTCCGCACAGGAGAGCTGCCGCCTGATCAGACCACTGGAGAGATCGAGGGCGACGACGACGCGGGGTTCGCGGACGACGGCGGGGACCCGGCTGGCGATTCGGACGACGACGAGCGGCTGGGGTCCGAGGGAGCCGTCGGCTCCGCCGAAACCCCGTCGGGAGCGAACATGCTGATCCCGGTGTGAGGGCTCGCTCACCTGGCCTCGTGGGCGGCACTTGTTTTAGGACGCGGGCGGGGCTGGCTCGCCGGGCGGGCGTTCAAGCCGGGATTCAGGTCAGCCTGGCTCGGCCGTACTCTCGCGGAGGACGACCTCGCCGTAGGCGGGTGGCGGGGTCTCGCCTGTTAGCGCGGCAAGGGCGGCCGAGCGGCCGATCTCCTCGAGCGGCAGGCGGACGGTCGTGAGGCCCGGAACAAAGTCTTCGAGGGTGTTGATGTCATCGAAGCCGGCGATGGCGAAGTCCGCGGGGGCTTCGAGGCCCCGCTGCCTCAGAGCAGCCACGAGGCCCATTGCCATCCGGTCGTTCACGGCGAAGAGACACAGGCGACCGCCCTCGGCGGCGGCGTCCCGAACGGCCCCCTCGAGGGCCAGCCCGACTTCGAAGCCGCCGTCGCGGTTGAAGGATGACCGATAGACGGCGGATTCAGGGAATCCGCTGTCGTCAAGGCCCCGCTGGAAGCCGGCTACACGCAGATCGGAGGTAAGAAGGCCGTCGGGGCCGGCGGCGATCGCAAATCGCGAGAAACCGCGATCGGCAAGTGTGCGGGCGAGCTCGCGGGAGAGGGTCTCGTTCGGGATGGCGAGCAGAAGCGGGTTCGCGAAGGTCGGTGCAGTAGCCCTCGGGGAATCGGACGTGCCGGGCATTCGGCCGGCGTCGGGGCGATGGCTCTCGGAGACCAGCGGGTGTCCGACGAGGAGAAGCCGGCCGCCGTTGGCGAGGTAGCGCTCGGCTTCGCGGAGGAGCGCGGCATTGTCGGCGGCGTCGTCGTCCTTCAACGAACGGCTGCCTGCCAGGACGATCGCATCGGCGCGGCGTGATGTGAAGACTTCGACAGCGAGGCGTTCCTCGGCTGGGGTGCCCTCTGTGCAGATGAGAAGCAGCGTCTTGCCGAGTTCGCGGGCCCCCGACTGGACCCCGCGGGCGATCGAGGAGAAATAGGGGTCGGCGATATCGTGCACGATGAGGCCGAGGAGGCCCGTGCTCGACCGTGCAAGGGCTTGTGCTTGTGCGTTCGGAATGTATCCCAGCGACGTCGCGGCGGCCCTGACCCTCTCGGCGACCTCTGCCCCGGGGATCCGCGTGGACCCGTTGAGGACCCGCGACGCCGTCGCCGGGGATACGCCTGCCGCCCGCGCCACCTCGCTCAGGGTAACGGCTGCCATGGGCCACCTCCTTCATCCTTCGCCAGATTATGGCATCGGGATACCCGCTGGCGGAATGCGCTTGCCACCGAAGGAGCGCTTCGCCGAGCGCGTGCTTCCCTACGTGCAACCCCGAGGCCTTCCGGGCCTTGGGCCGGTGTAGCAGGTGTGAGTTCGACCAGACGAGCCGATAGATTAAGGACCATGGCGGAATTCATCTACACCATGACCAAGGCCCGGAAGGCCGTGGGCGACAAGGTGATCCTCGACGACGTGAGCATGTCGTTCTTCCCCGGCGCCAAGATCGGCGTCGTGGGCCCGAACGGCGCGGGAAAGTCGACGATTCTCAAGATCATGGCGGGGCTCGACACCCCGTCCAACGGTGAGGCCCGGCTCTCCCCGGGATACAGCGTGGGCATTCTGCTCCAGGAACCGCCGCTGAATGAGGAGAAGACGGTCCTCGGGAACGTCCAGGAGGGCGTGGCGGAGATTCACGCCAAGCTCGAGCGCTTCAACGCGATCTCGGAGGAGATGGCGAGCCCGGACGCGGACTACGACTCTCTCCTCGAGGAGATGGGCAAGCTTCAGGAAGCCATCGACACGGCCGACGCGTGGGACCTCGATTCCCAGCTCGAGCAGGCCATGGACGCGCTCCGGTGCCCGCCCCCCGAGGCCGACGTCCGCGTCCTCTCAGGTGGTGAGCGCCGCCGCGTCGCGCTCTGCAAGCTCCTCCTGCAGAAGCCGGACCTCCTCCTCCTCGACGAGCCGACCAACCACCTGGACGCCGAGAGCGTTCAATGGCTCGAGCAGCACCTCGCGAAGTACCACGGCGCCGTCCTCGCCGTGACCCACGACCGCTACTTCCTCGACCACGTCGCGCAGTGGATCTGTGAGGTCGACCGCGGCCGCCTCTACCCGTACGAGGGCAACTATTCGACGTATCTCGAGAAGAAGCGCGCCCGCCTCGAAGTCCAGGGCAAGAAGGACGCCAAGCTCGCGAAGCGCCTCGCTGAGGAGCTCGAGTGGGTCCGCTCGAACGCGAAGGGCCGACAGACCAAGTCGAAGGCCCGTCTGGCCAAGTACGAGGAGATGGCTGCCGAGGCCGAGCGCACGCGCAAGCTCGACTTCGAAGAAATCCAGATCCCGCCGGGACCACGGCTCGGCCAGCTCGTCATCGAGGCCTCGAACCTCCGCAAGGGCTTCGGCGACCGCGTGCTCATCGACGGGCTCTCGTTCTCGCTGCCCCGCAACGGCATCGTCGGCGTCATCGGTCCGAACGGCGTGGGCAAGACCACGCTGTTCAAGACGATCGTGGGCATGGAGTCGCTGGACGGCGGCGACCTCAAGGTCGGCGACTCCGTCAAGATCTCGTACGTCGACCAGAGCCGCGGCGGCATCGACCCGAACAAGACGCTCTGGGAGGTCGTCTCGGACGGGCTCGACCACATTCAGGTCGGCCAGGTCGAGATGCCGTCCCGCGCGTACGTCTCGGCGTTCGGCTTCAAAGGTCCGGACCAGCAGAAGAAGGCCGGCGTCCTCTCGGGCGGCGAGCGCAACCGTCTGAACCTCGCGCTCACGCTCAAGCAGGGCGGCAACCTCCTCCTTCTCGACGAGCCGACCAACGACCTCGACGTCGAGACCCTCTCGAGCCTCGAGAACGCGCTCCTCGAGTTCCCTGGCTGCGCCGTCGTGGTCTCCCACGACCGCTGGTTCCTGGACCGCGTCGCGACCCACATCCTCGCCTACGAGGGCACGGACGAGGACGAATCGAAGTGGTACTGGTTCGAAGGCAACTTCGAGGCGTACGAGGAGAACAAGATCGAGCGCCTCGGCCCGGACGCCGCCGCGCCGCACCGTGTGACGCACCGCAAGCTCACGCGCGACTGACGCGTGCGCTCGCGCGGTCGCCTAGGTGCGGCCGGCGCGAGGGCGGCATCCCCCCGCGGGCGGAGCCGGGCCCCCGCGGCGGGGGCGGGCCTCCGCCGTCGTCCGGTGCCCTCCGTCCAAGGGCCACTTAACGCGGGTGCGCACCCGCGGTAGGTGACCCTTGGACGGTGGGGAACCCGCCGGAGGTGACCCTTGGACGGTGGGGAACCCGCGGTAGGTGACCCTTGAACGGGAGCGGAGGCTAGGGGAGGGGGACCCTGATCATGCCCTCTTGGCCGACGGTCGCGACGTGCGCACCGTCGCGCGTGAAGATGCGGCCCACCCCCAGCCCGCGGGCGCCGTGCGCGCTCGGGGACTCCTGGACGTAGAGGAGCCATTCGTCGACACGGACGGGGCGGTGCCACCACATCGCGTGGTCGAGGCTCGCGACGTTCATGTCCGGCGTGACCCAGCTCAGGCCGTGCCGGCGCAGGATCGGTTCGAGGAGCGTGTAGTCGCTCGCGTACGCGAGTGCGGCCCGGTGCACGCGCTCATCGTCGGGCATAGGGCCGAACGTCTTCATCCAGACGGCGTTCCGCGCGACCCGTTCGCCCGCCGCGGAGATGTACACGGCGGGGCTGACATGACGCACGTCGAACGGGCGGTCGAAGGCCCAGTACTGCGCGATGGGATGGTCGATGCTGCCGAGCAGGTCCGCCGTGCTCGGGAGGGATTCCGGGTCTGGGACGTCCGTGGGCATGGGCGTCTGGTGGTCCACGCCCTCGGACTCGGTCTGGAACGAGGCGATCATCGAGAGGATCGGCCGCCCGTCCTGATAGGCGTGCACCTGGCGGGCAGAGAACGAACGTCCATCGCGCAGCCGCTCGACGCCGAACGTGATCGACTCATCGGCGTCGCCCGCGCGCAGGAAATAGCCATGCATCGAATGGACGAGCCTGTCTGCCGGGACCGTCCGGGAAGCGGCCATGAGCGTCTGTGCGAGGACCTGGCCGCCGAAGACCCTGTGCCTCGGCTGCCGCTCGCTCGGCCCCACGAACACGTCCTTGTCAGTGCGGGCGCCGCCCAGATCATCCAAGTCGAGCAGCGTCAGGAGGGATTCGGTGGGGCCTGTCTGGCGGGCGGGGGACGTCATGGCACGACCCTAAACTCGCCGGTAGCCGCTCAACAAGCCACGGTTCGCGGCCGCCGCCGACCGTGCGGGAAGATGGAACCATGCCGTCCACCTTCCAACTCCCACTCCAGATGCGCTTCGGCGACGTGGATTCCTACGGCCACGTCAACAACGTGCGATTCCTCCAGTTCCTCGAGGACGCCCGCGTGCACTGGCTCAGGGAGCCGCTGGCGGCCGGCACCGCGACGATGTTCGATGCGGCCGCTCCCGCGACAATGTTCGACTGCGTGACCGCCGACAATTTCACCCTCGTCGGCCGTCATGAGATCGAGTACCTCGCGCCGCTCATGTACCGCCCCACGCCGATCGGCGTGAATCTCTGGGTCACAAGGATCGGCGGCTCGAGCTTCGACCTCGGGTACTCCGTTGCCGAACGCGATGGGAGCGCCGTCTACGCGTATGCCGCGACCTCGATGGTGCTCGTGAGCCGCTCGACGGGGCGCCCCGTCCGCCTTCCCGCCGAGCTACGGGCGGCCTTCGCTGACTACAGCGGCCCCGCGGTGCCGTTCCGACGCCGCCCGCCGCTCCCGTCCGATGCGGCAGCTCCCGTGAGCGTTTCGGAAGGAGGCGCATCGTGAGCGCGGCGGACTTCCAGACATCACTCGATCTCGGGGACCGCGAGGCGGTTGCCGACCTCAGGACTTTCCTGGCCCGCGCGCGTGCCGTCGACTCCGGGGGAGCCGTCCGGCTTCAGACGGTTGGGCAGGTCCTCGCCGCCTACGTGTGCGTGCTCTCGCCGCGTGCGCTCGGGGAAGCGACGCCGACCGTCCTCGGCATGCGGGCGATCCCACTGGCGCGGCCGGCCGACGTCGATGCCACGGTGTCCATGGCTTCCGTCGCCGACCGCTTGGCCCGCATGGGCGACGACGAGACGCTCCTCGACGTCCCGCCGTCGTCCGTCCACGTAGCGTGGGCTGCGGTGAGCCCGCCGCGCGGTCCGTGGGCCCCCGCGGGCGACGTCTCGAGCGACGTGCTCGCGGCTGCTGCCGCCGAGGGCATGGCGAGGGTCGCGTCGCTCGTCCCCGAGCAGCCCGGGCAGGCGATGGTCGACGGCGCGCGCGCGACGGTCTGGGGGAGCGAGGTCGACGGCGTCGAAGGCGTCCCCTCGGGGGCGGCGTTCGCGGCCGAGGCACTCGGTTTCCTCGTGCCCGGCGACACGATGCGCCTCTTCGCCTCGGGCGCATGGGTGCGGCTCAGCTCGCCCCGCGGCCACGTGCTCTGCCGCGTGCCGCGGGCCCGCGCCGCGAAATTCGGCTCGTAGCGCGATCCGGCCTCGTCAGTCCTCGAAGGTGTTGACGAGCGAATGTGCGGCCCGTTCGAGGTAGTCCCACAGGGTCGCCTCGTGCAGGGGGGAGAGATGCAGCGCCTCGACGCCGGCGCGCATGTGGTGGAGCCAGCGGTCGCGGGCGTCGGGGTTGACCTTGAACGGGATGTGCCGCATGCGCAGACGGGGGTGCCCGCGCTCCTCGCTGTACGTGTTCGGTCCGCCCCAGTACTGTTCGAGGAACATCGTGAGGCGTCGCCGGGCGGGCCCGAGGTCCTCGTCGGGGTACATGGGCCGGAGCACGGGGTCTTGCGCGACGCCCTCATAGAACACGTCGACGAGCTTGACGAAGGCTTCGTGCCCTCCGATTTCGGCGTAGAACGTGTTGGCGAAGTCCTCGCGCGCGAAGGGGTCGTTGACCTTGAGGAGGTTTCTGCGGGCGAGGCCCTGCGGAGCCTCCGGCCCGTGCTCATTCTCGGTCACTGATTCCGCTCTCCCTCGATGTCGCGCCTCTTCAAGGCTAGTCGCTGGCCATGCTTCATTCAGCCGCGTGCTGGCCCTGCTGGTCGGGGCCTGGCGGGGCGGGCTCGTCGCCGACTGCCGGCCCGCTTTCGCCCGGAGGCACGTAGGTTCCCTGCGAGCGGTTGCCGACCCGCAGGATCTCGCCATTGCGCAGATACCAGATGGCGCCGTCCTCGCCGCGCACGCGCGTGATGCGCAACCCGACGCTCTCGACTGTGCCGACGACCTCGCCGGCGCCCGTCGAGATGACGTCCCCGATGCCGTACTGGTCCTCGAGCGTGATGAAGATGCCCGCGAGGAAGTCGCGGATGAGCTGCTGGGCGCCGAAGCCGATCGCGACGCCGAGGATGCCGACGCTCGTCAGGAGCGGAGCGATGTCGACGCCGAGGGCCTTGAGCACGTAGATGATGACGATGGTCGTGATGACGACGATCACGACCGAATTGAGCAGGGAGCCGATCGTCTTGGCCCGCTGGGCGCGGCGTTCTGTGTCGATGGCCCGCAGGGCGGGCGCGGCCCAGCGGAAGAGACGTCGCTTCGTGAGCTGGGTTCCGGCGAGGACGCGCTTGACGACCTGCCGGATGAGGAACGAGGCCACAAGCCAGATGATGAGTCCGATGCCGACGGCGACCGCGATCTGGAGGAGCGTCGAATTGAACGTTGTCACCGCCGAATTGAGCTCGGCAGACGTGAGGGGCGTAGCCAGCGGAGACTGGGGCGCGGAGGGCGTCGGGGCCGGCGACGACGCGATGAGGTGAGCGGACAGGGACGGCTGGAGGGCAGACAGCACTCTCGGAAGCCTCCTCAGGGGGCGGGGTGGGGTGGGTCGGGGCGGCAGGGTGGGTGAGGGTGGCGGGGTGGGTGAGGGTGGCAGGCCCTTCTACCCTAGCGAGGATCCATGGGTCACGGGGTCGCGGGAACGTTCCGAACGGGGAAGTTCACGGAGCGCGCAATGAAGCACAGATGGTGCGCCTCCTCATGCAGGCTGTCAGCCAGCTCACGCTGCGACTCGTCGGCAAGCCCGACGCGCGGACGCAGCACGACCTCGGTGAACTCGCCGCTCCCGTCCCGGTTGAGCCGCATCGTCCCCTCGGCCTCGTCGGTGTAGGCCGTGACGACCACCCCATGGTTCACCGCGACGTGCAGGTACGAGAGCATGTGGCATTGGGAGAGCGCCGTGAGGAGCAGCTGCTCTGGGTTGTAGCGTTCCCTGTCGCCGCGGAAGGCCGGGTCCGAGGAACCGGGCAGGACCGGGAGGCCCGGCAGCGCGATGTCGTGGTCCCGACTGTAGTCGCGGTATCCCGACGTCCCGGTTCCCCGGTTCCCGGTCCACGTCACGGTGACCCTGTAGTGGTGCCCGTCGACGGCCATGGCTACCGGTCCGCGGCCTGGGCGCGGAGTGCGCGCGCCACGCCGTCGCGGTTCTCGAGCATCATCCGCCGCAGGGCGCCCTGGTCCTCGGGCAGGGACGCGATGAACGCGTCCGTCCGCTCGAGCGTCGCCTGGGTTGTCTGCCGGGCGGGGTAGAGGCCGACGACGATCTGCTGGGCGAGCGCGTGCGTCCGGTGGGCGACGATGCCCGGAACGGCCTCGAAGTACCGTTCCGCGTAGGGGGCGATAAGGCTCGCTTCCTGCACGCGCACGAACCCGTTGATGGCCGCGGCCTGGATGGCGTTCGAGAGCTCGCCAGTTTCCACGATCTTCCGCCACGCCTCGGCCTTGGCCTCCGCGGTGGGCAGGGCCGCGGCCGCAAGTGCAGCGGCGCACTGGCCGCTCGAGGTGTTGTCGCGCGCGAGCTCGTTGTCGATCCGCCCTTGCCCGATGCGCCCGCCGGCCGCGAGGGACGCGAGGAGCTCCCACCGGAGGTCCTGGTCGATGTCGAGCCCGGGCGCAGCCGTGCTTCCGTCGAGGAGGCCCTCGATCGCGTCGAGGTGGGCGGCGGAGGCCGCGATCGACGAGAAGGCGCGGACGAACTGGAGCTGGGAGTCGGAACCGGGCTCGGCACTCAGGGCGAGGGCCCACAGGCGGTCCGCGGTAGCGGCCTTGACGGCGGGCTGGGCTTCAGCAGCGACGTAGAAGTCGAGCGTCGTCGCGAGCTGGCGCAAGAGCGTCTGGACGACCGACGAGTCGGATTCCGCGCCGATGTTGGCGAGCACGAGCTCGACGTAGGAGCGAGCCGGGGTCTCGCCGTCGCGTGCGCCGTCCCAGGAGGAACCCCACACGAGAGCGCGCGGGAGGCTCTCGGCGATGTCATGGAGGCTCGCGGTCACGGTCACGAGGGACACGGGGTCGAGGCGCACCTTGGCGTAGGCGAGGTCGTCGTCGTTGAGGAGGATGAGTTCGGGGCGGGCGAGGCCGACGAGGGCCGGCACGCTCGTCAGCTCGCCTTCGACGTCCAGCTCCTCGCGATGGGTGCGGACGAGCCGCCCGTCGGCTCCACGGTTGTAGAAGCCGATCGCGAGTCGGTGCTGGCGGAGCGTCGGCTGCTCCGGCGAAGCGCTCTGGCGGATCGCGAAGGCCGTGATGGTCCCGTTGCCGTCGGTCTCGATCTCAGGTGCGAGCGTGTTCACGCCCGCGGTCTCAAGCCACAGCCGGCCCCACGATGACAGGTCGCGCCCGCTCGCGGCCTCGAGCTCGGCGAGCAGGTCTGCGAGCACCGTGTTGCTCCACGCGTGCTTGCCGAAATAGGCACGCACGCCCGCCATGAACTGTTCCTGGCCCACCCAGGCAACGAGCTGCTTGAGCACGGACGCGCCCTTCGCGTACGTGATGCCGTCGAAGTTGACCTCGACGTCGGCGAGGTCGTTGATGTCGGCGAAGATGGGGTGCGTCGTCGGGAGCTGGTCCTGGCGGTACGCCCACGACTTCTCGACGGACGCGAAGGTCGTCCACGCGTGCCCGAAGTCCGGCGTGCGCACGGCCGCCAGGTGGGACATGTATTCGGCGAACGACTCGTTGAGCCAGAGATCGTCCCACCAGCGCATCGTCACGTAGTCCCCGAACCACATGTGGGCGAGCTCGTGGAGCACGGTGATGGCGCGGCGCTCGACGGTGGCCTGAGTTGGCTTGGAGCGGAAGACGTAGCTTTCGAGGATCGTGACGGCACCGGCGTTCTCCATCGCGCCGGCGTTGAATTCGGGCACGAAGAGCTGGTCGTACTTCGCGAACGGGTATTCGCAGCCGAACTGCTCCTCGAAGAAGGCGAAGCCGCGCTTCGTCGTGTCGAAGATGTTCTCCGCGTCGAGGTATTGCATGAGCGACTTTCGGGCGAAGATCCCGAGCGGGATCGTCCGACCGGCCGAGTTGACCACCTCATCCCGCACCGATTCGTACGGGCCCGCGATGAGCGCCGTGATGTAGCTCGGGATGCGCGGCGTCGGCTCGAAGGTCCACACCGAACGTGCGACGTCGTCGCGCGGCTCCGCGGGCCGTGCCTCTGGCGTGGGCGAGTTCGAGATGACGGCCCAGTGCGCCGGGGCGGTGACACTGAAGCGGAACGCGGCCTTGAGGTCCGGCTGCTCGAACACCGCGAACATGCGCCGCGAGTCGGGGACCTCGAACTGCGTGTAGAGGTACACCTCGCCGTCGGCGGGGTCGACGAAGCGATGCAGTCCTTCGCCGGTGTTCATGTACGGGGCCTCGGCGTCGATCACGAGTTCGTTGTGCGCGGCGAGGCCCGGGAGCTGGATCCTGACGCCGTCGGAGACCTCGGCCGGATCCAGTGAGGTGCCGTTGAGGGTAACGGACAGGACGCCGTCCGTGATGGCGTCGATGAAAGTGTGCGAGCCGGGGACCGCGTCGAAGACGACTGTCGTGCGTGAACCGAAGACGCGCTCTCCCTTCGTCAGGTCCAGCTCGACGTCGTAGCTCTCCACACGGAGCACGGCCTTCGCCCGCTCGACTGCTTCCGACCGGGTCAGGTTCGTCCCTGGCATGCGCGCCTCCCTGCACACTTCCTCGTCGGCGCTGGGCGCGCCGCACGCAGTTTGAAATTATTCTTTCAGTTCGGGGGGCGTGCAAGTGGGCTCCGCCGTGTGACGCGTGCCGCCCATCCGCTGAGTTAGCTTTGATGCATGGGCGAGCGGGAAGGCGGCCGAGAAGGACTGTGGGACAGGAAGGCCGTCCGTTTTGCCATCGGCTTTCCCACGCTCCTCGCCGCGGGCTTCGTGCTCGCGGCGTTCACGTTCCGGGGGCAGGTTCCTGAGCCCGTCGCGTGGTTGTGGGACGCCGACGGTGGCCGGGCCTTTGTGCCGTTCGCGGGCTACCTCGCGGGCGGGGGGCTGCTTGTGGTCGTCGTCGGCATCGCCCTGTGCCTCCAGGCGGGGATCCAGTCGCGGCCTGCCGTGTCCCGCAAGATCTTCATGGCGGGCGGCGTCGGCATGTCGATGTTCCTCGTGACCGTTCTGGCGGCGGGACTCATGGGCCAGGTCGGGGTGAAGGACGCGCACATGACCCATCCGGACCCGATCGTCCTCGCGTCGGGCAGTGGCGCCACCGTCGCGTTCTCAGTCGTCATGTTCATGGCGTTCAAACCCGACGAGCGATGGAGCCCGAGGGACGAACAGGCGCTTCTCGATGTGCTGGAACCAGAGCGCGCCCGTGACACCTTCGTGTTCTGGGCGCATGCGCGCTCGTCCGTCTTCGTCATGCTCGCGGTCGTCGGTTCGCAGCTCTCGCTCCTCGCGCTTCTTCTCTCCGCGTGGCTTTCGCTCGCGATCGCCCTCGTAGGCCTCGTGGCGGCCTCGATGCTCATCCTCCGCGTGAGCGTCGAGCCGGAGAGGGTCACCCTGGCCTTCATGGGCCTCGTGCGAGTGGCCCGGATCAGGACGCCCGATGTCCTGCGGGCGGGCTACGGCGCCGTTGTCGCCCGCGCCTATGGCGGGTGGGGCTACCGGCACCGCGGAAAGGTGGTCTCGGCGCTCGTGTCGAGCGGTGAGGCCGTGGATGTGCTGTGCCGTGACGGCAGCCGCTACGTCTTCTCGGCGAAGGACCCGGCGATCGCGGAGCACGTCGCAGACGTGCTCGGCGGCGCCCCCGCCAAGTAGGCTTGACGCGGCCGTCCCGCCCATCGAGAGGAACCCCGTGACCAAGCCCCGCGTCCACATCGCCACCGATCATGCCGGCATGGAACTGAGCGCCCATCTGGTGAGCCACCTCGGGGCGCTGGGCTACGACGTGACCGACCATGGCCCCACGGCGTACGATCCGCTCGACGACTACCCCTCGTTCTGCATCCGTGCCGCCCTCGCGGTCGTCGCGGACCAGGAGGCCGGCGTGGAGGCCCTCGGAATCGTCCTCGGCGGATCCGGCAACGGCGAGCAGATCGCGGCCAACAAGGTCAGGGGCGTTCGTGCGGCGCTCGTCTGGAACCTCGACACGGCGCGGCTCGCACGGGAGCACAACGATGCCAACGTCGTGGCCGTCGGCGGCCGCCAGCACAGCGTCGACGAGGCCACGAAGCTCATTGAGGCGTTCCTCGACGAGCCGTTCAGCCACGATGAGCGCCACGTCCGCCGCATCGGCAAGATCGCGACCTACGAGTCGACCGGCGAAATCGTCGACTAAGACCTCGTCGAGGCCTGGCTCATGCCTGAGGGTCACTCCGTCCACCGCCTTGCGCGGCAGTTCGCGGACGTCTTCGCGGGGGAGCAGCTTGCCGTGAGCAGCCCGCAGGGGCGCTTCGCGGACGGTGCCGCGCTGCTCGACGGGCGCGTTCTCCAGTCCGTACGGGCCCACGGGAAGCAGCTGTTCCTGCGCTTCGAGGGCGAGCTCTACCTGCACGTGCACCTCGGCCTCTACGGGGCGTGGGACTTCGGCGGCGATAAGACCTTCGCGGGCGCCTCGAGCATCGGTGCCCCGCGGCGCGTGGGGGAGCGCGAGCTGCCAGGAGCTGTTCCCGCGACGGGTGCTGTTCCCACGACGGGCGGAGCGCGCGACGGCGGAACGGGCGACGTCGGAGCGCGCGACGGCGGAACGGGCGACGACGGCACGGGCGACGACGGCGCAGCGGCCTATGCGGGGCCGCCGGCTCCCGTCAGGGCCGTCAGGGTTCGCCTCGCCTCCGATCACGGGTGGGCGGACCTGCGCGGCGCGAGCGTGTGCGCGGTCGCGACCGAGCCCGAGGTCGACGCCGTGCTAGCCCGCCTCGGCCCGGATCCGCTGGACGCTCACGAGGATGCCCGAGCGGCCGGCGAGGAGTTCGCGCGCCGGATCCTGCGCCGTCGTACGCCGGTCGCGCGGCTGCTCATGGATCAGGCCGTCGTCGCGGGCATCGGCAACGTCTACCGGGCCGAGCTGCTCTTCCGCTCCCGCCTCGACCCGGCGCTCCCCGGCGCCGAAGTGGGGACGGAGCGCGCGTTCGCCCTGTGGGACGACGCCGTCGCCGCGATGCGGAACGGCGTCCGGGACGGCCGGATTGTCACAACGGACCCCGAGCTCTGGCCGCGTGGGTCCCACGCCCTGCCTGACCCTGAGCATGCCCACTACGTCTACAAGCGCCACGGGCGCCCCTGTCGGGTGTGCGGCGAGGACGTCCGGCTCGCCGACGAAGCCGGCCGCAAGCTGTATTGGTGCCCCTCGTGCCAGGCGTGAATTTGACACAGATCCGCCTGTTCGATTTAGTGGGATAGCCGTGCGGCCGTAGCTCAATGGTAGAGCGCTAGTCTTCCAAACTCGATACGCGGGTTCGATTCCCGTCGGCCGCTCCATCGCCTTGTGGCGCACAGTGGGCCCCTCCCCTCGCGGAGGGGCCCACTGCCGTCTGCGCGATGTGCACCGCCGCAGTACTGCCCTGTATTGTGGTCTGTGCACCAGAGACGGGGTGTAGCTCAGCTTGGCTAGAGCGCCTGCTTTGGGAGCAGGAAGTCGCAGGTTCAAATCCTGTCATCCCGACAGTTCCGCGGTCGGCAAGCCAGCCAACGCGGCAACCCTCAACCAGACCATCCAGGAGTGCCACGCTGTGAAGAGCGCCGCCGAGAATCTCACCCCCACCCGCGTCAAGCTCAACGTCGAGGTTCCGTTCGACGAGCTCAAGCCCGCCATCGACGCGGCGTACAAGCAGGTTGCCGAGCAGATCCAGGTGCCCGGCTTCCGCAAGGGCAAGGTTCCGTCCCGCGTCATCGACCAGCGCGTCGGCCGTGGCTACGTCCTCGAGACCGCCATCAACGACGGCCTCAACGGCTGGTACCAGGAGGCAGTTTCCGAGACTGGCATCCGCCCGCTGTCGCGCCCCGAGGTCGAGATCACCGAGGTTCCCGACCCGTCCGCGACCGAGGGCCAGCTCACGTTCAGCGTCGAGGTCGACGTCCGTCCTGAGATCGAGCTCCCCGAGTACGAGGGCATCAAGGTCGACGTCGAGGCCGCCGAGGCGTCCGACGACGACGTCGAGAAGGCGCTCAACGACCTCCGCTCGCGCTTCGGCACGCTCAAGCCGGTCGAGCGTCCCGCGCAGGCCGATGACTTCCTCACGATCGACCTCACGGCGAAGGTCGACGGCGAGGAGGTCGACTCGGCGTCGGCACTCTCCTACCAGGTGGGCTCGGGCACGATGCTCGAGGGCCTCGACGAGGCCGTGACCGGCCTGAGCGCGGACGAGGAGGCGATCTTCGAGACGAAGCTCGCCGGTGGCGAGCACGCGGGCGAGAACGCCCAGGTGACGGTCAAGGTCACGGCAGTCAAGGAGCGCGAGCTTCCCGAGGCCGACGACGACTTCGCGCAGCTCGCGTCGGAGTTCGACACGATCACCGAGCTCCGCGAGGACCTCGCGAAGCAGGCCGCTGACTCCAAGGTCGCCCAGCAGGGGATCGAGGCCCGCGACAAGGTGCTCGACAAGCTCGTCGAACTCGTCGAGGTCCCCGTTCCGGACTCCGTCATCTCGGAGCAGGTTGACGCTCACTTCAACCCCGAGGCCGGCGGCCACGCGGCAGCGGAGGACCACGACACTGACGAGCACCGGGCCGAGGTCAAGGCCAACACCGAGCGTGCCTTCAAGAACGAGGTCATCCTCGACGCGATCGCCGACAAGGAGGAGATCGGCGTCTCGCAGAGCGAGCTCATCGAGTACCTCATCTCGACCGCGTCGCAGTACGGCATGGATCCGAACCAGTTCGCGCAGATCATGGACCAGTCGGGCCAGGTCCCGATGATGGTCGGCGAGGTGCGCCGCCGGAAGGCGCTCGCCGTCGTCCTCGGCAAGGCCGAGGTGACCGACTCCGAGGGCAAGGCCGTCGACCTCACCGAGTTCGTGCGTCCGGCCGTCGAGGAGGAGTCGGGCGAGGAGGTCGCCGCCGAGGTCATCCCGAGCGACGATCCGGCCGCAGCCACGTTCTAAAGAAGCCTGATCGCTTCTGCAAGGAGGCCGCCGACCACGCCGAGAGGCGCGGACGGCGGCCTCTTTTCGTGTCCGCTCGCGGTGGGCGGCCCCGGACGAAGGCCGCTGCATGAGGCGCCCCCAAGCCCGCATGCGCCTAAAGCGAACAGTGGCGGCGCGCGGAACAAAGACCGGGCGAAACGGGCTACTGTCCCTGTAGCAGCAACCAGTCTTTGCAGCAGATCGAGAGGTATCGCACCATGCAGCAGGAGAGCACGCCGCGTCTGGCCGACCAGCCCACAGGCAACGGCCAGGACTTCATCTATCAGCGCCTCCTCAAGGAGCGCATCATCTGGCTCGGATCCGAGGTCCGGGACGACAACGCGAATACGATCTGCTCGCAGCTCCTCCTGCTCTCGGCCGAGGATCCCGAGAAGGACATCTACCTGTACATTAATTCGCCGGGCGGCTCCGTCACGGCAGGCATGGCGATCTACGACACGATGCAGTACATCCCCAACGACGTCGTGACCGTCGCGACCGGCCTTGCCGCCTCGATGGGCCAGTTCCTCCTCTCGTCCGGGACCAAGGGCAAGCGCTACGCGACCCCGCACGCGCGCATCCTCATGCATCAGCCTTCGGGCGGCATCGGCGGCACGGCCTCGGACATCAAGATCCAGGCCGAGCTCATCCTGCACATGAAGCAGGTCATGGCCGAGCTCACGGCCGAGCAGACCGGCCAGACGATCGATACGATCCTCAAGGACAACGACCGCGACAAGTGGTTCACCGCCGAGGAAGCGCTCGCGTACGGCTTCTTCGACAAGATCGCCGAGCGCGCGGGCCACGTGGCCGGCGGCGGCGGAACCGAAAGCAACCACCAGTAGGCGTCCAGGGCGACAAAGGAGCACACATGAACTACAACATGGGCGTCAATCCGGGCAGCCTGCCCACGAGCCGCTACATTCTGCCCCAGTTCGAGGAGCGGACCCCGTACGGCTTCAAGCGCCAGGACCCGTACACGAAGCTCTTCGAGGACCGCATCATCTTCATGGGCGTCCAGGTCGACGATGCGTCGGCTGACGACATCATGGCCCAGCTTCTGGTCCTCGAGGCGAACGACCCGGACCGCGACATCACGATGTACATCAACTCGCCGGGCGGCTCGTTCACGGCCATGACCGCCATCTACGACACGATGCAGTTCATCCGGCCCGAGATCCAGACGGTGTGCCTCGGCATGGCGGCATCGGCCGCCGCGGTCATCCTCGCGGCTGGGACGCCGGGGAAGCGGCTCGCGCTGCCGAACTCGACCGTCATGATCCACCAGCCGTCGCTCTCGGGCGGCCAGGGTGGCCAGGCGACCGATCTCGAGATCCAGGCCCGCGAGGTCCTGCGCATGCGCGAGTGGCTCGAGCACACGTGGGCCAAGCACACGAACAAGACGCCTGAGGAGATCAGCCGCGACATCGAGCGCGACCTCTTCTTGACGGCCCCGGAGGCGCAGGTCTACGGGCTCGTCGATGAGGTTCTCGAGTCACGCAAGATCCGTCAGAGCGCTATCGCGCGCTGACCGCCCCGGAGGCGCACGTCGCCGAACCGCCGGTGCCGCCGAGAAATGTTCGGCGGCACCGGCGTTTGGCTTCGGTACGCTGTCGGTCCCGTGTCCTACAGTGGAGTGGTCACGGCTTCTGCCCCTACACGAAGGGATTCGACGAATGGCTCGGATTGGTGAGAGCGCGGATCTGCTGAAGTGCTCGTTCTGCGGGAAGAGCCAGAAGCAGGTTCGGAAGCTCATCGCGGGCCCTGGGGTCTACATCTGCGACGAGTGCATCGAGCTCTGCAACGAGATCATCGAGGAAGAGCTCGCCGAGGTTTCGGACCTGGGAAGCTTCGAGCTCCCGAAGCCCCGCGAGATCTTCGATTTCCTCCAGGAGTACGTCGTCGGGCAGGAGCCCGCGAAGCGTGCTCTCGCCGTCGCGGTCTACAACCACTACAAGCGCATCCAGGCGGGGCACGGCTCCAAGTCCGGCTCGCTTGCGGAAGGCCACGGGCACGACGACGTCGAGATCGCCAAGTCGAACATCCTCCTGATCGGCCCCACCGGGTGCGGCAAGACGTACCTGGCCCAGACTCTCGCGCGGCGGCTCAACGTCCCGTTCGCGGTCGCCGACGCAACGGCCCTCACCGAAGCGGGCTACGTCGGCGAAGACGTCGAGAACATCCTGCTCAAGCTCATCCAGGCCGCCGACTACGACGTCAAGAAGGCCGAGCAGGGCATCATCTACATCGACGAGATCGACAAGATCTCGCGCAAGAGCGAGAACCCGTCGATCACACGGGACGTCTCGGGCGAGGGCGTCCAGCAGGCGCTCCTCAAGATCCTCGAGGGGACGGTGGCGTCGGTGCCGCCGCAGGGCGGGCGCAAGCACCCGCACCAGGAATTCATCCAGATCGACACGACGAACGTGCTCTTCATCGTCGCGGGGGCGTTCGCGGGCCTCGAGGAGATCATCGGGCAGCGGGCGGGCAAGAAGGGCATCGGCTTCGGCGTTCCGCTCAGCTCGATCACGAAGCACGAGAGCACGTATGCGGACGTCATGCCCGAGGACCTGCTCAAGTTCGGCCTCATCCCCGAATTCATCGGCCGCCTCCCGGTCATCACGACCGTCGAGAACCTCGATCGGCCGGCTCTCATGCAGATTCTGACCGAGCCGAAGAACGCCCTCGTCAAGCAGTACCAGAAGATGTTCCAGCTGGACGCGGTCGAGCTGCATTTCGAGGACGACGCCCTCGAGGCGATCGCGGACCTCGCGCTTGAACGCGGGACGGGCGCCCGCGGCCTGCGGGCCATCATGGAGGAAGTCCTCCTCCCCGTCATGTTCGACCTCCCGAGCCGGGACGACGTGGCCGGCGTCGTGGTGACGCGCGACGTCGTCGTTCGCCACGAGCAGCCGACGCTCATTCCGCACAGCGTCGTCGCGAAGCGCCGCACGAAGTCCGCGTAGGGGAACGCCGCACGCAGCGCAAAGGGCCCGGCATTTCGCCGGGCCCTTTGCGCTTTGTGCTACGCGGTCGACGCCGCGGCCTGCCGGCCGGTGGTCAGTCGGCGTCGGCCTTGACGAGCTCGCGGGCGGGGATCGGCTCGATCTTGCCCATGAGCAGGAGGTAGGAGGCGAGGCCTCCGATGAGCGCGACGCCGCCGATGATGAAGGCGTAGAAGAAGTGGCCCGTGACGTCGACGATGAAGCCCGTGACGATCGGGGCGACGACGCCAGCGAGGAGGTTGACGCAGTTCACGATCGCGGCCAGCGAGCCTGCGCTGCCCTCGGGTGCGATGAGCGCCGGGAGCGAGTTGCTCGTGACGTAGACGAGCGCGATGCCCGCGCTGCCGATCGCGATCCAGATGATGGCGACGACCGGGCTGTTGCTGAACGCCGCGCCGACGGTGAAGAGCGCCACGATCATGCCGGCCACGAGGATGCCCTTGCGGACCTTGTCGGGGTTCGCGCCCCGGCCGATGACGCGGTCGACCCACCAGCCGCCGATCGTGAGCTCGGAGACGAACATCGCGAGGGCGGGAACCGCAGCGTAGATGCCGCTCTGGAGGATGCTCTGGTTCATGCTCGTCTGCATGTAGCCGGGAAGCCAGGTGAGGAGCATCCAGAGGGTGTAGCCGGCACCGGCCAGACCGAGTGCGAGGCCCCAGACCTTGCGCTGCCGGAGGAGGTAGGCGACCGTGGACCATTCGCTTGATGGGCGAAGGTCTTCGCTCGACGCGCCGCCATCGACGATGTAGCTGTATTCCTCGTGCGTCATCCGGCCCTTGGCGAGGCGGGCCTTCGGGCCCGTGTAGCGCCACAGGAACGCGAGCAGGAAGATCACGGAGAGGGCGGCCTGGACCCAGAACGCCTCGCGCCAGCCCCACGTGGCGACCGTGAAGGCGATGAGCGGGAGACCGAGGACGTTGGCGAGGCGCGTGCCGCTGTCGAAGATGGCGGTGCACAGGCCGCGCTCGTGCCGCGGGAACCACAGGCCGGTCGCCTTCATGGCGCCGGGGAACGCGGGAGCTTCGGCGACGCCGAGGAGCACGCGGGCGACGACGATGATCCACGCGCCGGAGGCAACCGCCGTCAGGACCGAGGCCACGGTCCAGAGGACGGCGCTCGCGCCCCAGATCTTCTTCACGCCGAAGCGGTCGAGCAGCATGCCCGAGGGGATCTGCATGATCGCGTACGACCAGAGGAATGCGGACGACAGGATGCCGAATTCCGTCGCGGTGAGGCCGAAGTCGTGCGTCAGGGGCTTCTGCGTGACGGAGATGGAAAGGCGATCGACGTAGTTGATGAGAATTCCAAAGCCCATGAGGAGGGCAATGCTCCAGCGAGCCTTTCCGCGCGGACGGACGGCGGGGGCACTGTGACCCTCGGTCGCATTCTTGGAAACTTGGGACAACACAATGCTCCTAGATCGGTGACGGCGAAAACCGCAGCAGGTGGGAAGGACGTCGGCCGGATTCAGCCGATTGCAGCGCATGCCGCCGCGGGCAGCCACGATCGTGGAGCCCGACGGCGGGGGTTGCACGGCATGCTGCGAGGGAACGCCCGTTGCCCAAAGCTTGTGGCGAGAACCCAGACCGGCGGCCGCAGACGGCCGTTCGAAGATGGGCCCTGCGGGCGATCCGGACCCCGGGAACACGGCCACGCTGCCGTCGCTTCCCGGTGCGCGCCGAACTCGCCTTCGGCGCGCTGAAGAGTGAGGGGGACATGAACTGCCAATCTCGTTGGTGCGAGCAGCTCGGGTGAGCTGCCTCACGTAATCGGTAGTTCTACGGTAGGGGAACTTCGACAATTCCACAACAAGGAATCTTATTTTCACATGGTGGGAGTGTTGGTATTCCAAAGGCAATTGGAATACCAAAAGTGTCCGAATTTGGGATCCCAGTTTCCGCCCAAATGGGATCCCAATTTGCGCCCCTATTCGGTGCGGTCGATACGATGGCGTGTGACGACACCGGCCCCCTGATGAGGAGACGATCATGAGCGACGTCGCTGAGAGCACCACGAGCAAGGCAGACTTCTGGTTCGACCCCGCATGCCCTTTCGCGTGGGTGACCTCGCGCTGGATCGGCGAGGTCGAGAAGGTGCGGGACATCGAGACCGAATGGCATGTCATGAGCCTTTCGGTGCTCAACGAGGGCCGCGAGCTCGATCATGACTATCAGCGGGCCATGGATGAGAACTGGGGGCCGGTGCGAGTCATCATCGCCGCGTCCGAGCTCCACGGGGCCGAATGGATCAAGCCTCTGTATGACGCGATGGGCGGCCTCATCCACGATGAGGGCGTGAAGGGTCGGCCCGAGGTGATCGAGCGGGCCCTCGAATCGGTGGGCCTTCCGGCAGATCTCGCACAGTACGCGGATTCGGACGAGTTCGATTCGCAGCTGCGCGCGAGCCACAGGGCCGGCATCGAACTCGTGGGCCAGGACGTCGGAACGCCGATTGTCGCCCTCAACGGGACGGCCTTCTTCGGGCCGGTCATGACGCGAGTCCCCAAGGGGGGCGAGGCGGGGCAGATCTGGGACGCCTCCGTGACTCTCGCCGGCTACCCCCATTTCTTCGAGATCAAGCGCACCCGGACGGAGCGGCCGAACGCGGTCTGAGGAGAGGTTCGGGCGCCCGCCGTGGCGGCTGCGGCGGCGCTGAGGCAGGGCGCGAATTACCTTGGTGTTCTTATGCCGAAGGCCTTGCGACCGCCTGTGAGGCGGACCACAATGATAGATACCTCCTCCGAAAGGAGGAGGACGTGGAAACCAAAGATCCAGTGACAGCTGTTGACGCAGCCTCAGGCAAAGCCGGCAGCTGACCGTACGTGACGACGCGGTAAGACCTGGATGCAGAGGATTCCACCAGACTGCGAGCCGTCACCGAGCAGCCGAAAAGTCGAAGCCCCACCAACGCGAGAACGCTGATGGGGCTTCCCCTTTGCCCGAAATCGGGCGGTACTAGGCGTCGACCGCCGCGAGCTCCACGTCGGAAACGTCCAGCTCCTCGGCGGAATCATCGAGGACGATCTCGCGCGCGTTGGCGGCGGCCTGAAGGTCGCCGAGGCCACCTCTGAGCTGGGCGATCTGTGCCGACGGCGCGGAGACAGTCGCGGAGAGTACCTCGGTGCGCTGCTTGACCTTGGCCTCCGACTTGGCTTTGCGGATGCCCGAGAGCGCTTGGCCCACGGTTGCGAGCATGCTGGTATCGCCCTCGACCTGGAGGGCCTGGGGCCACGCCGCGCGGTGGACCGAGCCCTGGCGCCACCAGGTCCACACCTCGTCCGTGGCGAACGGCAGGATCGGCGCGAAGAGGCGCAGGAGCGCGTCGAGCGTCGTCGCGAGGGCCGCGAGCACGGAGGCCTGCTGAGCCTCCCCTTGGGCGCCGTAGGCGCGGTCCTTGACGAGCTCGACGTAGTCGTCTGTGAACTGCCAGAAGAACGACTCCGTGAGCTGGAGGGCCTTCGCGGGATCGTAGGCGGCGAACGCCGAGCCGGCCTGTGCGACGACGTCGGCGAGCTGTGCGAGCAGCGCGCGGTCGAGCGGGTTCACGAGGACGGGATCGGCCGGATCGCGGAGCACGTTCGCCTCCGTTGCCCCGAGCCCGAGGACGAACTTCGACGCGTTGAGGATCTTGATCGCGAGGCGACGGCCGATCTTCATCTGTGCGACCTCGAACGCCGTGTCCGAGCCGAGCCTCGCGGAGGCGGCCCAGTAGCGGACGGCGTCAGCACCGTACTCCTCGAGGATGTCCGTGGGGACGACGACGTTGCCCTTCGACTTCGACATCTTCTTCCGATCAGGGTCGAGGACCCAGCCGGAGATGGCGGCGTTCTTCCACGGCGCGCAGCCGTGCAGCGCGTCGGCGCGGACGGCCGTCGAGAACAGCCACGTGCGGATGATCTCGTGTGCCTGGGGGCGCAGGTCGAACGGGAAGACATTCGCGAAGAACTCGTCGTCGCGGCTCCAGCGGCCGACGATCTGAGGGGTGAGCGACGACGTCGCCCATGTGTCGAGCACATCTGGGTCGCCTGTGAAGCCGCCCGGCTGATCGCGCTGCGACTCGTCGAAGCCCGGGGCCGGCTCGGCGACGGGGTCCACGGGGAGCGCGGCGTCGTCGGGGGTGATCGGGTTTTCGTAGTCGGGGTTCCCGCCCTCGTCGAGGCGGTACCACACCGGGATCGGCACGCCGAAGAAACGCTGGCGCGAGACGAGCCAGTCTCCGTTGAGGCCCTCGACCCAGTTCTCGTAGCGCGAGCGCATGAAGGCGGGATGCCATGCGAACTCGCGGCCGCGCTCGAGGAGGCGCTCGCGCCGGTCAGCGTCGCGGCCGCCGTTGCGGACGTACCACTGGCGGCTCGTCACGACCTCGAGGGGCTTGTCGCCCTTCTCGTAGAAGTTCACGGGGTGCATGATCTTCTTCGGCTCTCCGTCGAGGAGGCCGCGATCGGCCAGCAGCGCAACGACCGCCTCCTTGGCGGAGAACGCGGTCTTGCCCGCGATCTCGGCGTAGGCCTCGCGGCCTTCCTCCGCCGTGATCCACTCCGGCGTCTCGGCCTGGATGCGGCCGTCGCGGCCGATGATCGAGCGCGTCGGGAGCTGGAGCTCGCGCCACCACGTCACGTCCGTGAGGTCGCCGAACGTGCAGACCATCGCGATGCCCGAGCCCTTGTCCGGCTTCGCGAGCGGGTGGGCCTTGATCTCGACCCCGACGCCGAACAGCGGCGAGCGCACGGTCGTGCCGAAGAGCGGCTTGTACCGCTCGTCGTCCGGATGGGCCACGAGCGCGGCGCACGCGGCGAGCAGCTCGGGACGGGTCGTCTCGATGTGAACCTGCTGGCCGTCGTCGGCCGTGAAGGCGTAGCGGTAGTAAGCGCCGGGCACCTCGCGGTCCTCGAGCTCGGCCTGAGCCACTGCCGTGCGGAACGTGACGTCCCACAGCGTGGGCGCCTCGGCCAGGTACGCGTCGCCCTCGGCGAGGTTGCGCAGGAAGGCTCGCTGGGACACCGCGCGGGACGTGTCGTCGATCGTCCGGTACGTCATGTCCCAGTCGACCGAGAGGCCGAGCGTCTTGAAGAGGTGCTCGAAGACCTTCTCGTCCTCGACCGCGAGCTCCTCGCAGAGCTCGATGAAGTTGCGGCGCGAGACGACGTCGAAGTCGCGCTGGTTCTTCGCGGGCTGGGCGGGAGGGCGGTAGTCCGCGTTGTACGGGATGCTCGGGTCGCAGCGGACGCCGAAGTAGTTCTGGACACGGCGCTCCGTCGGGAGGCCGTTGTCGTCCCAGCCCATCGGGTAGAAGACGTTCTTGCCCGTCATGCGCTGGTAGCGGGCCAGAAGGTCCGTCTGGGTGAAGGAGAACATGTGGCCCACGTGAAGCGATCCCGAGGCCGTCGGCGGGGGAGTGTCGATCGAGTAGACCTGGTCCCGGCTCGTTTTCGGCTCGTACCGGTACGTGCCCTCGGCGAGCCACCGCTCGGTGAGCTTGGCCTCGAGACCCTCGAGGGCTGGCTTCTCGGGGACTTGGGTGGCGGGGGCGCTGGGGGCCGCGGGGCGGGATCGGGCTGAATCGGGCGTGTCTGTACCCGTGAGGTTCGCTTCAGGCATGGTTGCAATTCTACGTATGAATCCCAACCATTGGCCCATGGGCACAGTCAGCGTGCGTCGCGTCTACGAGCCTTCGCCCGCAGGGACGTTCCGGATTCTCGTCGACCGGGTGTGGCCGAGAGGCCTGAGCAAGGAGAGGGCAGGCGTCGACTTGTGGCTCAGGGAGGTCGGCCCGACGACGGAGCTGCGCAAGTGGTTCGGCCACGACCCCGCACGCTTCGATGAGTTCGCGAGCCGCTACCGCGCGGAGCTGGACGGGTCGACGGCGTTTGCCGAGCTCGAGGCCGCCGTCTCGGAGCACGACGCGGTGGACCTCGTGTACTCCGCGCACGACGAGCAGCACAATCAGGCGGTCGTCCTGCGTGACGTGCTCTTGCAGCGGGCGCGGTAGTTTGGGCACATGACCTCGGACGCAACCCAGCTCAATCCTGCTTCTCCTCAGCCCGGCGGCCCGGGCGCACGTGCCGCCGTCGTCACGGGCGCGAGCACTGGCATCGGCGAGGCGACGGTTCGGGCCCTCGCCGGCGAGGGCTGGCGCGTGTATGCGGTGGCCCGCCGCGCAGACCGCCTCGAGCGGCTCGCGGCGGAGACCGGAGCGGTGGCCGTCGCGGCAGACATCGCCGAGGACGACGACGTCGCTCGCCTCCTCGCGGCGGTCGAGGCCAGAGGAGGCGTCGACACCCTCGTCAACATCGCGGGCGGCGCGCGCGGCCGGGACTGGCTCGCCGACGCGAAGACCGAGGACTGGGAGTGGATGCTGCGCGTCAACGTGCTCGGCACGATGAAGATCACGCGTGCGTTCCTGCCCATGCTCCGCGCCCACGGCGAGGGGACCGTGCTCAACCTCACGTCCACCGCGGGGATCGACGCGTACGAGGGCGGCGGGGGATACAACGCCGCGAAGTATGCCGAACATGGCATGACGCAGGCGCTCCGGCTCGAAGAGGCCGAGCACAACGTGCGCGTCATCGAGGTCTTGCCCGGGCTCGTCAAGACCGAGGAGTTCGCGCTCAGGCGGCTCGGCGGGGACGCGGTGGCCGCCGAGAAGGTCTACGCGGGGGTCGAGAAGCCCCTCACGGCGGAGGACGTGGCCGACGTCGTCCGGTATGCCGTGACCGCGCCGCACCATGTGAACCTCGACGAGATCGTGATCCGGCCTGTCGCCCAGGCCGCGACCCACAAGCTCATCCGCCGGGGCTGACCGGGAACGGTCCGCAGAAGGGTAAACTGTTCGCAAAGCGTTGACCCGGCCATCACCGGCGAGCTTCCGGAAGAACAGCGTGCGCCTCCCGAGTGGGGGAGCGGCTCAGTAGAACCGGACGGGCAGGCCCGTCACAGCCCTCACGAGAGGCTCGATCGCCGTGCACACAGCGCGGCGGGCGGGCAAGCGAGGTGGTACCGCGGTGCCGCCCGGCAGATCCGGGCGAACGCCGTCCTCGCGTCCGATAGCCCAACAGCCAAGGACTTCCGTGAGCGTGTACCCCAAGGCCACCACCGCGCAGAACCCTGAACAGGCCGCTTCCACCTCAGTGCGCTTCCCCGAGCTCGAGGAACGCGTGCTCAAGTACTGGGACGAGGACGGCACGTTCCAGGCTTCGATCGACCAGCGCGACGCGGGCCACGACGGCTCCGGCGAATTCGTGTTCTACGACGGCCCGCCGTTCGCGAACGGCCTCCCTCACTACGGCCACCTGCTCACGGGCTACGCGAAAGACCTCGTGGCGCGCTACCAGACGCAGCGTGGCAAGCGCGTCGAGCGCCGCTTCGGCTGGGACACCCATGGCCTTCCGGCCGAGCTCGAGGCGATGAAGCAGCTCGGCATGAGCGACAAGGCCCACATCGACCGGATGGGCATCGACAAGTTCAACGACGCGTGCCGCGCGTCGGTGCTCAAGTTCA
The DNA here is from genome assembly GCF_030908245.1 of Sinomonas sp. ASV322. Taxonomy (GTDB): domain Bacteria; phylum Actinomycetota; class Actinomycetes; order Actinomycetales; family Micrococcaceae; genus Sinomonas. Next base: position 357,191 of record NZ_JAVFJJ010000004.1, read on the forward strand.
CCCACGAGTGGGAGGCGTACGTCAAGCGCCAGGCCCGCTGGGTGGACTTCGAGAACGACTACAAGACGCTCAACGTCGAGTACATGGAGTCCGTGATCTGGGCCTTCAAGACCCTGCACGAGAAGGGGCTCACGTACAGCGGCTACCGCGTGCTGCCGTACTGCTGGAAGGACGAGACGCCGCTCTCCAACCACGAGCTGCGCATGGACGACGACGTCTACAAGGACCGCCAGGACCAGACGGTCACCGTGACTTTTCCTCTGCTGGCCGGCGAATCCGAGGCGTCGAAGGCGCTCGCTGGCGTCCTCGCGCTCGCGTGGACGACGACGCCCTGGACCCTTCCGACCAACGAAGCCCTCGCGGTCGGGCCCGAGGTGCGCTACGCCGTCGTGCCTGCTGGGCCCGGTGGAGTGCGCGCATCCGACGTCCCGGCCGACGCCCGCTTCCTCCTCGCCGAGGACCTCCTCCCGAGCTACGCGAAGGACCTGGGCTACGAAGACCGCGAGGTGAGCGCCGCCACTGTGTCTGCTGCCGACGCAGCAGCTGCCGCCGTCGAACGCACGTTCCTCGGCTCCGAGCTCGACGGCATCCGCTACGAGCCGCTGTGGGACTACTTCGCGGACGCCGAGAAGTGGGGCACCGACAAGGCATGGCAGATCCTCGTCGCGGACTACGTGACGACGACGGACGGCACGGGCATCGTCCACCAGGCCCCCGCTTACGGCGAGGACGACCAGAAGGTGTGCGAGGCCGCGGGCATCCCCGTGATCCTTTCCGTGGACGACGGCGCGAAGTTCCTCCCTCTGTTCGCCTCCGCTGATGGCGGGCCCCTTGCGGACATCGCCGGCCTCCAGGTCTTCGAGGCCAACAAGCCCATCACGCGCGTGCTGCGCGAGCAGGGCCGGCTCGTCAAGCAGGCGAGCTACGTGCACAGCTACCCGCACTGCTGGCGCTGCCGCAACCCGCTCATCTACCGTGCCGTCTCAAGCTGGTTCGTCGAGGTGACGAAGATCAAGGACCGCATGATCGAGCTCAACGAGCAGATCACCTGGATCCCCGGAAACGTCAAGCACGGCCAGTTCGGCAAGTGGCTCGAGAACGCGCGGGACTGGTCGATCAGCCGCAACCGCTACTGGGGCTCGCCGATCCCTGTGTGGGTATCGGACAACCCGGACTATCCGCGCATGGACGTCTACGGCTCGCTCGCCGAGCTCGAGCGCGACTTCGGCCGGCTTCCGCTCAACCACGAGGGCCAGCCCGATCTCCATCGGCCGTTCATCGACGAGCTCACGCGCCCCAATCCGGACGACCCCACGGGGAAGTCCACGATGCGCCGCGTTCCCGATGTGCTCGACGTGTGGTTCGACTCCGGGTCGATGCCGTACGCCCAGGTGCATTACCCCATGGAGAACCAGGGCTGGTTCGAGACGCACAACCCAGGCGACTTCATCGTCGAGTACATCGGCCAGACCCGGGGCTGGTTCTACACGCTCCACATCCTCGCGACCGCCCTGTTCGACAGGCCCGCGTTCCGAAACGTCATCAGCCACGGGATCGTGCTCGGCTCGGACGGACAGAAGATGTCCAAGAGCCTCCAGAATTACCCGGACGTCTCCGAGGTGCTCGACCGCGACGGCTCGGATGCGATGCGCTGGTTCCTCATGGCGAGCCCGATCCTGCGCGGCGGCAATCTCATCGTCACCGAGCAGGGCATCCGCGACGGCGTGCGCCAGGTGATCCTCCCGCTGTGGAACGTGTACAGCTTCTTCACGCTCTATGCGAACGCCGCAACGAGTGCAGGGCGCAGCGACGGGAGCCCCGGCGGCTACGACGCCAAGCTGCGCTACGACGGCTACACGGACGCCCTAGACCGGTACCTGCTCGCCGAGACGGGCCGTCTCGTCGCGGGCATGCGGGGACACCTCGACGCGTACGACATCTCGAACGCGTGCGAGCTCCTGCGCGAATACCTCGACATGCTCACGAACTGGTACGTGCGCCGGAGCCGACAGCGCTTCTTCGACGAGGACGTGGACGCGTTCGACGCGCTGTACACGGCCCTCGAAGCCGTGTGCCGTGTGGCCGCTCCACTCCTGCCGCTCATCGCCGAGGAGATGTGGCGTGGCCTCACAGGCGGCCGATCCGTGCACCTCACGGACTGGCCGGATGCCTCGCTGTTCGCGGACGAGCCTGCGCTCGTCGAGCAGATGGACCGCACGCAGGCCGTGTGCTCGGCCGGATCGTCGCTGCGCAAGGCCGCGAAGCTCCGTGTGCGCCTCCCGCTCAGGGCCATGACCGTCGTCGTGCCCGGGGCCGGGGCGCTCGCGGGGTCCGAGTCGGTCATCGCCGACGAGCTCAACCTGAAGTCGGTGCGGCTTCTCGATACCGAACACGCCTCGCCCGAGGAGTTCGGCATCGAGCAGAAGCTTGTGGTCAACGCCCGCGCGGCCGGCCCGCGCCTCGGCAAGAATGTCCAGCAGGCCATCAAGGGCTCGAAGTCCGGCGACTGGTCCGTGGACGGCGACGGTCTCGTGACCGCCGGCGGCATCGCCCTCGAGCCTCACGAGTACGCACTCGAGACGGTCGTCGACTCGGCGAAGGCCGGCGGCTCGAGCGCCGTCGCGATGCTGCCCGGAGGCGGATTCGTGGTGCTCGACACCGAGGTCACCCCCGAGCTCGAGGCCGAGGGCCTGGCCCGTGACCTCGTCCGGGTGATCCAGCAGGCGCGCAAGGAGGCCGACCTCAACGTGAGCGACCGGATCAGGACGAGCCTCACGGCGCGGCCGGCCATGATCGAGGCCGCCCTCACGCACTCGGAGCTCCTCAAGAGCGAGACGCTGAGCGTCGAGCTTGAGCTCAACGAGGCCGATGTCGAGCCCAGCGCACTCGTCGAGCGCGTCGAGCCAGCCGAGGAGGCCACCCGGTGACTGAGTTGAACAGCGTGCCGACCACCGTCGAGGAGGTCTACGCCGAGCTCCTCGGCCGCGCCCCCGAGAACAAGATCGAGCCGCGCCTGGCTCCCCTGTTCAGGGCGATGGACGTGCTCGGCGAGCCCAACAAGGCGTTCCCGATCGTGCATATCACCGGCACGAACGGCAAGACGTCGACGGCGCGGATGATCGAGGCGGGGCTCCGTGCCCACGGCCTCCGTACGGGCCGCTACACGAGCCCGCACCTGAGCCGGGTGACCGAGCGGATCAGCATCGACGGCGAGCCGGTCGCGGATTCGACGTTCGTGCGGATCTGGAATGAGATCACGCCGTATCTCGGCATCGTCGACGCCGAGCTCGGGGCCGCGGGCCAGCCGCGGCTCACATACTTCGAGTGTGTGACGATCCTCGGCTTCGCGATCTTCGCGGACGAGCCGGTCGACGTCGCGGTCATCGAGGTGGGCCTCGGCGGGATCACTGACGCGACGAACGTGGGCGACGGCGTGGTCTCGGTTGTCACGCCGATCTCGCTCGACCACACGGACCTGCTGGGCGAGACGACGGCGGACATCGCGCGGGAGAAGGCCGGGATCATCAAGCCGGGCGGGTTCCTCGTGAGCGCCGCCCAGCCGCCCGAGGCGGCCCAGGTGCTCCTCGAGAAGGCGCGCGAGGTCGGCGTCGAATACCGGTTCGAGGGCGTCGAGTTCGGCGTCGAGAGCCGGACGCTCGCCGTGGGCGGTCAGATCGTGACCGTCCAAGGGCTCGCGGGCCGCTACGACGACCTCACGGTTCCCCTGCACGGGGCGCATCAGGCGGAGAACGCCGCCGTCGCCATCGCAGCCCTCGAAGCCTTCTTCGGCGGGGGAGAGCGCGAGCTCGACGTCGAGATCCTGCGCGAGGCGTTTGCCGGTGTCACGTCGCCGGGCCGGCTCGAAGTGGTGCGCACGTCCCCGACGATCATCGTCGACGCGGCCCACAACCCCGGGGGCATCCGCGTGAGTGCCGAGGCGCTCACGGAGGCTTTCGACTTCACCCGGCTCGTCGTCGTCCTCGGGGTGCTGCGCGAGAAGGATGCCGAGGAGATCCTCCGCACGCTCGACGAGGCCCTCGCCGACGTGCCGGTCGAGTTCTGCTTCACGCAGTCGACGTCCCCGCGGGCCATCCCCGCCGACGAGCTCGCCGAGCTCGCGCTCGATCTCGGGTTCGCCGAGGAAGCCGTCCACACTGAGGAGAAGCTCGACGACGCGATCGCCTACGCGGTCGAGCGCGCCGACGACGTGGGCGACTTCGGGGGCGGCGTGCTCATCACGGGGTCGATCACCGTGGTCGGCGAAGCCCGCATCCTGCTCGGAAGGGGCGCCCTCTGATGGCCCGCCTCACGAAGGCCCAGCGCGAGTGGCGGCCGGGCATGCCGCGCAAGCGGCGCTCGATCCGCGTTCAATTTGCGTCGATTGTCCTGCTCACGGAGGCGTTCGTCGCGCTGTTTGCCACTCTCGCCGTGTTCGGGCTGAGGGGCCGCGACCTGGGTGCGGGCCTCGTGCTCGGGGTGGGGTTCGGGCTGATCCTCGTCCTCGTCCTCGCGTGCGCCGTCGTGCGAAAGCCGTGGGGCATGGGGCTCGGCTGGATCCTCCAGCTCGTGCTCATTGCGCTCGGCTTTATCGAGCCCATGATGTTCGTGGTCGGGGCGCTCACCGCGCTCGCGTGGTGGTACGCGATCCGCACGGGTGCCCGGCTCGATCGTGAAAACGTGCAGCGCGACCGCGAGCAGGCCGAATGGGAGCGCACGCACCCAGACGAGGGCGGTCACGAACCGGGGGGAGAGGCCGCGACTTAAGTAGACTGGTCGCGAACTTCAGCCCCGATTCCTAGGAGCCACCGTGAGCGCAGAGCGCACCCTCGTCCTCGTCAAGCCGGACGGCGTGTCCCGCGGTCTCGCCGGCGCGATCCTCGCGCGCGTCGAAGCCAAGGGCTACCGGCTCGCCCAGCTCAACCTGCTCACCGCGAAGCGCGAGCAGCTTGAAGCCCATTACGCCGAGCACGCGGGCAAGCCGTTCTACGAGCCGCTCCTCGACTTCATGCTGAGCGGCCCCGTGGTCGCCGCCGTCTTCGAGGGCGAGCGCGTCATCGAGGGCTTCCGGGCGCTTGCCGGCGCAACCGATCCGACGACGGCGGCCCCCGGCACGATCCGCGGGGACTTCGGCCGCGACTGGGGTCTCAAGGTCCAGCAGAACCTCGTCCACGGCTCCGACTCGGTCGAGTCCGCGGAGCGAGAGATCGGCATCTGGTTCGCCAACTGACGCGCCCGTGCATAGCGGCCCCGGCCTTCCCTCGGAAGGCCGGGGCCGTCGTCGTCCGCTTCCAGCTTGGGTGGGCCTCCGCAACGCTCACATGGTCGACGGCACGAAGAGGGGCAGGAAGCGGAAGAAGATCGATGCGATGACGCCGACGTAGAGGACGGCCACGATGACCCAGCCCCAGTCGCCGAGCGTTCGGACGAGGCCCGCGGGCGCGGGAATCACGCCGTGCTGGAGGTTGCGGATCGTGGTCCACACGAACATCGGGATCATCATCGCCCAGACGATCATGCACAGGGGGCACAGGATCCCGATCGAGTACAGCGCCTGGCTCCAGAGCCACACGATGAAGGCGAATCCGAGCGTCACCCCGATCTGGAGCCCTGCCCAGTACCAGCGGCCGAACCGGGCGCCCGCCAGGAGCGCCATCGCCGTCGTCGTCGTGATCGCGAAGGCGACGATCCCGATGAACATGTTCGGAAAGCCGAACGCCGAGCTCTGCCACGTGTTCATGACTTCGCCGCACGAGATCCACGGGTTGACGTCGCAGATCGTCGTGTGGCGTGGGTCGGCGAGCTTGGCAAGCTTCTCGAGGACGAGCTCGCCGGACGCGAGCCAGCCGACGATGCTCGTGACGAGCAGGAGCCAGGCATATGGGTACGTACGCGTCATCGCAGGGCCCGCCTCTCCTGGCGTTCCGTGATGAATCTGGGCGGAGGCGTCGGCCTTCGTCATGTTCCCGGGTTCCTTCCTCGATGCTGTCCCGATTCTAGGTCGCGCATCTGAACGCAAGCTGGCTGAAAGGCAGTCGGCGAGCCTCCGTGTGAGACAATGCAGATGGCCGGACGCCGATCCACATGCGGCGGCTGGTCCGATGTACCGCGATGAAGACCGCCGGTCCAACGCCGGGCGCGAGGAGCGATCGCTCGAAGCCGCCCGCTGGGCCGCGGCACCTTGCCGGCCGGAGAGGCCGCGGGTCCGCGCGGCATCGGCTCGAACGGTCGGCGGAGCCGCAGCCGTTCGGGTACAGGGTCGACTTCGTCGGCGCCTGCGGGTGCCGGCACGTGGTGCCGTCCCGGTGCCGGATGTGGCGGTGCTGAGGGCGGCTTGTGGAGTACTCAAAAATGGACATTGATCAGCAGGCCCAGGAAAGCCCGGAACGTCGCGACGACGAGGCAGCGCCCAAGGCCCGCAAGGCGCCCCGGCGCGCGAAGGCGACGGCCACGGCCGACGCTGTGCCCGCCGAAGCGGTCGCCTCTGAGGCACACGAGGCCGTAGCGGCCCGTGACGGCGCGGCTCCGGACGAGGCGCCCAAGAAGAAGCGGGTGAGCCGGAGCCGCAAGAAGGCCGAACCCGTCGAGCCGGCCGCCGAATCGGCGGCCGAGGAGGTCTCGTCCGCTGCGGCGCCCGTCGACGAGACGGCGAGCACGACGGCGGCTGCCGCGGGCTCGGACGCGCCCGGCGAGGAGTCGGTAACAAGGAAGGCACCGCGTGGGCGACGTACGTCCGCCCGCGCCGCGGCCGCCCAGGCCGACTCGAAGTCGGCCGCCGCTGCCCCGACCCTCCCCCTCGGGGAGGAGGCTCCTGAGACGGCACCGGTGTCGCGCGCCAAGAGTTCGGTGCGCGGGCGCCGTCGTGCCGCTGGACCGCGCGTCGCGGCGGAGGCGGCAGCCGAGAGCCAAGCAGAGCAGCCGGCAGCAGAGCCGCAGGCAGCCGCGCCGGCCGCCCCTTCGAGGGCCGCCGAGGCACCCGCCGCGGCCGCTCCCGTCGAGGTCGCTCGTGCGGAGCAGGCGCACGAGGACGAGGCCCTCGCCGCGGAAAGCGTGGAAGAGCCCGGAAACGAGGCTGCGGCCGAGGTCGCCGTGAGCCCGTTCGCAGCGCTCTTCAGCGAGCCTCTGTCGCCGACCTCGATGATCTTCCAGGCGCCGGACCTGAGCGTGATCGCCCGCCCGGCCCCGGTCGAGGCGAGCGATGAAGCTGAGGACGAGGACGACGACGAGGCCGTCGGCTCGCGGCGCCGGCGTCGCAGCCGCGGGCGCCGCGGTCGCGTGCGTGCCGAGGAAGGCGTCGAGGGAAGCGCCGAGGAGGGCCTCGAGGGAGAAGCTGCCGAGGAGGAGTCCGAAGAGGTCACGTCGCGCCGCCGCCGTCGGCGCCGCCGCGGAGAGGTGGATCTCGAACTCGAGGGCGGCTTCGACGACGATCCGCCGGGAACGGTCACGCGGGTTCGCGCTCCGCGCACCCCGTCTGAGGGTGCGAGCAATCGCGTGCAGAGCGTCAAGGGCTCGACGCGCCTCGAGGCCAAGAAGCAGCGGCGCCGCGAATCCCGCGAGTCGGGCCGCCGCCGTCACGTGATCACGGAGGCCGAGTTCCTTGCCCGCCGCGAGTCGGTGGACCGCCAGATGGTTGTGCGCCAGAACGAGGACCGCATCCAGATCGCGGTCCTCGAGGACGGCGTTCTCGCCGAGCATTTCGTGTCGAAGACCCAGCAGGACTCGCTCATCGGCAACGTGTACCTCGGGAAGGTCCAGAACGTCCTTCCGTCGATGGAGGCGGCGTTCGTCGACATCGGGCGCGGCCGCAACGCCGTGCTCTACGCGGGCGAGGTCAACTGGGACGCGGCCGGCCTCGACGGTGCCCCGCGCCGCATCGAGAACGCGCTCAAGTCCGGCGACTCGGTCCTCGTCCAGGTCACGAAGGATCCCGTGGGCCACAAGGGCGCACGGCTCACGAGCCAGATCTCGCTGCCTGGCCGTTACCTCGTGTACGTCCCGGGCGGATCGATGACGGGCATCTCCCGCAAGCTCCCCGACGTCGAGCGCAACCGGCTCAAGCGGATCCTCAAGGATCGCCTCCCGGCCGACGCGGGCGTCATCGTCCGCACGGCGGCCGAGGGCGCGAGCGAGGAAGAGCTCACGCACGACATCAACCGCCTGCGCGCGCAGTGGGAGGCGATCCAGAACCAGGCGTCGTCGACGAAGGTCCTCGCGCCTGAGCTCCTCTACGCCGAGCCCGATCTCACGATCAAGGTGGTCCGCGACGTCTTCAACGAGGACTTCTCGAAGCTCATCGTGAGCGGCGACGACGCGTGGGACACGATCGAGGCCTACGTGACGTACGTCGCTCCGGACCTCCTCGGCCGGCTCGAGAAGTACCAGGGCGAGGCGGACGTCTTCGCCGAGTGGCGCGTCGACGAGCAGATCCACAAGGCGCTCGACCGCAAGGTCTTCCTCCCGTCCGGCGGATCGCTCGTGATCGACCGCACCGAGGCCATGACGGTCATCGACGTCAACACGGGCAAGTTCACGGGTTCGGGGGGCAACCTCGAAGAGACCGTCACGAAGAACAACCTCGAGGCCGCCGAGGAGATCGTCCGCCAGCTCCGCCTACGCGACATCGGCGGCATCATCGTCATCGACTTCATCGACATGGTGCTCGAGTCGAACCGCGATCTCGTGCTCCGGCGCCTTGTCGAATGCCTCGGCCGGGACCGGACCAAGCACCAGGTCGCCGAGGTCACGTCGCTCGGCCTCGTCCAGATGACGCGCAAGCGGATGGGAACGGGCCTGCTCGAGGTCTTCAGCGAGACGTGCGAGGTGTGTGGCGGCCGCGGCGTCATCACGCACGAGGAGCCCGTCGAGAAGGGCCGGCCCCAGGGCTCGACGTCTGAGCACCAGCCGCTGCGCGGGGACGGCCAGCAGGCGGCCGCACGCGGCGAGCGGCGCCGTCGTCGGGGGAGGGGCCCGAGCGAGCAGACTGCGATTGTGACGCACGAGCATCCCGCGCCCGAACCCGAGTCGCCCGAGAAGCAGGCGCGTGCCCAGGCGACGCGCGCGGCGTTCGCGGCGGTTGCGGCCGCCGCGCACGCGGCGCACGTGCACGACGACGAGATCGCGCACGCGGTCGAGCACGAGCCAGCCCACCCCGGGCCGGTTTTCGAGACGCGCGCAGCCGAGGTTGAGCCCCACGAGGAACCGCGCCACGAGGCCGCGGCCGTGCTGACCATCGGCGGCGAGCGCATCGAGCTGCCGACGGGGGAGCGCGCGCCGTCCGCGCTGCGTTCGGGGTCGGCCCTGAGCCTTGACGCGCTGAGCCACGCGTTCGACGAGCTCACGGGAGAGCGGCACTCGGGCGAGGAACACCCGGGGAAGCGTCGCCGCAGCCGCGGCGCCCGAAGCGGTCAAGGGTCCGCCGAGGTGACCCGCGTCGAAGAGTCCGAGGGCGCCGTCGGCGGCCGCACGCGCACGGCGTCGGCCCAGTCCGCGCCGCCGCAGGCCAAGCCCGAGGGCGACGAGCCGCTCATCCTCGGCGTCGGCGTCCCCGCCTCGGAGCTGTGAGCATGGCACGGCGCATCCCCCGAGTCCTGAGCATTGCCGGCTCCGATCCGTCGGGCGGGGCGGGCATCCAGGCCGACCTGAAGAGCATCGCGGCGATGGGCGGCTACGGCATGGCGGCCATCACGGCCCTCACGGCGCAGAACACTCAGGGCGTCACGGGCGTGCACACGCCGCCTGCTTCGTTCCTCAGGGCCCAGCTCGAGGCCGTGTCCTCGGATATCGCGATCGACGCCGTCAAGATCGGCATGCTGGCCGATGCCGAGGTGATCAGGACTGTCGGCGAGTGGCTCGCGCAGTTCCGGCCCGGCGTCGTCGTCCTCGATCCCGTCATGGTTGCCACGAGCGGGGACCGGCTCCTCGCCGACGACGCGGCCGAGGCCCTGCGGGGCCTCCTCCGCCAGGCGGACCTCGTGACGCCGAACCTGCCCGAGCTCGGCGTGCTCCTCGACGAGCCGACCGCCCCGACGTGGGCGGACGCTCTCGCGCAGGGCGTCCGGCTCTCCGAGCGGACCGGGGCGTCCGTCCTGGTCAAGGGCGGCCACCTCGCGGAGGCGGGCTGCCCCGACGCGCTCGTGCTGACGGACGACGACGGCGGGGCACCCCGGATCGTCGAGATCCCCGGGGAGCGGGTCCAGACCCGCAATACCCACGGAACGGGCTGCTCGCTCTCGTCCGCGATGGCGACCATGCAGGCTCGCACGGGCGATTGGGAGGCATCGCTCCGGGTGGTCAAGGAGTGGCTGCGCGGCGCCCTCGCGGCCTCCGACGAGCTCGAGGTCGGTTCCGGCCACGGGCCCGTGCACCACTTCCATCACGCCGAGGGAAGCGTGCCGCTCGCGGACGGAGAGTTCGCGGCGGGCCTGTGGGACGCGACCGCGAAGGTCCGCGCGGAGATCGACGCGCTCGCGTTCATCGCGCAGCTCGACACCGGGTCGCTGCCGGAGAGCCAATTTGCGTACTACCTCGCGCAGGACGCCCAGTACCTCAACGGCTTCTCGCGGGCCCTCGCCCGCGCCAGCGCCCTCGCGCCCACCGAGGAGGAACAGGCGTTCTGGGCCAATTCCGCCCAGGTTTGCCTCATCGTCGAGGCCGAGCTGCACCGCACGTGGCTCTCGGCGCACCCGCTCCCGACGGGCGAGGCGCTCTCGCTCGGTCCCGTGACGAAGGCGTACCTCGATCATCTGCTCGCGGCGTCCTCGATGGGCAGCTACGCGGTCCTCGCGGCCGCCGTGCTCCCGTGCTACTGGATCTACGCGGCTGTGGGGGAGGAATTGCATCGCCGGCACGTCGCGCGCGTCGCCGCGAACCCGGACGCGGGCGCGCATCCGTACGGCGCGTGGATCGAGACATACGCGGACGAGGCCTTCGCCGAGTCGACGCGACGCGCCATCCGGTACACCGATCGGGCGGGGCGTTCGGCGTCGGCCGCGGACCGGGCCGCGATGGCGGACGCGTTCCGGCAGTCGACCGTCTACGAGCGCGACTTCTTCGACGCGCCGTCGAAGTACGCCTGACCGCAGCCTGACTCCGCGTGGGCTAGACTAGTTCAGCGTGCTTCCCGGCTTTGGGGGTCCACGGCAGCTGTTTTGACTGCGGTGTTCCGCTTATTTGCGGCCGGGTGGAGGATTGGCGTAGTCTAGATCCTCGGTGCTTACGCCTACCACTGGGTTTTGCTCCCAGGGAATCCCCTCGCGGGCTCACGGCAAGAAGCACAGTCGAGCGTTTCCGGGCCGCTGCAAGTGCAGCAGCGCGGGGCGCCATGCGCAAGAGCTTTCAGTAATATCGTCGAGAGAAGTGAGTTCCCCAGTGGTGTACGCGATTGTCCGCGCCGGCGGCCGTCAGGAAAAGGTTTCTGTCGGAGATTTCGTGACGCTCAACCGCGTCGCCGGTGAAGCCGGCAGCACCATCGAGCTGCCTGCCCTTCTGCTGGTCGACGGCGACAAGGTCACCTCCGCCTCCGCGGAGCTGGCCAAGGTCAAGGTCACGGCTGAGATCCTCGAGGACCTCCGTGGCCCGAAGATCGTCATCCAGAAGTACAAGAACAAGACGGGCTACAAGAAGCGCCAGGGCCACCGTCAGGACCTGACCAAGGTCAAGATCACCGGCATCAACGCCTGATCTCGGTTCCCCCGGACTTCACCAACCCAACAGATTCCAAGGTAGGCACAGCTCATGGCACATAAGAAGGGCGCAAGCTCCACCCGCAACGGCCGCGACTCGAACGCGCAGCGCCTCGGCGTCAAGCGCTTCGGCGGCCAGACCGTCAAGGCCGGCGAGATCCTCGTCCGCCAGCGCGGCACCCACTTCCACCCGGGCAACGGCGTTGGCCGTGGCAAGGACGACACCCTGTTCGCCCTTGAGGCCGGCGCCGTGCAGTTCGGCGCGCGTCGTGGCCGCCGCGTCGTGGACATCGTCGCCGCCCAGTAGTCTGGGTGGCCCGGCGAGTCCGGACCAAATGTTTTTCGGTGGAGCGGGCCAGTGGCCCGCTCCACCTGTTTTTTCACCGTGACTGCCCGTTTCCCGGGCGGCGGCGCCCCGGCACGCCGGGGCGCGCGAACTAGAATCGGGGATGACCCCGGCGTAAGGAGAATGGCGTGGCGAGCTTCGTCGACCGCGTGGTGCTGCATGTGTCCGGAGGCCATGGCGGCCACGGGTGCGTGTCCGTCAAGCGGGAGAAGTTCAAGCCGCTCGGCGGGCCCGACGGCGGCAACGGCGGCAACGGCGGCGACGTCATCCTCCGGGTTTCCTCCCAGACGACGACGCTCCTCGACTACCACCATTCGCCGCACCGGAACGCGCAGAACGGCGGGCCGGGGATGGGCGACTGGCGCGCCGGCCACAGGGGGGAGACGCTCGTCCTCCCGGTTCCTGACGGAACAGTCGTCAAGTCGCGCAACGGCGAGCTGCTCGCCGATCTCGTGGGCGAGGGCGCCGAGTTCGTCGCCGCGGCCGGCGGCCAGGGCGGCCTCGGCAACGCCGCGCTCGCGACCGCGAAGCGCAAGGCGCCAGGGTTCGCGCTCCTCGGGATCGAGGGCGACGAGCGGGACATCGTGCTCGAGCTCAAGTCCATCGCGGACGTCGCGCTCGTCGGCTTCCCCTCCGCGGGCAAGTCGAGCCTCATCGCGGCGATGTCCGCCGCCCGGCCGAAGATCGCCGACTACCCGTTCACGACGCTCGTCCCCAACCTCGGCGTCGTCCAGGCCGGCGACGTGCGCTTCACGATCGCCGACGTGCCGGGCCTCATCGAGGGCGCGAGTGAGGGGCGGGGCCTCGGGCACGACTTCCTCCGGCACGTCGAGCGCTGCGCCGCGATCGTGCACGTCCTCGACTGCGGATCGCTCGAGTCGGACCGCAACCCGATGGACGATCTCGACATCATCGAGCGCGAGCTCGCGAAGTACGAGGTCGACATGAGCTTCGCGGGCCCCGACGGCGAGATCGTCCCGCTCAACGAGCGCCCCCGGCTCGTCGCGCTCAACAAGGTCGACCTCCCGGACGGCAAGGCCATGGCCGAGATGGTCCGGCCCGAGCTCGAGGCCCGCGGGTACCGCGTGTTCGAGGTCTCGGCCACGAGCCACGAGGGCCTCCGGAACCTGGGCTTCGCGATGGCGGAGATCGTGCTGAAGGCCCGCGAGGGCCTCAAGCTCGCGCCGCCCACGGTTGCCCCCACGGTCCTCCGCCCGCGCGCCGTGAACAAGACCGAGTTCACCATCCGCCGCGAGCAGCGGAACCTCGAACCGCTCTTCCGCGTCCTCGGCGAGAAGCCCGAGCGCTGGGTCAAGCAGACCGACTTCACGAATGAGGAGGCCGTCGGCTACCTGAGCGATCGGCTGAATCGGCTCGGCGTCGAAGACGAGCTCTTCAAGGTGGGCGCCAAGGCCGGGGACACGGTGGTGATCGGCGACGACGACGCCGTCGTCTTCGACTGGGAGCCGACCATGATGGCGGGTGCCGAGCTCCTCGCTGGCCCGCGCGGCACCGACGTGCGCTTCGCGGACTGGAGCCGGCCCACGCGCGCCCAAAAGCGCGAGGAGTATGACGACCGCAAGGCGGCGCGCGCCGCCGCCCGCGACGAACTCGAGGCCGAGCGCCGCGCCGGGATCTGGACCGAGTCCAGCCGCCGGAAGGAATGGGCGCCTGACCTCGCGTCCGAGGAGGAAGCCAGCGGCGATGAATACGGCGATGACGACGTCGAAGGCTGACGTGGCGGTCGACCTGGGGGAGCGCGGCCGTGAATGGCTGCCGGAGGCGCGCCGGATCGTCGTCAAGGTCGGCTCGTCGTCCCTCACGACCATCCGCGGGGGCATCTCGGAGCAGTCGCTCGCGGCGCTCGTCGACACGCTCGCCGAGCGGGCGAACGCGGGGACCGAGATCGTCCTCGTCTCCTCTGGGGCCATCGCGGCGGGGCTCGCGCCGCTCGGCCTCGCGAAGCGCCCGCGGGATCTCGCGACCCAGCAGGCGGCCGCGAGCGTCGGCCAAGGGCTCCTCATGGCGCGCTACACGCAGGCCTTCGGCGCCCACGGCGTCACGGTGAGCCAGGTCCTCCTCACGGCGGACGACCTCGTGCGCCGCACCCAGTACAAGAACGCCCACCGCGCGCTCGAGAAGCTCCTCAACCTCGGCGTCGTGCCCGTCGTGAATGAGAACGACACCGTCGCGACCCACGAGATCCGCTTCGGCGACAACGACCGGCTTGCCGCGCTCGTCGCGCACCTCGTGCACGCCGACGCGCTCGTGCTCCTCTCCGACGTGGACTCCGTCTACACCGGCCCGCCGTCCGAGGGCGGCGAGCGGATTCCGCACGTGGGCGGCTCGCAGGACCTCGACGGCGTCCGGATCGGGACGACCGGCGCGGCCGGCGTCGGCACGGGAGGCATGTCCACGAAGATCGAGGCCGCAAGCATCGCCGCGGGCTCGGGGATCCCCGCGCTCGTGACGTCGACCGCGGCCGCCGCACGCGCCCTCGCGGGCGAGGACGTGGGCACGTGGTTCAGCGTGAGCGGTCGGCGGAAGCCCGTGCGGCTCCTGTGGCTTGCGCACCTCGCCGCGACGAGGGGAACCCTGACGGTCGACGACGGCGCCGTGAGGGCCGTTGCCCAGCGTCACCGTTCGCTGCTCCCGGCGGGCATCACGGCGGTGCACGGCGAATTCGAGGCCGGCGACCCGGTCGAGATCGCGGATCAGGCGGGGCACGTCGTCGCGCGCGGGATCGTCAACTTCTCGGCGGACGAGCTCCCCGCGATGCTCGGCCGCTCCACGATGGACCTCGGGCGCGAGCTCGGACCCGAGTATGAGCGTGTGGTCGTTCACACAGACGACCTCGTGCTCCTCTAGCTCGTAGACTGGAAGGCATGACTGACACCGTCGCCCACCACGAGACCGCCCACGCCGCCGCGCAGGAGGCCGAACTCCCGGCCGCCCAGCCGGCCGACGTCGAGGCCGCCGTGCTCGCGGTCGGCGACCGTGCCCGCGTGGCGTCGCGCGCCGTCGCCCGCGCCAACCGCGCGTGGAAGGACCGCGCGCTGCTCGCCATCGGCGCCGCGCTCAAGGAGCACGAGTCCCGCATCCTCGCCGCGAACGAGCAGGACCTCGAGTCCGGGCGGCGGAACGGGACCTCGAAGGCCCTGCTCGACCGCCTGGCCCTCACGCCCGCGCGCATCGACGGCCTCGTCGCGGCGCTCGAGAATCTCGCGGGGCTGCCGGATCCGGTCGGGACGGTGGTCCGGGGGCAGACGCTTCCCAATGGACTGCGCATGCGCCAGATCAACGTCCCGATGGGTGTCGTGGCGGCGATCTACGAGGCTCGGCCCAATGTGACCGTCGATATCGCCGGTCTCGCGCTCAAGAGCGGCAACGCCGTCATCCTCCGTGGCGGGAGCGCCGCCGCGCACACCAACCGCGAGCTCGTCGCGATCCTGCGCGACACGCTCGTGGACGTCGGGCTGCCTGCGGATGCGGTCCAGACGATCGACGAGTACGGCCGCGCAGGCGCTGAGGTGCTCATGAAGGCCCGCGGCCGCGTCGACGTGCTCATTCCGCGCGGCGGGCGCGAGCTCATCCAGAACGTTGTGCTCAACTCGACCGTGCCGGTCATCGAGACCGGCGAGGGCAACGTCCACATCTTCGTCGACGAGTCGGCGGACGAGGACATGGCCGTCGAGATCCTGCTCAACGCCAAGACCCAGCGCCCGAGCGTGTGCAACACGGTCGAGACGCTCCTGGTGCATTCGAAGAGCACGGTGCTGCCCGCCGTCGCCCGCGCCCTCGCCGAGCGCGGCGTGCGGCTCCACGTCGACGGACGCACCCTGGGCGCCCTCCCCGAAGGCATCGCGGGAACTCCGGCGACCGACTACGACTGGGCGACCGAGTACATGGACCTCGACCTCGCCGTGGCGACGGTCGATTCCCTCGACGAGGCGCTCGAGCACATCCGGCGGTGGAGCACCGGGCACACTGAGGCGATCATCACAAACGACCTCCGCAATGCGGAGCGCTTTATCGCCGAGATCGATTCGGCGGCCGTGATTGTCAACGCGTCGACCCGCTTCACGGATGGCGGAGAGCTCGGGCTCGGCGCCGAGGTGGGCATTTCGACCCAGAAGCTGCATGCTCGCGGGCCCATGGGACTGACCGAGCTCACGACGACGAAGTGGATCGTGCAGGGCGAGGGCCAGGTGCGCGGCTAGCACGCGCGGCGAGCCTCGAACGGCTGCAGTGCCGGGGTAGGATGAGCGGAAGAAGAGATCACCCAGTGATCGCAAGGATCCAAGGTTTTTAAGGGGTAACCATGCTGGCAGTACTCATGTCGACCGCGCTCACGGTCAGCGCCGAGGCCGCGGGACACGAGGACCCCGCGCCCACCATTGCGCCGCCGTTCGTCGTCGGCGGTGTGCTCTTCGCGATCTTCGTGATCCTCATGTTCGTCACGCTCTCGTACACGAACCTCGGCCGCCGCCACTCGGCCACGGAAGAGCACGCGGATCCCCACCGACAGCACCCCAACAAGCACGACCGCCATCAGGGCGCTGCGAGCCACTGACCCTTGGCCGAACCAGTGCAGGTGCCCGGAGGGCGGCGCGTCCGCCTCGGTGTGATGGGTGGGACCTTCGACCCGATCCACCATGGGCACCTCGTGGCGGCGAGCGAGGTCGCGTCGAAGTTCGGGCTCGACGAAGTGGTCTTCGTGCCGACCGGCGAGCCGTGGCAGAAGTCCAGCCGGCGCGTGAGCCTCGCGGAGCACCGCTATCTCATGACCGTCATTGCGACGGCGTCGAATCCGCGGTTCACCGTGAGCCGGGTCGACATCGAGCGCCCCGGGCCCACGTACACGATCGACACCCTCCGCGACCTCAGGGCCGAGCGCCCCGAGGCGGACCTGTACTTCATTACGGGTGCGGACGCCATGGCGCAGATCGTCTCGTGGAAGGACGTCGACGAGCTGTGGGCTCTGGCCCACTTCGTCGGCGTGACTCGGCCGGGCCATGAGCTGCCCGATCTGAGCCGCGCGGAAGTGAGCCTCCTCGAGGTGCCTGCCATGGCGATATCGTCCACGGACTGTCGTGCGCGCGTGGCCGCGCGTGAGCCCGTGTGGTACCTCGTGCCCGACGGCGTGGTGCAGTACATCGCGAAGTACGGCCTGTACAGCGACGGCGCGGATGCGCAGGGCGCGGCCGACGTCGTCCACTTGGCCCCCGCTGAGGGGCTGCGTCGGGGGCTCGGAGACACCGGCAGCACCTCAGCGGCGGGGTGAACAGATTTATGAACAACGAAGAGAAGCCCATGACGAGCCGTCGCGAACGGCGCCTCGCGCAGGCTGCCCGCGCCGACGAGCGACTCGGGCTGACCCCTGCCCAGTCGCGCGCGGAGGAAGAGGCGCGGGCGTCGGCCGAGGCCCGTGGAGACGGCGGGCCGGACGTTCTCGAGGGATCGGCGGCCCCCTCGCGCGAGGCGGCTGCGCTCCAAGGCGCGCCCGCGGTGCGCTCGGGTAAGTCCGCCGCGCGTGACGGTGGCCCGGCCGTGAGCACGGAGACGGGGCGTATCCGGGCTCGCCGCGCGCTCGACGTTCCACCCGATTCCGTTCGGGCTGAACGCACCTCGCAGGTGCGCGCTCGCGACCGCGAGGCGCATCGGGTCTTGCGCGAGCTCGCCGAGAAGGAGCACGCGGCTCAGTTCCCGAGCCGTCGGTCGCTGCGCCAGCAGACTCAGGCTCCCGGTGGCGAATGGGAGGTGCAGGAGCAGGAGTTGGCCCCAGAGGCCGGAGTGCCTCCGCTCCCGCAGCGCGCGCCGGCGTCCGGCGATATCCCGGCTCAGGCCCTCCCCGTCGTCCCGGCGGCGCCCCCTCAGGAAGGGCCGGGGCCGCTCCCGGGCGAGGCCCCGCCGTCGTCCGCTCCCGGCAACGGCGTGCAGGCGCCCGGGCGACCTGCGCCGGTCCGGCGCGCACCGGTGCGCCAGGCCCCGGACGGGTCGCCTGTGCTGGGGCCCGAGACGGGTTCCTTCAGCCGGCTGAGCCACGAGCAGATCGCGGCCGCGCGCGAGGCGCTCAAGGGGCAGGCGAAGAATCAGGCGGTTCCGGGGGCGGGGCCGCGAGGCGAGGGCGACGCCGTCGACCCAGAGGTGCTCAAGCAGCAGGTCGCGGTCGCGGAGCGTGAGGCGATCCTGAGCCGGCGCGCCCAGGCGCGTCAGCGGCTCGCCGAGGAGACGAAGCGCGACGCCGAGGCGACCCGCAAGGCCGGGCCAGCGCCGACGTCGGCGAACAACCTCGCGATGGTGACGCCGCTCGAATTCATGAAGGTTCCGGGGCTCCCGCACCCGGTCATGAAGCCCCCGACCACGACGCACGTCCCCGTCGTGACGGACAGGACGCCAGAGCAGCGCGGCCGGGGTCGCACCGCGGCGTCGGAGGCCGCCCCGATTGCGGCGGCCTCGGCCCACGGCCTTGAGCCGCTGCGGCCGCAGACCTCGCGCGTGAATCGGGAGCGGCTTTTCTTCCTTTCCATCGGCGCCCTCGGCATCGTGGCCCTCGTTGTGGCCGTCCTCATCGTGCTGCTCGGCAGATAGCCCGCGGCGCGGAATACCAAGACATCTAGGAGCATGTGTGAGCGCAACTGAAGCCGTCGTCGAGTCCGCCAAGGTGGCCGCCAAGGCCGCGGCGGACAAGCTGGCGGAGAATATCGTGGCGATGGACGTGAGCGAGCGGCTCGCGATCACCGACCTCTTCGTCATCGCTTCGGCGCCGACCGAACGCCAGGTCAACTCGATCGTCGACAACATCGAGGACGAGCTCATCAAACTCGATCGCCGCCCCGTCCGCCGTGAGGGGCGCACCGAGGGCCGGTGGGTCCTTCTTGATTACGGCGACATGGTCATCCACGTCATGCACGACGAGGACCGGGCCTTCTACGCCCTCGAGCGGCTCTGGAAGGACTGCCCCGTGGTGGACCTCGGGCTCGAGGAGCCCGGCGCCGCGGCCACGGCGGTCGGCTGAGCCGCGGTGGGGCACCGGAGGATCGTCTTCTGGCGGCACGGCCGCACCGACTGGAACGCGGCGGGCCGCTTCCAAGGGCAGACGGACGTCCCGCTCAATGACGACGGCGTGCGGCAGGCGAAGCACGCCGCGCGCCTGCTGGCCGCCATGGGGCCGACGGCCATCGTCTCGTCCGACCTCGAGCGTACGCGGTCGACGGCGGATGCCCTCGCCGCCGAGACCGGGCTGCCCGTCGCCTTGGATCCGGGCCTGCGGGAGACCAATGCGGGGCGCTGGCAGGGGCTGACGTTCGACGAGATCCGGGGCGTCGACGGCGAGGAGCTCTCGCGCTGGGAGGACGGGGACGTCCAGGTGCCCGCAGGCGGTGCCGAGACACGGCTCGACGTCGCTGCGCGGACGCGTGCTGCCGTCTCTCGGGCGCTTGCCTCGATGGGGGAGACTGGCACGCTCGTTGTGGTGAGCCACGGTGGGGCGATCCGCGTTGCCCTTGCCGAGCTGCTGGGGCTCCCGTATGAGCTGTGGGGCGCTTTGTCGGGGCTGTCGAACTGCAACTGGTCCGTTCTGGAGGAACGATCCCCTCGGCGTTTTGCTGGGTCTGACGGGCGTTCTCGGTGGCGGCTCGGGGAGCACAATGCGGGTACCTTGCTTGTGCCGGTTGCGGTGGTCGAGGGCTGAGCTTTGGGGGCCGTTCTGGGGCCCTCTGCGGCTGTGTCTGGGGGCTGGTCGATTTGTGCGGCGTGGGCCGCGCGGTCTAAGATAGACGAGTTGCTCCGACGGGAGAGGGTTGTTTCCTCTGATCTCGCGGGCGATCCTGGGGCTGTGGCGCAGCTGGTAGCGCACCTGCATGGCATGCAGGGGGTCAGGGGTTCGAATCCCCTCAGCTCCACGGGGGTATGGCGCAGTTGGTAGCGCGTCTGCATGGCATGCAGAAGGTCAGGGGTTCGAATCCCCTTACCTCCACCCGTAGAGGCCCGGAATTCCGGGCCTCTTTTCTTTTGTGTGGACGAGACCCAGATTCTGTGGACGAGACTGGCTAGGATCGTCCCCGTACGGCGCGACCGGAGGGGGACGGATGGCAACGATCAGGCCGCGGGCGCGCGTGGCAGTCTTGCGTGCCGCTTATCTCGATCCGCCCCGCACTCAGGGCGCGCATGCGCCCCACCGTGCACGGCTGCCTGGGTGATGGGATTGGTATCGTGAACCACAAAGATGACCCGGAGCTCCGCGAGGTTGACGGCACAGCGGGCGACTGGCTCGCCCAGAGACTTCACACATCCGATACTGCGATTGGCCGCGTCGTCCCCTCTGACTATTTCGCCTATGCGCGGGTCTTCCCGCCGGTAGTCGATGGCCGAGGCAGACGGCATCGGTGGAGCGCCTACGCAGCCGAGGCAGGCTTTGACGTCTCAGCAGGGACGCCGTGGGATGCGATTGCACGAAGGGGAGATCCGGAGTTCGGAGAGCCGCCCATGGGCTCGTTGGACTTCCTCACAGCTTCGGCACTTGCCGGAGCCGTCTCTCTCCACACGAGCACAGCAGATAGCTGCTTCTTTGCGTTCTGGGTTGGCTACGCCGGGATCCCAGTGCCGACAATGACGACGGCTGTGTTCCCACCCAGCCGGCGCATGTCCATCTTCCGTGGTTCAGTCTTCAGCGCTTCAAATTCGATCGGTATGCCCCCAGGCAACCGCCGCGCAGTCCGCTGGTGGCCAGAAGATCACGCATGGTGTGTCGGCGCCGACATCTACTCGCGGTCAGTGCTCGTAGGCGGCTCCGCAAAGTGTATCGACACAATTCTCTCGAATGCCGAGGTCGAGGCCTACCGAGTAAACGATGAGCTGCGCTCGGAGCTTCACGCCCTCTGACTGTTCGCGGTGCTCGTCTCCCAGCGCTATAGGGGCCGCACGAGACCCCCTTGGCATTGCATAAGCACTCAGGAGGTGCTGGCCCTGGTCTGGTTGAGTCGGTAGGAGTCGGTGCCGGTTTCGATGTTGGTGCCCTTGAACGTGAGCCGGTCGACAATGGCTGCGCAGAGGCGTGGGTCGGTGAAGGTGCGGGTCCACTCGGCGAAGCTGGAGTTCGACGCGCTCGCCACGGAGGCCTTCTCCTCGCGCTCGGTGAGGACCTGGAAGACGAGCTCGGCCCCCTCGCCTGTCCAGTTCCATGTAGCCCAGCTCTTGTCTTAAGAGTCACCGGTCTCGGAGACGAGTTGGCGGCGCGGGATTGGTTCTACGTCAACACGGCCACCACCGGCTTGACGCATCCGACCAGGTTCGACGCGCTAAGAGGCTTTCGGCCGGTCGAAGCGTACCCCAAGTGGTTTCGACGGCAACGCCGTCAACGCGAGTAAGGAGAGACCGCCGATGAGCGGAATGGGGACGAGATACAGGAGCACGAACCACCCGCTGAGATTCGCATCATGGAGTCGTCGGACCGTGAGAGCAAGGTGTGGCACAATCGTCGCGGCGAACCAAGCAAAGAGCAGGATGCTGACAACTGCCGCTGCCCCTTCGCCGCCGAGCCCAGATCCGAGCAGAACACCCAACGTCCAGACAACGAAGTTGACCATCAGCCAGCCCCAGTACTCCTCCCTCCTGGTTCGCCCGGAGAACACCGCGTACTTGGAAACGAAGCGCCCCACCACCCGGTCCTCTCTCACCAGACGGAACAGTCCCGGCCCAGCCGACTTCGCCGCCGCGGCGTCGCCGCGATTTGGCCGGCTCTGCGAGTGGCCCCTTGCAGTGCCCAAGGCCCGGTCCGGTACAGGCGCACGAGATGTAGCGATGACCTCAGACGCAGGTGGACCGAAACGCCAGAACGAGAACCAGCCGAACACTGCCCCCACTACCAGCCCGGCAGCAACGGCGGTCACCCAGGGATCCATTCCCAGTGGGAGCAAGCTGACGAATGCGTAGGTCAAAGCCGCCTGGGACGCGGCAGCCGCCAGACCGATGGCAGTGGCCCTGACTCCGCGAGGGGCGCCGGTTGGCACGGCCCGACTGGCAAGCCACGCCGCGCCCGCAACCGCCAGGCCCGCTGCACCGCCGGCCGGGACGTAGAAGGCAAAAATGAAAAATAGGTTCCAGCTAAGGTAGGCCGCGCTGTAGTGTCCAATCGACTTGCCAATGGCGAGGATTAGAATTCCCGCAATATCGGCGATGAGCCCGAGGCAAACCAGCCCGCCTCCCAGCTTCCCGGCGTACCATCGCCCCACACAGACCGAGCCAATTGACATCAGTCTCCCCAATCCATCCAGAACCGCACCGCGAGTTCATCTGGCTGAAGCCCGTCTTAGGAATCTTCGGCATCAGGACCCTACGCAGATACGATACCCAAACGGCCCGCTGACTGATCCTCGTTGTGACGCTTCGATGTGGATGAACTCTGCTCGTCCATTGTCTGCCGTGACCCCTCGGATTTCCTGAACCGGCCCCTGGGCCGGAACCCCAAGGGGTGTCTGCCCCCGAGTCGGGGGAGTCAGACTGCTTTTTTCGCCTCTGCGGCTCAACCTTTCGACCCTTTTCAAGAGCATGCTGGGCGGCCTGATCGCAACCACTGTCGGCCTGGCCTTCCGCGGCAAGATGCGCTCGTGGTGCTCGCTGGCGGCATCGCCGTGGCCATTGGAGCCTGCGCGTACATCGTTCTGGGAATCGTGATGCCTCCGCAAACGCTCAACGTCCAGAGCCCAGTCGTTACTATCACCTGCGCATAACCGAGATCTAACGTCGGGCCGGGTGCCGTAGCCTTGGCTTTCAAGGCGACCGGCACCCGGCCGGAATATGGGCAGGAAGGGGCGCGTTGACGGGTTTTGGTCTCCGTGTGCTGCGCGAGCGGATATCTACCCTTGATGCCGCCGCTCAAGGGTCGCCCGTATTCTCCAGACCCGGCGTTCCCCAAGATGTTCTCCGTTTTGTGAGCATCATGGGCTCGATTACCGCCCCCGGCCCGTGGAAGCTCGGCGGCGAACCGCACGCCTTGCCCGAGGAAGCGGACGCGGCTCTAGCGGAGTCGCGCCTCCTTCGGCGCCTCCGCATATCTGCTCCCCAGACCGTCCTCGGGCCGCTCGACGCATCGGCGCAGCAGTGGATCGCCACAGGCCGCCCGTCTCATCTCGGCCTCCCGCCTCGGATCGAAACGCCTGCACTCCAGCGTTTCGATAGAGCTGACGAGCACGGAGCTGCCCGGCCGTCGACCAAGCCGTTTGGGCTCGGCCTCTTTACCTCAACGAGGGCATGGGAACGCTGGAGCATGTGGCGCGCCTATTTGGAAGTCAACCGCGGATCGTCACTCTTCCCCATGCCTTGGAAGGTCTGGGACCTCGCACCCGACCCTGATGCTCGAGTGCTAGAAATCACCGGAGCCACAGCGTGGGCACGCTTCATCCTTGATTACCCCCTCCTTGAGGGTTCCTATCTATACCCAGACTGGGCAAGGGCCGCGCATGATTGGGACGCCGTCCATATGACAGCCCAAACGGTTGTCGCCTACCAAGGGATCTGGCTCGACGTAGAGGGCAACACAACCATCCCGCCAACCTACTGGGACGTCGAGTCCACCCTGTGGCTCAACTGGCGGTTTCGCGGCGCGCGACTGACCGAGGAGATCACCTCTCCCGTCGGGCCTCCCAAGTACTGAGCGTAGAACCCCTGATGCATCGGGATGTCATCTGGGGGTCGCTCCGGACGCCATGTGAGGTCAGCTGCCTGAGGGCATTCCCCGTGAGGGCACGGCCGAGACTGGGTGGTGACTCCCGATCCTGGGGTCGGGTGGACGGGCCATGCGCCGACCCGAGATTGGGTGTGCCGGGCTCGTGCCGGTGTGTGCTGTGTGGACGGCGTCCACAGGTCGGGCCGAAACGGGCCTGATCAGGGCTGGGCGGACCTAGTGACTTCCGCGTGTTTCCGGGGTTTTCGGCGTGTTTCCGGGGTGGGCGAGGCGGCTCGAGTCCCCTTACCTCCACCCAAAAGACAGGCGATGGGACGGTCGATGAGACGGTCCCATCGCTGTTTGACGTGGGAAAACTTCCACTGTTGCCAGTACCTTGGTTGGAGCTTGTGATTTGGTTTCGACCAGAGTCTGGCTGGAGAAGGAGTCCTCGGTCAACTGTTAGGCGTTCTTGTGTGGGCGCAACCGCGTCTGTGGCGCCGACGGCGACCCCCGCACCGGACCTCAAGGACCTCTGGATTTGGTCAGCCGTGGACCATCGATGACCCAGAGGAGTATCCTGGGGCGCTAGTTCCCGCGCGGCAATGGCTTTCGAGGAGCGGCGATGAACGGGGAATCTCGGAGAGTCACCGGCATCCGTGCCGCCGCGGTCGTCGCGGCCGTCACGATGCTGGCGCTGGCATGGCCCATCGGATCTCCCCTTTACGCGCAGGTGTATCCGGGGCCGGACGCCCGTACCGTCAAAGACGCAATCACCGACGCCGGCCTCGACGCCAGGTTCGACTCAGAGCCGATTACGCAATTTGAAACCGCCACCTTCAGGGCCACCGTCATCTACGCCACGTCTTCACCTAACCTGCCGACGGTCAAGGTGGCATGGAGCAACGAGGCCACACTCGCGGCGCAGACTGAGGGAACCTTCGATATCAAGCCGACGTCCGCGTCCCGCCAGTTCCTCGATGCCGGCACCCACCGTCCTAGCGGGGGGTACGCGCTCACCTGGACGTGGGATGTGACGCCCCTCGTCGCCGGCGCGCAAACACTCATCCTCAAGATCCTTCCCACTGTGGTCGTCGAGGGCCAAGTGGTTCCCGGACTGCTCAACATCAACAAGCCGATCCCGGTGACCGTCGATGTCAACCCCGTCCAGCACGACTTCGACGAGGTGCTCGCGGCCGCCGCCGCCATGAAGACGGACGTTCCCGAGGAGATGATCGTCGGTCAGAAGTACGATGTCGGCGCATCCATGTCCTTGGCTGGTCACGCCGAGACGGTGAATGCCGACATCGGCTTGGCGGCGGGCGAGCACTCCTCTGCCGTGAGGATCGTCGAGGCGTCCCCGACCCCCACCGCAGTACGCTCATCGACCGCATCCGTTCAGCAAAGCATCACCCGTCGGTGGATCGTGATCTCGGACGCGCCGGGACAAGTGGACCTCGTCTTCACTGCGACGGTCGAGGGCCAGGCCGCGGCTCAACACCTCAAGCAGACAGTACCGAAGATGGCGTCAGCGCGGGCGACCGAACCACCCCCACCGCCCCCTTCGTTCTGGGACATCCTTCAGGTGCCGGTGAAGTACGTCGCGCCTTTCGTGGGTCTCGCGGTCGGCGTCCTCGCACTGGTGGCGGGATGGAAGAAGCTGAAGGCGGGGAAAGTCACCTCGGACGGCCAGCAGGCCGACGAGAGCGAGGCCGACGAGCTGGCCGACGGGAGTCAGGACGACTAGGCGACGTGACTCCATATCTGCTGCTGGCTGCGCTCGCGTGGGCCGTTGCCTCAAGGGGAGGGACCAGCCTGCGGGACCTTGTCGTCGTTCTCGGTCTGCTCGTCGTCGCGCTGATCGCGGGTCGGGCGTGGCCGCGTCGGGGGGTGGTGCTGTGGGCGGCATTCGCAGCGCTCCTGTGCTGGCTGGTGATCGTCGGCCTACTCCGGACGGGGTGGACCCTTGAGACCGTTCGGGTGCCGCTGCTTGTCGTGATCGCGGCCCTCATAGCCCTCGTGGTCGGCCGGATGGGCGCTCGAGAACGAGACACGCTGGTCACCGGACTGATCATTGTGGGATGTCTCCAGTCGATGATCGCGCTCGGGGAGCTCGCTATGACTCTTTCGACCGAGTTGTCCCTATCGCCTCGTGCCGGCGCGCTGCTCGGCTCCGCCAACGGGCTCGGCATGCTGCTCGTCGTGACCTCCGTTCTCACCGCGCGCGAGGCCGACCGGCACGGAGGGTGGTTGCCTGTGGCGGCGCTGCTGCTGCAGGCCGTTGCGCTCCTGGCAACCAGCAGTCGCACGGCCATTCTGATCGCATCCGTCCTTCTCATCGGCTACATCGCTGCCCACGCAGGCTGGAAACGCGCCTTGCTCGGAGCGGCAGGCTTCGCCGCAGCCGCGGCGGTGGTGGTCTGGCGGACCGCTGGTGGGCAGCACGAGGACCGGCCTGACCTCTGGGGGGAGGCTCTGCGGCGCATTGCCGACCAACCGCTGCTGGGCGAGGGACCCGCGCCAGCGCCCTTCACCCCCGCGGTCCCCGGCGCGCGGATCACAACTTACGCCCACAACGAGATCCTGCAGTGGGGCGTGGAGTATGGCGTTGTTGGTGTGGGTCTCGGGCTGCTCGTGGTGATCCTTGCCTTACGATCGACGCGCCGACAGATCGGCGGCGATCTCTGGCTCCGATTCGCTGCGCTCGCCCTTCTGTCCTCCGGCCTGACAGATTTCACATTACGCATCACGGCACTCGCACTGACCGCCGCCGCCCTCACAGCGCTAGCCGTGACAAGACACGGGCCGACCACGTTGGATGCAGGGCATCTGCCTATGAGCGGCGGCTCAATAGGGGGAACGAGACCCGCCTTTTCTCACATTCCTGCTGTGCCGGATAATTCTGGACGCACGGGACGGTCGCCCGACGAAACCACCGGCTAGCGCTGGTCGCGTTGTGCACACATGGTGACATTGTCTTGACACGAGTGTTGTGTCGAGCCTCGTGAAATGAGGCCAGGCGAGAGTCGGGGTCCCCTTCGGCCCCGGCCGGTTGTTGGCTGCGAGTCTCCTTCTGCCGTTTGTTGTTAGGTGATGCGCTGGTTCGGTGCAAATCGTCGGTGGCGAGATGCGGGTTTGGGACCGGCTCATGCGGTTTCAGGCACCGAGCCCGGTGATCTTGGAAAGCCCATCGCGCTTCCCGGAGATCGTCCCTCGGGGCGGCCACCTTCTCAGGATGGCGGTGTTCGCGAGCTCGGGCCCGGTGAGGCCTGCCCAGCCAGACTGTCCCGATGGGCGGCCTGGCCAGGGTCGAGCCGGAGCTCGCGGATAAGGGCGGCGAGCACCCACTGTCCCCGGCGCCGGCCGGAGCACGGCATCGATGAATCTTTCTCATTCTCTAACGTATCGGGCACTCCAGGCCTGTTCCGCCCCGATTTCGAGTCCTCTCGCGCCTGCGCAAGGGCCACGATCCCAGTGTTTTCAAGGGATCGCTGTTTGGAATAGATTCCCAGAACGTCCACCGAAGAGACAGGCGATGGGATGCTCCCTCAAGCTGCTTCGCAACGACGGTATTCCGCCGGATTCAGGAGCGCTGAATTCGGGGGATAGCGGCCGCCAGGCCACCAATCCCTTCGGACTATTGGATCCCCTCCCGGACGAGCCGCCACTGCTGGGTGAGGTTTCCGGTCGGGCCCCATTGGTCTGCGGCAGCGCCGTCGGCGGTAGATGCGAACTTTATTTCCAGGAATTTGCCGCTATTGGCGTTGGTGAAGGTCCATGTGCCGCTCGAGGTGGCCGGGTTCCACACTTGGGTGAGGTTCCCCGTCGGGCCCCATTGGTCGGCTTGGATGCCGTCGGCCGTCTGGGCATTGGGGATCTCCAGAAGCTTTCCGCTGTTGTCGTTGTAGAGCTGGACGCCCTGGGGGACAGCGTGGACGTTCCAGATCTGGCAGGCGTTGCCCGTGTTGCCCCATTGCCCGGCCGTTGCGCCGTCCGTGGTCAAGGCGCTCGTTATCTCGAGATATTTGCCGCTGTTCTGGTTCACGAGGCGGAACTGGGGGTCAAGCGCAGTGCCCGGCTGGTAGACGTGGAGGACGTCAAGCTCGGCGTACTCGGTGCCCTTGCTGAAGGCTATGGTGTTGGCGCCGGCGTTGAGGGTGACGGGCAACTGGGCCCATTGGAAGCGGCCCCAGTTCACGGTCGGGGCGTAGGTGACCACCGATGGGGCACCCCCGTTGACGGAGACGTTGTGGGTCGAGGTCGCACCGGTGCCGTTGTCGTAGCGGACGTTGAGCATGTAGCTGCCGGCGCTGGGGACCCGGACGGCGAAGGTCACGGAGCTGGTTGGGTTGTTGATGTTCCCGACTTTGCCGCCGTTGGAAGCATGCGTGTCCGTGACGATCGAGGTGTCTGCCGTGCGCAAGGCGTTCTCGGCCTCGTACTGCTGCGCGTCCAGGGGGATGGAACCGACCCGGATGTCGTTGTACGTCGTGGTTGGGTTCTCGACGTTGGTCGCTTGGTAGAGCGTGCGCCCGTCCGCCGAGTAATCGATGCTCTGGGCGAAGCCGCTGAACGTGCCGCCCTCCGTGTCGGCGCTGTCGTAGGTCACAGCCATGGGCAGGCGCTCCCATGGACCATCGCCGAGGTTGTAGTTGACGTAGAAGTCCTGTCCGCCGTCGATCGCGCCCGTGCTGTTCAACGCCCACTTCGAGGCGACAACGACCATGCCCTTCGGCCCTCCTGTGGGTACCCATTTGACGTAGGGCGAGGAACCGATGCCCCGGCCGTTGGCCAGGGTGATCTGTGTTCCAATGCTCGTCGACGGAGACCAGCTGAGGCCGTCCGGGGAGGTCTTGTAGTAGACGGGGGCGGTGTTCTGGGTCTGGGATGGCCTGTTGACCACTTCGAACGTGGCAAGGTAGCGACCGTCGGGCAGGTTGGTGACGGTGATCATGCCGGGTCGGTCAGAGAGGTTCGGGGGTGCTGAGACATTCACTTCGGAGCCCCAGGTGGCGCCGCCGTCGGTGGAGCGGTGGTAGGCGACGGCCTGCAGCACCCCGCTGGCCTTCTGGCGTTCGTCGGAGAAGTAGGCGACGAGGCCTCCCTGTCCGTCGACGGCGAGAGAAGGCTCCCAGACAGCGGTGGTCGTCGAGGTGGGCGAGGGGTCATACACGGCCGGGCCGCCCGTATCGATGGTGCTCAGGTACGACCAGGTGGATCCTTGGTCCGTGCTCTTGTAGACGACGAGCCGGGTGCTGGAGCGGTCCTGAGGCATGACGTTGCCGGCCAGCAGCAGGGTCCCGGCAGCGAGATTGCCGGTCTGCTGCGGGACCTCGAACAGGAACGGCTGAGACGTGCGGTTGAGCAGGGAGAAGGTGTTGTTCGGGATGACGTCGGTGATGTGCGACCAGGTCGTGCCGTTGTCCGTGCTGCGGTAGATCGGGTAGACCTGCTGGTTGCTGCTGTTCAGGACGAGCTGGTCGAATGTCACGATCTGGGTGCCGTTGGCGCCGCCGCTGTGCTTCAGGACGACGTTCTTGGCGTACGTGGTTCCGGCCGCCCGGCCGCCTTCCGGGTTGAACGACGTACCGGCCGCGGGCGAGTACACGAGCGAGCCATTGCCTGTGGTGACGGCGTGGGCGGGGAGGGCAGTCACCACGGAGGCGATCAGCCCGAACGCCGTCGCCGCGGCCGCCACGACGGCGCGCAGGCGCTGGCGTTGGCGTGGTGAGGGCGTGCGCAAAGCGGTGGTGCGGGGTGGAACCATGCTTGTGTCCTCTCTTGATGGGTGCCCATGGGAGGATCGCCCGTGGGCTGTCGCGACGTCGGCTCGTGGCCCGCGCTCAGGGTTCCAGCAGGATCTCGGTCCAGGAGACCGCGGGGAGCGTCACGCGCAGGGTTGCGCCGTCGCGGACGACGGGAAGGGTCCGGAGTACGACTCGTTCCGGGTCGTCGAGGGTGTTGGCGGCATCGAGGTCGGGGTCGCTGAGCACGCGCGCGGACACCGCGAGCCCTTCCGCTTCGTCGGGGAGCGTCGAGAGGTCCACCGTCAGCTCTGTGGGGCCGTCCATACTGCGGTTGACGGCGTAGACCGCGTAGCGGCCGACGGTCGAGTCGTGAGTCGCGACGGCGTCCACAAGGGGGACGTCGCCGAAGCGGCCGGTCCCGTAGGTGTCGCTGACCGTGGCGACGTCGAGGGCGACGCCGCGGGCGTGGGCCGACGTTGCGGCGAAGGGGAAGAACGTCGTCTGCCGCCACGAGGGCCCGCCGGGCTCGGTCATGATCGGCGCGATCACATTTACCAGCTGGGCGAGCGAGGCGCTGGTGACGCGGTCGGCGTGCTTGAGGAGGGTGATGAGGAGGCTGCCGAACACGACCGCATCAGAGACGGTATAGACGTCCTCGAGCAGGCGCGGGGCCTTGGGCCAGTTGCGCACGCCCTGGATTTTGTCGACGTTCTCGAACCGTGTGTTGTACCAGATGTTCCACTCGTCGAAGGAGATGTTGATCGTCTTGGTGCTGCCGCGGACGGCCTTGACCTGGTCGGCCGTCGCGATGACGCTCCGGATGAACCTGTCCATGTCGACGCCGGAGGCGAGGAACGAGCCGAGATCGCCGGTGTTTTCGTAGTAGGCGTGGCAGGAGATGTAGTCCACGACGTCATAGGCGTGGGAGAGCACCACGCGCTCCCACTCGGCGAAGGTCGGCATCGACGAGCTCGAGGAGCCGCAGACGACGAGTTCGAGGTCGGGGTCGAACTGCTTCATGGCGTGCGCCGTTTGGGCGGCGAGCTTGCCATAGTCGTCGGCGGAGCGGTGCCCTAGCTGCCAGGGCCCGTCCATTTCATTGCCCAGGCACCACATTCTGACGTCGAGCGGTTCGGTGCGGCCATTGGCGATGCGCCGCTCGGCGAGGGCGGTGCCCGCATCGAGGTTGGCGTATTCGAGGAGTTCGAGCGCTTCGGCGGTTCCGCGGGTTCCGAGGTTGAGCGCAAGCATCAGCTCGCTGCCTACGCGCTCCAGCCAGTCGTGGAATTCGTGCAGGCCGACCTGGTTGGTCTCGGTGGAGTGCCATGCCAAGTCGAGCCGCGTGGGGCGCTCTGAGGCGGGTCCGACGCTGTCTTCCCATTTGAACCCCGAGACGAAGTTCCCTCCTGGGTAGCGGATGGCTGAGACGCCGAGCTCTTTGACGAGCTCGATGACGTCGGTTCGAAACCCTGCGGCGTCGGCGAGCGGGTGGCCCGGCTCGTAGATCCCGTCGTAGACGGCGCGTCCGAGGTGCTCGATGAACGAGCCGTAGATGCGGGGGTTGATAGCCCCGATGAGGGCTTGGGGTCGGAGTGTGAGGTGTGCAGTGGGCATGCGTCTTCCGTCAGTTGGTCGTTGTTCTGTGCAGGGAGGCGTGGTGCCGGTACCGGTCGGCAACCGGGTTGCGCACCCGCAGGAGTCCGTCGGGGCTCTCGGTCAGGTCATACAGGCCCATGGTGAGCAGGTGATCGGCGCGTGGCCGGCCGCTGTGCCGCCAGGTCCACTCGTACATGTCAAAGAGCGGCCACCACGTGTAGCCGACCAAGGGGGTTCCGTCGGCGCGGATCCGATCGGCAAGCGCCACCGACTCGTCCAACCAGCGGAGCCGCTCGGTCACGGACCCGGTGACGCACGTTTCGGTGATCATGACCGGTGCCCCATAGCGTTCGGAGTAGAGGGCGACGGCGTCTTGGAGCCCACGCGTGCCGCGGTCGACCGCAGGGCGTGGGTCGGCGAATCCGCCGGCATGGCGAACCCCCGGTTCGAACAGTTCGGTGGAATGCCGGGGGTAGTAGTTGACCCCCATCACGTCTGGATGCACGGCATTCGAGCTGAACCATTCGAGCTCGTCGTCGTCGACGGCGGGCATCAGGCGTCGTCGGAGCGGGTGCCGGTCATCCACCATGCCGGTGACGAGGTCCTCGACCAGATGAACCTGGTGCCTGAGCCTCGTTGCCTCTTCCCTGTGCTCGGGGGCCTCGTCGTCGCCGACGAAGCTCATCGCGGCGTCGACGTGGACGAATGCCGCCCGCTGCCCCACGGCGTGCGCGATGGCCTGCTGGCTGCGGACAAACCCTCGGGCGAGGTTGGCGGCGATCTCGGCGAACCCGCCTGCGCCGTGGAGGTACGGGGGCCAGTAGCCGTACTCGCCCGAGAAGAGGGCATGGATCACGGGCTCGTTGACCGGGGTGTAGTCCGTGATGCGGTCGGCGTACCGCGCGGCGAAGCGTTGGGCGAACTCGGCGGCGTGGTGCGGGTAGTCCTTGTTGGAGAACTCGCCCTCGAGCCAGAGGGGCGTGCCGTAGTGGAGAAGGTCGATGATGGGCCTGAGGCCGTTCGCGAGGAGGGCGTCGACGGCGCGGTCGGTCCAGGACCAGTCCCATCGTCCCGGCTCGGGTGCGATCCGGTACCAGGGCACGCCCCAGCGCAGGAGCTCGGCGCCGCACTCGGCGGCCAAGGAGAAGTCCTCGGCGAAACGTTCGTAGTGCTCGGTCAGCTCGTACTCGTCGATCGCCCGCTCGCCCTTCCGGGACTGCGGCACGAAGGTGTCCTCGATCCCGAGGGCGAAGTGCAGGCGCCCGTCCTCGAACCAGCGCGGAGCCGCGGTCACTTCAGCCCCGTCGTCGCGACCGACTCGATGAAGCGGCGCTGCATGATCAGGAACATCACGGCCAGCGGCAGGACCGCGATGAGGGATCCGGCCATCATGGTGCCGTACGGGATGATCCCGCCGGGTCCCGTGAGGAGAGTCAGTCCGGAGGTGATGGTGCCCATGTCCGGGGTCGTGGTGAACACGAGGGGCCAGAGGAGGTCGTTCCAGTTGTTCACGAAAGTGAAGATCGCCAAGGTGAGGAGCGCCGGCACAGCGTTGGGCAGGATGATGCTGCGGAAGACTCGGAATTCGCTCGCACCGTCGATGCGCGCAGCGTTGTCCAGGTCCCGCGGCAGCGAGACGAAGAACTGGCGGAGGAAGAAGATGCCGAAGGCGTCCGCCGCCCGGGGGATGATCAGCCCTGCGAAGGTGTTGACCCAGCCCAGCTGTGCCACGAGCTGGTAGACCGGGATGAGGGTGGCTTGGAAGGGGATCATGAGGCTGGCGACGATGGCCACCAGAATGAACCGATTGCCGCGGAAGTCGAGCCGGGCCAGGGCATAGGCCGCGAGCGAGTCGAAGGCGAGGGCGAACAACGTCACTCCGCCCGCGAACAGGAAGCTGTTGAGGAACAGTCGTCCGAAGGGCAGGTCGGTGAAGATGCGGGTGAAGTTCGCCAGTGTCCAGCCTGTTGGCATGAGGGTCGGCGGAAAGGCATTGATCTCTGCTGTCGGCTTGAATGCGGTGAAGGCGATGATGGCCACCGGCAGAAGCACGATCGCGGTGAGCAACAGCACGGCCGCGGCGAGCAGCCAGCGCGACAGGGTGCGGCCCGACCGGGGGCGTCCGGCAGCTGTGGTGGAGGTGGTCATCAGAGGGTGTCCTTCTCGCGACGTCCGAAGAAGCGGAACTGGATGAGGCTCAGGATGAGGGTGGCGGCGAGCAGCACATAGGACAGCGCGGAGGCCATGCCCAAGTCGAGCTTCTTGAAGCCCTCCTGGTAGAGCTCCATCACGACAGACTGTGTGCTTCGGTAGGGGCCGCCGCCTGTCATCACGTAGATCTGGTCAAAGGCCTGCAGCGCGGCGATCATCGCGAAGATCACCACGAACGCAAGCGTGTTGCTCAGCTGCGGGAGCGTGACGTGGGTGAATCGCCGCCAAGGCCCCGCGCCGTCGATGGTCGCGGCCTCGTAGAGAGACTCGGGGATTTCCTGGAGGCCGGCGATGAAGATCACCATGTAGAAGCCAAAGCTCTTCCAGATGGCCACTGCCACCACAGTCGGCATGGCGAGCACGGGGTCCTGCAGGACGTTGCCGATCTGGATGCCGAGTGCGCGCAGCCAGTAGGTGAGGAGGCCGACTTGCGGGTCGAGCAGGTACGTCCACGCGAACGCTGCGACGGCGAGCGATACGACGAAGGGCAGGAAGAGGGCCGTGCGGAAGAATCCGCGGGCGATCAGCAGCCGGTTGTTCAGCAGGAGCGCGAGGGCCAGCGCCGCCACCAAGGCCGTCGGGGTGAACAGCACCGTGTACAGCGCCGTGTTGCCGAGCGTGGCCAGGATGCGCTGGTCCGTGAAGATCCTCGCGTAGTTGCTGAGGCCTACCCATTCCTCGATCCCGAATCCGGAGGCGTTGGTGAACGAGAGCCGCAGGGCAGAGGCCATCGGCCAGAACACGAAGGCGACGAGGATGACCAGGGCCGGGAGCATGAACAGGAATGCCTTGGCAGCCAGGCCGCGCCGGCGAAGGGGGCGTCCGCCGAGCGGGGCCGGTGCCCGATAGGGGGCTCGCTCACGGGTGGTTGCGGTCATGTTGGGTGTTCCTTCTGTGAGAGGTGGCCGCCGCCCAGGCGGCGGCCACCTCTGACTTACTTGCCGAGGGCCTGCTGGACGGACTGCGAGGCGGTCTTGAGCAGGGCGGCCGGATCCCCTCCGCTGAGGGCCTTCTGCGTCGCCTCGTCTACCGCGGTCAGCACATCGGTGCTGTCGGCGACGCCGGGGAGCAGGGGACGCGCGGTGCCGACGATGTCCGTGAGGGAGGCCACGACGGGGTTCGAGGAGACGGCCGACGACGGTACGTCAGTCCGCAGGGCGGGCCAGCCGGAGCCGAGCGACCACTTGGTCGCATTGTCCTTCGAGAAGAAGTAGTCGAAGAACTTCTCCGCCGCCGCCTTCTTCGCCGCATCGGCCTGGGAGGTCACAGCCGCCGAGATCCCGATGGCCGAGGCGGCCGGGCCCTTCGGCCCCGCCGGGATGGCCGCGATGCCGTAGTCGATGTTGTTCTCTTTCGCCACGCTGGCCATCCACGGACCGCCGATCTCCATGGCCGCCTTGCCGGAGGAGAACAGCTTGTCCGAGGCGATCCCGTCGAGGCCGGTGGGCGAGATCTTGCCGTCGTGCACCGCCTTGGCCCAGTAGGCGAGAGTCTGCTGGTTGGCCTGAGAGTCGAGCACCGACTTGTTCCCGTCGACGATCGCGCCGCCGTTGCCGTAGAACAGGCTGGCCCAGACCCCGTTGCCCACGGTCGCGTGATCGGGAAGCGCGAGCCCGTACTGCTGGGGCGTCCCGCTGTCCGCACCGACGGTCAGCTTCTTCGCGTCCGCGACCCACTCATCCCACGTCGTGGGGAAGGCTGCGATTCCGGCCTTCTGGAACAGAGTCTTGTTGTAGACCACCGACAGCGGCACGAAGCCGGTGGGCACGCCGTAGTAGTCGCCGCCGATCTTCTCCATCTCCACCGCGCGCGGGTTGAGCGACGCGTTCTGGGCAGAGGACGAGTAGTAATCGTCGAGCTTCTGCAGCGCTCCCTTTGACGCGTACACGGGGAGGTTCTCGGCCGGAAGCGCCACGATGTCGGGCCCGTTCTTCGCGGAAAGGGACGTGAGCAGGGTGTCGCCGATCACCGCCCACGGCTTCGTCGTCGTCGTGATCTTGATCTTGTCCTGGGACTTGTTGAAGTCGGCCACGATCTGGTCGAGGACCTTGCCATCTGCCTCGGTGTATCCGTGCCAGAAGGTGAGGGTGACGGGGCCGGACGTATCGGCTGCCGTTGAGGAGTTCGAGCAGCCCGTCAGTGCCAGGGCCGTGCCCACGGCCGACACCGCGAGCGTTGCAAGGAGTTTCTTCATTGAATGCCTCTCTGGGGTCGATCGGGACACCGACCGGAGCGAATCTTTACAACGATAGAAATACAACGTTGTAAATTGGAGTATAGAGACCCCGATCACATGCGTCAACGGAGAATCTCAGGCGACGGCGCTGCGGACCGCGGCAGGCGCGGACTCCCGCGCCACGAGCGTCGCCGGGACTTCGAAGGCGCGCGGACTGGGATCGTCTTCCTTGCCGCGCCAGGCGATCCTCTCGAGGAGGGCATCGACGGCGATCTGGGCGATCTTGGCCCTATTGGGGTCGACGGTCGCGAGGCTCGGCATGGCGAACTGCGCCTCCGTGACATTGTCGAAGCCGACGACCGCCACGTCCTCGGGGACGCGCCTGCCCGAGTGGAACAGCGTGCGCAGTGCGCCGAGGCCCAGCTCATCGTTGAGGGCGAAAACGGCATCGAACTGAACGTTGCGCCCGATGAGCTCCTGCATGGCCTCGGCCCCGTCTGTTCGATGCCAGCCTTCCCGGTACACGACCAGGCTCGGGTCGAAGGGGACACCTGCCTGCTCCAATGCACTCCGGTATCCGCCGAGCCGGAGGGCCGCCGAACCGATCTTCTCGCCCTCGTGTGCGCCGAGTACTGCAATCCGCCTTCGTCCGGAAGCCAAGAGGTGCCGCACTGCCAGCGCCGCTCCTTCGACGTTCTGGATGGCGACGTGGTCGGTTGGGCCGTTGAAGATTCGCTCCCCGAGAAGGACGAGCGGATAGTCCACCTCGAGCTCCCGCACATCGTCGCCAGACAGCCCCAAGGGCGAGAACAGCAGGCCGTCCATCATGGAAATGCGTGATCCGTGAAGCAGCTCGATCTCGGCCGATCGCTCACCGCCGGTCTGCTCGATGAGGACCACGTATTCTCGCCGTCGAGCGGCATCGAGGACGGCGCCCGCAAGCTCCGCGAAGTAGCTGAACCTCAGCTCCGGCACGGCGAGTCCGATCACACCGGTTTTCCCAGCTCGCAGGTTTCTGGCTACGAGGTTCGGCTGGTAGCCGAGCTCGGCGATAGCGGCGTTCACCTTCTCGCGGGTGCTCGGGCGGACGAACTCGAAACCGTTGACAACGTTAGAAACGGTCTTGACGGACACCCCCGCCAAGGCCGCGACATCGCGCAGCGTGGCCACTGTAACCTCCTAGCCTTGAAGCACATGGTACCCACAGGACACGAGCCTTCTTGGTTGGGAGGGGGAATTAGAGTGGTGGCCATGGCTGAATCGGCATCCTCTGCGCGCCTTCCTGGGGTCCGGGAGGTCGCGGCGGCAGCAGGTGTCTCGCGGCAGACGGTCTCGCGGGTGCTGAACGACTCGCCGAGCATCCGACCCGAGACCCGCGAGCGGGTATTGGCGGCGATGGCTGAGCTTGAGTTCCGCCCGAACCGGGCCGCGCGCATGCTCACGACGGCGCGTTCGAGGACCATCGGGGTCCTCGCGTCGTCGGCGTCGGCGCTGTATGGGCCGGCCTCGAGCTTGGACGCGGTGGAGAACGCCGCGCGGGATTCCGGCTACTTTGTGACCGTCGCGCATGCGTTCACCGCCGAGAAGGAGGAGATTCTCGCAGCCCTCGACCACCTCATGGACCAATCCGTCGACGGGATTGTGGTGATCGCGCCGCAGCAGCGTGTGCAGGATGCCATGTTGTCGGTGCACTTCGCCGTGCCCGCTGTCGAGCTGCACGGCGCCGGCACGGGCGAGGAGGCTGGCCTCGTCGTGGACCAGGTTGAGGGGGCGCGGCTCGCGGTCCGGCACCTTATGGGCCGGGGCCACGCTCGGATCCTGCACGTGTGCGGGCCGCTGGATTGGGCCGAGGCGCGGGCCCGTCGCGCGGGGTTCCTCCTCGAGTGCGAGGTCGCCGGAGCCGGGGCGATCGTCTCGCGCGCGGGCGACTGGACGGCGGCCTCGGGCGCCGAGATCGCTGCCGAGTTCCTCGCAGACCGGACTATTACGGCGGTCTTCTCCTCGAATGACCAGATGGCGTTGGGGGTGCTGCACGCCGCACGACGCGCGGGCCGCAGCGTTCCGGGGGACCTCGCCGTCGTCGGCTTTGATGACATTCCCGAGGCCGCGTTCTTCGCGCCGCCGCTGACGACGGTGCGGCAGGACTTCGCCGAGCTCGGCCGCCGCACCGTCGCCCGCCTCGTGGCAATGGTCGAGGGTCGCGAGCTCGCGTTCGCCGAGCCGGTTCCGCCGGCGCTGATCGTGCGCGAGTCCGCCTGACCCTTGCCACCTGTGATGGTTGCGGCATACATTGGGGCAACGATGTGACCGGTCACATCGAGCCAACCACGTGAGGAACATCGACATGACGCCAGAGCCGGCGCCCGCCCGCAGCGCGATCCTGGAAGCCCGCACAGCGCTGGGTATCGAGTTGGGGTCGACGCGCATCAAGGCGTGCCTCGTCGACGTCGACGATCCCTCCCTCGTGCTGGCAGTGGGCAGCCACGAGTGGGAGAACGAGTTCGGCGAGGGGGTCTGGACGTATTCGCTGGAGTCGGTCTGGTCCGGCCTGCAAGCTGCCTACGCGGGCCTTGTCAGGGACGCCGAGCGCCGCCACGGGGTGCGCCCGGAGGCCTTCGGCGCGATCGGGGTCTCGGCCATGATGCATGGCTATCTCGCGTTCGATGCCGACGGCGGGCTGCTCGTCCCGTTCCGCACGTGGCGGAACACCAGCACCGGGCCGGCCGCCTCCGAGCTCACCGGGCTGTTCGGGGTGAATATCCCGTTGCGCTGGTCGATCGCGCATCTGCACCAGTCTGTGATCGACGCCGAGCCGCACGTGGCCCGCGTCCGCTTCTGCACGACGCTGGCCGGCTACGTCCACTGGCGCCTCACGGGCCGGAAGGTCCTGGGCGTCGGGGACGCCTCGGGAATGTTCCCGATCGATCCGGACACCAAGTCCTACGACGCCGAGCTGGTCGCCCGTTACGACGAGGTGAGCGCTGGGCGGGTGCCCAAGCTGCTGGACCTGCTCCCCGAGGTGCTCGGCGCGGGACAGCCGGCTGGCGAGCTCACCCCCGAGGGCGCGCTCCTGCTGGACCCGACGGGCGCGCTCCGCTCGGGTGTCTCGCTGTGCCCGCCGGAGGGCGACGCCGGAACCGGCATGGTCGCGACCAACTCGGTCGCGCCCCGCACGGGAAACGTCTCCGCCGGAACGAGCATCTTCGCGATGGTCGTGCTCGAGCGCCCGCTCGCCGCCGTCCACCACGAGCTGGACGTGGTCACGACCCCGGCGGGGGATCCGGTGGCCATGGTTCACTGCAACAACGGCGCGAGCGAGCTCGCGGCCTGGGCCGGGCTCTTCCACCGCTTCGCGGCCATCGCCGGCTCGCCCGTGGACGCCGATGCGGTCTACACCTTGCTGTTCTCCGAGGCGCTCGACGGCGAGCCCGACGCCGGAGGACTCCTTGCCTACAACTACCTGGCCGGCGAGCCGATCACGGGCCTCGAGCGCGGCCGCCCCCTCGTGGTGAGGACGCCGGACAGCCGCCTGACCCTGGCCAACTTCGTCCGTGCACAGCTCTACGGCGTCGTCGGAACCCTCGCCCTGGGGATGCGGGTGCTCGCGGACGAGGGGGTCGGCCTTGACCGGATGTACGCGCACGGGGGCCTGTTCCGCACCGCCGGGGTCGCGCAGCGGCTCCTCGCCGGCGCGCTGGACGCGCCCGTGTCGGTTGCCGAGACCGCCTCGGAGGGTGGCGCGTGGGGGATCGCGGTGCTCGCCGCCTACCTCACGGCCGCCCAGGCAGCAGGCGGCGGGGGCTCCGGCCTTGGCGCCTGGCTGTCCCGGCGCGTGTTCGGCGCCTTTGCCGTCGAGACGGCAGACCCGAACGACGACGACGTCGCGGGCTTCGCGTCGTACCTCGAGCAGTACCGTGCGGGCCTGGCGGTCGAGCGGGCCGCCGCCGAGGCCATCGACCTGAAACGCGCAGTTGCCCTGAAGGGAGCCACGTCATGACCAGGACCACGCTCGAGGCCGAGATCGCGAGGCTGCGCGAGGAGGTCTGCGCGCTGCACGCGGAGCTGACCCGATACGAGCTCGTCGTCTGGACGGCCGGGAACGTTTCGGCCCGCGTCCCCGGGCACGACCTCATGGTCATCAAGCCCTCCGGGGTCTCGTACCAGGACCTCGCCCCCGAGCTCATGGTCGTGACGGACCTTCATGGCGTCCCCGTGGATTCGCTCCCTGGGGATCCTATCTCGGGCGAAAACAGAGGGGAGTGGGGCAACCCGGGGCTCTCGCCGTCGTCGGACACTGCCGCGCACGCCTACGTGTACCGGCACATGCCAGAGGTCGGGGGAGTCGTGCACACCCACTCGACGTACGCGACCGCGTGGGCCGCGCGGGGCGAGCCGATCCCGTGCGTGCTGACCATGATGGGCGACGAGTTCGGCGGGGAGATCCCGATCGGGCCTTTCGCGCTCATCGGCGACGACTCGATCGGGCGCGGCATCGTCGAGACGCTGCGGAACTCGGCGTCCCCCGCGGTGCTCATGCAGAGCCACGGCCCGTTCACGATCGGCCCGACGCCGCGGGACGCCGTCAAGGCAGCCGCGATGTGCGAGGAAGTAGCACGCACGGTCCACATCGCCCGCCAGCTCGGCGAGCCCCTGCCCATCGCGCCCGAGCATATCGCCTCGCTCCACGACCGCTACCAGAACGTCTACGGCCGCTGAAGCGCCTTTCCGACTTTCCACTCAGGAGACCCCCATGACCGCAGAACTCACCCGCACCCAGCCCACCCGCCCCGGTGCTCCCTCGCTCGGCGCCTACGAGGTCTGGTTCCTCACCGGAAGCCAGCACCTCTACGGGCCCGAGACCCTCGCCCAGGTCGCCGAGCAGTCCCGCCGCATCGCCGAGGAGCTCACCGCCGCCGAGGGCTTCCCGGTGCGCCTCGTGTGGAAGCCCGTGCTGACCGACCCGGACGCGATCCGCCGGATGGCGCTCGAGGCCAACGCCGACGATCGCGTGATCGGGCTCGTCGCCTGGATGCACACGTTCTCGCCGGCGAAGATGTGGATCGCGGGCCTGTCCGCCCTGGACAAGCCGCTCCTGCACTTCCACACCCAGGCCAACGTCGAGCTGCCGTGGGGGGAGATCGACTTCGACTTCATGAACCTCAACCAGGCCGCGCACGGCGACCGCGAGTTCGGCTACATCCAGTCCCGCCTCGGCGTGCCGCGGAAGACCGTCGTCGGCCACGTCTCCGACCCCCGGGTGACCGATCGCATCGGCACCTGGGCCCGGGCCGCCGCCGGCTGGGCCGCGACCCGCACCCTCAAGCTCGCCAGGTTCGGGGACAACATGCGCTACGTCGCGGTCACCGAGGGGGACAAGACCGAGGCCGAGCTGCGCCTCGGCGTCCAGGTCAATACGTGGAGCGTCAACGAGCTCGCCGCAGCGGTCGACGCCGCGGACCCGGCCGACGTCGATGCCCTCACCGCCGAATATGAGGACATCTACGACGTCGCGCCCGAGCTGCGCCGCGGCGGTGACCGTCACCAATCGCTGCGAGACGGCGCCGCGATCGAGCTCGGCCTGCGCTCGTTCCTCGAGGCCGGCGGGTTCGGGGCCTTCACGACGAGCTTCGAGGACCTCGGCTCGCTCAAGCAGCTCCCGGGCCTGGCCGTGCAGCGGCTCATGGCCGAGGGCTACGGCTTCGGCGCCGAGGGCGACTGGAAGACCGCCATCCTCGTCCGCGCGGCCAGCGTCATGGGCGCTGGGCTTCCGGGCGGTGCGTCCCTCATGGAGGACTACACCTACGACCTCACCCCCGGCGACGAGCGGATCCTCGGAGCCCACATGCTCGAGGTCAGCCCCTCGCTCACGACCGCGCGCCCGTCCCTCGAGGTCCACCCGCTCGGCATCGGCGGCAAGGACGACCCCGTCCGGCTCGTCTTCACCGCCGACCCAGGCCCCGCCGTCGTCGTCGCCCTCTCCGATCTGCGCGACCGCTTCCGGCTCGTCGCCAACGCGGTCGAGGTCGTCGAGCCGACTGCGCCGCTGCCCAAGCTCCCCGTGGGCCGCGCCGTGTGGAAGCCCGCCCCAGACTTCCACACCTCCGCGACGGCGTGGCTCGAGGCCGGCGCCGCCCACCACACCGTGATGAGCACCGCCCTCGGCATCGAGGCCTTCGAGGACTACGCCCGCATGGCTCGCACCGAACTCCTCGTCATCGACCAGGACACCACCGCGCGCGGCTTCGCCCGTGAGCTCGAGTGGAACGCCGCCTACTACCGTCTCGCGCGGGGCCTCTGAGCGATGGCGCCAACGACAGCCATGGATGCAAGCTACGCGTCCCTCCCGTCCGATTCGGCAGGTTTGGCCCGCGCCACGGCCGCAGGACTGCATCAGCTGCACGCCGGAGACTACGCCGCGGTCGTCACGACACAGGGAGCCGCACTGAGGAGCCTGACCTACCAGGGCCGCGACCTTGTTGTCCCCTCCCCAGCAGGGCAGCCGATCCCGGACTACCGAGGAGTGATTGCCGCGCCCTGGCCAAACCGCGTCGCTGACGGTCTCTACAGTTTCGACGGCGAGAAACTCCGTCTCGGCGTCAACGAACCCGAACGCGGTTGCGCTCTGCACGGATTGGTGTTCGACCGCGAATGGTCCTTCTCCGCCGCTGGGAAGAACTCTGTGACCCTCTCGCTCGAACTCGATCCAAGCAGAGGCTACCCATTTGCCCTCCACCTCGAGGCTTCATACATCCTCGATGCTGACTGCGGCCTGCAATGGGAGGTGCGCGCGCGGAATACGGGGAACCGTGCAGCCCCCTACGGAGTCTGCCCGCACCCCTATCTCGTCGCGGGCGAGGCGCCGCTGGACGACTGGGAGCTCGAGGTCCCCGCGAGCCGGTTCCTGGAGGTCACCCCGGACAGGCTCCTGCCGGTCCGGGAGCGGCATGTCGGGGGCGACTCCTTCGACTTCCGCTCCGCCCGCCCGATTGGACGGCTCGAAATCGACCACGCGTTCACCGGCCTCGGCTTCGACACGGACGGCACTGCCCGGGTCACGATCAGAGACCGGGCAAACGGCTCCGGGGTGGTGATGACGTGGGACGCTGCGTGCTGCTGGTTGCAGATTCACACCGCCGACAAGGCGGCCCCGGCCCCCAGCCGGGTCGGCCTGGCCGTCGAGCCCATGACCTGCCCGCCCGACGCCTTCAACAGCGGGACCGATCTCATCGTCTTGGCGCCAGGAGAAGAGCACACCGCTCGATGGCGGATCAACGCCCTGGCTGGGGCCCCGGATCCCACGTATTAGCTTGCGTGGGTCGGGGCTTCAGCTGTTGACTCCCTGAAGATCAGCCGCATCGGGGTGAACTCGTATCCCTGGGGGCCACTAGGCTCATTTCGTATGCGGGAGATCAATTCCCTCATGCTGTTCCGCCCGGAGGCTTCGAGGTCCATGCTCACCGTGGAGAGCGAGGGGATGAAGTATTTGCCTTCCTCCAGGTTGTCCCATCCGAATACGCTAATGTCTTCGGGCACACTCTTGCCGCGTTCGTGCAAAGCGCGTATGACCCCTAAGGCCATGTGGTCGTTCGCAGCGAATACAGCGGTGACGGGTCCGTCAGCGAGGGGGATTTCGAGTCCGGCCCGGTAGCCGGAGAGCATGGACCAGTCGCCAATTGCGGAGCCGGCCGAATGGAGACCGAGCCGGGCGATAGTCGTCTCGTAGGTCTTGGTTCTGTTTACCGCTGATGTCCAGAGCTCTGGACCTGCCACGTGGTAGAAGGAGCGATGGCCGAGGGAGGCCAGATGCTCGATCATCTCTGCGGCTGGGGTCGCGTCCGCAAGGGAACCGCGCGCGTGCATCTTCTCGTCGTAGCTGCCGGCGACGACGAGTGGGATGTCGGGGTGCTTCGAGATGATCTCCTCTTCCAAGGGACCGAGGGGGATCAGTGAGTAGATGCCGGCCAGCCGCTCGGCAGACACGAGAGTGACAAGGCGGTCCCAAGACTTGGAGGTGCTTATGCCGATGTGGACAACGTCAGCCACATATCCTGTTTCATCGGCTGTGCTGACCGCGCTTTTGAGTATTCGCGATGCAGCAAAATGAAGGTCCTCGGGGGCCACGACGATGATTCGATAGGACTGCTTGCTCCGCAGTGCGCGGGCTGCAAGGTTGGGTGTGTAGTCGAGACGTGCCATAGCGTCTTCGACTTTGGCTACGGTCTGCGGCTTCAGGCCCCCGTTCCCCTTGAGATATCGAGAGACGGTCTGGTGGGATACACCGGCGAGCCGCGCTACTTGATAGATCGTGGATGGCCTGGGCGCCCGTGCGGGAATGGGGCTGCTACTCAACTTGCTGGCCCTCCGTGGCCTCTTTCG
Source organism: Sinomonas sp. ASV322 (assembly GCF_030908245.1). Taxonomy (GTDB): domain Bacteria; phylum Actinomycetota; class Actinomycetes; order Actinomycetales; family Micrococcaceae; genus Sinomonas. The sequence goes on from NZ_JAVFJJ010000004.1 coordinate 400,983, forward strand.
GCAATTGACTCGCTGGCTATGTGCTGCTCGCGAAGTGGACTCTGAAACAGTATCGTCCCTTGCCTTCTCCTGACCCAACCATGCTGCGCCCGCGATTCCCGGGCGCGGCATGGTTGGCCGACTGCACCGACATCAGTCGGTCATCGAATCGCGGGACTCACGTCGCGCGCGGCAAGCTGAGCCTTGACGCTGAGTTCGGCCGCCTTGAGCGCGTGCTCTTGAATCATGGCGGTCTCGGTGCGGTCCAGGCAGTCGCGGATGAGAGCCCCGAAGAACGGGTAGCCCACTCGGCCCGTCGCCTCGATATGCTGCTCGCCGTCGTCGTTCACCAGGAAGACATGGCCGCCTCCCTCGCCGGTCGCAATGTTCACGTACTTTCGCAATTCGATGTAGCCCTCGGTGCCGAGAATGATCGTGCGTCCGTCGCCCCAGGTGCTCAGTCCCGATGGCGTGAACCAGTCAACACGGACGAAACCCGTTGCGCCGTTGTCCATCACGATGTGGGCGTCGCCGAAGTCCTCGAACATGGGGTGGTCTCGGTGGGCGTGGTTGGCGACGGAGGCGCTGACCACTTCAGCGTTCCGGGCACCCGCGAAGTAGAGCATTTGCTCGAAGTTGTGGCTGCCAATATCGCAGAGGATTCCGCCGAACTTGTCCCGCTCGAAGAACCAGTTGGGACGTGTCTCCAGATCGCCAATGCGGTGGGGGCCAAGGCAAGTGACTTGGAGGACCTTGCCGATCGCGCCTTGCTCAATCAACTGGCCGGCGAGCACGGCGGCCTCCACATGGATGCGCTCTGAGTAGTACACGGCGTACTTGAGCCCAGTGCGAGCGGTCGCCTCCCTGACGGCATCCAACTGCTCGAGCGTTGTCAGAGGTGCCTTGTCCGTGAAGTAGTCCTTGCCGGCAGCGATGACCCGCAGTCCGAGGTCTGCACGCTCCGACGGCACCGCCGCACCGGCAACCAACCGAACGTCGGGGTCGGCGAGGATCTCTGCGTCGCTGCTGGCAACCTGAGCCTGGGGGAACCGCGTTCGGAACGCTTCGACCTTAGCCGGATCGCGGTCATAGACCCACTTGAGGGTGGCGCCGGCCCCGATCAGCCCCTCGCTCATTGCGTAGATATGGCCATGGTCGAGATACGCGGCGGCGAACACAAATTCGCCGGGGCCGACAACGGGCTGCGGCATAGGAACGGGGGCGTAGGTGGCGCCTTCCGATGCGGGCATCAGGTGTCCTTTCAAAGGGTCAGTCGTTGGAAATGCTCGTTGAGGCGCCCACGATGATGTCGCCGGACTGCTCGGTGATGGATGTCCGTTTCTCATAGAAGTGCGGGGCTCGGTGGGGGAGCATTCCGGATCGGTAGTAAGGGTCATCTGGGGTGAGCGGCAGATCGACGACCTCGCGCTCGATGCCGGCCTTGTAGATGGCTGTTACGAGTTCGACGGCGTTGCGGCCGTCGTCGCCGTCGATCGTCGGTTCGCGCTGGTCGCGGATCGCTGCGATGACGTCGCCGATCTGGCCGGCGTGCCCTTGATGGGGCAGCGGAACGTGTGCTTCGGCGAGGGCGTTCAGCTCACTTACCAGTGCAGTGTTGCCCCCGGCAACCGGGAAGCCGTTGGGTCGAGAAAGTTCTGCCGCCACGCGCCATGGTTGCGAGATCTTGGCGAACTCACCCTGGATGACGATCTCCTGTTCCTCGCCGTGATGCACGACCGAGCTTGTGAGCTGGGCGAGTCCGCGGCCGTAGCGCAGGACGGCAACCGAGAGGTCTTCGACCTCGGCGTTCTCGTGTTGGGCGTTGGCGAGCATGGCCGTTACCTGCGACGGCCGCCCCATGAGCCAGAGTGTGAGGTCGATGTGGTGGATCGCGTGGTTGAGTGTGCAGCCGCCACCTTCTGACTCCCATGTGCCGCGCCACCACAGGTCGTAGTAGGTCAGCCCCCGCCACCATGCCGAGTCAACTCGGAGATGCGAGACCGAGCCGATCAAGCCTGAGTCGACAGCCTCCTTGAGGGTGGCCATGTCATCGCGGAATCGGTTCTGAGCGACCACAGAGAGGACCTTGCCCGATTCGCGGTGAGCGGCAATCATGGCATCGCATTCTTCCAGCGAGGGAGCCATGGGCTTTTCGACGATCACGTTTACCCCGCCGCGCAGGAAGGCGACGGTGAGGGAGGCATGGCTGGAAGGCGGCGTGGTGATGCTCACCAGGTCCAGCCGTTCGTCCGCGAGCATTTGGTGTGGGTCTTCGTATGCCTTGGCGCCTCGCGTCTTGTGCAATTTCAGCTTGGAGGCGGCCTTCCCGGGCACGATATCCGCCATGGCGACGATCTCGCACTCTTCGGGAAAGGCCAGATAGGCCTGGATGTGGGCGTCGGAGATCCCTCCGGCGCCGATGATTCCTACTCTGAGCATCTGCTGTTCCTCTGCATTGGTTGGTTGGTGCGTGCGTCGCTCAGGTCACCAGTCGTGGCCGTCACCAGTCGTGGACGGTGCCGTCGATGAGGCGGTTGTATGGGAGGTAGGCCTGCTGGTACGGGTACGAGTTCGCGGCCTCCTCGTTGAACTCGACGCCGAGGCCGGGCTTGTCCCCGGGGTGGAGGTAGCCGTCGGTGAAGGTCATGGACTGCTCGAACACGGTGTGTTCGTCGCGTCCGAGTGCTGCATGTACTCCTGGATCCCGTAGTTGTGGATCGCCAGGCCCACGTGCAGCTGGGCGGCGAAGCCGACCGGGGAGATGTCCGTGGGCCCGTGGAAGCCGGACTTGACCTGGTACTGGGCCGCGTAGTCCATGACCTTCTTCAGCGGGGAGATGCCGCCGAAGTGGGTCGAGGCCGCGCGGACGTAGTCGATGAGCTGTTCCTTGATGAGCGACTGGAAGTCGTACACCGTGTTGAAGACCTCCCCGATCGCCAGCGGGGTCGTGGTGTGGCTGCGGACCAGGCGCAGGGCCTCCTGGTTCTCCGCCGGGGTGCAGTCCTCGAGCCAGAACAGGTCGTAGGGCTCGAGGGCCTTGCCGAGCTTGGCGGCCTGGATCGGGGTCATGCGGTGGTGGCCGTCGTGCAGGAGCGGGATCTCGGGGCCGAACTCGTTGCGCACGGCCTCGAACACGGTGGGCAGGTGGCGCAGGTACGCGCGCGTGTCCCAGTCCTCCTCGAGCGGGTAGGCCCCGCGCCCGGCCGGCTCGTAGTCGTACCGCTCGCCCGAGGCCTGGGCCTGGGCCGCGACGCCGTAGACGGCCTTGATCCCCGGGACCGCGGTCTGGACGCGGATGGACTTGTAGCCGAGCTCGAGGTGGTGCC